>CAVTAT010000003.1:0-458164 GCA_963732745.1 uncultured Alphaproteobacteria bacterium | reverse complement strand
GGATCCTCGCCTGCTTGCGCCAACTTTAGGGCGTCGGTCGCAGCAATCAGAATTTGATCGATCGCTGGGTAAAGCCCGCTAACAAACACCGACCCCGTCCCCTGGGAACCCAACCTGACCGCGCCTAGGTGTGAAAGGTCGTCCCCTGTAACTTCCTCAATCGTGTTCCGGGCGGTCTCATAAACCAAAACGAGCGCAGGATTTACAACACCGTTTCCTCCAAATTGGGCACGGAGAGAACGGAGGCTCGCAACTGCGCTGCGGAGGCGTTTCACGTCGTCCATCACACCGCAATCGGCGCTTTGATGCCCGCATGCGCCACGTAATTCTCCAGCGCAAAATCCCCATACTCGAACGCAAAAATATCCCTCCGCTCCGGGTTCAGCCGCATCGTCGGCGCCGGATACGGCGCGCGCGCAAGCTGCAGCCGCGCCTGCTCGAAATGGTTCGTGTACAGATGCGCGTCGCCGAACGTGTGCACGAATTCGCCCGGCTCCAGCCCGGTCACTTGCGCCATCATTTGCGTCAGCAAAGCATAGGACGCGATGTTGAACGGCACGCCGAGGAACACGTCGGCGCTGCGTTGATAGAGTTGGCAGCTGAGCTTCCCTTCCGCGACAAAGAACTGGAACAGGCAATGGCATGGCGGCAGCGCCATCTGGTCGACATCGGCCGGGTTCCAGGCCGACACGATATGGCGGCGCGAATTGGGGTTGCTGCGGATGCTTTCGACCAATCCGGCGATCTGGTCGATCACGCGGCCGTCTTTCGCTTCCCAGCGTCCGCCATTGCTTGCCGTACACCGGCCCAAGTTCGCCTTCGCTATTGGCCCATTCGTTCCAGATGGTGACGCCCTGCTCTTGCAGCCAGCGCACATTGGAATCGCCGCGCAGGAACCAGAGCAATTCGAGGATGATGCTTTTCAGGTGCAGTTTCTTCGTCGTCAGTAGCGGAAAGCCCGCCGCGAGATCGAAGCGCAATTGCCGCCCGAAAACCGCCGCGCGTGCCGGTGCCGGTGCGGTCGCCGCGATCGACGCCATGGTCGAGAATATCCTGGAGCAGGCCGAGATAGGCGATGTCGGCCTGGCTCGGCGGCCCCGCGGGGATGGGTTTCGGCTGCGCGCTCATTTGCCTTATATGGGCCGACTCGGCGCGCATGCCGAGGGCGCAGCCCGACGCGCCTCCCGAATCAGCGGCCCCGCCAGCCAAGCCGCCCGGGCGTTGACGTTGACCCCAGCCGCCCGCAGCGCCCGCGCCATCCAATGATTGCAGACGTTGAATAAGTGAAACGAGCCGCTGCGTGCGCAGGAACGCCGAGCGCCCAATCACCTTGCCCGGCGCCGTAACGATGACGGCGCCATCGGCATTCAGCACCAGGGCGGCGTCGATATAAGCCACAAAACGCGCTGCGCCCTCGCGCGAAATAGGGATCGCTAGATCGTCATTGGGGCCGAGATAAGCCGCCGCCGTCGGCGCGTTATAAGTCACGTGCAGCACGGTCGGGCTGGGCGGAACGATGGCGTCGAGCCCGAGCCAGAGATTGCTCCCGTCGGAATAGTAAAATCGCTCCTCGCCCCAGCCAATCAGGAATTCGCGCGCCTGCGGATAGAGCATACGCAGCGGATGGTCGGCCGGGAACATGTCCGCCGGCGCGCCAATATCGCTATGATAGCCGTTCGACCACAGATGCAGTTCAACGCAATCGCCCGCGCGCGGCGGCGGCGCGGCTGGCGCTGGCAGGGGCAGGTACAAATAGCTCAGCAGCGCAAATGCCGCGAGCGCGAGCGCCGTGAGGCGCGGCCGGCTCAGCTGGGCTCCACGCTCAGCAGTTTCGCCCGGAACGTCCATCCCGCCAGCCCCGCTCCCGCTATTGGCGCGACGATAAACAGCCAGAGCTGCGCCATCGCATCGCCCCACACCCACAAAGCCGGGCCAAGCGAACGCGCCGGGTTGACCGAAACGCCGGTCACCTGGATGCCGACAATGTGTATGACAACCAGCGCCAAGCCAATCACCAGGCCTGCTAAATAGTGCGGCGCGCCCGTTTGCGTGACCCCCAAGATGGTGATCACAAACAGAAACGTCGCGACCAGTTCAAATACGAAGCAGGCCAGCAGACCAAAATCTCCAGGCGAGCCCTGCCCCGAAGGCAAGCGAACGCCGTAGCCGTTCTGGCCCAGGCCTTCGGCCACGACATAGTCGGGCGAGCCGTGGGCGATCAGCAGCAACACTCCGGCGCCGACAATAGCGCCCAGGCATTGCGCGGCCCAATATAGAGCCATGTCGCGCGCTTCCATGCGGCCCGCCACCCAGACGCCGAAGCTGACCGCTGGGTTTACATGGCAGCCCGAGACCGGACCGATCGCGTAAGCCATGGCGACAATCGCCAGCCCAAACGCCCAGGCAATGCCCAATTGGCCGACAATGCCAAACCCCGCCAGCACCGCAGCGCCGCAACCCAACAGCACCAGCGCAAACGTGCCAACAAATTCCGCGCTGAGCTGCTTGACCATTCCCGCCTCCTCGAATTTGGCCGCACGCTAATCTGAGTCGCGGCGGTCGGTGCTCTGCTCGGTTCGTTCCGGCGCCTTGGCCAGCAGCACGCGCCCTTGCGAGCGCGCGGTTGTGGCGTAGAGCCGCTTCACCGCCTCCATCAGCACCAGCCCGCCCTGCGCCGGCCACATCACTTCGCCGACCCGCTCGAACGCGTCCGCCGCGCGCACGAAGGGCGGCCAGGTCAAGGGCGGCGCATAGAGCGCGCGCGCGGAGGCGACCGGCTCGAACATCGAATCGGCGAGCAGCGCCGCAAGCTGGGTGCGCGAATAGGGCCGGCCATGGCCGAAGCGGCGTGGCGTCCGACTGCGCCCACAAGCTCCAGCGGTTGGCGGCGATCACCACCAGGCGCCCCTCCGGCGCCATCACCCGCCAGATTTCGCGCAGCAGCAGTCGGGCGGCGTCGGTTTCCTCCAGCGCGTGCACCAGCAACACGCGGTCGAACACCGCATCCATGAACGGCAGGCGCGTCTCTTCGGCCAGCACGCTGAGGCGCGCGACTTTGCGCCGGCCAGGGCTCGACCCCCTGCTCGGCCGGCATCATCGCCACCACGCGGCGCGCGGCCGCGCGGAACGGGCCGAGATAGGGCGTGGCATAGCCGACGCCCAGCACGTCGAGGCCAGTCGGCATTTGGCCACAGCGCATCGAGCCTGCGCGCCGCCGCGCGCCGCGCCGCCTCGCCCAGGGGCGAGGCGTAGAAACGCTGCAGAGCAAGGACATCGACGCGCATGATTTGCAGGGCTAAGCTAGGCCATGCTGCAAATCCATCAATTCCCCTGCCTCGAGGACAATTACGGTTTCCTCGTCCACGATACCGTCAGCGGCGCGACCGCGACCATCGACACGCCGGACGCCGACGAAATCCTGCGCCAGGCCGAGGCCAAGGGCTGGAAGCTCACCGACATCTGGAACACGCACTGGCATCCCGATCATGCCGGCGGCAACGCCGCGATCGTCGCGGCGACCGGCGCGTCGCGTCACCGGCCCCGCCGAAGTCGAGCGCATTGGCAAGGCGCCCGATCGCATCGTCACCGAAGGCGACAACGTGACGCTTGGCGGCATCGATGCGCGCGTGCTCGATGTCGGCGGCCACACGCTTGGGCACATCGCTTATGTGTTCGACGCTGAAAAAGTCGGTTTCGTCGGCGACGCGCTGTTCTCGATGGGCTGCGGGCGCTTGTTCGAAGGCACGCCGCAGCAAATGTGGACAAGCCTTAGCAAGATCGCCGCGCTGCCGGACGATTCCACGCTCTATTGCGCGCACGAATACACCGCATCAAACGCGCGCTTCGCCATCGCACGTCGATCCCGACAATCGCGGCGCTGCAAGCGCGCGTCGCCGAAGTGACGGCGCTGCGCGCGGAAGGCAAGCCAACCGTGCCGATGAGCTTGCGCCTGGAGAAAGCCACCAACCCGTTCCTGCGCGCGCCCGCGCTCAAAGCCGCCATCGTGATGAGCGGCGCGCAAGACTGGGAAGCCTTCGGCGAACTCCGCGCCCGCAAGGACAATTTCAAGTAGCGACGTCAGCGCAGCGGAAAGTCGGCCCCTATGGTGAAGACACGCGCTTCCTGCCGCGCGGCCGCGTTGCGCTGCGCAAGAGGTCCCATGTCCCTTTCGATGCTATCGGCTAGTTCGAGCACACTGACCGACCCATCGCGCGGCGCCGTGTCGGCGCTGCCCGAAAGCGCCTGCAGAACCGCATAGGTAAATGCGCCATGACCCAAAGACCGCACTTCCAACGCGGCGGCGTCGTCGCGCGCGGCGGCGATAATGGTCAATCCCGCGACCCGGCTGACATCGGCGATAACGCGCTGATAAGTTGCGCGCTGGCTGGCGAAAGCGTTTGCGCCCGCGCCGGCAAAACAGGCGTCGATCAAAATCGCCACACGCCGCACGCTGGAGGGCCGCAGCGCCTCCTCGACATCGGCGCTCGACACCCCGGTTGCCTCCAGGCGCGCGGGATTGGCGCCGGAGGCGCCAAATGACCACTGACCTGTTCTGAGCGACAGGCCGTGGCCCGCCAAATAAACCACGACCGAATCGTCTGGCCCGGCGACAGCTGCTATCTGGCGCAAGCTCGCCAAAATCGCCGCGCGGCTGGCGTTGGCGTTGATCAATCTGGACACGTTCACGCGGGTGTAAGCGCGCGACGGGGTTTGGCCAAGCCGCTCCGCAATCGCGCTAGCGTCGGAGGCGGCGAAGTTCAAGTTCGGCAACAGCCCGCCATATTCGTCAACGCCCACTGCCAGCACGTGCAGAGTCGCGGCAGGCTGCGCCCCGGTGAAGCGCTCGGTGACGCGGGGCGAGACCGCATCGGCGCCATCGTCCGTCTCCGCCACGGCGCTGAAGGTGTTCAGACCGGCCGATGGCGTGGTCAGGAAAGCCGCCGCCCTGACCATGCCGCCCTGCGCCTGCACGTCTTGCACTTGCACCAGCGCGCTCTGCGGCAGCGCGCGGCCATTGTGAAACAGGCGCAAACCCGCAATTGGCGCGCCGCCGACGGTGGCGAGCACCACGACTTGAAAATCCCTGCCGCCGATTTTTGGCGTTTCGTTGTCGAGCACCAATTGGACTGACGGCGGAACCGGCGTGCCCGCCTCGATGGATTGCGCCTGCACCGCGCCGGCATCGCCCCGCGCCCAAATCCGTCCGAGCACTCCCGGTTCGAAATAGCGATCCGCGAATGTATCGATCGGCACGACCGCGGCATTGAAAGCCCAATCGGCGGACGCAAGCCCGCCGCGCGATCCGTCGTAGCGCCCGGCTTCGTCAAGCACCACCCAGCCGCGCTGCGCCGAAACAATGCGCGCCAATCGACGCCCGCTCCGCAGTTCGAGCACCGCGGCGCGTCCGGCCTCGTCGAGCCCGAGCAGGGTGGACCCGCTCGCGCCGACGGCAATGCGCACTTGCCCGGGCGCCTGACCGGTGGAAATGGGTGGGCCTCCGCCAACGGCAATCCTTGCTACCGCGCCGCGACGATCAATCGCCAGCGCCGAATTTCGGTCGGGCGCGATCGCGCCGGCGACATAGCGGCCCGCGCCGGCCGACACCGTCACGCCGCTTGCGTCCGCATTCACCCAGGCGCCGGTTTCGCTGAGCGCGACAACTGCCGCCGGCGAGCGGAACGACACAGCGAGCAAGCGCGGCGTGTCCAGTTCGCTGTCGCGTCCATCGGCTAGGCCAATTAGCGAGAGTCCGCCGTTCGCGTGCGCCACTGCGACTGTGGTGGCGCTAGGATCGACAGCGATGGCGACGCCGGGGCGCACTCGGCTCACCAAGCGAACGCCGCTGGCGTCGAACCAATAGAGGCTGCCGTCCTGTGTGAGCGCGGCCATGGCGGCGCCCTCGTTCGACGCCGTAACCGCGACCGTGTCACGCGGAATACTGGCGCGCACCAACTCGCGTCCGCGCTCAATATCCCAAAGCGCCAAACCGCCGCCGCTGAACCCCAGCGCCGCGAATGCGCCGTTGCCGCTCAGCCCGATGGCCGTAGCGCGGAATTCGTCGCGCACCCGCAAAAGCGGCCGCGCGACGCGATCGCCGAGTTCCGCTATCCGCGCCCGCGGTTAGTGAGACGGGAATGTCTCTCTGCCGATCGTCTCGCTGACCGATCTTGCAACAACCATTTGCGCAAAGGCAAACGGCGCGGCCGTAGAGCGCCGCAGGCCGCGCCGCAAGCCGACCAAGCAGCTGCGGCTCTCATTAGAACTTGAACCGCCCTTGAACCATGAACGTGTTTGTCTCGATGGTGTCATCGCCAATACTGGTCCCGTATTGCCGATACCGATCTGTCGACGCTCGTCGAACCGCACGAAGGCGCCAATGCCAGTATAGATTGGGGTTTCTTCGTCGGTCGGGGCCGGTATCTTCCGATCAAGGGAGTAGAACGTCTGCGCGCTTACGTAGCCGCCAATTTTGTCTGTGAACATCTGCTCAGCTTCGCCGCCGACGACTAACGAGTTGGCGGTCACTGTCTCGCCCTTCTTCAGGGATGCTCATGTAGGTGTTGTACCGCGGCCTTAGCCCGCAACACCGTGCCTCCCAATCCTGGTCTGGACGTTTGCGGCGACTTCAAGCGCCAAGCTCGAATTCGTGCTCGACTGGGTGGTAGTACCGACCACAGGCAAGGTCGTGGTGAATTCGGAATAGTTGGCGCTATAAGTACCCAGACCCGAGAGGAAGAAATTGTCGTTTATGACCAACGCGGCGTAAGGCCCCACGCCACCAGAAGTCGAACTGAAATCCGCGCTGCCGGTTCCAAAATCCAATTCACCGGTCGCCGTGCCAAGGGTGCCAACCACTCCGAAAACCATTGCCCCCGAGCCGCCGAAATCAACGCCGAAAATGCCTTGGTTGATGTCAATCGAATTCTGCCCCGAGCCCCCGACCGACAAATCGAGTGGTGTGTAGGACATCGACCCCCACATGCCACTCGCCTTCGCGTCCTCCAACGCCCCGCGCAACGACACTGTTTCGCCTACACGCGCGGAAATCGCCTGACTGATCAATCGTGCGGCCTGTTTTTGGACCTCATCGTCGCCGGCCGCGTGCGCCTCTTGCGCCCCGAACCCGCACAATGAACCGAGGCTGGCAGCGCCTAGCACGCCCAGTTTCGTCGCATCAATTTTCGAAGACATCGCGGTGCTCCCCAATTAAATCGAGCCGGGGAAAACTGTCCCCAGCTTTCGTCTCTTGTTAACATTTTGGCAATCTTCGCTCAATCTATGCGCTTGACAGCCTGGCCAAACGGAAACGAGAGCATTCGATTCGCCGGTTCGAAAGCCTAAGCCGCCGCCGATGATACGCAGCGAACTTATCGAGCAAGTAGCTGTTTTTACTTAGAACATATGGAGGGTAGCAACTGCCCGGCGCCGCCCCGTTCGCCATACTGTGCTGACGGCGCCACACAAATTAAGAATTATTGCCATACCAAAACGATCATTCCCCTATCTGGGGAGCTATGCAATATCGCAACCCAACCGACGCTGTTTAGGCGCCTCGCGTAGGAAGCCATGGACTGGGACAAGCTCAAGACGTTCCACTTTGCCGCTGAGACGGGCAGCCTTACGGCTGCCGCCGAGCGGTTGGGGGTTTCGCAATCCTCGGTCAGCCGGCAGATCGCGGCGCTGGAAAACGACATCGGCGTGCCGCTGTTTCAGCGTCACGCGCGCGGGCTGTTGCTGACCGGGCCGGGCATGGCGCTCAGGGAATTCACCCGCGAAATGGCGGGCGCGGCAGTGATCGCGGAATCGACGCTGAAGGACGCGCGCGAAAAGGTGATTGGCGATCTGAAAGTCACCGCGCCGATTGCTTTTGGTTCAACCTGGCTCGCGCCCCGGCTCGGCGCCTTCGCCGACACATATCCAGAGACCCGCCTGCAAATCCTGCTCGACGACCGCGAGTATGATTTGCTGAAGCTGGAGGCTGAATGCGCGATCCGGCTCTGGGCCGCGACCCATGCGGACTTAATCCAGCGCAAATTGTTCGAAGTGCATGTCAGCCTCTATGCTTCGCCCGCGTATTTGCAAAAACACGGCACGCCGAAAAGCGTCGAGGACCTCGATAGCCACCGCATCATCGCCTATCAGCAAGGCGTGCCGACGCCGATGCGCGAGCTTGACTGGGCCCAACGCGCTGGACGCGAAGACGCCAAGCCGCGCCCGCCGCTGCTGGAGATCAACAATGTCTATGGTATGCTGCGCGCGGTGGAATCAGGCTTCGGCATCGCCAGCGTCCCCGACTACATGGCGCGCGAAAGCGCCAATCTGGTAAAAGTGCTGCCAAATTTGCCCGGCCCCTCGTTTGAAGTGTACTTCATTTACCCAAGCGATTTGAAGCGCTCCAAACGCATCGCCGCCTTCCGCCAATTCCTGATCGATCAGGCGGCCGGCTGGCAGACTTGAGTTCGCGATGAGCGGCGCTGACAAACCTATTCTGCCGGAACTTGCCGCCCTGCCCGGCGAGGACACGCGGGCGGCCAACCTCAAAGGCGCCGCCGCCATTCGCGACGCCTGGACGCGGCTGCCGGGCAAGCCTGGCGTCTACCGCATGCTCGGCGCTGACGGCGAGGTGCTCTATGTCGGCAAGGCCAAGAGCCTGAAGAACGCGCGTCGGCCAATACGCGCAAGGCCGCGGACACACCAACTCGATCACCAGCATGATCTCGCAGACCGTTTCGCTGGAGGTGATCGTCACCGCCACCGAAACCGAAGCGCTGCTGCTCGAAACCAATATGATCAAGCGGCTGAAGCCGCGTTTCAACGTGCTGATGCGCGACGACAAGAGCTTTCCCTATATCGCCATCCGCACCGATCACCCAGTCGCGGCGCTGCAAAAGCACCGCGGCGCCAAGAGCTTCAAGGGCAAATTCTACGGGCCGTTCGCCAGCGCCGGCGCGGTCAACCAGCACGCTGAACACGCTGCAAAAAGCGTTTCTGCTGCGCTCGTGCTCCGACAGCACATTCTCCGCGCGCACGCGTCCGTGCATGCTGCACCAGATCAAGCGCTGCGCCGCGCCGTGCGTGGACTTGGTCGGCGCGGAGGAATATGCGGGCCTGGTGCGCGACGCCGCCGATTTCCTGGAGGGCCGCACTGTCGATCTGCAGGACCGCCTCGCCGCTGAAATGCGCGCGGCCGCCGATGCGCTCGAGTTCGAGGACGCGGCGCGGCTGCGCAACCGCATCCGCGCGCTGGCGCAGTGCGCGCGGCGCAAGGGATCAATCCCGCCACGCTTCACCGAAGCCGACGTGTTCGCCCTGCATCAGGAAGGCGGGCAATCCTGCATGCAGGTGTTTTTCTTCCGCGCCGGCCAAAACTGGGGCAACCGCGCCTATTTTCCACGCCACAATGCCGAGGAAACCGCGCCCGATGTCCTCTCCGCCTTCATCGCGCAATTTTACGAGGACCGCGAACCGCCCAAGCTGATCCTGGTCAGCGCCGAGCCGAGCGATAGCGAATTGTTGGAGGAAGCGCTGTCGCTTAAGCTCGACAGCAAGGTCGAAATCCGCGCGCCGCAACGCGGCGAAAAAAAGGACATCGTCGACGCCGCCTTGCTCAATGCGCGCGAAGCGCTTGGCCGGCGCATGGCGGAAACCGGCAGCGTCGCGAAATTGCTCGACGGCGTGGCTGAAACGTTCGGCCTGAGCGCAGCGCCCCGAACGCATCGAAGTCTACGACAATTCGCACATCCAAGGCACCAATGCGCTGGGCGCCATGATCGTCGCCGGGCCGGAGGGCTTCGTCAAAAACCAGTACCGCAAGTTCAACATGAAGCGCGAGGAGTTCGACGGCGACGATTTCGCCATGATGAAAGCGATGATCAGGACGCAGGTTTGCGCGGATGCTGGCGGATCTGGAAAATGCGCAAGTGTTGGCGGGCCTCCCCCTCGATGGGGGAGGTGTCTTCGCGCAGCGAACGCGAAGGGGGTGCGCGCGCCGCGGGTGGAGGAGATGTCTCGAGCGGCTCACTCGGAAACCGCGGCGGGCCTCACCCCCTCAGTCGCGCTGCGCGCGACAGCTCCCCCATCGAGGGGGAGCAACGATGGCGGGGTGGATTTCTCCAAGGAGCGCGATGGCGATCACGCCTGATTCCAAATTCGCCGCCATCCCCGATCTGGTGCTGATCGATGGCGGCGAGGGCCAATTGAACGCAGCGCTTGCAGCGCTCGACGAACTTGGGCCTCAAGGGCAAAATCGACCATCGCCGGCATCGCCAAGGGCGTCGACCGCGATGCGGGGCGCGAGCGCTTTTTCATGCCCGGCCGCGCGCCGTTCCGGCTCGATGAGAAAAGCCCGGTGCTCTATTATCTGCAGCGCCTGCGCGACGAAGCCCACCGCTTCGCCATCGGCGCCCATCGCGGCAAGCGCACAGCGCCGAAGCGGTGAAAAATCCGCTCGACGAAATCGACGGCATCGGCCCCGCGCGCAAGCGCGCGCTGCTCGATCGCTTCGGCTCGGCGCGCGGGGTATCGCGCGCGGCGCTGGCTGAGCTAGAAGCAGTCGAAGGCGTCAACACCGAATTGGCGAAACGGATTTATGATTTTTTCCATGACAAAAGGTGAGCGAATTCTCGCGGACACACCCATTCCCGGGGCGCGGCGAAGCCGCGAGCCCGGGACCCATAAACACTGGCGTCTGAAGAACTGTCGTGACACACGCCGCATCCATACTACTGCGTGTCGTGTTTATGGGTCCCGGACTTGGCGCTGCGCGCCAATCCGGGAATGGGTGGTGTTTGGTGCGCCCGTGCTCGCGCCATGAACCTCCCCAATTTTCTCACCCTCTTCCGCATCGCCATGGGTCCGGTGATTGCCGGGCTTATTTTGGCGGCGGCGAGCGTTAGCTACCGCGATCGCTAAATTGGCGGGGCTGATCTATGCGGCGGCGCTTGTCATTTTCATGCTGGCCGCGCTGACCGATTGGCTCGACGGCTGGCTGGCGCGCAAGCTGGACGCCGTCACCCCGCTAGGCGCTGCGCTCGACCATGCGGCGGACAAAGTGTTGATCGCGTGTGCATTGGTGGCGCTGGCCTATGCTTCGCTGCCGCTCAACCTGGTTGGCGCCGCAGTGCTGATCCTTGGCCGCGACATGGCGGTGGCGGGCTTGCGCGAAGGCATAGCGGCGCAAGGCAAAAGCCTGCCGGTGAGCGCGCTGGGCAAATGGAAAGCGGCGGCGGAAATGGCGGGCGTCGGCGCGTTTCTGACGTTTCAGAGCGCGGCCTTGCTTGGCTTGCCGGCGGCGATCGTGCTTGGGCTGAATTGGGCCGCGCTGATCCTGATCTGGTCGGCGGCGGCGCTGGCGCTGATCAGCGGCGCGCAATACGGCGCGGCGTTGTTCGCACGCGTCGAGGAGGCTTAGTCAGGCCGTCCGAAATCGATCACGTTGAGCGCCAGGATCGCGACCAGAAAGATGAGTATGGCGTAGACGGCGACCATGGAATTCCCCAAATTCAAACAGACCAATCGGCAATAGCTGATCCGCTGCGCCGCCGCTAGAGCGCCCTTGGGGGCGGTTCGTCACACCTGTTGCACGAGTGAAAGCAAATTCAAGTCGGGATCGTTGAACCAGGCGACTTTGGTCCCGTCCGGCGCGGTCCAAATGCCCTTTGGGTCCTGCACGAAGAAGCTGTAGCGCTGGAACAACACGCCCTTGGCGATCAATTCGTCCACGGCCTTGCCGATATCGCCCACCACGAAAGCCAGCACCGCATAAGGCGCGGGAACCACGGCCGGCACGCGGCTCACCCGCACGCGCGCATTGGCGCCCTCGAACACGCAAGCGAACGCATCCTCGCTGACAAACTTGAGCCCCAGCGTTTCGCCATAAAACGCCTTGGCGATTTCAGGCTTGGCCGTGCCGACAAGGGCGGTGACAATTGCGGATGCGAGCATGGGGGGCTCCGTGGACACGCAAGAGTGACAAAAGCAGCGCTCGGCGTCCAGCGGAACATGAGCCGGAATCCGAATTACGTCACTCGCAAGTCAATCCAACTCGACGATCGGCGCGCCAGCTTCAAACGCCTTCTCAATTTCAGCCAAGGCGGTGTCGAGCCGAGCAAGCAAGACTTGGTTGATCGCGTTTCCGAGCCGAATTCTAAGAAGCTTGGGCGCATTCGCACGCCTCTCTAGGAGGGAGATGAAATCACTATCCTTCGACACGATAATTGCGCCGATAGAATCCGCGTGATTCACAATTTGGCGGTCGGACGCCCGTTCGCCCAAGGTCGCGGAGACGTGCTCGGCTTGATGCCCCTTCGCTCGCAGCCAGCCCACCAGATCCGGAGAGAGTTGCGCATCGATAAGGAAACGTATCACTCAGCCGCTAGGGCAATCTTTTTGTCGGCAGTCCGCGCGGCGTAGTCGAGCGCCGCCGAAATATCCTCGTCCTCGAGGTAAGGAAAATCGGTCAGGATTTCTGCGCGGGTGGCGCCGCCTGCCAGCATTTCCAGAATATCCGTTACCCTCACCCGCATTCCCCTGATGCAGGGTTTGCCGAAGCAAACTTCGGGATCGACAGTGATGCGCGGATGGATTTCGCTTCTCATGGGTTCCATACTAACAGAAAGTCAGCGTTGGCGCGACCAGGCCTCCTGCAATCAAGCCCCCTGCGGCTGCGCTCCGCCCCATGAGCTGGCGGCGGGCGCGTCGTCCTCATCGGTGACGGGAAGCGCCGGCGTCGGCGCGGACGGGGTTTGCGGGGCATCGTCGGGACGGTCGAGCTTTTCGCCGCGCAGCACAGCGCGCACTTCGTCGGCCGACAGCGTCTCGTATTCGAGCAGGGCTTCGGCGACCATGCGCAGATCTTCCTTGCGCTCCTCGAGAATACGGCGCGCGGTTTGTTCGCCTTCCTCGATCAGCTGGCGAATTTCCTGATCGATCAGGTTCGCCGTGGCTTCCGATACGTTGCGGCTTTGCGCTACCGAATGGCCCAGGAAAACTTCCTGCTCATTGGCGCTATAGCGCACCCGGCCGAGCTTTTCCGACATGCCCCATTGCGTGACCATGGCGCGCGCGAGCCGCGTCGCCTGCTGGATGTCGCTGGTGGCGCCGTTGGTGACTTTGTCGAAGCCGAAGGCGGCAAGCTCGGCTTCACGGCCGCCAAACAACGAGGCGAGGTTCGCCAGGCACCATTGCCGGTTCGAACTGAGATGATCCCGCTCGGGCAAGCTCATGGTCAAGCCAAGCGAGCGCCCGCGCGGGATGATCGTGACCTTATGCAGAGGATCGTGGCCCGGCATGTTCATGCCGACGATGGCGTGGCCGGCCTCGTGCCAAGCGGTGAGTTTTTTCTCCTCTTCGCTCATCACTAGCGAGCGCCGCTCCGCCCCCATCATCACTTTGTCCTTGGCGTCCTCGAACTCGGCATGGGTGACCACGCGCTTGCCGCGCCGCGCCGCCAGCAAGGCCGCTTCGTTGACCAGATTGGCGAGATCGGCCCCGGAAAATCCAGGCGTGCCGCGGGCGATGGTCTTGAGGTCCACGCCCTGCGCCACCGGCACGTTACGGGTGTGCACGCGGAGTATCTTCTCGCGCCCGCCGATGTCGGGGTTGGACACCACGATCTGGCGGTCGAAGCGGCCTGGGCCGCAGCAGCGCCGGATCGAGCACGTCGGGGCGGTTGGTGGCGGCGATCAGGATGATGCCTTCATTGGCTTCGAAACCGTCCATTTCGACCAGCAATTGATTGAGCGTCTGCTCGCGCTCGTCATTGCCGCCGCCGAGGCCCGCGCCGCGATGGCGGCCAACCGCGTCGATTTCGTCGATGAAGATGATGCAGGGCGCGTTCTTCTTGGCCTGCTCGAACATGTCGCGCACGCGGCTCGCGCCGACGCCGACGAACATTTCGACGAAGTCCGATCCCGAGATCGAGAAGAACGGCACATTGGCTTCCCCGGCGATGGCGCGCGCCAGCAGCGTCTTGCCGGTGCCGGGAGGCCCGACCAGCAGCGCGCCTTTTGGAATTTTTCCGCCGAGGCGCTGGAACTTGCCGGGGTCTTTCAAAAACTCGACGATCTCGCCGAGTTCTTCCTTGGCTTCGTCTATGCCGGCGACATCATCGAAGGTGATGCGGCCCTTGGCTTCGGTGAGCAGCTTGGCTTTCGAGCGGCCAAATCCCATGGCCCCGCCGCGCCCGCCGCCCTGCATCTGGCGCATGAAGAAAAACCACGCGCCGATCAACAGCAGCATCGGCAGGATGCCAAGCAAGATATCGCCAAGTCCCGGCCCCGAACGCGGGCGTTCGGTTTTCACTTCGACATTGGCGGCATCGAGCCGTTGCACAATGCCAGCCATGGTGCCGTTGGGCAGATAGGTAACGTACACCTTGCCGTCACGACCGCTGCTGATGAGGCGATCGCCTTGGGTGGTGACAGTGCTGATGCCGCCGGCTTCAACCCGGTCCAGCAGCTGTGAATAGGGCAGTTCGGTGGCCCCGCGCGCGGGATTGGCGCCGCCGCCAAAAGCGGTAAACGCGGCGACGATCAAGAGGGCGATAACGCCCCAAATCAACAACGAACGGATTGGCATGGGATGACCTTCTGGCCTTGGGCGCGAAATATCTGTGTCACAGCAAGATAGGGGCCGCGACCGCCGCTGAACACCCCTCGCCCTTAACACTTCGCGGTCAAGGGCAAGTGAACGCCGCCGCGGATTGCGCCGCGTTAACCCAACAAATGAGCGATTCTGGCTTCCAGCAGCCAGTTTACCCGCGCGGCGCTGCTCCATTCCTGCGCGGGCAAGCGCGTTTGCCCCTTGGCCAATCGCGCTTGACCCCGCTCCACCTCTACTGACCAGCCGGGCGCCGCCGCTACCAGGGCCAGTCGTCCGTCCCAAACCGCCTCAACGCCCGCCTCCAGCGGCAGTGTTGACGGGGCGAGTGCGCCGTCAGCCCGTCCGCGCAGCGCCCCTGGGTCGCGGCTGATGATAATGTCCCCGCCGCGCTGGACGAGATGCGCCCCGCCCAGGCAAGCGCCGCGAAAATCCCCTGCGGCCAACCGCGCGTCCAGCCGCTCCAGCGCAGCTGCTGGAGGTTCCCGCGCCGCGCCAGCGGCGGCGGCTAGGAGCACGGATAGCGCGCGGCGGCGCACCTCCCCCTCGCCCCGCCATTGCGCGGCGGCGACAAGGATGCGTTCACCATCGAACCGCGTGGCGCTGGCGATCAGCGCGCGCGCGGCGCGGTCGAGCTGATCGGCGCGCGGGCGAAGGTGGGCCGCCAGGCGAACCAAGCGCATCGGATCGAAGCCTTGAGCTTCCAAAGCGGCAAGGCGGGCGCGAACGCGGACCCGCTCGAACCTCGGATTGGCGTTCGCCGGATCCTCGACCCAATCGGCGCCGCGCGCGCGCAAGACGCCGCGAAGATCCGCGCGGCGCACGTGGAGCAGCGGCCGCGCCAGCATGATGCCGCGCCCTTGCGGCCATACTGGCGCCGGCGCCATCGGCGCAATGCCAGCCAGCCCGCGCCAGGTTGAGCCCGCACTCGCGCGCATCAGCACGGTTTCGGCCTGATCGTCAGCAGTGTGGGCCATGGCGATGAAGCGCGCGCCGTGAATTCGCGCCGCGTCGCAGAGCGCGCGCGCGCGCGCCAGGCGCGCCGCTTGTTGCCCGCTTCTGGGTCCGTGCGGCCAGACCAGCGTGACGATTTCGGCCGCGACGCCAAGCGCGTCCGCAAACGCTTTCGCCCGCAGCGCATCGGCGGCCGAACCGGTTCGCAAAGCATGATCGACAACAATTGCCCGCAACCGCGCGGCGCCAATGTGTTCAGCGCACAGATGCATCAGCGCGACCGAATCGCCGCCGCCCGACAACGCGATCAGCAGCGGGTCCCGCCCGCCAGTCGCTCGATCAAACGCTGGTCGAGCATCGAACAAATTCACCCATTCCCGGATTGCGCGAAGCGCAAGTCCGGACCCATAAACGCAGCCGCTAAAAGGGCGAGCGCGAACCGTCCGAAGGCTGTGTTTATGGGCCCCGGAATGCCGCTGCGCGGCCTCCGGGGATAAGTGGTTCCTCGCTCTTCGGCGATTCTGAGCGCTAGGCTTGGCACTGCGCGGCGCCGGACTCGCGGGCCGCAAGGTCGCGCACGCTGCGCGATGCGTTGGGATAGCGCGTCTGCAGCGACGCCCACGCGCCGCAGGCCTGGCGGGTCTGCCCGAGCCCGGCGAGCGCCATGCCGAGGCGCACCTGCGCTTCCGGCGCGCGCGGCCCACGCGGATTGGCTTGCAGATATTGGACGAAATTGGCGGCGGCATCCTGGTAATTATTGCGCGCCAGCAACGTAAAGGCCAACCAATAGCGCGCGTCCTGCGCGGTTTCGGCGGCTGGATAGGATTGCAGGAATTGCGCGAACGCAGCCTCGGCCTCGGCGTTCTTGCCCGCGACCAGCAATTCGCGCGCCTGCGAATATGCCGCCCCCGCCTCAGCTGGGTTTGCCGCGGGCGCCGCCGGCGGCGCGGCGGCGGCTGGCGCGGGCGCCGCGGGCGCGGCTTGCCGGGTGCGCGGCCGCGGCGCGGCGGCGGCGGCTGTTCGTTCGGCGGTCAGCGTTTGATTGACGCTGCTGAGTTCGCCGACAACGCCGTTCAGGCGCGAGACTTCGCGGCGCGCCTGCGCCAGTTCAAACTGCAAGCGTTCGTTCTCGGCGGTAGCCTCGCTCAACTGTGATTCCAGCGCCTCAAGCCGATCCTGACGGGCATCGGCCTGGCCGAAGGCGGGCGCCGGCAATTGCGTCTGAGCGGAACTCGGCGCGGCCAATACAAGCAAGCCGAGCGCAGCTGCGGCGCCATGCCAACGCGGCGCACCGCGGGCTAGGCCGGAGAAATTCATGGATCTCATGGGATCAGTATCGCAGCCGGCTCTGGCCAAATTGCGGCGAGCACGCTCGCCGCAATTGACCAAGCTCGGCGCTCCGCCGCTTTAGGAAACCGCGCCGCTAACGATTTGCGAATGGGCGTTACGGTTAACGCTCCACGCTTCTTCGTTGGCGCGCGGGTCGAGCGGGCGTTCCTTGCCATAGGAGGCGGTTTCGATGCGGCCGGCAGCGACGCCGAGCGAGACAAGGTAATCGCGCGAGGCGGCGGCGCGGCGGGCGCCGAGGGCGAGATTGTACTCGCGCGTGCCGCGTTCATCGCAATTGCCGGCAACCAAAATGCTGGCGCCTTGGTATTGGCGCAGCCAAGCGGCCTGGCGCTCAAGCACGGAACGCGCCTCGGGAGTCAGGTCAAAACGGTCATAGCCAAAGAACACGCGGTCACCGACAGAGACGCGGAAATCTTCAACCGAGCCGGGCACTGGCCCTTGGGGGATTGAACTAATAACCGGCTCCCGCGCCGGAGTCTGGCGAGGTGACAATTGGCGCCTCCCGGCGACCGGCGCATGCCGAAAGCGCGGCCACGGCGGCCAAAACCATGAAAGTGTGACGCATTTTGGTTTATTCTCCCCTCTGGAGCGGCGCTTTCGGCGCCGCGATTAATTCACCGCGCTTATGTACATGAAAACCGAGCCTACAAAAATTGATCCTACCCGGCAATCATGTTCGCTTCACGACACCTGCAATTCTCCACCTGTCGTCGTTACGGCAGCAAGGGCGACCAGGCAGGGTCGGAAGCATCTGTTTGGGTTGGAATTTGGCGCAAATTACGACCAGTGAGGTCCACCGACCATAATTGCGGGCCCGCGCCCCGCGCCTCGCGGAAAAACATGATGACGCGCCCGTTCGGCGACCAAGTTGGGGCCTCATCGAGATACGACTTCGGTTAAAATCCGTTCACCCGAGCCGTCGGGTCGCATCACGCCGATAGCGAATCGGCCGCCGCTCTGGCGGGTAAAAGCGATCAGATCGCCGCGCGGGGACCAGACCGGCGTCGAATAACGCCCCTGCCCGAACGAGATGCGCCGCGGGCCCGAACCATCCGCGCCCATTACATAAATCTGCGGCGAGCCGCCGCGATCTGAATTGAATGCGATGCGCTCGCCATCGGGCGCATAGGAGGGCGAGGTGTCGATGGCGGGATGATTGGTCAGCCGGCGGCGCTGGCGCGAGCGCAAATCCATCGCGAAGATTTCCGAATTGCCGTTCATGTCGAGCGTCAGGATGACGCCGTTCCCGTCCGGCGTGAAGCGCGGCGCGAATGTCATGCCGGGAAAATCGCCGAGCACTTCGCGGCGGTTGGTTTCCAAATTGTACAGGAATACGCGCGGAACGCCGGTCTCGAAGCTCATATAAGTAAGCATTTGCGTCGATGGCGAAAACCGCGGCGTCAGCACCATGTTCTCGGCGCTGGTGAGAAAGGATTGATTGGCGCTGTCCTGATCCATGATCATCAGCCGCTTGACGCGCCGCGTGCGCGGGCCGCTTTCGGCGACGAAGACGATGCGGGTGTCGAAATAGCCGCGCTCGCCGGTGAGCTGTTCATAAATGTCGTCGGTGATGTGGTGGCCCATGCGCCGCCAATTGTCCGGCGTGGTGGTGTAAGAATTGGCCAGCAATTCCCGCTCGGCGAACACGTCCCAGACGCGGAAGGTGAATTGCATGCGTCCATCGCGCAGCTCGGTGACGCGGCCGACCGCTAGCGCCTGCGCTTCGATGACTTTCCAATCAGCGTAGCGCGGCGGAATGTTGAGATCGCGGATCCTCTCGATGAACGCCCCCGGCGCGATCGGGCGAAACAGCGACGAGCGCTCGAGATTGGCGCGGATCACTTGCGCGACATCGCGGCCGATTTGCTGGGAAGCCGGCGTTGTCGCCAGAAAATCCACCACCGCCACCGGCATCGGATTGAGATGGCCCTCCTCGATGGAAACCCGCAATTGCGCCTGCGCCGGAGAGATTAGAGCAAACAGGCAAGCGAGCGCGCTGGCGACAATGGTAAAGCCGAACGGGAGAGGCAGTTTCGCACGCATATTCATGTCTCGCTCAAAAACTTGGCCGGAATGTGAATTCCGTCCGGCGCCAGATATCGTAATGTTCGCCAACCACTGGATCGTCTGGAAATGGATAGGGATCGCATAGGCGCACCGCGCGCAGCGCCGCCTCGGCCGCGATGCGCATGGTTGGATCGAACGTGTAATTGCGTGGGCTGGTGACGCGCGGCGAGCCGTTCAAACTGCCGTTGCGATTAAGGTCGAATTCCACCGTGACCACGAGACGATCCGGCTCCGGCAAATCGATCGGCATGCGCCAGCAGCGCCGCAAATGCGCCCGCGCCAGCGCCCGCGCGCGGTCCTCCAGCGCCGCCACTTCCGCCGTGCCGAGCCCCGTGCCGGCTTGATTACGCTCGGCGCGCGCGCCCTCATTGCGTTGGCGGCCGGTTTTGGTGTCGGCGTTGAGCATGCGCGAGACAGCGGCGAGATCGAAATCGTCGTTTTGTTGGGCTGGCGCGCGCGTTTGCGCGGCAGGCGCGGGCGCGGCCGCCGTCACGTTTGTTTCCTCGGCCTCGGCTATGACCTCATCGTCGGGCACATCTTCCGCTAGCGCACGCACATTGGATTCCACCGCCACATCGACGATCTCGACTGGCACCACGGACATGATCTGCTCACTCGGCTTCGAGCGCACCTCCCACATCAGCGTGGTCATCAGAACCGCGCCGATATGGCCGATGAGCGAGACAAGCCAACCGGCGCGCATGTCACTCCTCGCGCCGGTCCCGCGTTGGCGCGGCTTGTCTTGAGTCCGGGACGTCCTGGTTGGTATCAGTCACCAATTGCAGCTTGCGGAATCCGGCCGAGCCGATCTGCGCCATCACGCCCGCCATCACGTCCCAATCGACGCTTTTGTCGCCGCGAATGAAGATGTGACGGTCATAGCCCTCGCGCGAAATCGCCCGCAGTCGCTCAACCAGATCCTCGCGCGTAACCACGGTTTCCTGCAGATAGATCGTGCCGTCGGCGGCAATGGTGATCGCCAAGGGCGTCGAATTCGGAGGCCGATTGCTTGGCCTCGGTCGCCGGCAATTGCACCGGAATCGACACCGTCAGCAGCGGCGCGGTGACCATGAACACGATCAGCAGCACCAGCATCACATCGACAAACGGCGTGACGTTGATTTCGCTGAGTCGAGAGCGCCGCGCCGATCTGCGCGCCCGCCTGCGACCGGACTGAGCCATGCCTCCCGCCATCAGCCGCGCTCATTCAAGCGGCGCGAGAGCCGCGCGGCGATCTCGTCGCTGAAGGTGTCGAGCCGATCGCCGAAGCGGTCCAGATCGCCGGTGAACTTGTTGTAGAAAATCACCGCCGGGATCGCCGCCACCAAACCCAACGCGGTGGCGAACAGGGCTTCGGCGATGCCGGGAGCGACCACGGCGAGATTGGTCTGCTGCTGTTGGGCGATATTGGTGAAGGCGTTCATGATCCCCCACACCGTGCCAAACAGGCCGATGAACGGCGCCGAGGCGCCCACGCTCGCCAGCACGCCAAGGCTGCGCGAGGCGCGTTGCATTTCGCGCGCGACTTGCGCCTGCATCAGCCGATCGACCCGGTCGAGCAATTGCTGGCCGGCATCGCCGTCGAGCGCCATCCGCCGGGCCTCGCGCCACTCGCGGGTGGCGGCGGCGAACACGCGGATGAGCGCGTCGCGCGGCCGATCGCTGCGCTCGTCGGTTTCATCCATGGAGCGGCCGGACCAGAAATCGCGCTCGAACTTGCGGGCCGCCGATTCAAGGTCGCCGAATTGCAGCCATTTATCGACGGCGACGCCCCATGACCAAAGCGAGGCCAGCGCAAGGACCATCATAACCCCTTTGACCACCGGGTCGGCTTCCAGGAACAAAGTCCAGATGGTGATCTGATCGACGCCGGCTTCCATGCTCACTCCCGCACTCGCGGCCAAAGCCGCGCCCCTCCGGTTTAGAGCCGGATCAGTTTGTCAAAAGCTGGGCCTCAGGGTCCCAAAAATGGGTTAAGCCGCTCCAGCAGCAGCGTTGGAGGCTTTCTGGGCCTGCCTGTGAGGCTAATGCAACAGACCTGGACCTCCGCCCGGACCAGCGCCTCCCCCGCCCGCTCCAGGCCCAGCTCCAGGCTTTGAGAGATGAAAATGCGCGGGCCGCGCATGCTTTCAAACCGGGTTCGGACCGTGAGAGCATCGTCAATCCGGGCGGGTTTTAGGAATTCGAGCTGCATGCGGTTGACGGCAAACCCCATCGGCTCGGGCAGCGCCGCGAGTGCTGCATGGTGGATTCCCGCCAGCCGCAGGAAATCGCTCCGGCCCCGCTCAAAATACCGCAGATAATTGGCGTGATAGACGATTCCGGTAAAGTCCGTGTCCTCGTAATAAATGCGCACCGGCAACAAGTGCGTGCGGCCGTCGAAGCGGCCAGCACTGGGGGCGTCAGTGGGGGCCTCGGGGCTCATTGCCGCGCTGCGAACGCTTCCGCCGCCAGCAGCGCGCGCAGCAGATTGCCTCCCGCCAGCTTTGCGAGATCGGAATCGCTCCAGCCGCGCCGCGCGAGTTCCACGAACAGGAGCGGATAACCGTCCACGCCTTCCATGCCGTCCGGGAGATAAGTAACACCGTCATAGTCCGAACCGATGCCGACATGATCGGCGCCGGCGATGCGGGCGATGTGCTCGACGTGGTCGGCCAGCTGGGCGACGTTCGCGTGCGGGCGCGGGTGAGCGCTGTTCCACGCCGCCAGCGCCGCCGCCGCCGCGACTGGATCGCCGGGATTGAGCCGCTTAGCGCGCTCCTCCTCGCCCGAGCGCTCCGCGCTCCACTGGCGCATTTCCTCCGACACGAACGGTCCGTTGAAATTCACCATCGCCACGCCGCCGTTTTGCGCTGTCAGGCGAAGCACATCGTCAGGCACGTTGCGCGGGTGGGGAACCAGCGCAAACGCCGAAGAGTGCGAGAAAATCACCGGCGCGCGCGTCACGCCTAGCACCTCGCGCATGGCTTCCGCCGAAACGTGGCTAAGATCGACCAGCATACCGACCCGGTTCATCTCGGCGATCACCTGCTCGCCGAATGGCGAGAGGCCCCCATGCTGGGGCGCATCGGTGGCGCTATCGATCCAGGCATTGTTCTTCGAGTGCGTCAGCGTCATGTACAGCACGCCGGCGCGCCGGAACTCGCGCAAGAGCGACAGGTTGGAATTGATCGCCTCCCCGCCCTCGATGCCGAAAATCGAAGCGATGCGCCCGCGCCGATGGATTCGCACGATGTCGGAGGCGGTTTGGGCGAGTTCGAATGTATCGCCATAGCGCGCGATGATGCGGCGGGTGAGATCGATCTGCTCAAACACGGCCTGCGTGTTTTCCAGCCCGCGCAAATCCGCCGGCACATAAACCGACCAGAATTGCGCGCCCAGATGGCCACTGCGCAGGCGGGGAATGTCAGTGTGCAGCGGCGTCGGCAACGCGCGCGTATCGGCGCGGAGATCGACGCGGTCGAGGTCGCTGGCGTAATTCTCGCGGATCGACCACGGCAGATCGTTATGCCCGTCGATCAGCGGCGTGGCGCGCAAGACACGCTCGACACGGGCCAACTCGCGAGCGCTGGGCGCTTGCGCGAACGCCGGCGCGGCAAGCGCGACGAATGCAAGAACCAACGCGATGAGCCGCATGCGCAAATCTCCCTACGGCAACGCTAACGGCTGGCGCGGGGCTTGTCATGCGTGGCGAGCCAAACCGCCACCCCTCCGTCATTCCGGAGGCGCTGAGCGCGATCCGGAACCCAGGGGCCGCCAGCGCGACACCGGCCCCTGGGTTTCGGGTTCGGCCTGCGGCCGCCCCGGTATGACGATGATTATTTCTGCAGCTTGGGTAATTGTTGTCCGGCGCTGGGGCGATCGTTCACGACATCCGCGCCGATCAATCGACGCCGAAATCGTAGACCGTGCCTGCAATGGCCATGCCCATCATCGGCCCCGCAGCTTGCGGACTGGCGATCGACACGATCATCGCGTACTCGCCTGGCGCCATCGGCGCTTGCGGGGTCAATTCATAAATCGTTGCGCCCGATCCCGCGCCGCGCTGGTCGGAGGCGATTTGGACGTTGAGCGCAACCTGACGCTGCGGCGCGATGCCGGTCGAATAGCTCATGAAACCGCCGCCAGAGAGCACTTCGCGCGAGCCATTGGGGCGCGGCTCGAAGCGCGCCAGCGTGAACAGGCCCTGCGGCTGGACATTGCCAGGAACGGTCAGCCGGAAAGTGGGTTGACGCTCGGTGATGCGGTACAGAGCCCGATTGCCCATGAGCACAACGTATTGCGCGATGCCGCCTAATCCCATCGCCCGCGCCGCTGTGCGCGATTGCGCCGTGATCTGGCGCATCGGCGTACGCTGGCCGCCGACAACGATCACCAGGTCGCTCGGTTGGGCCTGCGCCTGGGCCTGGCCCGCGCTCCCACCCACGATTGGGGTGACCGCCCCGGCCAAGGCAAACGTCGTCATCGCAAGCAACAAGCTACGAACTCTCATGATGGGTGCTCCAATTTGGCTTGAGGGGCTGTGTATAGTGATCGTTTCGGACTCGCAACCATCGTAATTCATGCCTCAAATCCCATACGCCTTCCCCATCTCCGGCTCTCGTCGCCGCCACCAGCTTCGCCAGATCCACGATCACTTTCGCCTGTTTCCAGGTCGCGTCGTCCTGCATCTTGCCGTCGAGCATGGCGACGCCGGCGCCATCGGGCATCGCTGCGAGGATGCGCAGCGCGAATTTCACTTCTTCGACGTCGGGCGAGAACACGCGCTTGGCGATGGCGATCTGGCTTGGGTGCAAGCTCCAGGCGCCGACGCAGCCCATCAGATAGGCGTTGCGGAATTGCTGTTCGCAGCCCTCCGCGTCGGCGATATCGCCGAACGGCCCGTAGAACGGCTTGATGCCGTGCATGACGCAGGCATCGACCATCTTCGCGAAGCGTGTAATGCCAGAGATCCTGTTGTACAGAAACTCGCGCGCCGCCTTCCCCATTGCTGGGCCCGCATCGCCCAGCACGCGATAGCCGGGATGCCCGCCGCCGACGCGCGTGGTTTTCATCTTGCGCGACGCCGCCAAGATCCGCCGGCCCCAGCGACATGCCTTGCATGCGCGGGCTGAGCGCCGGCGATGGCTTCGACATTCGCCACGCCCTGCGCGGTTTCGAGCAAAGCGTGCAGCAGGATCGGCTTGTTCAGCCCATGCTTGGCTTCGAGCAGTGCCAGCAACTGATCCATGTAGTGAATGTCCCAAGGCCCCTCGACTTTCGGGACCATGATCACGTCGAGCTTGTCGCCGAGCCCCGCGACAAGCTCGGTCACGTCATCGAGATGCCACGGCGAATTGAGCGCGTTGATGCGGCACCAATAGCCGATTCCGGCTTTGGCGAAATCCAAGCTCCGCCCCATCTCGATGGCGCCGGCGCGCGCGGCTTGCTTGGCGTCGGCGGGAATGGCGTCCTCGAGATTGGCCAGGATCACATCGGCCTCGCGCGCCAGTTCTGGAACCTTGGCGCGCACCTTCTCCAGATGCGGCGGCACGAAATGGATCATCCGCTCCAGCGCGACCGGCAGTTCGCGCAGCGGCGCCGGCGCGCCAGCGGCGAGCGGAGCGTAGAAATGGCGGGGTGGTTTCATCATGTTTTCCCACGGTAGCGCCCCTCCCCCCAACGGGGGGAGGGCAGGGAGGGGGGGCGTCCAGGAACAAGCACAGCGGCGCCGTTTCCGGTTCCTCCTGCACGCCCCCTCCCCCAACCCCCGCCCCCGGGGGCGGGGGAGGCTAGCCACGCACAGCCCATGATTCCTCCAAATCTCGCATCCGCAGCATGGTCTGAGCCGCGAGCGGGTGCAATCGCCGTTCGCGGCAGGGGCAATGCTTGATGCCTAGCCGGGGCTCGGTATGGTCCGGCGCTTCCGGGCGGTTTGGGACCATCCAGCTTTGCGCACCTATCTCGACTTCGAAAAATCCGTCGCCGAGATCGAAACCAAGATCGAGGAACTGGCCGCGCTTTCGCAAGCGTCCGGCTCGGAGGCCATGGCCATGGGCGTCGAACTGTCGCGCCTCAAGACCAAGGCCGAGCGGCAACTCGCCGACATCTATGCCAAGCTTGACCCCTGGCAGAAGACCCAAGTCGCCCGCCACCAGGATCGGCCGCACTTTCGCGATTATGTCGCCGCCCTCATCACCGATTTCGTCGAGCTCTCCGGCGACCGCAATTATGGCGAGGACGCCGCCATCCTAGGCGGCACCGGGAAAGTTCCTCGGCCGGCCCTGCATCGTGCTCGGCCACGAGAAAGGCCGCACCACGCAGGAGCGGCTGAAGCACAATTTCGGCATGGCCCGCCCCGAGGGCTATCGCAAAGCGGTGCGGCTGATGGATCTGGCCGAGCGGTTCTCGCTTGCCGGTGGTGAGCTTTGTCGACACCGCCGGCGCCTATCCTGGGCATCGGCGCCGAAGAGCGCGGCCAGGGCGAAGCCATCGCCCGCTCGACCGAACGCTGCCTTACGCTTGGCGTGCCGATGGTGGCGGTGATCGCCGGCGAAGGCGGCTCGGGCGGGGCCATCGCCATCGCCGCGGCCAACATAGTGCTGATGCTGGAGCACTCGATCTATTCGGTGATCAGCCCCGAAGGCGCCGCCTCCATCCTGTACAAGAAAAAAGACGGCGACGAGCCGCGCCCGGACCGGGTCAAGGATGTCGCCACCGCGCTGCAGATCACGGCGCAGGATTTGCTGGCGCTGAAAGTGATCGACGCCATCATCCAAGAGCCGATCGGCGGCGCGCACCGCGAGCCCAGCGCGGCGATCGCCATCGTCGGCGCGGCGGTAGCCGAGGCGCTGGACGCAGCTTGCCGGCTTGGATTCCGCGCAGATCCGCACCCACCGCCGCGAGCGTTTCCTGGCCATTGGCAGGTTCGGCGCGGAAGGCGCCGCGGTTTTGGCATAGTTCGCGCGCTAGTGTCGGCTGATCCTTTCCGGAGTTCCGACATGACAAAAAATATATCTCGCCGCGCCGCCGCGCTTGGTCTCGCCGCCAGCGCGTTCGCGCCCATTGCCGCCGCGCAAGACGACGGCGCCTATACCGAAGGCGAAGTCATCGGCGCCGCCGAGCGCTTCTTCGGCGCTGGCGCCGAGGGCGTCGCCGAAATCGTGCGCCGCGTGTTCGAGCGATCTCGGCGAACCCAACGGCGTGATCGAGGGCCGCGAAGGTTCCGGCGCGGCGGTGGTGGGCCTGCGTTATGGCAGCGGCGATTTGCGTTTGAGGGGCGCGGGCGCGACGCGGGTCTATTGGCGCGGGCCCTCGGTCGGCCCCGACACTGGCGGCAACGCCTCGAAAGTGTTCACTCTGGTTTATAATATGCGGGACATCGGCCAGATGTTCACCCGCTTTCCCGGTGTCGAAGGCTCGGCTTATTTGGTTGGCGGGGTTGGCGTGAATTACCAGCGCCGCGACGGCGTCACCCTCGCGCCGATCCGCGCCGGCGTCGGCCTGCGGCTCGGCGCCAGCATCGGCTACCTGCCTACTCGCGCCGCCGCCGCGTGTTTCCGTTCTGAGCGATCACGCCTGAGGGAGGGAGCGCGCCGCCTCCGGCGGCGCATGATGTCGAAACGTCGGATCGCTCGAGCAAGCGCGGCCGGAGGCCGCGCGCTCCATCCTCCATCCGCCAGCGCCTCTCCACGCAATAGGAGTTTTGTCTTGGTTCGTGGCTCCGCGCCGCGCCGACCGGCAAGTCTATATCACCCTTGCTGCCTCAACTTTCGTTGCTTGGCTTCGTGGCGTTCGCGGAATTCTTCGGCGAAGGCTGAGGCGAGAATGCCGGTCGGCATCGCCACGATGCCGATGCCGGCGAGCGCGACCAGGCCGGCGGCGACCCGGCCCAGAATTGTTTCCGGATACACATCGCCATAGCCCACCGTGGTCAGCGTCACGATCGCCCACCACATGGCGCGGGTGATCGAGCCGAATTGTTCGGGCTTGGTCTCGCCCTCGATGAAATAGAGCAGCATGGCGGCGATATAGAGTTGCGCCGCCGCCACGCACAGCGCCGCCATCAACGGCGCCCACGCCCGTTTGACCGCCGCGCCAACGATCGCGAAAGCCGGCACGTAACGCGCCAGCTTGAACAAGCGGAACAGGCGCAGCGCCCGCAAACCCGCCAGCCATCCCCCGTGCAGGCCCGGCAAAAACAGCAGCACGATCAGTTCCGGCAGGAACGCCAGCACGTCGGCGATGGCGATCGGCTGCGCCAGGAAACGCAAGCGCCCGCCCACGCCGGCATGCGCCTTGTTTTCGCCCTCCGACCAAAACCGCAGGCTGAACTCGAGCGCGAAGATCCAAACCACGATTGCGTTGATCCATTGCACGCCATTGCGGACCCAGGACGGAAACGGCGTATCGTCGCGGATCGCCTCCGTTTCCAGCGCCAGCGCCGCGAGGCTGACCAGCACCAGCAGCATGATCGCGGCGGAGAAGAAATTGAAGCCGCCGTGCTCGTCTGGCTCAAGCCAATCGTGGACATAGGCTTTGAGCGGTGGCGTGTTTGCGCTTGATCAGCGCCATATGCTCCTCTAGCCGCGCGCACGATCAGCCAAGCGCGCTCAGCCAGGCGTTGAAAGCTTGAGCCCGACAACCCCCGCCACGATCAAGCCGATGCAGGCGAGTCGCAATGCCGAAGCGCTTTCGCCGAACAAAATCAAGCCCGCCAGCGCCGCGCCCACCGCGCCAATGCCGGTCCACACCGCGTAAGCAGTTCCAATCGGCAGCGTCCGCACCGCCCAGCCGAGCGCGAGCATCGAGACCGCCATCGCCGCGATCGTCACCACGGACGCCAGCGGCTTGGTGAAGCCCGCCGAATATTTCAGGCCGATCACCCAAACGATTTCAGCCAAACCGGCCAGCATCAGCAGCAACCACGAATGCACGCGCGCCCCCTCAATAATGCGCCAACAATCCGCCATCGACGGCGAGCACCTGGCCAGTGATGTACGATGCAGCGGGCGAGCACAAGAAAACCGCGACCGGCGCCAATTCCTCCGGCTCGCCCCAACGGCCAAGCGAGGTGCGGCGTTTGAGATAATCGCCAATGCTGGGATCGGCGACAGCCTTCGCGTTTGCTTCGGTGTTGAAAAAGCCCGGTGCTATTCCATTGACGTTGATCTTGTACGGGCCCAGCTCGGCGGCGAGCGCGCGCGTGAGCCCGTCGAGCCCGGCTTTCGCAATGCCATAAATTGGATCGCCGGGATTGGCGATGCTTCCCGCTATCGAGGAAATGTTCACAATCCGCCCACCGCGCCCCCCCGCGATCATCAGCTTTGCGGCGGCGCGCGCCAATTCAAGCGGGGCGACCAGGTTTGCCTCGATCATCCGGCGCGCGGCGGCGGCGTCGATCTCAAACAAGCCGCGCCGATCGCGCAGGCCGACATTGTTGACCAGTATTTCGAGCCGGCCGGCTTCCGCTTCGATGCGCGCGAATGCGGCGGCGGCGGCCAACTCATCCGTGACGTCGAAGGCGAGCGCGCTCGCCGCGCCGCCCGCGGCTTTGATCGCCGCCGCCGCCGCGTCGAGCTTTGCGCCATCGCGCCCGTTCAGCCAAACATGCGCCCCCGCTTGCGCCAGCGCGCGCGCCGAAGCAAAGCCAAGCCCGCTGCTTGAGCCGGTGATCAGCGCGTGTTGGCCGGTGAGATCGAAGGGGTTCATCCGCTTCAAATTCGCGCATCCATCGCCGGCAACGGCCCGTGTGTTGCGCTCCACGCAATCAGGCGCGCGCCGGAAGTGACGAGTTGCGCACCGAGGCGAACCGATGTCGCAGCTATGAAGCGATCGGCGGGGTCCTCGGGCAGGTCGGGCAAGCTTGCCGACAGCGCCGCCATCGCGCCATCGAGAGCGATTTCCCTGATTCCGGCATCCAACAGATCGCGGCGCCATAGTTCAATTGGCTGGCCGAGCGCATAGCGACCCTTGCGTACAAGCAACGCCACTTCCCAAACTGAAATTGCCGAAAAATTCGCTTCGTTCTTATCGATCTCCGCCTGGATGGCAGCGCGCGCGTTGCGTCCCAAATAGTCACTGCCGCCCGAGAGCCACAAAAGCGCGTTGGTGTCGAGCAAGAGCAAGCCGCTAATCGCCCAGATTTTCCTCGTCAGCCGTCCAGGCTGCGGGGTCGATCACGGGTTCATCGAGATCAACGTCACCTATGGGGTACACGAGACCCCTATGCATTCCAAAGGCGGGTCTTCGGGCCTTCAAATCCACTCCTGCCGGCCCCAGCTGCGCCACCGGCTTGCCGTTCTTGGTGATCACCACCGGCTCGCCCGTGCGCGCGACCTCGTCCATCAGCGCCAGGCATTTGGCCTTGAACTCGGACGCCGGCATGGTTTGCTGTTTGACCATGGTCATGACTATGGTCAAACAAACAACTAAGTCAAGCCCGCCCGGACCGGCAACGGCGGTCCATATTACCCCCGCAGCACCCCGGATCACCCCCGCAGCGTCCCGCCCGTCGCCTTCATCACCGCGCTCACCACCCTGGCGCTCACTGCTTCGATGTCGGCATCGGTCAACGTCTTCTCGCGCGGCTGCAGCGTGACTTCGATGGCGAGCGATTTCTTGCCCGCCGCCATGCGTTCGCCGCGATAGACGTCGAACAGCGAGACATCGGCGATCAGAGCTTTGTCGGCGGCGAAGGCGGCGCGCACCAGATCGGCGGCGGCGACCCTGTCGTCGACCACAAAGGCAAAGTCGCGGGTCAGCGGCTGCAGCTCGAGCTTTTCCAACGGCGGCCTCGCACGTCCGCTCTTTGCCGCGCGCGGCGCTGGGAGCGCATCGACGAAAATCTCGAACGCCAGCGCCGGCGCCTCAACATCGAGAGCCTTCAGCGCCCGCGGATGGATTTCACCGAAAATCGCCATGGTCTTATTGCCGAGGCGCAGCGCGCCGGTTTTGCCTGGGCGCCAATGCGCGGGAACTTCGCTGGAGGTTTGCAGCGAAGCGACCGGCGCGCCGATGGCTTGCAGCACAGTCAAGCAATCGCGCTTGAGATCGAAAATGTCCGGCATGTGCGCGGCGCGCCAATGCCGCGGCGGGCGCGCGCGCCACACCGCCGCGATCGCGCGCTGCTGACCCGCATCGCTGTCGTCGAGATAGATCGGCCCAGCCTCGAACAGGCGCGCATCGTCAAAGCCGCGATCGGCGTTCTTCTGCGCCGCGACCAGCAAATTCGGCAAAGCCGAGGGCCGCATGCAATCGAGATCGGACGAGATCGGATTGGCCAGCATCAGTTTCTCGCCGCCGCCGCCGAACGCTTGCGCCTGCGCGCGCGCGCAGAAGCTCCAGGTGATCGCTTCATTGTAGCCGAGCGAAGCGCAAGCTCTGCGCGCAAGCCGGACCCGGCTCTCGCCAACGCTCGCGGGCGGGGCGCGATAACCATTGGCGCGCGGCGGCGCGGCCTCCGGCATCTTGTCGAACCCCTCGATGCGGGCGATTTCCTCGACCAGATCGGCCTGACCCTCGATGTCGCGCCGCCAGGACGGCGGCTGCACGATCAGCTTCTTCGAACCCTGCCCTTCGGCGCTGGTCTCGAAGCCGAGCGCTTCCAGGATCGTGCGCGTGCGCGCGGCGCTCACGTCGATGCCGGCCAGCGCGTTCACGCGGTCGGGATCGAAACTCACCGACTTTGGCGGCGCCGGCGGCGCGCCCGCGACCATGACTTCCGACGGCTTCGCCGCCGCAGAATTCCAGCACCAAGCGGGTCGCCAGTTCCAAGCCCGGCACGCACGATTCCGGATCCACGCCGCGCGCGAAGCGATATTGCGCGTCGGAGACGATGCCGGTCGCGCGCCCGGATTCGTGGCTGCGTGAGCGCGGATCGAAATACGCGCTTTCGATCAGCACATCGATGGTCGCTTCCGAGCAGCCGGAATATTCCCCGCCCATGATGCCGCCGAGCCCAAGCACGCGCGCATCGTCGGCGATCACGCACATGGCCGGGCGTTACGTCGTACACCTTGCCGTCGAGCGCCTTGAAGCTCTCGCCGGCGCGGCCCATGCGCGCGCGCACCGCGCCGCTCAGTTTGGCCGCATCGTAAACGTGCAGCGGCCGCGCGCGATCGAGCGAGATCAGATTGGTGATATCGACCAGCGCATTGCGCGGCCGCAAACCCACCGCGCGCAAGCGCTGTTGCAGCCAAGCCGGCGAAGGCCCGTTCTTGACGCCGCGAATGAGCCGTCCGGCGAACAGCGGCGCACGCCTCCGGCGCTCTCGGTTCCCACCTTTTGCCGGCGATGCGAAACGTCCCGGCACGGGCAAGATCCGGTTTGGCGACGAGTTTGCCCACGCCCGCCGCCGCGAGATCGCGGGCAATGCCGTGGACGCCCAGCCAATCGGGACGATTGGGCGTGACTTCGATGTCGATCACCGGATCGTTCAAGCTGCAGCGCTTCGGCCAGCGGCGCGCCGACTTTGAGCGCCGGATCGAGTTCGAGAATGCCATCGGCATCGGTATCGAGTTCCAGTTCCGCGCCCGAGCAAAGCATGCCGTTGGAAACCACGCCGCGCACCGGCCGCGCCTCCAGCGTGATGCCGCTTCCGGGAATGATATGTACCGATCGGCGCAAACGCGGTGACCAGCCCCGCGCGCGCATTCGGCGCGCCGCAAACGATTTCGAGCAAGCCGTCCCTGGTTTCGACTTGGCAGACGCTGCAATTTGTCGGCGTTCGGGTGTTTCGCGGCGCTGACAATGCGCGCAACCGAGAACGCCGCCAGCTTGGCGCCGGCATTCTCGACGCTTTCGACCTCGAGCCCGATCATGGTCATGCGTTCGACAATCTCGTCGATGCTCGCATCGGTTTCGAGATGCTCTTTGAGCCAGGAGAGCGTGAATTTCATTGGAGGTCCTCGGCAGGGTACAACGCGAGGCGCGACTCCGACCGCTCCCCCTCCCCTCGAGGGGAGGGGGTCCGGGGGCGGGGTGAAGCGCGACGCTCTGCGATTTCGCGCGCACGGCGAGTTCGGACGGAGCGTTCTCGCCCCACCGCCAGCCCCCGCCTCACGGGGATTCTGTTCCTGCGCGCACATGCCGGCTCTCATCGCCGCGCTCCCGTGCGCTTGCCGCGCTTCAAACGTTGAAACAGCCACATCGATATCGCAGAGCGTCGCGCCCCATTCCGGATCGGCCAGAGCCTCGCGGCGATCGCACAACAACTCGCTCCACCAGCGCGCATATTGCGCGAAGAAGCGGCGCAGCAAGCGCTCGTTGACCGCGCCGATGCGGCAGCAATTGCGCCACCTTCTCCCAGAAATGCACGACCGAGGAAATCGCCTCGCGCGCCTCGCGCTTCGCGCCGCTTGCGTAGGCTTGCGGCATCGGCGCGCCCTGCATCGCTGCATGCGCGGCGATGCGGACGTGATTGAATTGCGGCGAATGGAACTCAGCATAGAGATCGAGCGTCAGCTTGAGCCGCTGGTTGCGCCCGGCCGCGGTCCAATACACCGCGCCCCCCGCAAACGCGCCCATCAGCGCGCCCGCGAGCGCGAGCAGGAGTTGGCTCACCAATGGAGCATCGAGGCTCATCTCCCCCTCCCCTTGAGGGGAGGGGGCTGGGGGGCGGGGTGATGCGCGACGTTTGAGATCTCGCGCTGATTATGGACCGCCGGCGCCCTCGCCGGCATGCGCCAGATCGAACAAATCCCGGTGCTTGTCGGGAGCACCAGCGCCGTGCCGGCGAGGGCGCCGGCGGTCCATATAGGAGCGACCTTCTGAGCGCGCGGGGCATCCGACTGTCAGGGATAAGTCGTACAACATCACCCCACCCCCATCGCCAAGCCCGGCAACAGGTACGGGCTGAACCCGTAATGCTTCAGCCAGCGCGCATCCGCGTCGAAGAAAGCGCGCAGATCGGGCATGCCGTATTTGAGCATGGCGAGGCGATCGATGCCCATGCCGAAGGCGTAGCCTTGGTATTTCTCCGGATCGATGCCGCAATTTTTCAGCACGTTCGGATGCACCATGCCGGAGCCCAAAATCTCCAGCCAATCCTCGCCGGCGCCGATTTTGATCTGCCCGCCGCTGCGGTCGCAGCCGACATCGACTTCCGCGCTCGGTTCGGTGAACGGGAAATGGTGCGGGCGGAAGCGCAGGCGCACGTCGTCGACTTCGAAGAACGCCTTGATCGCCGCGATCAGCACGCTCTTGAGATCGGCCATGCTTGAGGTCTCGTCGATCACCAGACCCTCGATCTGATGGAACATCGGCGTGTGCGTGGCGTCGCTGTCGCAGCGATAGGTGCGGCCCATGCAGATCATGCGGATCGGCGGCTTCTGTTTCAGCATGGTGCGCACCTGCACCGGCGACGTGTGCGTGCGCAGCACTTTACGCGCGCCCTGCTCGTCGGTGGCGTTCATGAAAAACGTGTCGTGCATTTCGCGCGCGGGATGCTTGGGCGGGAAAATTGAGCGCGGTGAAATTGTTGAAGTCGGTCTCGATGTCGGGGCCCTCCTCGACCGCAAACCCCATCTCGCCGAAAATGCGCGCGAGTTCCTCCATCACCTGGCTGACACAGGATGGATCGTGCCCAGGCGCGGACGCACCGGCGGCAACGTCACGTCCACCGCTTCGCTTCTCAGCTGCGCCTCGAGCGCGGCTTCCGCGAACGCGGCTTTCTTGGCGAGGATGGCTTCGGTGACGCACTCTTTCAGCGCGTTAAGCTTCGGCCCAAATTCCTTGCGCTCATCCGGGCTCATCGCGCCCAGCGTTTTCATCAGCCCCGAAACCGAGCCCTGTTTGCCGAGCGCTTCGACGCGGATGGCTTCCAGCGCGGCGTCATCGGCTGCGGCGGCGATGCGAGCGGAGAGGTCGGATTGCAGGGCGCCGAGGTCAGTGATTTGCGAACTCATCGGCGGTGTTTAGCGGAAGCCTTTGCGCGAAAGCAATTCAAGCTAAGGTCGCAGCACGCGCTTGCCCGGCCCGAGCCGCCCTGCTAGCAGTCGCGGCGCGAGGAGGACGGTCATGAAGCCATCGTGTTGCGCCCTCATGGCCGCCTTGCTCATGCTGCCGGTGACGGCGTTGGCGCAGGCACCCGCGCTTGAGACGCCGCCGGCTGCAATCCCTGCGGAAGCCGCGCTCGTCCTGCCCGATGCCAGCGCCACGCTCGCTGGCGGCGTGCGCATTCCGGTCGGGACCCCGGTTGCCATCGAAATCACCGAGCCAATACGGTCGCACGTCAACGTGCGCGGCGACACGTTTGCGCTTGCGCTTGGCCGAGCCGATCGTTATCGATGGGCGAGACCATCGCGCCTGCCGGCGCGGTGGGCGGCGGAGAAGTGGTTGACGCCGGACCATCGGACTTCAGCGGGCGAGCCGGGAAACTCGTGGTTTCGGCGCGCTACCTCGATCTGAATGGCGAGCGCGTGCGCATTCGCGGCATGACGATTGCCGTGTCCGGCCTAAATCGCGTCAGCGCCGCCGAATAATCTCGCTGCCGGTCTCTCCGCATTCTTCTTGTTCATGGAGGGGAGAGAGATATTGAAATTCCAGCTGGAACACGCGGCGAAGCAATCATCGCCGATGCATCTCCCGCTTCAAGGCAGCGGCATCGATCGTGTTTTACCGACCCAGATCGCCGCACCGGGGAGGGCGCGCGCTTTGGGCTGTCAGAGAAGGCGAATGCCCCATCGCCCGCTTGCGAAATCGCAACTATTCCGTGCACGAGGTCGCGGCCGGCATTCACGAATACCAAACGGCCCGCGTGTTCCTCGGTCCCATTTCGTCGCGCCCGCTCCAACTCGATATTGCTCCTGGACAAACATATTATATCGAGCATGCTATCAGTTTCCTGACCCCGACCGACAAGGCGACGTTTGAATTCATACCTGGCCGAGTACACATTTCTGCAAGTCGAGCCGTTGCCCGCGCCCGTCGCTGCCGAGGGCGGCGCGACCCCTCCGCCAAATGCGGAAGCGGCGCCTGTAATGCCGGGCGGGTAATCGACCCAAGCGGACGCCTCACAAGCGCGGTTCCCCCGCTCCCCCTCGATGGGGGAGCTGTCAGCGCGCAGCGCTGACTGAGGGGGTGAGGCCCGCACGCGTTGCCGGATACGCCTCTGGAGGCGTCTTCTTCACCCGCAACGCGCGCACCCCCTCCGGCCGCTTCGCGGCCACCTCCCCCATCGAGGGGGAGGCGGCGTTTGCGCTTCCTACCCCAGCGCGACCTTAGCTTGCGCCACCAGCCCCTTGAACGCATCGGGCTGGTTCATGGCGATGTCGGCCATCACCTTGCGGTCGAGTTCGATGCCGGCTTTCACCAGGCCGCTGATGAAGCGCGAATAGGTCAGCCCCTCTTCGCGCACGGCGGCGTTGATGCGCACGATCCAGAGCGCGCGGAAATTGCGCTTCTTGGCCTTGCGGTCGCGATAGGAATAGAGCGCGGCCTTCTCCACCGCGGCATTGGCGGTGCGGAAGGTGTTCGAGCGGCGGCCGTAATAGCCCTTCGCCTTCTTCAGAACTTTCTTGTGCCGGGCGTGGGCGGTGACGCCCCCTTTAACGCGGGCCATTTTTTACTCCGTCAAAAATGAATTTTGGTTGGGCGCCTTTTACTCGAAAAACCGGTGTCCACTTTTTCGATCAGGCGCCCAAGGCTCAGTTTAGCCCGTAGGGAATCCACAGCTTCACGCGCCTTGAATCGGGCGCGGAGAGTTCGGACGTTCCCCGGTTCTGACGGATATATTTGGCATTGTGGCTGATCAGGCGGTGGCGCTTGCCAGCGGGGCCTGCCATGACCTTGCCGGTCGCGGTGAGCTTGAAGCGTTTTTTGACGCCGCTCTTGGTCTTCAGTTTGGGCATTTGATCCTCATTTGGATGGGGGGCGCGACCAAGTCCGCACGCCGGAAAAGGGCCGCCGCGGCATGCCTAAAAGGCCGGGCCACCCGAAGAGGCGGGCGTGTAGCATGGCGCAGCCCTTCCCGGCAAGCCGCCGCCGGGCTAGGCTTGATCCCAGATGAGCGGGGAAGGAAGCTCCATGCGCACGCCGCAAAACCTGGCCGACGCCAAGGCCGTTTTCCGCGAGGAAAAAGTCAAGCTGACCGCTTCGCTCTCGGCGCTGGCCGGCTCGCGCTGGCTGCTGGCGATCCTGGCGACGCTGGTAATCGCGTTTGGCTCCAATGTGCTTTATTCGCCAGGAGCGCTGCCGGCCTTGGGCGGGGTGTCGCTGGCGAGCATCGGCCTGCCGCCCAACCTCGATTGGGGCGTGCTCGGCGAGCAAGCCGCGAAGGCCGGCGAAGCCGCCGCGCGCCAAGACGCGGGGAGCGAGGCGCAAAGCTTCCTGAATGAGTACGCCCGCTACAACCCGGCGATCAACGCCATCGGTTTCGGCGTCTGCCTGGCGCTGCTGCTCGGCAATATGTGGATCATGACCAAGCGGCGGCGCGTGAGTCGGGGGTGAGCCGCTTTTTTGAGGTAGGCGCCCCCCTATTCCCCCAGCGCCGCCTCGATCGCCGCGAGCAGCGCGGGCGAATCTGGCGCTACGTCGGGGTGGAAACGGGCGCGGACTTTGCCGGTTTTGCCGATGAGGAATTTCTCGAAATTCCACATCACTTCGGTATCGGTTTTGGGCGCGAGGCCGTGAGCGGCGAGTTTTTCCTTCAGGCCGCCTTCCGGCGAGGGCGTGGCGCGGGGCGCTTCGGCCACCAATTGCGCGTAGAGCGGATGCTGATCCTCGCCGCGCACGGAAATCTTCGCGAACATCGGAAACGTGACGTTGAATTTGGCGCTGCAGAAATGCTTGATCTCGGCGTCGGCGCCGGGCTCCTGGGCGCCGAAATTGTTGTCCGGAAATCCAGCCACGACCAAGCCCTTGCCGGCATAGGTTTGGTACAATTTTTCCAGGCCTTCATATTGCGGCGTCAGCCCGCAAGCGGAGGCGACGTTCACCGCCAACACTACCTTGTCGCGATAGGCGCCGAGATTAGCGTCGGCGCCGTCAATGGTTTTCACCGCGATGTCGTGGAGTTTGGCCATGGCGGCGCCTCAAGTTTGCATAATCTGCCGCGCATAGGCCAAATCGGCCGCCGTGTCGATGTCGAGCAAAAAATCGGCGGCGCAAGCGATGGTCTTGGTTCCCCCCATGCGCTTGAACACATCGCGCGCGCCGCGATCACCCTCAAGCGAACACAAGGCGTCGAAGCTCGAACGGCGAAACAGCGCCGGCGGGCAAAGCACGCCGCCCGTTTCCGACATGATCGCCGCAACCTCAGGCCCCAGAGCCGCGGCGAGTTGCGCCAGATGAAGCGCGGGCACATTGGGCATGTCGCCCAGAAGGATCAGCGCCGCGCCCGCTTTGGTCCGGTCGCGCGCGAATTGCATTGAAACCGCGAGCGCGCTCCCCTGCCCCAATTCGGGCGCCGCGTTCTCGGCGATGCTCCAGCCCATCGCCTCAAGCAGCGCCCGCCGCTCGGTTTGCAAAGCGCCTACGACGGCGACGCGGGCGTTGACCGCTTGCCCCGCCTGCGCCCCCGCCGCGTGCGCGAGCACCGGCTTGTCAGCCAGCGTCGCCATCAATTTGTCGCCGCCCTCGAAGCGCTCGGACAGCCCGCTCGCCAGCAGGACAAACGCGATATCACCAAACATCATTGCATGCGCTTTCCGACGCGAAATATGAGTGTTTATGGATCGCGGGCTCGTTGCCTTGCAACGCCCCGGGAATAGGCGGCGTTCGGCGCTTGACAGCGGACTTGATGTCTGGACAAACGTGGTCAGGCCAGTTTGGGTGAGTTCGTGAAGCACCGATCGTTTTTTCTCGTCGCGCTTGCATCGCTGTGGCTGGCCGCTTTGTCCACTGCGTCGGCGCAGACGCGCGCGCTTGACCCGGCTGCGTTCGCCGCGATCGGCCGCGTGGACGAGCGGTTCCAATCCTACAATGTCGAGATGGCGGAAGTGATCGGCGGGCGTTTCTGGAAGCCGTATGCGCGCTTGCAATCGGGCCCAACAAATGCCGCCAATGACGGCGCCGTGGCGCTGAGCGCGGACCTGTTTGAAGCGCGGCCGCCGGCGGATTTGTCGGACCGGCGCTTGCGCAGGCTCGCGGCCGCGCTCGGCCCCGCTTATATTCGCGTCAGCGGGTCGTGGGCGAACACTGCCTATTTCCAGAACGATGAAGCGCCGGCGCCGGCAAGTCCGCCGGAGGGCTATCGCGGCGTGCTGACGCGTGAGCAATGGCGCGGCGTGGTGGATTTCGCCAACGCGGTTGACGCCAAACTGGTGTTGTCGTTCGCAATCAACGCGGCAGTGCGCGACGCGGACGGGGTTTGGACGCCAAACCAAGCGCGCCCATTTCTGGAATTCAACCGCTCCATTGGCGGCGTCATTTATGCAGCCGAGCTTTTCAACGAGCCCAATCTCTCGCGCCATGCCGGCGGGCCGCCTGACTATGACGGCCCAGCGTTTGCGCGGGACATGGCGGTGTTCAGCGCTTTCGCCGCTTCCGCCGCGCCGGAGATGAAGATTGTCGGCCCAGGCGATAGCCCGGGATTGAGCATTGACGAGAGTTTCCTGAGCGCCGCGCCGCGCCCGCGCTTCGATGTGTTCAGCTATCATTTTTACGGCGCGGTGTCGCAACGCTGCGCGCCGCCGACCGAGCGCATGGGCATCAGCCCCGAGCGCGCGCTTTCGCCCGATTGGCTGGCGCTCACGGACCGCGCGCTAGGCGTACACATCCCGCTGCGCGATCGCTACGCGCCGGGCGCGCCGATTTGGATCACCGAAACCGCCGGCGCGGCGTGCGGCGGCGCGCCCTGGAGCGCCTCCTATCTCGATACGTTCCGCTATCTCGACCAGATGGGCCGTCTCGCAAAGCAAGGTGTAAGCGCCATTTTTCACAACACGCTCGCCGCCAGCGATTACGCGCTGATCGACGATGTCACGCTTTCGCCCCGGCCGAATTATTGGGCGGCGCTCTTGTGGCGGCGTCTGATGGGACATGTTGTGCTTGATGCTGGCCAAAGCAGCGAAGCATTGCACATCTACGCCCATTGTCTGCGCGATCTGGGCCTGCGCGATTCCAGCGGCGGGGTGAGCCTGCTGGCGATCAATCTGGGCGACGAGGCCGCCTCGCTCTCCACGCCAATCGCCGCCGAGATTTATCTGCTGAGCGCGCCGGAACTGCAGAGCCGCACCATGCGCTTGAACGGCCGCGACCTCGCGCTCGGCCGCAACGATCGCCTGCCCCGCTTGCGCCCGCAACGCTTGCGGCCGGGAGAAATCTTTCTCCCGCCGCACACGTCCGCGTTCATAGCGCTGCCGCGCGCACGCAACGCCAATTGCGCTTAGAGTCAGTGTTGGTGGCTGAGCGCGGCGAGTTCAGCGTCGATAGCGGCCAAGATGGCGTCAGTCAGTTCCGCTGAATAAGGCTGAATGCTTTTCAGCGTCATGCTCCGCGCCATGTCGATCTGCGGATTGGAAATCATGGCCGGGATGTGTTTCATCAGCACCGCACGCGCTGCGGCGTCGTCAAGCAATTCGCCGAGCGCAGTGGCTTCGGTGCTGCGGGGCGCATGCGCGGCGGCGGCGGGAGCGCTAGCGCCGGCGGCGGTCTCGGCAAAGGCAGGCGCGCTCAAGCTTGCAGCGGCGGCAAGTGCGACGAGAGCGCTTAAAAATCGAGTATGCATGACATTCTATTCCTTGGCCCAAAATTTGCGACCAGACCATTATGTGCTCAGCCTTAGTTTGCAATAGAGCATCGCAGCGTGAGGAACGGCGCGCCACCTGCTTCTCCCCTGCAAGGCAGAGCAATCGCATTTGTGTGCGCGCTCCTCCTCCCCCTCGATGGGGGAGGTGGCCGCGTAGCGGCCGGAGGGGGTGCGCGCGCCAAGGGTGAAGGAGACGCCTCAAGAGGCTCAACCGGAAACCACAGCGGGCCTCACCCCCTCAGTCATCGCGCTTCGCGCGCTGACAGCTCCCCCATCGAGGGGGAGCCAGGTCGCGCCAGTTTGTTTCCTCGCCTCAGCGCGCGCGCAAACCGATATTGTTTGCCGGCAGCCTAAGCCGGAGCGCGTTCTGGAAATAGGCCACCATGGTGAACTGGCCGATCAACACCAGCAGCTCAAAAATTTGCTTGTCGCTGAAGCTTCGCGCCAGGACTTTCCAGGTTGCGTCCTTGATCATGGAATCATCGTGCAATTCCTCGACCGTGCGCAAAATAGCCCGGTCGCTCTGGCCCCAGCCGCGCGCCGAAGCGCCGACGATCACGCGCTCGATCTCCTTGCCGGTCAGTCCCGCATTCTTGCCCTGTACAACGTGCTCGCCCCATTCATAAGGCGCTTGGCAGAGCCAAGCCGTGCGCAAAACGGCAAGTTCCGCATCTCTGCGCTTCAGCGCTCCGCGCCCGACCAATTGGATCGAGACCAGCGCCACTCGCTCCCACAAATCTGGGTGGCACATCAGGGTCGCCATGATCTCCGGCATCTCCGTCACCGCCAGCGGCGCTGCATCCGGCAGCGCGGCCTTTCGCAAGCGCCCGGTAAGGTCCATCGCCGCCTTGACCGCGTCGGCGTCTGTTGAGTTGCGGCATGCGCGGCGGTTTGCCGAGGATCAAATCCTCGCGCGAACGCCTCGCCGGCGCGCGCTTGCGCGTGCTCTTGCTTGGCATGGATGCTCCACGCCTGTGAATCAGGCCAAACCAGAATTGGGTGAAAACTCCCCTCCACCAATCCCCGGATTGCGCGAAGCGCAAGTCCGGGGCCCACAAACTCGGCGGTTCGTGTTTACGGGCCCCGGACTGAATGCTGCGCATTCATCCGGGGATGGGTGGAGCGTTATCGAATAATGACTGGGTATTGCTCGTGCGGCGCGACCTTGTAGGAGGCGCGGTACGAGGGCGGCTGGCGCCCGCCTTCATCGACGATGCCGTACTTAACCGCCAGCTCCGCGCCAATCATTGTCTTGCCGCTCAACTCCATCAGCCGCGGATCGTTGCGCAGCGCCCAGATCACGTGACCGGTGAATTCCGGCGTCTCGCACTTGTCGCGCAGGCCGCCATATTTCTGCGGATCCGAGGCAATCACCGCCTCGAGGCGATCGGTCAACACCGCGCCCATCCAGATCGACAGCGCCGCCACGTTGAATTGCTTGAAATCGACCGCCATGTCGGCGGCCAATTTGTCCTGGCCGGCTTTCTGCGCGCCGTACGCCGCTCCGAACACATAATGCACGGCGCCGCCGCCGGAGGTGAACACCACCAGACCGCTGCGCTGCGCAATCAGGAGCGGCGCCGCGTAATAGCTGGCGACGTACGAACTGCGCAGTCCGACATCCAGAATATCCGCGAGCTTTAGCGGCTTTTCCCAGAAATTTCCGGGCGTCGTGAGTTCGTCGCAGATGGCGGCGGCGTTGTTGACGAGAATGTCGAGCCTGCCCTGCTCGCGCTCAACTTGCTCGATGAGCGCCTTGGTCTCGGCATCGTTGGAATGATCGACGCGCACGGCGATACCCTTGCCGCCGGCGGCGGTCACGGCGGCGGCGGTTTCGTGGATCGTGCCAAGCATATGCGAATTGCCCGCCGCTTGCGAACGGCCGGTGACATAGACAATGCATCCATGCGCGCCGAGGCCAATGGCGATGCCCCGTCCCGCGCCTCGGCTGGCGCCGGTGACAATGGCTACGGTCGCTCCATCCGCCATGGCTTTTCCTCCGGGCTCAATCGGTCAGCGTGTCGAGGAAATCGACGTGCGAGGCGCCGCTCACGCACGCTTTCATCGGGCCAAGCGCCGCTTTGAAATAATCGGCCGCCACGTGAGCATCGAGCGCGGCCTGATCGCGAAAGATTTCCAGATTCTTGTAGGTCAGATCTTCGCTGCGGCTTTTGGTCATGCGGTACAGCAGGCAATCGGGCTCGTTGGCTTTGACCTCAGCCTCGAGTTTGCCGGCGATCTGTTCGAATTCGGCGACCTTGCCCGCCTGCACGCGAATAGTCGCAATCACCGCAATCATGCCTTGGTCTCCGTTGACAGACCAATGCACCCAACAGCATGCTTGGTAAAGATAGATCACTCGCATTCGGAATCTCCACGGAGGAAATCCATGATGCCACCCATCACCGGACGCCGCGAAGCGGCATTCCAGGGCCTTAAACGCCGCCTTTGGACGGCATTCGCCCGTATATTCGAGATATTCGAGCGTCGCGTTAATGGGTCCCGGACTTGCGCTTCGCGCAATCCGGGATGGGTAGGGTGGGAGTTGCGCTGCAAGGTTTCGCGCTTGCGCTCGCCGTCCTCGCGTACTCACTTGAGCGCATGCGCAAGAGCCAACGCCAATCCCGCCGCTGCCGGCATCGCTGGTGGTGACAATCGACGCGCCCGACCAATCCAGCGCCATCCCACTGCGGCCGGTTGTTGCACGGCGCCGCGCGCCCAGAAACAGCGAACCCACAAACAGCGAACAGTGGGAAACTTTCCACGGCCAGCGCAGCGTGCGCAACGTCACCCTGCCGACGTTGACGCCAATTCTGCCCGATCCGACAAACGCCACGGGCGCAGCGGTGATCGTCGCGCCGGGCGGTGGCTTCTTATTCCTGTCCATCGAAAATGAAGGCTATTCCGTCGCCAATTGGCTGGCCGAGCACGGCATCGCCGCATTTGTTCTAAAATATCGCACGCGCGAAACGCCGCGCGAGATCGCGGACATATCTCGGCGCCATGGGGGCCATGATGCGCGGCCTCACAACCGGCGACGGTCCGCCGGACTTGGCCACGCCGGCGGAAACCTTGGAAGACGCGCAGGCGGCGGTTCGCCTGGTGCGCGCGCGCGCCCGCGAATGGAACATCGATCCGGCGCGCGTGGGCTTTGTCGGCTTTTCCGCCGGGGCGATTACGGCGGTAAGCGTCGGGCTGAGCGAGGACTCAAGCGCGCGGCCGGATTTCATCGCCCCGATCTACGGCTCAATGGCCGCGCGCACTGTGCCGGCTGACGCGCCGCCGATGTTCTTGGCCGTCGCGCTCGACGATCAGCTCATGGTCAGGGGGCCCGGGCTAGGCCTGATCGAAGCCTGGCGCGCCGCCCGCCGCCCGATTGAAGTCCATCTCTACGAACGCGGCGGCCACGGTTTTGGTATGACCAGCAACTCGCCCGCCAGCGCCCTCTGGATCGACGAATTCCACGCCTGGATGATGTCGCGCGGGATCGTGCCGGCGGCGGGGCGGTAGCTCGGCCGGCAAGCGAATTTGGATCCTGCCCCAGGGCGCCTCGGCCACACCTAGCGCCTTACCGGCCTAGCCAGGTATCGCTGTTCGCGAAAAATCTGTTCGATGAGCAAGTGGTAAGCTCGCGCGGAGGCCGGGCTTCGACGTCCTTTACCCCCTTGCTGCCGCCGACCTTCCAGACAGCCGGGCCAGGACAATCCTTCACCAGCAATTATCGCGTGATCGAGACCAATGCGCCGCAGGAGTTCGGCGTCAATTTGCGCTATTATTTTGCACAAGGTAAGTAGCTTCAGTCTTCGTAAAGCAATCCGGCCGCCGGCAAGGTGGCCGGATTTTTTTTGCGTGCTACCAACCCGGTCAGCGGCCGATCCATCGCCCCACCCAGGAGAAGAAAATGCGATCTTTGACTTACGCTTCGCGGTTCGTCTTCGCCTTCATCTGCGGCCTCGCCGCGCTGGCCTCCGCCGCGCAAGCCTCGCCGCGCGTCGATTGTCCGCTGCGCGATGCGCTCTATTCGATCGACGCGCCGGTGATCGACATCATGTTGAAGCCGGAGGCGGCGGCATTGCTTGGGCAATTCACGGCGGCATCCTCGCAGCCGGTTCCGCCGCAGTTTTCAGCCACCACCGCGCCGAGTTTCGCCGCCATCATGACGCCCCGAACGCTAAGCGGCTTTGGCGCAATGAGCGCCGACGCTCTCCCCCGCCTCGACGCGGCCCTGCGCGCCCTGCCGATCACCCCCGCCGACCGCGTCGCGCGTTGCGCGCGCTATGACACGGCGCGGCCGCAGCTTGCGATCCCGGCCGGGCGCCCGCGCATTTTGCTGTTCGAAAAGATAAACGGTTTCCGCGACGGGCCGTCGGTTGACGCCGCGCACGCCGCTTTCATCGCCATGGCCGCGCGTAACGCTTGGGGCATTGTCGCCACCACCAGCGGCGCGGCGATTAATGCGCGCACCTTGCGCCAATTTGATCTGGTGATCTGGAACAATATTAGCGGCGACGTGCTGACCATGCGCCAGCGCCGCGCGTTTCAGAACTACATCGAGGGCGGCGGCGGTTTTCTCGGCGTCCACGGCACCGCGGGAGACCCGGTCTATTTCTGGGACTGGTATGTCGACACCTTGCTCGGCGCGCGCTTTGCCGGCCATCCCATGAACCCGCAATTTCAGGACGCGAACGTTGTGCTCTCGGGCTCGCCCAGCAGCATCGGCCGCAACCTCGCGCCGGGTTGGAGCATGAACGACGAATGGTATTCGTTCCGCAACAACCCGCGCGACACCGGCTCGACCATCATCGCCACGCTCGATGAATCCACGTATTCGCCGGAGGGCATGCGCGGCCAGCAATTGCGCATGGGCGATCACCCGATCGCTTGGACGCGCTGCGTCGGCGCCGGCCGCATGTTCTATTCCGCCATCGGCCATCGGCCGGAAACCTATTCCGAGCCGCACTATGTCGATCTGTTGCAACAGGCGATTCCCTGGGCGGCCGGATCTGGAGAAACAATGTGCCGCGATGGAAAAGAGGTCCCGCGCGCCGAGGCGGCGCAATGATTTCGAAGCGCGTGGCGCGCGGGGCATTGGCGGCGCTCGCCGCGCTGGCGATCGCCGCGTGCACCCAATCCGATCCGGAAGCTGACGGGCGCATGCTGGCGGCGCCGGAAGATTGGCCGAGTTGGGGACGCACGCCGGGCGAGCAACATTATTCCCCGCTCGATCAAATCAATCGCGGCACTGTGGGGCGCTTAGCGCTTGCGTGGCATTACGATCTGCCGTCGGAGAACACCGCCACTGGGCCGGTCGCCGCCGATGGCAAGCTCTTCATCACCAGCGGACACTCCTATATCCGCGCGCTCGACGCGGCGAGCGGGGAATTGCTTTGGGAATTTGAACTCGCGCACCCGCGAGCAGTCGCGCGCCATGCGGCTGGGCTTCGGGCCCAAGGGCCTCGCTTATTGGAACGGCCGCGTGTTTCTGGGAACCGAGGACGGCCGCATCATCGCGCTCGACGCCAACACAGGAGCGCAACTTTGGGAACAGCGCGACTTCGCGCCTAGCGAACTTCGCAACATGAGCGGGCCGGTGCGGGTGTTCGACGGCAAGCTGATCATCGGCCATGGCGGCGCCGACCTCAGCCCCGTCCGCGGCTATGTCACCGCTTACGACGCCATGAGCGGCGAACGGCTCTGGCGCTTCCACACCATTCCAGACTTCGCCCAGCCGCCCGAAAACCAGGCGGAGAACGCAGCCATGCGCATCGCCGCGCCGACTTGGCCCGGCGCGCGCGCGGGAGTGAGCGGCGGCGGCACGGCATGGAATGCGTTCAGCTACGATCCGGAACTGAACCTCTTCTATATCGGAATCAGCAACGGCTTTCCGTACAACCAAGCGATCCGCAGCCCAGGCGGCGGCGACAATTTGTTCCTCGCCTCCATCGTCGCGGTGAACGCCGACACTGGCGAGTATGTGTGGCACTACCAAGTGTGCCCTGGCGAGCAATGGGATTGCGTCGCGACCATGGACATGAGTCTGGCGACGCTGCGCATCGACGGCCGCGAACGCAAAGTGCTGATCCAGGCGCCGAAGAACGGTTTTGTGTACGTGATCGACCGCGCCAATGGCCAGCTGATTTCCGCCGAAGCGTTCGCAACCGTGACCTGGGCGTCGCGCATCGATTTGGCGACCGGCCGCCCGGTGGAAAATCCCGGCGTACGCTATCATGGCCGCGAGAGTTTCACCTTCTGGCCGGGCGCGACCGGCGCGCATTCGTGGCTGCCGCAAGCCTTCAGCCCGCGCACGAACCTTGTGTACATTCCGGTGATCGAAGACGCGACCATCATTGGCGACCAAGGCATCGACCTTGAACACCCGCAAATTCCAAACGGTGTGATGATGATGGCTGGCAATGATTTACCGGGCGCGCATCGCAGCTTCCTCAAGGCTTGGGATCCAGTGACGCAACAGCAGCGCTGGGCGGTGGAGTTACCCGGCAATTGGCCAGGCGGGATCATGGCGAGCGCCGGCGATCTGGTATTTCAGGGTCGCATCGACAGCCGCTTCGTCGCCTATGATGCACGCGATGGCGAAGAATTGTGGAAATTCGAAACCCAGGCGCCCGTGGTGGCGCCGCCGATTTCCTATGCCGTGGGCGGGCGCCAATATGTCACCGTGATCACCGGCAATGGCGCATCGGGCGGCGGCATCAATGCCGCCGGGCTGGCAAATTTCCGCACCGATTATCGCATGCCGCGCCGCGTGCTGACTTTCGCGCTCGACGGCGACGACCAATTGCCGGCGGCGGAACCGGTCCCGCCCCTGGTCGCGCCCGATGATGCAAGCTACCGGCCCAATCCAGCGCTAGAGCAACGCGGCGCCATGATGTTCGCCATGTCGTACTGCATCGTCTGCCACGGGATGAACGCTGTTGCCGGCGGCGCCGCGCCGGATTTGCGCATCTCTCCCTACCCAACCAATCGCGAAGCGTTCCACAACACCGTGCGCGGCGGCGCGCTGCAAAGCGCCGGCATGCCGGTCTATCCGCAATTGCCGGCCGCGGAAGTCGAGGCGATACGCCAATATCTGCGCGCGCTCGGACAACAATTGCCGCGCGACAATGTGGCGCCGCCGCTTTAGCGCGGGTTCATCTGCCTTCGCAGAAACGCCGGGATTTCCAATTCTTCGTCCAGCGCCGGATCGTGCGCGGGGGCTTCGTGCGTGCGCGGACGCGGCGAGGCCTCGTCCTGGTCGAGATAAATTGTCGGCGTTTCCTCGCGCTCTGATTTCTTCCAACCGAACAGACCGAAACCGCCGCGGCGCGGCTCGGGTTCGGGCTCTATGTCATTAGCGAAACTCGGTCGCGGCTCTTCGATCGGCGCGCGCGGGGCCGGTTGCGGGGCGGGTTCGCGCAGGGCTTCGGCGCGCGGGGCCACGTGCGGCCGGCGCATCTGTCCCTCGGCGGCGCGGCGCGCCGGCTCGACCACGGTCTGTTGCGAGACAATGGCTTCGTCATCGATGCCGGTGGCGACCACCGAGACGCGAATCTTGCCTTCCAACCCCTCGTCGAACGTCGAACCCAAAATAATATTGGCATGCGCGTCGATTTCGGCGCGGATTTCATTGGCGGCCTGGTCGACCTCGTAGAGCGTCATATCGAAGCCGCCCGTGATGTTGATGAGCACGCCCTTGGCCCCGCGCATCGAGACGATGTCCAGGAGCGGATTGGCCATGGCGCCGTGCGCGGCCTCGAGCGCGCGATTGGGGCCGGCGGCCTCGCCGGTGCCCATCATCGCCGTGCCCATCTCGGCCATCACCGTGCGCACGTCGGCGAAGTCGAGATTGATCAGCCCCGGCATCACCATCAAATCGGTGACCCCGCGCACGCCCGAATAGAGCACCTGGTCGGCGAGTTGGAACGCCTCCGCGAACGTCGTGCGTTCATTGGCGATGCGGAACAGATTTTGGTTGGGGATGACAATGAGCGTATCGACGTGCTTGCGCAATTCCTGCACGCCCTGTTCGGCCAGTTGCATGCGGCGCTGGCCCTCGAAATGGAACGGCTTGGTCACCACCGCGATGGTGAGGATGCCGCGCTCACGGGCGGTGCGGGCGATGACCGGCGCCGCCCCCGTGCCGGTGCCCCCGCCCATGCCGGCGGCGACAAACACCATGTGGGCGCCGTCGAGAATGTCGATGATTTCCGGCTGGCTCTCTTGCGCGGCGGCCTGGCCCACTTCCGGGCGCGCGCCCGCGCCCAGGCCCTCGGTGATGGCGTGGCCGAGCTGGATGCGGTTTGGCGTGCGCGCGCGGGTAAGCGCCTGCGCATCGGTATTGGCGACGACAAACTCAACCCCCTGCAGCTTTGCGTCCATCATGTTATTGACGGCGTTGCCGCCGGCGCCGCCGACGCCAAACACGACGATGCGTGGCTTTTTCTCGTGCACGGAAGACGCGTTGTATTGGTTCATCACCTGCTCCACGGGCAATCGCTTCGCACGATTCGCCCACGCTCACCCGCAGCCTCGCGGCCGACGTTTAAGCTTTCGTTAAGCCTTGGAAATCGAGCACGGCGGATTTACGGCTAAAGCGCGGTGAGAACCGGCTCGCCTCACCGGGACCGGTTATTGAACAGGTTCCTGATTGACGCCACGCTATACTCACTGCAGCTAAGTGCTTGAAAAATGGTGGAGCCAAGCGGGATCGAACCGCTGACCTCCTGCATGCCATGCGGTAATTGGCTATTTTTCCGCATTTTTCCGCATTCTGCCGCCGCGTTCTCCGCCAACGGAAAACGCTAGCCTTTCCAGGCGTTTGAGAGGCTATCTCTCGAAAGGTCAATGGACCGGTATGCCACGATTTTCCGCTCTCTTGGTATCGCGGTGGTATCGGGCCCGACCTTCTGTCTAGCAGGAATTAATAAGTGACCCACGCCGATCTGCCGATACCAAACGATGCAAGCGACCCCTGCCCTCGCGCCCTTGCGCCCAAGCGCGTTGCGCGCATTTCCCTCAAGCTGTTGAGCGCCCTGCCAGCCAAACCCTGCGGGGAAATCTGGGTTTGGGACACCGAACTCAGGGGATTTTTTGTTCGCGCCTACCCGAGCGGCGTCAAAACTTTCGCCGTCAAATACCGCGCCGAGGGACGCCAGAAGATATTCACCATCGGAAAACTTGGATCGCCGTGGACAGTCGAGCTTGCCCGCAAGCGCGCCACCGACGTGCTGCACGACGCCGACAAGGGGCGCGATCCCCAAGGCGCGAAGACCCAGGCCCGGCAAGCGCTCACGGTCTCGGATTTGATCGAGGTCTATTTGCGCGAAGGCCCCGCCGACAAGCCCAACAAGCGCCCCTCCAGCTGGAGCAATGACCGCTTGCATCTCCGCCATCACGTGACGCCGTTGTTGGGCGCCAAGAAGGCCCACGCCATCGCATCTTCCGACATCGCCAAACTGCAAGCCGATGTCGCCGCCGGAAAGACAGCGGGCGAAACCAAGACCAAGAAACGGGGCGTGGCCCGGGTCCGCGGCGGGCAGCGCGCCGCTGCGGTAACGGTGGTTTGCCTGCAAGCCATGTACAACTGGGCCATCAAGCGACAACTCGCCACCTACAATCCCGCCAAAGGCGTGGAACGTTTCAAATCGGAAGCCAAGGAACGCTATCTCAGCATGGGGGAGCTCAATCGCCTTCTGGAAGCGTTGGCGCAGATGCAGGACCAGGAGGAGCTAGACCCAAGGGTCGCCTCAGCCTTCCGCATACTTCTGCTGACCGGCGCCCGAAAAAGCGAAATCGGCGACCTGCGCTGGGAGGAAGTCGACCTCCAGCGCGGCTTCATAACGCTGAGCGCCTTGCGCTCAAAAACCGGGCGCAAACGCATTGCCCTGAGCGCAGCAGCGCTGGCGGAACTCAAGTCACTCAACCCGCAGAGGACGGGCTACGTGTTTCCCGCCAAGCGCGGCGATGGGCCGACGCGAAGCCTGCAAGACGCCTGGGAAGCTGTGCGCATCGAGGCCCAGATTGAGGACGTACGCATCCATGACCTCCGCCACACCTTTGCCTCCCTCGCCGCAGCCGAAGGCCAGAGTCTTTACCTAATTGGCAAGGCACTGGGACATTCTCAGTCGAGAACCACAGAGCGCTACGCCCACCTGGCCGCGGAGTCGATACGGCGCTTGGGAGATGTCGTCGCGGACAAGATCGCCACCTCACGCCCGAACTGGCGGGAAGCCTTGGCAAACGTATCATCTGATGATACTAAAGGATCGACCTGATGATCCAGAGCTTCAAAGGGCGCTGGGTGGAGGCGATTCATAGGCTGGAAAATCCAGGAAAGGGCTTTCCGCCGACGTTAGTCCGGGCGGCGCAACGAAAAATCGCGATGCTCGACGCAGCGGTGCGGCTGGACAATCTGAGAATGCCGCCCGGAAACAATCTGGAAGCGTTGGCCGGAGATCGCAAAGGCCAGCATTCCATCCGAATCAACGACCAATGGCGCATCTGTTTTCGATGGACCGAAGCAGGACCTGAAAACATAGAGATCGTGGACTATCACTGAGGCCCCTAATGCCACGCGAGAAAGCAAAGAAACTTTCGCCTGTACATCCCGGAGAAATCCTCCGTGAGGAATTCATGACGCCGATGTCGCTGACGCCCTATGCGTTGGCAAAGGCCGCTTCAGTTCCCCGCACCCGCATCGAGCGACTCATTCGTGAGGAAACCTCGCTCACGGCGGATACGGCCCTCAGATTGGAGCGCGTCCTCGGTGTGGACGCCGAATTCTGGACCAACCTTCAAGCGCTGTACGATTTGAGCCGTGCGAAACTTGAAAGCGGCGATGAATATCGCGCTCTGAAGCCCATTGCCCGCACGGCGTGATTTGATCGAGCCCCACCGCTCGCACAAAGCGGGGCCGGCGTGGGAAATTCCTCATAGGAGTTAGACCGGTCGCCGAGTTATTGGGTCAAGTCAGTTGAGCCGCCTCCAACCCACTGTCGTCGCCATCGGACTTCATGGCTGAACGGATCAAATGATCCACGGTCTCGCCGAAATAGATGTGGAGTTCGCTGTGCAGGTCGCTGAACTCGCGCCAGATTTCTGTGTCAAACCGCTGACGAGGCGCGCGCACCATGACGGTGGTTCGGCGTTGGCGCGGATACCGGTAAGGCTTCACGCCGTGCTTGCGGCAAATGGCGACAAACAAATGCACCGCCCAGGTATCCGGGAAAGAGAATTTCATTTCGATTGCGGGAGCGGCGTTACCCTTCCCCAAGCGATCCTGCACGCGGGCGATCGCCGCTTCGGCGGCCGCGCGTTCGCCGTCAGTGCCTGCGCGGCGAAACAGCGCTTCGAGTTTGCCAAGGCGCGCGCGGAGATCATCGTCATCGACCGCCATCTTCGATCTCCCGAATCTGCTCGTGCGCCGCAAGCTATTGGGGATTGCCGCGCGCTACAAATTGTTCTGACCCTGCGCAGCGCTCAGGCGTCACCTCCGTACAGGTTCGCGAACATCGCCTGGGTGATCTCCGGGCTGGTCGGCCAATGACCGCGCCGTTCGCCCTTGTGGGAGGTGTATTGGTCAAGCCGCGCCGGGTCCGGCTCGACAACACGACCGCCGCGATCCAGGAACACCAGACCGATCTTGTCTGTCGGCATGCGGGCGGCAAACGCTTCTGCTGCGTCAAGCGCGGTGCGCACCTTTTCCGTGATCGCCTTGGGATCGAGCGGCGCGTCCGCCGCGACTTCCTCCCAGGCGCTCAAGGGATGCAGCAGGTTTCTCCGCACCTCCGCGATGAGCCCCTCCGGAGTAAACCCCGGCGACTTTTCGACGCCCGCCCAAACGATTACGCTCAATGGCGCGATCGTTTCATGGATGACCATCAGGTCGTAGATGTCGCGAGGCTCGCTGCGTCCGGCGGCCGCAAACAATTTGTTGATGGCCAGGTCGATCGGGTGAAGGCGATAGCCGAACAGCGGGTCGCGGACGACCGGAAACAGCCGGAAATCGCTGTCGCCCACCCACTCAAGCTTGGTCCGCTCGCCGCCCTTGCCGATGGTCGCTGAATGGACGAACGCCGTCTGCCTCAGCCAGGTCACCGCGAAACCTGCACTTGTAAGCGAGGCCGCATCGGCCTCAGCCTGCGTTGCAATTCGCTCGGCGCGATCATGAAAAATATCGATGTCGGCGGAATAGCGCGCGCTCGAAATGTTGAGCGGCGTGGATCCCGCCACGTAACTTTCGGGATCGCGAGCGCTGGCAAGAACCAGAAGCGCTTCCGTTTGCAGGCTATTGAGCGGCACCGAGCACGCCCCCGACTGCCCGCTCAATGTCTTCCGCCAACTGGCGCGCCCGCTGGTCACCCTCAATCCGCAGCGTCTTGGCAATAACCAGCGCGTGCTCCGGCGTCGGGTTATCGAGGCGCGCCTTGTTCCAAAGCGCCGCGGCGCCAAAATCCTCAAAGGCTTGGCGGTAGAGCGCGCGGAAATCGGTGCTCGCCATGCATTTGGAAACGGCGTCGGTCATTGTGATCCTCTAGCACAACAAGTGGCGAATAGGCAAAACCGAAATTCGTCTGCCTCCGTCGAATGGAAGCTCGGTCTGGCGCGGCGAGCTCAAGTCGGGTAGCCGCTCCGCGCGGCACATTGGGCGCCGCAAGACAGATAACGCGGAACTCCCTGGAATAACGCGCAAAAGGACGAAGGGTTGTTGGCAAGATAAAATGCCGCTCAGCTTGAGAAAGCGTGAGCGGCTTGTCTGCACATCTTTTTTTACGCCCTGCGGCGGGCTGCGGCGAGAGCCCCGCACCCTGCATGCAAGGTGCGCCGGAAAGGACACTCTGCACGCGCTTTTCAAGCCAGATTTGGAGTGTGTGATGGCGCGATCGGGCGATGACGATGTGTTTGAAGGCAAGCTCGGGAACCAACGCCGCGCCGCGCGCGAAGCTAGCCCTGCGCGGTTTCCCAAGGCGACGCGGAAACACCGGAAACAAGCGCGCGCGGGCGGCCTGGTTCACGCGCAAGACCGGCGCCGGCAATGTGAAGCTCGCGCATGAGCGCCCGGCGGGCAGCCAGCGCGTCATCGTCAAGGCGCGCGTGGTGGTGCACGCCAAGGCAGGCGGCGGCGCGGCCGGCGGCATGATGCGCCATACGCTTTATGTCGAGCGCGACGGCGCCGCCCGCGACGGCGAGCGGGTGCAGGTGTTCGACCGCGAGCTCGATCTGGCCGATGGCGGCGGCTTTCGTCGATCGCTGCGAGGGCGACCGCCACCATTTCCGGCTGATCGTCTCGCCCGAATACGGCGCCAGATGGGCGAGCTCAAGGACTACACCCGCGAAATGATGGAGCGGGCCGAACAGGATTTGGGCACCTCGCTCGACTGGATCGCGGCCGAGCACCACGATACCGGGCAGGCCCCACGTCCACCTGCTCATCCGCGGCGTGCGCGAAGACGGGCGCGATCTGGTTATCCCGCGCGACTATGTTTCCCATGGTTTCCGGGACCGCGCCGAAGAACTGGCCACCGAGCTCTTGGGCCCCAGGCTGGAGCACGGCCTTTCCCACGAACTGGAGCAAAAGCTCGAACGCGCCGCCGAATTGGAGCGGCCCACCGATCTCGACCGCACGCTGCGCGAGCTGGCGCGCGAGGGCGAACTCGCGATCCGCGATCTGCCCGAGGATGGCCGCAACGGCCTGGTGCTGCGGCTCAACCGGCTGGAGGATTGGGGCTTGGCGCAGCGTGTCGAGCCTGGCGTCTGGTCGCTCGATCCCGAACTTGAAGACAAACTGACCCGCCTGGCCGATGCGCGCGAGCGCGAAGTGGCGACCGAACGCATCTTTGGCGCGCGAGGATCGCGGCCATGAACCTGGAGCACGTGCGCGAGCTGGAAGGCGCCCATTCAAGCCAGCGCGCCACCGGCCGCTTGCTCGGCTTTGAGCCGATCAGCGACGATGCGCGCGGGCCGTACCTGATCGCCATTGACGGCATCGATGGCCAGCTTTGGACTGCGCGCGCGGCGCGCGCCGACGATCTGCGCGATCTCAATGGCGTTGAACGCGGCGCCATTGTCGAGATCGCCCGCGAAGACATCGACCTCAAACCCTCGGACCGCACCATCTGGGAAATCGCCGAAGAGCACGAGCTTGTCTATTCGCGCGAGCTGCACCGCGAAACCCGGCCCGACGATCGCGAGAACTACATCCAGATGCATGAGCGCCGGCTTGAGGCGTTGGCGCGCGACGGCATCGTCGAGCGCGACGAAAATGGCGTCTTCATGCTGCCGCCTGACTATCTGGATCAAGTCCTGGAGCGCGAAGGCCTGGGCGGGCGCGAAACCCTCAGCTTGGAAGTCCATGACCCCCATTCGCTGGAGCACCAGATCGAGTATCAGGGTCCGACCTGGCTCGATCGTGTCGCCTCGGGGTTGGAGGACAAGGGCCAACTCGACTGCGAGCATGGCTTTGGCCAGGAGATGGCCGAGGCCTGGAAACAACGGGAAACAACCTTGCGCGAGTTTGGCCTTGGCCAAAACATCTCGGGCCACTTCTTTCCCGCCGAAGGCTGGCAGGATCATCTGCGCGAAATGGAGCAGGAGCAGATCCTAGAGCGGGTCGAGCGCGACACCGGCCGCGCGCCCAAGATCGCCCTCGACGGCGATCATGCCCACGGGCTCTACACCAGCCGCATCCATGCCGCCGAGCACTCCTACGGGGTGCTTGAGCATGGCCGCATCGCTACACTCGTGCCGTGGCGCGCGGAAATGGACCGCGCGCTCAATCAATACGTCTCTGGCCAGGTGAACGGGCGCGAGTTCGATTTCAAATATGGCCGCGAGGTCGAGAAGGCGCTTGGGGCTTGGTTTGGAGCGCTGATCTTACTTGCCGCGCTCGGCGCCGCCCGGCGCCGGTGCTGCCGGCCCGCCGAACAGATCGGGTTGCGCAAGTGTGTTCGCCGTTGTTCGCAGCCGTCTGGATTTCTTGGCGACAGCGGCCCGTGCTTTCGTTGCGGCTTGGCAGGCCTTGGCGTGGCGGCGCGCGCGTTCGAAGCTGCTGCGGCCTTGGAAGCAATCAAGCGCTGCTTCCATGTCAGATAGGTCACGTTCGCGCCAATAGATACGGCCCAGCATTCTTACTGCCGGCGGAAAGCCTGCCGTGCGGCTCACGCGCCAGAGCGTGGCGCGGCTGACGCCCAATCGCGCAACAATGCGCTTCAACGGGATGAGATCGTCATCCATGGCCTTCCGTAATTTCTGCTTTATGCGCTCGATGCACGCGTTTGCGCCGTTGGGGCGCGCCCTATTGCGGGGTGTTCGCCAACGAAGCAACGCACGACCCGCGCACGGGTCGCGGTTTCAGAATTCAGAAGGGGTGACTGAGCGCCAAGTCCGCGCCGGCTCGCGCGGCGCGCTTGATGAACGGCGCGGCGCAGCGAGTTGCTCCCTGAACCACTCGTCCAGATGCCACTTGTAATACATCGCACGCCGATTGAGGCTCGTGCACAGCGGCCCGGTTCCCTCGCTGAACTTGCGCGCCAATGTTTGCGGCGCCATCTGGAAACCGCGCTCGGTCAGATAACGCGCCGCCTCCTTGCGCGACATCAGCGGCCCCAGCCCGTCGCGAATAAGACTCATGTCCATGACCCACACCCTGCTTTCACCATGCTGCGCCGACCATCGGCGCCTGCGACCCGGAAACAGAATGCGGGCGTTTCCCGATGCCGGAGCGGGGGGAAACAAGCGGAAACCACCGGGAGACAACAAAGCGCGTGCCATCGTGCTCGCGCGCGCCAAGGGCAAGCTTCGCCGCGCTCACGCGCGGCCCTTGACCCGCGCTGCGCGCGACGGCCGATCGATTGGCGTCGGGCCGCGGGGCGTCCCTCATACAAAGTCGACGCGCCTGCCGGCGGCGTCGACCACGGGGCGAACGCAAGGTGTGGAGCGGAAGGCGGTCCTTATCGGCTCCTCTAGAGCGTTCGGCACGCTGATCTTTAGCCATGTTTAGCCAACAAATGGCTAATTACCCGAATCGGGCTAAAGTTGCCTAATGGCGGCAAATATTGACCCCTGGCACTATCCCCGCACCGAGCTGGCCGAGCGCCACATTGGCGTGCTGACCGGCGGCCTCGCCAACGCCCTAGTCATGTTCGGACGCCGCCGAACGGGCAAAACCGAGTTCCTGCTTCACGACCTCGCCCCGGCTGCCGAGCAGGTTCGGCGCATAATCGTCTACGTCAATTTCTGGGCCTCGCCGCTGGCGCCGGCAACTGTGCTGACACGTGCGCTTGAAAGAGCCTTGAAGGGAGGACCACTCTCAGACCGGCTCGCGGAGGCGGCCAAACGCGTGACGCCCAAGCTCAAACTCTCGGGCGGCGTCGGCGGACTTGAGGGAGAAGCAGCGCTTGAACTCGGCAATGTTGGCGCAGCCCCAGCCTCGGACGCGCTGCTCCACATCGACGATCTGATAGGAAAACTCTGTAAGCGGCAAGCGCCGCGCCCTCGTCCTGCTCGACGAGGTCCAGGAACTCGCGACCGACGCCAAGAACGCCGCGCTCATCGCCGCGCTACGGACGAGCCTCGATACCCGGAAGGACAAAGTCGCCGCCGTGTTCACCGGATCCAGCCGCGATGGGCTCAACGCCATGTTCGCACGACGCGCCGCGCCCTTCTTCCAATTTGCCACCCCGATCGAACTGCCGCCGCTGAGCGAACCCTTCGTCGATCACCTGCTGGCCACGTTTGCCCGCGTCACCGGCGAAACCCTCAATCGCAAGATCGTCCTTGAGGCTTTCGAGGCTGGTCATCGCAGCCCGTTCTTTCTGCGCAAGTTGTTGGAACTCGTCGCGCTCGATCCCGAACGCGACGTCGTACACGGCGCGCAAACCCTGCGCGCGCGCCTTGCCGCCGATCTCGGTTACGACCGCATCTGGCTGACGCTAGCCCCGTTGCAGCGCGCGCTCCTGGCGCACCTAGCGCTTGGGGGCGCCAGCCCCTTCTCGGAAGCCAGCCGCGAACAAATCGGCGATGCTTTAGGAGGAAGCGTCCCTAGCGCAGCGCAGCTCCAATCCGCCTTGCGACGGCTCATCAGGCTGAAAGTGATCGTGCGCCTAGATGGACGCTCCGACTATGCGCTCGACGATCCCGAATTCGGGACCTGGGTCGCTGCGAACCTGAAGGCCTGAATGGCGAGACATCCCAAAGCCGAAATCCGGCCCGACTGGCAATGCGCAGCCCGTTAGGACGCGAAGAGAACCATGACCCCGGCCGGATGGATTTGCGATGTCAGTCTGCACGGACGAGTTCAACCCCGCTTGCCGTGCTCGGCGCTTTGCGCCTGTGCGCGGCTCCGCGCCCTCGCGGGCTCGCTTCGTTCGAGGTTTGACCTCGTCCGCTTCGACCTGCCGACGCTGACGTTCGGGCCCGCGTGGCGCAAGCGCTCAGCGCGCGCCTGCAAAGAGATGGCCCACCGACCGCATGGCCTGCCGCGCCATGCGGTCGAGAGCGACTCACTTTCCATTTTTGAGGATTGAATCGCGAGGAGCCCCTCAAACAAACCTCATATTGTAAGATAATTGACATCTCTCCTTGCGCTCTGGGTGGCGCGCAAGTAGGAGTAGCGCAACGTCCCATCCCTTCACCATAGCAAGGGGTCCGAGTGAGGAGACGCCCTTGATTATCGATTGCCACGGCCACGTCAGCCCGCCAGCGCAGCTGTGGACCTACAAGGCGTCGATCATGTCGCATCGCGGTGCGCATGGCCGCAGAATGCCTCCGGTATCCGACGAGGACATCCTGTATTACGCCAACAAGAAGGAGATGGCGCCTTGCGGCCATCTTGACATGCTCGACAAGCTCAAGATCGATCGCCAACTGATCTCACCGCGTCCGTTCCAGATGGCGCATTCGGTCAAGCCGGGCCGGGTGGTGCATTGGTTCACCGAGGAAACGAACAACATCATCCACCGCACAGTGCAACTGATGCCCGAGCGGTTTATCGGCATTGCTGGCTTGCCGCAGGTGGCGGGCGATCCTGTGGAAAATTGCCTGCCGGAACTGGAGCGCTGCGTCACCCAGCTGGGTTTCCGCGGCTGCCTGCTCAATCCCGATCCATTCGAAAACGGCTCGGAAGAGGCCCCGGCGCTTGGCGATCGCTATTGGTATCCGCTTTACGAGAAACTGTGCGAGTTGGACGTGCCCGCGCATATCCATGCCAGCGCCTCGCAATCCGAACGCACGCCTTACACGCTACATTTCGTGAACGAGGAATCGATTGCGGTATTCGGGCTGGTGGAATCCGATGTGTTCAAGGATTTCCCGGATCTCAAAATCGTGATCTCGCATGGCGGGGGTGCTATCCCCTATCAGATTGGCCGCTTCCAATCGCTGGCATCGCGTAGCGGTATCGATTTCCTCGCTGGCATGCGCAATCTCTATTACGATACCGTGCTCTATTCGGAAGATGCGCTGCAATTGCTGATCAAGACCGTGGGTGCGGACCGGTGCCTGTATGGTGCGGAGTGTCCGGGCGTAGGCTCCACCATCGATCCCGCAACGGGCAGCACGCGCGACGATATTGTGCCTTTTATCAAGAGCTTCAACTGGCTGAGCGATCAAGAGAAGCGCGACATTCTGGCTGGCAATGCTATCCGCCTGTTCGGGATTACCGAGCTAGAGGCATAATTCATGGCAGAGATCGTTCTCGGCATGTGGACTACGCACGGCCCGACCTTGTCCACCACCCCAGACGAATGGCTGCTGCGCCTGCCTGCTGATCACAAGAACAAGGCCCACCCATTTCGCGGAGGCGCCTACGATTTCGAAACGCTGGTGGAATTGCGCAAGGAAGAAGGGCTCACCTTCAAAAGCTCGTCAGGAGAGCGCATCCGGAGGCACGCACTGTGCCGGACAGCCATCGACCAGATGGCGGATATCTATTCCGCAGCGAAGCCCGACGTCGCGATCATTTTCGGCAATGATCAAGACGAGTTGTTTCGCAAGGATGCGATGGTGCCAGCCTTCACCATCTTTAACGGCGAGACGATATGGAATGAACCGGCATCGAGGCAACAAGCGGCGATGCACCCGCCCGGCATTCACGCCGCGGAATGGGGGCACAAACCCGCGCAGCGCACCAATTATCCAGGCCACCCCGAACTGGCGAACCGAATGTTGCGCCACCTGACCCAGCAAGGCTTCGATATCAACCGCGCCAGCGAATTGCCGCAACACGAAAACCACTGGCACAGCGGTATCGGCCATGCCTTTGGCTTCATCTACCGACAGATCATGCGCGACGTAGTAATCCCGAATGTGCCGATTATTGCGAACACCTTTTTCCCGCCCAACCAGCCGACTGCGAAGCGCATGTTCCAATTCGGTCAGGCCGTGGGTGAAGCCGTGCGTTCCTGGGATAGCGATGCCCGTGTGGCAGTGTTTGGGTCGGGCGGCATGTCGCACTTCGTGATCGACGAACAGCTCGACACGGAATTCATCAAGGCCATTGCCGAGCGCGACGCGGCTTACCTGACCAGCATCGACGAGCAGACCCTACAATCGGGCACCAGCGAACTGAAGAATTGGATCGGCGCTGCAGGCTTCCTGTTTGGAACTGATCTTGTGGGAAAGCTGGTGGACTATGTTCCTTGTTATCGCTCCGAAGCCGGCACAGGAACCGCCAACGGTTTCATGGCTTGGACAGTCCGCTGATTTGCTGAGTGGTCGCGCACCGATTTCGCGGTATCTAAACCTCGCGCCGCAGAATTTCACTCACCCTGATGCCGACTTCATGTACACGTAGTTTCAGCGCCTCGGTAATTTCAGGTGTCCGGTCTTCAGTCAGGATCGAGAACGAGAAAGTGCCAAGAATTTGGTTCTTCGGGCCAAGCAAGGGCGCCGCGATACCCGTTGAATTGCGTCTCACCACACCTTCCACCACACACACGCGGGCCTGGCGGATGGCCTGCAATCCGCGTTTGAATTCTTCGAAGGTCTTTCCGCGCCCGGCAGCAGCCAGTTCTGCCTCGTTTTCAGCATAGAGCTTGCTTTGGAGATGCCGCGACAGGAATGCCTGGATCAGCATCGCGTTGGCGCCAGAAAGTATCGGCATCGCATTCCCTGCCCCAAACCCGGTCCGCAATTCGTGCGGGGAATGACGGACATAGATGCAGATGAACGACTGCCGAAACGCACGGTTGATCGTGGCAGTTCCCTTGAACTTGCGCACGATACTGTCTGCATAATCCTTGCACGCCGAAATTACAGGATCGTTCTGCTGCAGGTGATAACCGAGCAAGATTATCTTCGGACCAAGGCTGTAGCCGCTGCCCGAAGTGCTGACGAGAAAACCCTGGTCGCTCATCACCTTGAGATAGCGGTAGCAGGTGGAAAGCGGGATCTGGACTGCTGAGGCGATGCCTTCGGTGCTTAGCTTGGCGTTGGCGCCCCGGAACAAATCCAGGATCATCAGGGCCTTGATCGTCGATGACGAAGCCAATGCACACCTTCCATTTTAGACGTGAATTTTCAAAGTGACCCAAATACGGCTTTATCGTATAATGAGAATACGCCGTACCTTGTCAACCAGCATGGCGGGTATGGGCTCAGGCCAGCTGGCTGGCGACAGCGCGGCCCAGCGAGCCGGTGGTCCCCGTGCCGCCCAGATCGGGGGTCAGACCCTCCATCCGCCCCAGAACATTCTCGACTGCCTGCAATACCCTTCCGGCCGCCTCTAGCTCTCCCAGATGTTCCAGCATCATCGCGCCCGCCCAGATCTGGCCTGTGGGATTGGCAATCCCGCGCCCGGCAATGTCAGGGGCCGAACCGTGGACCGGTTCGAACATCGAAGGATAACGGCGCTCCGGGTTGATATTGGCCGACGGCGCCAGTGCGACGGTGCCAGTGCAGCCCGGCCCCAAATCGGACAGGATATCGCCAAACAGATTGGACGCCACCACCACATCGAACTGGCGCGGGTTCATCACGAAGCGCGCGGCCATGATGTCGATATGATGATTATCTATGCGAATTTCGGGATAGTCGCGGGCGATTGCCTCGAACCGCTCATCCCAGAATGGCATCGAATGGTAGAGCCCGTTCGATTTTGTAGCTGATGAAACATGATCGCGCCCCAGCTTCGTCGCGAGGTCGAAGGCATAGCGGATGATGCGATCTGTCGCCCGTCGCGTGAACACCGAGGTCTGGATCACAGATTTATTTTCCCCGGCCCCGTACCTACCGCCGATCTGCGAATATTCGCCCTCGCTGTTTTCCCGCACGACCCAGAAATCGATGTCGCCCGGCGCCATCCCCGCCAACGGTGACCGGACGCCAGGCAGCAGGCGCACTGGCCGCAGGTTCACATATTGGTCGAATTCGCGGCGAATGGGGATCAGCAGACCCCATAGGGAAATATGGTCAGGAACGCCGGGAAAGCCGACGGCGCCCAGGTAAATCGCATCATGCTGCGACAGGCGCTCTATGCCGTCGGGCGGCATCATGGCGCCGGTGGCGTGGTAGGTTTCGCAGCTCCAATCGAACACCCGCCAATCGATAACAAAGCCGGATTGTGCGGCCACGGCATCCAGCACGCGCATGCCTTCGGGCATGACTTCTTTGCCGATCCCATCCCCGGCAATGACTGCTATCGTGTATCGTTTCACGGGTCTGTCCTTTTGCTCTTCATGGTCGGGCCTGCGCATGGCTGCGCGCGATCAGGCGGGGGCATCGGTTTCTTGCGTCATCCCCCCACGAATAACAACTCTTCGCATATGGTGAGAACGATTGTAATCACTGCGCCGGCAGGGCAAGTTCAACCAAATCCATCATCCGGGCTCGAAAATTACCGTCAAACCTGAATATGGCAGGCCTCCCGGATGACGGGCGGGCATCAATCTGGGAGGCAGATATGGCCGGTTCCACAGCAACGGAATCATACGATTACACCACCGTAAAAATCCTATTTGACGATGGCATTGCCTGGGTCTCGCTCAATCGGCCCGACAAGCGCAATGCCATGTCGCCCACGCTGAATATCGAGATGCTCGAAATCCTCGAACGGCTTGAATTTGACGACCGCTGCGACGTCCTGGTGCTGACTGGCGAAGGTGAAGCCTTTTCGGCAGGGATGGATCTCAAGCAATATTTCCGCGAGACTGATCACGAAAGCGCGCTGTTCAAGGCAAAAGTGCGCGCAGCCGCCGGCGCGTGGCAATGGCGCAAGCTGCGCTTTTATCCCAAGCCGACCATAGCAATGGTCAATGGCTGGTGTTTTGGCGGTGCGTTTGCGCCGCTGGTCGCCTGCGACTTGGCTATTGCCGCCGACGAGGCGCAACTGGGCCTGTCTGAAATCAATTGGGGCATCATCCCAGGGGGCATCGTCACCAAGGCGATTATGGATGTGTGCGGTGAGCGCGCGGCGATGTATTACATCATGACCGGCGAGCCGTTCAACGGGCGCAGGGCGGCTGAAATCGGACTGGTCAATGAAAGCGTGCCGCTGGCGCAATTGCGCGAAACCACGCGCGAACTGGCGCAATTGCTGCGCACGAAGAACCCCACCGTGCTGCGCTCGGCCAAACATGCCGCCCGCCGGGTGGACGGCATGGATTGGGATCTTTCCGAAGAATACCTCGCCGCCAAAGCCGCGCAGACCCAGCTTTCCGATCCGGAAAAGGGCCGGACACAGGGGCTGAAGCAATTCCTCGACGACAAGACCATCCGCCCCGGCCTCGAAGGATACAAACGGGATCTGGGTCGATCAGGCGAAAATTAGGGTGGAGCCGTGAAAGACCCTCGGCCATCCCCAGCCCGGATTTGCCCGACCGCGATAAAAATGGTTTGACTAGGCGTAAAATGTGCTATGAAACATTTTCATTTAGTGAGATTTTTTGGAATACCCGCATTGCAGAGACGCGTAAGAGCGCGCAAAAACTGACAGGCGCAAAGCTGTTCCGCTGGGAAAAATAGAGAGGGCATCGAACGGCACCATGACTACGCAGGTCAACGCGCAAGGAGGCTTCGGCACCTCCAATTATCGTTCCTTTGCTCTGGGCGCATTGCTGGTCATCTACGTGTTCGAAGTGATCGACCGCATCCTGTTATCGCTCGTGCAGGAACAGGTGCGGCTTGAGTTGGAATTATCCGATTTCCAACTTGGGCTGCTTGGCGGCCCTGCCTTTGTCGTGCTGTATGTCCTGTGCACCGTGCCGATTGCCCGGCTGGCTGAAAGCAGAAACCGAATAACGATTGTTGCCATTGGCGCGGCCGTGTGGAGCGCGGCGACTGCGGCCTGCGGGCTCGCCGGAAATTTCGTTCAACTGCTGATCGCGCGGATGTTTGTCGGCATCGGCGAGGCGGCGTGCGTACCGCCTTCGCATTCAGCAATCTCCGACTATTTTCCGAGCAACAAGCGCGCATCCGCTCTCGCCATCTTCGGCTTGGCCATGCCCATCGGCATCCTGCTGGCTGCCTTTGGTGGGGGCTGGTTAGCGCAAAAATTTGACTGGCGGACAATGTTCCTGATGCTCGGCGGGCTTGGCATTGTCGCCGCCCTGCTGGTCAAGCTGACAGTCAGAGATCCCGGACGTTCGGCGCTGCAAACCCAAACGCCAACCTTTCGGGCAGCGCTCAAATCGCTGGGTTCGAAACGCTCCTATTGGCACGCGATCGCCGGGGGAGCGCTGCTAGCGATCTTTGGCGCCTCGCTGACAAATTTCTTCGTTTCCTATACGATCCGCCAATATGGTCTGGACATAGGAGAAGCGACTTTCGGTTTCGGCATCCTGTTCGGATTTGGCGTGGCGGGCGGAATCTTCTTGGGCGGATACCTGACCGACACGCTTCAGCACCGCTATCCGCGCGTTATCGCTTGGCTCCCCGCTCTCGGCTTGCTGCTGGCCGTTCCGCTTTTTCTGATCGCCTTTTTTCAGACTTCCTACCTGCTCGCCTGCGTCGCCTTCTTTGCCGCGCTCGTCTCGCAATTCATGCACAATGCCCCGATGTTTGCCGTGGCGCAGCAAGTGGCGGAGCCGCGCGTGCGGGCGACCGCCTCGGCGATTGTGATGCTGGTGCTGACACTAATAGGCTTCGGCATTGGGCCACCAATGGTGGGCGCCATTGCTGATTATTACTCGGCGCAATTGGCCGTCGACGCCGGTGTGTCGTTGCAAATCTGCGCCGCCAATCCATCTGCAACAGGGTGCGCAGAAATCGGCGGAGCGGGATTGCGCGCGGGGTTGATCGTCGCGTTGATGTTCGCGCTGTGGGGCGCGCTGCATTTCTGGCTGGTTGGGCGCACTTATAGCAAAGACCGCTTCGAGACACCCGCCTGACAAATCGGTCTCGGGTTAGATCGGTGTAGCAGTGCGTCGCGCATCGAGTGTGGCGGCGGCGTAAGACGACGTCCTGCCGCCAAGCACTCTGACGCAATCTTTCCCGCTATACGATAAAATTGACAGACTTGAATCAACTTGTAGAGTCGCTTCAGAAACGTCGCGACGCTCGATCGGGCGAGGTTCATGGCGGCGTTCGCCGACTGAGGAGGAATTGGGTTGTCAGCGGAATTCCTCGAACGATTGGAAGCGCTGGATGCCTGTGCGGTGTCCGATGCCAAGGACTCGCTCGGTCTGCCCGCCGCGCTCACCGGTTTGGGGCGACAATCTGGCGTGGGCTTGCTGGTTGGCAGGGTGCGGACGGTCGAACTGGTAGAAGGCGTTCCGCCTGCGGACATGCCGAAAGTCCATCTCTGTGCGCGGGCGATAGTCTCGTCCGACGACAAAACTGTCATCGTGGTGGCGCATCCGGGCGTGGATGCCGGAGGATGGGGCGGCGTCCTGTCGACGGGCGCGCAACTCGCGGGCGTGCGGGGTGTGGTGCTAGACGGCCCGACCCGCGACCGCGACGAGGCGGCTGGCCTGGGTTTCCCCGTATTTGCCCGCGGCGCCACGGCTCGAACCGCACGCGGGCGGGTCTACGAAAAATCGACGGGGGAGATAATCCGGGTCGCCGATCAGCAGGTGGCCGATGGCGATTATGTGATCGCCGACGCATCCGGTGTCGTGTTCATCCGCGCCGAAGACATCGACCGTGTCCTCACCGCAGCGGAACGCATCGCGCGGAAGGAAGCCGCGATGGTCGCATCCTTGCGCGCCGGCAACGCCATCACATCGGTGATGGGCGCGGATTACGAAACCATGCTTGAGGACCAGAAGTGACCGACACCAATCTCGACCGCGCACGGAAGCTCGATTGCGCCACATTGTCGGACGCGATGGACAAGCTGGGCATTGAAGGCGTGTGCCGCGGGATCAAGCCGCGCGACCACCGTTTCCGGCTGGCGGGTCGTGCCTACACTGTTCTCTATGGCCCCGTCGATGCCGTCGCCCCGGGCACGGTCGGCGACTATGTCGACGATATGAAGCCGGGTGAAATCGCGGTACTGGACAATGGCGGGCGAGAAGATTGCACGGTCTGGGGCGATATCCTGACCCAGTTTGCCCATACGCGCGGACTTGGCGGCACAGTCATCGATGGCCCTTGCCGCGATGTGCATCTGTGCCTCGATCTGGGTTACCCGATCTATTCGCGCAGCTATTCGATGAAGACCGGCAAGGACCGAGTGGAGGTTTTTGCCACGCAGGTTCCCGTCTCGATTGGCGATGCCAAGGTCTGTCCCGGTGATCTGCTCGTGGGTGACGCCGACGGGGTGGTGGTGGTGCCGCAGGGACGAGAGGACGAGATTCTGGGCGTTGCCGAGACGATTTTCGCGGCAGAAGCGGCCATCCGCCAATTAGTTAGCCAAGGCTCGTCGATCGCCGAGGCGCGCGCTCAGCTAGGATATCACAAGCTCCAGACTGCATCCGGCAAGACCAGTCAAGGATAACTGTGGCCCCTGGTCACGGGGATTTTCGGAGGAAACCATTTGGGATTTGCTCGCAAAACGATTGAGCGCGCTGAGGCGGCGATCATCGAGGGGCTTGCCAAGGCCGGGGTGGCCACTGTGCACGAGGCGATGGGGCGGGTTGGCCTGATGCATTCGCGGATGTCGCCCATTCAGCGGGATTGCGCGATCGCGGGAAGCGCCATCACCGTTTCGGTCCCCCCGGCGGATAACTGGATGATCCACGTCGCCCTGGAGTTGGCGCAGCCGGGCGATATTCTGGTGGTCGCGCCGTTTTCGCCGTCGGACGCGGGCTATTTCGGCGATCTGCTTGCCGCCTCTGCGCAGGCGCTCGGCATCAGGGCATTGGTGATCGATGCAGGGGTTCGCGATGTGCGCGATCTGCGGGCGATGAAATTCCCCGTGTGGTCCAGCGCGGTTTGTGCATGGGGCACGGTCAAGGAAACGCTCGGCTGGGTGAATACGCCGATCCAATGCGCTGGTGCGCTGGTCCATCCGGGCGATGTGATCGTAGCCGATGATGACGGTGTCGTTGTGGTCCCAAGGGAAACGGCAGGCGCAGCATTGGCAAACGCAGAGGCGCGGATCGCTGCTGAAGACGAGAAGCGGCGCGACCTGCAGGACGGCAAGCTCAGCCTCGATCTCTACGATCTGCGCGCCCGTTTGGCGGCAAAAGGCTTCGAATACAGATAGGTGTTTCGCTGCAAGAACATGCCGGGTTCATGGGGAGAGGTTGGGCAATGTATCATTCCGAACGCGTGCAAAACCGGGCGCAGGCCTATGTCGATGCCAAGGACTATTCGGCGATCGAGTGGCATATCGAACAAGGCGGCAAAACCCTGTCACAAGGGCAAGTGGGCTTGGCGGATGTGAACACCGGCGCTGCGCTGCCGCAAGATCCGATCTACCGGATTTTCTCTATGACCAAGCCGCTGGTCTCCGCGGTCGGCGTGATGCTGCTCGATGAAGGCAAGCTGCGACTGGGCGATCCGGTTTCGCTCTATCTGCCGAAATTTGCCGACATGCAGGTGATGGACGCAGCGGGTAATGTCGCCCCAGCGAAGAACACGATGCTGGTCGAGCACCTTTTCACCCACCGTTCCGGCCTCACCTATCAGTGGCAGCCGGGCAACCCGGTTGCGCCGCTCTATCTGGAAAAGTTGAAATTTTCCGACCGGTTCAGCCTGGCGGAAATGATCGATAGCCTTGCGGAAATCCCGCTTTTTGCGGAACCGGGTACGGTCTGGCACTATTCCTACTCAACCGATGTTCTGGCACATCTGATTTCCGTGATCGAGGGCAAGTCGATCGCGCAAGTGCTCCGAGAACGAATTTTCGAGCCGCTCGGCATGGCGGAAACCAGCTATTTCGTGCCGCCGGAAAAGCGAGACCGCATCCTGCCGGTGTTCGGTGATGCGGTGCTGACGCCGGGTGTTTCCAAGCCGGTCAGCGTGCAGGGCGGGAAGCTGCATTATGGTGCGCCACAGATGATCTATCCGGCCGATAATCCGCAATTCGAACGCGGCGGGCTGGGGCTGTTTTCCACGCTGAAGGATTATGTGAAAGCAGCACGTTTCCTGTTGACCGGGCAGAACAGAGGCGGCAACCGGATGATCTCAAAGGCTGGCGTTGCCGCCTTGTGGACCAATCGCCTGCCAGAAACGCAGATGCCGATCTCGATCCGAGCGATGCCCAAATATCGTGGATACGGCTTCGGCCTTGGCGGTCGCGTGATGGTCAATCCGCATCAGGCAATGTTTTACGGGGTGAAGGGCGAATGCGGCTGGGAAGGCGCGGCGACCACCTATTTCTGGCTCGATCCGCAGAACGACATCACCGGCGTGGTGTTGTCGCAATATCTTGGCCAGAAATTCCCGCTATGCGACGACATCCGCCACGCCTTCTACCAGTCGCTGGAGTGATGGCTCAGGCCTGCGCCACATATTTGGTGTTGAGGTACCCTTCGAGCCCTTCAATCCCGCCTTCTGATCCGTGCCCGCTTTCCTTGATACCGCCAAACGGCGTTTCAGGGCCGGTCAACACGCCGAAATTGATGCCGATCATCCCTGCTTCGATGCGCTCGGCCAGTTCGTTCGCGCGGCGGCCATTCTCAGTGAAAGCGTAGGCGGCCAGCCCATAGGGCAAACGGTTTGCTTCGCGGATCACGTCATCGAGATTACTGAAGCGTTGGGTAACGGCAACCGGCCCGAACGGTTCTGTATTCATAACATTGGCCTCATTGGGCACATCGGTGAGGACGGTCGGCTGCCAGAAATTCCCGACATTCCCGATCCGATGCCCACCAGTCCTGATGCGAGCGCCATTGGCAGCAGCGTTGCTGACAAGATCGTACATCGCATTCAAACGCCGTGCGTTGATCAGGGGCCATCTGGTTTCCGGGTCCATCCCGTTGCCAACTCTTACGCCTTCGGCAATCCTTGTCAGCTCGTGCACGAAGCGATCATGAATGCTCTCATGCAGGTAGAAGCGCGTGGGGGAGATGCAGATTTGCCCGGCGTTGCGGTATTTTGTTCGCGCCATCGCGACCGCAGCCTTCTCGACATCCGCATCCTCGAATACCAACACAGGCGCATGACCGCCCAGCTCCATCGTCGTCTTCTTCATGTACCGCGCAGCAAGCTCGGACAGGTGCTTGCCGACCTCGGTCGACCCCGTGAACGAGATTTTCTTGATGACAGGCGAAGCGATCAAGTGATCGGAAATGTGGCTGGAGTTTCCGAGCACGACGCTGAGCACGCCCTTGGGAAGGCCTGCATCATCGAGCGCCCGAGCAAGCTCCAGGCAAGCTCCGGGTGTTTCGTGCGCAGGTTTGATAATTACCGGACAGCCCGCAGCAAGTGCGGCCCGAGCTTGCGCGATGGAATGGTGAGCGGCATGTTCCAAGGCGTAAATGCGGCTACGGGACCGACCGGTTCCTTCAGCACATTGTGGCGCACGCCGGGGTGCTTGGTTGGCACGATACGACCATCGGCGCGACGGGCCTCTTCCGCGAACCAGTCAAAGATGTCCGCGCATGCTGATGCCTCGGCCGCTGCTTGGGCAACCGGCTTGCCCTGTTCGGTCGTTGATACCCGGCCAATATATTCGGACCGCTGGCGCAAGAGGTCGCCCGCCCGCGAAGGACTTTCCCCGCTCGAATGCGGAGAATGCACGCCAAGTGAAAAAGGCTTCCTGCGCGGCGGCAAGGGCTTCGTCTAGATCGGCAGTGGTCGCAACCGGAACCCCTGCAATCTCTTCGTCGGTGGCTGGATTGTACAGCGGCTTGCGGTCGCGGTCCGCTGTTTCGCGCCAACTTCCAGCGATGAACAGCTTTGGTTCAGGGTATTCAAAATCGGCCACGGCATCACTCCCGACGAATTCGTTGCTTGCGACAGACACGCGCCTCGCCCCCCCCCCAAACACCCCATCGAAATGACTTTTCCTACACGAATCAAGGCACGCGCGGGCGGATGTGGCCAAATGACCTCATCATATGAGAAATTTGCACTTTTGTATTGCCGTGTGGAAAATTTGCCTTATGAGTTTTTTTGTAGCCTCAGCCTGCGGTCTCGGCCCGGGTATCGGGTTCAAGGACTATCATCCGTTGGCAAACTCCAACGGGTCACTGTTAAAAAACAAGTTTGGGAGGGAAGGTTATGTCGTACTCCAAAAGTGTGCTGCTTGCGTCTATTGCGGCGGTTCAGCTTATCGTCGCTGCACCGGTGTTGGCTCAGGATACCGAAAGCAGCTCTGCTGCCGAAAATGAGCATAGCGATACTGTCTAGTGACCGCGTTCAAGCGCGAGCAGAATATTCAGGATGTGCCCGCCGCAATTTCGGCGCTCTCGGGTGACGCGCTTACCTCAAGAGGCATTACCGAACCTGCCGATCTGCAGTTCGTGACGCCCAGCCTGCAAGTGGGCGAATTGCAGGGCAATACCGCTTTCACAATCCGCGGCGTCGGCTTCAACACCGTGGGCTCGCCTGCGGTTGCGGTCCATGTCGACGGCGTTTTTCAACCCCGCCCCGGACAAGGCGATCTGGCCCAGATTGACGTCGAGCGCGTGGAAGTGCTGCGCGGTCCGCAGGGCACGCTGTATGGCCGAAACGCCAATGGCGGGGTGATCAACTTCATCTCGCGCCGCCCGACCGATCGATTTCGAGGGCTCGTTCAAGGCGGGTTATGCCAGCTATGATGAGATCACCCTTGAAGGCATCGTCAATGTTCCCATCAGCGATCAGGTGGGGGCCGTCTGGTGGTTAGCCACAATGACCAGCGCGATGGCTTCATCCAGAATGTTGCCGGCGGGCCTGATCTGCGCGACGAGGGCCACAATGCCGTTCGCCTGGCGATGGATTTTGAAGTCTCGGACAGCCTGACTCTGGAATTGACCGGTTCCTATGTGGAACAGGATGGCGCAGTCTATCCCTCGATCGCCCAGACCACGCCGTTCACCACTGGTGCCCGGGGTGCCCCGTTTGGTGACCTGTTTGCCTTCCGCGGCGATGTGTACAAGGCCCTGGGTGCGGTACACTCCACCGCGCCCCTCACCACAACCGCGAATGACCCTTCAAGCTCTGACCGTGAGGCCTTCACCTTCTCGGGCGTGATCGATTGGGATTTGAGCGGAAATATCAACCTGCGTTCCACCACCGGCTACCAGGATTTCTCGTGACTACCGTTCGGACTTCGATGGGACCAACGTCCCCATCTATCAAGGCAGGATCATCAGGAATTCAGAAACCTTCACGCAGGAACTGGCCTTTAGACGGCAGCGCTGGCCCGCTCGATTTCGTTGTCGGCTTCTATACATGGATGAAGAGTTCTCGCAGAACCTTTCAATCAACGAGCCCAACGGCAATGGATCGTTCCTGCCGGGAGCTTTGCTAAGCTTCATAACCCCTTACTATGATACTGAAGCAGTCGCCGTCTTTACCGATTTGACCTGGAACATCACCGATGCGCTGCGGTTGATCGGCGGCCTGCGCTATTCGGAAGATCGGCAGAACACCTTTCAGCAGTTCGACATCTTTGCGCAGATCAAGATCAACCCGACGACCACCATCACCCTTCCCAACCAGTGCAGCGCCGCACTGCCGGAACTGAACTTCCATTCGACAACACCGCGCTTTGGCTTGCAGTATGACGTAAGCGACGACAGCACGGTCTATGCCAATTATGCCGAAGGTCTAAAGGTTGGCGGCTATAACACGGACGGCACCTGCAATGACCCCTATTTGCCCGAAGAGATCACTTCTTACGAGCTGGGCTGGCGAATTTCGCTGATGGGTGGCGATCTGACGCTCAATGCCACCGGCTTCTTCTATGATTACACCAACCTCCAGTTGCAGCAGATCATTGGCACCGGCGTGTCCATTCTCAACGCGCCGCGCGCTGAAATCCTGGGCCTTGAGCTGGAAGGCAACTACCACGCGAGCGACGCTTAACGTGTTCGGCAGCCTTTCGCTGCTCGATGCCACATATAAGGAATTCTTCGGTTTTCGACGGTGCCGCAACGCCCAGATCGATGCTGCCGGCAACCGCCTGAACAGCGCGCCCAAGGCCTCGATCAATGCCGGTTTCGAATTTTCCCCGGATGTCGAAGTCGCCAGGGGCGGCCTTAGCCTTCGCTCGGACATCAGCTACCGCTCGACCACGTTCCTGCGCGAAAGCAACAGCCCGCAGGAACGGCAAGGGGCCTATACCATTGTCAATGCCTCGCTGACCTGGACAAGCGGTGACGAACGTCTCGCCATTCGCGGTTATGTGAACAATTTGTTTGACGAGGTATATCTGACCCAGTCGCAATGGTCGGCGCCGATCAATTCGCGGACCATTTCCTGGGGCAATCCGCGTCAATATGGCGTCGAAATGCTGGTCAACTTCTGACGACCGAATCCGGCGGGACGGATCGCCTCGATCCATCCCGCCGGCTGTCCGCGCTGGCGGTGGGGCAATCTGGTGCTCAAGGATCGGGCGGCGTATCTTCGCCGCCCGTCGTGTTTGGGAATTGCGGCATGATCGATCTGAAAGGCAAGGTTGCTCTGGTCACAGGCGGCGCATCGGGCATCGGTCTGGATCTGGCCGTTGGGTTGGCCGCGCGCGGCTGCCGGGTGGTTATTGGCGATATTCTCGATCAAGCGCGGTTGGATCAGGCGGCGGCCACTGTCGGCGGAGATTGCTTCGCGGTGCCGATGGATGTGACCAGCGACGAACAGGTGGCCGCTGCGCTGGCGCAAGCCGGTGCGCGGTTTGGCGGGCTGGATATCGTGGTGAACAATGCCGGGCTTTACACCAATATCTTGCGCGGCCCGCTCGAAGATATCGAAATTGCCGAATGGGAACGGGTGTTCGCGGTGAATGTGACCGGGGTGTTCCGGGTGGTCAAAGCCAGCCTGCCGCTGCTCAAGCAGTCAACCGGTGGGCGCATCCTGAACATCTCCTCGGCAACGGTGTTTTCCGCCCCGCCGAACATGCTGCACTATGTGTCCACGAAAGGCGCGATGACCGCGATGACCAAAAGCATGGCCCGCGAACTGGGCGTGCACGGGATCACCGTCAACGCGATTGCGCCGGGCTTTACCCTCAGCAGCGGCGTGATCGAGCCGCCGGGCAAAGTTCTGAAGCCCAGAAGGAACGCGCCCGCTCCGTCCGCGCAGTGAAGCGTGACCAGATGCCCGAAGACCTGATCGGCGCAACCTGTTTTCTGGCGAGCGACGAGGCCGGGTTCATCACCGGGCAGACGCTGGTGGTTGATGGCGGCGCGGTGATGCACTGATGCGTGGGCTATTTCGGTTACGTACGTTTACATGAAATAGGGGGCGCTGTGAGCAATCCGACCGAGGCGGCATTCAAGGAACCGTCCTTTATCCCGCGCGACATTGCCATTGAGCGGCGTGATGATGGCACGGTGCTGATGTCCAGCCGCATTGCACTGGAGTTGGCGCAGACCAATCTGCCCGCCTATCTGCGGTTTCGCGCACAGGAACGCCCCGAAGCGATCTGGATTTCGCAGCCTGACCGCGCGGCGGCAATTGGCGTTCGATCAGTTTTGCCGAGGCCCGCCGCAGCGTCGATAATCTTACCCAGGCGCTGATCGATCTAGCGCCTCCGGCGGGCGCTTCGATGGTGATCCTCAGCGCCAATTCCATCGAACATGCGCTGATCACCTATGCTGCGTTTCAAACCAGCATTCCGGTTGTGCCGCTGACGCCCGCCTTCGCCTTGCAACCCAGCGCGGCCCGCAATTGCAGGAGCGGCTGGCGCGGGTCAATCCGGGTATGGTGTTCGTGCAGGATGCGCAGGAATATGCGCATGTCCTGGCATTGTTCGGCGCAGAAGTGCGCGTCATTGCGGTCAACAACGCCCGGCCAGACGGCCATCTGGCCTTTGCCGATCTTGTCGACCCAGCCAACGCCGGCCGTCGAAGAAGCGTTCGCCGCGATTGACCCTGACGCGCCCGCCCGGCTGATGTTCACATCCGGCTCGAGCGGCAGCCCCAAGGCGGTTATCCAGACCCAGCGCAACATCATGGTCGCGGTCGAATCCAACCTCACCGCCTTTGGCCAGAAGGGCAAGGCCAAGGGCGTCACCCGGCTCGACTGGATGCCGTGGAGCCATGTGACAGGCGCGGCGGTGCTGGCGGCCACCTTGATCAGCGGCGGCACGTTTTATATCGATGACGGCAAGCCCATCGGCAAGGAATTCGAGCGGACGCTGGAAAACCTGCGCCATGTCTCACCGACCAATTATTTCAGCATGCCAGCCGGCTATGTGATGCTGGCCGATGCGCTGGAACACGATCCTGCCCTCGCCCGGTCGTTCTTCGCCAACCTGCTCACGATGGGCTATGGCGGCGCACGAATGCCCGATGATGTGGCGCGGCGGCTGCAGGCGCTCGCGGTCGAGCATTGCGGGTTCAAGGTGCCGTTCACTTGCGGCTATGGCTCGACCGAGACCGGTCCGGGCGGCGCATTGGTCTATTGGCCGACCGACCGCGTTGGCCTGATCGGCCTGCCGCACCCCGGATATGACCTCAAACTCGTGCCCCTGGACGACGAACGCTACGAAGTGCGGGTGCGCAGCGAGGCCGTGACGCCCGGCTATCTGGGAATGCCCGAACAGACGGCGGAAATGCTCGACGAGGAAGGCTATTTCCACATGGGCGATGCGGCGTCATTCCTTTCGCCCGATGATCCGCTTGCAAGGACTGGTGTTTGCGGGGCGAATTTCGGACGAATTCAAGCTGGTCACCGGCACCTTCGTCCGCGCCGGGGAACTGCACGATCTGCTGCTGGTGGCGGCCGCGCCGCTGGTGCAATATCTGGTGCTGTGCGGCGAAGGCGAGGAGTTTGTCGGCCTGCTCGCATGGCTGAACCTCAAGGCGGCGCGCGAATTTGCGGGTGCGCCTGATGCTTCGCTGGCTGAACTCAATCGCAATCCCGCCATTCGCCAGCAGATCGCGCGCTCGATCGCGGCTATAATCTGGAAAACCGTCTTCCAGCAGGCGGGTTCGCCGGTTCAGCCTGCTTGACGAATTGCCCACCGCCGAAGCGGACGAACTCGCGGACAAGGGCTCGCTCCGCGCCAGCAATGTCCGCCGCAGCCGGGCAGGTGCCGTGGCGGCGCTGTTTGCGCGTACGCCGCCGCCTGAGGTGGTGATCGTGGACGACGAACTGCAGGGCGATTTGAGGTGAGCCGCTCGGCGCCTATCGCGGCCCTGCCGTTGCCCCGCCCTTCCCCGCCTGTCGCCAATCTCCGCACCCCAAAAACCAACGCTGGACCCTTTGTAGATTTTTAGTGCACATGTGAAGTAATTCAAATCGGAGCGTCTGATGAAAACAGACGTGGTGATCGCAGGCGCCGGCCCCGTGGGCCTCAGCCTTGCGCTCGAATTGGCCAATCATGGGGTGCGGTCGGTGGTCATCGAACGCAAATCGAAGAACGCGCCGACCACCGTACGCTGCAATCATGTCTCGTCGCGCAGCATGGAATTTTTCCGCAAAAACGGCTTTGCCAGTGCCGTACGCAGCGCCGGGCTGCCGGCCGATTATGCGCAGGATTGCTCCTACCGCACCTCGACTTCGGGGAAGGAATTGTCGCGCATCAAGATCGCGGCAAGTGGCGACCGATTTACGCCTCGCGATACTGGAGTGGATGCGCATTGGCCAACCGCAGAACCGCCGCAGCGGGTGAACCAACTCTACCTCGAACCGATCATGATCGAAGCGGCGCTGGAACGGGCCGAAATCACGATGCTGTTCGAAAACGACTTGACCGCTTTTGCACAAGGTGCCGACAAAGTGATCGCCTCCATTCGGGCGAAAGACGGAACCGAATTTCAGATCGAGGCGGCATACCTCGCCGGGTGCGATGGCGGCAATTCGATGGTCAGGCAGGCCATCGGCGGACAATTCCACGGCGATGCGGTTATTCAGCGAGTGCAATCTACCTACCTGCGGGCGCCCGGCCTGATCGCGCAGATGCAGGTCGATCCGTGCTGGTGCATGTTCTCCCTCAACCCACGTCGCAGCGGCAACGTCTATTCGATCGACGGCAAGGAATTGTGGCTGGTGCACAACTACCTGCGTGACGACGAGCCTGATTTCAACTCGATCGACCGGGATCAATGCATCCGCGACATATTCGGTGTCGGACCCGATTTCGAATACGAGGCGATCAATATTGAAGACTGGTATGGTCGCCGCTTGGTCGTAGACAAATTGCGCGAAGGCCGCGTGTTTCTTGCTGGCGATTCTGCCCACCTGTGGGTGCCCTATGCCGGATACGGGATGAATGCGGGCATTGCCGATGCAATCGACCTTGGCTGGATTTTGGCCGGCGCGGTGAATGGTTGGGCTGGTGAAAAACTGCTCGAAGCCTATGTGGCCGAACGCGGTCCGATTACCGAACAAGTCAGCCGCTTTGCGATGGACCATTGCGTCAAGATGGCCGCGCAGCGCAGTTCTGTACCCGACGATATTGAAGATGATACGCCCGAAGGTGAACAGGCGCGGGCGAGAATGGGCGAGGAAGCCTATGAGCTCAACATCCAGCAATATGCCGCTGCGGGGCTGAACTACGGTTATTATTACGACCAGTCGCCCGCCATCGTTTACGATGGAGAATCCGCACCCGATTACTCCATGTCGCAATACCATCCGTCCACCGCGCCCGGATGCCGGGCGCCGCATTTTCGCCTGCCCGATGGCTCTTCGCTCTACGACAAATTCGGGCCAGTATTTACCATGCTGCGTAGCCAGCCCGGTGAGGATGTGGCTGGCTTTGTCGCAGCCGCTGAAACCGCTGGTGTGCCGCTCAAGGTGCTGGACATTGCTCCGCCCGACACCGTCGCCGGGCTTTACCATCAGCCACTGGTGCTCGTTCGCCCCGATCAGCACGTCGCGTGGCGCGGCGCGGCGGTCTCTGCCGACCCAGCGCAAATCATAGACATCGTGCGCGGTGCCTGAGCCGGCGTCGAAAGAGTGCCTTATGACGTTAAGAGATGCTGTTCACAGGTTAGATATCGGAGGGGCGCGATGGCGCATCTGATGGTCGAAATATCGGATACGGTCGCACGCAGCATCGATGCAGATGCGCTATGCGTTGCTTTGCATAAAAGCATGGTCGAAACGGGCATATTCCCGCTCGCTGGCATCAGAGTGCGCCTGTACTGCGCCGATGCCTGCGCCGTCGCCGACCAGCACCTGGAGAACGGGTTCGTCGCCATGACGCTGTCTGTCGGCCACGGGCGGGCGAAGGATGTTTTGGCTGCAGCTGGCAACACTGTGTTCGCCGCCGCGAAACTCCAGCTGAGCGACTGGCTTGCCGGCCCGTTTTTCGGACTTTCGCTCGAGATCCGCGAGATTGACGAGGACCTCACATGGAAGGCCAACACCATTCGGCCCCGGCTGCTGGCGGCCAACAAACCGGAGGGGAACGCATGAGCAAGTTCGAAGCCAACCTGACGAAGGCCGAGCAGTTTCTGGCGCGTTTTCGCAAAGATGGCGTGCTCAATCATATTGCCGGGAAAAGCGTTGCCGCCGTATCCGGTGCGACCTTCGCCAACACTACCCCGGTGGACAATTCGCATTTGGCGCACGTTGCCAAAAGCGACGCCGCCGACATCGATGCGGCGGTCAGGGCAGCGCAAGAATCTTTCCCGCGTGGCGGGCGATGGATGGCGCCAACGGCGAAAAATCCTCCACCAGGTCGCCGACGCCATCGAGCAGCGGGCCGAGGAAATATCGCTGGTTGAATTCGATCGACACCGGCCAGGCGATCCGCTTCATGTCCAAGGCCGCCGTACGGGGGCAGAAAATTTCCGCTTCTTTGCGGACAAGGCAATCGAGGCGCAGGACGGCCAGGCTTTGCGTGGTCCCGGCCAGATCAACTACACTTCCCGTCATCCGATCGGACCGGTGGCGGTGATAACGCCATGGAACACGCCGTTCATGCTCTCGACGTGGAAGATAGCGCCCGCGCTGGCCGCTGGCTGCACCGTGGTCCACAAGCCCGCGGAATTCTCACCGCTTACGGCAAAGCTGCTGGTGGAAACCGCTGAACAGGCGGGCCTGCCGCCGGGCGTACTCAACCTCGTCAACGGATTTGGCGAAACGGCGGGCAAAGCTCTCACCGAGCATCCAGGCATCAAGGCCGTCGCCTTCGTGGGCGAAGGCCGCACCGGCTCGATGATCATGTCGCAAGGTGCGGCTACGCTGAAACGGGTCCATTTCGAACTCGGCGGCAAGAACCCCTGCATCATCTTCGATGACGCGGACATTGATCGGGCTGTGGATGCGGCAGTGTTCATGATCTACTCGCTCAACGGCGAACGCTGCACCTCCTCCTCCCGTTTGCTGGTGCAGGATACGATCTACGATGAGGTCGTCGCGCGGGTGGCGAATGCGGCCAACCGGATCAAGGTTGGCCATCCGCTCGATCCCGATACGGTGGTTGGCCCGCTGATCCATAAGGTTCACGAGGAAAAAGTGCTTTCCTATTTTGAGATTGCGCGAAGCGAAGGCGCACAAATCCTTGCCGGTGGTGAAAAGGTTGGGGACACCGGCTGCTTCGTCAGGCCGACCCTGTTCGCCGGTGCGCGCACCGGCATGCGTATCGCGCAGGAGGAGATTTTTGGCCCGGTTCTGACCGCCATGAAATTCACGGACGAGGATGAGGCCGTGACGCTCGCCAATGATGTCGAATTCGGCCTCGCCGCTTATCTCTGGACCAACGACCTCAGCCGGATGCTGAACGTTTCCGAACGGCTTGAAGCTGGCATGATCTGGGTAAATTCGGAAAATGTCCGCCACCTCCCCGCCCCGTTCGGCGGCGTGAAAGCATCGGGGATCGGTCGTGATGGCGGTGACTGGTCATTCGATTTCTACATGGAAACGGTCAATGTTTGCCTGCCGACCGTGGCGCAGAACGCGCCCAAGCTGGTCAAATAGGTGGTTGGGATGCGCAGCCCTATGAAGGAAGCGAGAAATGGGTGAACTGGCCTTTGCAGCAAAAATAACGCACGTCCCTACTTTGTTGCTATCCGAACAAGACGGCCCACTGAAGGGGTGCCGCCAGCAGGCGATCGATGGGCTGCGGGAAATCGGTCGGCGCATTCGCGCGCTTGGCGTTGACACGGTGGTGGTCGCAGACGTGCATTGGCTCGTCAATGCAGGATACCACATCAATGCCAAGTCGCATTTCAAAGGCGTGTACGCATCGAATGAGTTCCCGCAATTCATCGACCGATTGGAATATGACTTGCCGGGCAATCCTGAGCTTGGAAACCTAATCGCCAAAATCGCGACCGCGAAGGGTTCGCATACGCTGTCTCACCAGGTCGAGGCGTTGGAACTGGAATACGGCACACTCGTACCGATGCACTTCATGAATCCGGAGGGCGATCTGAAGAGTCGTCTCCGTCGCGAGCTGGTGCACGTCGCACAGCATGCAATCCTCACGCTGGGTTGGGGAAGCCATTCACGAAGCGGCCGAGGCGTCGGACTCAAAAGTGGCGTTGCTAGCTTCGGGTTCGCTCAGTCACAAGATGTGGCCAACCGAAATTTATGCCGAGAATAATGGGACGTTCAATATCTCCAAGGAGTTCAACCGTCAGGTTGATCTGATGGTGCTCGACATGTGGCAACGCGGCGATATCGAGACCTTCCTCAAAATCCTGCCCGAATATGCCCAATATTGCGATGGCGAAGGCCTGATGCATGACACGATCATGCTCTTCGCCGCGCTGGGTTGGGACAAATACACTGGCAAGGGCGAGGTGATCGGCGAGTATTTTCCAAGCTCGGGCACCGGTCAGGTCAACGTCGTTTTTGAGGTGATGTAATGGGCAAGATCGGTGGATCATCACACGTAAGTCAATCGATTGGAGTTGGCGAATGAATGGCTCCACGCGGATTGATCGCGATCGGTTCGCGGCATTCTTCGCTGACGGCAAAGAGCGTTTCGGCCTGGTGACGGCCGAGGGAGTGATCGATCTCACGGACGCCTGCGGCAGTCGTTACGAGAACCTGCTCGACGTCATTCGGGCGGACGGTTTTGCCGAACTTTCGACTGCGGCTAAGTCACGCTCTCCAGCTTATCCCGAAGGCTCGTTCGACTGGCGCATTCCAATACCCAAACCCGGCAAAATCCTGTGCATCGGCGTGAACTTTCCCGAACGGAACGAGGAATACAAGGATGATCAGGCGGCGGCGTCCAAGCCGTCAATCTTCATCCGCTTTGCCAGCAGCTTCACCGGCCACCAGCAACCGCTGGTCCGCCCGCCAGAAAGCGAGCAACTCGATTACGAAGGCGAAATCGCCATTGTGATCGGCAAGGGCGGGCGCCGGATTTCGCGCGACGACGCCTATGATCACATCGCCGCGTTGACCATATGCAACGAAGGCACGATCCGCGATTGGGTGCGGCACGCCAAGTTCAACGTCACCCAAGGAAAGAACTGGGACAATACCGGCGCGATCGGCCCGTGGATCGTGCCCTTTACCGATGCGGCGCAATTGGATGATGTGGCGCTGGAAACCCGCGTCAATGGTGAGGTGCGCCAACGGGACCGCACCAGCCGGATGATCTTCGATTTCCGCTATATCGTGAACTATGTCTCGACCTTCACCACGCTCGAACCTGGCGATGTGATCGTGTGCGGAACGCCGACGGGCGCCGGGGCGCGGTTTGATCCGCCGATCTGGCTCAAACCGGGTGATGTGGTGGAAGTAGAGGCCGAAGGCATCGGCATTCTGCGCAACACTGTAGAAGACGAACAATGACCCCGCAGGACGCCGCCGATGCGGCCCGCGCGCTGTTATGAAGCGGAACTGACACGTCAACAGATCGGCCTGTTGTCGCTGCGCTATCCAGGCATGGACATGGATGATGCCTATGCTGTCCAATCGGCGTTGGTGGATTTGAAGCAGGCCGCCGGGCGCAAGGTTATCGGCTGGAAAATTGGCCTGACATCCAAGGCGATGCAATATGCGCTGGGGATCGATATCCCCGATAGCGGCGTGTTGTTCGATGATATGGAGTTTGCCCACGGCGCGCAGGTGCCCGCAGGCCGTTTCATCCAGCCGCGGATCGAAGCGGAAATCGCGTTTAAGGTGCATAGCTCACTCGAAGGCCAGATAACCCGCGCAGATGTGATCGCGGCGACCGAATTCGTCGCCCCGTCCATCGAAATTCTCGATACCCGCATCCTGCGCGCCGATCCCGCAACGGGCAAAACCCGCAATGTGTGCGATACGATCAGCGACAATGCCGCCAATGCCGGGATCGTGCTGGGCCCGCAGCGGCATGGCGTTAAGGATTTCGACCTGCGCTGGGTCGGTTCCATCGTGTCGCGTGGCGGTGAGGTCGAGGAATCCGGGCTTGGCGCAGGGGTGCTGAATGATCCGGTGGCGGGGATCGTCTGGCTGGTTCGCCGGCTGGCAAAATATGGGCAAAGGGTTGAGGCTGGCCAGATTGTTCTGTCAGGGTCTTTCATCCGCCCGATAGAATGCCCTTCAGGATCGCAGATCCGGGCCGATTTCGGACCGTTTGGCGAAGTGGAGATCGGCTTTGAGTGAGTTAATGGCGAAGCCGCAGAACAGCTTCAAACAGGCGCTGGCAAATGGGCAGCAATTGCTCGGCCTGTGGGTCGGGCTGGGCGACGACAATGTTGCGGAATTGTGCGCCCATGCGGGATTTGACTGGCTGCTGATCGATGGGGAGCATGGCCCGAATGATCTGCGCAGCATCCTGTCGCAATTGCGCGCCGTGCAGGGCAGCAAGGCAGCGGCGGTGGTGCGGCTGGCGTCGGATGACCGGGTGGCGATCAAGCAGCACCTCGATATCGGAGCGCAATCGCTGCTGATCCCGATGATCGAAAGCGCCGAACAAGCGCGCGAAGTCGTCCGTTCGTGCCGCTATGCCCCAGCCGGAGCGCGCGGCGTGGGCGCGGCACTGGCGCGAGCATCGCAATATGGCCGGGTGGGCGACTATATCCACAAGGCGGCAGACGATATTTGCATTCTGTTGCAGGTGGAGACCAAGGCGGGGATCGAAGCGCTGCAGGCAATTCTTGAGGTCGAAGGTGTTGACGGCGTGTTCGTTGGCCCGGCCGATCTTGCCGCCGACATGGGCCTTCCCGGTAAACCGGGTTGCGCTGAAGTGCAGCAGGTTGTGGTCGATGCGCTGAAATTGATCGGCGCGAGCGACAAAGCTTCCGGAATCCTTACCTCCGATCTGAAGCTTGCGCTGCAATATCAGGCGCTGGGCGTTGGATTCCTGGCGGTCGGTTCGGATGTTGGCGTGCTGGTGTCCGGGCTGAACCAATTGCTGCAAAAGTTTCGCTGAGGCCCGGACGCCCAGATAACAGCGTCGAAATCGCCTGGTCGTTTGAGCACTTCCGTTCCGCCATCGGCATAATAGACCTGCCCGACGATGTAATTGCCTTCGAACGTCAACAGGTACTCCATCACCTCGGCCAAGGCAGAAGCCTCGGCAAAATCGTCCACCGCAATGGGTGATCCACTGCGGATCATCTCGGCCTGTTCCGGTTCGGCCATTGCCTTCTGGATCATCGGCGTCTTGACCGTGCCCGGTGCGACGATGTTCAGCAGCTTGCCCGCTCCGGCCCATTCCGGCTTGATCGCAGCATTGCGCGCCCACTGGGTAAGTGCGCGCTTTGTTCCCGGATACGCGCTCAACATCCCGCAACGTCCCGCCGTTTCAATCGCCCCTGCCTCCTCGCCCGCCAGACAAAGCTGTTCCAGTTCCAGAATTTCCGGGTTGGTAATCAGCACCGCCGTAGAAGCCACCGCCACGCACCGTGCGCCCGGCCCGCGCAGCAGCGGATGCAACCCTTCCAGCGCGGCGATGGTGCCGAAATAGTTCACCGACACCACCAGGCCAGGGTTCTGGAAATCGGCCACGCCAGCCGATGTCAGCACCCCGTCAATGCCATTCGGCGCATGGCGCGCACCTGCTCGACCATGTCAGCGCGGCCTTCGGCATTGCCCAGATCAACGTTCATATCTGCGCCACGCAGATCGACGCCGATGACACGGTGCCCCTTGGCTGTCAGCCGAGCGACAGTCGCTTGCCCCATGCCCGACCCTGCTCCGGTTACGACGATTGCACGCTCATACCATGACCTCGATATATGGGTTTTTCAATAATTACAAGACCTCAAAATCTATCTGGCCGCGTGAGTACCTCTGTACCGCCATCGAGGAAGAACACCTGCCCGACGATGTAATTGCCCTCAAAATTGAGCAGGAAATCGACCAGTTCGGCGCAGACTTCAGGCCTCCGCATAAGCTTCCACCGCAATGGGTGACTTTTCGCGAGATCGCGGCGGATTCCGGGTTGGCCATCGTGCGCTCAACCATCGGAGTGTGCACCACGCCGGGGGCGAGGATGTTCAGCAAGATGCCAGAACCTGCCCATTCCGGCTTCACTGCGGTTTCGCGCGCCCAGCGGGTCAATGCGCGTTTGCTGGCGGGATAGGCGTTGGGGGTACCATATTTCGCGCCCAGTTCCACCGCTTCGGCTTCGTTATTTGCAAGCACAATTCCTCCAGTTCGAGGATTTCAGCGCTAGAGACAAGCACGGCGCAGGATGCCACCGCAAGGCAGCGCGCGCCCGGCCCGCGCAGCAGCGGATGCAAGCCTTCAAACGTGGCGACCGAACCGAAATAGTTGACCGCCATCACCAGACCGGAACGGCCAAAATCCGAAGTGCCAGCAGAAGCAAAAATACCGTCCATACCTTCCGGCGCCAACGCCCGGATCTGTTCGACCATATCCTCGCGCCCTTGGGCGCTGCTCAGATCGACGTTCATATCGGCCCCGTTCAGATCGACGCCGATCACGCGGTGGCCTTTGGCTTTCAGCCGATTGGCGGCCGCTTCTCCCAACCCTGATGCTGCCCCTGTGATGACGAATACGCGCTGCATGGTTGATCCTCCCTCTCCTCTCCCTCTTTCGGCTTTGTCATTGATGGGCGCCAGATTCGACTTGCAGTGATCGCGCCTGCCGGTTTGATGTAAACAATTCTCAAATAGCGGTAATCAATTCACCTGTCTAGTCTCTCCGACTACTCTCAATCTTTTCCGAGCACCCAGACATGAAAAATTATGCGATAGCGACCATCCCCGGCGACGGAATCGGTAAGGAAGTTGTCCCCGCTGGCCAGCAAGTGCTCGAAGCATTGGCCCGGTCGAGTAACCATCTCGCCTTCAGTTTCGAGAACTTTGATTGGGGCGGCGATTACTACCGCGGCACGGGGTGATGATGCCGGAGGATGGGCTGGATGCCTTGCGCAACAAGGATGCGATCCTGTTCGGATCAGCAGGGGACGCCGATATTCCCGACCACATCACCTTGTGGGGTCTGCGGCTGAAGATTTGTCAGGGATTTGATCAATATGCCAATGTCCGCCCGACCCGCATCCTGCCGGGCATCGATGGCCCGCTAAAGCGCTGCGGCCCGGGTGATCTGGACTGGGTGATCGTGCGTGAAAATTCCGAAGGCGAATATTCCGGCGTCGGCGGGCGGGTGCATCAGGGGCACCCGATCGAAGCCGCCACCGATGTTTCGATGATGACCCGGCGGGCGTCGAACGGATCATGCGCTACGCCTTCAAGCTCGCCCGGTCGCGCCCGCGCAAACTGCTGACTGTCATCACCAAAAGCAATGCCCAGCGGCATGCCATGGTGATGTGGGATGAGATCGCTGTAGAAATCGCAGCGGAATTTCCCGATGTAAAATGGGACAAGGAACTGGTCGATGCCGCCACTGCCCGCATGGTCAACCACCCGGCCACGCTCGACACCATTGTCGCCACCAACCTCCACGCCGATATCTTGAGCGATCTGGCCGCAGCGCTGGCTGGCAGCTTGGCATCGCCCCAACCGGCAATATCGACCCGGAACGCCGCTACCCCTCGATGTTCGAGCCGATCCATGGCTCGGCTTTCGACATCATGGGCAAGGGCTTGGCCAATCCGGTCGGCACGTTCTGGTCGGTGGTGATGTTGCTGGAGCATCTGGGCGAGGCTGAGGCGGCTGTGCAAGTGATGCTTGCCATAGAGCAGATCACGGCCAATCCCGCGCTACATACCGGCGATCTGGGCGGCACGCCACCACATGCGAGGTCACGCAGGCTATGTGCGAAATGGTGCGCAAACATCCAGCATCAGGCTCTTTAAGGTGCCGGAACAGCTACGTTCTTTCGGGCCGACGGAACTTTGAAGTCATCGGCTGACCGGCGCGCTACTACGCCTTCGACGCGGCGATAGCTGCCGCACAACCGCGGCTGGTTGCCCGTTTTTTCCAGCTGCGCCCAAGGGCCGTTTGGTGGTGATTGGCGCGGGCAAAGCGTCGCGGCTATGGCGCGCGCCGTGGAAGATCATTGGGTTGAGTTGTCCGGGCTGGTGGTAACACGATTGGCTATGGGGTTAGGTGCCGATCCATGGGAATTCGAGGCCGCGCACCCCGTGCCCGATGTAGCGGGCGAGACTGCAGCGCCGGCTGTTGCACACCGTTGGCAATCTCACCGCTGATGACATGGTTTTCCTCATCTCCGGAGCGGGTCGCGCTGCTGCCGCTGCCTTTGCCGGGGCTCACGCTGGCGGATCGACGAGCGCTAAGCCGGGCGCTGCTGGCGAGTAGCGCCAGTATAGGTGAGATGACTCCGTGCGCCGACACCTTCGGGCAATCAAGGTGGCCGTCCGGCTTGCGGGCTGTCATCGGCCCGGGTCGTCAAGCTGCAGCTGTTTGACGTGCCCGGCGATGCTGCCGCCGACTTCGCATCCGGCCCGCGGTACCCGATCCAACACATTGCCGCGACGCCCTCGCCATCCTGCGGCGATATGCGATGCACGTTCCACGGCCAGCTCTGAGAGATGCTGGAGAGCGGCAAATGCGAAACCCTGAAGCCCGGCGATCCTCGGGCTCTCTCTCCCCCCCCCCCCCCCCCCCCCCCCCCCCCCCCCCCCCCCCCCCCCCCCGACCTGGCAAACCTCTCGGCCAGATACTGGCCGGGCGGCTTGCCGAGAGTCCGCTTGAACATCGCGATGAAACTGCTGGCGCTTTCATAGCCCAGGCTGAGCGCGACCGTCTGCACCGAACTGCCATTGGCCATGCGCTGCAAGGCCAGCGTCACCAGCAATTGCCGCCGCCATTCCCCCCAGCTCATGCGCAGATCCTGCATGAACAGCCGCGCCATCGTCCGCTCGCTAAGACCGAACCGCGACGCCCATCATCGCCGATGCTTGCTGGCCGGATCGGCAATCATCGCCTCCACCAGTGCCCGAATGCGAGGATTGGTAGGCATCGGCAGGCACAGATTCTCCCAGGGCAACAGGGCGATTTCGCCCATGATGACATCCAGAATTCGGCGCTCATGGCTGTCGGCAGGGGCCTGTTCGGGAAAGCCGGCGGCGCGCAGAAGCAATTCGCGCAGCAGCGGGGTTACCGAAGAAATGCAGCATTGGCTGGGCATCCCGGCATCGGCATCGACCCACACTGCATAGCTCTCATACTCGCCATAAGCATAGGCATTGTGCAACGTGCCGCCGGGCAGCCACAGCACGACCGTGGGCGGGGCGATCCAGACATTCCTGTCCGCCTCGCAGTGCAATGCGCCACGCACGACATAGATGAGCAAGGACCGCTGATGCAGGTTTTCCGGCGCTTCCCAGCGTTGCCCGCGCCATATCAGATTGCTGGTCCGCGCGGCGCGATGGGTGTCGGCGGGATCGGCCGCATTTTCCTCAGAACGATCGCCATCTCCAAATTCGGCAGGCGTTGGCTGAAACGCTATATTCTTTGTCCAAGTCACGCAATGCAGTCAACGGCCAATCGCCCTACATTCACGCGCAGAATCGGGGACGCAGCTTAGGAGCTTCCTGCCGAAGAGCGGGTCCATCGTCAGCACCGAATTATGATCCTCGCGGGAGAAAGTTAATGGCCACGACCACATCAGCCGATCCGGCGCTTGACTTCGATCCGTCCGAGCTGCGCAGAAAATACGACAACGAACGCGCCAAACGCCTGCGTGCCGACGGCAAGGAGCAATATCGCAAGATCGCCGGGCAATTCGGCGACTTCGCCAAAGACCCGTATGTTGAAGCGATCGTCGAACGGCCTCCGCTGCATGACGAGGTTGATGTGCTGCTGATCGGCGGCGGCTTTTCTGGGCTTATGACCGGCGCGCGGCTGCGCATGGCTGGCGTGGAAAGCATCCGCATTGTCGAGCGCGGCGGCGATGTTGGCGGCACCTGGTACTGGAACCGCTATCCCGGGCGCGGCCTGTGACATCGACAGCTATATCTACATGCCGATGCTGGAAGACATTGGCGACATGCCGTCGCGCAAATACCCGCCCGCGCCGGAACTGCTGGAACATGCCCGCAAGATTGCGCGCAAGTATGATCTGTATCGCGATGCTGTATTCCAGACCGCGATCACCGATCTGAAGTGGGACGAGGCAGCGAGCGCTGGAAGGTCTATACCAACCGCGATGACATCATGACCGCCCGCTATGTGGTGATGGGGCTTGGCCCGCTGGCCCAGCCCAAGCTTCCCGGCATTCCCGGTATCGAAACCTTCAAGGGCAAGGCGTTTCACACCAGCCGGTGGGATTATGACTATACTGGCGGGTCTTCGTATGGCGATCTTGTCGAAGCTGGCCGACAAACGTGTCGGCATTATCGGCACCGGGGCCACCGCAATCCAATGCCTGCCGCATCTTGCCGAAAGCGCGAAGGAACTGTTCGCGTTCCAGCGGACGCCGTCCTCGGTCGATGTCCGGGGTGACAAGCCGACCGATCCCGAATGGTGGGCATCGCTAAAGCCCGGCTGGCAGCGTGAACGCATGGTCAACTTCACCAATCTCGTGAACGGCACGCCGCAGGATGTCGATCTGGTCAATGACGGATGGACGCACAATTTCCTGGATGCGCGCGACGAGCAGATCGAGGGCGTCGATGCGGGCCAGATGGCCAATTTCCGCAAGATGGAAAGCCTGCGCCAGCACATCAGCGAGATCGTCAAGGATCCGAACACCGCCGAAGCGCTCAAGCCGTGGTACAATTATTTCTGCAAGCGCCCGTGCTTCAACGATTACTACCTGCAAGCCTTCAACAAGCCCAATGTCCACCTGATCGACACCGACGGCAAGGGTGTGGAGCGGATCGATGAGACCGGCATCTGGGCGGGCGGCGCGCATTACGATCTGGATTGCATCGTGTTCTCGACCGGGTTCGAAGTCGGCACGGGCTTCCTCTCGCGGTCGGGCTTCGATGTGACGGGCAAGGGCGGCATGACCATGACTCAGCACTGGAAAGACGGCGTCCGCACTTTGCATGGCATGATGATGCACGATTTCCCCAACTGATTCATGATCGGCGGGATCGACCATGTCGGGCTCAACGCCAACCATGTGCACATGCTGGACGAGCAGACCGAATATGTCGTCGATGTTATCGTCAACGCCACTGACGGCCTGACGAGGACGTTCGAGCTGTCGCGCGAAGCCGAGCAAGAATATGTCGATAAGATCATCTACCTGCCACCGCGCAACCCGATGGCACCGCAAAACGGCAGTTTCCAGCAGGAATGCACGCCCGGCTATTACAATAACGAGGGCAATCTGGACGGCGTGCCGATTCAGAGCGGCCCTTATGGCGGCGGGCCGATGGCCTATTTTGGGGCGCTGCAAGCCTGGCGCAAGGCTGGCGGGTTCCCCGGCCTGATCATCAACAAGGCCCCTTAAAGCCGCAGAGCCCCCCACTTATACTCTGAGCTGGAGAACTTCCCATGTCCGACAAACCACTCGCTGGGCAAACAGCCTTCATGACTGGCTCCGGTCGCGGGCTGGGCCGCGCCTTTGCCGAAAAGCTGGCCAGCATGGGCGCGAATGTCGCCATCCATGATCTGTCGTGGACCGCATCGTCGGAATATGGCGAAGCCGCCGATCTGGGCGTGGTGCGGGATGAGATCGCGCAGAAACACGGCGTGCGCGTCGCCGCTGTGACCGGCAATATTGGCGACCGCGTGGCGGTGCCCCAGATGCGCGAGGATATCGAGCGGGAGCTTGGCCCGGTGGATATCCTGGTCAATTGCGCGGGCGGCGATATCGCGGCAGCGGGCGGCAAGCCCGATCCCAACACCGCGCTGGATATCAAGATGGAAGATGTCGAGGCGCTGGTGAACAGCAACCTGATGGGCACCATCTTGATGTGCAAGACCTTCGTCCCCGGCATGCGCGAGCGGCGGCAGGGCACAGTGATCAACATCACCTCGGTCGCGGCGCATCAGCGGCGGGGCCAGGGCGGCGATGTATGGCACGCTGAAAGCGGCGGTGGTGCATTATACGCGCTGTCTGGCTGACGAGCTGCAATCGTTCAACGTGCGGGTCAATGCGCTCAGCCCCGGCATGGTCAAAACCGCGCGCTTCACTTCCACCCGCGTGGTCAATCAGGCGAAGATGGAGGCCACCGATACGCTTGATCGCTATGCCGAGGCTGACGAAATCGCCGATGCGCTCGGCTTTCCTTGCCGGGCCCGACAGCCGGTTTGTTCATGGTCAGGTGCTGCGCGTGGATGGCGGCACGACGCTATTCGCCGGCTGATGCGGCCAGGCGCACATGGGCAGGTTGAAGGCAAGGTCGCCATCGTCACCGGCGCCATGAGCGGCATCGGCGAAGCGACCGCGCGGTTGCTGGCGAAGGAAGGCGCAAAAGTCGTCGCCACCGGGCGCAATCTGGATGTGCTGGAACGATCGTGCAGGAAATCCGCGCCGAAGGCTTCGAAGCCGCGGCCATGCAGCACGATGTCGCTTCGGAAGCCGACTGGAAGGCCGTGACCGAATGCGCTGTCGCGCTTTATGGCACGGTCAATATTCTGGCCAATGTAGCCGCTAAGGCGGATGAAAACCCCTTCAACACGCCCGAGAACATCACCGAGGCAGAGTGGGATCTGATCCTCGACACCAACACCAAGGGCATCTTCTGGGGCACGAAATACGTGATCCCGATCATGAAGGCGGCTGGCGGCGGCTCGATCATCAATGTCGCCTCGCTCTCCACCATTCTGGGCAGCGTCAGCGGCTTTGCCTATTCGGCATCCAAGGGCGGGATGGCCGGCATGACCAAGGATATCGCCTGGCATTACGGCCCGCACAATATCCGCTGCAATTCGCTCCACCCCGGCCCGACCGACACGCCCATGATGCGCGTACCGCTGGAAAACCCGGAGGTTGCGAAGCGCATCATGAACGATATTCCGCTGCGCCGGGTGTGTGATCCGATCCAGCAGGCTTACGGCATCTTGTATCTGGCATCGGACGAATCCGACTTTGTTACCGGCACCACGCTGGTGATCGATGGCGGCTATTGCATCAACTAGCGCTGCACTCCGACCGTGCACAGCGCAGGCAAAATCGTCATCCGACGCTGTGCGGCCAGTTAAATCAACACAATCATCACACACAAATTAATCTTATATAAAAATAAAAAGGGAGAAGAATAGTGACCAAAACTCCACCGTTCGACATCGTCGTCTACGGCGCCACCGGCTTTTCGGGCGGTTCGTCACTGAGTATCTCGCGGAGCGCAGCAAAAGCGTTGCCGGCCTTCGTTGGGCGATCGCTGGCCGTTCACGCGACAAGTTGGAAAAAGTTCGTGCCGAGACCGGCGCGGAGAACGCGGGCATCATCGTCGCCGACGCGTCCGACCAATCTTCGCTCGACGCCATGGTTGCGAGCGCCGGCGTCATCTTGACGACCGTGGGTCCGTACTCGGTCTATGGCAGTCCCGCTGGTCGAGGCCTGCGCAAGGCTGGGCGCTGACTACGTCGATCTCACCGGCGAGCCCAACTGGATGCGCCAGATGATCGACGCACACGAAGCAACCGCGCGCAAAAGCGGCGCACGCATCCTGTTTGCCTGCGGCTTCGATTCGATCCCGTCTGAGCTCGGCGTGTTTTTTCTTCAGAAGCTGGCCAAGCAACGCTTCGGCAAGCCGATGCCGCGCGTGCGCGGCCGCGTGGTGACGTTCATCGGCGGGCCGGGCGGCGGCTCAATCGCCACCGGCATGGCCATGGCGAAAGCCAACGAGCGAAGACCCGGCGTACGCCAAACTTATGCAAGATCCGTTTGCGCTCACGCCCGGCTTTCGCGGACCCGACCAGCCGCTGGGGCAGGAGGCCGGTGTCGAGGAAGATGTTGGTCCGGTGCGGCCGTTCATGCTGGGGCTGACCGACGCTAAGAACGTGCATCGCTCCAATTTTCTGATGAACCATCCGTACGGCACGGACTTCGTCTACGACGAGATGCAACTTCGGCGAGCCGCAGCAAGGCGGTCCGCCGCATTGGCGGCAACATGCCGAAGCCGGGCGAAGGGCCAGGCCCGGATGTGATCGCCAAAGGCCGGTTCGAGATTTTGTTCATCGGCTCAGATGCGAGCGGGCGAAAGGTGCGCGCGCGGCGTGGTCTGCTCGCGTGAGCCGGGCTTCGTCGCAACCTCGCGCATGATCACCGAAACGGCGCTGAGCCTCGTGGCCGATCGCGATCTCGCGCCGGGCTTCTGGACGCCGGGCGCCGCGTTCAAGGACAAGCTGATCGAGCGGCTTACCCAGCATGCCTACATGACATTCGAAGCCGTCGACGACTAACGATCCGTCGCACGTGACGCATCAGAGTTCTTGTACGTCTTGGCGCAAGGCTAACAGGAGGCGCCTTAGCGAGGCTTAGTAAGATGCAGAACCGCCCGACAGGTCGAACACCGCACCCGACGAGAACGAGCATTCCCGGCTCGCCATGAAGCCGATCATGGCGGCGCATTCCTCGGCCGTGCCCATGCGCTTTTGCGGCGACATCGTTGCCAGCATCGTGCGCACGGCTTCGGGCAGGTTCTGCGTCATCGGCGTGTCGATGGCGCCGGGCAAGAAGCAATTGACCCGGATGTCGGTGGTCGCGTATTCCCGCCCCAGTGACTTGGTGAGAGCAATGACCCCCGCCTTCGAGGCGCATAGGATGCGATCTTCGGCTGCGATTCCTTCCCGCGTGGGAGGAAACGGTTACAATCCGCCCGTAGTCGCGCTCCATCATGCCCGGCAGCACGGCACGGCAACACAGGAACGTGCCGTTCAGATTGACGTCCAGCACATTTTGCCACTCGGCCAGACCGACTTCGACGTCGGAACAATGATCGCTGGCACGCCCGCCGAAGTTACCAGCACGTCGATCTTGCCGAATGCCGCCATGGTCGCGGCGTGGGCGGCGTGTACCGATGCTTCGGATGCCACGTCGATCCGGATCCCCAGCGTTCCGTGGCCCAGTTCCGCCGCGGCACCTTCAGCATCGCTGCGCGACCAGATCACCACTTGTGCGCCTTCGCGCAATCATCCGCTCGGCAACGCCCCGGCCGATCCCTTTTGAGCCGCCAGTCACCACGACCACCTGTCCGCAAATCTACTCTTGCTCATGGAATTCTCCCGTCGTCAGGCGTCAGCAGACATTCGTAAACCGACGGGCGGAATTGCGAGTTTTCCTCGCGGAAAATGTGCGGGAAGTCGGGCCAGATCACCGTCAAGCGGCCGGACCGCTCATCGATATACCAGGACCTGCAACCGCCATCGAGCCACACCGTGCCTTCGGCAACCTCATGGATATGATCCATGAATTCCTCTTCCGCTTCGGCCTTGGCCTCAAACACTGCGAGCTGGTTCTGCTCGAAATATTCGAGCGCACTGATCACATAATCGACCTGCGCCTCGATGACATAGACGGCCGAATTGCTGCCCAGACCGGTATTCGGCCCGTAAATGATGAACAGGTTGGGATAACCAGCCACCGCGATGGCATCGAGCGCCTGCATGCCCTTGTCCCAATGCTCGTCGAGGCTGACACCTTCGCATCATTGAAGATGCGCGTGGTGAACGGCATCCGGACCGCCTCAAAGCCGGTCGCGAAAATCAGTGCATCCACCTCATAGCCTTCGCCGCTGGTGCCAAAGGCCTTGCTGCCTTCGACCCGGGCCAGCGCACTGGGTTCAACCTTGCAGTTGGGCGCCGCAACCGCCGGATAATAGCTGCTGGAACTCAGGCGGCGCTTGCAGCCGATTTCATAGGTTGGCGTCAGCTTCTTGCGCAGTTCGGGGTCGGCCACCTGGCTTTCCATGTGCGCCATGGCCACCTTCTTGGCATTTTCCATATATTTGGGGACCATCCGGCGCTCGGCATATTGTTCTTCGCCGAACCAGAAGATCCACGCGCGCAGATGTTCATGACGTCGGGATTGCGCTCGAACGTGCGCTTTTCCGCTTCGGTATAGGGATGGTCGTTGCGCTTGTTCATATAGGGCGCGGAGCGCTGGAACACGACCAGTTCGGACGCGATCTTCTGCATTTCCGGCACGATCTGGATCGCCGAAGCGCCGGAACCAACCACGCCGATGCGCTTGCCGTTCAGATCAACCGAGTGGTCCCACCGGGCCGAATGAAAGACATGTCCGGGGAAGCTGTCGAGCCCTTCGATATCGGGCACGAATTCATCGGCGAGATGGCCCGCGCCGGTCAGAAGGAATTGTGGCGTGGTAGGTGTCGTTGTTGGTCTTGATGACCCAATGCTTGGCGGCAGCGTCCCACCGGCTCTCGACCATTTCGGTGTTGAACCGGATATAGGGCATGATGCCTTCTTCCTTGGCACATTCGCGCAAATATTCCTGAATTTCTCCGCCGGGCGACTGGATCTTGCTCCAGTCGGGATTTAGTACGGAAGCTGAAGGAATAGAAGTGCGACGGCACATCGCAGGCGATGCCCGGGTAATTGTTGTCAAACCACACCCCGCCCACATCCGCGCGGCGTTCGATGACCACAAAGTCGTCCTGGCCTGCCTTGAGCAGTTTGATGGCGGTTCCCAGCCCGGTGAAACCAGCGCCGATGATGACAATTTTCTTGGCTGACGATCATGATCTCTACTCGCTTACGGCTTTGGGTGCAGGGACAATCTTGCCGATCGGATAGCAGTTCCGGGTCGTGCAGAAGCGATTGACATGGTAGAACAGTTCGGCCGGCCGCTCATGAACCACGGCGTGTCCCGTGGCGATTTCGGTGTAGCTGGCGTTGATGATCGTGCCGAAGGTGGCCTTGTGAATGGTGCTTGGGGCAGGAGAAATCTTCCGACAGGCCGATGACCAAGGTTCTGGCTTGCAGTTCCTCGCATTCCGCCAGCACATCCATCCGCGTATTGAGTTCGACCTGCTTGGCAAGAAACGGCGTGATGTTCATCTTCGCGGTGCCGGCCAGCATGTCCTCCAGCGTGCGCGAGCGCATGTGAAATGGCGAAAACGCGTTGAAGGACATGAAGTTTTTGACGAGTGGATTGCCTTCCTTGTACAGGCTCAGCCAGATATGGCCACGCAGCTTCTGGTGCGTGTCGGTCTTCATGTAACCGGCCACAAGGATTAGATTCGCGACCTTGTCACCCATCGTATGCGCGGTCTTGGCGGCAATCGGCCCACCCATCGAATAGCCCAGCAAGGTCACGCTGCCTTCGGGCACTTCGGCCTCGATCACCGCGCGGACCTGTGCCACGAACTGTTCCACTCGATCTCGTCCGTCCCCGGATCGGCCAGGTTGATCCCGATGACCCGCTGGCGGAAGGCCATCATCGGGAACAAGAAACCGAAATGACTGTCGATACTGCCGGCAGTGCCGTGCACCAGCACCAGAGGCAGGCGGTCGTTGTCCGGGCCGCTGGTGCGATATTTTACTTCCACGCCATCGACCATGACGGTCTTGTCTACCGCTTCGCTTTTCATGTCTGCTTTCACCTTGTGTAATACCTTTCGCGTGGTGCAGGCCGCTCATTGCCGACGCTCAATATTGGGGGAACGGTCGCCCCAGCATGCTCTCGCGAAACCACGCGCTGTCCGGTTTCGTGATGCGCCCAGTAATTCAGGGTTTCATATTGGCGCATGGTGTCGAACGGCGTCTGGCCCGGGAAAAGGTGAAAGGCCTCCGACATCAGGCACGACCAGTGCACCGTCGGCCAGATGCGGCTCAGAGCGAGTTCGCCATACCGATCCAGCAGCGCGCGATTGCCGTCCTTCAGCAGGGCGAGGATTGCCTCGCTCAGCAGGCGCACATCGCCCACCGCAAGGTTCAACCCCTTCGCGCCGCTCGGCGGCACGATGTGGCAGGCATCACCCGCCAAAGCGAGGCGACCATGCACCAGTTTCTCGCACACGAATGCCCGCAAGCGCGCCACGCTCTTGTCGATGATCGGGCCGCGGCTCAGGGTTTTGCCGTATTGGTTGGTCAGGCGAAGATCCAGTTCATCCCAGATCTGCTCGTCCGTCATCGAATTCGTATCGAAATCGGGATCAACCTGCAGATAGAGGCGGCTGATTTCCGGCCCGCGTGAGGAACTGACTGCCAGTCCACGCTCCGTATGGCCAAACCCGCGCGTTTCGGTGCTGGTGCGTGCCTGAGCAAGAATGCCGAACCAGGAAAACGGAAATTCCTTATGGAAGGAATGCGCATCTGCGTCAGGGATATGCTTGCGCGCCGCCCCGTGAAATCCATCGCATCCAGCGACGAAATCACATCGCAATTGGCGCCGTTCGCCGTTCCGGTGTAATAGATGACTGGCGCGCTTTCGGCATCCGCAATCGCCTCAACCTCGGCCTCGAAGATGATGGGCAGGCCATCGCCTTCGCGAAGATTGATCAGATCTTCGACAATCTTGTTCTGGCCGTAGGTCATCAGTCGCCGGCCGCCCTCCCCCACCATTGGGATGGCGTGGCGTTCGCCAGCCCAGAACAATTTCATTTCCTGATGCGGGATGCCTTCACGGTTAAGCCGTTCATCCACGCCGAATTCGCGCAATGTATCGACCGTCCCTTGTTCGAGCACGCCAGCGCGGATCCGGGCGAGGACATAATCGCGGCTGCGGCGCTCAAGGATGACCGTCTCGATCCGATGTTGCTGGAGAATCCTCCCAAGAAGGAGGCCCGCAGGACCGGCGCCTACTATTCCAACCTGCGTCTTCATAAAATCGTTCCCCATCAGCCGACCGATCAGTCGAACGAACGCCGCCAAACCGAGCCGAGCCGAGCCGAGCCGGCTAAATCCCTTGCTCACTGTGACCAGTGCAGGCGCAGCCTTTGGGCCCGCTAGCATCTTCAACAAGCACGGTGCTGTCAGCTGACCCGAATGTCAAGTATTATCACTATCTGAGCATTTTTGCATTCCAAAATCCGGTTGGACGGCAATACAAGTGCAATTGCCGGGGGCTCGGGGACTGCGGCGACCGCACCGCTTGTCAGCCAGATGAGAATGCGACCGGGAGCTTGGCAAAGCCCTGCGCAGCATTGTTGATGAGCCGAACCGGACTTCCCAGCTCAATTCGCGCCACCCGGATGACCAGCGCCTGAAGGATGGCCTGCATTTCCAACTTCGCCAGGTGCATCCCGACACACATGTGCACCCCGTGCCCCCAGCCGATGTGATCGCGCGGATTGCGGTGGATATCAAACCGGTCCGGATCGGCATAGTGGCGCTCATCCAGGTTCGCCGAAGCGTAAAGCAACCAAACTCGCGCGCCCTTCGGAACCGTGGATTGCGAAAATCATCGGCGGCGAAACGGGTGAACCCCCGGAGCGGTGAGGCGAGGCGTACCGATTCCATAATGACAGATGAAAACAGTTCCGGCCTGCTGCGCAATTCGCCATATGCCTCGGGCGATGCGGCCAGTTGGAACAGCATTTCGCCGGTAGCGTAAATCGTGGTGTCGAGCGATGGGATAACGTAGTCGAAGATTAGCTCACGACCGTCTTTCAGTGAGATTTCGCCGCGATCGATGGCATCGAAGATATTGTCCGCCCACGAACCGGGAACGATATCCGCACGAGTCATATCCGCGCCGAAGCGAACGAACTGCTCGATCACCGGGAAAGCCGCACCGGTCCGGTGGTTCGAAGATGGGCCGAACGCATCAAACACGGCATTGGACCATTCGAGCATTTTCTCGGGGCCGAGGTTTTTATGCCAACCAGTTCGGCGACTACAACGGTCGGCAAAAAAGCTGCCAGCTGCTCAATGGCTTCGAACGGGCCAACGTCAACAAGCTCCGCCACTTTTGCATCGGCGAGTGCGAAAATGCGATCTCGCAACGCGTTCAATGAAGCAGGCAGCAGCGGTCGCATTTCAAGGCGCTTCAAGTGGTGGTGGCGCTCTCCATCGGTGGTTAGTGTGGAGACGCCGGTTGGCGCATCTACCCCATTGCCCGCCTCGTTGACCGACACGCCGCGCCCACTGATCAGCGCATCGTGCGCACGCAATCCTGCCACAACATCGGCATAACGCGGGACGACGTACAGGCTCAGATCCGGCGCCCAAACCACGTCACCAAGGTCGCGCAGGCTTTTGTAGGCGGATCGGCTGTCGGCCAGCACATCGTTGGCAAACAGATCACCTGTAAAGGTGGCAAATCCTGCTGGTGCGATCATGAATTCGTCCCCTCACAATCCCGCGACCCACTCCACCCGTACGTTGACGATAATTATCACAATACGAGAATTCGTGCGCCTATGGCGCTGGCGTGATCGAAAGCCCTTCGAACTTCTCTGTCTCGCGCCACTCTCTGAGTTCCTGGATGTAAGCAATCGGCCCAAGGCCATAGGCGCCATTCTGCACCGCCACCCGCCGGGGCTGCCCCTCGTTGTTGTAATAGCCGGGCGTGCATTCATCCTGGAAATTGGTGTTCTGCGACCCGATGCTGTTCACCGTGGCAATGTGGATGATCCGCTGAACCCAGGCCTCCTCACCTTCAGCCGTCGCCTCGATGGTATTCGTACAATTACCACTGCTCGCCTTGATCAATTGCCCCAGATGATAAGAATGGTTGGTCAGTGAATGGGCAAAGTTCGCTGTCCGCGCCGCCTGCTCCAGCCCGCCGATATAGAAATAGTTGGGGAAGCCGTGAACGTGGATCCCATGCATGGTGCGCACGCCGTCGCTCCAATGTTCATCGAGTGTTATCCCGTCACGCCCACGCAAGGCGAAGCCAGTCCGCGATTTGTGGCTGGTGCCAACTTCGAAGCCGGTTGAGAAGACGATGCAATCCACTTCGTAATGCGTGTCGCCAACCCAGAAGCCAGTCTCGTCTACCCGTTCCATCCCCTTGCCGTCGGTATTGACCAGAGTGACGTTGTCGCGGTTGAAGGTCGGCAGATAATCATCGTGGAAACAAGGCCGCTTGCAGAAGAAGTTGTACCAGGGCTTCAGCGCCTCTGCGACTTCGGGCTTTCCGACCGTCTGATCCACTCTGGCCCGGGCAAATTCCATCTTGCGAAAATTGGCCAGTTGGTGAGCCGTAAAGTCACCCTCGTAATCGGCATCGCTCGCATCGAAGAACGACTGGGTCCATTCGTCGTTGACCAGATCTTCCTCCACCTCGCCGCCGTGAAAGGCGGTGGTGAAGTTGATCATTCTCTCCCGCTGCCAACCGGGCTGGAGATTTTCGAACCATTCAGGATCGGTCGGCCGGTCACCGCGATAATGGATCGAGGACGGCGTCCGCTGCACCACGTAAAGATGCTCCGCACCCCTAGCGAGATGGGGGATGACCTGAATCGCGGTAGCCCCTGTTCCGACAATCGCCACCCTTTTGTCTGCCAGCTTGGACAAATTCCCGGAGCTGTCGCCACCGGTGTAATCATAATCCCAACGGCTGGTGTGGAAGGTGTGCCCCTTGAAGGTCTCGATACCCGGAATGTTAGGCAGCTTAGGCTCAGCCATTGAGCCGGTGCAGGTGACCAGATAGCGCGCAATTATCTTATCGCCCCGATTAGTGAGGACGGTCCACCTTTTGGTTTCGTCGCTCCACGAGACATCTGTGGCGACCGTCTGCAACAAGGCATCGCGATAGAGATCGAACTTGCGGGCGATCTTCTTCGTGTGCTCCCAAATATCCGGAGCGGTGGCGTATTTCTGCTTCGGCATACCGCCAATTTCCTCGAGCAGCGGCAAGTAGATGTAGGATTCCACGTCGCACGCAGCGCCCGGGTAACGGTTCCAGTACCAGGTGCCGCCAATATCGCTGCCGCGCTCGATAATGCAGATTCGTTCGACCCCGACGCGGCGCAGCTCGGCCCCGCACAGCAAGCCCCCGTAGCCGCCGCCGATGATGGCGAAATCCATCTCCTTCGTTACCGGATCGCGGGTGAAGCTCGGATCGGCATTCGGGTCTTCGTAAAGCTTGCCGAATTGCCCCTGCAGCTTCACATATTTGCGGCCGCCGCCCGCATCCATGCGCTTTTCGCGTTCTCCGCGATATCTTTCGCGAAGCGCAACGGGGTCGAACTCAAGCCGTTTGCCGTTCGATTCTTTCGTGTCGTTCATTTCAAGAACCTCATCCCGAGATTGCGCTTTCCCTGCCGTGGCGATTGCTCACTCCCCGTGCCCACTAACGCCTCCCATAGCGCGCGTCAATTCTCTTTTAGTGAGAATACTTTTCATCACGCTGGGCCTTTTTGCCTAAGCCAAAAATTCGTCAGATTGCAGTGTGGCAACCCCAGACCGGCAAGGCTCTCTTGTAATGCCCGGAACGATGAGGGGCCGAGCAAATTTTCGTCACGGGACCAATGTCCCAGATCGAACTCAGCGCCAGTGAATTGCAATAAATCTCTATAATTGAGAATTGACGAGGCCGTCCTACTGCCCTATCCGGGCACCAGCTGCGGATGAAGTCGCAGGCTTGGAATGCGGGCCGGGTTTCGATGCCCTATGACTACATCATCGTCGGGGCGGGATCGGCAGGCAGTGTGCTTGCAGCGCGCCTGTCGGAAAATCCTGCCCACTCCGTCTTGTTGATCGAGGCCGGGCCGAAGGACTTCAACCCCTGGATCCACGTGCCAATCGGTGTCGCCAAAACGATCCGGGACCAGTCTGTGAACTGGCTTTACAAAACCGAGCCTGACAGCGCGACGGCGGATCGCTCCATCCCCATTCCGCGCGGCAAAGTGCTCGGCGGGTCCAGTTCCATCAACGGCCATGTCGTCACACGCGGGCAACCTGATGACTATGACGAGTGGGCCGCGCAAGGGAATCCCGGATGGGATTTCGAAAGCCTGTTGCCGTATTTCCGCAAATCGGAAGACGCGACCGGGTTCAATGATCCGGCGCGCGGCCATGGCGGCCCAATGACCGTGAAACGTAGCCAAGGGCTGGATGAATTAAGCAGATTGCTGATCAAGGCGGCGGGCGAATGCGGGATTCCTTACAACGACGATCCCAACAGCCGAAATGTCGAGGGGATCGGGTACACCCAGCGCGCAATCCGCAATGGTCGGCGGGTGAGCACGGCACGCGGATATCTGAAACCAGTGCGCGGACGCGCCAACCTCCGGGTCGTCACCAATGCCCAGGCGCGCCGCATCCTGTTTGAGGGCCGCCGCGCGGTGGGAATCGAGTACTTCGCGGGCGATCAGCTGCAAACCGCCACCGCCAGTAAGGAAGTCATCCTTTCAGCTGGAGCGATCGGTTCACCGCAATTGCTGGAGCTTTCCGGCGTAGGGCAAGCGCAACGCCTGCGTGGCCTCGGCATCGATGTGGTGCACGATTTGCCCGGAGTGGGTGAGAACCTGCACGACCATTATCTGGCCCGCGGCGCCTGGGAACTGACCAAGCCGATTTCTATGAATGAACGGTCGAGCGGCCTGCCGCTGGTCAAGGAAGTCATCAAATACGCCTTCACCCGCGAAGGCCTGCTGGCCAACGCTATCGCGCACATGATCATCTTCGCCCGAACATCGCCAGAGGTGGACCGGCCCAACATCGAAATCACCCTCACCCCCTTCACGGCGACAAAGGCTACCGATTTCAAGAAGCTCGACAAAACGCCAGGTGTTTTCATGTCGTGCGTTCCGCTCCGGCCGCGCAGCCGGGGGCATGTCCATATCCGCTCCGGCGATGTGCGCGACCATCCACTCATCGCGCCAAACTATCTCCACGATGAAGCCGACCAACAGGCGACTATCGCAGGCCTGAAGCTGATCAGGCGTCTCCTGAAAAGCCCAGCCTTCGATAATTATCGCGGCGACGAATTATGGCCCACAACCGACAAGCAGAGCGACGCGGATCTGCTGCACTATGCCCGGAACACGGGGCTCACGATTCACCATGTCGTCGGCTCCTGCCGCATGGGGCCGTCCGATGCCGGAAAAGCGAACGTGGTGGGGCCGGATCTTCGTGTACACGGGATGGATGGTCTACGCGTGGCCGATGCTTCGATCATGCCGTCGATTATTTCCGGCCACACGAACTTTCCGACAATCGCCATTGCCGAAAAGGCTGCTGACGTGATCAAGGCGGCGGCGAAAGGGTAGTGATGGTCAAACCGGGAAAAATCGACGGAACGACCAAGCGCACCGCGAGCGCCGGAACACCGCCTGGTTGTGGCAAGGGGGTTACTTCCTTCGCAGCCTTGATGCCGTCGGCAGGTCCACCGGAGGCAAGGCGTCGCCTTCCAGCCCATCGGCGGCTGTTTTCAGCTGATCGAGAAGTTCCAGCAGAGCGGCCATTTTCTTCGCCGAGAAACGCTGTTCGATCGCGCGGTAAATCGCTTCCGACTTGTCGGCCATTTGCGAGTAGATAGCAGTGCCCGCCCGCGTCAATCTTACCGATCTCCTCCTGCCGTCATCGTCGTGCGCTGGCACGACCCAGGCGTGTTCGATAAGCGAATTGAGGATGCGGGTCATCGATGATGGCAGCACCACGCATTTATCGGCCAACTCGGTCGCCGGAAGAGTGTCGTTTTCCGCCAGCGCACGAATGACGCGCCATTGCGGCAGCGTCAGCCCCAGCGAATCCACATGCGGCTTGAACTTCCGCATCGTGGCCTCGCGCGCGCGCAGCAGCGCGATCGGCAAGGCCTGGTCGATACCGCGAAGGCGTCTCGTCATGTCGGCGCAACTTTCAGAATTGGACCCACTAATCTCGAACATGTGAAGCACGACTGCGCCCCTACAAGCAAAAACATATGCTCCCGGAGGATTGCCCGGATCATGCCGAAAACCGCCCAGACCGCACTTTTACCGAGGAAACGCCCATGTCCGACGCCCTGATCCAGCCCGCCAGCATGATCATCAATGGCCACAAAATCGTGACCGAAGATGTGTTCAAGGTGATCGACCCGGCAACCGGCAGGCCTTTTGCAACTTGTCCTCTCGCCACCGAACAGCAGGTTGAAGACGCCGTCGCTGCCGCGCGCTCCGCGTTTCGCAGGTGGTCGGCCGTGCCCATCGACGAACGCGCGAGGCTGCTCGACCGGGTTGCCGATGGCATCGAAGCGCGTAAGCAAGAGATCGCCGATCTGCTTTCGCGTGAACAGGGAAAGCCGGCGCACTCGGCGGCATTCGGCGAAGTGAGCGGCGCCGTGGCCTGGACCAGAGCGACCGCGAAACTACGCCCGGCGGTGGAAATTTTGAAGGATGATGAAAACGGGCGTGTGGAGATCCGGCGCAAACCGCTCGGCGTGGTCGCCTCGATCACTCCGTGGAACTACCCGATCCTGATCGCCATTTGGCACATCATTCCGGCCATGCTGGGCGGCAACACGGTGGTGCTCAAACCTTCCTCCGGCACTCCGCTCAGCACCTTGCTGGTGGTCGAGATCGCCAATGAACACCTGCCGCCGGGCGTGCTCAACAGCGTCGCCGGGTCGGGCGGTCTGGGGTCACAGCTCGCAGACCATCCGGGTATCGACAAGGTCGTGTTCACCGGCTCCACGCCCACTGGTCGTGACATCATGAAGCGCGGATCTGGCAATCTTAAGCGCTTGACATTGGAACTCGGCGGCAATGATGCGGCTATTGTGCTGGCCGATGCCGATGTTGAAGCGACCGCCAAGAAGGTGTTCCTCAAGGCCTTCGGAAATAGCGGCCAGACCTGCGCGGCAATCAAACGTCTCTACGTGCACGACAGCATCCATGACGCGCTCTCGCAGCGGTTGGCGGATATGGCAGAGGAAGCGATCGTCGGCCCGGGCAATGATGCGAGGTCGCAGTTCGGGCCGGTACAGAATGCCAAGCAACTGGCGTATCTCAAAGACTTGGCTGCGGATGCACTGGCCAAGGGCGGCCGGTTCCTGTCGGGCGGCCTGCCCAAGTCAGATCAGCAGGGCTTCTATTTTCCGCTTACGGTTGTGGTGGATGTGGCTGACGGAATGGCAATCGTCGATGATGAACAATTCGGTCCAATCCTGCCGGTAATCCGTTTCTATGATGCCGAGGAAGCGGTGCGATTGGCCAATGCGAACGAGCTCGGCCTTGGCGGCTCAGTCTGGTCGAGCGACACCGGCGAAGCGAGCAGGCTGGCAGCCTTGCTCGAATGCGGCAGTGCGTGGGTGAACGACCATTCGACCATCTCGCCGGACATCCCGTTCGGAGGCGCCAAGCAGTCGGGGATCGGGTCGGAATTCGGGCTGCATGGCCTGCATGAATACATGCAGACGCAGACGCTCCGCTTGCCCGCTTCGTCTGGCAGGTAGGGTTGAGCCAGGGGGCGCCGGGCATCGTTTGGGGGCCGTCGCCAACGCGCGGGTCAGAGAGCGCACCGCACCTGCTGACCGAGCGGCCTGGGTTCGCGATGCTGTCCGCTGAGACGCCCCGCGTCGCCGTTTTCCTGGTATCGCGGTGGTATCGGCGCTCTGCTTGCGCTATACTCACTGCGGCTAAGTGCTTGAAAAATGGTGGAGCCAAGCGGGATCGAACCGCTGACCTCCTGCATGCCATGCAGGCGCTCTCCCAGCTGAGCTATGGCCCCATTGCGCGCCAAAGCGGCGCGGGTCGGTTTGGGAAGCGGAACCTACGCCGCGCCTGAACCCGGTTCAAGCCGGCATGCCGCATCTTTGCAAAAACTTAGCGCCCGTCCTTAACGCCCGCCCTTAGCGTCCATCGTCCTCGTCGCCGCTGGGGATCTCGCCGATGGCGTCTTCCGGGAATTCCTCCTCGTCCTCAATCATGGGCACCGAATCGTCGTCCACCGCTTCGGTTGCAAGGTCGGCCTCCTCCTCGGAGAAGCCTTCTGGCAATTCATCGGCGGCGGGCTCGGCCTCGTCCTCGTCGCTGCTCAGCACCGGATCGACCTCGGCGCCGGAATCGATGGCGACCACGGTTTCGGCGCCTTCTTCTTCTTCCTCCTCGCCCTCGGCTTTTTTCTTGGCCGCGAGTTCTTCATCATCCTCATAATCGCCGTCGTGTGCGGCCACGCGCGAGCGACCTCGGCGGACGCGCACGCTTTCCTCGGTCGGGTCGAAGGCAGTTGTGCACTTGGGGCAAATAGCGGGACGCTTGCGAAGATCATAGAACTTCGCCGCGCAGCTTGGGCAGACCTGCTTGTCGCCCAAATCAGTCTTGGCCAAAACGCACTCCTTGAAAATCCATGCTTCAGAGCCATGGGAATGAAACCATGGAGATTCTGGGTCGAAACCGGCTTTTCGACGCGGGGCGCTCGCTTGCCACTATCGGGCGCGAGTGTCAAAAGCTTTGTCTTCGGTTTCCGCCCTCCCTTCCCCGGCAGCACGAGCATTTCCATGCGTCTCAAGGCCCGGTTCGCGGGACCCCTGCGCGGCCAGGTCCGTCCGCCCGGCGACAAGTCAATTTCGCACCGGGCGCTGATTTTTGGCGCGCTCGCGCACGGCCGCACCGAAATCGAGGGCCTGCTCGAGGCCGATGACGTCATGCGAACCGCTGCGGCGGCGCGGCAATTTGGCGCTCAGCTCGAACAGCGCGCCGGCGGCCGCTGGAGCGTGACCGGGGGGGGCGGCTTCCGCCAGCCCAGCAATACCGTCGATTGCGGCAATTCCGGCACCGGCGCCCGGCTGCTGATGGGCGCGGCCGCCGGCTATCCCATCGCGACGCAATTCGATGGCGACCAGTCCCTCCGCAAACGGCCGATGAACCGTGTCATCACCCCATTGTCGCAGATGGGCGCACGCTTCGAGGCCGAGGCGGGCATGCTGCCGCTGACCGTCCATGGCGGAGGCCTGCACGGGATCAGCTATCGCGCGCCGGTTTCCTCGGCGCAAATCAAGTCGGCGGTGCTGCTGGCTGGATTGGCGGCCGAGGGCGAGACGGTGCTGATCGAGCCCGCCCGCTCGCGCGATCACACCGAGCGCATGCTGGCGCAGTTTGGCGCGGCGATCGATACGGTTGAAATTGACGGCGCCACCCATCCGCGCGTGCGCCGCAGCGCATTGCAAAGCGCCCGGGTCATTGTGCCCGCCGATCCCTCATCGGCCGCGTTTCCGATTGCAGCGGCGCTGATCGTGGCCGGTTCGGAGCTGCGCATTTGCGGCATGCTGGCCAACCCGCTGCGCATCGGCCTTTACGATACCCTGGCTGAAATGGGTGCGGCGTGCGCGTTCGAGCCCCACCCAGATGCCGCTGGCGAGCCGATCGCCGACCTGGTCGTGCGCGCGAGCCTGTTGCGCGGCGCCGCCCCGCCAGCAGCACGTTCACCCGCAATGATCGACGAGTTTCCGATCCTTTCAGTGCTGGCGGCGTTTGCCGAAGGTGAGACCCGTATCACCGGCGCCGCCGAATTGCGGGTGAAGGAAAGCGACCGCATTACGCTGATGGTGGAAGGCCTGCGCAGCTGCGGAATCGATGCCGAGGAATTGCCCGACGGGCTTATTGTCCGCGGCGCCGGCGCGCGCGGCGTGCGCGGCGGGGCCGAGATCTCAACCCATGGCGACCATCGCGTGGCGATGTCCTTCCTAGTGCTCGGCATGGCCAGCCAGTGCGAAATCATCGTCGATGACGCGGAAATGATACACACTTCATTTCCGGGCTTTGCCGGATTCATGCGCGGTTTAGGCGCCGATATCGAGGAAGCGTAAGCCTCAAATCAATTCGTTCAGCCACTCGACGATTTTCGATTTCGGCATCGCTCCGACTTTGGTGGCCGCGACCTTGCCGTCCTTGAACACCATCAGGGTGGGGATGCCGCGCACGCCATAGCGGCCAGGAACCATCGGATTTTCGTCGATATTGAGCTTTATCACGGTTACGCGTTCGCCCATTTCGGCTGCGATTTCCTCAAGCGCGGGGCCGATCTGCTTGCACGGCCCGCACCACTCGGCCCAATAATCCACCAGCACCGGACGGCTCGATTTGAGCACATCGGCTTCGAAATTATCGTCCGAGGTTTTGATCGTGGCCAATGCTTTTCTCCTTGAGTTCTGGGTGCGATGTAGGCCGGATCGGCCGGGGATTCAACTGAACGGCAAGCCGCTTAAGGCATGGTCAAGCCGTGCTTGCGGCACTTCCATGAGCAGCGGCGCCTCGGTCCAGAGCAAGGCGCAGGTCACGCTCTTGTCCGGAAAAATCGAGCGCAGCACTTCGCGATAGAGCGCCAATTGCAGCACGTAGGAAGTGGCGATCCCATCGGCATTGACCGGCGCCGGGCGGTCGGTCTTGAAGTCGAGCACGAAAACGCGTTGCGCATCGATAGCGAGGCGGTCGACCACGCCGCGCACCGGCGCGCCGGCAACGGCGCCGACGATCGGCGCCTCGGCGCGGCTATGGGGGCCGAACAGAGCGGCGCAAGCGCGCGTCCTCGATCACCGCTAGCGCTTCGCGCGGCGAAGCTCTCGCACTCCTCGGCGCGCGCGCCTTGCCGGGCGAGCCACGCGTACGCCGCCTCGGCGCGGCGCGGCGCGTCGATCTCCGGCAAGCGCTCCAACAGACCGTGGATGAGGCGGCCGCGGCGGAATCGCGCTCTGCCCTCGACCCGCGCGGCGAAAACAACGCCGGGTCGATGTGCGCGAAGCGCGACGGCGCGGCGGGCGTTCGCGGCGCCGGCGCGGCGAGCGGCGCGTCCAGCCATGCCGGCAAGGGCGCCGCTGGCGATCTCGGCGCGCGCTCGCGGGCTCGGCGATAAATTGACGCGCCATAGCGCAGGCCCTCGCCAAACGGCGTCTCGCACGGCGCAGCGCCGAGCGAGCGCAATCCCTGCTCGACTGCCGCGCGCCAGCTTTCGTCGGCTTCGCCGGCCTTGGATGCGCCGTACTGCGCGCCGCAGACGATCAGCCGGTCGCGCGCGCGCGTCATCGCCACATAAAGCAGCCGCCAATGCTCGCTCTGCATGCGCTGCTTCGTGCGTCGGCGCGCGCCTGGCGCACGGCGGCATCGTCGTCCTTGCTCGCGAAACGAGACGTAAGGCCTCGTCCTCGAACATCAGGCCGTCGTCGGGCTTGTCGCTGACTGGCGCCGGTCGCGTCGGGCAAAATCACCACGCGGCGCTTCCAGTCCCTTGGCGCCGTGCACCGTCATCACCCGCACCGCGCCGGTTTCAGCTTCGAGCTCACGCTTGACCTGCCCGGAATCGATTTCGATGTCGTAGAGAAAGCGCTGCAGCGTGGCGGCGGCGTGCGCCGACGGCTTGAGCGCCCGCTGCAGCAATTCCTCGAGCGGATCGCGCGCTTCCGGGCCGAGCCGGCGCAGCACGCGCCGCCAGCCCGTCGCGCCGCCATGGCGGGTCTTCCAGCGCCCAGCTCAGAAACGCAAACGCATCGGCGCCCGCCCGCGCCGTCAGCTCGCCACGAACGCGCGCGCCTGGGCGTATTTCTCGCCCGCGTCCGCCAGCAAGCGCGCTTGCAATGTCTCCCCTTGGCCGCGTCCGTGGCGCGAGCGGCGACAATATCGCCATCATCGTCATCGAGATTGCACCAGGGGCCCTTCAGCACGCAGGCCAGCGCCAGATCGTCGCTTGGATCGAGCGCGACGCGCATCAGCGCCAGGCAATCCTCCACCGCCAATTCGTCGCGCAGCACCATGCGGTCGGCGCCCGCCACGGGCAGCCCGGCGCGCTTGAACGCCTTGATCAGTTCGCGAAACAGCGCCCCGCGCGTGCGCACCAGCGCCAGCACGTCGCCCGCTCGCATTGGCCGCGGCGCGGCCTTGTCCCACACCGCTTCGCGCGCATCGATCATGGCTTTGACCCGCGCGCGATCGTCGCGGCCAGCAGCGCGTGCACGCTGGCGCCGCGTTCGACATCCATCGGCGCGTCCCAGGCGACCGGCCGCGCCGGCGCCGGCGCATCGCCAGCGGCCACACCTCGACCGACGCCTGCGTTCTTTGGCGCGCCAAGCCAAGTGGTCGAATCACATCGAACCGCGCCGGCGGCGCGCGCACCAGCGGCTTATCGGCGAACGTCGCGTCCACCGCTTGCAGTATTTCCGGGCTGGAGCGGAACGATGTCTCGAGCGATCGGGCGCCGCGAACTTCATTCCAGCGCGATGGGCGCGCTTGGAGAGCGCCTTCGCCTCGGCCAGGAAACGATCGCGGGTCGGCGCCCTGAAAGCCGTATATGCTCTGTTTGGGATCGCCGACCGCGAACATGGTGCGCGATGCGCTCGCGCGCGCCGCGCGCCGGCGAAGAACTCGTCCTGCAGCGGCGCGATCAGACTCCCATTGCGCCGGGCTGGTGTCCTGGCCCTCGTCGATCAGGATGTGGTCGAGGCCGCCATCGAGCTTGTAGAGCACCCAGGGCGCGGCATCGGCGCGCTGCAGTAGCCTTTGCGCGTGTTCGATCAGATCGTCGAAATCCAGCACGCCGGCGCGCTGCTTGGCCGCGTCGTAGGCATGGTCCAGCTTGCAGCGCCAGCGCCAGCGCGGCGGCCGCATCCTCGGCGCGCTCGATGGCGTTGAGCTTCTCGCGCGCCGCTTCGCAAAGCGCGCTGACCTGGTTCATGGCGTCGTCGAGCCATGGCATGCTGGCCCGCGAACTTCTTGGTCACCAGCGTGTCGTAGGCGCTCGCCGTCGCCCTTCAACGCGATCCGCATGAAGCGCGTCGAGCAGCCGCGCGCGCGGCGCCGTCTTCATGCGCTGCGAGCGCCGCCGCGATGCGCTCGGCGAGCTTCACTGATCGTTGGCGCTCGATTGCGCCAACGCCGCCGCCGCGCGTTGCAGAGCGCTCCAATCCACCCGCGCCAGAACTGATCGGCGCCAAACCCTCGGCGCTTTCGCGCACGCCGTGGCGGTTTCTTATCGCGGCTTCGGCGAACACGCCGCCGTCGATGTTGCGCCGCGAAACGGTGGAAATCCGCGCGCCGCAGCGCCAGGCGATCCAGCAGCGCCTCCAGCGCATCGCCGTCCAACCGCGCCGCGAAGCGGCGAACGCGTCGCCGCGGCGCATCCGGCGCGAGCGCCGCATCAGCGCGCGCTTGCGCCAAGCAAGGCCGCCGCGCGCGGCTCGTCGGCGATGTCAAATCCCGGCGGCACGCCAGCTTCAAGCGGAAAGCGCGCCAGCAGCCGTTCGCAGAAAGCGTGGATGGTTTGGATCTTCAGCCCGCCAGGCGTTTCCAGCGCCCGCGCAAACAGCGCGCGCGCCGCGGCCGAGATCGGCCGGCTTGGCGCCGAGCGTTCGCCAGTTCGGCGGCGAGCTTCGCGTCGTCGGCGACGCACCAGCCGCCCAGGCGCTCGAACAAGCGCCGCTGCATCTCGGCGGCGGCGGCCTTGGTGTAGGTGATGCACAAGAACGCCGATGGCTTCGAGCCCTCCAGCAACAGGCGCGCGATGCGGTCGACCAGCACTTTGGTTTTGCCCGAGCCCGCATTGGCGGTGACGAACACCGAAGCGTTTGGATCGGCGGCGATGCGCTGATTTTGATCGGCGACCGGCGCGCGCGCGTTCATTCCTCGCCCTCCGCGTCGGCCCATTCCTTGCGGCGCGCGAGTTGGTCGTATTCGAGGTAAGGCTTGATGAATTGCACGCGCGGCTTGGACAAGAATGGCTGCTCGGCGCGCGCGTAGCGCTGCAGCAAGACTTCGCAGCGCCGACAGCGCTTTTTCGCCCTCCTGCATCGGCGTCGAGCGCCAGCGGCTTCGGCGTCGGCTCGGCATTGCCGAAGCGCCAATAGCCGAGCTCGGTGGCGCGCGCGGCAGGCACGCCCTCGAAACGCTCCGCGCGCCAGCATCGCCGCCTCCAGCGGCAATTGCGGCGCAAGCCCGCTCTCGACCTGCGGCTTGCTGGCCGGCGCTCCGGTTTTGAAATCGAAGATCGCGACATAACTCGCGCCAATCTCGATGCGGTCGGCGATGCCGGACAAGCACGACGCCCCCGTCAGCGCCAGCTCGCCCTTCTTCTCGCGATAGACTTCCAGTCCCAGACGACGGCGCGCGGCGAACCAATCGATCAGCGCGTTGATCGACACCGCCAACCGCGCGCGCTCGGCGGCGCGGCGTTCCGGCGAAATGCCGCGCGCGGCGCAATTCCTCGTCGAGCAACTCGCCAGCAGCGCCGGATCGGCGCCGTCGTCGAAGCGCTCGATGGCGCGGTGCACGGCGATGCCGCGCTCGGCGGGACCCGCCGGCGCGCCGATCGGCTTGAGAAACTCCAAGCCCGAGGATGCGGCGCGCATAGATCGCGTAGGGATCGCGGATCAGGGTTTCCACTTGTGTGACGCTGATGCGCTTAAGTCGCTTGTCCGCTGGCGGGCGCGGCATCGGCGGATCTTTGCCGCGCGCGGCGCGCATTGGCGCATCGAGCGCGCGCGCCCAGGCGAGCTGCGTCCGCTGCTGGCGCGCAGCTTCAAGGCGCGCGCCCTGCACCAGGGTTTTCAGCCGCCACAGCCAGCGCGAAGCCAATGTCGGCGCGCCATCGCGGCGCAGCGCGCGCGTCAGCACGACGTCGGGCGCGTTGGCCAGCTGCGCAAAATCATGCGCGGCGAGGCCGATGCGCTGATCGAGCGAAGGCAGTCCCAGCGCCGCGCGCATGGCGCGCGACAGAAACGGATCGTCCCCCGGCGGCGCCGGCCACACCCCTTCATTGAGCCCGCCGAGGATCATCAGATCGCGCCGCTGCAAACGCGCTTCGAGCGGACCCCAAATCGCGACGCGCGGATCGCCGCCGGCGCGCGGGCGGCACTTCGCGCCCATCGCATCAACCGCACCAGCACGCGCGGCGCGGCGACAGCGTCGCCATCGGCCCCAAGTTCGGCGCCGTGCGCGATCGCTTCGCGCAGCAATTCGCCGGCGTTTTCGCCGTCGCGGCCTTGCCATGCAGCGGCGCCGGCGAGCGTCTCGGCGACTTCGGCAGAGCGCGTCGGCGAAATCCGCCAGCGTCAGATCGCGCGCGCGCCATGATCGCAGTAAGCGGCGCAAGCGCCGCTGCCATTGCATCGACCAGCGCGCGCGCCGGCGGGGATTTTGCCACCAGCGCCGACAAGTTCGGCGAAGCGTATCGATACCGGCGCGGCCCGCGCAGCGCCTCATGCTCAAGTTCGGCGACGCGCGCCATCGCTGCGCCAATCGACGACGCGCGGATGCTTCAAGCAACGCCGCCAGCGCCACCGGCTCGCTGGCATCCCGCGCCAGTTCGCACAGCAGCGCGATCAAGCGCGCCGGCTTCGGTTTCGCGCAAGGGCCGGCCATGCGACACGGCCGGCGCAATGCCCCAGCGCGCGAGCTTGGCCTCGACCCGGCGCGCGAGCGCGACATCGGGCGTCACCAGCGCGGCGCGTGCGGGCCGGCGTTTCCAGCGCCTCGCGCAGCATCAGCGCGATGGCGGCGGCCTCTTCATCTTCGGTGGCGGCTTCCAGCAAACGCAAGCCCTCGCGCGCCGGCGGCGACGAAATCGCGCGCCGCCGGCAGCGTGCAGCCGCTTCAAGCCAGTCGGCGGTTTTTTCCGCCGGCGCCAGCGCTTCGCGCATCAGCACGCGCCGCGCGCGCCCGCTCGCCGGCTCCGCGCACAATTGCGGAATCTGCGCCGCGCCCGACCCGAGCGCCGCCAGCGTTTCCTTCAGCGCGAATTGCGGATGCTGATCGCCAATCAGCGTCCCAGCGCCCCATCGTCGAGATCGATATCCAGCCCGGGAACACGACAACGCCGCGCGGCAAACCAGCCACCACGCGCCATCAGCGCGCGCGTGGCGGCGATCGAGCCGGTCGAGCCGGCGATGATGATCGGGCGCGCCGGCGGCTCGCGCCGCCAAGCGCCGCGCCAACGCCAGCAGCATTGCCGAGCGATGCGCGCCGGGATCGCACGAGCCCATCGGCGCGCAGACGCCGCGGCCAATAATCGGCGACGATGTCGAGAAAATGCGCCGAGGCCTCCCAGTGCCGCGCCAGATCGATCTCCTCGACCAGATCGCGCAATCTTTTCCCAATGCACGTGCTCCGCGGCGGCGGCGCTATCGAGCAGTTTGCGCAATTCGTCGGCCAGCGCGAGCGCGCGGGCGGGATCTTCGACGCCGCCGGCGGCCTTGTCGCGCGCGCGAATGAGCGCGGCGAGTTCCATGCGCTGGCGCGTGGGATCGATCGCCGGCGGGACGTCGAGCGCGATCGGGTCGGCGCCCCAGACTTCCGGGTCGTCGTCGGCTCGAGATCGCCGAGCGGGCGGATCGACGGCAACAGCGCCGCGCCGCCCAGGCGCTTCGCGAACGCGTCGATCAGCCCGCGCGCGGCGCGGCGGTTGGGCAGCAGCACCAGCGCAGTCGGCCAGCGCGAACGGATCGTCGGCGTCCGCCAAGCGCGTCCACCATGGCTTTCGGCGAGCACATCGAGAAACGGCGCCGACGCGGGCACCGCGCGCAAACGCGGCGCCGGGCCGTCGAACAGCCCAATGCTCACGGCGCGCGTCGCCAGACGCGCTTCGGCCTGCGCCAGCGCGCTTCCGGATCGCCGACATGCATCCAGAAGCCGCCGAGCGGCGCGCCATACAGTCGGCCCTGCGTCTGCAACCGCCGCCAAACCCGCATGAACGAGAACGGCTCAAGCGGCTCTTCGTCGACAATGCCGCGGATCGATGATTTGCGCGCCCATATAGGCCCAAGGCGCGTGCGGCATTGCGCCCGCGCAAGCTGAGCGCGCCCGCCTGGTCCATGAAAAAATCGCCGGCGCCGTCAAAGCCCAGGCATTGCGCTCCATCGCCGCCAGCATCAGCCGCGCGCCCATGCGCGCGGCATCGAAAGCCTGCGCCAGGCGCGCGATGGCCGAGCCGCTCGGCTCCTCCCAAACCGAGTCGATGTTGCAGACGACGATCGGCTCTTCGCCCAGCAGCGCGCGCGCCTGTTTGACGCCGCCGCCGGTCTCCATCAGCCGCGCGCGCTCGTCGGAGATGACGATCTCGATGTCGTTGCGGTCGCGGCAGATGCTCTTCCAGCAGATCCGCGAAGGCGTGCACGTTGACCACCGCGCGCTTAACGCCGGCCGCAACCAGACGGTCGAGCACGTGATCGATCAGCGCCCGGCCCGCGACGCGTGACCAGCGCCTTGGGCCGATCGTCGGTGAGCGGGCGCATGCGGGTGCCAAGGCCCGCGGCGAGCACCATGGCGGTTTCAGGAATGGTCACGCCGCTTGCTCCAGATACGGCCGCGCGACGCTTTCAACGAACGCGCGCGCCTCGGCCAGCGCCGGATGCTGCAAGCGCGCGCGCAAGATGCCCCCATTCGCGCGGCATGAACGAGAGATAGCGTTGCTTGCCGTCGCGGCCGGCAAGCCGCGAAAACACGCCGAGAATGCGCATCGCGTTGAGCGCGCCCAGCACCGCCAGTTCGCGCTGGAACTCCGCTTCGCGAGGCGCCGGTGGCGTCGAGATAAGCGCGGATCGCCGCCGTGTGCGCGGTCGCGGCTGACATCGCGGCGCGCATCGTGCAGCAGCATGGCGAAATCCCAAGCGCGCCAGCCGCGCACCGCATCCTGGAAGTCCAGCAGGCCGACGCGCCGCAGGCCTTCGCGCTCCGGCAGCCAGAGCAGGTTTTCGGCGTGATAATCGCGGATAGTGAAAGCGCGCGGAAGACCGAGCGCCTTCACGATCAGGCTGTCGCGCACCTTTTCCCAGCGCGCGCGCGCCGCGTCATCGATGCGCACATCGGCCGCGCGCGGCAGCCATTCGACGAACAGATCCGCGTTCACTTCCAGCGCCAGCGCATCGTAATCAAGCAGCGGCCAGGCGGCGCCGTCAGCGACTTCCAGCTTGCGGCGGCGCGGGCGCTTGCGTGCACATGCGCCAGCACGCGCGCCGCTTCCTGATAGAGCGCGATCTCGTCGCCGCCATCGGCCAGCACGCGCGCGTAGAGGTCGTCGCCCAGATCTTCGATGACCGCGTAGCCGGCGTCGAGATCGGCGCCGTAAATTTCGGGCGCGGCCAGACCCAGGTCGCGCAGATGCGCGGCCACCGCGACGAACGCTTCGACGCGCGAGGCGGCCAGGCGCGAGGTGGCGTTCCAGCCCATGCGCGCGCCGTTCGGCGGCGTGGCGCCCGGCGGGCACGGGGCGCTTTCGCTCGAGGGCGGCGCGTCCATCAGGATGGCGCGGCGGTGCCGCAGGACCAGCCGCTCATAGCGGCGCGTGGAGGCATCGCCCGCGAGCGGCGCGCGCTCGGCGCCGGCAAAGCCGGTGTCCCGCAACAGGCGCGCCAGCGCTTCAGATCGTCGCAAGCCGATGTCTCCATGCGCCGCGCGCTCTGAGAAGTGCGCGCCGGCCCTCGCCGTGGACAGCCAGCGCGATATCCAACCGGTCGGGCGGAAGCTGGCCGCCGAGCCGCTCGGGCCACTCGATCAGGCAAGCCGCCGTCGCAAACGCATCCTCCAACCCGAGTTCCCAAGCATCCTCCGGCGCTTCGAGCCGGTAAAGATCGACATGCCAGAGTTCGCCGCGAGGGCCATCATAGGTTTGCACCAAAGTGTAGGTTGGGCTTGGCGCTTCCTGCGACATTCCGGTCCAGGCGGCGATAGCCCCGCGCGCCAGCGTGGTTTTGCCCGCTCCCAGACCGCCGGAAAGGCACACCACGTCGCCGCGCCCCAGCCGCGCACCGAGGCGAGCGCCAAGCGCGACGGTCGCGGCCGGGTCGGCGAGGTCCAATTCACGCAAATCATGGGAGGGTTGCGGCGCTCACGGGCCAGCGATGCTGGCATGGGCCAAGGCGCGGCATCAAGGCCCGCTTGCGCCGGCGCGTTTATTGGCCCCAAACACTATCCGCTCATGACGGACGATATCAACCGCATCATCATCATCGGCGCGGGCCAGGCCGGCGGCGAAGCGGCGCAACGCCTGCGCCAAGGCGGCTTTGCCGGCGACATCACCCTGATCGGCGAGGAACCCTTCCCGCCCTACCAGCGCCCGCCGCTGTCGAAAAAATATCTCTCCGGCGAACTGGAGCATGGACCGCCTGCTGCTGCGGCCCGCGCACGTCTATGCCGAGGAGAGCATCGCCCTGCTTTCGCCGGTGCGCGCGGTGTGGATCGACCGCGCCAGCAAGCGCGTGCGGCTCGAGGGCGGGCGCGAGCTTGGCTATGACGCTCTGGTGCTGGCGACCGGCGCACGGCCCGCGGCCGCTGCCAATTGCCGGCGCCGATCTTGCCGGCGTGCACCTGCTGCGCACCGCCGCCGATGTCGATGCCATCCGGCCTGACTTTGTCGCGGGCGCGAAACTGGTCGTCATTGGCGCCGGCTATATCGGGCTTGAAGTCGCGGCAGTCGCGCGCGGACGCGGGCTCGATGTCACGGTCGTCGAAGCCGCGCCGCGGCCGCTGGCGCGTGTCACCAGCCCGGAAGTGGCGGGCTTTTTCCTGGATGAGCATACCCGCCAAGGCGTGCGCTTTGTGCTTGGCGGGCAAGTCGCGCGTCATCAATGGGCAAGGACACGTCAGCGGCGTCGCCCTGGCCGACGGCGGCGATATTGCCGGCCGATCTGGTGATCGCCGGCATTGGCGTCACGCCCGAAACCAGCGCTGGCGCAACAATGCGGGCTCGAAATCGACAACGGCATCGTCACCGATGAGAACTGCCGCACCAGCGATCCGGCGATCTTCGCCATTGGCGATTGCGCGGCCCGGCCGATGGCGCATTATGGCGACGCGCTGGTTCGGCTTGAAAGCGTCCATAACGCCATCGAAGGCGGCAAGATCGTCGCCGCGGCGATTTTCGGCCGCGAACAGGCGCTGGAAGCGCCTTGGTTCTGGTCGGACCAATACGATTTAAAGCTGCAGATCGCCGGCCTGTTCCAGGGCTATGACCATGTGGCCCTGCGCGGGTCGCCGGCGGACCGGGCTTTCGCGGCTTTCTACTACAAGGGACCGCGCCTGATCGCCGTGGATGCGGTCAATCGTCCCGGGGAGTTTCTCGGCGCGAAAAGCTTGATACAAAGCGGCCGGACCGTTGCGCCGGAAATTATTGTCGATACATCGCGGTCGATGAAGGAACTCGTCGCCGCCGCCGGCTCTTAAAGGGAACCCATGCCGAAAATCACCTACATCGAACATTCCGGCAAGGAGCACGTCGATCGAAGCGCCGGTCGGGCAGACCGTGATGGAAGCGGCGGTGAAGCACGCCGTGCCCGGCATTGACGCCGATTGCGGCGGCGCCTGCGCCTGCGCCACCTGCCACGTCTATGTCGATCCAGCCTGGCTGGCGAAGACCGGCGAAGCTTCGTCAGATGGAGCAAAGCATGCTCGATTTCGCCAATGACGTTGAAGACAATTCGCGCCTCTCCTGCCAGATCAAGGTCAGCGACGCGCTCGACGGCCTGGTGGTGCGGCTGCCGAAGAGCCAGCACTGATGCTGAAAGCGCCGCCGCCGCTCTGGGCGATCGCGCTGCTGGCGGCGGGTTATTTTCTTAAGCGAATTGCCGCTGTTCGCGGGATTGCCCGCAGTGGCGCAGCGAACCCGCGGGCTCGGCGTTGCTCATAATCGGCGCCGCGCTGCCGACCGTCGCGGCCTCGCAGTTCCGCGCCGCCGGCACGCAAATTCTGCCCACTTCCGAGAAGAACGACGCGCTGGTGACGACGGCGTTTATGCCTTCACCCGCAACCCGATGTATCTGGGCGTCGTGACCGCTTCGCTCGGGCGCCGCGCTCTGGTTCGGGCGCCCGCTCATGTTGCTTGCGCCCGCTTGGCGTATTGGCGATCACCAATTTCGCGCTGATCCCGTTCGAGGAAGCGAAAATGCGCCGCCAGTTCGGCGAGGCGTTCGACGCCTATTGTAAGCGCGTGCGGCGCTGGATCTGACGGTATGGGCGCTAAGGTGTTGACTGATCCCGGCGCGAAAAAATGGCCCTTATGCTCCGCACTCGCTTTCCATGCTTCGGAGCAGACGACTTGGCCGACGACATTTCGCCCGCCGCCGCCGCGATCGGCGCGCGCCTGGCGCGCCTGCGCAAGGATCGCGGCATGACGCAGATGGAGCTGGCCGATAAAGTCGCCGTCTCGCAGCCGATGATTTCCGATTACGAGCGCGGCGCGCTGCGCCTCCACGGCGAGCTGATCTTGCAACTGATGGCGATCTTGGATGTCACGGCCGACGAGCTGCTGGGCGCCGTGGGCAAGCCCGACAAGCGCACCGCCGAGCGCGCCCGCAACCGCCGCCTGTATCGAGCCGCCTGGCGCGCGCCGGCGCTGCCGCGCCGCGATCAGGATCGCTCATGCGCACCATCGACGCCTACCTCGATCGCGTGCCCGACGACGCGCCAGCCAAGACCGCCGCGCCCGGCGCTGATTTTTTTGCAGAGCACGCATCGGTCCCAAATGGCGCCGATCCGTCGTCGCTGATCGCTTCATGCATTGAAGCGGATCGATCCTTCGATCCGCGTCCCAAGCCAAAGCGATGGCCAGGCGCGCGGGTCAATCCCCAAAGCCCGGAGGGGCGACGCGCGTCAGCGCGGCGCGGGATTGACGCGCGCGCATGGACGGCGCCCGCCACGTTCAAAAATGATGCTGATGATCGCGCCACACATCATCCGCGCATCGATGATGCTCACGCGCGACGCGCGAATCTGATCTGATGATTTTCGCCAAGCGAGCGCGCCTTGTTCGCACCGTGCACACGAGGTGCGTGCACCTGCTCACACCGTGCTTTTTCTCGGTGTAGGGCAAGCACTTAGAGCACCGCGCACGGTGCGCTTTATCTTGCCCTACACGGTGCTTTTGTTTGACGGACGAATCTACAAAGCAGATTTCTTCTTCTAAGAGAGCCCTTGAAGTACGCATCGACGACGCTGCTTTCCTCGCATTTAGCAAGGACTTAGTTACCAGGTTACGCGCATTTCCTGGGCGCCCGGGTCATTAGCAGCGCCGTAGCGCTTGACTGCATACCCCCCAGCCGCGACCGGAGTCGTTTTTAAAATTGGCTCGATGAGCGCGAAGAGGCGATCAGCATCGGGCCCGTACATGAATAGCACGCATTTGTTGCCGCCGAATTCATCGCCATCAAATTCTCCGGCGGAAGCATCCGCAATAACTTGCCCCAACTGATCTCCAAGGGCACGCACCGCTTCTTGATCGGTTGCCGTTCCAAATTTCTCGCCTGTCAGGGGGAGGTGAAGGAGCACTGCCTGTTCCATCGGTAGCACCATCAATGGGATCGTACGCCTTGAGTAGCTCCTAGAAGCTTGTCCAGCTTCGCCTCAACCGCTCGATACCCCGACATCGAGTTCGGCGGCTAGCTCCGCGTCGTCGTCGATGGGGTGCTCGCTTGTCGGTTGGCCCGGATCATCGTCCGCGTACTTCACAAGTTTGGGCTTCAGCCGTCCAAGCGGATCACGTCTCACAAAATCGGGCATAGGCCACTCAGAGCGTTTCCAGACCGGGAGGTTCCCAAGGATGGGCCAGTGGCCATCGATCAATCCCAGATCGCCAAATCTGACACAAAGGATCGCATCCTTTGCATTCAGGTGCTCAAGAGCCGGGTCGGCTCCTTGGTCAAGGCGCGGGCCAAAGAAATAGCCCAGCAATATTTTTCCTTTTGGGGCCATCCGCGCAACCACGCCCCGCGCAGAGCCCCCGTCAGGGAGGGGGACGAAAAACGCCGATCCTTCCGAGTAGGGAAGCTTCATTGACCACCGTTCTCCCGAAAGAAACGCTCCGCAGCGCTCTCATATTCCTGACGACGCGGGTTTGCCGGATCGATCGGCCTAATCCTATTTAGAGGCGGACTATACTGATCGTGCAAGACTTGCTCTAGGCCGCGCTGCTCAGCGTAGCTGTCTGTACGGTGCACCGGGTCGAAATCATACTGGCTCAGCGTCGGATCACGCGCGTGCTCCGCCTGACGGCGATCTAAATTCCTGGTGCGTCCGCTCCGCACGACCACGCCGTCCGCGTCGCGAAGGACGTAAGTTCCGCCCCTGATCGTGGATCGAATGTCCTTTACGCGGTCGATCACCTGGCCTAAACCGCCCGCCGCGACATCGACGGTGAGGCTGGCCAGTCCGCCTGCGGCGCCGCCGATCGTGCTGGCCTCGGCGTTGGTTGTGTGGCCGGCAATCGTAAGGGCGACCGACCATTTGTGGCGGGTCGCAATGTTGGTGACGACCCCGCGCACGACATTGCCAAAGGCATTCGCGCCCTGCTCGATGAGGTTATCGCCTGCCTCACCAGCGACGCGGCGCAGGATCGTCTTGGTCGGCCCGCCGAGGACCACGCTCACACCAGCAAAGGCAATCCCAGCTGTCACCGGGTGGCTCTCAGCGTAGCTCACAAAGGAATCCGCCAACCCGACCCCGCCCGAGATCGTGTTCGCAATGATGCTATTTCCGGATGGTCCCCTGAGCCGGCCAACGACCTCTATCACGTCCTCGCCGAGGTCAACTGGCTCTTGGTCTCGTGAGGCGCGCGCCGCCGCGCCGCCTGCCCGATCCGCCGCGACATCGACGGAGGTGCCGTCAGCCAGTGCGGCATCGAGGTCCGTCAACGACTCCAGGACACCTTCGTGCCTGGCGAAATCCAAAATATACGCATCGGAGCCGCCGGCGCGCGCCATCGCTGAGAACAGGAGCGTCGATTGCTGCGTGTCGCCCCGATCGCCAGTGATGCCAGCCTGACGGCGAAGCCTGTCGATCCGTCTATTGAATGCCGCCTCTTGTATTCCCCCAGCTATAGCCTCCCCGATGGTTTGCCCGATCACATCCGGCAGCGCTGGGCGCGCTTTTTGGGTGGGGGTGTCGTAGGTTCAGGCGCTTGCGGGCGGCCACGTCATAGGTGAAGTGCGCCCGCGTCGTATATGCGGGCGCTGCCCCTCACCCCCGCGGCGCCATCACCATGACCACTTGCCGGCCTTCGAAGCGCGGCTCGTGTTCGACTTTGGCGATCTTGTCCAACTCGGTGCGCATGCGCTCGAGCAGCTCCATGCCGAGATGCGTGTGCGCCATTTCGCGGCCGCGGAAGCGCAGCGTGACCTTCACCTTGTCGCCTTCCTCGAAGAAGCGATGGATGGCGCGCATCTTCACTTCGTAATCGTGGTCGTCGATATTCGGGCGGACCTTGATTTCCTTGAGCTCGATGCGCTTGGCCTTCTTGCGCGTCTCGGCCTTCTTCTTCTGCTCCTCGAAGCGGAACTTGCCGTAATCGAGAATCTTGCAGACCGGCGGAACCGAGTTGCGGCGCGACCTCGACGAGATCGAGCCCAGCCTCGCGCGCGGCTTCGAGCGCCGCCGAGATCGGCATTTCCCCCTGTTTTTCTCCTTCGGCATCGATGAGGAGCACGCGCGGCACACCGCGTATATCCTCGTTTACGCGCGGGCCGTCTTTCGACGGCGGCGGCGCGGCGTATGGACGTCTGGCTATCGGGCCTTCTCCTGTTGCTGTTGATAAAACAGCTGCGAGCCCGCGCCCCTCCGGCAGGGCGCGGACTCGCAGCCGCTATATTGCTTGGACGGGCCGGCGCTTCAAGCCGTTGCCGCTTCGCTGATAGACGCCGCAATTGCGCAATTGCCGCGTCCACCTGCTCGACCGGCAGGTCGGCGATCACCGCGGCGGTGAAGGCCACCACCCCGCCGCGGCCCCGCGGGGCATGGCCCGCTCGGGATCGGCCCGGACGACAGGAAAACCAGGCACGGCGCGCCCGCGGCGGCCGCCACATGCATCAGCTCAACGTCGTCGCCCAACGCGAACAGCCGCGCGTTCGGCCAGGCCGATGCATTGGAACACGTCGGCGCGGGTGACGAGGTTCTTGGCGCGCGGCTCGGCCTTGGCAATGGCCGCGCCGATCGTGCGCTCCTCGGCGCCGCCGAGCACCACCGGGAGTCACGCCGTGGCGGGCGATGCGCGCCGCGCCAGCTCGATGTATTTGGCCTCCGGCCAGCGCCGCGCTCGGCTCGGCATCCGAGCCGCGCGGCAGCAGCAACACGTAGGGCCCGCGAATGCCGAAAAAATCCGGCTGCAGGCGCGGCGGATCGCGCAACACCGGGCGCAGCCAGCGAGAGATCGGGCAGCAAGCGGCCATCGACTTCGATGCCGGCCGCTTTCAAGTTGGCTGGCGAAACGATCGAGCGGGTGCAGATCGTCGCGCTCGGGATCGAGATAGGGGTGCGAGCAGCCCGGCGACCGGGCCCGACCAGTTTCGGCGGCCACGGGCGCATGCCTTGGAAATAATTGTTGGTGCGGCTCGATCCTTCGAGATCGTAGATCATGTCGTACTTGGCCGCGCGCATGCGCGCGATCAGTTTGGTGATCGCCTGCGCCTCCTTGGGCTTGCCGTCGGCTTCGACCGTGTCGAAATACGGGCATTTCTCCGCGAGCTCACCGGTCGCTTCGGTGGTGAGCAAGCGTGATGCGCGCGCCGACATGGGCCTCGCGGATGCGCTTGGCGGCGGCGAGCGCCTGCACGAACGCGCGCCATGCCGCCAAGCTGAATCACCAGCACGGCTTTGGCCGCGCTGGTTCGCTCGGCTGCGGCGCCGGCTTGCGCCAGATCATGCATTGCTCTCCACTACGCGTTGCGACTCGCGCACGCGCGTCTTCGGCCGATTCGCGTTACAAGGCTTTGCTTAACAACTCGTTGATAAACCGCCAATGTGGCGCTTTGCAGCGCAGTCTTTGTGTAAAGCGCCGCGCACGCGTCGCGGCCGCGCGCGCCCCATTGCCGCGCGCGCCTCCGCGCCCAGCTCGATCATGCGCTTCGAGCGCCAGCGCCAGCGCATCGGCGTCGCCGGGCGCGACCAGAAATCCAGTCTCGCCTTCGATAATGGTTTCGGTGAAGCCGCCGAGCCTCGATGCAATCACCGGCACCCCCATGGCTTGCGCTTCCACCGCGCCGCGACCGAACGCCTCCGGCTCGATCACCGGAAACACCGCGATGTCGGACGCGGCGAACGCCGCGGCATGTCTGCCGACGTGGCCGACGATCGCCACCGCTGTCTTGCAGTCCCGCCGCCGCGATCGCGCGCATTTCAACTCGCCGATAAGCTCGCCGCCCTTGCGCATCGCCGGCGATGATCAATCTTCACCGCGCCCGGACGGCGCGCCTCGACAGCGTCGACCGCCTCGATCAGCACCAGCTGACCTTTCCAACGCGTCAGCCGCGCCGGTGCGATGACCACGCAGCGCGTCGTCGCCGGGCGCAATGCCCCAAGCTGGCGCGCAAGCGCGGCGATGTCCTCGTCGCTCGACTCGGTCGCGGATCGAACACGTCGAGATCGACGCCGCGCGGAATGGTGACAATGCGCTCGGGCGCGATGCTCGTAGTTCGGCGATGATGTGCTCGCGCGTGTATTCGGAATTGGCGATGACGAGGTCGCCGCGCGCCATCACCGAATTGTAGAAACGCTTCGAGCGGCGAGCGCGCGTTGTAGATGCCGTGAAAGGTGGTGACGAACGCGCACCCCCGCCAGCCGCGCCGCGATCAGCGCGCTCCACGCCGGCGCGCGCGAGCGCGCATGGATCGAGCGCCACGCCGCGCGCGCGCGCAAGCCGCGCCAAGCGAAAGGCGTTGAGCGAGCGCGACAATGGGATTTTTGGATTGACCGGGAGTCTGATCAGTTCGCCGCCGGCCGCCTCGAGGTCCGGCTCGAGGCGACCGCCGGCGCTAGCGACCAAAGCGAGCCCCCCGGCGCGGCTGATCGCTTCCGCCATTTCAAGCGTAGTCCGCTCGACACCGCCAGCATTAAGCTCAGGCGTGACTTGCAGAACTGTAAGGATGTGACTTTTCTGCAATGGTGGTAAATGCCCTCCGCCGCCGGCCAGAACCGATTTGGCGGTCTTAAATTGATGTTTGCTAACGATTTTAGCGCGGTGGAGGTTAGCATTCGTTAACGCCCCCGCCCGGGCTGAGGGAAGCGCTTGAATTTGGCCTAAGGTTTGCGCATCGCTGCCAGGACGCTGTCCAGTTGGCGCCAACGCGCGGAGAAACCACGCCATGACACTTGCCGCCTTGCTTTTACCCTTGGCGCTCGCCGCCAGCCCCGCCGCGCCCGACCGCTTCGAACAATGCGTCGCCGCAATCAGCGCCGACCCGGTTCAGGCTTACGAAACCGCCATGGCCTGGGCGGCGGAGGCCCAGAGCGTCAGCGCTTATCGCTGCGCGGCGATGGCGCTGGTTGCGCAGAACCGCGCCAGCGAAGGCGCGCGGCGGCTGGAATCGCTTGGCCTCGGCGGTCAACCCGGACGACACAGCGCTGCGCGCTGAATTGTTCTCGCAAGCCGGCAATGCATGGCTGCTCGCCCACGATCCGGCGCGGGCGCGCTCCTCGTTCACCCGCGCCATCGCCACCATGCAAGCTGACCGCCAGCAATTGCCCGATCTGTTGATCGACCGCGCCCGCGCCTTCGCCATGGAGAGCGAATGGCGCCAGGCGGAAGAAGACCTCTCGCGCGCGCTCGACATTCGTGCGCGCGATGCTCTGGCGCTCCGGTTGCGCGCCACCGCGCGCATGCACCAGCGCGCGTTTGACCTGGCCGAGCGCGACGCGCTCGCCGCCGCCGCGCTTGAACCTGACAATGTCGATAATTTGCTTACCCTCGGCCATGTCCGCGAAAGCAAACGCACCGGCGCGCCGGTTGAGGAGCAATAGCGCTGGGAATGGTTGCTCAGCCGCGCACCCAGCGCACCGCCGGATCGTTGAAGTCGACCACATCGCCCAGTTCATAGACGTTGCGATAGCCGTAGCCATAGAGGTTGATGAAGGTCTGGATGTTGAGCGCGAGTTCGACCCGCTTGAGCACCACGGGCGCGGCATTGTTGGAAAAATTGTTGTTGCAATAAATCAGGATGCGCATGTTCGGATCGCGGAGCGCGGCGCGCAGGCTCTGATCGGTGAAGTCGGTGAACGGCAGATTGACCGCGCCGGCGATGTGGCCTTCGGGCAAACGCGCCGGCCGAGCGCGCATCGAGAATGAGCGTGCCGGGCTCGCGCGCCATGCGTTGGAATTCGCGCAAGCGGGACCAGCCGGCCAGCGCGGTAAGCATTCCACTTCCGCGGTGAGCCCGCGGAAACCCCGATAATCAATCTGCGCCGCCGAGCCGGCTTTTTCTTGGGCATGCGCGAGCATCGGCGCGAGCATCGGGATGAGTCCAAGCGTGAGAGCAAGCAAGATGGCGCGCATGGGGCGTTCCTCCGACCGCCCTAATGTGCCGCGCGGATTTGTTCTTATTGCGGCGCGGCTGCGATAGCCGCCAGACAGCGCCGGCCAGCCGAGAATTACGGCCCCGCCAACCAGCAGCCCGACCGGCATGCCCATGAGCGCACCGACATAGCCGTTGCCCAGCCGCTCGCCCCAATCGAGGCCGCGCCCGCCCAGTCCCGCCAGGAAGCCCAGCGCGCCGCCAATCAGCCCGCCAATGCCGCCATATTCCAGGCCAGCGCGCATAGCGCGATCATGCCCGCGAACGTGGCGATGGTCAGCAGCAGCCTCATGCGCTTTCACGAGCCCCTTCCACGCGCCGAATGACCCGCGTGCGTCTTCTCATGGCAGCACGGCGGCTGGTTTCGCAAGCCACTCGCGCACGCTTCACCGCCGCGCTGGGCGCGCTGGGTGACGCGGGACAGCACTTGGCCCTGCACCGTCGCCCCCGCCAAGCCCAATTCCTGCGGCGTCACCACGATCAGCTGGCCAGAGGCGGCCAGGGCTTCGGCGATGTTCTGACGCGTTTGCATTTCCAGGATCGCCAGCAATGCCGCTGTCGATTGTGGCGTCTGCGTGCGGAACTGGTCGGCCAATTTGTCGAGCTGCTGCGGCGTCAGACTGAGCGCGCCCGGCCGCGCGGCGGCGACGCGCACCGGCGCGGCCGTAGCGCCCGGCGCGCCTTCTCCAGCGGCGATTGCGCTTGCCACGCTGGGCGCGCCGACGAGTGCAACTTGCGCGGCATATTCGGTCGCGGCGGTGTAGGTGAAGCTGACGCCGTGGAAACGCACGCCCAGGGCGATGCCGGCCTCGTGCGCTCTCGTCGCCATCTTCCTCCGCTTGCCGCAAGCGCTTGACGGCGGCTTCTTCAACCTCGCCGAGCCCGGCGCGCAATTGCTGATCCTCGCGCTTGCCGATTTCGGCGCGCACGGCGCTCTGGATTCGCGTCTCCAGCGCCAAGCCGAAATCCTGCACATTGTAGACGAAGAACATCTTGTCGCGATTGAGGCTGAACTGCACCCGCGCTTCGACGACGACAGCGTGGTCGTCGGCGGTGGTGGCGTTGAACGGCAGCGGCACGCAAAATTGCGGGCGCAGATTGATCGCGCCGGTGCGTTCGTTGAGCAGCGGCTTGAGCTTGCGCTGGCCGCTGGCGGGATCGAGCGCGACAAATTCGATGCGCGGCGCGTTCGGCCCTTTGACGATGAATTCCTCGACGTCCCAAATCACGCCGCGGCCCTTCAGCGCGCGCCTGAAGCCCTGATCGTTGTGGGTCATGTAGGTGAAATCGACGCGGGTCTGGTAGAATTTCCAGATCGCGTAAACCAGCAGCAGCGCCAACACGCCCAAGCCGAAATTCAGCGCGATTTGCATCCAATTAGCCATGGCTTCCCCCGGTGACTTCTAGCGCGACCAAGCGTCTTACGCAACTACGGCGCATGCCGCGCGGGCGAATTCCCCTAATTGGCGCTATCGAGCGGTCCAGGCAGCACGCAGCCGGCCGTATGCTCCTCGCGCACCACCCGCGCGCGCTCAACGAGTGTGGCGGCGCGGCGGCGCACATAGGGGCCGGGCCTGTCGGCGCTGCCACCGATTGGGGCTGGGCAACACCGCCGCCAGCCGCGCCGCCTGCAGCGGCGTCAAGTCGGCGGCGGAGACGCCGAAGCGCGCGCGCGCGGCGGCCTCGATGCCGAAATTGCCGTCGCCCCATTCGGCGGCGTTGAGATAAGCTTCCATGATCCGCCGCTTCGGCCACATGAACTCGATCAAGCGCGGTGAAATAGGTCTCAAAGCCCTTGCGCAACCAGGAGCGCGATCCGGCCACAGGAACAAATTCTTCGCCGTCTGCTGGCTGATGGTGGAAGCGCCGCGCGTGCGCCCGCCGCGCGCGTTCGATTGCATGGCGTTCTGAATCGCCTCGATATCGAAGCCGTCATGGGCGCAGAAATTCGCGTCCTCGGCGGCGATCACGGCGCGGATCATGTGCGGCGACACGCGCTTGAGCGGCACCGGATAGTGGCGGATAGTCTGCGCCCTCGCCCGCGCGCTGCATCATCAGCACCGTTCGCGGGCGGATCGACGAACAGATAGGCGCCAACCCAGGTCACCGGCGCCAGCACCAAGCGCGACGAACAGCACGCTGAAAATGGTCAGCGAACAAGCCGTAGCGTTTGCGCCGTTTGATGCGGCCAAGGTCGAGATCGAGATTGATGCGCGCGTCGCGCGCGCGGCGACCGCCGATACGTTGCTCTCCCGGCATGGGAATTTCCGCGTCGGCGATCGCGTCGTCGCGGGGCCGCGGCGGCGTTCGCGTTTCCGGCTGGTAGAGCGCTTCCTCGGCTTCGCCCTCGGGCGGCGGCGGCGATAGAGGCTCAGGGCCTGGCGCCTCGGGCGCCTTGGGGGATTCCGGCAGCGGGGCCGCGGCCTCGGGCGCATCTGCATCGGCGGCGCTCGGTTGGTCTTGTTCCGGAGATTTTCCTGGCCCCAGAGGTCTTTCTGGCCCCGGGGATTCTTCGGGCTCTGGCGGTTTTTCAGGTTCGTCCGGATTCATGTCCCATTCCTCCAGCACGCCCAAATCGCTTTCCCGCCCGGCCCGCGCCGATTTGAGGCGCTCGAAGGCGGCTTCGTCAAGCAGCCGGCGCAACGCCCACGCCGCCATGCCGCGCACCAAGGGCGAATTGTCGTCAAGCAAGGCGCTGGCCGCCGGCGCCAGGCGCTCATCGCCGCAATTGCCGATAGCGCAGAGCACGTTGCGGACAAAACGGTCGCGCCCGGTGCGCTTCACCGGCGTGCCGGCAAAGCGCGCGCGGAACGCCGCATCGTCCAGCCCGGCAAGTTCCGCCAGTGGCGCCAGGCGCAATTCCTCGCGCAGGTTCATGCGGGTTTCGCGCGCGTCGGCGGCGAACTTGTTCCATGGGCACACCGCCAGGCAATCGTCGCAACCGAACACGCGATTGCCCATCGGCGCGCGAAATTCGCGCGGGATCTGGCCTTTGTGCTCGATGCTAAGATAAGCCAGGCAGCGCCGCGCATCGAGTTGGTAAGGCGCGGGGAAAGCCGCTGGTCGGGCACACATCGAGGCAAGCGCTGCACGAGCCGCAATGATCCTGGTGCGGCGCATCAGCTTCTAGTTCGGCGCTGGTGAGTATGGCGCCGAGCAACAGCCACGAGCCGTGCTCGCGCGATACTAGGTTCGTGTGCTTGCCCTGCCAGCCGAGCCCCGCGCGCTCGGCCAGCGGCTTCTCCATCAGCGGCGCGGTGTCGACGAACACCTTCACCTCCGCGCCGGTCTCGCTCGCAAGCCATTGCGCCAGCTGTTTCAGTTTGCCCTTGATCACATCGTGATAATCGCGCCGAGCGGCGTAGGCGGAAACGAGGCCGTGATCGGTGCGTTGCAGCAGCGCGATGGAATCATCGCCTGGCGCGTAGCTCAGAGCCGACGAGGATCGCGCTCTTCGCTTCGGGCCACAGTGCTTGCGGATGCGCGCGCTTGTTGCCTGGACCGCCGGCGCCCTCCCCGGCTTGCGCAGCGCTGGCCGGCGTGGGCGCCGGCGGTCCATATTGGGCCATCCAGCCCATATCGCCATGCCGGCCCAGCGCGAGAAACTCCGCCAGCCGCGCGCCCGCCGGCCACGACGCGGTCGCAGACGCCACGCCGAGCGCGTCGAAGCCGAGTTCGCGGGCCTTGGCGGATAGGACCGGTTTCGGGGGTGAAGGCACGCTCCCCTATGGCGCATCGGCTGGCGCGCCGCCATGCGTTTGAGGCGGCGAGGCGCCGATATTCGCCGCTTCTGAAAATCTGGCGCCGGCGTTATGAGGGGCTGAGGGAGAATTTGAGATGCGCAAATTGGCCAAGGCGGCGGTGCTGGCGCTGGCGCTGGCGGGGTGTGGGCAGGCGAGCGAGCAAGCCGCGGAGGAGGTAAATCCTCCCGTCGCGAGCGAGCCAGCCGCGCCTGCCGCTGAGTTCTGCGCCGAGATCGGCCGGCGGGTGTCGCGGGCCGATTGCGAAGTGTTCGATCTGCTCGCGGCCCAGGCTGAAGCCGGCATCGCCGCCTTCAACGCCCCCGACCCAATGGCGCGCGGCGAGGAACACACGCTGCAGCTTGCGATCAGCTTTGCGCCGCCGGCCATAGTGGTCGCCGAGCTGCCAGCGCCGTCAAATGGCGCGTTGGCGGACGACACGCGTTCGCCAGCTGAAATCATCGACGCCCTACCCGGCGCGACTGTGCAATTTGCGCCCTTGGTCGGGCGCTTCATGCGCGCCGAACTCGTCGGCGCCGGCTTCGACATCGAACCGATCACGCCAGCATCGCAGGAAGTTCTCGCCGACAGCGTCACCACTTGGAGCTGGCGCGTGATCGCGCGGCAAGGCGGCCAGCGCACGCTGACGCTGACGACTATAGTGGAGGGCTGCAGCGAGGCGGGACAATGCTACCCGCTTCGCTCAACCAGCCAGAATTATCAGGTCGAGGTCAGCGTCGGCTTGCTGGGCCAGGTGCAGGATTTTTTGGCCGGCGTGCCGGCCTGGATCCAGATCCTTAGCGGAATTCTTGGAGCGATTGCCGGGCTGGCGGTCGCCTTTTTCAGCCTGCGCAGCGCGCTGCGCGGGCGCGGGGGCTGATCTCATGTGCCACGGCGCCCACACACACCCACCCATCCCCGGGGCGACGCGAAGCGGCGAGCCCGGGGCCCAAAAACAAAACGTTGGTGTTTATGGGCCCCGGACTGAATGCTGCGCATTCATCCGGGGATGAGTGGCATGTTATGCATTTGATTTGGGCGCCAGGACACCAAGGGGCAACAGCTTTGGACCTTCTCGATCTCGCCCGCGCCGCGCTGTTCGGCATTCTGCAGGGGCTCACGGAGTTTTTGCCGGTCTCCTCCACCGGGCATTTGCTGATCGGCGAAAAACTGATCGGCTATGAGGATCCCGGCGGCGCGTTCACGGTGATGATCCAGCTTGGCTCGATCCTGGCGGTGATGTGGCTTTATCGTATGCGCATCGTCGAGGTGATCGTCGGCCTGCCGACAAAACCGGAGGCGCGGCGTTTTGCGCTAATGCTGTTCCTGGCGTTTCTGCCGGCGGTCGGCATCGGCTTGTTCGCCGCCGATTTCGTGAAGACCGTGCTCTATGGAAGCCTCGGCGTGATCGCTTGGGCGTTGATCCTGGGCGGGATCGCCATGCTTGGCGCCGAGCGCTTTCGTCCGGCGCCGCAGGTGACAGACGCCGCGGAAACGCCAATCTGGCGCGCGATCTGCGTTGGCTTTTTTCAGACGCTGGCGCTGATTCCCGGCGTCTCGCGCTCGGGCGCGACGATCTATGGCGGCTTGCTGCTCGGGCTCGACCGGCGCGCGGCGGCGGAATTTTCCTTCTTCCTCGCCATGCCGACCATGAGCGCGGCGTTCGTCTATGATTTTATGAGGTGAAGGATCACATCCAAGCCGACCGTATCGCCGAGATCGCGGTCGGGTTTGTGTTCGCGTTTGTCTCGGCGCTGCTGGTGGTCAAGCCGTTCCTCGATTTTGTGACGCGCATAGGCTTTGGGCCTTTCGCGTGGTACCGCATCGGCCTCGGCGCTTTGGTGCTTGGCGGAATGTACGCGGGCTGGTTGTGAACAAATTCTGGACCATCGGCTACGAAAACGTCGGCATTCCCGATTTCATCGCCGCGCTCAAAGCCGCGAAAATAGAGACGCTGCTTGATGTGCGCGAGATCGCCAATTCACGCCGCGCCGGGTTTTCGAAGAAGTCGCTCGCCGCCAGCCTGAACGCCGCCGGCATCGGCTACATCCACATGAAAGCGCTGGGCACGCCGAAAGCCGGCCGCCAGGCCGCGCAAAAGGGCGATGTCAAAACCATGCATCGCATCTACAAGGCGCATTTGCTTGAGCCTCAGTGCAAATTGGCTCTGGCGGAAGCGGCGGATTTAGCCAAAAGCGGGCGCGTCTGCCTGATGTGTCTGGAGCACGATTGGCGCAGGTGCCATCGCGCCATCATCGCCGAGCGTCTGGAATACTATCGGCTCAAGCCGACCCACCTTTCGCCCGCGCCGCCTCCATGATTGCGATCGCCAGCATTGCAGTCCAGTAAAGCGCGAAGGCGGCGCTGAACAGGCGGGTATCGTCGAGCCATCCGCTCCACACCGCGAGCACGCACGGTAAAGGCAAAAGCGCCAACACGCCGAGCAGATAGCGCTTGCGCGCGCCAAGCACCCCAATCAGAGCGACGCCCAATCCATTGCACGCCAGCCCCAAATATTTGGCCCAATGCCAAGGCGCGAGCGGCAGCTGCGCTTCGGCGTTCGGCCAATCGGCCGTGATCTGCAATTGCCGGACCGTCTCCACCGCGTCGGCGCCCGCGCCGATCAAAGCAGGCAAAATCGCCGCCCACGCCAATGCGCGGCGCGCGCCGCCGGCGAGCATCGCCGCGCTGGCGACAAGAAACAGCGTGTACGCTGGAACAAAGCCGTAAAGATCGAGCCCGTTGACCGCATTCTGCGCAGCGATGATCCCTGCATCCGGCGGATCGCCGAACAGCGCCGCGAGATCGGACAAAATTTCCGCGCGCTGAAATTCGCTGACTGCCTCGCTCAGCGTTCCGGGCGCATAAGCCGCAACGACCTGCGGCAGCAGGTTGAAGCCCACGAACACGCCCAGCGTGGCGAGACCACCGACAATGGTAAGCGCCGGCCAGAGCCGCGCCGAACTCACTGCGCGCCCTGCTTGGCTTGAAATTGCCCGTGCGGACGAAAGCGCCACAAATAAGTGGGGACGATCGCTTCAATGCTCTCCAGCGAATCGATTCCAAGTTCCTGGATCGTGTGCGCATCGGCGCTGACAACATTGTCGCGCTTGAGCATGGTCACCTGATCGCCATTGAGCGGCGGATCAACAAACGGGACGAGCCTGAAGAAGCCCCCGAGCAACAAGCCGAACGGATGCGCCAGCACGAACGGCAGCGGCGCCAGCGCGCGCCTGCGATCGATCTGCGCCAAGGTAAAGCGCAGCAATTCGGCAAACGTATAAATGCGCGGGCCGCCGAGTTCGTAGATCCGGCCCCGCGCCGCGCTTTGCTCCAAAGCCGCCGCCGCCGCCGCCGCGACATCGCCGACGAAGATTGGCTGAAACTTGGTCTTGCCGCCGCCAATCAGCGGCAGGAATGGCGCCATAGTCGCCAGCTGCGCGAAGCGGTTAAAGAAATCATCCTCCGGCCCGAACACGATGGAAGGACGCAGAATGGTCGCGCTTGGCATCGCCGCGAGCACCGCCCGCTCGCCGCGATGCCGGCTGCGGGCAAAGCGCGCGCCCGTGGGCGCGGCGCCAAGCGCCGACATGTGCACAAAACGCGTGACGCCTGCCTTTGCCGCCGCGGCGGCGATCTCACCAGCGGCCTCGACATGCAGCGTCTCGAAATTCTGTCTGCCATTCTCGTGCAGCACCGCCACGAGATTTACCGCTGCATCGGCGCCTTCAAGCGCGCGGGCGATGCTCTCAGGAAAGCGCACATTGGCTTGCACCAATTGTATCTGGCCGACATCGCCCATGACGCGCAATTCGTGGCCGAGGTGCGGCCGGCGCATCGCCACCCGCACGCGCTTGCCCGCCCTGGCCAGCGCGCGCACGACTTGTTTACCGATAAAACCAGAGCCGCCGAATACAACAACCAGATCGTTCATATACAATCCACTTCAGGACCGCCGGCATTCGGCCGGCGGTTTTCAGAGACAAATCAAACATTCCACGAGTTTAAATTGAATTGTCAGCGAAACCCGCCGCCCTGCGACTGGAGCGCCTTCCGCATTCAGGCCCTCAAGCACGAATCTTGTGCTCAGGTATCGGGCCGCGAGTTCGAAGTCATACTCCGGCCAACCGTCGTCGCTCGCCGCACAGGCCAATCTGAGGTTTGGCTGTACAATGCAGTCCAGTATAACTCGCGCCTCGACCTTGTCCCGCTCAGCGATTTGGGGGTAAGCAATGGCAAAATCTGCATGCATCGGATGCTCACGCCATACTCGAGTCGTGAAGTCCGCGCCCGCCAATTCGTCAGCGCTTGGCGCCGGTGGAAGCGGTCCAAAATACTCGTCCAAATCCACCGGGAACCCCGGCGTAACGCACGCGGCCAGCAGTGCGACAAACCCCGCAATCAATGCTCTGCGCATTTGCTGCTCCCTACCCGCTCAGCCGCGCCAGTTCCGCTTCGCTGATGTCTTCGTTGGAATACACATCCTGCACGTCGTCGAGATCGTCCAGCTGATCGAGCAGCTTCATCAGCGCCTCGGCGCCCTCGCCTTCGACCGGGATCGCGATTTCGGTGCGCCAGACGAATTTCGCCGACGCCGGATCGCCGAATTTTTTCGACAGCGCCAACGCCGCGCCGGCCAGCGCGCTCATCTCGCAGCTCAGCACATGATGCTCGTCCTCGCTGACGCAATCGTCGCAGCCGGCTTCGATCGCCGCCTCCAGCATTGCATCTTCGCTGGCGGCCTCCAGCTTGAAGCGGATTTCGCCGACGCGCTTCCAGGCGAACGAAACCGAATTGGTTTCGCCGAGATTGCCGCCATGCTTGGCGAAGGCGGCGCGAACTTCGCCGGCGGTGCGGTTCTTGTTGTCGGTGAGGCATTCGACGATCACGCCGATGCCGCCGGGGCCGAAGCCTTCATAGCGGATTTCATCGAGCTGCTCGGCCCCCGCGCCGCCGCCGCGATCGACCGCGCGCTGGATGTTGTCCTTGGGCATGTTGACCGCGCGCCCCGAGGCCATGGCGCGGTAAAGCCGCGGATTGGCGTTCGGATCGGCGCCGCCCAGCTTCACCGCCGCCTGGATTTCGCGGGCGATCTTGGTGAACATTTGCGCGCGCTTTTTGTCCTGCCCGCCCTTGCGGTGCTGAATGTTGGCGTATTTCGAATGACCGGCCATGGATTTTTCCGCGCGCGCTGCCGATAGTCACGCGGCTTCTAGCCCAGGGAAAGCAAAGCGGCAAATGAACCCAATCAGCGTGCGGCCGTTTCGGCTAGGCGATGGCGCCGCGTTCAAGGCGCTCAATCTGGCCTGGATCGAACGCTATTTTCGCTTGGAGCCGATGGATCTGGAGGTGCTCGAGCATCCCGAACTCATCTTGGATGGCGGCGGCGTCATTTTCATCGCGGAACAAGAGGGCTCGCCAATCGGTTCGGTGGCGCTGTTGCCGCATCGCGACGGAGTGATGAAGGTTGAGAAAATGGCCGTGGCGGAGACGCATCGCGGCCAGGGCGCGGGTTCGGCGCTGATGCGCGCGGCGATCGATCACGCCAAGCGCGCCGGGCTGAAACAGCTCTATCTCGAATCCAGCCCGGTGTTGAAGGTTGCCGTGGCGCTCTATGAGAAGTCCGGCTTTCGCCATCTCGCCCCGGAAGAGCGCGAGCCTTCGCCCTACCAGCGCGCCGAAGTGTTCATGGCGCTGACGATTTGCTGAGCCCGCGCAACCCGTCGCCGCACCGAATTGCTTCACGCGGCGTCAGCACCCAGTCGAGCGGCGCATCGTGCGCGCCGGTGGGAACGCGCTGCATTTCCTGCTCAGCATAAGCCAAACCCATGGCGATCGCGCCTAACGCGCGATGCTGTGCGATGATGCGATCGTAATGCCCCCCGCCCTGCCCGAGGCGATTGCCAGCGCGGTCAAACGCGAGCAGCGGCGTTAAGATCAGAAGCGGCGCGAAATCCTGGTCCTTGGTTGGCGGCGCGGGCACGCCGAACGCATCGGCGCTCAAAGCTTCGTCGTTCCGCCAGGCCAGGAAACGCGCTGCACCGTTTCGGGATTCCATCCGCGGCAGAACGATGTCGCGCCCGGCTTTCGCCAACGCCGCCAGCAAGGGCCGCCCGTCAATCTCCGCGCCGACCGGCCAATAGCCCGCCACTGGCGACAATCTCGCCAGCTCAAGTGGAAAATGCGCGATCAATTGCAGCGCCGCATCGCCGGCAATCAACGCCGCGCGCTCGGCCCGCATCATCAGCCGCGCATCAGCCTTGGCTGTTTCAAGCGCGAGATCGCTCACCCATCGTCCTCCATCTCCTCGCGCTCGACGCGCAGCGCGGTGATTTGGTTGCGTTGGCGGCGGAGCACTTGGAAGCGATAGCCGTGGAAGGCAAAGCGCTGGCCCGGTTCGGGGATGGCTTGCGCTTCGTGGATGACGAGGCCGGCCACCGTCACCGCTTCCTCGTCGGGCAAATCCCAATCCATGGCGCGGTTGAGATCGCGGATCGGCACCACGCCATCGACATTGACGCTGCCATCGGGCTGCGGCCGCACCCCTTGCACGGCGATGTCGTGCTCGTCCTTGATGTCGCCGACGATTTCCTCGAGAATATCCTCCAGCGTCACCAGCCCCATCAGCGCGCCGTATTCATCCACCACGAGCGCGAAGTGTTCGCGGCGGCGCAAAAATTCAGCGAGTTGATCCTCGGCGCTGGTGGTCATCGGCGTAAACCAGGCTTCGCGCTTGACCGCGTTGATATCGACGCCGTCGCGGCCATGTTCGGAGATCGCCCGCAATAAATCGCGCGCATGCAGGATGCCGACGATGTTTTCCGGCTCGTCCTTGTACAAGGGGATCCGCGTGTGCGAAGAGGCCATGGCCTGGGCGATAATTTCGCGCGGCGGCAAATCGGCGTCGAGCGTCTTGATCGCCTTGCGGTGGATCATCACGTCGGCCACGGTCAGATCCGAGAGGTCGAGCGCGCCGCGCAGGCGGTCGCGCACGTCGGCCTCGACCGCGCCCTCCTCCGCATGCATTTCCAGCGCGCCGCGAATTTCCTCCGCTGCGGCATAGGCGTCCGGCGCGCCGGCGGGGCGCACGCCCGCGAGGGTCAGCGTGCGCGACACGATCCATTGCACCGCGTTCACCATTGGCGACAGCACCGTCATGAAGAAACGCGCGAACGGAGCGAGCCGCAGCGCGGTTTGGTCAGGATAAGCGATGGCGTAGGTTTTCGGCAGCACTTCGGCGAAGATCAGCACGATCACCGTGGTCACGCCGGCGGCGATTGCGACGCCGAAATCACCCAGCGGGGCGGCGAGCAGCGCTGTGGTGATCGACGCCGCCACGGTGTTGAGCAGATTATTGCCCAGCAGCAGCGAACCCATCAGCCGCTCGCGCTGATCCAGCAATTTGTTGACCGCAAGCGCGCGCTTGTCGCCATCTTTTTCCATTTGGTGCATGCGCGCGCGCGAAGCGGCGGTGAGCCCGGTCTCGGCGGCGGAGAACAGACCTGAAACCAACGCCAACGCAACGGCGATTAGCGACGCTGCGCCGATGGCCGCCAAAATCGCCGTCATGGCGACAGCTCTTGCTCAAGGAATTCGCGCACTGCATCAGCAGGCGCGTCGCGCTCGACGAAGGCGCGGCCGATGCGGCGCGCCAGGATCAAGGTGAGCTTGCCGGCCTCGGCCTTTTTGTCCATCGCCATCAGCGCCATCACCTTGTCAACGTCGAACGGCGCGCCGGCGAGCTTGCGCATGTCGGTAACGAAGCTGGCCGCCTCCAGATGCGCTTTCACACGCTGCGCATCCGCGCGTTGGCAAATGCCCAATTGCGACGACAAGGCGAATGCCGCGCTCATGCCCGCCGCCACCGCCTCGCCGTGCAGCAACGCCCCGTCATAGCCGGCATGGGCCTCGAAGGCGTGGGCGAAGGTATGGCCCAGATTGAGAATGGCGCGCCCGCTCTCCTCGCGCTCATCGGCCTCGATGATTCGCGCTTTGGCGGCGACGCTGACGCTCACGGAATGGGCGAGCGCGTCCGGCTCGCACGCCAGCACGCGCTCGAAATTGGCTTCGCACCATGCAAAAAACGCGGCATCGCCAAGCATGCCCATTTTGACCATTTCGGCGTAGCCGGCGCGGCGCTCGCGCTGATCCAGCGTGGAAATCACGTCGAGATCGGCGAGCACCAAGCGCGGCTGGTGGATGAGGCCGATCATGTTCTTGCCTTCGGGCGCGTCGATCGCCGTCTTGCCGCCGACGCTGGAATCCACCTGCGCCAGCAGCGTCGTTGGGATCTGCACAAAGTCGACGCCGCGCTTGACCAGGCCCGCGGCCAAACCGGCAAGGTCGCCGACCACGCCGCCGCCCAGGGCCACCACCAAATCGCGGCGATTGATGCCGGCGTGCAGCAAGTGGCGGCACAGGCGCTCGAGCCCCTTGAAACTCTTTTGCGCCTCACCGGGTTTTTGCGTCACCGTCCAGTTTTTCAGGCCGACCGTCTCCAGCGCGGCGACCAAGGCCGGACGATGCAGGCGGCCGACGATCTGGTCCGTGACAATGAACACGCGCCCAGTCGGCGCCAGCGGCGCGATCAACTCGCCCGCACGCGCCAGCAGCCCAGCGCCTATGTGCACATCATAAGAGCGCGCGCCGAGGTCAACATGAACGATCTCGCTCATGAGGATTTGCCCAAATGCGCGCGCAATGCGTTAATAATGTCGATGACGGCGGCATTGTGCGGGCCGGTCCCGGTTTCGATCGTCAAATCGGCCTCGGCATAGAGCGGGTAACGTTGATCAACCAGTTTTTGCATCACGGCGCGGGGGTCGTCCTCTCTGAGCAGGGGGCGGTCGTCACGGCGCGCGACGCGCTTCATCAGCACGTCGAGCGGGGCCTTCAACCAAACAGAAATCGCTTTCTGTTTCATCAACGCCCGGGTGTCGGGATTAATAAAGGCGCCCCCGCCAGTGGCCAGGATGTGGGGCGGCTCGCCCAATAGGCGCTCGATAACCATACGCTCGCCGCGGCGGAACTCGCCCTCCCCGTGCTTGGCGAAGATTTCAACCACGCTCTGCCCGGCGGCGGCGGCGATTTCCTCGTCCGCGTCAACAAAGGGTAAATCGAGCGCCGCCGCCAAGCGCCTGCCGATCGTGGTCTTGCCGGCGCCCATGAGCCCGACCAGCGCCACGGTCCGGCCGAGCGACAGACCCCCCTGACCCGCCAGCTGCGCCAATTCGGCGGGGCCACTCTCCGGGCCACTCTCCCGGCCGCTCTCCCGGCCGCTCTCTGGGCAGGTCACGAATCACCTCACTTAGTCAGCACGGACGATTAAGCGCGAATGCGCTAGAAGTTCGCCACATTTTGGGGGCAATCTGCCCCGCTCGCAACGGCAGGGGCGTTTGAGGCGACATGTTCAGGCACAGACGGCGGCGCAGCAGCGCGTTTTCCCGGCGCCAACCGATGCAGGGCGGGCCAATCCTGATTGGGGTGGGCGCGCTTGTCTTGGTCGGGTTGTTTTTCTTTTTCATGCGCCAAGCCGACGTGCTCGCCCCCGCGCCGGGCGAAATCCGCGTGGCGCTGCCAGACGCGTTTTAGGAACCTAAAATCATGCTGACCCGCCCGGTAATGATCGCCGCCGCGCTCTGCGCTTTCTTTCCGCTTAGCGCCAACAGCCAGCAACCGCGGGCGTCCATCGAGGCCGAGCCGCTGCGCGAATTGGACGCCTGGAGCGTCAGCGCCCTGACCCGCGCTGAAGGAGCGCTGTCGGCCGATTTGTGGAACCATAGCGATGCCGGCTTTTTGGCGCTGGTGCTGCAACGCCTGCCGGCTGTTTACGATTCGCCCGCAGCCCAGGCGCTGGCGCTGCGCGTTTTGCTCTCGGGCGGCGAGGCGCCCTCGGGAGAGGCATCCGCCGCGGCGCGCGCGCGCTTCGAGGCGCTCGGCAAGATGGGCGCGGCCGAGCCGCTCGCCATGCTCGCGGCCGGGGCCGGAACCGCGCTCAACGATCCGGCGATCGCGCAATACGCCGCGCAGGCCGAACTGGCGCGCGGACGCCGCGCCGAAGCGTGCGCGCGCGGACGCGGCGCCGAAATGGGCGAACGCGCGCCGCCTTTCCTGTTGCGATTGCGGGCCTATTGCGCCGGGACCGACCGCGCCGCCGCCGACCTGGCGCTCGAACTCGCACGCGCGGCGGGCGCGGACGATGCCTGGTACACGGGCGCGATCGCCGCACTCGGCGGCGCGCCCGGTCCGCGTCCGCCCGCCGCGCGCTTCGAGAATAGCCTCACCACGCAAATCTCCCTCGCCGCGCGGCTGATTCCGGGTCCCAACCCGCTCACCAGCACGACCTCGACATTCTCGCTGGTGGCTTTGGCGCTGAGCGAACAGGCCCGGCAACCCTTGCGCGCCCAAGCTGCTGTTCTCGCCTTCAGACGCGGCGCGCTTTCAGTGACGGAAGCGCGAACGATTCTGCTCGCGACGCCAACCGATATCAGCGCCGGCCTGCCGCCGATCGTGGCCGTGCTGCGCCATGCCGCAGCCGCGCCCGGCACGCTGGAAACCGCGGCCGCCATCGCCGGTTCGCTGCGCGGCGCCAGCACGCTCGCCGACTTCGCCGCCGCCGCAACCCTGTTGAAGGACGACATCGCCGCGTTGCAGAGCGCGCCGGATCAGGCGGCGGCGTTGGCGTTTGCGCGCGCCGCCATCGTCAGCGGCGACAGCGCCCTGGCGCAACGCCTGATCGCCAGCGCGCGCGCCGCAATGAGCCCAACCGCGCTGGCCCCAATTGAACTTGCATTCTTCGCGCTCACCGCGCCGCGCGGCGAGCAAGCCCAGGCCGCCATCGCCCGGCGCGTGGAATCCGCCGCCGGCGCGGCGGGAGCTTCGCGCGAGCTCGCGATCATGGCGGCGCTCGGCGCGCCGATCAGTCCAATTGGGCAGAGTTTTATACTCGCCAACCCCCCACAAGGCGGCGCATCGGCCGATGGCGGGGTGATGCTGGCGCTTGGCGCCGCGGCGGAACGCGGCGGACTTGGCGAAACAGCGATCTTGGCGGCGGTCGCCATGGGCGATCCCGCGCGCCTTGACGCCGATTCGGTCACGCAGATTATCCGGGCGCTGCGCAGCGTGCGCCTTGAGTTCGACGCGCGACGTTTCGCGGTGGACGCTCTGCTTGCGAGCGCGGCGGGGTGAACGACGGCGCCTTGATCGAAGCATTTCTGGAAATGCTTTCAGCCGAGCGCGGGGCGCGTGGCAATACGCTAGACGCCTATGGCCGCGACCTCGCGGACGCGCGCGAACACATCAGGGCGAATCTGAACCGCGCCGACGCTGCGGCGGTAGAAGCTTATGTCGCCGGACTGACCAAGCGCGGCCTTTCCGCCGCAACTGCGCGGCGGCGCATTTCGGCGCTGAAGCAATTTTACCGGTTTCTGCTGCAGGAAAACCTGCGCGGCGACGATCCGACCACGCGCCTTGACGCGCCCGCCCGCGCGCGCGGCCTGCCGAAGACGCTTTCGCTTGCCGAGGTAGAAGCTCTGATCGCCGCGGCTGAAAACCCGCGCGACCGCGCCTTGGTGGAATTGTTGTACGGAGCGGGCCTGCGGGTGAGCGAATTGGTGTCGCTGCCGTTGCGCGCCGCGCCCAAGCCAGGTCAGCAGCACATGATCATCGCCGGCAAGGGGGGCAAGGAACGGCTCGCGGCGCTAGGGCGACCAGCGCTTGAAGCGCTTCGCGCGCATCTGGAGACGCGCGCGGCGGCGCTGCCCAAGGAAGCCGCCAAACGCGAACGCGCCGAGCGCTGGCTGTTTGCTTCCGCCAGCGCCGCCGATGGCAAGCTCACGCGCAGGCGCGTCGGGCAAATCCTGGAGGCGGCGGCGATCCGCGCCGGCCTCAACCCCGCGCGCGTTTCGCCGCACGTGCTGCGCCACGCCTTCGCCACCCATTTGGTCGAAGGCGGGGCTGATTTACGCACCGTGCAAATGCTGCTCGGCCATGCCGACATCGCCACCACGCAAATCTACACCCACGTCGCCGACGGCCGCCTGCAAAACATAGTCCGCAACAAACATCCGCTGGCGCGGAAGAAGGATTGAGACTGAAGCAGTGACTCACCCATCCCCGGGGCGGCGCGAAGCGGCGAGCCCGGGGCCCATAAACTCTGCCGTTTGTGTTTATGGGCCCCGGACTTCGCTTCGCGAATCCGGGGATAGGTGTCAGTGGTTCCGTTTGTTGGTTTTGGAAGAATGTTAGGAGCATACCGATGCAGCCCGCCCCACCCGCTTGGACTATCTCCCACTGGCTCAACACGCCGGCGCCGATCAACCTTGAAGGCTTGCGCGGGCGCGCGGTTTTAGCGGTGGCGTTTCAAATGCTCTGCCCGGGTTGCGTCAGCCAGGGCCTGCCGCAGGCGCAACGCGCGCGGGCCTTGTTCGCGGAAAGCGATCTCGCAATCATCGGCCTGCACACCGTGTTCGAACATCACGAGGCCCAAGGCTCGGTCGCGGCCATAACCGCCTTCCTGCACGAGTACCGCATCGATTTTCCCGTCGGCATCGACGCGCAGGAGGCAAGCGGCCCGGTGACCATGCGCACTTATGCCATGCGCGGTACGCCGACGACTTTGCTCTATGACCGCGCCGGCGCTTTGCATCTGCACCAATTCGGCCATCTCGACGACATGCGCCTCGGCGCGGCGATCATGAGCGTACTGGGCCAAAGCGCGGCGAAATAATCGGCGCTCACGCTGCTTTCAGCAACTCCCCCGCCAACCCCTTGCGCAGCAGCGCGCTGGTTTCGCGCACGCCGAAGATCGCCGCGAACTGGCCGAAGCGCGGGCCGCTCTCGACGCCGAACAGCACTTCGTAGAGCGCCTTGAACCAATCGCGCAGCGGCTCGAAGCCGTGCTCCTTGCCGACTGCGTAGACTTCGTTCTGGATCGTCTCGCCGTCGGTCGTGTCGGCGGGCAGCGCATCGAGGCGCGTGATCAAATCCTCGAACGCGGCGCGCTCCTTGTCGCGTGGCGGCGCGGAACTGCTTCGTCGGCTTCACGAAATCGTCGAAATAGCGGATGGCGTAGCCGCAGAGCTTGTCCAGGAACGGATGCGTCTGCGGCGTCGTGCCCGGCGCGTACTTGCGCGATGAACGCCCAGAGCTACTCCTTCGTCTCGGCGTTGGAGGCGGAGACGAGATTCAGTCAGCAGCGCGAACGAGATCGGCGAGCAGGTCGCGTCGGCGGCGCGCCGGCATGGATGTGCCACGCCGGGTTCTCCAAGCGCTCGGCGAGGTTCTGCTTCTGCGTACGCCTCGACGAACGCGAGATACTCGTCCACCGCCTTCGGGATGACGTCGAAATAGAGCTTCTTGGCCGTGCGCGGCTTTTGGAAATTGTAGAGCGAAAGGCTCTCCGGCGCGGCGTAGGCGAGCCATTGCTCGACGCTGATGCCGTTGCCCTTGGTCTTGGAGATCTTCTCGCCGTGCTGGTCGAGGAACATTTCGTAGACGTAGTTCACCGGCGGCTCGGCGCCCGAGCGCCTTGCAGATGCGCGCATAGACGCGCCTGGTTCGGCTGGTGATCCTTGCCGAACATTTCGAAATCGACGCCGAGCGCCGCCCAGCGCATGCCGAAATCCGGCTTCCATTGCATCTTGGCGCGGCCGCCGGTGACGGTTTGCGTGATCTCTTCGCCGTCCTCGTCGTCGAACGTGATCGTGCCGGCGCGCGGCGTCGATGCGCTTCATCGGCACGTAGAGCACGCGGCCGGTCTTCGGCGAGATCGGCAGGAACGGGCTGATAGGTTTGCCGCCGCTCCTCGCCGAGCGTCGGCAGCATGATCGCCATGATCTCGTCGTAGACCGGCGAGCGCCTTCAGCAACGTCGCGTCGAAGGCGCCGGACTTGTAGAGATCGGTCGCCGACTTGAACTCGTACTCGAAGCCGAAGCCGTCGAGGAACGCGCACAGCCGCGCATTGTTGTGATGGGCGAAGCTCTCGTGCGTGCCGAACGGGTCGGGCACGTCGGTCAGCGGCCGCTGCATGTAGGGCGCGCAGCATGCTCGTGATTGGGCACGTTGTCGGGAATCTTGCGCATGCCGTCCATGTCGTCGGAGACGCAGATGATCTTGGTCGGCGATCTTGTCGTCGGTCAGCACGCGGAAGGCGTGGCGCACCATCGAGGTGCGCACCACTTCGCCGAACGTGCCGATATGCGGCAGGCCCGAGGGGCCGTAGCCGGTCTCGAAAATCACGACGTCCTTCGGCGTGCTTCTTCACCCGCTCCAGCCACCAGGCGCGCCTGTTCGAACGGCCAAGCCTTGGCGGCGGCGGCGAGGGTGGAAAGGTCGGACATCGGCGAATCCCGGGGAACCCGCCTTAACCGCCGCCGCCCGCTCTGCCAATTCTGGTGAATTGATTCGCATGCGGCTCCGCGCAATCCCACCCTGCTACTCCCACCGGAGCGGGGGCGCCTGCTGCTTCAGCGCCTCGATGCGGGCGCGCAATTCGTCGATGAAACCATGGTGCGAGCCGGACCAACGCAATGGATCGCCAATCACAGCGGTGCAATTAAACCGTAATTATGCACTTGACGTAGGATGTCGCAATCTGTAGATTGGGCTTATGAACAAGATTTACAGCGACGACAACGCGGCGCGGGCGCATTTGGAAAAGCTGCTTTGGCCGGAAGGGCCGATCTGCCCGCATTGCGGGGTAATCGATCAAGCGACCCGGCTCAAGGGCAAGAGCACGCGCCCCGGCGTCTGGAATTGCCGCGCCTGCGACGAACCTTTCACCGTCACGGTCGGCACCGTCTATGAGCGCAGCCATATCCCGTTGCACAAATGGGTGTACGCCACGCACCTGATGGCCGCGAGCAAGAAGGGCATCAGCGCGGTGCAATTGCAGCGCATGCTCGGTCTTGGTTCGTATCGCTCGGCATGGTTTCATCGCGCACCGCATTCGCGAAGCGCTCAAGCCTGCCGGCGCGCTTCCGCCCGCTCGGCGGCGAAGGCAAGATCGTGGAAGCCGACGAAACCTATTACGGCAACGTCGCTGTTCCGCGCACCGAAACAACGCGCGGGCGCCCGTACCTCAAGAGCGGTCGCGCCGGCAACAAACGCCCCGTGGTCGCGCTGGTAGAGCGCGGCGGCAAGGCGCGCGTGTTCCATGTTGCCAATGCCGACAAGGCGACGGTCGCCAAGATCGTGCGCGAGAACGCGCATGAAGCCTCACGCCTGCACACCGATGAAAGCAGCCTCTACAAGGGCGCCGACAAGGTTTTCGCCGCGCACGAAACCGTCAAGCACAGCGCGGGCGAATACGCGCGCGGCGACGTGCACACCAACAGCGCCGAAGGATTCTTCGGCGTGTTCAAAAAATGCGATGGGCGCCGTCTACCAGCATTGCGACGAAAAATATCTCGGTCGCTACCTCACCGAGTTCGAATTCCGCCACAACACCCGCGCCAAGCTTGGCGTGAACGACGGGGAACGTGCCGCGCTTGCCACCAAGGGCGCATTGGGCAAGCGTCTCACGTTGCGCATGCCTAAAGGCCTCCAAGCTTCCGCGTAAGCGCGAGCGGCAACCGAGCTATCCGGTCAAGCCTGATCCGTATTCCTGAGGAGCGGGCACACGATTTCGTAGGGCAATGCATTAACCAGAATTGAGATTTTTGGTCTGGCCATAGCGGCTCCGCCGCGCCCTAAGGCGCGGCGACCGTGAGGCGCTCTCTCAAACTTGCTTGGCTACGTGCTGGGCCGGTCTCATTAGCCGAGGGGTCATCATCGTTCACAGCGATGGTGGCCCTTTTTCTTTGCCGTTTTGCCAAAATGCAGCGCCCCGGTTAATAGAGCGTATATTGTCGGATTTTCGACAATGAATGTCGGATATGGCGCAATGGCCGACAAGAAAACAACAATGGCCGCCAAACCAGGGCAAAAACCGAGATCACCGGGTGCCGGATGGGTCGTGATCGAGGTGTCAACCGCCGGGTATCAGTATCTTCAAAAGCTCGTGCATCGCACAGGACTAGCCGACAGCCCAGATGGCGTGGCTGCGCACATGCTTAAGGTGGAGTTGCTGAAGGCGATGAAGGACCCCACGCGATACGAGGGCCACCCAGATACCTGGCATCAGCCGTCATCTACTGGCATCAAGGGTGACGACTAATATAACTAGCCCCGCGTTGTGCGCTTCTTCGGCTCATCCTTGTGCCGCTTCGGGGGCGTCCGCAGCATGCGCCCCAGCGCTTCGTCGCGGCGCTTATCGGCTTCGGCCTTGGGGAGCTTTTCGGGGGGCGGGGTCTTGGGCATGGGGCCAAAGGATAGCATGCTTCGCGCGTTCTGCGCTGCGCCGGCCTGTCACGCGGGCGGAATCAACCCCTTGGGTACACCTACGTCAAGTGCATAATTACGAATTAAACGGCACCAGCAGGCGTGCATCCTTGGGTAGCGAGCGCCCGGCGCCCTGCAGATAGACCGGAATCACCCCCGCCTCGGGGCAAAACTCAGCCAAGCGTGCGATCCCGGTTTTGAACCGCGCCATCTCCTCGGGCTCGCCGCGCGAGCCTTCGGGGAACACCACCAGAATTTCTCCGCGGGCGAGCGCCTGTTTCGCCTCGGCCAGCACGTCGTCATGACGCGAAGCGCCGCCGCGTTTGATCGGGATAATGCCGATAATATTGCGCGAGAACCAGGAGCCGAAACCGCCTTTGTCGAAATGGTCGGCCGCCGCAACCGGGCGCAGCTTGGGCAAGAGCTTGGAGGGAAACAGGCATAGCAAGATCAGCGTATCGACATGGCTGTTGTGATTTGCGGCGACGATGGCAGGGCCGGCCTTGGGCAATTTCTCGGCCCCTACCGTGTCCAACCCAAACAACAACCGAACCAGCGGGCGGACCACCAGCATCAGCGCGTAGCGGCGAACAATCTGCAGCATCAAAATCGCTCGAGCGCGTAAAAAGCGAGCAAGTGGAAATAGACCGGTGTGGCGAAGGTGAGGCTATCGAGCCGGTCAAGCACGCCGCCATGGCCCGGGATCAGGCGCGAAGTGTCCTTGACGCCGAGATCGCGCTTGATCGCGCTCATGGTGATGTCGCCGAAAAAACCGGCGACGGGGAGCAGAACGCCGACGAGGATGGCCTCGCCCGGAGAGAGCGGCGTAAAAAAGGGCGAAAGCAGATAAAATACAGTCGCACTCGTCGCCCAACCGCCAATGGCGCCTTCCCAAGTTTTGTTCGGGCTCACGCTCGGCGTGATCTTGCGGCGGCCAAACGCCTTGCCCCAGCAATATTGCGCCACGTCATTGAACTGGGTGATGAATAACAGAAAGAATACCAGTCCCGCCGCGCCCGCTGGCGTTTCGGCGGCGGGCGTACGCATGAGAAACGCCGCATAGCCGACATTGTAGACGCACACCACCACGCCCCAATGGACGATGCCGACGGTCGCCAGATAACCGTCGGTGCGCCCGATCCAGGCCATGGTCGCGGCGGTGATCAAAAACATGTAGACTGGCGCGGCGACGAGATAGACTTGGTAACCGTCCTTGAACAGAACGCCGTCGGCGAAAATGGTCCCGTAATTGACGATGATGGAAAGATAAGCCAGCAACACAACCAGCCGATCCTGCTTGCGCGTTGGCGCAAGCGTCAGAAACTCTTTCAAGGCGAGAAAGCTGATGAGCGCGAACAAGATCGTGAACGCCTGCCAACCGGCGATCAGCGCGCCCCCGACCAGGAACGCGATGATCCACCAGGAGCGCATGCGCGGGGCAAGGTCAGCCCATTTTCCCGGTTGCAGCGCCGGCAAGATTAGCGCCGCCAGCGTGCCGGCGATGAGCAGGACCAGAACGCACGCGAAGCCGAGCATCAGCGCCGTCGCGTCGAAGGCCCAGCCGAACCAGTCGAGGTGGAAAACCATGCGCCCATGTCGCGCCAAGCGGAGGTCGCGTCAATGAGCCCATGGAAAGCGGTTCGCGATTGGATGGCGACTTCCACAATAGCTCACGTCGGGTTCGCGTTCCTGGCCATGGGCGCATGGGCGGTGTTCGCCAATCGGGCCCACGCCCTGCCGCAAGCGCTCCTCGCAGGCCTGGTGCAGGGCAGCATTTCAGGTTTAATTACGCTCGGCCTGAAAAAATTCTTGGAATGGTTCAACGCGCGGCTGTTGGGGTTGCTGGCGTTGATCGCGCCGCCGCTGATCACCGCCGCGACCATTCTCGCGCTCTTGACCAGCGCGCACACGCTCGCCGGCACGCCGGAAATCTTCGCCACCATCGCTGTGCCGTTTATGGTGTCGACCTCTTATGCGATTGTTTATAATTGGGGTCTGTGGCGGAGGCGAGCGTGAGCGACGCTGAGAATAATCGCCGGCCGATTTCGCAGCGCGACACCGGCTGGGCCAAGGCGATGACGCGCGCGCTCGCAAAAACCGCGATCACGCCCAATCAGATTTCCTTCTCCAGCATGGTCTTCGCGGGGTTGGCGGGGGCGTGCTTTGCGGCGTTTGGCATGGCGGAAAATCCGATCGACCGTGTGCTGTTGCTGCTGGGCGCGGCATTGTTCTGCCAATTGCGGCTGCTGGCGAACATGCTCGACGGCATGGTCGCGGTCGAGGCCGGCAGGGGCGGACCGGACGGCGCTGTTTGGAACGAATTGCCCGATCGCTTCGCCGACATTTTCATTCTGGTTGGCGCCGGCTACGGGCTTGCCGCGCTCGGCTTGGCGGACGCGAGCCTGGGCTGGGCGGCCGCGGTCGCCGCGATCATGACGGCCTATGTGCGCGAGGTTGCGCGAGGGGCCGGCGCGCCGGCGGATTTCTCGGGGCCGATGGCCAAGCCGCATCGCATGTTTGTCATGACCATCGCGGCGCTGATCTCCACCTGCGAGTTGCTTTGGAATGGGCGCGGCGACGTGTTGCACGCCGCGCTTTGGATCGTCGCGATCGGATCGGCGCTCACGGCGCTCAACCGGGCGCGCCGCGCGCTGATGTTGCTCCGCGACAAAGGCTGAGCCCTGCGCGCCCCGATGGCGCCGCCGCGCGGCCCAAAACGCAGGACCGGGCTTCCGAGGCGGCGTTTTTTCGCTTAGGCTTGAGCCCAGGGGACATCGAGAGGGGGACACCGCCATGACCAAGAAGCTTGAGGCATTTTTCACGGACCAGAGCCGTAAGCGCCGCCTGCTCGCGCTCGACGGCGGCGGCGTGCGCGGCATGTTCACCATCGGCGTGCTGCAAGTGCTGGAAGCGCGGCTGCGCGCGCGCTACGGCGACGGCGATTTCCGGCTCTGCCAATATTTCGATCTGATCGCCGGCACCTCCACCGGCTCGATCATCGCCACCGGCCTGGCGCTCGGCATGAGCACGGAAGAGATCGCCGAATATTACGAGCGGCTCTGCCCGCGGATTTTCAAATCGCCTGCGCCCAGCGTGTGGGCGGCGCTGATGTCGGCCAAGCATTCGAGCGGGCCGCTGACCAAGGCTTTAGGCAAAGCGTTCGGCGCCAACACGCTGGCCTCACCAAAGCTGGAAACGGGCCTGGCCATCAATTGCATGCGGCTCGACCGCGGCAGCGCCTGGATCTTGTGCAACAATCCGCGCTGGAAATATTATGGCGAGGTTGGCGACAACGAAGGAACAGAAGCCGCCGCCAACAAGCGCTATCGGCTGCGCGATCTGGTGCAGGCGAGCGCCGCCGCGCCATTTTATTTTCGCGGCGTTGAACTCACTGTCGCCACTGACGAAAGCGGCAGGGAATCTTTGGAAGACGGCTTTTTCGTCGATGGCGGGGTAAGCGGCAACAACAATCCGGCGCTGGAATTGCTGATGGCGGTGCGCGACCCGGCCTATGGCTACAATTGGCCGCTCGGGCCCGATCAGCTTTACCTACTCAATGTTGGCACCGGTCATATACGCGGCGCGCTGAGCGCGGCGGAAATGAAAGGCAAGGCGCCCTGGGAGCAAGCCAAGGAAGCGCTCTCGGCGATGATCGGAGCGGTGTCGCAAGAGCAAGTGGCGGTGCTGCAGGCCATGTCGCACGGCGCGCGGCGCTGGATTATCAATGCCGAAAAAGCCGCCCAGCCCAGCGCGCCTTATCTCACGCTCGGCGGGCCGTCGTTCGAATATCAGCGCATCGATGCGCGGCTCGATTTGAACCCGCCGCAAGACGAACGGCTCGATGAGCACGCCGAAGCCCTGCTCGGCCGCGCGTTAAGCCCCGCCGAAGCCAAGGGCCTGTCGGAGATCGACAACCCGAAGAAAGATAATCTCAAATTACTCCAGGAAATCGGCAACAAAGCCGGCGAAAAACATTTCAGCGCCAGCTACCCGCGCGCAGTGTTTGATGAGGGAAGGCGCTAGGTGTGCCGTACCGCCTGCTTCCGCGGCAGCCAAGTCTTTTGCGCTTGCAGAGGGAGCGCGCGGCCTCCGGCCGCGCATCGCCGCTGGCTCCGACATCATGCGCCGCCGGAGGGCTCCCTTGTCCAGCCGGCAGGCAAAACAAAAACATGAGCCGGCTGGAAGCCGGCGGTACAAAGCCTTGACGCGCGCGCCGGAACCAGACACGCCCCGACCGAGGAGAAATCATGTCGGCGGTCGTGGTGGTTGGGGCCCAATGGGGCGATGAGGGCAAGGGCAAGATCGTCGATTGGCTGTGCAATCGCGCCGACGTCGTGGTGCGCTTCCAGGGCGGGCACAATGCCGGCCATACGCTTGTGGTCGGCAACACCACTTACAAGCTCGCTCTGCTGCCCTCCGGCGTGGTGCAGGGGAAGCTCTCGATCATCGGCAATGGCGTCGTCGTCGATCCGTGGGCGCTGGTCGATGAGATCGCCAGGATCGAAGCCCAAGGCGTGCGCATAGCGCCCGAAAAACTTGTACTCTCCGACCAGGCCTGCCTGATCCTCCCCTTCCACCGCGACCTCGACGCCGCGCGCGAAGCGCAGGCGGGCGCGGCCTCGATCGGCACCACGAGGCGCGGCATCGGCCCAGCATACGAGGATAAAGTCGGCCGCCGCGCGCTGCGCGTGGCGGATCTTGCCGATCCCGAAGCCATCGCCTGGAAAATCGAGCGGCTGACCGCGCATCATAATGCGCTGCGCCGCGGGCTCGATCTGCCGGAGATCGATGTCGCCGCGCTGAAGGCCGAACTCGCGGCGGTCGCGCCGAAAGTTTTGCCCTATGCGCAACCCGCCTGGCGCGTGCTCAATTCCGCGTTCGAGGATAGCAAGCGCGTCTTGTTCGAGGGCGCGCAGGGCGTGCTGCTGGACGTCGATCACGGCACTTATCCGTTCGTGACCTCCTCCAACGTGGTGGCCGGACAAGCGGCGGCCGGCTCAGGCGTCGGCCCGCGGGCGATTACTTACGTTTTGGGTTTGGTGAAGGCCTACACGACGCGCGTCGGCGCCGGGCCGTTCCCGACTGAATTGCATGACGACATCGGGAAAAAGCTCGGCGAAGTCGGCCACGAATTTGGCACCAATACCGGCCGGCCGCGCCGCTGCGGCTGGTTTGACGCGGTTCTCGTGCGCCAGTCGATCGCGCTATCGGGGGCCGACGGCATCGCCCTCACCAAGCTCGACGTGCTCGATGGTTTCGATGAAATCAAAATCTGCACCGGCTACAAACTCGGTGACCGCACGCTCGATTATTTCCCCGCCGCGCTCAAGGAGCAACAAGCGGTTGAGCCGATCTATGAGACGCTCGACGGCTGGAAAAAAACCACGCGCGGCGCCCGCTCCTCGCGCGACCTGCCGGCCAAAGCGATCAAGTACATCCGCCGCATCGAAGAATTGATCGGCTGCCCGGCGGCCTTGGTGTCCACTTCGCCAGAGCGCGATGACGTGATCCTGATGCGCGATCCGTTCAAGGCTTGAGGGAAGCTGCGATGACAAGAAACATGGCTTTGGCGCGCTTGGGGGTTGGCGTCGAACCCTAAGACCGAGTGGAAGCAGGGATTGTCGGATGAGGAGGCTGGCGCGACGAAGGAACAGCACGCCCACTTGGACCGCGAGCCTTCAGGCTCGCTCTTGTTTGCGGTCGCGCCATGCGCGTCTGAAGACGCGCGGTCCGTGAAGCGGTGCGCGAGACCGGCGTTCGCGCGCCTTCTTGTGGTTGCTTCGATCAACAACTATTCGCGCACCAGCCATTCGCCGGCGCGAATCCAAGGCCGCAATTCTCGCCACCCTGGACCGCCGGCATCCTGCCGGCATATCCCTGCGCACCTGCGCAAAACCCACAGGCCGGTGAAAACTGAAACGTCGTATGCCGGCAGGATGCCGGCGGTCCAGGGCGGGGCCAGCCCGGTCCAAACCTGCTTGGGGCTGGCTGACGCCCCCCCAAAACAAAAACGCCGCGGCCAGTTCGCCGCGGCGTCAGGTATTTTCGAGGGGTTATCGGTTACATCGCGTTGACGCGCAGCATGCGGCGCAATTCGTCCGGTTCGCTGGCGCGACGCTTTTTCGCGTAGCTCGGCTGGTAGGCCAGCCTCGCATGGTCCTGACAATACGGCCCGCAAGTCGGCGCGGCGCGGCCACAGAACGCAAAGTCCGCGTCCGTTGGATCCCCTATCGGGTACCGGCACATGCTGTCCTTGAGCGTCAGTACGCTGGCTGCTTTGCCGTCCTCGAACCGGAGCGGTTCAAGATCGGGGACCACCACGTACGGCACGCTGGACGGCTGCCGCAGACGCGGCGCGCTTGGCCCAATGACGCGCGGACGCGCTGGCCGCACCGGCCGCTTGGCCGGCCGCGAGGGCGTCGCCCGACCAGCCAAGCCCAGACGATGGACCTTGCCGATCACGGCATTTCTGGTAACGCCGCCCAATTGTTTCGCTATCTGGCTAGCTGAGAGCCCTTCGGCCCACAACTTGCGCAAAAGCGTAACTCGTTCTTCACTCCAACCCATAGTACAAGCCCCCTTGCCCTAGGCCCGCGTTAATGCGGGTTCCACACTAGGCCCCACTTTCTTACTGGTTGTCAATGTATGGTGTAAAAGGCTCACAGAAAACACCATATCATGTGTGTTATCCACATGAGTTCGCGCCATCGCCCCACACTTTATCCCAAGCTAATTCAACCGTGTTCGGAACAATTTTCCGCGTGCAAACGCGGCTTTAGCGAACCGGGCCAGAGGTCGCGGCACGACCGTTTGGTAAATTTTTTATGAAAGGGCCGTTCTCGATATGGACACGCCGGTGACCACCGCAAATATCCGCTCGCGCCAGTACGGCGCGGTCAATTGGCTGGGCTTGTGGACCCTGATCAGCCGCGAAGTGCAGCGTTTCATCAAAGTTGGGGCGCAGACCATATTCGCGCCGCTGATCCAGACGCTGCTGTTCATGCTGGTGTTTGGCCTGGTGATGCGCGGCGGCAATTGGCCGGGCAGCGAGCGCCCCTATGCCGACGGCCTGGCGGCCGGGCTGGTGATGATGTCGATCCTGTCCAACGCCTTCCAGAATTCCTCCTCCTCGCTGGTGATCGCCAAGGTGCAGGGCAATGCCGTCGATTTTTTAATGCCGCCGCTGTCGGCGCTGGAGCTGACCATCGCCTTCATCGTCGGGGCGGCGGCGCGCGGCTTGCTGGTCGGCTTGGCCAGCATGATCGCGGTGGCGTGGCTGGCCAATGTTGTACCAGCCCAGCCGCTGGCGGCTTTGTATTATGCGTTCACGGCGTCGGTGATCTTCGGCGCCATTGGCTTGCTTGGCGGGGTTTGGGCGGACAAATTCGATCACCTCGCGGCGGTGACCAATTTCATCATCGTGCCGCTGACGTTTCTCTCCGGCACGTTTTATTCCACCAGCGCCATGCCCGAACCGCTGCGCTCGATCTCGCACTACAATCCGATCTTCTCGCTGATCGACGGCTTCCGCTACGGTTTCATCGGCCATTCCGACGCGCCGCTGCTGATGGGCGCGCTGGTTTCGGGCGGCCTCGCGCTCGCGCTGACCTGGTGCTGCTGGGCAATGCTGAAAAGCGGGTACCGGTTAAGGAGTTAGGCGGCTGCCTTTCGCGATAGCAGAAACGCTGAAGCTGCGAGGTCGAGCGCGCACCTTTTTGCGCCCTCCCCTCGCGAACTCAGCCCGGCTTCTTGAACCGCATCATGAATTGATCGGTGCGGCCGCGGATGGCGGGGTCGAACACGGACGCCGTGCGCGCATCCTCGCCATTGCGCAGCGCTTCGCTTTCACGGTCGAACACGAAGCCAGCCGCTTCCACTTCGGCGCGCACCCGCGCCTGGTCGATGCGGTGCAACGCACTCTCGGCCACGGTTTCCAGCGCTGAGCCCGCGACTGCGGAATGATCGATCACGACATAGAGCCCGCCCGGCTTCAGCGCAGCGAACGCGGTCGCGTTCATGCCAACAGCAGCGCCGAGATTGTACTGGGTCAGATACATGTCGTGATAATTTTGCGCCGTGAACACGACATCGAGCGGCTCGGGAAACGCCAGCGCATCGTAGGGCGTGCGCGCCATTGCGGCGTTCGCATATTGCGCGGCCACTTCAAGGATCGGAGTTCTCGAATTCGCCGGCGACACCATCCGGACGGATCACAGGATAGATTTTGCCGCTCTCCCCCACCGCAACCGCGAACAGCCGCGTGAAATAACCCCCGCCTGGCAGCAGATCGGCCACGCGATCGCCGGGCTCGATGCCGGCGAAGGCCAGTGTTTCCGCCGGATGGCGGTTGGCGTCGCGGTCCTTGTCGTCCTGCGGACGCCGCGCGTCGGCGATGGCGGCGACGATGTGGGCCGCGTCGGCGCTGACCTCGCGCCGCGCTTCCGGCGCGGGCGCGGCTGGCGGCTGGTTGCAAGCGGCAAGCGTAAGCGCCGCAAGCGCGGCCAAGGCAAAGCGTTTCATGGGCGTCCTCCTGGCGGCTTGTTAGCGCGGCGCAAGGCGCTGTGCATCCGAAACGCGACGAACTGCCGGGAAGAAACGCCACCCCGGACCGCCGGCTTCCAGCCGGCAAGCGACGTGTGAAATTCCACAGACCTGTGCAAGCTGAAACGTCGCTTGCCGGCTGGAAGCCGGCGGTCCGGGGTGGCGACCACTGCGCTCAAAGCGGACGATTCTCCTTCCCATGCCAGATGCGGGTGACGATCACTGCATCGTCAATCACCAGGTAGCGAACCAGATAGCTCGACTTGCCGAATTTCAATGTTCGTTGGCGAAGGCTGGCGCGCGGCCCCGGCTTGCCCATGAAGGGATGCCGAGCCAACCGCCGCAAGGATCATGGAGCCACATTTGCCGCCGTCGGGCGGCGGTTTCGTCGAGCTTCGCTAGAAAATCGACCAAGCGATAAAGGTCGCGTTCCGCAGCGGGACGCAACACGACGCGCCTGTTCACCTTGACTTGGCGCGGGCTTCGACGACGTTCGCGTTAAGGCGTTCAAAGGCGGCCTCAAGTGGGATGTCGTCACCGGGCTCATCCAGACGGCGCAAATCCTCGTCCCAATCCAGTTCAGCGGCCAACTGGCTGGCCACCAGCCCGCCAGCCACCTCGCGACGGACATAATCTTCCGGCGTAAGCCCTTCGGCCTCGGCCATCGCACGGACTTCCTCGGCTAAAGGCGCCGGCAAGGTGACAGTCAACGTATCGGCCATGAACTCTTCATACCATGTTGGCTTGGATAAGTAACCGACCAAACACTACGGCGGACCGCCTTCCAGCCGGCATGCCACCGCTAAACTCGCACAGGCCTGCTTGATTGCACGCAAGTATGCCGGGGTGGCGCTAGCGTCCGCGCCCCTGCTTCACTGGCGGCGGGGTGAGTTCCAATTGCTCGGGCGGGGCGGGCAGACGCGGGGCGGTTTCGAGTTGCGGGGCGGCGGCGATATCGATGCCGGCATCGCCGGCGCCGAGTTCCTTGAACTTGCGGGCCTGCGGCATCACCCGGCTTTCCACCGAGCCGAGCAAGGCATTGTAACGCGTCACCGTCTGGCCGATGGAATCGCCCACCTTGACCAAATGGTCGGCCATCACCGCCATGCGGCGATAAAGTTCGCGGCCCAGCTCGGCGATTTCTTGCGCGTTCTTGGCGCTTTGTTCCTGGCGCCAGCCATAGGCCACCGATTTCGCCAGCGCCACCATGGTTGACGGCGTGGTGATGATCACTTTCTTGGCGAACGCCTCGTCGAACAAATTCGGATCGCGTTCGGCCGCGGCGGCGAGGAAATTTTCGCCCGGCACGAACAGCACCACGAAATCGGCGGTGTCGGGCACGTATTTCCAATAATCCTTGGAGGCGAGATTGTTTACGTGGCTCTTCAGTTCGGCGGCGTGCTTCTTCAGAAAGCCCTCGCGCGCGACATCGTCGGTCGCCTCCATGGCGTCTAGATAACCCGAGAGCGCGACTTTCGAATCCACGACGATGCAGCGCCCGCCCGGCAGATTGATCACCACGTCCGGCCGCAGCCGCGCGCCTTCGCCGTCTGTGGTGGATGCCTGCTCGATGAAATCCACTTGCGGGGAGAGCCCGGACATTTCGAGCACGTTGCGCAAGGTCTGCTCACCCCAGCGCCCACGCATCTTGGGCGAAGCTTTCAGTGCGGTCAGCAATTGTGTGGTGGTTTTGTTGGTGGAACCCACGGCATCCATCATCTGGCGCACATGGGCGCCGATTTCAGACTTGTCGGCGAGCCGCGCCTTGTCGAGCGCCTCCACCGACCCGGCAAGTTTACTCAGCGCTTCCTGCGCCGGGGCCAGCACTTCCTTGACGCCGCCGCTGGCGGCTTGGCTATGCTTCTGAAACGTCTCGTTGGCGAGCGCCATGAAATTCTGCTGCGAGGCTTCGAGCGCCTTGGCGGCAAGCGCCAGAAAACGCTGCTCCTCGGATTCCCCGCGCGCGCCCGCCGCCGCCTTTTCCGCCGCGAGTGCGCTGGCAAGGAGCGTGTTTTCCGCGCGCGCTTCTTTCAATTCACCAAGCGCCCGGTCGCGCTCGGCCCGGATCGGTTCAACCCCCGCCGAACGTTGCGCGAACCACAGCGCCGCGCCAATTGCGGCGAGAGCGAGAAGCAGAAGGAGGATCGGGAGCGATTCGGTCATCAGCGCACTCTATCAGCACAGCCGGCGCGCAACTATCGACACATTAAATTGCACGCTGCGGACCGGTGCGTTATGGGGCTCATATGGCCGAGGATAAGCGCGAACTTTCAATCACACGCACCATAGAGGCGCCGCGCGCGGCGGTGTGGCGCTGCTGGACCGAGCCAGAATTGCTGAAGCAATGGTATTGCCCAAAACCCTGGTATGTTTCCCACGTCGAGCAGGACATTCGGCCGGGCGGCGCGAGCCTTGTGGTGATGAACGGTCCGAACGGGGAGGAAAACCGTTGGCCGGGCCAGTTTCTTGAAATTATCGCGGGCAAGCGCCTGGTTTTCACCGATGCTTTCTCCGGCGATTGGCGCCCTGCAGGCAAGCCGTTCATGGTGGGCTTTGTCGAATTGGCGGACGCGCCCGGAAGAAAAACCCACATGATCTGGGGCGCGCGTCATTGGAGCGAGGAAGACGTGCAGGCCCATCTCGCCATGGGCTTCGAGCAAGGCTGGAACACCGCTGCCGATCAGTTGAATGAGCTGGCGAAGCGATTGGGGTAGCGCCGATGGACCGCCGGCGTCCTCGCCGGCATACAATGGTTCCATAGACGCCACGCGTGCAAGCTGAAGCACCGCAAGCCGGCGAGGACGCCGGCGGTCCATATTACGGAGCAACATCGTGGCCGCACCGCAACGCATCTCCACCTGCCTCTGGTTCAACGACAAGGGCGAGGAGGCCGCGAATTTCTACGTCTCGCTCTTCCCCAATTCGCGCATCGTGCATGTGAGTCGCTACGGGCCCGGTCAGCCCTTGCCCGAAGGCACGGCCATGCTCACGCGCTTCGAACTTGATGGCGTTTCGTACGCAACTCTTAATGGCGGGCCGATGTTTCCGCTCAGCGAAGCAGTGTCGCTAGTCGTGCTGTGCGACACGCAAGCCGAGCTTGACCGGCTCTGGAGCGCACTGATCGCCGATGGCGGCGCGGAGAGCATGTGCGGCTGGTGCAAGGACCGCTTCGGGCTTTCCTGGCAGATCATTCCCGCGCAAATGAGCGAATGGATGATCTCGCCCAACAAAGAAGCTATGGGCCGGCTTTGGGGCAAGCTCATGAGTATGAAGAAGATCGACATCGCAACGCTCGACGCCGCCTTCCGCGGCGACTGAGAGGAGAAGACCAAAATGCCCTACATCGATGGTTATGTAATTCCAGTGCCGAAAGCCAATCGCGAGGCCTACAAAGAGGCGGCCATGCAGATGGCGCCGCTGTTCAAGCAATACGGTGCGCTGAAAGTGGTGGAAACCTGGGGCGACGATGTGCCCAAGGGCAAGACCACCGATTTCTACATGGCGGTGAAAGCGGGCGAGGACGAAAACGTCGTCTTCTCCTGGATCGTCTGGAAAGACAAAGCCGCGCGCGACGCCGGCATGGCCAAGGCCATGGCCGATCCGCGCATGCAGCCCGGCGCCTCGCCCGCGCCATTCGACGGCAAGCGCATGATCTTCGGCGGCTTCGAAGTGCTGCTGGAGGCTTGATCCGCCACTCCGGAGCGCCGGCTTCCAGCCGATTGAAGCGCTTCCGCACCCATCCCCGGATGACGCGAAGCGGCATTCCGGGGCCCATAAACGCAGACCGATTGTGTTTATGGGTCCCGGGCTCGTTGCTTAGCAACGCCCCGGGAATGGGTGAGGACTGAACGCTCGCATGCCCACTGGAAGCCGGCGGAACGGGATGGCGGCAAGGCTTGAGGCGGCGCGCAAGGCCGCCTATGTCCCTTGCTCGAAGGAAGCCGATGAAACCCTCCCCCATTATCCATATTCCCCGCATCGAGAGCACGCCGCTCGACATCGGCAATAGCTTGCCGCTCACCTTCATCTGCGGGCCGTGCCAGCTTGAGAGCCGCGGCCATGCGCTCGAGAGCGCCGAGTTTTTGCGCGAATTGTTTGGCCGCCTGGGCGCGGGCTTCATCTACAAGACCAGTTTCGACAAGGCCAATCGTTCGAGCCTTTCCACCAAGCGCGGCGCCGGGCTTTCCGTGGCCGGGCCGATCTTCGAGGAAATCCGCACCAAGCTCGGCATACCGGTGCTGACCGACGTGCACCTGCCTGAGCATTGCGCCGAAGTGGCGCAAGTGGCCGACGTGCTGCAAATCCCGGCGTTCCTGTGCCGGCAGACCGACCTCCTGGTGGCGGCTGCGGAAACCGGCAAGCCGATCAATGTCAAGAAGGGTCAATTCCTGGCCCCCTGGGACATGAAAAACGTGATCGCTAAGATCACCGAGAGCGGCAATCCCAACGTCATGGCCTGCGAGCGCGGCGCTTCGTTCGGTTACAACACTCTGGTCTCCGACATGCGGGCGCTGCCGATCCTGAAGAGCTTCGGCGCGCCAGTGGTGTTCGACGCCACGCATTCTGTACAACAGCCGGGCGGCCGCGGCGACACTTCCGGCGGCGAGCGCCAATTCGTGCCGGTGCTGGCGCGGGCGGCGGTTTCGATCGGCGTCGCGGCGGTGTTCATCGAGAGCCATTCCGATCCCGACAACGCCCCAAGCGACGGGCCAAACATGGTGCCCTTCGATGAACTGGAAGATCTGATCCGCGACCTGATGGCGTTCGACAAGCTGGCCAAGCAAAATCCGCTCGCGGCGGAATGACCCTGCTGCATACACTCGGCGCGGCGGGCAATGGCGGGGCGGAGACGTATTTTGTCAGCCTTGCCGGCGCGTTTGCGCGCGCTGGGATCAAGCAAAGCGCGGTCATTCGCGCGCACCCTGGGCGCGAGGCGGCGCTGCGGCAGGCTGGCGTCGGCGCGGATGTGAGTTTGCCGTTCGCCAAGCCGTTTGACTTCGCCACTCGCCCCGGCATCGCCTACGCCGCACGCGCGATGGAGGCGAAAATCATCCTCGCCTGGATGAACCGCGCCGCCAGCCTCACGCCAGCGGGGCCGTGGGCGCGGATTGGACGGCTCGGCGGCTATTACAAGCTGAAGAATTATCGCGGCTTCGATGCGCTAGTCGGCAACACGCAGGACATTGTCGACTGGCTGCTGCGCCAAGGATGGCCGGCGGCGCGCGCGCATTACATACCCAATTTTTCCGCCGCACTACCCGGCGCGCCTGTGGAGCGCGCCGCGTTCGACACGCCCGCCGGAGCGCCGCTATTGCTCGGCATGGGTCGCTTGCACGCCTCCAAGGCGCACGATGTCTCCCTGCGCGCGCTGGCGCTTTTGCCGGAGGCATATCTGTGGGTCGCCGGCGATGGGCCTGACGAGGCCAAGCTCAAATCCCTCGCCGACGAGCTTGGCGTTTCCGCGCGCGTGCGTTTCCTGGGCTGGCGCGACGACGCCGCTTCGCTGTACCGCGCCGCTGATGTGTGCGTGTTTCCCTCGCGCTTTGAGCCGCTGGGCAATGTGGTGATTTAAGCTTGGGCGTACGGCTTGCCGATTGTCGCCGCCGCTTCGCAAGGGCCAGGCGCCTTGATCAGGCAAGGCATTGACGGCTTTCTGGCGCCGATCGACGATGCGGCGGCGCTGGCGGAGAAAATCAAAGTGCTGCTTGCGGATGCGAATTTACGCCGAACGTTTGCGCAAGCGGGCCTGGCCAGGGTCGGCGCGGAATTTTCCGAGGCGGCCATCGTCGAGCGCTGGCGCGATCTGTTTGCTCTTTATGGAGGCGGCTGATGTGCGGCATTGCCGGCATCATCGGCGCGCCCGAGGGCGCGCGCGCGCTGATCGAGACGCTGGCCCATCGCGGTCCCAACGGCATTCGCGCCGAGAGCGTCGGTGGCCATTCGCTGGCGCACGCGCGGCTCTCGATCATTGACCTTGAAGGCGGTTGGCAACCTCTGCACGCGGCGGGCTCGACCATTATCGGCAACGGTGAAATCTACAATTACCTCGAACTCACCGAGGAATTTGCCCTCAAGGACAAACTCTCCACCGGCTCGGATTTCGAGCCGCTCTTGCATCTCTACGCCAAGGAAGGGAACCGCGCGTTCGCGCGCCTGCGCGGCATGTACGCGTTCTGCTTGATCGGCTGCGATGGGCGGATATGGCTGGTGCGCGATCCCTTCGGCATCAAACCGCTTTATCTGCGCGCGCAATCGGGGGCGGTCGCGTTCGCGTCCGAACCGCGCGCGTTCGGCAAGGCGCACGCCAACACGCGCGTGCTCGGCGAAGTGCTCAATCTCAATTACGCGCTTGGCGAAGACACGGCGTGGGACGGCGTATCGCGGCTCGCGCCCGGCGCGATAGTGGAAGTTGTCGGCGGAACGCTAACACCGCGCTCCACGCGCGCGGCGATTCCGCCGGCGAAAAATCCTGTCAGCGACGAAGCCGCCGCCCTGGCCGCGCTTGACCGCGTGCTGGAAGATAGCGTGCGCGTGCATCAGCGTTCGGATGTGCCCTATGGTTTGTTCCTTTCCGGCGGCATCGATTCAGCGGCGATTGCGACCATGATGGCGCGGCTCAACCAGCGCCCAGTTATCGCCTATACGTGCGGTTTCGACGCCCCCGGCGCGCGCGACGAACGCGCCCAAGCCGAGCGCGTCGCGCGCGCGCTTGATCTCGATTGGCGCGAGACGACGTTTACCGAAGAAGATTTCTGGACCATCGCGCCGCAAATCGCCTGGGCGCTCGACGATCCTGTCGCCGATTATGCCTGCTTGCCTACGTACAAACTGGCGCAAGCCGCCAAGCAGTCGCTAACCGTCGTGCTCACGGGCGAAGGCGGCGATGAATTGTTCGGCGGCTACGGCCGCTATCGCCGGGCGCTGCGGCCAAGTTGGCTGGGCGGGCGTTTGGCTGAACCGCAAGGCGCGAGCGGCGCGGCGCTCGAGGCCTGGCGCGACGCCGCGTCGGCGCCGGCCGGGCTCTCGCCTTTGCAACAAGCGCAATGGGCCGATATCGCCGCCTGGCTGCCCAACGATCTGTTGCTCAAGCTCGACCGCTGTTTGATGGCGCATGGCTTGGAGGGCCGCACGCCGTTCCTCGATCCGGAAGTCGCCGCCTTTGCGTTTCACTTGCCCGACGCGCTGAAAGTGCGCGGGCGGTTTGGCAAATATATCTTGCGAAAATGGCTTGAACGCCATTGCCCGGCCGCGGCGCCCTGGGCGCGAAAGCAAGGCTTCACCGTGCCGGTGGCGCAATGGATCGCCCCGCGCGCCGGCGAACTTGCGCGCGCCTTGGCGGATGTCGTCGCCGTGCGCGCCGCGTGCGATGGGAATTATGTACAAAGCGTGTTCAGCGACGAAGCCCAAGCCGCGCGGCGCTGGCCGCTTCTGTTTCTCGGCCTGTGGGGCCGCATCCATATCGAGGGCGCCGCGCCGAGCGAGGCGATGGCGAGTTTGCTGAGATTTTAGGCGGGAACGCGGGGCGCCGGCGGCCTATTCCAACGCGCTCCAGGGTCGCCACGTTTGCAATCTATCCCCCACCTATCCCCGGATTCGCGGAACGCGAAGTCCGGGGCCCATAAACACAAAACCCCAGTGTTTATGGGCCCCGGACAGCGACTGCGTCGCTTCCGGGGATGGGTGTGACCTCGTACAACACAGGAGACAATGAAGAATCTATCCTACACCTCCCGCGCGGCTTTACACTGCCCCCATGAAACCAGATACCCGCAACGCTCCGCTTGAACTTTGGCGCACCGCCGGCGCGTTTATTCAGATTTTGTTCGACCTCTTCGGCGAGCCGCAACGCATCGCTTCGCTGCGCGTGTTCGAGACGGCGCAGCGCGCGCTGGCGCTCACTTGGATTCGCGCCGGCGAATGGCTGGTGCGGGAATTGCTGCTGATCGAAGCGGCTTTGCTGGGGCCGCTGCCAGAGCCGACGCAGCGCGCCAAACAAGCCAAAACGCGCGAGCAAACCCCGCCCTTGCGCCGCTATCATTCGTTCGATCCGGATGATTGGCGGGTGTCGTTCCAGGCCATTCCGCTATCGCGTACAACAAAATCCAAGAGCGCGCGCCGCTTCATGCCGCGCGACCATTACGGCGCTTGGCCGTTGGCGCAAAGATGCGAGGCGTTGCTGCGCGTGTACAACAATCCCTTGGCTTATGCGAAACGCCTGGCCCGGCGTCTGTTCGCCAGGCCCGCACGCATCGCGCTGCTGCGCAAACACGACCCCGACGCGGAATATAAGGTCGGCCCCAACGGCGCTGCCGCCATAACCGCCGCTGCCGACAAAGCCGCCGGCGCGTTCGACAGCTCGTAACCCCGGACCGCCGGCTTCCAGCCGGCAAGCAACCGCCAAATCAATAACAGACCTGCGCGATTGAACGCTGGTGTGCCGGCGGGGCGCCGGCGCTCCGGGGGTGCGCGTGAACACGCGCGCCAATGCAACGCCGAACGCACAAGCGTTACGGCGCCGCTGGCGCTCGCGCCAAGCGGGGCCGGCGGCCCCGCGCTCTCAATTGCCGCGGTTGGCAATCTTAATTCAACACCAGATCTGGGTTGGGGCGGATGAGTTCGATGCCGCGCAGCATGCGGTCGAACTCGATCAGGAGTTCCTGCGCTTCGGGCGCTTCAAGTTTCGGCATGGCCTTGTCGGGGAAGCGAAAACCCCACAGCGAGTGGATATGCTTGACCGCGCCGACGGCCTCGCCGAGCGGAGTGAATTTCTCCGGCGCTTCCAGCAAAAAATCGCGAAACGCCGCCGGCTGTCCCTTGGTGAGCGCGGCAAAGGCGCGGGCATAGGCGGCCATCGTCTCGGCCGCGCGCTGGCGCACCTGCTCCATGCGCTGCAGCACTTCATGGCGCAGCTTATCGACCTCGAGGCGCGCGCCGCGATCCTCGCTGACGATGCCGCAGCCGGAGAAACGCGGCTTGAAACCTTCATGGCGCGCGGCGATCTCGGCCAGCAGCCATTTGTAGTACAAAAACCCCTTCCACGAAAACACGCCCTCGACATATTCGCTGGGGGACAATCGTAGAGTTTCGCGCAGCGGTTCGAGCAATTGCGCGTTCTCGTCGGTCATCAATTTCTCGGCCAAGCGCATCGACAATTTTGCCGCGCGCCGGCCAGCCGCGCCGAACGCCAATGCGGTGAGCGGCTCGATCTCGGAGCAGACGAAAGTCAGCATGGCGGCGATGTCGGCTTCGGAAAGATCGAAGAAGCACTTGGCCGGCGCGCGGCCGATGCGGCGCAATTGTTCGCGCATCAGGAACGGATCGAACGAGGGCATTTCATGCAGCAGGCTGATCAGTTCAAGGTCGTCCTGAAAATCGGCTTCGCTCACCGAGGCGCCGATGGCGTTGCGGAACAGCTGGGCGAAGCGCTTCTCCCCAACCATCACGCCGCCGCCGCCAATGCCAAGCTCGGTCGGCGAGTACGGAAACACGATCTTGGTGGTGTGCGGTTCGGGGCGCTCAAACAGGCTGCGCTCGTGCTCGCGCACGGCATGCTTGAAGATCAGCGTCCGGTTCAGCTTTTGGCACTTGAACATCGGGCTGGCGGCGAATTCCTCGCTGCCGCCATGGCGCTCGAACACCAGGGCCAGATTGAGCACGCGCGCCGTCGATCCGCTCGCCCGGATCAGGGAGAGGTCGCGCAGTCCGTCGGAGCTTCGCTGGGATGCCACGGGCGGCATTTGTACCCGCGCCAGGCAAGGGATTGGTTAACGCCCGCTCCCAAGCCGGCGGCGGCGTCAATGTTGCCCGGCAAATTCCACATCCCGGCGGGCCGAGACGATGGTCACTACGACCCCGGCGAGCACGTCCAGCAGCGCCATCACCATAATGATGAAGAACACCGAAGTGGCGAAGGCCGGGTGCAGCAGGAATTCGACCAGGCAAATGATGAAAACCAGCATCGAAAGCGCATGGTTGAAAATCGCCGCCGTGCCCGTCGAGGTTGATTTCAACAATTCGATGAACAGCAAAATCAGCGACAACAGCACCAGCACGTCGCCAAACGCCACGGTCCACTCGACGCTTGAGGCCATGGGCATGCGGATCCAAACATCCGACAAGTGTTGACGCACCGAAACGCCGCCGTCGCCGGAAGCCGCCGTCGCCCCGAACGCCCAGATATTATAGATCAGCACCGGCACTAGGATCAGCGGGAAAACGTTGAAAATGGCCCCCATAGAACTCTCCTGATTTCTACCCTGCCCGCCGCGCGCGGCGCGGCGGATAGCTAACGTTTCTGTCACGCCAAGCCGGTCTTTCATTTTCTGGCCTTCATTGTTTGGCCCTCATAGCTCGTCGCTTCCCCCCGGCAATTTGGCTCGGCTCCTTAGCCACATCACGCCAAATAGATCGGTCATGTTCGCGGCCAGGCGGCCGAGATTAGTATATTTGGAGCGGCCAGCGCCCCGGTGACGATGGTTAACCGGTAAAAACTCCACTGCATAGCCTTCCCGTTGCATCAAAGCAGGCATGAAGCGGTGCATGTGATCAAAATAGGGGAGCGACAGAAAAGCCTCTCTTTTGAATACCTTGACGCCGGACCCGCTGTCATCGGCGCCGTCCTTGAGGGCGGCCTTGCGGACGAAATTGGCGAGTCTGGGAGGCTGCCCGTTTGCTCCAATTATCCTGCCGCTTGGCCCGCGCGCCGGCCACCATGGCCAAGTTCGCCGGCGCGTCAGCGCGCAACAATCTCGCCAGCAGGCGAGGCAAATCGGCCGGATCGTTCTGCCCATCGCCGTCGAGCGTGCCGACAATCGGCGCGCGCGCCGCCATTACGCCCGTGCGCACCGAGCGGCTCTGCCCGGCATTGGCGCGGTGGCCAAGCAAACGCAAGCTGGGCAATTCGCGCTTGAGCGCGGCCAGTTCGGCGCGAGTGCCGTCGCGGCTCGCATCATCGACGAAAATCATCTCGTAGGAGCGCCCATCCAGCGCCGCGGCGATCTCGCGCGCCAGCGCCCCGGCATTGCCGGCCTCGTCATGCACCGGCACGATTACGCTGAATTCAATGTTCTGGGGCAAAGGCTTCTCGGCGCAAATCGGCTGGCGGCACTCTCATAGCCGCCGAGCGCCGAGATGCGCAAATTCACAACTGCGCCCACATGCGCAGCAGGTTGGACACGCTTTTGTCGAGCGTCAGCAATTCGGCGGGCGCGGCGCCCGCTTCGGCCAGGCGCGCGCGCGCCACGGACAGGTCAAACAAAAGCTCGCGCTGCGCGGCGTCGGCGACGATGCTTTGCACCCAGCCCAGCGCCGCCAGGCGCACGCCTTTCGTTACCGGCAAGACGCGGTGGATTGAGCCTGCGGGATAAAGGATAGCGTCGCCCGCCTCGAGCGGAAATTCTTGCGCACCGAGCGCGCTCTCTACCATCAGGGCCCCGCCCTCATACGCATCGCGCGCTGAAAGAAAGAGCGTGAACGCAAGGTCGGTGCGCAGCCTGCCCTCCCCCGCCCCCATCAGCGCATCGTCGGTGTGGGCGCCATAGCTCATGCCGGGTTCGTAGCGCGAAAAAATCAGGCGCGAGAGCCGCGCCGGGCGGGCGGCGATCTCAAACAAGCGATGGCGCTTCAGCGCTTCAACGACGAAACGTTCAAGCGCCTGGGTGCGCCGATCGCCGCCATCGGCCTGGAGGTTTTGCTTTACCGCCCGCGCCGTCGCGCCAGCGGTGCGCTTGCCCGGCGTCCAGCTCAGCGCATCCAGTTCGCGTCGGACGCGCTCCAGATCTTCGGCTTCGAGCACGGCTTGCAGGATCAGGCTCATCGAATTCTCTTATTGCGAATAAATCGCATTTGGTCCAGACACTCCAGCCGGAGTTGCTGATAATGGCATGGCAATTGAGGACTTGGCGCACGATCGGCGCGGCGGCGGCGCTTGCCGCGTGCGGCGGCGAAGGCGGTGAAGCGGCGCGCGAGCAAAGCGGCGAAGCTGGAGAATCGGGGAGCCCAGCCCCAGCGCTGGACATGAGCGCCGCCCCCGCCGGCGGCGAGCAAGGCGAAGCCGGCGCCGAGGCCGCCTATGCCGGGCTCGCCGGCGATCAATTGATCGCTGTACGGCTGCAGCACTTGAAGGGCTTTGTTCTGGCCGCGCAAACCATGGCGGCCGCTGGCCAAGGCGAGGATGCTGGAATTCTGCTGCAGCAAGGCTTGCTCGAAGTGTTCGATCCTAGGCCAGACCAGTTTGGCGCGCTCGATATCGCCCCAGTGCGCGCGGCGGCGGCGGCGGCGAATGCGCAAAGCCTCGCGGCGGCGGCAAACGCCATGGATGCGGCAGCGCGCGCGCTTGAAATTGACCACGCCATAGTCGCCGCGCGCATGGTCGATCTTGCCGCCGGCCTCTACCAGCATGTGCTGCAGGCGGATTTCGCCGACCCGATAGAATACAGGCACAGCCGCGGCGCGGCGCTTGCCGCCCGCGACGCGCTTGCGCAAGGCCAAAGCGAGCTGCGCAGCGCCAATTCCCGCGCCTTCAACGAAGCGCGCACCGAACTCGACCGCTTCGTCGGCCTGTGGCCCTCAATCGATCCGCCGGAAGCGCCGACGCCTTATCCGCAAGTGCTGGCGCAAAGCTCGCGCGTGCGCCTGGCGCTGTCGCCATTTCTTTGAGCCTCCGGCATTATTTGAGGCGCGGATCATCGCGTCACCCCTCCCCGGATTGCGCGCAGCGCAAGTCCGGGGCCCATAAACTCCAACGTTTGTGGTTATGGGCCCCGGACTGAATGCTGCGCATTCATCCGGGGATGGGTGGTTGGGGCGTGTCACGCAATTATGATCCGAGTTCCTCGGCGGGCCCCATGCCGGCAAGCTTGCGTCTGAACTGCATCGCGCAGCAGCAACAGGCATATGACCCATTTGCGCGAACACTGAGCCTAGCGAAATGAGCCAAACATTGTGCAGGCTGAAGAAGGGCTGCCCGGTCAGCCAAATTGCTGGAATGACGAATGTCACCAGCCGCGAGGCGCTGGCCAATAAAGACGGCCGCGTGTCGCCGAGGCCTTGGAACATGCTGGAGCAGGTGAACACCAGGCCGCTGGCGAGGAAACTCCACGACACGATGCGCAGATAATCCTGCGCTACAGCGAGCGCTTGGGGGTCGTCGGTGAACGGGCGCAGCATCAAGTCGCCGCGCCAGTTCGCCAGCACCGTCATCGACAGCATCAACGCCGAAGAGATCAGCGCCGCCTGCCGAAACGTTTCGCGCACCCGGCCGGCGTTGCGGGCGCCGAAATTCTGCCCGGCGATCGGCCCGGCGGCGAACGCCACCGCCATCACCGGCAGAAAGATCGATTGCATGATGCGGCTGCCAACGCCGAAGCCAGCCTGCGCATGCGGGCCCACTTCGCGGATCACCCAGTAGATTACGCCCATGTTCACGAACATCAGCAGGAACTCAGCGGTCGCGGGCAGGCCAATCGCGACGATGCGGGTCCATTCCTCCGGGCGCGGACGCATGAATTGCCAGCCAAGGCGCATCATCGTCTGCACCCGCGGAAACAACACGAACAAGCCGGCGCAAACGAGCGCCGCGGAAATGGTGCTGGCCCAGCCGGCGCCGGCAACGCCGAGGGGAATGCCGGTCAGCCAACCCGCGATCAGGATCGGCGCCAGTACCGCGTTGATGACGATGCCAAGCGTCTGCAAGATCATCGGCGGCGCAACCACGCCAGCCGCGCGCAAGCCCGAGCCCAGCGCCGCCGTCGGAAACATCAGCGCCAGCCCCGGCGCAAACGCGCCCAGATATTGCCTGCCGGCTTCGTCAGTCGCTGCGTCCGCGCCGACGCCGGCCACCGCCGCGCCGCCGAACAAAACCACCAGGCACATGGTCACCAACCCGAACGCGAGCGACAGCGACAAGGCCTGATTGCTGAACAGATTGGCCTTGGCCCCATCCTTGGCGCCGATGGCTTGGGAAATTAGCGCCATCGAGCCGACCGCGATCAGCTGGGTCACGCCCATGACCAGAAAAAACACCGTCCCCGCCGCGCTCACGCCGGCGATCGCCGCCGAACCCAGCCGCGACACGAAATAGAGGTCGACCAGGAAGTACAGCGTCTGGAACACCATGCCGACGGCCATGAACGCCCCCATGCTGAGGAGGTGTCGCGTGATCGAGCCCTTGGTGAGGTCTTGCTGCATCGCCGTCTTGGGCCCTGGAAGGCGCGCGGGGTCAAGGGCGTAGCGGGTTGGTCCACCCCGGACCGCCGGCTTCCAGCCGGCATACCACCGCCAACTTGCAACAGACCTGTGTGATTGAACGCTTGCTTGCCGGCTGGAAGCCGGCGGTCCGGGGTGGGGCCGTAAGCCCTGCGTTCCCCGCGCTTGCGACAAGCACCAGCTGCTTCTCCCCCTGAAAGGGGGAGATTGAGAGGGGGTCGGCGCGACGATTGAAGTGGACGCGACGCCAAACCCGAACCCTTAGCGCGCGCACCCCCTTCCTCCCCCTTGCAGGGGGAGGACCGGGTTGCGCATCGTTTGAAAGTTGGAGCGCGGGGTCTCCGGCCCCGTATGCTTTCAAGCGCCGCGCCAAGCGGGGCTGGAAGCCCCGCGCTCCAATCACCCCCGCCTGTACATCACCGTCGGCGCATCCTTGTATGTGGTGCGGGCGAATTCGCGGTAGCCGGCTTTTTCCGCCACGCGGATCGAGGCGGTGTTTTCAGGCGAGATGATGCAAACGAAATCGCGGCGCAAAATGCGCCTCGCCCCAGGCGAGCATCGCCGCCACCGCTTCGGTGGCGCAGCCCTTGCCCTGCGCCCACGGCGCCAGCGCCCAGCCCTGTTCGGGCGCGTCGATGGCCGGGCTCGATCTCGCGCTTGAAATCGGCAAAGCCGCCCTCGCCGACAAAGCGCCCGCTGGCCTTTTCCTCGATCACCCAGAAGCCGTAGCCAAGCAGCGCCCAGTGGCCGGCATAGCGCAGAAGCCGCGCCCAGCTTTCCTCGCGCGTCGAGGGCTTGCCGCCGATGAAGCGCGTGACGTCCGGGTCGCGCCCACATGGCGGCGCAGGCGTCGAAATCGGCAAGCGCGTGCCCGCGCAGGCGCAGGCGTTCGGTTTCCAGATACTGGGACCATGCTTAATCCTCCGCCAGCACCGCTTCGATCAGGCGGCCGCCTCCTCGCTCGTCCCAGTCGGCGCCGCCGGCCAGGCGCGCGACTTCACGCGCCGTCGCGGTCGTAGATGATCGTCACCGGCATGCCGGGCGGCCTGCAGCGTCGAACAAGACGCCGCGGCTGATATCGCACATAGAACGGCAGCGAGCCCTGCGACAGCCGCGCCAATTCGCGCCTTGGCCTCCTCGAGCTTGGCTTCGCTCATCGACGCTGACGGCGACCACCCGGATGCGGCCGGCAAAGCGCCGCTGCAAGCGCGCCCAGCGTCGGCATTTCCTCCATGCAGGGCGCGCACCAGGTGGCCCAGAGATTGACCACCAGCACCTCGCCCGGCGTAAGCGCGGCAAGCTGGTCTCCGCGCCGCGCGGCGTCGCGCAGCGCTCGCGTCGGCATCGGCGGCGGCGTCTTCCAGCACTGCCAGCCGCGCCATCGTCGCCGTGTGCGAATCGGCCAGACCGGCGCTCGGCTCGGGCTTTGAAGCGGCGGCGAAAAGCACGTAAAGCAGCGCCAGCGCCCCAGCAGCCAGCATCGCCAGCGCCGCCCACAAGCGCCCATGACGCTTGGCGGACGGAGGAGTTCGCGTTCGTGTCCAATTCCGACTCCCTCCAGCCGGCGGCCAGAAAATGTGGGGCGGGCGCTTCGCCGCGCAGCCCGCCGACGCCATGCAAGCGATCAACGCTTCGATCGATATCGACAAACGCTTGTGGCGCGAAGACATCGAAGGCTCGAAAGCGCACGCCGCCATGCTGGCCGCGCAAGGCATCATTACGCAAGAAGACAACGCCGCGATACAGGCCGGTCTGGACCAGATCGCCGCGGAGATCGTCGCAGGGACGTTTCCGTTTCTCAGCGCGAGCTGGAAGACATCCACCTCAATATCGAAGCGCGGCTGACCGAGCGGATCGGCGAAGCCGGCAAGCGCCTGCACACCGCGCCGCTCGCGCAACGACCAGGTGGCCACCGATTTCAAGCTCTGGACCATGCGCGCCGCGCGCGAGGCGGCCGATGGCTTGCGCGCGCTGCAGAAAGCGCTGGTGCAAGCGCGCCGACGAGCACGCCGACTGGATCATGCCGGGCTTCACCCATATGCAGACCGCGCAGCCGATCACGCTCGGCCATCATCTGCTCGCCTATGTCTCGATGCTCGAGCGCGACCGCGTGCGCCTGATCGGCGCGGCGCTCGAAGCGGCGTGGGAATGCCCGCTCGGCGCGGCGGCGCTGGCCGGCACGTCGTTACCCGATCGACCGCGACATGACCGCCGATGCGCTCGGCTTTCACGCGCCCGCCGCCAATTCGCTCGACGCCGTCGGCTCGCGCGATTTCGCGCTGGCGGCGCTGGCCAATCTTGCCATCGCCGCGACGCACCTGTCGCGGCTGGCCGAGGAGATCGTGCTGTGGACCAGCCCGCAATTCGGCTTCGCGACGCTTGAGCGATGCCTGGTCCACCGGCTCTTCGATCATGCCGCAGAAGCGCAATCCCGACGCCGCCGAACTGATCCGCGCCAAGGCCGCGCGCATCGGCGCCAATTTCGCCGCGCTCAACGCCATCGTGCAAAAACTGCCGCTCGCCTATGCCAAGGATTTGCAGGAGGACAAGGCGCTCACCTTCGCGGCGTTCGATGCTTTCGCGCTTTCGCGTCACCGCCATGACCGGCATGATCGAGACCATGCGTTTCAACCGCGCAGCCGATGCGCGAGGCCGCCGCGCGCGGCTATTCCACCGCCACCGATCTCGCCGACTGGCTGGTGCGCGAGCTGAAGCTGCCGTTCCGCGAGGCGCACGAAATCACCGGCAGGATCGTCGCGCCGCGCCGAGGCGATGGGCGTGCGCCGAACTGGCGCTACTCCCGCTGAGCGAGTTCCAGGCCGTCGAGCCGCGCATCACCGAAGCGGCGCGGGCGCTGTTGACGGTTGAAAAATCGGTCGAGAGCCGGGATAGCTATGGCGGAACCGCGCCGCAGCGCGTGCGCGAGCAGGTCGCGCGCTGGAAGGAGATGTTCGAATGACGCGTCTTGCTATCGCAAAGGCACCGACTCCCCGCCCTACTGCGATATTTCGGTCAGGCGCTTGATTTCGGAACTCTTGCGCTCGCGCCGCGCCACTGTTTCAAATCGGCTTCTGATACGCTCCAGAGCTTTTGGGCGCGTGGGGTAGATAGTGGAGCCCCCACCGTACTGTTGAGCAAGCCAGTTCATCTCCTTGACGCCAACTTCGAGATCCCCGGTTAAGTTTGCAAGCACGGCCTCACCTTGATCTCTATTGCCATTTGCAGCGGAGAGTTGCTCAAAATATTCGCGCGCACGCCGAGACTCCAGGGCAATGATCGGCACTCTCGCTGTGCGTGGCTTGGGCGGAACGTGACCTTCCTCGATGCCTTCGATTGCAGCGTCAATTGCATTGAGATCGGCGCGCCGTCCCACATCTTCCGCCGCTCGGCGAAAGAATTTCAGGTGTCGAAGAGCGTTTGCAAAACCCATGCGCGAATCCTCTCGTGCCAGTGAGGATCGGATTCCACGTATTGAAGCTTTGTTAATGGCGTTCCCAGCGAACGGCTTTAGCCGCAGGGACAACTCGGCGAGTTCTCTGTGAGCAGCCTCATCACCGGAACTACAGGCCCCCTGGCTCAAAGTCTGCAAAATCTGTATGAATACATCGACGTTCATAGACCGATACGCTCCGCAACCTCCGCGCCAAGTTCAGCGAACAGATTCTTAATGTGGGGTTTGGCCTTCAGGTAGGCAATTGACTTCCCCGCAACATTGGCAATCTCAGCCTTGTGGGGGATGTTTCGACTGAAGATGTATGGCTCGCCGCCGAAATGATGTGCGTCCTTTCTTGCCTCAGCCAGGTACTCCTGTTCGGCCTTCTTTAGCACCATCTCCCCCGTCAACGTCGGAATAATTCCCGCCAAACGCAAAGACGGGTTCAAGCCCGCCGTCAGGCTGCTCGCCATCTCGGTAAAGTTGGGAACGGCTTCCATACTGCCGCCGTCTGGAACCGACGGGATCAGAAGGTGCGTGCTCGCGCAGATGGCGTTCACCGCCGCAGTTGATAATCTGGGCGGGCAATCAATGATGGCGATATCGTAATGGTCTTGGACGGAAGGAGCGGAGAGAATTCGCGACAACGCGTAGCGCAAGTCGCGAGGTTGTCCGCCGCGGATCGTCTCCAGCAACCAACCAATCATCAGTTTGGTCTCAACCGAGGCCAAGCCATAAAACGCAGTGACGAAGGATGTGTTCGGCAAATGCGACCCCGCCTGATTGGCGGTGCGAACCAGCAACTCCGGATCGATCTCCGAGGAAAGCCATTCATCGATCTTCGCGGTGGACTCTCGCCGGCCACGCAACATCAGGTCTGACAGCGAGCCCTGATAATCGGCATCAATGAGCAGCACCTTCTTTCCTGCTCGGTCAAAATAGGCCGCGAGGTTTGCCGAGATCGTTGTTTTGGCGACGCCGCCTTTCAGGTGAATTACAGAGATAATCCGCTTGTTGGTGCTAGCGACGAATTGGTCGTGCTCGACCGCACGGCGCGATGGGATGGCAAGCCAGACGTCCTGATCTTTGCGCTCCAACAATTTGTTCAAGCCATCCGCTTCTGAAGCGGTTGGCGGAGCGTTGACCTTTTCTTGCAGCGCCAGGTTTGCGGAGCGCAGCACCACAACATCTCCATTCAAGATTTCGATGTTTGTAACGAGGCTCTGAATGGTGGCGCGCAAATCGCGCACGAGGTTGGCGCATGCAGACATTCCCGCGTCCCAGCCGATCTTGTAGAAGATCGCCGACCCGGCCAAAAACGCCGCCAGCAACCCACCGCCAACCTTGAGAACTAGGTCGATAAGTTCGTTCGGGTTCAAATTCACCTCCCCACCCGTAGACAGCATTGTTAACATTCATTTATCTCGACATCCATCCCTTGTTTTCGCGACCTGCGGGTGCCGGTTATGGTTTGACCAACCTCCACCTGTTGGGTTCACCCCTGGATAGCCCAATTGGCACGCCCCGCAGCACGGGCAGCCAATTCTGGCTTGAGAGAGCGCTGCGTGCCGGTTGCTTTGGCGTCGAGAGCCGGGATAGCTATGGCGGAACCGCGCCGCAGCGCGTGCGCGAACAAGTCGCGCGCTGGAAGGAGATGTTCAAATGATGCGCCTGGTATTGGGCCTCGCGCGCGCTGGCGCTGCTTTCGGCCTGCGGCATCAAGGGCGACCTCGATCGCCCCGACCCGCTGTGGAATTCGCGACGAAGCCATCCGCCGCGAATGCGCGCGTCAGGCTGCGGAACAACGAAGCCGCAAGATGCGCGCTGCGCGCAATACCAAACGCGGCGTCGCCCGCGCCGCAATGAACCATTTCGGCTATCGCGGCGGCGCGCTCTGCTGCGAAGACGTGCCCTCGCCGCAATCGCCGAAGCGGTCGGCACGCCGGCTTATGTCTATTCCAGCGCCACGCTTGAGCGCCATTATGACGTGTTCAAGGCGGCGTTCGCGCCGCGCGACGTGCTGGTCGCGTTCGCGGTGAAAGCCAACGCCAATATTGCCGTGCTGGCGACGCTGGCGCGCAAAGGCGCCGGCGCCGACACCGTGAGCCAGGGCGAAATCGAGCGCGCGCTTGAAAGCCGGCGTGCCGCGCCGAGCGCATCATTTTCTCCGGCGTCGGCAAGACCGAAGCCGAACTGGCTTTCGCGGTGAACGCCGGCGTGCACCAGATCAATGTCGAGAGCAGTCGCCGAACTGGAGACGCTGTCGCGCGTCGCCTGGGCGCTGAAAGCCAAGCCCAGCCATCGCCATTCGCGTCAATCCCGACGTCGGCGCCGGCGGGCACGCGAAAATCTCCACCGGCAAGAGCGACGCGAAATTCGGCGTCTCGCCCGAGCAAGCGATTGCGCGCTCTACGCGCGCGCGCACGCCGACAAGCACCTCGCGCCGAAGGGACTCGCCGTTCACATCGGCAGCCAGATCAAGCGATCTCGCGCCGCTGGAAGCCGCGTTCCGCGTGATGCGCGGCTTGGTGGAGAAGCTGCGCGCTGATGGCCTCGCGCGTTGAGCGGCTCGATCTCGGCGGCGGCCTCGGCGTGCCCTATTTCAACGAACCTGACCCGCCCTCGCCGGCCGACTATGCGGCCATGGTGGCACGCGTGTTTGACGGTCTCGACATCGCGCTTGCGTTCGAGCCGGGCCGCATGATCGCCGCCAATGCCGGCGTGCTGCTATCGCGCGTGATGCGGGTGCAAGAGCGCGCGACGCGGCCGATCCTGGTGCTCGACGCCGGCATGAACGATCTGATCCGCCCGGCCATGTATGACGCCTATCACGACATCAAGCCGCTGCGCGAAGCGCCGGTCGAAGCGCCGCAACAGGCCTACGATGTCGTCGGCCCGATTTGCGAAACCGGCGACACCTTCGCGCGCAATCGCGTGCTGCCGCCGCTGGAGGAAGGCGATCTCGTCGCCTTCATGACCGCCGGCGCCTATGGCGCGGCGATGTCGTCAACCTACAATTCCCGCCCGCTTGCGCCCGAAGTGCTGGTGCGCGGCGACAGATACGATATCGTGCGTCGCCGCTGGGACGTCAGCGAACAAGTGGCGCTCGAGCGCGTACCGGTTTGGTAGTCGGACCGCGAGCCTTCAGGCTCGCTCTTTTCTACCGCCGCAACAACGCCACCCCGGACCGCCGGCTTCCAGCCGGCATGCAAGCGTTCAAACACGCAAGTCGGTTGTAAGCTTGGCGGTGGCATGCCGGCTGGAAGCCGGCGGTCCGGGGGTGTTTTTCAAACGCCACATTAATTCATCGCCACTGGCGATGAGCATGGTTTGGACACACCCACCCTGCTAAAATCAGCGTCCGGCAATGAAGCACCAGGACGTCCTCGACCAGTTCGCCCGCGAAACCGCACGGGCGCGCCTGCGTCTGACGCTGGAGCGCGGCGTGCGCGCCGGGTCTTGGTTCGCGCTCGCTTTGGCGGCGTGGGCGACATTGGCGCTATCGGGTTTGTACGACTTGGCGCCGCCGCTGGCGCAGAGCCTGGCGGCGATCGCCGCGCTTACGGCTTTCGCAGCGCTGTTCTGGCGCGCGCTTGCCGCTTTTGCCGCGCCAACCGAGATCGAGGCGCGCACGCGCCTGGCCGCCGATAGCCGCTTCGAGAGCGGCGCGTTTGATAATCTGCAGGATCAGCCCACGCGCTACGACGCGGTTTCAGCAGCGCTGTGGGCGCGCGAACGCGACAGCGCACTGGCGCGCGCAAGCCAAGCGCGGGCCGGGGCGTTCGCGGCTCCATGATCTGGATCGCTTTGGCGCGCGTTATGCAATCGCCGCCGCTTTGATGCTTGGGCTCGTTTTCGCCAATGTCGATGCGGCTGATCGCTTGGCGCGGGCTTTCTTGCCCGATCCCGGCCCGCTGCTCGGCGATCAGCCAATGGCGTCGAAGCCTGGGTGAGCGCCGGCCGAGTACACGCACGCGGCGCCAATTTCGCTCAGCGATTTGCTCGGCGAGCGCGTGGCGAGCCCGCCAATTCGTTGAAGCCATGGTGCGCGTCACCGGGCCTGTGGGCGCGCCGCGCCTGGTGTTCAAGGCAGTCGGACGGCAGTGTGCGCTTCGCTCGCGCCGCCGATGGCGCCTGGGAAGCGCGCATGCCAATCCGCAGCGCCGGGCGCTTAAAGATCGTGCGCTTTCACACGCGCGCAAGTTGGCGCATCGCGCCGGCGCCTGACGCTTGTCGCCGCGCGCGGCATTCACAGCGCCCGTCGCGGTTTTGCCGGACGAAAATGTCGCGCTTGGCATGGCGCGCGCGCGACGATTTCGGCGTGCGGCGCTTGGTGTTGCGGGTGCGCCCGATTGCCACCCGCCGGGGCTTGCCCGCGCCGACGCGCTCGACACCGAGCTTGAAGCCCCCGCCGGCGATCCGCGCGAAGCCGAGGCCGAGGCCGAGATCGATCTCGCCGCCCATGCTTATGCCGGCATGGAAGTGGAGGCGCGCATCGTCGCCATTGACGCGCGCGGCCAGGAAGGCGCCAGCGAGGCGCTGCGATTTATTTTGCCGGAGAAGTGTGTTCCTGCAACCGCTGGCGCGCGCGGCGATCGAAATTCGCCGCCACGTGCTGGCCGAGCGGCGTCCCTATCGCTCCACGCCGCGCGGCGCAGCCGCGACGATCGTATGGCAATTAGCGCATGCCGCGCGCGACTATGACGCCGCCCGGCATTCGCGCGCGCCGATGGCGTGCGCGGCTCGCTCGACGCGCTGACCATGGATCGCCGCAGCGATGGCTATTTCCGCGACCTCGCGGTTTTGCTCGGCTTCCGCCTGGCGCGCGCGGAACTGGCCAGTGCGCGAAAACATCGGCGAGACCGACATCGCCGCGGAAACCTTGTGGCGCACGGCGCTGCGGGCCGAGTATGGCGGCGCTGGCGATGCGCGCGCGCGCGCTCGAAGCCGCGCAGCGTCTGCTGGCCGAAGCGCTGGCGCAGGGCGCGCCGCGCCGAACGCCTCGATCAATTGCTGGAAGCGCTGCGGCGCGCCACCGACAATTATCTGCAAGCGCTGGTGCAAGAAGCCATGCGCAACGGCGAGACCGCAAAACACCGAGGATACGCGAAGAGCAAACGCAAGTCAGCGGACAAGACATCGAAGAAATGTTGCGCGAAGTGGAACGCCTGAGCGAACAAGGCCGCAACCGCGAAGCGCAACAGATGCTTCAAACGCTCGCCAGCATCCTCGATAATCTTGACGTACGCCTGGACGAAAATCAGCAGGCCGGCGGCGAAGCAGCAACAGCAGCCGCTTGCAGCAAAGCATGGACGAGCTCTCCCAAGCCATGGGCGAACAGCGCGCGCTCAATGACGAAACCCGCCAGCAACAACAATTAAGCGATGCGGGCGGCGGCGGTCAGCGCGAAGGCGGGCAAAGCGAAGGCGGGGAAGGCGCGCGGCGCGTTGGCCGAGCGGCAAGCGCAAATCCGCCAGGCGCTCGGCGGCGCGCGGCGTATGACTGGGGCCGCCGGCGCGGCCGCGAGCGCTGAGCTTGAGCGCGCCGCGGAGGCCATGCGCCAAGCTGAAAGCGCGCTGCGCCGCAATGATTTGCAAGCCGCCGAAGCCGCGCAGAGCGCAGCTCTCGAAGGCTTGCGCGCGGGCGCGGACGCCTTAGGCGCGGAAATGCGCGCGCGCGGCCGCGTGGGCCGCGAGGGACGAAGCAGCGGCCGCGATCCGCTCGGCCGCGAAGTTTTCGGCGCCGGCGCGGGCGACGGCGAAGGCGCCGTGCCGACGGGATCGGACCGGGTCCGCGCCCGCGAAATTTATGACGACATTCTACAGCGCGCCCAAGATCCCAACCGGCCGGAAGCTGAACGCGAATATCTCCGCCGGCTGCTGGACCGGTGGGGCGAAGGCTGAGGGCGGGGCGAAGCCCTCGGCACTAGCCGATGGGGTCATCGATTGCGACTCAGACTTTTGGCCCGTTGCAGACATTCGGAAAATCCGTAAACCTCTCGTTTTGGCGAGGGTTGCATGAACGCGAGAGAGGCCACGCGAGACGATAAGCTTGCCGTCATCGAACTCTGGGAGCGCTGTGCGCTTACGCGTCCGTGGAACGATCCATCGCAAGATTTCGAATTTGCCTACGGCGGTCCCGCCTCCGGTGTCATCGTTTTGGAGGAAGCGGGCGTCATCATCGGCGCAGCGCTTGTCGGTCACGACGGCCACCGTGGATCGACCTATTATGTCGGCGTCGAGCCCCAGCTCCAACGTGGTGGCGCCGGGCGCTTACTCATGGGCGCCGTAGAAGACTGGCTGCGCGCGCGCAGTGTCTGGAAACTCAATCTACTGGTGCGACGCGAAAATGCCGGCGTGATCTCATTCTATGAGAAGCTCGGCTATGGCGACCAAAACTGTATCGCGCTTGGGAAGCGTCTGGACGGCCAAACAGATCGAGCCGGCAAACATTGAAGGGGCCGACTAGGGCGACTTCAAACCGGACCTGCCGGAACATGACTGACGAGTGGGATGGATGAGAATGCCGTCCCTGCCCTCATCCCGTGGGAGGCAAGGTGGCCCCAAGCGACGCAGAGGACAGATTGCCCGGAAGTGGGGAGGCGAAACCGAATGGTGTTCTGGATAGCAAGTATCGCGGGGTTGGCGATCGCCTACCTCCTCGGTTCTACGCCTACGGGTTACATTGCGGGGAGACTGCTAAAGGGCATCGACATCCGGGAGCATGGATCGAAGTCGACCGGAGCGACAAATGTGTTGCGAACACTGGGGACGTGGCCTGCGCTGATAGTCTTCGTGGTGGATATGCTGAAAGGTGTGGCGGCGATCGCGTTCGCCAGCTGGCTTTATCCTTGGCTCGGTACATTGCCATCGGTCACGCCGCCTACGGCGCTTGATCTGCAAACCTGGACGCCTTGGGCTGTTTGCCTCGCTGGGCTCGCCGCGTTGCTGGGACACAGCCGTTCGATTTTGTTGAATTTCTCAGGCGGCAAATCCGCCGCGACGGGACTCGGCGTATTGTTGGCGATGTCTTGGCCAGTGGGCTTGGGCGCCGCGGCAATGTTTGGCCTTGGGGTGGCAATCTTTCGAATTGTTTCGCTGAGTTCGATGCTCGCAGCGTTGACCGCGATCGCGCTCATCCTTGGCTTAGAGCAACCGTTGCCCTATCGGCTATTGGTAATCGTAGGAAGCATCTTTGTGGTTGCGCTCCATCGCGCCAACATCCAGCGGCTGCTAGCTGGAACGGAGCCGCGTCTTGGGCGAGCAGCCCGGAAGCGGCAATAGAGGTCACCTAGAATTTCGGGCCACATAGGGCCCAGCGGCTCGTCCGCCTTCGGCGAAAACCGTGAGGCCCCGGGGCGCTGGCGCGTCAGCCCGCTCCTACTCCAGCGCCGCGATGTACGGCAGGCCGCGATAGCGGCCCGCGTCGTCCATGCCGTAGCCGACCAGGAACGCGTCCGGGCGCGTCCCAGCCGATGGCGTCGATTGGCTCGTTCGCGCGCCTGCGGCTTGCGCACGAACGCGCAGGCCGAGCGTCCGCGATGCGCCCTTGGCCATCAGATGCGCGCGCGCGAAGGCGATGGTGCGGCCGGAATCGAACACGTCGTCGACGATCAGCACCGGGCGGCCTTCAACGGAGCGCGAAATGTCGGCGCGCACCACCACCTTGCCGGAACTCTCGCGCGCGTCGCGATAGCTTTCGAGCCAAAGCGAATCGTAGATCGGATGGCGCCCGCGCATTTCGATGCGCGCGCATCAGATCGGCGGCGAACGGGATCGCGCCTTGCAGCAGCGCCGACGACGGTCCAGCTCTGATCGATCGACTTGCGCGGCGACAGCGCTCAGCCGAGCGCTTCAACGCGCGCGGCGATCTCGAGCCTGCGTTCAGCAGAACGCGCAGGCGCGCCTCAGCCATTCGGTGAAGCGCGGCGCCAAGCCTTCGATCGGGCCCATGCTGTTCAGTGGCAGGCCGGCAGCGCTTCGATCACGTGCATGCCGCTATCGTCGATCGGCGATCGGTCGAGCAGCAATTCCAGGGCGCTGCGGACGCCGGGCGAAACGTGCGCCGGGCCGCCGGCCACCGACATTTCCGCGAAGCTCGCGAACGTCGCTTCAAGATCGACCGCGTCGGCCGGCGGGTTCTCGACGCGAATTTGGAACGGCACGCGAGCGCCCGCGGCGATCGGCTGGTCGGTGATCGACATTCACCAGTTCGAAAATCTCGTGCGAGCGCGTGTCGCGCAGCGAAATGCGCACCGGCGGCACCAGCTTGTCGTCGCGGCCGATATTGCGGACTTCGCCCGAGACCAGCAGCACCGGCGTCGGCCCTCGAAGGCGCGCTCGACCGCGAGGTCGTAGAATTCGAGGCCATAGACGTTGACGTCCAGGCCCAGCGCCGCGAAGGCGCTGGCCGAACGCGGCCACAGCTCGGCGACGTCCTGGCGGAACGCCACCATGCCGGTGGCGGAAGCCGCGAGCGCAGCGCCGGTCGCGCCCCAGACCACGACCGCGGCGCGGCGCGCGCTCCCGGCGCATGCGCTCGGCTTGTTGGGCGCGGAATTTGGCGGCGGCGGACGGCGCGGGGCCCGGCTGTTCGGCGGCCCGGCGCAATCTTTCGACACGTTCGCGTGTCAGCGGCTCTGGCTGGCGGGCGTGCAGGCCGCCCGAGGCGCCGTCAGGCCTTCGGCCGTGTCGCGCAATTCCAGCTGCGGCTCGGCGAACCAGGAAAACCCGCAGGCGGCGCACCGCACGTCCGACCCGCCGGGCCGATCGCGGCGTCGTCAGCGTAGTAGCGAGTTGAGCAAGACGTGCAGGTTAGGATCATGGTAAGGATACGTTCAGCTGCCCCAGTAACTCGTTCTTGGTGCATTGATTCTATTTGGCTTGTCCAGTCATGGCGCGACCAAACCCACGGACCTGAATTTGACCTGTTCGAGCGCGGCGTCCTGGCCCGCTTGACTGGCGTCGATTCCGGCTACGGGCCCGCCACCGTGCTGGTCGACATCGACTTCGAAGCCCGCGCTCGGCGAAGTCGCGCTGGTCACCGGCCCCGCCGCCGCCGGCAAGACCACGTTCATGCACTTGCTGCGGCTTGCGCTGCCGGTGCAGCGCGGGACGCGCCGTGATTCTGGGCGTCGACGTCGCGCCGCGCCAGCGCCGAAAGCGCGCGCCAACGTCAAGCGCCGCATCGGCTATGTTGCTGAAAACCCAGTGTTCATTGAGCATTGGACGCGCGTTCGACAACATCGCCATGCCGCTGCAGATGAGCGGGCGCAAGCCGCGCGACTACGCCGACGATGTGCGCGAACTTGTGGATTTCGTCGGCCTCGGCGAAGCCGCTGATTTGCCGGTGGAAAAACTTTCCGGGCGCGGAACGACGCACGCGCCGCGATCGCGCGCGCGCTGGCCGCCAAGCCCGATCTGATCCTCGCCGACGACCCAACCGCCGGCATGTCGCCCGGCCGACGGGCGCCGCATCGTGCGGCTGCTGGCGGAGATGCGCCGCGTCGGCGCCGGCGTCGTGATCGCCAGCCAGGACGAAAGCCTGGCCGATTGCGCGCCGATCATGCGCTGGCGGCATCGAACGCGGCCGGCTGTCGCCCGTTAGACCAACCCGCGCCGGCAGAGCCGGAGGCGATCGAATGAAGAACGCGCTGACGGGCGTGGAGCGCGCGCTGTTCTGGACGCTCGCCGTTCGCCGCCTTCGCGGCGGCGGCCGCCGGCCTGGCCGCGCGGGCGGTCGATCGTGTGGCGGCCAGGCTACGAACAGGCGCGGGCGCAATTACGCCATCGTCCGGGTGCTCGCGCCCGAGGGCCCGGCGGGGATGGCCGCCGCCGAAGCCGCGCTTGACCGACGCCCCGCACGTCGACCAGCGCCGCGCCGATGACGGCCGGGCGCGCGGCCGCGCTGCTGCGGCAATGGGGCGGCGGAGAGGTCGAGCCGAAGACTTGCCGCCGCTGCGGCTGATCGAGATCGAACTCGCGCCGGACGCGACGCGCACGTCGATGTCGCCGGCGATATTGTCGCGGCGCTGGCGCAGGGCGGGGTCACCGCTGAAGTGATCGAGGCGCCGGACAGCGCCAGCGGCGGCGGCGCTGGCCGATGCGCGTGCGCGGCGCGGCGCTTCTGGGGCGCGATCGGCTTTGCCCTGGTCATGGCGGTGATCGTTTCGCTGGCGGCGCGCGGCCTGGCGGCGCGGCGGCGCGAATTGGTGACGGTGATGACCGATCTGGGCGCGACGCGCGGCCAAGCCGTCGGGCCGCATCGCCGACGAAGCCGCCATGCTCGGGCTTTATGCGGGCCTGGCTGGCGCGGCGCTGGCGGCGGTCGCGGGCTTTGTCGTGATGCTGGCTGGCCATTCCGGGCGCGAGCCTTGAAACTCTGCCCAGCATGATTCTGCCCGATTGACCTCGCGCCCGATCGCCGCCGCCCCGCTTGGCGCGGCGATCGCCGCCGGCGCTGGCGCGCGCGCGGCGGCGGGCTATTTTCACGAGCCAGGCCGCGAGGCTGGGCTGATGCGCGCGATGCTGCTGTTGGCGTGTGCATCGTCGCGTTGCTTGCTGTTCGTCGCCGGCTTCTGGAATTTCGCCGACCGAGTGCGCGCCGAGCCCGAACCGCCGCCGCGAGCGCAGGCGCATCGTCGCGCTGACCGGCGGCTCGCTCGAGCGGCTCTCCACCGGGCGTGCGATTGCTGCGAGCAGCACAAGGGCGAGCGGCTGCTGATTTCCGGCGTCAACCGCATCGTCACCGATGAGGAATTGTTACGAGGCGTCTTGAGCGTCGATCCGGAGCTGGCGCGCTGCTGCATCGATCTTGGCCGCGCCGCGGAAGATACGCTCGGCAATGCCGTCGGAAACCGCGGCCTGGGCGCGCGAGCACCATTACGCCGGCTGATCCTGGTCACCGACGATTATCACATGCCGCGCTCGCTGGCGGAATTGTCGCTGGCGATGCCGGAAGCGGAAATCCATCCCTATCCCGGTGCGCACGCGCTGGACCGATCCGGCGCTCTGGCGCAGCGATCTCGGCGCGGCGGCCGGCTTGGGCGCCGAATACGTGAAATATCTCGTCATTCGCGGGCGCGAGGCGCTGATCGGGCTGGGCCGCAGCGCCGACGAAGCGGACGCGGCATGATCTTGCTGCGCTCGTTCGTCTTTCTTCGTTCTGGTTCTACGCGGCGATGGCGTGTTTGGGGCCTCGCGCTACATGCCCGCCGTGTTGCTGGGTCACGACCGCTACATCTGGCACGCGATGCGCGGTTGGGGCAAAGCCACGATCTGGGGCCTGCGCTGGATTTGCGGCGTGCGCGTCAGTCATTCGAAGGCCTGCGAACATTTGCCGCCGCAAGGCCCGGCCCTGTTCGCCTCGAAACACCAAGCCGACGCTCGACACCGTGCTGCCGGTGCAATTCCTGGCTGAGCCGGTGTTCGTGGTGAAACACGAATTGCACAAGATGTCCGGTGTTCGGCTTCTACATGAAGCGCATGATCCCGGTGGACCGCGAAGCGCACGCCAAGGCGCTGAAGAACATGCTGCGCGCCGCGCGCGCGGCGATCGCCAAGGGCCGCCAGATCGTGATCTATCCCGAAGGCACGCGCCAGGAGCTGGACGCGCCGCCCGATTACAAGCCCGGCATCGCCGCCATGTACCGCGACCTCAACCTGCCGGTGACGCCGATCGCGCTCAACACTGGCCTGGTGCTGGCCGCCGAGCGGCATCATGCGCAAGCCCGGCATCGTGACCATCAAAATTCTGCCGGCGATTCCGGCCGGCCTGTCGCGCGAAGAATTCATGCGCGAGCTTGAAAGCAGCAATCGAAACCGAGAGCCAAGCCTTGCTGCCGCGCGCATCTGCGCCGCGCCAGCGCGCCATGAAGACACGCGGCGCTTTGGCTGCTCGTGCCGTGGGCGCTGTTCGCGGCCTCAGCGTGCGGGTTGGGTGATTTATTGGCACGTGTTGGCCAATTCCGCTGAAGCGCGGCTCCGCGCCTGGATCGTCGCGCAAGACCGCGCCGCGATCGCCGCCATTGCGCGACGCGGATTTCCGGTGCTGCTCCGCTTTGAATTGACCGGCGTGTCCTACGCGCGGGAAACCTGGAGCGCTGCCACGACGCGCGCCGATCTGCACGTGCAAATGCTCAACCCCGCGCATATCAAACTCGAAGCCAAGGCGCCGATCGTATTCACTCGCGTCGATGGAGTCAGTACGTTGACCGCCGCGGCGTTGATCGGCAGCTGGCGCAGCGCACACGGCGAGTTGGCGATGGCGGGCGTGGAGGCCGATCGAATCGCGCTCGACGATCCCAGCCGCGAGGGGGCGCTTACCGTGCGCAAGCTGGTGATCAATGCGCGCCCCGACGCGCGCGCGGCGGGGGAATATCAGATCGCCTTCGAAGTAGAAGGCTTGGCGTTGCCAAAACAAGTGCGCGGCTTTGAAGGCCTCGGCCTTGAGATTGCCAATGTGCGCGCGGCGATCGTCGCCGAGCAAGCCGCGGCCTTGTTTCGCGCCGCGCCGCAAGACCGGCTCGGCCCATGGCGGCAAGCCGGCGGCCAGATCCGGTTTGAAGCTTTGTCGCTGCGCTGGGGAGCGCTGGTCGCTGCCGGTTCCGGCAGCGCATCACTCGATTCCGAGCGCCGCCTGCAAGGCGCGCTGGCATTGGAGATCGAACGCCCAGCCCCGGTGTTCGCCGCGCTCGCCGAGGGCGCGGAAATCGACGCAGACGCACGCAGCGCGCTCCGCCTGCTCGCCGCAGGCTATGCCTTGAGCGGCGATGATATCGAAGCTCGATGTCGAAGCGCGCGACGGGATTTTGCGCCTGGAAGGCGTGACCGTGCGCACCTTGGCGCCGGTGTATTGTATCCTTCTCCCCTTGTGGGAGAAGGTGGCTCACTGCGCCCGCATGCGGCCGGATGAGGGAGGCGGCGCGACGCTTCAAACCTCGCGCCCCACACCCGCAACTGCTCGTGCGTAACGTCGCCGCCAGCACTTCGCGATCCCCTCTCGCACAAGGGGAGAGGACGAGGTGGTGCGTTCGAGCAAACTTGCACGCCGCCAGCCGAAAGATCAATCGCGCACGCGCTGATCCGGCGGCAGCGCTTCCAAACTAAGCGTGCGCAGCGCCTCCTCCAGGCCGACCACATCTTGCGTATCGCCGCCAAAGCGCCGCAGCGCCAGCGTGCGCTGCTCGGCTTCCTTGCGGCCGACCACGGCGATCACTGGAATCTTGGTCAGCGAGTGCTCGCGGATTTTGTAGCCGACTTTTTCGTTGCGCAAATCCAACTCAACCCGCAAACCCGCGCGCTTGAGCGTATCCGCTGCTTCGCGCGCGTAATCGTCAGCATCTTGCGTGATGGTGGCGATCATGATTTGCACCGGGGCAAGCCACATCGGAAACGCGCCGGCGCAATTCTCGATCAATATGCCGATGAAGCGTTCGAGCGAGCCGAGGATAGCGCGGTGCAGCATCACCGGCCGATGCTTGGCCCCGTCCTCGCCGACATATTCCGCATCCAGCCGGTCGGGCAGCACATAATCGAGCTGAATGGTGCCGATGGTCCACTCGCGCCCAATCGCGTCCTTGACCGAAAAGTCGAGCTTCGGCGCATAAAAAGCGCCGTCGCCCGCCGCGATCACCGGCTCGACGCCCGCCGAGCGCGCGGCGTTGAGCATTTGCGTTTCGGCCTTGTCCCAAAACTCATCGTTGCCAGCGCGCGTTTCCGGGCGCGTGGCGAGCGCGATTTTGTCGGAGACCATGCCGAAATCGGCGTGGATCGATTGCGCCAGCTTGATGAAAGCGGCGGTCTCGGCCTCGATCTGATCTTCGCGGCAAAAGATATGCGCATCGTCCTGGGTGAAGGCGCGCACGCGCATGAGGCCGTGCAGCGAACCTGACGGTTCATAGCGATGGCAGGCGCCGAACTCGGCCATGCGCAACGGCAGATCGCGATAGCTCTTTTGCCCGAACTTGAAAATCTGCACGTGGCCGGGGCAATTCATCGGCTTCAGCGACAGCGTCTCTTGCTTCGGCGGTTTCGCACACGAACATGTTGGGGCGGTACTTGTCCCAATGGCCGGACTTTTCCCAGAACACGCGGTCGAGCACTTGCGGCGTGCGCACTTCGATGTAGCCAGCCGCGTCCAGCCTGCGGCGCATGTAGGCCTCGATCGTGCGCCACAACGTCAGGCCTTTCTCGTGCCAGAACACCATGCCGCGGCCCTCTTCCTGCATGTGGAAGAGATCGAGCGCGCGGCCAAGTTTGCGGTGATCGCGCTTCTCGGCTTCCTCGACGCGCTTGAGATAATCGGCGAGCTGGGCCTCATCGGCCCACGCCGTGCCATAGATGCGCTGCAGCTGCGCATTGTTCTGATCGCCGCGCCAATAAGCGCCGGCGAGCTTGGTCAGCTTAAAGGCTTTGCCGAGACGTCCCGTGCTGGGCAGATGCGGGCCGCGGCAGAGATCCTTCCAATCCTTGCCTTGGCGATAAATTGTGATCGGCTCGCCCGGCGGTATAATGTCGTCGATGATTTGCGCCTTGAAAATCTCGCCGATGGAATTGAAGTGCGCGATCGCTTCTTCGCGATTCCACACTTCGCGCTGAATCGGCAAATCGGCATCGACGATCTCGCGCATGCGCGCTTCGATTTTTGGAAAATCGTCAATCGAAAACGGTTCGTCGCGGGCGAAATCGTAATAGAAACCGTCCTCGACCGTAGGGCCGATAGTCACCTGCGTGCCGGGAAACAATTCCTGCACCGCCTGCGCCAGCACATGCGCTGCATCGTGGCGCAACACTTCGAGGCCATCGGCGCTGTCGCGTGCGACCAGCTCGAACTTTGGTGCATTTTTTTGGGCATCGCCCTCGATGGGTCGCGTCAAATCCCACAACGCGCCGTCGAGCTTCGCCGCGACCACGCGCTTGGCCAAAGATTTGGAAATGCTCTCGGCGACCGCGAGCGGGGTTGCGCCGTCGTCGTACTGGCGCACGGCGCCATCGGGAAATTGGAGGGAGATGGGCATGAATTTCTCTCAGGAATTAGCGACCCCCTCCCCCTTGCGGGGAGGGGGCAGGGGGTGAGGGGCGTTGCAACGCACCCGGCGCCTGCGTGTCGGAACGCCCCTCATCCGGCCGCTCCGCGGCCACCTTCTCCGCAAGGGAGAAGGGATCGCGCCTGCGCCAGGACCAATCGCCGTAGCGCCACGGCCGCCACCAGGAATTGACGGCAACGGCCTCCGGCGCGGGGTCCCAGCCGCTGCCGCCCCAGGGGTGACAGCGGCACAGGCGCGCGCCCGCCATCCAGCTGCCGGCCCAAGCGCCGTGCGCGCGGATGGCGTCGGCGGCATAGGACGAGCAGGTCGGCAAATAGCGGCACTCGCGACCTATCAGCGGCGAGAGCGTCCATTTGTAGAGTTGGATGAGGGCGAGGAGGCCCCGCGCTGGAAAGCTCGGCGACATGGAGGATCAGGGGATTGGGTGAAGGACAAGGACCGGGCCAAAGCGTAGCCGCCGCGGCGCGCCCGATCCCGCGCCGCCGGCTTTAGCAGGTAGTTTGCGTGGTCCGAAGCATGGGCGCTCTCCTAGCAGACATGCGCGCGAAGTGCAAAGCTATGCTAAAGTGCAGCCATACCGTTTGCGCCCCGACTCGACATCCTGCCGCCGCCGCAGCGCCGCCTCTGGGACGAAATGTCGGCGCTGCCGGAGAGCTTCACGCTTTATGGCGGCACCGCAATCGCCTTGCATCTGGGGCATCGGGCTTCGGTCGACTTCGATTTTTTTGGGAGCGCCAGTTTCGACCCGCGCGAACTCGCTGCGCAAATCCCATTCTTGCGCGGCGCTACCATCACCCAGATCGAGCCGCAAACCTTGAGCGTCATCGCCGACCGCGGCGGAGCGGTGAAGCTGTCGTTCTTCGGCTTGCCCGGTTTTCCCCGGCTCGCGCCGCGCCTTCGCGCCGCTAATGGCGTGCACGTCGCGTCGCTGCTCGACCTTGCTGGAACCAAGGCCTCGGTGGTTCAGGTGCGCGCCGAAGCTAAGGATTACCTCGATCTCGATGCGCTGATCCACGCGGGAATGGACTTGCCGCATGCGCTGGCTGCGGGGCGCGCACTTTACGGCCAGGGCTTTGCGCCGCAGGCGACGCTTAAAGCGCTCAGCTATTTCAGCGATGGCGATTTGGCCAGCCTGCCTGACGACGTGCGCAAGCGCCTCGCTGAAGCGGTGCGCGCGGTCGATCTGGACCTATTGCCAGCCATCGAACCCGCGCCATGATTTCCCTGCCCCTCACAGAAGCGATGCGCACGATCGCTGGGCGCGTGATCTGGTTCGAGCCGGCGGAGAAGGCGTTGGCCGATCCGGTGCGGTTCATGGCTTACGCCATGCGCTACGCCACGCACGAGGACATGAAGGCGATCCGCGCCTATGTGAGTGACGATCAGTTCCGCAGCGCCATCGACGCGGCCCCGCCGGGGATCGTCGATCCGCGCTCGTGGGCGTATTGGAATTTGCGGCTGGGACGTAACCCCGCGCCGCCGATGCCGGTGCGTAACTTGTGAACTCGATTGGAGACTCGCAAACGTCGCAAGCATCGCACCCCTCCCCCTCCCCCAGGGGCGGGGGATCGTCATAGCGTTTTACTTCACCGCCTTCGCCATGTCCTCCAGCGCAGGCGTGCAGCGCACTTGGGTGAACGCGCCCCAGCAATCGGCGACCGGGCGCTGGTTCACTTCCACGGTGTAGCGCGAGGCGACGTAATAATTCTGGAAGCGGCCTTCCTCGCCGATGCGGGCGATGCTGCTTTCAACCAGCGCGCCGATATCCATGTTGGAAATCGCCTCGCCCTGCAATTGCTCCAGCGCCGCACGCGCCGCCTCGCGATGCTGAGCTTCGGTCGGCTTGGTGAAATAGCCGGCAATCCCGGCAGCGACGAGCAACAGCAGCAAACTTCTAAACATGTACAGCTCCAAATATCCCCAACCATCTGCGGATGAATGCGCAGCATTTGGCCCCCGGACTTGCGCTTCGCGCAATCCGATGGGTGGTGAGTATCACGTCGCCGCGAGGGGGCAAAGCGCGGCTTGGCTAGCGCTTGCCCAGATCGCGCGACCTTTGCGCGGCGGCGGCGACGGCGTGGCGCAGCAAGGGGCCAAGGCCGTTGCCGGCGGAGAGAATGTCGAGCGCCGCTTCCGTGGTGCCGCCAGGGGAAGCGACCTGCTTGCGCAGCGCGCTTGGGCTTTCGCCGGTTTCCAGCATCAACGCGCCGGCGCCGGCGACGGTGCGGCTGGCCAGACGCATGGCGGTATCTTTGTCGAGGCCCTCTTGCTCGGCGGCGGCCGCCAGCACTTCGGCGAGCAGGAACACATAAGCTGGCCCCGAGCCCGACACGGCCGTCACCGCGTCCATCAGCCGTTCTACCGCAATCGGTTCGACAGTGCCCAGCGGCTCCAGCAATTGCTCGACCAGGGCGCGATCCTCCGCCGTGCAGGCGGGCGCGGCGACATAGGCGGTGACGCCGCGGCCAATGCGGGCGGGCGTGTTCGGCACACAGCGCACCACGCGCTCGGCCCCCAGCGCGCGCGTCAAGGCGTCAATGGTGATGCCAGCCATCACCGAAAGCACGCGCGTTTCGGGGCCGACGAATTTCTGCGCGCCGACGGCGGCTTCCTTGAATTGCTGCGGCTTCACCGCCAGCACCAGCACGTCCACCGGCCCGGGATTGGGCGGATTGAGCACCGCGCCGACGGCAACGAGTTCGTGTTCAAGCGCGGCGTCGAAATTCGGCTCAACCACGGTCAGCGTCAGGCCGCCGCCCTTGCGCACGGCTTCGATCCAGCCGCGCACCATCGCCCCGCCCAGGGCGCCGGCGCCAATCAGTGCAATGGAAGGGGAATCGAGGCTCACGCTTCTCCGCAAACTTCAAACAAAGCCGCCTTGGCCGCGTCCTCGGCCGGCATGCCGCCAAGGATAACGAAATGGAAGGCCGGCTGGAAGCGTTCGGCGGCGTCGAGCGCAGCGGCCAACATGGCCTGGACCTCGCCGATGGAAATTTCATCGCGGCCAATCAACGGCATGGCGTGGCGGAAAATTATCGTGCCGTCGTCGGACCAGACGTCGAAATGCCCAAGCCAGAGATTTTCATTGATCAGGCCGGCAAGCCGCACCGCCTCGGTGAGCCGCGATTTCGGCGCCTGGATATCGAAGCCGAGTGTGAATAAAAGCGCCGGCAATTCCTGCCGATGGCTGAAATAGCCGAGCGTCTCGCCCCATGCGCAGGTGAAGGAATAATGCAGGTCGCCGTCCTCGGCGCGTTCGAACGAAAACCGGTCGTCGGAACCGATGACCATTTCCACGGTTTCCATCGGATCGCTGAAAACTTCGGAATCATCGTCGAGATAGAGGTCCATGAATGCGTCCCCTCGGCTTGCCCAGCCCCCCTCAGGACCGGGCGCTCCCGCCCTTCGGACGAAAGCTGGAACTCTTCACCTTGGCCCGCGCTCTCTCGAAATCCGGCGCGCTCGAATCAAACCACAGACCCAGGAGAACGCCGAAATCCTTAACTCCAAGCTAAGCGCGCACGATTGCAAGTTGGAGCGCGGGGCGACAACGCAACAGGCGCCACCCGCTTCTCCCCCTGCAAGGGGGAGATTGAGAGGGGGTCGGCGCGACGCTTGAAGTAGACGCGGCGCCAAACCCGAACCTCGGCGTCCGCACCCCATCCCAGCCTCCCCCTTGCAGGGGGAGGAGCGGGGTGCGCTTGCTACCGCCCGGCATTACGTCGCTGCATGTAGCGGAAGAAGTCGCTGTCGGGCGGGACAATAATCGGCGTGCCGGCGTCGAGCGCGGTGTCGTAGGCGTGCATCGAGCGATAGAAGGCGGCGAATTCGGGGTCACGGCCGTAGGCGCGCGCGAAGATGCGGGCGCGTTCGGCGTCGCCCTCCCCGCGCGTGCGCTCGGACTGCTCCTGCGCCGTGGCCTGAATCACCACCGCCGCGCGCGATCCCTCGGCGCGAATGCGGCCCGCTTCCTGCTCGCGCTCCGAGCGCATGCGCACATAGATGCGATCGCGCGTGGCGTCCGGCAAGTCGGCCTGACGGATGCGAACGTCGATGACGCTGACGCCCAATTCACGCGCCGCGGAGGCGTTGAGGTCGTTCTCGATGTTTTGCATGAGTTCGGCGCGGCGGCTCGAAATGATCTCGTTGGAATTGGCGCCCCCGAGCGCGCGGCCGATCGCCGACTGGGCAAACGTCTTCAGTCGCCCCGCGCCTTCGCCCTCGCTCAGCGCGCTCTGATAGAACAATCGCAGGTCGGCAATGCGCCAACGCACGACCGCATCGACGATCAGCGTCTCCTGGTCCGAGGCAAACACCGATTGCCCCTCGATCGGAAGCGACAGATTGCGCTTGTCGTAGAGCAGCACGCTCTCGATGAAGGGCGCCTTGAAATAGAGTCCGGGCTCGTTGACGCCGGGGGCGTTGATGGCGCGGGTGAACTCGCCAAAGCGCCGCACAATGGCCTGACGATCCTGCGGCACGATGAACAGCGTGTTCCAGGCTACGATCAGCGCCAGCAGGCCAACGCCGAACAGAGCGACAAGTATGCGTGGCATCAGCGTGCTCCCTGCGCGGCTGGCGGCGGCGTTGGCGCGGCGTTGCGGCGGATCATGCCGTCCAGCGGCAGGTACGGCACCGCGCCGCCGCGCTGATCGAGGATGATGGTGTCGCCGGCGCGATAAACGCGCTCCATGGTTTCAATATACAGCCGGTCGCGGGTCACTTGCGGCGCCTGGCGATACTCGTTGAGCACGGAGGTAAAGCGCTCGGCCTCGCCCGTGGCTTCCCGCACCACGCGCTCGCGATAGGCTTGCGCCTCGTTGAGGATGCGCGCGGTTTCGCGATTGGCGTTATTGGTGGCGGTCTCCGCGTCGGAACGAGCGATAATGACATCGTTGAACGCCTCGGTCACGTCCGGCGGCACTTTCGCGCGCACGAGTTGCACTTGCAGCACTTGCACGCCGGCTTCGTATTGGTTCAGCACTTGCTGGGTGAGTTGTTCAACTTCATCCTCGACCGCGGCGCGATCAGTCGTAGTGATCGGTTCCAGCTCGCGGCGGCCGACGACTTCGCGCATGGCGCTTTCCGCCACCGCGCGCACGGCCCCATCCGCGTCCCTGACGTTGAAGCGGAACTTGAACACATCGGCGACGTTGTAGAGAACCTTGAACTGCACATCGACAATGTTACGGTCGCCGGTGATCATCAGGCTTTCAGCGGGGTTGTCTTCCGCGCCTATATCGTGCGAACGCTGGCCGGTGACGTTGATAGTCTCGTGCGCCTGAAACGGGATTGGCGCGCGCATGTGCAGACCGGGGCCGTTGGTGTAGCTGTACTCGCCCACCGTGGTGATGATGGCGCGCTCACCTTCATCGACCATGTAGACCCCATTCAACAGCCAGCCCGCCACCAACACGCCGGCGAGGATCGGCCAGCCGATGCCGCGCCGCGCGCCGCCGCCTGAGCCGCCGCCAGAGCCGCCGCCGCCCATGCCGAAGCGTTCCCGGAATTGCCGCATCATGTCTTCAAGGTCGGGACCTTGGGGATTTTGCGGGGGACGCTGGCCACCTTGTCCCCAAGGCCGGCGCGGGCCGCTACCCCAGGGGCCGCCGCTATTGTTTGAGCCGCCGCCAGATTGATCGTTCCAAGGCATCAGATGTTCTATCCCGCCGCTTTGGCATTTGGGGCCGCGCGCCATTCTTGGCGCCTTGCCTCTTCCCCGCGTGCGCCGATATGTGGCCCAACACCTAAAGGATCAAGATGAACAACCCATTGGCGCAGCTCAATCTAGCCCTTGACGCCATAAAAGACCCTATAATTGGCAAGGGTTTAGTTACATCCGGACGCATTTCCGGGCTAAGTGTGAGCGAGGACGGCAAGGTTTCGTTCACACTTGAGGCGCCGGCTGACGCAGTCGCGCGCTATGGCGCTGTGCGCGAGGCGGCCGAGAGAGCCGCGCGCGCGGTGCCCGGGGTGAAGAACGTCATCGCGGTGCTGACCGCGCATGAGCCAAAAGCCGCAAAGATCGGAGGGATTGGCCAGGTTCGCCACGTTATTGCGATCGCGTCGGCCAAGGGTGGGGTCGGCAAATCCACCATCGCCGTGAACCTCGCCTGCGCGTTTGCGGCGATGGGGCTGAAAGCCGGCCTGCTCGATCTTGACGTTTACGGCCCCTCGGGCCCCACTCTGCTCGGCATAGCCGACCAGAAGCCCCGGCCAGGGCCTGACAAAACCCTTCTCCCAATCGCGGCGCACGGATTGAAAACCATGTCGATCGGTTTTCTGGTCGATCCCGGCTCGCCCATGATCTGGCGCGGAGCGATGGCGACCAGCGCGGTGCGGCAAATGCTCGATGACGTGGTCTGGGGTGAGCTTGACGTGCTGCTGCTGGATTTGCCGCCGGGCACGGGCGATGTGCAGCTGACGCTGGTGCAACGCACGCCGCTTGCGGGCGCGATCATCGTTTCAACGCCGCAGGAAATGGCCCTGGCCGATGTGCGCCGGGGGTTGGCGATGTTTGAAAAAACCCACGCGCCGATCCTAGGCATCATTGAAAACATGGCGTATTTCGAGGGTCCGGACGGGACGCGCACGCACATTTTTGGCCAGGGCGGCGCACGGCGCACGGCGGAACAAGCCGGCGTGCCGTTTCTTGGCGAAATCCCGATCGATGTAAGCTTGCGTGAAAGCGCCGATTCCGGGCGCCCCCTGACCGCCACCGCTCCGGACCATGCCCTCTCAAAGCGTTTTCGCGACATCGCCGAGGCCGCGCGTGGCAACATCGCCCTCCTGGACAAGCCAGCGCCGATTATTGCATTTGCCTAGCAGTGGTTTTTACAACTTATAGTAGTATTTCCTTCACCGCTGCACCCCATGCTTGGCGCCATGATGCAAGCGCCCACACCCCTCAACGAATTGCAGCGCCTGGCTGTGCTGCTGCGATTGAAATTGCTCGATTCCACGCCCGAACCCGCCTTCGACGCGCTCACACGCTGCTTGGCGCGGGCGACCGGCGCGCCGATAGCGCTGATTTCGCTGGTTGGGGAAGAGCGACAATGGTTCATGTGCCGCGTCGGCCTTGAGGCCGCCGAAACCCCGCGCGAGATTTCGTTCTGCGGCCACGCCATCTGCGGAACCGAACCGCTGGTCGTCGCCAATGCGCTGCTCGATCCGCGCTTCGCCGACAATCCGCTGGTGTTGGGCGAGCCTCATGTTCGCGCTTATTTGGGCGTGCCGCTGGTTACCAGCGAAGGCCAGGCGCTGGGGACGCTGTGCGCCATCGACACGACGCCGCGCATCTGGAAAAGCCATGAGATCGCCATCGCCAAGGACCTCGCCCAATCGGTCATGGCGTTGATCGAAGCGCGCGCGTTCAAAACCGAACTCGGCGATTTTTTCGCGGCGCTCGCGGGCCTCTGCCGCCCAAGCGGCTGATCGACTGCGCCCAAGCGCTCGATTTTGCCGGCGTCATCCTATAGACAGATGCGCCCGGGAGCTTGCGATGAAATTGAACCTCAAGACCATCGGCTTGGCGCTTGCCGCGTTGCTGGGCGCGCTCGTGCTCGCGGTTGCGCTTTTTTTCGTGTTTTTCCCCAAGCAAGCCGCCGCGCGCGAAGCCGAACGGCGCATCGAGGCGGCGACCGGGCGGACGCTGTCGCTTGGCGATGACATCAGCGTTTCATTTTGGCCGGCGCTTGGATTTTCGGTTGGCGATGTCTCCTTGTCCAACCCCGAGGGATTTTCCTCCGACCAAGCTTTCATTGCCGCCGAACGCATTGTCTTCGCGGTCGATGCCTGGGCCTTGCTGCGCGGGGCCATCGAGGTCAAGCAGCTCATATTCGAAAACGCGCAATTGCTGTTAGAGGCCAAGTCCGACGGCGCGGCCAATTGGGCGTTCCCAACCGAACAAAGCGCACCGACCGCAGCAAACCACAATCGAAGATTTGCGGCTCGACGATGTGCGCCTGGTAGACAGCTTAATTTCGTTCCAAGGCGCGAGCGGCGCGCCGCTCGAACTCGAGCACGTGGATGCGAGCCTTGCGCTTAAATCGCTCGACGAGCCCGCGAGCCTGCAAGCGGCGCTGGATTATCGCGGCGAGCGGCTCAGCATTGACGCCGCCATCGCCTTGCCGCGCGCGGTGCTGGAAAAAGGCGAGACGGCTTTGACCGCGCGGCTTAAATCAGGACCGCTCGACGCGGCTCTCGACGGCGCCTTCAATGTCGCCACCGGCGCGCTGTCGGGCCGACTTGAAGCCAGCGGCGCGAGTTTACGGCGGCTGCTGGCCTGGGTCGGTTCGCCGATGAGCGATGGCGGCGGCTTTGGCGCTTTCCGCGTCGCCGCGCAGATGGCGCATGTGGGCGATGAGACCGCGCTTACCGACGCAAGCTTCAACCTCGATGCGATCAACGCCAATGGCGCGCTGACTTTGCTCATGCCGGAAAAGCAGCGCATGCGCGTCACCGGCGCGTTGCGCGTGGCCGATCTCGACCTCAATCCCTATCTGCCAGCGCCTGCGCAAGGCGCGCAAACCGGCACCGCAAGTGAACACGGCCTGGAGCGCCGCGCCGCTCGATCTCAAAGGCCTGCGCGCGCTCGACGCCAATCTCAATCTCACCATCGGCGCGCTGAAATTTCAGCGCATGTCGTTTGCCGATGTGGCCCTGGGCCTGCGCGTCGCCAACGGCGCGGCTGATGCGCGGCTGACGCGCATCTCGCTCTACCAGGGGAGCGGCGTGGCGCGCTTGATCGCCGACGGCTCGGGCCCCACCGCGCGCGTGGCGGTGGAACTCGATGCGCGCGACATCCAGGCCGAGCCGCTGCTGCGCGACGCCATCGGCTTTGAGAAAATCGCCGGGCGGGGTCGCTTGGTGATTGCGCTGGTCGGTCAAGGCGCGAGCCAGGCGGCGCTGATGCGCGCGCTGAACGGAACCGCTTCGTTCAATTTCAACGACGGCCAATGGAAAGGCGTCAACCTGGCGCAAGTCGCGCGCACGGTGCAGGCGCTGGCGACCGGCGCCGCCGCCGGCGAGGGCAGCGCCACCGATTTCGCCGAACTGGCGGCGAGTTTTCGCGTCGCCAATGGCGTGGCCGTGACCGACGATCTGCGCCTGCTCAACCCGTTCGTGCGCCTCGACGGCGCCGGTCTCGTCGACATCGGCGGCCAGTCGATCGATATCCGCATCGCCCCGCGCGCGGTGCGCTCGGCGCAAGGCCAGGGCGGCGACGCCAGCCTGCAAGGATTGGGCGTGCCGTTCCGCGTCTCGGGCCCCTGGGCCAACGTCAAATTCCAGCCCGCGCTCGGCGATGTGGTACAGAATGAATTGCGCAACCGCGCACAACAAGCGCTGCGGGGGCAGGCCCCCGGCAGTCCGCTGGCGACATTGGGCGAAGCTCTGTTCGGCCGCACGCCGACAGCGCCGACGCCGAGCCGAGCGAACCGGCGGCGGAAACTCCAGCGCAAACGCCCACGCCAGCAACCGAGCCCGCGCCAGCGCCGCGCAATCCGCTCGAAGATATTTTCCGCCGCGCCACGCAGCGACCCTCGCCGCCGCCGCAACCAGCGCCAGAGCCCGCGCCGCCTTAAGTTTGTTTGCGATTGCCGCAAACCCGCGGCGAGGCGTTTCCAAGTTGGAGCGCGGGGCTTTAGCCCCGCAGGCGCCATGCGCATTGAGCAGTACCCAGTAGTCGATCCAGCCCGAAAATCCTTGCATTCCCGGCCATTTGCCCTAAACGCACCCCCGATCGCGCGTGGGCGGAGCGTCCGCGCGATCGGTCTAGCCGACGCCGCCGTATGGAGCCCACTCCAATGGCCGACAAGACCACACCGAACCGCAAAGCCGAACTGCTCTCCTCCCCCGTCGAGCACATCGATATCACGTCATTCGACGCGCGCCCGATCATCGACGCCTGGGGCAAGATGAGCTTCACCTGCCGCGACGCCGCGCGCGCCGCGCAAATTCTCAACATGGCGCTGGAAGATCAGAATTGCTCCACTTGGCTGATCATGGCCGGCTCCACCGGCGCGGGCGGGTGCCTGCATGTGTGGCGCGACATGGTCGAGTACAACATGGCCGACGCCATCGTCGCCACCGGCGCCTGCATCATCGACATGGATTTCCTCGAAGCGCTCGGCTTCAAGCACTACCAAGCCAAGGAAATCCCCGACGACAACACGCTGCGCTCGCTCTATATCGACCGCATCTACGACACCTATATCGACGAAGAAGAGCTGCAGCACGTCGACGGCACGATCTACGAGATCTGCGATGCGCTCGAGCCGCGCCCCTACACCTCGCGCGAATTCATCTACGAGCTCGGCAAATGGCTCGCCGCCGGCAACGCCAAGAAGAAGGATTCGCTGATCCAGCGCGCCTACGAAAAAGGCGTGCCGATTTTCGTGCCGGCGTTTTCCGATTGCTCGGCCGGCTTCGGCATCGTCAAGCACCAGGTCGAGCGCCGCAAAGCCAAGCAAGCCCTATCTCACCATCGATAGCGGCGGCGATTTCCGCGAACTGACCGAGATCAAGCTCGCGGCCGGCACCACGGCGCTGTTCATGGTCGGCGGCGGCGTGCCGAAGAATTTCGCGCAAGACACCGTCGTCTGCGCCGAAATCCTCGGCCACGCAGATGTGGAAGTGCACAAATACGCCGTGCAGATCACGGTGGCGGATGTCCGCGACGGCGCCTGCTCCTCCTCAACGCTGCAAGAAGCCGCAAGCTGGGGCAAAGTGAGCACCGTGCACGAGCAGATGGTGTTCGCGGAAGCGACGAGCGTCGCGCCGATCATCGTGAGCGACGCGTATCATCGCGGGGGCTGGCGCAAGCGCGAAGCGCGGAATTGGGCGAAGCTGTTTAAGCGTAACTCGGAGCAAGTTGGACGCTCGCCTCCTGGCGACGCAGCGCGGCCGGAGGCCGCGCGCGCCCCGGAGACCAGTCTTGCGTTGATCCACACTCCTCGCACCATTGCCCCCCATGGGACAAAGGCTGGCAGCGGCGGACCTCCCGCACTACGACGGCTACAGATCAGTCGACGTCGTCTTCCGCCTTTTCGACTCCGTTCCGCCGAACGAACAAGAAGGCGACGACGTGCTCGACCGCTGCCTGGGCTCGGCGCTGATGCGCGATCCCCACTGCGCCCGCATCGTCGCCGAAGCGCTCCTACACGGCACGGCGAGCGCTACGTCCTGCAGGCCTGGTGCGTGATGCCCAATCACGTGCACGTGCTGATCGCGACCAACGCGGAAACCGACTCGGCCAGATCGTGCATGCCGTGGAAACGCTTTACGACGCGGCGCATCAACGCGCTGCTTGGACGAACCGGGCCTGTCTGGGCCAAGGACTATTTCGACCGTTACGTCCGCGACGACCGGCATTTCGAAACGACGAAAGCCTACATTGAAAACAACCCGGTGGTCGCGGGCCTCTGCGATACACCTGGGGCTTGGCTATTCTCCTCTGCCGGTTGGCGCTCCGCGTAGCAGGTTGGAGCGCGCCGCCTCCGGCGGGAACGTCGACCATCGAGCCAAATGCGCGGCCGGAGGCCGCGGCTCACCTCCAACCGTCCCGCGCCTTCTCCGCAAGGGAGAGGTGGGGAACGCGCAACACAAAACCACCGAAAGAGGGAGCGCGTCGCCTCCGGCGGCGCATGCGCGGCCGGAGGCCGCGCGCTCAATGTTGGCGAGCGTCGTGGTCCAGCCTTGGTTCGCTTCGAGCCACCCGATGACGGCATGGATCACTTCGACTCTTCCTTCTTCTTTGCAGTCACCCGCCGCCGTCGCGACGCCTCCGATGTTGGAGCGTTCTTGGGTTTGTCTTCCTGTTCTTCAAAATAGTCATCCGGCTCCCAAAGCTCGGCGTCGACTTCGAACTCACGCGTCTCAAGCGGCGCAGATAGCTTATGGTGTTCGGCTTCACGTTGAACGCAACCGAGCCAGAACCGATCGGGCGGCGCTTTGGACCCGGCTTCTTGCGCATCTATCGCGATCTATTCCGAATTATCTCGAATAGATGTTTTGTTAACCTTTTTCGCCCAAACATGCAAAAGGAAAGGGCGACCGTGGAGGGCCGCCCTTTCCCGAAGATAGACGCGACGGGTTGATCAATCCCGCAAGCGCTGCCGGATTAGTCGGTCGCCAAGACAGCAGCACGCAGTTGTCCACATCGTTCCGTCTTCGATTCTCGCTGGCTACGCTGCGCCCCTAACCCACCCCATACCTCACCCGCACCGCATCCTCCCCCACCCGCTCGCTCCCCAACAAGCTCAGCTTCGGCCAAACACCGACGAAGAACGGCGCGCCGCTCCCCAGCACCACCGGGTGCAAATAAATCTGAACCTCATCCACCAGCCCAAGCCGCGCCAAGCTCGCCGCAAGTTTCGGCCCGCCAACATCAATCCGGCCCTCGAGATCCGCCCTCAGCCCGCGGATCGCCGCCTCGAAATCATCGCCGAGCAACGTCGCGTTCGGGCCAACTGACTTCAGCGTTCGCGACACCACCCATTTCGGCTGGCGCCGCCACGCTTCGGCGAAGTCGCGTTCGGGCGCATCCCATTCAGGATGATCCTCATCCCAATAGCGCATCAGCTCATACAAGCCGCGCCCGTAAATGCTGCCGGTCAGCCCACGCGTCTGCTCGATGAAGTGCTGAAACAGCGCCGGGCCAGGCGCGAACGCATCGTGGTCGACATAGCCGTCCAGCGACATGTTCATTCCGAAAATGAGCTTTGCCATGGCACAAATCTCCACTCCGAGTTTTTCAGAATAGCTTGAACCGCTATTGCGCGGAAGTAAGCTTGGGACACTTGGCCTCCGCGCTCGTTTCAAGACAATCCCCCAGACCCAAAGCGAGGATCAGTAATGAACAAAAACACCATCTGCCTCTGGTACAATGGCGACGCCGAATCCGCCGCGCGCTTCTATGCCGAGACCTTCCCCGATTCCGCCGTTACCGCCGTGCGCCGCGCGCCGGGGGATTATCCCTCCGGCAAGCAAGGCGACGTGTTGGTGGTTGAGTTCACCGTCTGCGGCATCCCCTGCATCGGCCTCAATGGCGGGCCGCTATTTCCGCACACCGAAGCCTTTTCCTTCCAGATCGCCACCGAAGACCAGGCCGAGACCGACCGCTATTGGAACGCAATCATCGGCAATGGCGGCGCGGAGAGCGCGTGCGGCTGGTGCAAGGACAAATGGGGCCTAAACTGGCAGATCACGCCGCGTACGCTGACCGAAGCCATGGCCGCTGGCGGGCCTGAAGCCAAGCGCGCGTTCGAGGCGATGATGAATATGCGCAAGATCGACGTCGCTGCGATCGAGGCGGCGCGGCGGGGCGGAAACGCGCCTTGAAACAAGGGCGGCCGCTCCAACCTGCGTCAAGCGCCCGGAAGTGGTGAGCCGCCGAAGTCGGCGCGCGCTTGCACGGCATACCTAAGATGCGCCACAATATGGCCCATGAAAAAACTCTTCGCCGCCCTCACCCTGTTTGCCACCGGGTGCAGCCACGCCGCCGCGCCGCCGCCATCGGGCGCGCAGACGGCGGAGGTGCATGCGCTGTTCGCGGGCGCGCCGGCGAACACCATTGTCGACGGACGCGTTTTCCTGCCAGCTTCGCCAGCGGAGGATTCCGCGATCGATCGCGCCGACCGCGCCATTGTGCGCGGGCCTTACTCCGCCGAGCGCATCGAGCAGGCGCGCCAGGACAACGCCATCGATCCGTTCGCTGCGTTCGATGCGGTGCTGGGGGCCGAGTTCAACGCCGAGCGTTTTCCCGCTACGCGGGCGCTGCTGATGCGAGTGGCGCGTGACGCTGGCTCGGCCTCGCAACCGCCCAAGACGCTTTACGCTAGGCCGCGCCCGTTCGTGCGCGATGCCGCGCAAGCAACCTGTGTGAGCGTCGATCCGATGCTGCGCAATAATTTCTCCTATCCCTCCGGTCACGCCGCCATCGGTTGGGCCTGGGGATTGACGCTCGCCGAACTCGCGCCCGCGCACGCCGACGCGCTTGTCCGCCGCGGTTACGAATTCGCCGAGAGCCGCGTCGTCTGCGGCGTGCATTTTCCGAGCGATGTGGAAGCCGGCCGCGATCTCGGCGCGGCAGTCGTCGCACGCCTGCATGCCGATGCCGATTTTCCGCGCGGCACTCGATGCTGCAAGGGCGGAGTTTCAGCGCTGAAGCCCCGCCCGCCGCTCCGACAAAAACCGGCTCGACCGGCGCGTTCGCTTTGAATTACGCCACCATTCCCGGAGGTAGGCGCAGCAGGCAGTGCAGAAGGGCCGCGCAAGCACAAGCAGCTGTGTCTCCTGCACGCCCCCGACTTCCCTTCCCGCAATCCGTTGGGGGAGGGGCGCGATATCTCCACGTTGCGAAGTTTTTCAGAAGTTTTCACGAGGGCACAGGCCGCCCGCCGCTCCGACAAAAACCGGATCACCGCGCCGTCGCGTTCGCGGGCGATGGCTTCGTCGTAAGCCGCGCGCGCCTGCTTCGGCGCGGCCGAGTCTGGCGAGCAGATCCGCGCGCAGCGCCCAATAGGGTTGATAGCTCTTGAGCGCAGCCGCCTCGATCGCCTCCAACGCCGCCAAGCCCTGCTCCCGCGCCCTCTCTGCGCGCCAGCGCGGCGGCGCGGTTGAGAGCGCACCACCGGCGAGGCCGTCAGCGCTGCAAGCGCCTCATAGAGCGTGACGATGGCGCTCCAATCCGTGCTCCCGCGCCCGCGCCGCGCGGCGTGCGCGGACTGGATCGCGGCTTCGAGTCTGGAACCGGCCGATGCGGTTCGTGCGCTAGCGGCCTTGCGTAACAGCGCTTCGGCTTCCGCCTGCAGATCCGGCGCGCCAGAGCGCGACGTCCTGTTGCTCCAGCGGCACGAAGCGCCCGTCGCACCCGGCGCGCGGGCCGGCGCGCTTCCAGATGCAGCAGTAGCGCCAGCAGCCCCAGCGCCTCGGGCTCGCGCGGCGCTTGCGCCGCCAGCACGCCGGCGAGCCAGATCGCCTCCTCCGCCAAGCGCGTGCGCACTCCGGATCGGCGCCTTCGGCATCGGCCCAGCCTTCGCCGTAGGCCGCATAGATCGCCTCCAGCACCGCATCCAAGCGCGTCGCCCATTGCGCCGGGCGGGGGCGTTTCGAAGGCGATGCCGCGCTTCGGCGATGCGTCTTCTTGGCGCGCACCAGACGTTGGCTCATCGCCGCCGGCGCAACCAGAAACGCCGCCGCGATGCGCTCGGCGGTGAGGCCCGAGCACCGTCTGCAGCATCAGCGGCGTGCGCGCGGCTGGCTTCGATTTCCGGGATGCGTGCAGGCGAACATCAGCTCAAGCCGGCGGTCGGGCGCGCGACGGCGCCGCGATTTCCGCTTCCATCTCCTCGATGCCGAGCACGATGCTCGGCTTGCCCCGCGCTCGCGGTCTTCGCGCGCCGGGCGGCGTCGATCAGCTTGCGCTTGGCGGCGGCGAACAGCCACGCTTCGGGGTTTTCCGGCGCACCGGCGCGCGGCCAGGCGGTGAGCGCGGCGGCGAACGCGTCGGCCAGCGCATCCTCGGCGGCGGCGACATCGCGCGTGCGCGCCGCGAGCAGCGCCAGCAGGCGGCCATAGCTCTCGCGCGCGACGCGCTCGGCGAGGCGCGCTTCGTTCACCGCACCATGATCGGCCGCAGCTCGACGCCGCCGCCATGCATCATGGTCGGCGCCTGCTTGGCCCAATTGAGCGCCTCGGCATCGTTGGCGCACTCGATCAGATAATAGCCGCCGAGCTGCTCCTTGGTGTCGACGAAAGGGCCGTCGACGACTTGGGTTCCGCCCATACCGCGCACGCTCTTAGCGGTGGCCACGACGTTGAGCTCATCGCCCGACACCAGCACGCCGGCGCCTTGGAGTTTATCTGTGTAGGCGTTGTAGGCGCCCATGATTTCGCCAGCGCGCTCGGGCGAGACGTTCTCCCAATCGGATTCCTTGCCGTAGATCAAAATCATGTAACGCATCGTTTCACTCCTCGCGGCGGGTTGCCGTCACGCCTATGACGCGGCCGGCGCGGCGATTTCGACAGCGCGCTCACCGCGTCGGCGCCTGCTTCACTGCCTTCAACCTCAGGCCCAGCGCATCCATCACTTTCAGCACCGTCGCCAATTCCGGGTTTCCCTCCTCGCTCAACGCGCGATACAGCGACTCGCGCGACAGGCCGGTTTGGCTGGCCACCTTCGCCATGCCGCGCGCGCGCGCCGCATCGCCAAGGCGGCGGCGATGAACGCAGGATCGCCGTCGGCGAACGCCTCCTCGAGATAATCCGCGATTTCCTCCGGCGTCTTCAGGAACTCTGCCGCGTCAAAGGTTTGGTCTTAAGGGGCATTATTCAGGTTGGGCTTCACTCACCCGCACAATGTAAGCCACACGTTCTTGACTGGTGCGCAGGAGGGCGAACTCCTCTTGCTGAGCCGGCGTCAGCTGGAGTTCCCTGTAGCCAGCGCGCATGAAACAGGCTTCGTGCGCTGCAAAAAAGCGATCCATGTCTGAACTACCCTTGGCCAGCCCACCGGAAAACGCGCCCGCAAGGTTCCGTCGTTTGTTGCGCTGGACCCGCTCTCTCAGCCACGCGCGCCTCGGCCATACAGCGATCCGAATCGATTTCAAGCTGATCGACGGTCAATCCAGCACGGACGTAAAACGAGGTCGGCGGTGCCACGCGCATGCAGCCAGAACGGCGGCAGCCGCAAATGATGCAACAATTTTGCTTTGCATAACACACCTCCAGCGCTATGCACCAGCCTAGCCCCCCCAAATACAAATATCTACACCTTATTGCCGCGCTACACCACGCCCAGCTTGATCAAGCTTTCGGCGCTGGCGATGGTGGCTTCTTCGTTGTCCGCCCCAATCACAAGCTTTCCTTTGCTTCACCTTACCAGTTCGGAGGCGATTCCCCCCCTTCTCACTCACCACCACCCAGCTCCCCCAATAGCTTCTCTATCCCACCCTCACACCCCTTCACACCGTCTAGCGACGGCCCGCGCGGCGATTTCGACAATGCTCACGCCGCTTTCGGCAGCCTTCAGCAACCCGAGCTGCACATGCTTTCGGCGGTGGCGACGATGGCATCTTCGGCCGAGCGCGGGGCCCAGCCGAGCAGGCGCTTGGCCTTTTCGTTGTGGCGTTCTTGAGCTTGCCGAGTTCCGGCGCGATCTGCGCCACCGCCGGGTCGGCCAGCGCCACCAGGCGCACCAGCCAGTCGGGCAACAATTCGCGTGCGGCACCTTCGCGGCCGGCCGCGCCCAGGCGGCGCTTCAGCGTCCTGGCGATTTGCTGGATCGAGACGAAATCGCCGGCGATCGCCAGGAAGCGCTCGCCCTTGGCGGCCGGATTGGTCATGGCGCGCAAGTGCAGATCGGCGACGTCGCGCACATCGACCAGGCCGAATTTCATGCGCGGGCAGCCGGGCATGTCGCCGCTCCATCAAACGCCGGATCAGGATCAGGATCGAGGTGGAAGTAATCCGCCGCCCAGCAGCCGGCCCCAGGATCAGCCACCGGATTGACCACGGAAAGTTCGAGCGCCCCGCCCTCGCCGGCGATGAAATCCCAAGCCGCGCGTTCGGCCGATGGTCTTGGACTTGACGTAGGCGCCGACGCCGCGGCCGTTGACGTTGCGTCCAGTTCGCTTCGGTGAAAGGCTCGGCGTGCGGCTTGTGGCCATAGCCGACAGCGGCGAAACGACGAGGTCAGCACCACGCGCTTTACGCCCGCCTCGCGCGCCGCGCGCAACAGCCGCAGCGCCCCGTCGCGCGCGGGGACTATGAGTTCGTCTTCATGGCTTGGGCGCGCCGGCGGGAAACGGCGAGGCCACGTGCAGCACATAGGCGCAGCCGGCGGCGGCCTCGCGCCATCCCGCGTCGGCGGAAAGATCGGCGGCGACGCAAACTGAGGCGATCGCCGGCCTCGACGCCCGCAGCCTCCACCATCGCGCGCACATCGCCCTCCGCGCCTGCAGCGCACGCGTCGTGCGGACTTGGTAACCCGCGTGCGAGCGCTTGCACGATTGCGTGCGCGCCGATGAAGCCCGAGCCGCCGGTGACCAGGACCAATTCTCCGGCCATGCTGGCCTCCTTTGTTGTGCAATTACGCCTGCGCCGGCGCGGCGCGCGCCGCCAGCGCATCGAACGCGGCCCAGAATTCAGCCCGCGCCGGGTCGCGCTCCATCAGGATTTCATGCTTGGCGGCGGCGACCTTGATGTGCGCGGCACCCTGCAATTGCGCGACGATTCTGTCATGGCTGGCATTGTCCACCAAGAGCTCTTCGTCGGCGCTCACAACCAGAATCGGCATGCGCAGATGGGCAAAACCGCCCTCCTGGGCCAACGCCGCGATGACTTCACTGGCGGCGGCGACCCAGCCATTGGTGGGGCCGGCGAGCGCCAGGCGCGGCTCGGCCGACAATCAGATCCTGGCAAATCGTGTGACGCCCATGGTCGTTGGTGACGGGATTGCGCTGGAACGCCTCACGCTTCCATTTGCGCGGCACGCCAGGCGCGAACATCCCCCCGGCGCCGAGCGAGGTCATGAAGCGGGTGAACCCTTTGGCCAAGCCGTCGAGCCCGGCAATCCCCCACATGGGCGCGACGAAAACCGCGCCGTCCAATTCAACACGGCGCGTCTGCAGCGCACGCAGCAAAATGGCGCCGCCCATCGAGTGCGCCAAACCGATGTGCGGACCCGGCAGTTTGTCCGCGAGCAACTTCAGCGCGGTGGCAAGGTCGTTCACCGGATCGTCGAAACTGTCGAAATGGCCCTTGAGGCCGTCTTCAACTTCGCGTCCCGATAGACCCTGCCCGCGCCAATCGATGCAGAAAACGGCAAAACCGCGCCGCTGCAATTCGCGCAAGACCTCGAAATATTTCTCGATGAACTCGGTGCGCCCCGGGCAAACAAGCACGGAGCCGCGCGTGGGTGAAGCCGCGGCTGGCGCGGTCATCACCCGTATCTTCACGCCGCCTCGGCCTTCCAGCCAATGCTCCTCGGCGCCCTCGGGGCTATCGTTGCCGGGGACCCTGACGAAGGCCACGCGCCCTCAGCCCCGCAGCTTGGACATGACGCTTTGCAGTTGCATCGCCACGCCCATATCGCCCTCGACCTTGAGCTTGCCTTGCATGAAGGCGGCGGTGGGATCGAGCTTGCCGCCGGCCATGTCGACGAAATCCTCGAGCTTGATCTTGATGGTGGTGTCGGCGGCGGCGTCATCGGTGCTGACCGCGCCGGCGACGCCGTCCATGAAGATCTTGCCGACATCGCCGAAATCGAACTTCACTTTCTTGCCGGGTACGGTCACGCCAGCGCCGCTGAAACGGGCCAGGATTTCATCAAAGGTCATGGGACTTCTCCGCGATTTGAATACGCCCTTACACACCAGCGCTGCGCCGCCCGCAAGGGCCACCTGGAAACGACGAAGTCGGCGTCCGGGGCCCATAAACACAAACGGCTGTGACTTTGGGCCCCGGACTTCGCTTCGCGAATCGGGGATAGGTGCGGCGCCGCTGCGGAAGGCTTGCGGAAGCGTAGGGTCATGCGGTCGCTTTCGCCAATGGACACATAGGGCCGCGTGTCGAAACCGGGATCGTCAGGTTCGCCCAGCGGCGAAGAGCGCAGCGTCGGCGGCAGCGTCCAGACGCCGAAGGGATGATCGCGGGTGTCGCGCGGGTTGGCGTTGATCCCGCTGGCGGCCACAAACTCGAAGCCGGCCTCTTGGGCCAGCGCCTTCACATAAGCCTCCTGCACATAGCCGGCGCCCGCGAGCGGGTCTTGCAAGCCGGTGGAGGCGGCCCGGTGCTGCTCGACGCCAAAGCCGCCGCCTGGCTTGAGCGCGGCGAACACATCGGCGAACACGCGCTCGGCCGATACCTTCGGCCATGAGCGTGTGCACATTGTTGGCGAGGATGGCGAGGTCGATGCTTGCTGGCGGCGCCAGCGCTTGCAGCGTGGCGCGATCGATGTCGCCCATCATCGACTTGTTCTCGGCAAACCGCGCCTCCCAATCGACGAGCACCGCGCGCTGCGCCGCCGAGGGTGAGCGCGGATCAAAACTGGCGACTGTCAAATGGCCGTCATTGGCCGCGAGATAAGGCGCGAGGATCGCAGTGTACCAGCCGACGCCCCGGCAGAATCTTCGAGCACGCGCATGTCCGCCTTCAGCCCCCAGAAGGTCAGCGTCTCAAGCGGGTGGCGCCATCGATCGCGCTCCGGTTCGAGCCGCCAGCGGCCCGCGAGCGCCCAGGCCAGCGAGCCCGCGCGGCCGGCGCCTCCGCGCTGGCGGGCTTGTCCGCAGCCGGCGAGTGCTGGCGGCCAGGGCGAGCGCGGCGTGACGGCGGTTGAGATACACCATGCCCCAAGCGCTAACCGAAGCAAGCGCTAACATTGTCAAAGCACGGCGGCGTACGCCGAGCCTGAAGCCGCCCCTTGAACCGCCTTGGCGGCTTCCTATTTCTGGGTCACGCGGCGCCTGAATTGGGCTGCGTTGTGGGGTCGGTCGTCGCCTTCGGGGACGGAAATTGCCCGCACTTGGAGCTTGAACTGTCGCTTCCTGAGGAGGACAAACATGGCTACGAACTCAATCCGCTTTACCGCACTTTGGTCGGCTTCGACCGCATCGCCAATTTGATGGATCAGGCCGCGCGCCTTGACGCCGCGCCCGGTTACCCGCCGTTCAACGTCGAACAAACCAGCGAAGACGCCTTCCGCATCGAACTCGCGGTCGCCGGCTTTACGCAGGATGATCTGTCGATCGAATTCAAACAGAATTCGCTGATCGTCTCCGGCGCGCGCAAGCAGCCCGAAGCGCCGCGCAATTACATTCATCGCGGCATCGCCGAACGCAGTTTCGAGCGGCGCTTTGGCCTTGCCGACCATGTGCGCGTCGCCGGCGCCAAGCTCGAGAACGGCCTGCTCACTATCGACTTGGTGCGTGAACTTCCCGACTTGCTGAAGCCGCGCAAGATCGAAATCAGCAACGTAACCGCAGGCGCGCCGAAGACGAAAGTCAAAGCTGGCGCGCTGCGGCCAACGACGAAACCGAAGCGGCCTAAGGGCGCGCTTCCCGCTCGCCGCGCGGCCATCCCCTCCCCGCGCGCCGCGCGGCGAGCACTTTCTACCCTGATGAGCCATTAGCGCCACCCGGACCGCCGGCTTCCAGCCGGCGGTCCGCGGGTGGCGCATTTGTTAAGACGCACGGTCGCGGAGTTACACTTCGTCGTCGCTATCGTCGTCTTCACCATCGTCGGGCGCGGACTGGACGATCGGCGCGAGCGGCGCAGCATCGCGTCGCAGCCGGTTTCGCCCAGCAGCGCGGCCAGCGCGTCGTCGGACAGCTGGCGCGCGCTTGCGCGCGCAGTTCGGCGAACGCCTTGGCCGCGTAACGCTGCGGCTTCTGCGAGAAATGCTGCGCCGCCGATCTCGACGCTGAAATGCGGCGCGTCGTCGCCGACGGCGCGCGGCATTGGCCGCCATCCAGGCAAGATACGCGCCGGCGACTTCGCGCGCGCAGCAGAGCGGCGAAGTCCGTCGCCCAGTTTCGTCAAACGCGACGAACTCGCCTTCGACCTTCGGATTTTCCATGCGCGCGAGCCAGCGCGACGACGTTGCGGCGCTTGCGCCTTGATCAGCGCGCCAGGCGTGGGATCGGACAAGAACTGCGCCAATTGCCCAGCAAGGCCGAAATCGGCCAAGCTCGGCCGCGCGCCAAACAGATATGCGCGCCCGCCGAGCAAGCGCTCGAGCAGGCCCAGCAGCGTGTGAACGAAGCCTCGATCACCGGGCCGGTTTCAAGCGTGGAGCCGACATGGTGCAAGCCGCCCGACCATGCGCGCTACGCACTGAATCCTCGATACCCGCCGGCGTCTCAGCGCCTTCGAACATCATCTCGACGATGCGGCGCGCGGCGCTTTCCTGGTCGGCCGGGTAGGTCCAGCGATAATGAAACATCGCCTTGTTGAGCCATTCGTCGGCATAATCCTCGAGCAGCGCCGAGACGAACGCGAGCGCCTGGATCTTCGGGCACGATCGACGGGCTCTGGAAATTCGCGCTCCAGCGCCTCGATCATCGGCGTGGAATCCTGCATCGCGTTGTCGTTGGCATCGACCAGCACCGGGACCAGCGGCAGCTTGGCGTAGCGCGCGAATTCCTCCTGCCGCGCTTGCGTGCGCTGCAGCCATTCGAACGGAATGCCCTTGAAGCGCAGATAGGAGCGCACTTTCACCGAATAGGGCGAAAGCTCCGCGCCATAGAGGCGAAATGGTGCGTTCATGGACATTCTCCAAGTACAGAATCGCCGCACGGCCAAACCGCGCGGCGATTCAAAGTGTGTAGGTCTGAAGCGGCTCAGACCGGCTTGATGTTGACCGCCGACGGCTTGTTCTTGCGCGGATCGTTTTCGACGTCGAAGCTCACCGCTTGGCCTTCGCGCAAGCCGGTCAGGCCCGAACGCTCCACCGCGCTCACGTGCACGAACACATCCTGGCCCGCCTTCATCGGGCGCGATAAAGCCAAAACCCTTGGCCATGTTGAACCATTTCACGATACCGGTAGCCATTAATTCACTCCTCAAGATTGCGCCGGGGCCACAAGCGACCGCGGGTTGGACCTGCTTGGTAGAACGAAAGCCGGCGCGATGAGGCGCGCGGTCGGATCGTCTCGACCGTTTAGTCCGGGCCGCATAGGGCGCCGAGCGGGCCGCTCAAGTCAAGGGTCGGACGGCCGACCCGACCCGGTCGAGCGCAACCGCAAGCATCGCCCGCAGCGCGGTTTCCATCGCCGGTTCGTGCACGAAAAACCGCGGAGAATGGTTGGGCGCGGCGTCGGCCGCGACACGCCGGCGGGTTGACGCCGTAATAGAAAAACACGCCCGGAACCGCCTGCTGGAAGAAGGCGAAATCCTCGGCCACCATGTTGGGCTGGTCGGTGAGCACATGCTCCTCGCCCAGCGCGCGCGCCAGAGCGGCCGCGCGCGCGCGGTTGGTTCCGGCGGATTGACCACCGGAATGGCGTTGTTCTGGATCGTCACCTCGGCGGTCGCGCCGGCGCTCTGCAGCGATTTGCTCGATCGGTGCGGCGGATGCGGGCATAGAGATCCTCGCGCGTTTCCGGGTTGAGGTAGCGGATGGTGCCCTGCATTCCACGCGGTCGGGGATGATGTTGTAGCGCACGCCGCCATGGATCGAGCCGATGGTGACGATCACCGGCGAACGCACCGCATCCATCTGCCGCGACGGGATGGTCTGCAGCGCGTTGACGATCTGCGCCGACACCACGATCGGATCGATGCCGCGGTGGGGCTGTGCGCCGTGGGTTTGGCGGCCGTGGACAATGATGCTGAGCTGGTCGGCGCCGGCCATGAACGGGCCGGGAACGATCGTCACCGTGCCGGTTGGACGCGGCCAAGCGTGCAGGCCGAAAATCGCTTCGGGGCGCAGATCGCCGAACACGTTTTCCGCCAGCATGCGCCGCGCGCCGCCGAGCCCGCCGGGAGGCGCGCCCTCCTCCGAGGGCTGGAACACGAAGATGATCGTGCCCGCGATCTCCGCGCGCCGCGCCGCCAGCACGCTCGCCGCCGCCATCAGCACCGCGACGTGCGTGTCGTGCCCGCACGCATGCATGATGCCGACGGCTTGGCCGTTATAAGTTCCGCGCGCGCGCGAGGCGAACGGCAGATCGACCTCCTCGGTCACCGGCAGCGCGTCCATATCCGCGCGCAACGCGATCACCGGCCCAGGCCTGCCCCCGCGCAGCACGCCAACCACGCCGGTAAGCGCGACGCCGGTGCGCACTTCGTCCAGGCGCAGGCTGCGCAGATGCTGGGCGACGATGCGCGCGGTGCGCACCTCCTCGTAGGAAAGCTCCGGGTTCTGATGAAAATCCCGCCGCCAGGAGATCATGCGGGGGAGCACTTGCGCGATGGAAACTTCCACCGGCGTGGGGAAGGCGGATTGCGCATGCGCGGGCGCGGCGAACAACAATGAAGCCGCGAGAAGCAGACCTGCACCGTACCGCATTGCACTTCCCCTCAACAATATATCCTTCATTCCGGGGCCGCCGTAGGCGGAATCCGGAACCCAGGGGTCAACGTCGCGCCTGTTGCCCCTGGGTTCCGGATCGCGCTTTGCGCGTCCGGAATGACGGAGGTGTTTGTGTGACACTATATTTTCTTGTACAATATCTTCACCGCACCCCCGCCGCCAGCAGATCGTGCATATGCACCACGCCAACCGGCCTGCCCTCCTCGACCGCGAACAAGATCGTGATGCGTTTGGCGTTCATGATGGCGATGGCGTCGGCGATGGGGGCGTCGGCGGCGATGGTGAGCGGGTTGGGCGTCATCAAAGCGCGCGCGTCACGCGCAAACATTTCCGGCGTCAGCCGCCGGCGCAGATCGCCGTCGGTGATGATGCCGATGAGCTTGCCGTTCTCGATCACGCCAGCCGCGCCCAAACTGTCGCGGCTCATGGCTTTCAGCGTGTCGGGCACCGAGAGGTCAGGGCCGATCAGCGGATCGTGCTCGCCGACGCGCATCAAGTCGCGCACCCGCTTCAGCGCCGCGCCCAGTTTGCCGCCGGGATGGATGGCGCCGAAATGATCCTTGTTGAAGCCGCGCGCTTTCAGCAGCGCCACCGCCAGCGCATCGCCGAAGCGCCAGGCACATGGTCGTCGAAATCGTCGGCGCCGGCGCTTCCTCGCTGGCCTCGCCGCAATCGGGCATCACCAAAGCCGCGCTCGAAGCGTGCGCCAGCGTCGATTCCGGTTTGAAGGTCATGCCGATGATCGGCACGCTCAGCCGATGGCAATGATAGAGCAGATCGGAAAGCTCGGCGGTTTCGCCCGAGCGCGAAATCGCCAGCACGCAATCCTGCTCCACGATCATGCCGAGATCGCCGTGGCTGGCCTCGGCGGGATGGACGAACTGCGCCGGCGTGCCGGTGGAGGCAAGCGTGGCGGCGATCTTGCGCGCAATATGCCCGGACTTGCCCATGCCGGAGACGATCACGCGGCCCCTGGCGCTGGCAAGCAAGCGCGCGGCTTCGACGAACGGCCGACGGAGCCCATCGCCCAGGGCTTGCGCCAATTGCTCCAGCGCTTGCGCCTCGGCCCGGATGGTTTCCTGGCCGGCCTCAATCGCGGCGGCTGGATTGATCATCTCGCTCATGGCGACCTGTTCGCACGGAGCGCTCGGACGGTCACGGACTTTCTCCCGTCTCCGCCGCGAGGCGGCGCGCCGCGCGGATCAGCCCCTGATAACCGGTGCACCGGCACAGATGGCCCGAGAGCGCGCCGATCAACGCTTCCGCGCTGGGTTTTTCGTCACCGGCGGTGAGCGCCGCCAAAGTCATGACCACGCCAGGCGTACAAAATCCGCATTGCAAGGCGTGCTCGTCGCGTAAGGCCTGTTGCACCGGATGCAATTTTCCGTCCGGAGCGGCCAGTCCTTCAACAGTGGTGACATCGACGCCATCGGCTTGCACCGCGAGCATGAGGCACGAGCGCACGGCAGAGCCATCGATGATCACCGTGCAGGCGCCGCAAACGCCGTGCTCGCAACCGATATGCACACCGGTGCAGCCGGCATCGTCGCGCAAGAAATCAGCCAAGGTGCGCCGCGCCTCGACGCGCGCGCCGATGCGCTCGCCGTTGACCGTGAGTTCAATCCTATGCTCGCTCATGCAGTCCGCCGCACATTAAACGCCTCGCCGAGAATCCGCGCGCACAGCTTCCGACCTGCAACGCGCCGGTACGCCGCGCTGGCATGGTGATCGTCGAACGCGTCGGTGTCGGCGATCGCCAGTTCGGCAACGCCATCGATGTCGAGCGCGTTTATGGCTTGACCCAGAAGCGCCGCCTCGGCCTGGCGCGCTTTCATCGGCGTCGGGCCCATCCCGAACCAGACCAGACCGGCGCGGCTTATCTTGCCGCCAGTGACGCTCACGGCGCCGACCAATCCGACCAGCGCGAAATCGCCGGGGCGGCGGGCGATTTCGCGAAACAGCGTAATGGTACCCGCCGGCCAGTCCGGAAAATACAATGCCGTCACCATTTCGTCGGGCTCCAACACGCTCGTGTACGGGCCGGTGTAGAATTCTTCCGCCGCGATTCTGCGAATACCTCGCTTCGAACGCGCTTCGACCGAAGCGCCGAGCGCCACCGCCGTCGCCGGCAATTCGGCCGCTGGTTCGCCCAACGACACCGAGCCCCCGATCGTGCCGCGATTGCGGGTCTGGTGATGGCCAACATGGGCGGTTGCGATTGCGAGACCGGGCGCGTGCGCGGCGATGGTCGCGTCGCTCAGAATTTCGCACTGCCGCACGGCCGCACCGACGCAAGTCTCAGCGCCCTTGCGGGTGACGCCTTTGAGGGCCTGGATGTGATTGATATCGACCAGCAGGGACGGCGTGCTTAGGCGCAAAGCCATAAGCGGCATCAGCGTCTGGCCGCCGGCCAGGATCGTGGCGTCGCCGTCGGCGAGGCGCTCCACCGCCGCCTCGATGGTGTTCGGAGCGAAATAGTCGAACGGCGCCGGTTTCATGGCCCCTCCGATTGCGGCGGATTGGCCTTGCCGCGACCCAATGCAAAGCCAGCGGATGCAGCAGCGACAATCAAGGCGCAGAGAGAAACGCCAATCGAAATCGATTGCGCCGTTTCAACCGAGGCGCCGAGCGCAAATCCAACAAGCGCCGCGACAACGAGCGCAAGAACGATTGGCCAATAATAGGATGGCTGCGTCAGCGCGCGCGCCGGCGGCGGCTCACTTGCCGTCGCCGCCGCGCTGGCGGGGGCCATGGCATCGCCAAGCCGCTTGAAAAAGCCGCCCGCTAATTGTTTTGCGGCGGCGTCAATCACCGGACCTCCTAATTGCGCAAGCCGGCCTCCGACCTGCGCCTCCACCTCGTAGCTCAGCAGCGTCGCCTCGCCCGCCTCAGCCAGCGTGACCTTTGCCGACCCCTTGGCGAAGCCCGCGGCCCCGCCCTGCCCTTCGCCGGTGATTGTGTAGCTATTCGGCGGCTTCAAATCGGAGAGCAACACCGCCCCAGCGAACCGCGCGCTGATCGGGCCGACCTTGAGGTTGACAATGGCATTGAGTTTGCCGTCAGCCGCCTGTTCCAGCGATTGGCAACCGGGGATGCATTGCTTGAGCACAGCCGGGTCATTCAACGCCGCCCATACTTGCGCACGCTTCGCCTCGATGCGCTGCTGACCTGTCATCTGCATGCTGGAATTGCTCTTTATGGAAACGGCTGGGGGTTTTCCATCAGCGCCATCAGCTTGGAAGGCGTCAGCGGAAGCTCGGTGAAACGCGCGCCGAAGGGGGCCAAGGCGTCGTTGATGGCGTTGACCAGGGTGGGCGGGCCAATGATGGCGCCGCCTTCGCCAACGCCCCTAAATCCGCCCACGGATTTCGATGGTGTCGACATGTGAAGATACTCGAACTCCGGCACGTCGCTAAGGGTCGGAAGCAGATAATCCTTGAACGTCGCGGCGGTCGGATTGCCGCGCGCATCGAACGCCATTTCTTCCAGCAGCACCATGCCAATGCCTTGCGCGAGGCCGCCGGCGACCTGCCCCTCGACGATGGCCGGATTGATCATCACGCCGCAATCCTCGCTCGCGACCCAGCGTTTGATCTTGACGAAACCGGTCTCGCGATCGACCTCGACGATGCTTGCGTGCGCGGCGGTAGTGAAGGTGATGGGCGGCGGATTGTAGCGATAATGCGCCTCCAGCCCCATTTCCATTCCGGGCGGCAGGCGCGCCGGCCAGCTATAGGCGATTTCCGCGATCTCACGCACGGTGCGCGTCGATTCCGCGACCCCGGCCACCTTCACCAAGCCGTTTTCGATCGTTACATCGTCCGGATTGGCGTTGAGTATGTGCGCAGCGAGGCGCTTGAGTTTTTCAACCACCAATTCCGACGCCTTGATCGCGGCGCCGCCGCCGACCACGGCCTGACGGCTGCCTTGGGCGCTCGCGCCATAACCGCCGCGCGAGGAATCGTCTTCGAACACCGAGACATCCTCGAACGGGACGCCCAGATGTTCGGCGATAATCTGCGCCATGGTGGTCTGCGTGCCGTGACCTTGGGAGTGCGTGCTGAGCACGGCGGAGACCTTGCCGGTCGGCTCGATGCGCACTTGCGCGAATTCGCTGGCCAGCGCCGCTATCCCGCTGCCCCCGGTAGGTTCGATGTAAGCAGCGACCCCAAGCCCAAGGTATCGCCCCTCGGCCCGCGCCGCTTCCTGCTCGGCGCGAAAAGCCGGTACGTCGATCTCCTTCACCAGCGCATCCAGGCATTCGATAGCGGTGATGTCTTCGAGCGGGATCCCGCTGGCCATCATGCAAGGCTGATCGGCCTTGGTGACGAGGTTGCGCCGCCTCAGTTCAATCGGGTCGATGCCGATTTGCCGGGCGGCGATGTCGAGCAACGTCTCGCGCGCCAGCGTCTCCATCGCCCACGGCCCCCGGTACGCCGCCAGCCCCATCGTGTTGCTGTACCAGGCCCGCAACGCGCCGCCCAGAAGCGGAACCTTGTAAGGGCCCGGCAAGAACAGCAGCACCGCGATGTTTGCGTCCGGCAAATACGGATAGGCGCCGTTATTGATGTCGTAATCGATATGCAGCGCCTGCAGTTTCGCATTTTCATCGAACGCCATACGCACGGTGCATTCCTGCTCGCGGGCCTGGTTCGCCGAGGTTAGATTTTCCAACCGATCCTCGATCCATTTCAGCGGCCGGCCGTAGAGCATCGCCGCCGCGATCACCGCCATTTCCTCACGCCAGGGCTGAACCTTAAGACCGAAAGAGCCGCCGACATCCTTGCTGACGACGCGAATGCTGGTTTGCGGCAGGTTAAACGAGAGCGACAGAAACCGCGCGACCACGTGCGGGCCTTGGCAGGCGATGTATACCGTCAGCTCCCCCTCGCCGTGTTTGGAGGCGACCACGCCGCGCGTCTCCATCGGCGATTGGGCGACGCGCTGATGCTTGAAGTTCGCGCTGACAAGATGGCGCGCCGCCGCCATGGCTTGCTCAAGCGCCGGGTTCTCGGGAAAACCGAACACCGCCGCCAAATTAGATTCCGCGCCCAGATGCACTTTCGCCCCGGCTTTCGCATCCGCGATCGAGATCACCGGATCTTCCGGCTCATATTCGGCGATCACTAACTCCGCCGCGTCCTCGGCGATGTAGCGGTTCTCGGCGATGACCATCGCGATCGGATCCCCGACCTGCGCCACGCGATCGTCCGAAAGCGGCTGGACTTTCTCTCCCTGCGCCAGCGATTCCATGAAAATATTGGGCATCTCGATCTTGATGCGGGCCAAATCCTTCGCCGTGTAGACCGCGCGAACGCCAGCCAGCGCGCGCGCCGCAGCGCAATCGATGGACTTGACCCGCCCGCGCGCGATTGGACTGCGCACAAACGCCACATGCATCATGCCCGGAAGGGCGATGTCATCGACAAAACTGCCGCGTCCTGTCAGCAGCCGGGCGTCCTCTTTGCGCGGCAAGCGCTGGCCGACATAGCGCCCAGCGGCAATTTGCGGCGTGCTCAAGCCATCCTCCTGCTCGCCCCCAAGTCGCCATCGGTAGGGTCCGGCGCCGTGGTGCGCCGCCGCCGGAAAAACGTCAAGCGCGACTGACCAATTAGTCGGCGGACTATTGTTCTTATCCATCGAGTTGCCATACAAGAGAGAAAATATCATGGGAGGCGGCTTTGCCTGATCGTAGAAAAGTGCTGCTGGGTTTGATGCTCGCGCTCGGCGGTGGCGCTGTCGCCGGTTGCGATATCGGGGCCAGCGACGATCAAATCATGCGCGCGCTGCGGCCGGACGGGCGGCTGGCTTTCTATAGCGGGCGCGAGTTTCGTTTTGTCGGGCTGATCGCCGACGCCATCATCCCGAAAACCGATACGCCCGGCGCCATTGAAGCTGGCGTGCCGGAATATCTGGACGCGATGATGGCGACCTGGGCCTCGCGCGAAACCAAACAGAAGCATCGTCAGGCGCTGCGAGACATACGCGCGCGCCTGCGCGAGCTCGGCGGCGAGGATTTGACCAAATTGGTCGACGAGCAACGCCGCACCGCTATCGCCGCGCTCGATGCCGAAGCCTACGCCGATTACACGGGCGGCATGAATCTCGGCATTTTCAGCGGCGGCGCCGAGCCCGAGTCGCTGATCGAGCGCTATCGCGCCCTGAAGACGCTCATTGCGCAAGTTTATTACACAACCGAAGCCGGCGCCACGCAGGAGCTTCAGCACGAAGCGTTGCCGGGACGCTGGCTTGCCGACGCGCCGCTGGCCGAAATCGGCCGCACCTGGGCCGAATAACCAGCGCTACCCAAAAGACCGAGGAGATCAACGTGCCGGATTTTGACGCTATCGTAATTGGCTCGGGAATGAGCGGCGGCTGGTGCGCCAAGGAATTGAGCGAGCGCGGCCTCAAAGTGTTGGTGCTGGAGCGCGGCCGCCAACTCGATCCGGCGATCGATTATACCGATTCCACGACGCCGTGGGAGCGGCCAAATCTAGACCGCATCCCAGAGGCCGAAGTGGCGGAGCATTATTACGTTCAGCAAGCCGTGCCCTACGCGGTCAAAGAAACCACCAAGCAATTCTGGGTGAAGGACGACGAGCATCCGTATGAGACCGCGGAGGACCATCCGTTCACCTGGCTGAGGGGGCACCACACCGGCGGCAAGTCGATCATGTGGGGCCGTCAAAGCTATCGTCTCGGGCCGCAGGATTTTGAGTCCAACAAGAAGGACGGCCACGGCATCGATTGGCCCATTCGCTACCGCGATCTCGCTCCGTGGTACGATCGTGTCGAGCGCTTCGCCGGCATTTCCGGCGCCCGCGACGGGGTGCCGCAGCTGCCCGACGGGGTGTTCCAACCGCCTTTCGCCATGACCGCCGCGGAATCGGCGCTCAAGCAGCGTGTGGAGCGCGCCTTTCCGACCCGCAAGGTAATTCAGGCCCGCGTCGCGCATTTGACGGCGCCGACCGAGGAGCAAATGTCCCTCGGCCGCAGCGCTTGCCAATCGCGCAATTATTGCAATCGCGGCTGCTCGTTTGGCGCCTATTTCTCCTCCATGTCGGCAACTTTGCCGGCGGCGGCGCGCACCGGCAATTACACTTTGGTGTCGAACGCGATCGTGCAGAAGATCGATTTCGATCCCGCCACCCACCGCGTCACTGGCGTGCGCGTGGTTGACGCGGGTACAAAAGAAGGACGCACCTACACGGCGCGGGTCGTGTTCCTGAACGCATCGACGGTTGGCACCACGCAGGTGCTGCTCAATTCCACGTCGGAATTTTTCCCCAATGGCTTGGCCAATCGCTCAGGACAATTGGGCCGCAATCTGATGGACCATGTTGGCGGCGGCTTCGCGCTCGGCAAAATGGACGAATTCGAGGATCGCTATCACGCCGGCCGCTCGCCGGGGGGGATTTATATTCCGCGCTACGCCAATATCACCGAACGCGACGAGACTTTCGTGCGCGGCTTCGGCTTTCAAGGAGCGGTGCGGCGCACTGGCTGGAATGGCGACCGCAAGGGCATTGGCGCCGATTTCAAGACCGCCAACCGCACGCCGGGCCCATGGTTCGCCATGATCGCCGCGTTCGGCGAAATGCTCCCCAACCCGAACAACACGATCACCCTGCACCCAACCCGCAAGGACGCATGGGGAATGCCGATCCCGGTTTTCAATGTGGCGGGCGGCGCCAACGAGCAAGCGATGATGGAGCGCGCCGCGCGCGACGCCAAGGCGATGCTTGAAGCTGCCGGCGCGGATGTGCTGTTCTCCTCGGAAGGCCGGGTCGAGCTTTCCAAGCCCGGCGTGCTGATCCATGAAATGGGCACCGCCCGCATGGGCGCCGACCCCGCACAATCGGTGCTGAACGCCTGGAACCAGGCCCACGACGCGCCGAACCTGTTCATCACCGACGGCGCCGCCATGCCATCGGGGGGCTGCCAAAATCCGTCGCTGACCTACATGGCGCTCTCGGCGCGCGCGGCCCACCACGCCGCCGACCTGGTGCGCGATGGGGTGCTTTAGCGCCGGCTCTCACTGAAGCGCGACCTGCTCCCACCCATTCCCGGATTGCGCGCAGCGCAAGTCCGGGACCCATAGACACAGCCCGTTGTGGTATGGGCCCCGGACAACGGCTTCGCCGTTTCCGGGGATGGGTAGATGGGGATGTCTCACTCATCAATTATTCCGAGGCCGCCGAGCAAACGCCGGTTGTCGCCCTTGGCTCAACCGGTATAGGATACCGACCGAATGGTTATTTGCAGGATTCAAATGCGCCAAGCCGCTCTAGCTCGCACCCGGGAAGAACCCGCCGTGCGGCGGGACCAGATCATTGAAGAGGCCACGCGGCTTGTCGGCCGACGCGGCTATTACGGCCTGAAAATCCAAGAAGTAGCCAAAAGGTGCGGACTTTCGAACGCCGGATTGCTGTACCACTTTCCTTCCAAGGAGCATTTGATGGCGGCGGTGCTGCAGGAGTTCGATCGCCGCGTTACCGAAGTCATCGCGCCATTGGTCGAGCGCGCCACGCAGCGGATCAGTCGCACCGAAAAGGCCCGCGAAGCGACCGCGGATGTATTGCGCCTGATTGTCGAGCGGGGGATCGCGCAGCCGGAATTGGTCAGGCTGAGCAACGTCTTGCAGGCCGAATCGCTTGATCCCGGCCACCCGGCCCACCTTCCCCTTCGCACCCGCGACACGAAAATCCTCGACCTGTTGACGAAACTTACCATGCCCTATTTCGCCGATCCGCGCTCGGCTGCTCGCCGCCTGCTCGCGCTCATGGATGGGCTTGGGCAGCAATGGCTCCGCGCCGGCCAATCGTTCGATATTCTGGACGAATGGGCACGCGCAATTGAAGTATTCCTGCCGGCGCTCACGCCGCCGCGGAATTTGGTGCGCCTCAAAATAGCCCGGGAGAAAAACGGATGACAAAGATGCTTGGCATGGTTCTCGACCCCACCGCCGCGCGCGAGGACGATATCGCCAGCGCCGGGCCGGACGCGGGCGTGCTGGCGGGCAAGCGGATCGGCATGCGGCTCGACCAGATCTGGCGCTCGTGGGACTGGATCAGCGAGATGTGGGCCGAAAAACTTCGCGCTGCTGGCGCGAGCGTGAGTTTCTGGCGCTCTTGCGGCCGCTCCGGCGAAGAAGGCGAGCGCATGGAGCGCGAACTCAAGCACTTCATTTCGACCATTGACGTCGCCATTGTCGGCTTGGCCAATTGCGGCTCGTGCACGGGCTGGACCGTGCGCGATTCCATCACCATCGCCAATACCGGACTGCCGACGATCGCCATCGCCACCGCGAACTTTGACGACTTCGCGCATACGTTGGCGGCGCGCGGCGGCCGCTCGGGATTGCGCGTGCATGTGCTGCCCTATCCGCTCAATGAATTGGTGCGCGCCGAAGTCGACGCCGTCGGCGAGGCGCATTTTTATCCGATGCTTGAAAAAATGGGCGCGCGGTTGAGCGCGAGGGACGCCGCGGCATGAGCATCATCACCATCAAGCCATCGACCAAGCGGAGCGCCGCGCCCAAGCCGCTGATCAGCCGCGATTGCGGCCCGGAGGGTTGCGAAGTCGATTGGCTGACCAGCCGCCGCCACGAAGCCGATCTCGACATTGAATCGTTCACCGATTTCGCCCTGAAAAAAGGCTGGGGCGACGGCCTGCCGCATGGTCCCGCCGACGGACGCGAGGGTGCGCGCCTTCCTGGCCGAGAACGACCGCTATCCCGATGAAGTGATCGCCCGCCTGCCGCCGACCGAATGCACGGTCGAAAAGATCGTGATCAACGCGGTGATGGCGGGCGCGCCGCCGGAATCGCTGGAATTGTTGGTGGCGGCCATCGTCGCCATCGCCGACCCGGATTTCGAGCTTTACGGCGTGAACGCCACCACCGCGTCGGTCTACCCCGCGCTCATCGTCAACGGCCCGATCCGGCAAGCGCTGGATATCCCTTATTCCTTTGGCTGTTTCGGCGGCGCGGCGACGAAAGCCGTGGCTATCGGCCGGGCGCTGCGTCTGATCATACGCAATGTCGCCGGGCAAGTTGCCGGCGAAACCTCGCAGACAACTTTCGGCTCGCCTGGACGGATATCTGGCCTGCTCGCCGGCGAGTGGGAGGAGCGCTCGCCTTGGGCGCCGCTCGCCGAACGCCGCGCCGGGATCAAAGGCAATGCGGTGACCGCGTTCGGAACCATGGGGACGATGAACATCCTCGACACAACGTCGCAAGCAGCGGTCCATTTCCTGGAAATGATCGGCAAGTCGCTGCCTTATGTGAGCAATAATTGCTTCAGCCCGGCGATGCCGTACGGCGAAGTGATGGTGGCGCTGAACCCGATCTGCGCGGAGATCGTCGGGCGCGAGATGCCGAACATCGAAGATGTACAGGAATGCCTGTGGCGCTTCGCCAGCGTTCCAGCCGACCTGCTGCAATCGCTGCACCGGGAGCAACTTGAAGGCGCAAGGCCGGGTGCGCGCGGACGGTCGAATCTACATGACGCCCGAGCCCAAGGATGTGATCGTGTTCGTCGCCGGCGGCATTGGCGGGCTGCACGCGACCGGCTTTCATACCTTCGGCAGCTCGCTGACCCAAACACAGGCCATCGCCGCGCCGGTAGCGGCGGGGGCATAAACAGCGCCACCCCGGGCCGCCGGCTTCCAGCCGGCATGCGGGCGTTCAGTCACACAGATCTGTTGTAATTTTGGCGGTGGTTTGCCGGCTGGAAGCCGGCGGTCGGGGGTGGCGCAGGCGCGTGTGCGATCTATTCACCCCGCAGCGCGTCGCGATAGGTTTCGCGAATTACCTTCTTGTCGATTTTTCCAGTGGCGGTGAGCGGCACTGCGCCAAAAAACACGCGGTCCGGCAGCCACCATTTCACCACCCGCGACTCAAGCCAGGCGATGATGTCCGCGGCGCTGACCCGCGCGCCTTCGTGCGCCTCCACCAGCATCACTGGCCGCTCTTCCCACTTTGGATGCGGTACGCCGACCACGGCCGCGATCTTCACGCCAGGACAGGCGGCCGCGATGTTTTCGAGATCGATGGAACTCACCCACTCGCCGCCGGATTTGATGACATCCTTCTTGCGGTCGGTGATGCGCATGAAGCCGTTGGCGTCAATGGTGGCGACATCGCCCGTATCGAACCATCCCTCCGCATCGCAGGCGCTGTGTTCGCCGCGATAATAGCGCTCCACCACCCACGGGCCGCGCACCAGAAGCGCGCCGGAGCTGACGCCGTCGTGCGGAAGCGCCCGCCCTCCTCATCGACGATCCTGAGCTCTATGCCGAACTGGATGCGGCCCTGCCGAGTCCAGATGATTTCATCCATGGCCTCCTCGCCGAGCGCAGCGATCTGCGGCGTTGGCGTCGCCAGCACGCCGAGCGGCGAGGTTTCGGTCATGCCCCAAATCTGGCGAACTTTGACGCCGTACTTTTTCTCGAACGTCTCGGCCATGATGCGCGGGACCGCCGAGCCGCCGATGACTACGCGCTGCAGGGTTCCGGCTGTTTCACCGGTGCGCGCAAGATAATCCAGATACATTGTCCAGATGGTCGGCACGCCGCCGGAAAAAGTAACGCCTTCGGCCTTGAATCAATTCCTGCAAGCTTGCGCCGTCGAACTTGTCGCAGGGGAGCACGAATTTCGCGCCGTTGATCGCGCCCGCGAACGGCAATCCCCAGGCGGTGGCGTGATAAAGCGACTGGCAAGGCATGATCACGTCGAACGCGCTAAACGCGAGCGCGCCGGAAAGGCCGGCGGCAATGCCGTGCAGCACTACCGAGCGGTGCGAATAGAGCACGCCCTTGGGATCGCCAGTTGTGCCCGACGTGTAGCACAGGAAGGCGCCGGAATTCTCGTCAAGCGCCGGCCAGTCGAAGTGTTCGGGGAAAGCGGCGATGCGCTTGTCGTAATCGTCCGCCGACAGCATCACATAATGTTCGATCTGGCTGAGGTTCGGGCGCAGGCGCGCGACGATCTCGGCCATGTTGCGATCATAGAGCAGAACGCGGCTGCCGGCGTGGTTGATGGTGTAGGCGATGTGGGCGTCGGGCAGGCGCGGATTGGCGGTGTGCAACACGGCGCCAAAGCCCGGCGCCGCGAAGAAAAGCTCAAAATGGCGATGATTGTTCCAAGCCAGGGAACTCAATTTGTCTCCCGCGCCCAGGCCCAGGCTCCGCAGAAAGTGCGCGCCCTGCGCCGCCCGCCGCGCAACCCCAGCATAAGTATAGCGCCAAAGCGGCTCGTCGATATTTTTCGACACGATCTCCCGCGTCCCGTGCGCAGCCGCGGCGTATTCGAGGATCTTCGATATGTTCAGCTGCGCCGGTTGCATCAGGCCGGGAAGCGTTTCGCCCACGTTGTGTTCAAGCTTCACTTTCAACGCTCCCGAACCTCTCCGCGTTTTACCCGCTAACCCAGTACTCTGAGTTTAGCATTGCCTGACGTCGCCACACCCATCCCCGGAGGAATGCGCAGCATTCAGTCCCGAGCCCATAAACTCAGCCGTCTGTGTTTATGGGCCCCGGGCTCGCCGCTACGCGACGCCCCGGGGATGGGTGGTGTGATGGTTTACACTTCAAACGATACGGGCGCCACTGTAGCAATCCGCTCCAATGCACAACAAGGCCATTCCATCAAGTCTCCCGCTCATTGGTCACGCGCAGAATTTGCGCGATCACGCCGACGGCAATACGCCACGGCGCCTTGCCGAGCCCCACATCGCCCGCTGGCGCATGCAGTCGCGCGAGCGCTTCACGCGGCGCGCCGGCGGCCACAATCGCCTCGGTTCTTTCCGCCACACGGGAAAACGCTCCGAGCAAGCCCACATAGCCGGCGCCGGCGCTAAGCGCCATTGCGCAGGCGGGAATATCGAGTTCGGAATCGTGCGTGGCCGCGACAAAAGCCGTCCAGGCATCGACACCACCGAGCGCCGCGCGACGATAGCAAACGCCAGGCAAAGCCGGCCCGATTGAGGGCCCGTCGGCGCGCACGAGAATAGTTTCAAACCCCGCTTCAGCGCCAAGCTGGGCGATCGCCAGAGCGGTCGGCTCCCAACCGGAGACAATCAAACGCCAGCGCGGATCGAAGCGACGCGCGATCGTGAACGGCGCGGGAGTAACCGAGAGCAAGGGCTCACCCGCCGCCGCCGCCACGCGCGCGACGCGCCCATCGCTCAGCCAAAGCGCGGGCCGTCGCGCATCGCAATAGTGCAGCAATTCACGGGCGGGCGCGGCGGCCAAGCGTTCAACGAAAATGTGAATCGCCCCGCCGCACCTGAGCTTGATGTCGCGCCAGGGGCTTCCCTCGCCATAGTGCAATCGGCGCGGCTCGCCGTTGGCGATCACTTCGGCGGCGTGGCGCGCCACATCGGCCTCAACGCAGCCGCCGGAGAAATATCCCGCCGCGCGCGCGCCATCGAACAGCATTTGCGCGCCCGCGGCGCGTGGCGCGCTGCCCTCAACCTGGTAGAGCGTCGCCAAGGCGAGATTGCTTCCGTGTTCGAGGAAACCACGCAAGCTCGGGCGAATGTCCTCCGCCCATCCGAAGATGGGCCAGTCCGCGCCCAGGAGCGGATGCTGATCGCCCTCGTTCATCAAGAACCTCCAGGCCCGCGCATCGCGCGCATTTGACCGTCCCCGCTCAGGCCATTAACCTACCAATAAGTTGGCGCTCGCGAAAGCCGCGCGCCGGTTCGGTAAGGGAAGTGACCATGTTGAGCCGAAGAACTTTCGCGCGCGCTGCCGCGCTGACAGCTTTTGCCGCCGCCGCTCAAACTGGCGCCGGCCCGACAGCTTTCGCCTCGCCCCGCGACGACACTGGCATCGATCCGATGAGCCTGGTCGATCCCGAGCTTCGTCCCATGGCTGAGGCGATGGGGCAATATGCACGCCCGCCGTTCAGCAACGCCAATTTGGCGGAAATCCGAACCCAAGCCGGCGCGTGGAGCGCCGCGCCAATCGCCGATGTCGCTTACACCCAACGCACCATTGCCGGTGCGGCGGGCGCGCCGGACATTGGGATCATTGTCGTCAATGCGAGCCCTGGCGGCTCGCGCCCCGGCATTTTGCATACCCACGGCGGCGGATTTATCCTTGGGTCGGCGCTGAGCGGCGTTCGCGCCAACCAGGAACTCGCCAAGCTGCTCGATTGCGTCATCGTCAGCGTCGATTACCGGCTTGCGCCTGAGACTAATTATGTTGGCTCGATTGAAGATAATTATGCGGGCCTGAAATGGCTGCATGCCAACGCAGGCGAACTCGGCGTTGACCCGACGCGGATTGCGGTCATGGGCGAAAGCGCGGGCGGCGGGCATGCCGCATTGCTGGCCATCGCCGCCCGCGATCGCGGCGAAATTCCACTGGCGCTCCAATTGTTGATTTATCCGATGCTCGACGACCGCACCGGTTCGACGCGGCCGGTCGCCCAGCCATATCGGCGCCTTCGTATGGACGGCCGAGCAAAATCGGTTCGGATGGCGCGCGTTCCTGGGCCGCGAGCCGGGCGGACGCAATGTACCGGCCGCCGCCGCGCCCGCGCGGCTTGAAAATCTTCGCGGCTTGCCGCCGACCTTCATTGGCGTCGGCGCGCTCGATCTGTTCGTGCACGAGGACATCGAATATTCGCGGCGCTTGATTGAAGCTGGCGTGCCGACCGAACTTGTCGTGGCCCCGGGCGCGTTTCATGGCTTTGAATTCGTGAAAACCGCCCAAGTCGCGCAGCGTTTCGAAGCCGCCAAACACAATGCGTTGCGGCGCGCCTTCGCCGGCGCTTAGAAATCGCGAGCTATCGCGCCACCCATTCCCTGGGCGCGGCAAGGCAACGAGGCGCCGGGATGCGCCGCGCCGGAACCGATACGCCTTCGCCCTTGGCCGCGCTCACCGGCCTAGGCCCGCGCGCCTGCCGCTTTCGCCGAGCGTCAGCATCGAGCGGTCGCGCGCCGGGCAGGACCAGTTCGCGGCGTCGTTGACATCGCCGCTTCCATTGTAACGCGCCATCGCGGGATAGGCGCACAAGGGCATGGTGCGAATGGGCGGGCGGGTGAAATCGGCCGCCGGCGGTCCGAACCCGGATGGGCGTGTGTGGTGGAGGCCAGCCGGCAGCGCATTCGGCGCCTGGCCCCGCTCAACCCAGGCCTCCATCGCGCCGAGTGCGTCGAAATTGTTCGGCCCGACCCCGCCCATGCTGCAATGGCTCGATCCTGGAATCTGAAACAGCCGCACATTGCGCTGCAGCCGCGCATAACCGCCATGCCGCTCCGCCAGCCGCTGATAATAATTGGTCGCCATGTACGGTGTCAGCGCCTCGTCGCTGAGGTTTGACCAAATCAGCATCCGGCGATTGAGCCGGATCAGCGTGTCCGCATCGGCGCCAATGCCCATGCGCAGCGCCTGCTGGGCGCGATCGACCTCCACGCGCGGCGCGACGATGCGAAAGCCGCTGGCGCCCGCGACCGCGCCATCGCTGTACGAGATCACCGAGCGCGTGTGGAAATTGGGATCGTTGCGATGGACAAAGATTTTCAAATTGGCGTTCGCCAGCGCCCACAATCCGCCACCTGGCCCGTAATTGTCATTGGGCCACGGATTGGGGCCGTCCACGGGCGCCGCCGCCACCCGATAATTCGCCTGCATTTCGCTGACAGAGAACCCTGGCAGCACGACTTGACCATTTTCATCCGTGACGGCGGTTAAGTAAGTGCTGATTGTTTCGATCTGCGCCTGGGTGAAGCATTCGCCCGATGCAGCACCCGCCGCGCAGCGCGGCAGATCGCGCTCGGCCAGGAAATTGCAAGCGGCGGGGTTCTGGATGAGGCCATCGCTCACGCCGTCAAGACCGTCGCATTGCGCCTTCACGATCGGATCCACGCGCGCCGCAAGTGCGGCACCGACATCGGCGTCGGCGGATCGAATGCCCGCTAGCGCGATCCCCGCGCCTTGAAAGCCAACGCCGGCTGCGTTGATGTAGGGCGAGCCGGCGATGATGCCGTCGAATTGTTCGGGAAAATACGCGGCGGCGACAAGCGCGTCGCGGCCACCGCCGGAGCAACCGGCGAAGTAAGACCGCGCTATGCTGCGCGGCGTCCCCGTCGCCCGCGCATAGAACGCGATTGTAAATTCCTTGCCCACACGCGACAGCACCATTTGCGCGCGGTAGAGAAAATCATCGAGCGCGTCTTGATTGAGACCCCCGTTTTCATCAATCGCCCACGCGCCGCCGCCGAAACCCTCATGGCCCTCGTCGGTGGCGAATGCGGCATAGCCTCGCACCAACGCGTCGCCGGACCTGCCTTGATTGGTGATGGTTATGGTTGGCGAGGTCACATCGCTGACGGCAAAATTGCCGCAATGGCCGCTGCAGCCCACCTGCAAATATTTGCCGTTCCAATTGGCCGGGAAAGCGGCGAGGAAATTCGCGGTCTTGCCGGTGGCGGGATTGGTGACAAAGCTTCCCGTGACTTGGCAATAGGCCGGCAGGTCACCCGCGGCGGCAACATAGCGCACGCCCCCCGGCAGCCTTGGGCCATCGTTGATCGATTGCACGCTGACGCCGGTAGAGAGCCCGGATGCGACGGCCTGAAGCGATTCAACCTGGCAACTCGCCGCAAGATCGGTCACCCGCGCGCCGCGTTCGGCGATCTGTTCGCCGTGGGGCTGCTGCGACGCGCACGCCGCCGCCAGAGCGCAGGCGATTGCGGCGAGGAAATGCATACTCGCGCGGCTCGCTGTCGATTTCATGTTCTCGCCACCTTATCCTTAGTTGACGTTGCTTTTTGCTTTACCCTTGTTGTCATCGCGGTTCCACGAAATCAGCCTGCGACTGCACTGGCAGCTGGGACACATCTTGCGCCCATTCCCGCGCCGACGTTCGCCAGATCTGCGCCAGCGCCGGAATCTGGTCGCGCTCTTGCAGCGAGCCCAGGCGTAAGTTGAAAACGCTGGGCTGTTCGGCATCGGCCGAATAAATTGAAGCGCCGCATGTTCCGCAAAACGCTTGCGCGCGGCGGCGTCCGCTCTCGGCTGTCTTGACATAAATTCGCGGTTCGCCGCTGAGCTGAAAGTCTTCCTTGCGCGTTGGCGCGATGGCTCTGTACGGCGATCCCGACAGGGTCTGGCAATCGGCGCAATGGCATATCGCCGCCCTCTGCGGATCGATGACCGCCTCATACTTGATCGCGCCGCAATGGCACGCGCCGTGAACTTTCATGGCAACCTCATTGCACGCTTAGCCCCGCGGCGGCGATGCCGGCCAGAACGCAAGCCTCGTCATTGTCGCCAGTATCGCCGGAAGCGGCGGCGGCGCCAATGCGATGGCCGGCGGCATCGACGATGATTATGCCGCCCGGCGAAGGCACCATGCCTCTGGGCGCGATGGCGCCGACGGCGGCGATCGCGGGGCCATTGGACCCGGCCAGCTCAGCTATCGTCCGCGACGACAGACCGAGGCTCAGCGCGCCGGCGGCCTTGGCGATGGCGATGTCGGGGCGGAGCGTGGACGCCCCATCCTGACGCTGCACGGCAATAATATGTCCGCCGGAATCAACCACGGCCGCCGCCAACGGCCGCGTCGCCAATTCCGCGGCTTTCGCGAAAACGCCATCCAAAATGGCCTGCGCCTGAGCGAGGGTGAGAATGTCTTGCGAACCTCAAACAATGAATATTGGTAGCGCTTCGCGCGCGACAATGTACAGGCGTTCGCTTGACAATTTTTGCTCGAAAATTCCGACCTAGGCTCTAAAGGGGAGCGCCATGCGGCCACTGATCGTCGCCGCGACGCTGCCCGCGGCAAGCTTCCGCTGCTCGTAAGCGCGAGCTCATCATCTCCGGGCTGACACAAATGAGCTTGGAGCGGGCGGCGGGAATCGAACCCGCGACATTCAGCTTGGGAAGCTGACGTTCTGCCTCTGAACTACGCCCGCGGACGCCGTGTTGGATAGAACAATCCGCGCGCGCCGCAAGAGAACGAAGCGTGTCCCGCGGGCCTGGTTCAGTTGGCGCGGGCTTTCACCGGCGCGGGAGCGGCCGCCGCGCCCGCCGCTTGCGAGCGTTGGCGGGCATAGCGCATCACCGCGGCGGTGAGCACATCGCGGTCGGCGGGCTTGACGATGTGTTCGGCCGCGCCGAGCGATATGGCGCGCGCGCGATCCTCGTTCGCGGAAAGCACAATTACCGGAGCGTCGCGGGTCTCGGCATCCTGCTTCAAGCTTTGCAGCACGCCCCAACCGGAGCGATCGGTCCGAGAAATGTCGAGCAGCACCAGCGCAGGCGCTTCGCGCCGCGCCAGCGCCAAACCGGCCTCGCCCTGGCCAACGCCTTGCACACGAAAGCCCGCGCGGATCAACGCCCGCGCCGCCAATTCGCGCGCCTCGGCGTTCTCGTCGATGACAATCACCAGCGGGCCGTCAACTGGCCCTTGCAAAGCGTCAATGGCGGCGAGCTCGCCGAGCGCCGCCGCGCCGCCGCTCAATTGAGTGACGCAGGAGAGCCGCGCGGGCGCGCCATCGGTATCGGTGCGCAGCACGCCTTGGTGGCGCACGCGCCTGCGCGCGCCATCGGCGCCGATAATCTCATGCTCTATCGCCACGCGGCGCATTGGCCCGGGACTGGGCGCGAACACGCCATGCGCCAGGGCGCGATCGGCCGGCGCGGCAAAACAAGCGCTTTCCACCAGCGTGCGATAACAGACCGGCCGGCCGAGCACGCGCGCCAGAAACACGCCGCCTCTTAATTCTTGGCGCTGAAAATCAATCTCCCAAGCGGCCGAACCCTCGTTGGCGTCGCTCATGTTGAGCTGGCGCACCCATTCGCTGTCCTGGCGACGGGAATTGGCCGCGCGATGCGCATGCTGCAATCCGCCGGCGAATATGTACACAATGCAGGCCAGACCGGCGAGCGCCGGGCCGAATGCGCCGCCAGCCGCGCCCTCCAGCGCAAACAAGAAGCCCAGCAAGCCATACGGCGCGGACGCGGCGAGAGCGCGCCCGCTTCGAGCCGAGTTCGCGCCATGGGTCGCGAGCACGCACAGCATGGCGATCGCCAGCGGCGCGCTGGAAAACCACACAATCGCCGGGGCCGCGGCAAAGCTGGCGGCGCCCGCAATGTCGAGCAAAAGCTCCGCCCGCCCCCGGAGCGGCGACGTCAGCGCTAGGCTTTGCCGCGCGAGGATCTTGCGCGCCTCATCCGTCAGCAGCGCCAGGCCGAGCCAAATCGCCGCCAGCGGCGCGCCCGAGGCCGCCAGCAAGGCGGCGCCCATCAGCGCCATCAAACAATAACGCGAGCGCGCCTCCGCGAAGGCGAAGCTGACGGCGCGCTCAAGCGCGGATTGATTGATGAAACCTTGCACAGGCCGCCCCGATTGCTACAATCCAGCCAGACTTAGCCCCTTAATGTAAAGCAAGTGTTGTACATACTTCCCGCTTTGTGCTGTTTCGGGACTTGATCGCGCCGCCGGCTCGAGAATTTCCTATTCGACGCCTGAAGGTAAAGAGCGCATGAATTTTCGGTCCGACAATACCGCCGCCGCCGCCCCGGAAATCCTCGCGGCGTTAAGCGCGGCAAACCAGGGCGCGGCGCCCGCCTATGGCCAGGATCTCTGGTCGCGCCGCTTGGATGAGGCGTTTTCGCAAGTGTTTGAGCGCGAGGCGCGCGCCTTTACAGTGGCTACCGGCACCGCGGCCAATGCCATATCCTTGGCCAGCATGGTTCCTCCCTGGGGCGCGATATTGTGTCATCGCGAAGCGCATATCGAGTGCGACGAGGCGGGCGCGCCGGAATTTTATAGCGGCGGCGCCAAGCTCGTCTTGATCGACGGCGCGGATGCGAAAATCGACCCCGCTGGGCTGTCCGAGGCCATCGCCCGCAATGAGCGCGGCGTGCATTCCGTCAAACCGGCCGCGGTCTCGATTTCGCAAGCCAGCGAACGCGGCTGCATCTATCTGCCCAGCGAAGTCGCGGCGCTCGCCGACATCGCCCGGCGCGCGGGGCTTGGTTTTCACATGGACGGCGCGCGCTTGGCCAATTCCATCGCCGCGCTTGGCTGCGCGCCGGCGGATGCGACCTGGCGCGCGGGCGTCGATGTGCTTTCGTTTGGCGCGACCAAGAATGGCGCTCTGGCGGCGGAGGCGATCATCGTGTTCGATTCCAGCCGCGCCGAAGCGATCGAGCGCCGGCGCAAGCGGGGCGGCCATTTGATGTGCAAGGGCCGCTATGCCGCGGCGCAATTGCTGGCTTATGTGGAAGGCGATCTGTGGCTGCGGCTAGCCCGGCGCGCAAACGACATGGCCCGGCGGCTCGGCGAGGCGGCGGGCGCGTTCGTGTCCGCTCCGGTTGAGACCAATCAGGTGTTTATCAAGCCGGGCGCCGAGGCGCTGGGAATGCTGCGCGCGCAGGGCGCGGAGTTCTACGATTGGGGCGGTGAGACATCTGGGGAAGCGCGCTTGGTTGTCTCGTGGAACCAAGCCGAAGCTGAAATTGAAACCATGTGCAAATTGCTACGAAATCTGGCGCCGTGACACGCCGTGCGCGGTTTTGGCCCAATGATGGGGCCTGGCCAGGAACTCGAATAGCGCGCGATACGCCGCCAGCGAAGCCAGCGGCCAATAGAGCGGCATGGTGAGCGCCGCGCTCGCATGCCGGGAATTGCCGGACAAAGCGCTCGCGCGCGCAGCCGCGAAGGCGGCGACCCCGTAGCCGACGAGCGCCAGGGCAATGTCCATGGCGCCAAGCATGTGGCCCGGCAAGAACGCCGCGATCAACACCAAGCACAGAAGCGGCCCATGAGCGAACGCCGCAATCAGGCCGCCGGCGAGCACCAAGTGCATCGCCGCGAACGCGCCCCACCCCATTTCGCGCGCGGCCAGCAAGGGGTTGCGCATCAACACCAGCCAGGTCTGCAAATGGCCCTTGATCCAGCGCGTGCGTTGACTGAGCCAAGCGGGAAGACTAACCGGCGCTTCCTCCCAGGTCGGCGGCGCGATCACCCCAGCGCGTAATCCATCGCGCGCCAGGCGGTAGCCGAGATCGGCGTCTTCGGTGACGTTATAAGGATCCCACCCGCCGACGCTCCGCAGTGCAGCGGTGCGGAAATGGTTGCTGGTGCCCCCGAGCGGCAGGGGCAGCCGCCACCGCGCCAGCAGCGGCAAGATTTGTCCAAACTGAATCGCGTATTCAGCCGCGAATTGCCGGGCGATCCACGAGGCCCCGGCATTGTCGATCGCCAGCGGCGCCTGCACGGACGCGAGCTCCGGCCCGCCCTGCTCGAACGCGGCGAGTGCGGCGCGCAATTGAGCGGGATGGGGCCGGTCCTCGGCGTCATAAACCGTAACGTATGCGCCGCGCGCGCGCGCCAGGCCGGCATTGAGCGCCTTGGGTTTAGTTCGCGGCGTCGCCACCGGCACGATAACGACTTCGATATGCGCCGCGCCTGAGGCGGCGAGCGTTGCGGCGATGGTATCGACGTCATCGCCCTCAACCAACAGCTTCACATCCAGCGCATGCTTGGGATAGTCCAGCTGATCGAGCGCGGCGACCAGATCGGCGGCGACATTGGCTTCGCGGTACAGCGGACAAAGGATCGTGTAGGTCGGCCAGACCGAGGGCGCGGCCAGTCTTGTGCGCAACCGCCGCGAACTTGCGGCCGCGATCAAGCGCCAAAGAATGGCGACCGAAAAAAAGCACCGCGCTGCGATCTGCAGCGCCTCAAGCATCGCCGACGGCGCATTTTGCCAAGACAACGCGAACGCCGCGATGAGCGCCGTCAGCACCACGATTTGGACGGCGTGAAGCCGGCGCTTGGCGGATCGCTGCGGAAAGCGGCAATCAAATCCAAATCGCGCGGCATCGAGATCAGCAGCGCCGAGTGAAACCGCCGCCGGACGCACACCGTCCGCGCGTGCGTTCGCCCGATCCAACTCTGCCGCGACCGAGCCCATCGCCCCTCACCGGCGGAGCCGAACGCTTGCGAGCCCCGGCCCGCAAGCAAGCCATGGTTGCGAACTGCAATCTTAAGGGGAAAGACGACCGGCTTGGGCGGCTGCCGCTCGCGGGCCCTGTTCCGCCAGGGTTCGCGCGAGTGCGACCGCGACGCCCAGCGCATGCCTTTCGAAAGCATCGCGCGCCGGAATGGTGTCAGTTAGCGCCAGCAATTGGCCGGCTCGCTCAGCGTGGGCGCGCGCGTCGAGTTCAATCAGGGCGATGGCATATTGCAGCGGGATCATCAGATCGTCTGGCGCCAGCGTCAGCGCCTGCTCGAACGCCGCCGCGCCGTCGGCAAAGCGCGCACCATAGGCGAAGGCGCCTGCGGCGCCGCCGCGCCGCAGCACTTCCAAATGCCACGCGCCAAGCAACGCGTAGGGCCGCGCATCTCCGGGCGCCAGCGCCAACGCCTGGTTGATCAAGCGGCGCCCGCGCGGGGCGTAGCCGCGCGCGAAGGCCTCGGCAAGCGAGGCGCGCCGTCCGCGCATGCCGTATACAAGCGCGAGCTGCAGCCGCGCATCGACCGCGCCTGAATCAAGCGACAGCGCCTCGCCCGCCATGCGCTCGGCCCGGTCGAGCAATTCGCCAATTTGACCGCGCGCGCCGCCAATCACGCAGGCGGCCAGCAGCGCGCGCGCGGCAAGCGTGAAATTACCCGGCGAGGCCAGGTCGTCAGCGGCGTCGGCGGCGGCCAGGAAATCGCCGGAAGCGTAGAGACGAGCGGCCGTATCGGCCGGCTCGGCGCGCAGCGGCGACGCCCAAACCGTCGCCAGCAGCGCCAGGAGAAAGGCAATCCGCATGAACCGCGAATTTGCGCCGCGCCCGCGCCGGGGTAAAGAGGTCATTTGCGTAAGCTGCACAGCGGCGCGAGATGCGGAGAATTTCATGGGTGTGCTGGACGGCAAAGTCGTCATCGTTACCGGCGGCGGTAACGGCATCGGCAAGGAATGTGCGCTGCTAGCGGGCCGCGAAGGCGCGGCGGTGCTGGTCAACGACCTTGGCGCCAGCGTCAAGGGCGACGATCGCGGGCTCGGCCGGCCCCGCTGAACAGGTCGCGCAGGCGATCCGCGCCGCGGGCGGCAAGGCGGTCTCCAATTCCGACAGCGTCACCGATTATGACGCGGTCGCCGCCATGGTGGCGCAGGCCAAGAAGGAATTCGGCGGCCTGCACGCGATCATCAATCCCGCCGGCATCCTGCGCGACGGCATGTTCCACAAGATGGATCCCGCGGATTGGAAAGCCGTGATCGATGTGCATCTGCACGGCGCCTTCAACGTCGACGCGCGCCTCGATCGAGCATTTCCGCGAACAGCAAGACGGCTCTTATGTACTGTTCACGTCCACCTCCGGCCTGATCGGCAATATCGGCCAGGCCAATTACGCCGCCGCGAAACTGGGCGTGATGGGGCTGTCGCGCATCATCGCCATGGAGGGGCAGTCCAAGAATGTGCGCGCCAACATCATCGCGCCGTTCGCCTGGACGCGGATGATCGCCACCATCCCGATCAAGGACGAAGCCTCCGCCGCGCGGGTGGCGAAGTTCGAGCAGAACATGCGCGCCGACCAGGTGGCGCAATTCGCCATCGCGCTGTGCGCGAACGGCGCGCGCGACGTGTCGGGGCAGATATTCGCGGTGCGCGGCAACGAAGTGTTCCTGTTCAACCAGCCCCGCCCGGTGCGCGGCATGACCCGGCTTGAAGGCTGGACGCCGGCAAGCCTGGTCGAGCACGCCCTGCCGGCGATGCGCGCCAATTTCACCGATCTCGGCGCCAGCATGAGCGTGTTCCCGTGGGACCCGGTTTGAGGCGCGCGGCGCTGGCGGGGCTCGTAGCGCTCAGCGCCTGCGCGGCGCAACGGACAGACGCGGCGGCAAATATCGAGGGAATCGCATGGATTCGCACCGACGACGAAGACGCCGCGCCGCACTTCGCGCAATTGCGGGTTGATGGTGCGCGCGCCGCCGGTTTCGCTGGCTGCAACAATTTCACCGCCGGCGTCGAAGGCGCGGGCCAGAATCTGCGGCTTACGGCGATCGCTTCTACGCGCATGGCTTGCGCCGAGTCCGGCATGGCGACAGAGCGCAACATGCTCTCGGCGCTGGAACGCACGCGCGCCTATCGCCTCGCGGGCGGCGAACTCCTGTTGTTGGACGAAGGCGGCGCTCAGCTCGCGCGCTTCACAGCCGAATGAGCCTAAGACAGGCGATTGCGGGGCGCGCCGGCAGTCGCCATATCTGGCCCCAGAGGGAAGCCCATGATCGACAAGCGTCCGTTTGACAGTTTGGGCAGGCACGATTCCGATTGGCTGGCCGCGCGCTATCATTTTTCGTTCTCCGGCTACCGCGACCCGGCTCGCATGCACTGGGGCGCGCTGCGGGTGTGGAACGACGACACTATTCAGCCCAAGACCGGATTTCCGCCGCATCCACATTCGGATATGGAAATCATCACTTATGTCCGCACCGGCGCCATCAGCCACCAAGACAGCATGGGCAACAAAGGTCGCACCGAGGCGGGCGATGTGCAAGTGATGAGCGCCGGCTCGGGCGTTACACACGCCGAATATAATCTCGAGGACGAAGCCACGACGCTTTACCAAATCTGGCTGCTGCCCAAGAGCAAGGGTGGCGCGCCGTCTTGGGGAGCGGCCAAATTTCCCAAGGTCGAACGCGCTGGCGCGCTGGTGACCTTGGCTTCCGGCTTCGCCGCCGACCAGGAAGCCGGCGCCTTGCCGCTGCGCCAGGACGCGCGCGTGCTGGCGGCAAGCCTGGCGGCGGGGCAAGGCGTTTCGCATGCGCTTGGGGTCAGCGGGCTGGCCTATCTCGCGATGGCCAAAGGCAGTGCGCGTGTGAACGGCATCGAACTCGCCCCCCGCGACGGCGCTGCAATCCGGGACGAAACAGACATCCGGATCGAAGCCAGCGCCGACGCCGAAATCGTGCTGGTGGATACGGTTTGAGTGGCCCTTGTGATTGGGATTGCGGGGCTTCAACATTCGACCTGCAAGAGCGCCACCCCGGACCGCCGGCTTCCAGCCGGCATGCTCGCGCTCAATCACGCAGGTTTGTTGAAAGCTTGACGATGGTATGCCGGCTGGAAGCCGGCGGTCCGGGGGCGCGCGTGCTTTGCGCTTTGTTTGCGCTATCGTTGCGCGATTGGGAGCTCGGCCCGCTTGCGCCCGGCTGGCCAAACGGGCCTTCGCCGGTGTTACACAAACGTGATTGGCCTCCCGACGCGAAATCAAGCATGAGACGCGCTGGAGGATTTGCACATGCGCCTTAGCCCCACCCTGTTTGGCTGCGCCGCGTTCGCGATGGCGCTGGCATTCGCCCAGCCCGCGTCCGCCGCCCCGGTCAAGCTGGCCCCGATCGCGGTTTCGGCGGAGCTGCAAACCGCGTTGGATGACGAACTCGGCGCCCGCGAGGGTGAAACCTTGCGTCGGGCGGTGACGACCTCGGTCACGGCCGCGCTTGTCCGTCACGGCGCGACCATTGCCGATGGCGCGCCTCTGGTGGTGGAAATCACTATTGTTGACGCTGATCCCAACCGGCCCACGTTTGAGCAATTGAGCGCCAGGCCAGGGCTGGACATGGCCCGCTCCATTTCGATTGGCGGCGCGGAATTGCACGCCATTTTGCGCGGCGCTGACGGCCAGCCGATCAGCGAAGTCGATCATCGCCGCTATTCCCATAGCCTGATCGAGCTGACGGGCGGGGAAAACACTTGGACTGACGCGCGCCAGGCCATCCGCCAGTTTGCTGAAAAAGTAGCCGACGCCTACGCGGCCAGCGCGCGATAGGCTACCATCCGTAATTGAAACTGACGCTTACGCGCGCGCGTTTGCTCTCGTTCAGCGGCACTTCGTGGCGGATAAAGCTCTCCCACATGACCACGTCGCCGGCGCGCGGCTCGATATAGACGAAATTCTGCAATTCCTCGGGCGCGTCGTCCTGGCGCGGCGGCGCGGCCATCATCAGGCCCAAGCGCGGGTCTTCCAGTTTTAGCGCCGAGGAGTTTGGCGGCGTGGAGATATAGTAAGTCCCGCTCAGCACTGAATGCGGGTGCACATGGCCCGTATGCACCCCGCCCGGTTCGAGCACATTGATCCAAATGGAATCCAGCGTCAGCTTGCCGGCGCTGAGATCGAGGTGCAGCGCCCGCGCAAATCCCGCCGCGTGCCGATCCAGCAGTTTCTTCAGCGCCCCGAAAGTGGGATCGCGCGTGGGCAGATCGTCGAGCGAGGCGTAAGAAGTATAGCCCTTATAGCCATTCTCCCGGCTCCAGCGTCTACCGGCATTGTCTTCCTTGGCGATAACCCGGCAGGCTTCCGCCAGATCGCGATTGAGCGCGACCGCGCCCTCCAGGCGGGCGCGGTACAGTTTGGTCACGAAAAGCGTCGAAATGTCAGCCATGAGCGCCAGCTTAGACTGCGTCGCCGGGGGCCGGTATAGTATATAGACGGCAATTTCAGCGCCAGGCGCTTTCAGTGGCGCTCAATTGCGGCGGCGAAACAACCCCGGAGCGCGTAGTGGGCGTGAATATAGCGAACCGCCGGATTGGCGAAAACATTTAAGATCGCCGACGCCGCCTCGGCCCCATCGCAAAGCTCGGCATTGATCATCATGTGGCGGGCGTTAAAGCCGCGCAACGACAAGGGTCGGCGCGCCATGGCGGGCGGAACGGCGCCGAGCGCGCCGTACGGCTCTTGGCCTTCACGCACGAATATTGGGCCTTGCTGGCGATACGGCGTACTGGCCCCTTGGTGCTCATAGCTGAGCAGTAAAACAGTTTCCCCAATCTCGGCGTCGTCTAAGCTGATACGGCACGGCGCACCGGGTTTTTCGGCCACGCGGGTGCGCGCGATTGCGCGCGCGGCAAGGGCCGAATCGCTTAATTGGAACAGCGGCGCAAACGTCGCTGGATCAAGTCCGGCAATGCGAAAGCTCATGCACGATCTCCTGGGCCATCAATCCGCTCGATCGCTCGCGCACGCTCGCCGAAAACGGACTTTATGCTAAGGAAGTGCGCATGCGCCTCAACCAAGTCACCGCCGCCGCCGCCGATCTCGATGCCTCCATCGCCTTCTACCAGACGCTCGGGCTCAAGCTGATCGTGCGAAGCCCGCATTACGCGCGTTTCGAACTGCCAGAGGGCGAGGCGACGTTTTCGCTGCACGTGCGCGCTGGGGAGATTCCGCGAGAGAACGCCCCGCAGCTTTATTTCGAGTGCGCCGATGTCGTAGCCGAGGCACGCCGTTTGGCGCAGGCGGGCCTCGCGTTTGAGCATGAACCAAAGCTGCAATCCTGGCTCTGGGTTGAGTCCTGGCTGCGCGATCCGGCCGGCAACAGGATTTGCCTTTACCACGCTGGCGAGAACCGCAAGCATCCGCCTTGGCGGTTGCCGCAAACTTGAGCCCAAGGCTTGCGCCGCGAGCGCCGCTCCGCTTCAACATCGGCTATGGAACAATTGATCGAGGGCTATCGCATCTATCGCGACAAAAGGTGGCCCAAATTGCGCGACTTGCATGAGCGCCTGGCCGCCGGCGGGCAGTCGCCGCGCACATTGGTTATCGCTTGCGCCGATAGCCGCGTCGATCCGGCGACGATTTTCAACGCCGGGCCGGGAGAGCTGTTTGTCATCCGCAACGTCGCCAATCTGGCCCCTCCGTTCGAACAGGGCGCGGGTTTTCACGGCGTAAGCGCGGCGATCGAGTTTGCCGTGATCCAGCTCAAGGTGGAGACAATCCTGGTGCTCGGCCATGCTCAGTGCGGCGGCGTAGCGGCGGCATTGGAGCGGCGCGAGCGTGACCCGAACTCGTTCCTCGACGCCTGGATTGGCCTGCTGGACCCGGCCAAGAAGCGCCTCAAAGGCCACCCGGATCACGCCCAAACCGAACTCGAACACGAATCCATTCGGGTCACTTTGGAAAATCTGGCGACCTTCCCGTTCATCGCCGAGGCCATCGAAAAGCGCGGCCTGGCGCTCGCCGGCGCGCGCTATGGCATCCGGGACGGCGGCCTGGAAGTGCTGGATCAAAGCACCGGCGCCTTCAAGATGATCTCATGACACAAAAATTTAACCACAATTGCAGCTCAGGCACTGTGCCATTGTGAACCGATTGTGCTATGGCCCCAAAGTCGCATGGGGGCCTTTGGCGGGGGACCAGGTGACGTGATGGCGGACGTACTAATCGTTTGTGTACGTGAAGATGAGCCTCAGGCGAAAGCCTTGGCGGATATGTTCGAGGCGGCCGGCTTCACCATTGGCGGCGCGCCCTCGAACGATGCGGCTTTGCGTTCCAGCGGCGCGGGCGTCGTCGTATGGTCGCAAGCGTCGATCCGGTCGCGGCCGTTCCTGGACGCCGCGCAGCGCGTGATCAACGCCGGAAAGGCCGTTGTGGCCAGCCTGATCGAACCGCCTCCCGCTTCCAGCATTGGATCTTCGCCGGCTTTCGATCTCTCGGTTTGGGACGGCGATCCCAACGACCCTGCGCTCGACCCATTGTTTTTCGCGGTTGACCGGATGGTAAATTCGGCCCGCGCCGCCGTTGGCGGCGGCGTAATGGCCCAAACCGCGGCGGATGAGGAGTTCGAGCCCCCTCCCGCGCCGGCGGCGCGGGCCGCGCCCGCCGCGCGCACCTCCGGCCCGCGCCGCGGGACCTCCGCGCCCGCCGGCCCCAGTAGCGAGGACATGGGCGCTGAAGCGCAACTCTGGCGCTCCATTCGCGAAAGCCGCGACCCCTCGGACTTCATGGATTACATCGCCCGCTACGGCCCGGACGGAGCTTTCGCCGATGTCGCGGAATTGCGGTTACAGCAATTGACGCAAAGCGACCGCGCCCGCCGCGAAAACCCGGCGTCACGGCCGATGATTCCGCCGCGTGCGACCCAACGCCTTGACCCCGCGCCGACCCGGCGCGCCGATCCGCCGCCAGTTCGTCGCACTGAGCCACAGCCGCCGCGCCGCATGGAGGCGCCGCCGCGGCGTCCGCCGATTGAGCGCGGTTATGAATTGCGCGAGCCGCCTCGCAGCGAAGGAGGCGCGCTGCGCGCCATTTTGTTGATTGGCCTGCTTGGCGGTGCGGCCGCCGCAGCCGGACTTTATTTTGGCGGTGGCTTGCCAGGCAGGGACACTGAGGCGCCTGCCAATGAAGTGTTGGATGCGCGCCGCGCGCCGACGCTGATCGATGAACAACCCACGGGTTTTGAAAGCCAAGAACCAGACAGCTTCTCGCTCAATGACGTGCCGCCCCCCGCCGCGGCGCGCCGCCAGCCGGCGCCGCGCGCTATCTCCGCGGAGCGTGAACCGCCGCCGCCGGCGCCGGTGACATCCTGGGCCGCCAATAATGCTCGGCCGCCCGCCAGCGCCCAAGTCAGTCCAACCGCCGCGCCCCAAAGCGGCGGACCCACCTCGCTCTCACCGGGCAGCCGGCCAACGACTTCGCCGCCAGGAACAATTATTCCGCTTGTCCCCCCGCCAGAGGCGGAGCCACAGCCCATTGCCGCCGCCGCGCCCGCCCGCGCTGGCGCCGTGTCCTGGGCGCAGCGACCCAGCCAATCGCGGATTTCCGAACTTTATCCCGATCGCGCCCAGCGCGCCGGCGTGGGCGGCCGGGTGCAGCTTGAGTGCATTGTACAGCCCAGCCTCCGCGTGAGCTGTAACGTCGCCTCGGAAACGCCCGTGGACATGGGCTTTGGCCGCGCCGCGTTAAGTGCAGCTAGTTCCTGGCGCGCGCAACCCACGCTGACTGACGGCGCCAGCGCGGTCGGCGCGCAAACCCGGCTGGTGCTGAACTTCCGCCCGCCGACGGAATAATCGCGTCTATTGCGAGATGCGCAGGTCGCCAATGCCGGAGCCGATAGCGTCGAACGCTTCCAGCAGCTCGGCTTGGTTGTCGGCGTGGAAATAGTGCTCGCCGTCATCGGTAGCGCATTCTGAGAGTAGCGTATCGGCCGTGCCGCCTTCGGTGATGCGGAAACCGATCGCATAGATTTCGATCTTGTCGTCCGCTTTGATTGCTTCGCAGAGCAGCGCCTGGCGGGCGTTCATGTACGTCACGGCGGTGGCTGAATCGGCGATACCAAGGCGGCGCCAAGCAGCTGGAATGCCGATTGTCGGGATGCTTGCCGGCGCGGTCGCGGTCTGCAAATTGGTCCAGAGGCTGCGCATGGCGTAGCCGGCATATTCGGATTCAAGCGCGTTATTGTCGGAATCGAGCGACGTGTTATCGCCGTCGGTGAACAGCACAATCACTTTGCGCACGGGATCGTCAGGATCGTCGTACGGGCGACCTTGGGTGAACGGGCGACCGGCGAAATGGCGCGCCAAGCCCACGCCAGTCCTTCGATTTGATTGGTGCCGCCGCCATACCAATGGCGCATGGCTTGTACGGCGGTCACAACGGTGTCCTCATCGTCGGTCATCGGCGTAATCGCCGTCGGGCAGCCGCGATTAGGGCCGCGGGCGCTCGAACTGGCGCTGACGTCGTTGATGCTGACGCTTACGCCGGAGCGGTACTTGTAAATGCCGGAAGTTCTGTTGCCGGTCGCTGCCGTGAAACTGCCGCCGAGGCCGAACACATCTGCCCTGTCGTAGGTGCTGGACGTCACCCAATCGTTGGCGTCGGTGTCGTCGCCGCCTTCATCTGGTGAGAAAAATGGCACGAACATGGTCGCCGGCGTGGCGACATTTGGCGCGGAATCGTTGATGTCGTAAGGCGCCGGGCGGGCTTCGACGCACCCTCGCCACGCCGCCGACACCGGGAGATTGTTGTAAACCGAAAACAAATTCACCGACGATGGCGCAAACGCATAGCAGCGGCCGGTATTGGTGTAGGGCGAGGGATTGGCCGCCGCACCCTGAACCCAAGTGACCGAATAGCCGCCAAAGGTTGCGGGAAAGCTCGCGGGCGCCGTGCAAGCGCCGCTGACCGTGTTGCGCCGGCCCATATAGCGATCCTCGAAGAATTCGCCATGATGCGGGTTGACCGCGGTTTGATCCATCCAGGCCAGTTCAGTCGCGCCGTTGCCGACATTCACTTGCGCCACGAACGGCACCAAACCGACCCTGACGCTGTCGCCGTCAAGGCTGAGCAGGAATTCGACCAGCTCCTGGGCGCCCTCGCGCAGCGTGTCCATGTCGTCTTTCATCGAGCCGGTATTATCGAGCGCGAGTATGACTTCGATCGGCGGGCTGGCGGTGGATTGCGCGACGGCCTCCACGTGGATGGTCCAGGGCTCGTTGCTGATCAAGCTGGCCAAGCTGACCGGCATCGGCAAGCGCGCAACGATGCGATGGCCGCCATCTTCTTCCTCTTCCACGGAGAAATCCGCATCAGCGGCCCAAGCCCCGATTTCGGCTTCGAAATAGGCCAGGGCGGCCGCCTCGCGCTGGGCTGGCGTTAAATTTGAGCTGCGCTCGGCCACCAGGGCTGCGCCATCGGCCGCGTTCTGCAATTGCGACCGAAGCGCCTGCGCGCGGGTGAAATCGACCGTCAGGCCGATCAGCCCTAGCAGGACCGTGCCCATCAGCCCCCACATCATCGCGACATTGCCGGAGCGGTCGTCAGAAAACGACCGCCGCGCGCCGACCGAAAAAAACTGTCCGCTAACCATTTTTCGCCCCAAAACGGACCTTTAGAGCCTGCCATCGATACACGAGCGGCGTTAACGGGCGATTTGGGAACTTGGTGAACGCCTCTTTTTATCCCTGGCAGGGGGTTGCCTACGCCCGAAACCTTGACAAATGATAGCATTGCTATCATGTTTTCTCTATGGCCACCCTGCTCATCCGAAATCTGAACGACAGCGTTCGCGACGGCCTCCGCGTGCGCGCAGCCGAGAATAGCCGGTCCATGGAGGAAGAAGCGCGCGTGATCCTAGCCGAGGCGCTCGAGCGCGACGAGGACGATCCCGACGCCCAACCCGGCTCGGGAGCGGTTCTTTGGGCCAAGTTGCGAGAAGGGCTTCCGCCTGAGGGCGTGGAGTTCGAGGAATTTCCCGACCAACCCTTCAAGCCTCGGGACAGTATTTGGGGCGACGATCCAAAGTGATCGTCCTCGACACCAACGTCGTGTCGGAGGTGTTCAAGGCCGCGCCAGAGCGGCGTGTGGCGGCCTGGATGGCGGCCCAACGTGCGCATGACATTTTCCTTTGCGCACCGGTGATGGCGGAATTGCATTACGGCGTGGTGCGGCTACCCCCTGGCCGCCGACGCGATGACCTGGCGGAGCGCTACGGGCGAGTGCGTCAAATGTTTCAAAGCAAGATATTGGCCTTCAATCTGCAGGCGGCGGAATCCTTTTCCGAGATTATCGTCGGACGTGAGCGCGTCGGCGCGCCGATCTCGCCGTTCGACGCGCAAATCGCCGCCATCGCCCGCACGCGAGGCGCAAGCGTCGCGACGCGGAATGTCCGCGACTTCGAGAACTGCGGCGTGACGCTGATCGATCCGTGGGCGGGGTGAGCGGCGCGCCCGCTTAAACCGCCGCGACGACGTGATCTGCCTCCCGCGAAGTCGCTAAACAGTAGAGTTATCGACCTAAGGCGGCCAGATTGAGTGGGGATGGGTTCGCGCCGATGGCTACCGACATTTTTGACTTCTGGGCGCAAATTGGGCCCGCCGAGAGAGAGCATCCCGCCGATCGCGAAGTGTTGGCGCGCGCCGATCATAAGTTTGACTTGGCCTGTCTGCCCGGCGCTTTCTCCGGCCCCCTGCGCGCGGCGCCGGTGGTGCTGCTCTATTTGTCATTCGGCTTCAGGCAAGAAGATCACGAAGAGGCGAAAACCGAGGCCGGCCCGCGCCCGCTATGTGCGGATGCGCCAGGGAACGGAGCCGCTTTCCGGTCCAGGCGAACACAATTCCGCTCATCAATGGTGGCTTTCGCGAACGCGCGCCTTCGGCCCATGGGACCTCGCGCGCCAGAAGATCGCCGTTTTGAACATCGGCGCCTATCACTCACGCACCTTCGAGGACGCCGCCCTTCTTGCGGCGCTTCCCTCCAGCCGCGTTTCGCTCGATTGGGCGCAATCGGTTTTGTTCAAGCAGGCCGAAGCGGGGGAACGCGTCGTCATCTGCATGCGCGCGACAAAGTTCTGGGGGCTCACGCAAGGACGCAAATACGGCCACTCGCTTTATGCGCCATTGGTTACCCGCGGCGGTCACATGACGCGGGCCGACCCAAGGCGCGAGGAAGCAATTGCGGCCGCCCGCGCGGCGATCTCTTGCGACAGCAACACAAACTCTTAACGGCTCTCGACTTACCGCCCCGGCTTGTCGCCTGCCCACGATCCCGCTAAACACGCTCGATCCCCCGAACGGATCGATTCTCAGCCGCCGAACGCGGACGGAGCCGCATGCCGAAACGAACCGACATCTCCTCGATCCTGATCATTGGCGCTGGGCCGATCATTATCGGCCAGGCTTGCGAGTTCGATTATTCAGGCGTGCAGGCGGTGAAGGCGCTGAAGGCCGAGGGCTACCGGGTGATCCTGGTGAACTCGAACCCAGCCACGATCATGACCGATCCGGAATCTGGCCGACGCCACCTATATCGAGCCGATCAAGCCGGAGATGGTCGAAAAGATCATCGCGCTGGAAAAGCCCGACGCGCTGCTGCCCACCATGGGCGGGCAGACCGCGCTCAATTGCGCGCTGACCTTGGATCGCACCGGCGTGCTGAAGAAATACGGCGTCGAGATGATCGGGGCCAAGGCCGACGTGATCGAGAAGGCCGAGCACCGGCTCAAATTCCGCGACGCGATGGACAAGATCGGCCTGGAGAGCCCGCGCTCGCGCATGGCCAATTCCATGGACGAGGCGCTAGCGGCGCTGGACTTATGTACAACTCCCATCGATCATCCGCCCTTCGCTGACTTTGGGCGGGCTTGGCGGCGGCGTTGCCTATAATCTCGAAGAGTTCAAGGAAATCGTCGAGCGCGGGCTTTCCGCTTCGCCGATCACTGAAATCCTGGTCGAAGAGAGCATTATCGGCTGGAAAGAATACGAGATGGAGGTGGTCCGCGACCGCGCGGACAATTGCATCATCATCTGCTCGATCGAGAACATCGACCCGATGGGCGTGCACACCGGCGATTCCATCACCGTCGCCCCGGCGCTGACGCTGAGCGACCGCGAATACCAGATGATGCGCAACGCGAGCATCGCCGTGCTGCGCGAAATCGGCGTCGAGACCGGCGGCTCGAATGTGCAATTCGCGGTAAATCCCAAGGATGGCCGCTTGGTTGTGATCGAGATGAACCCGCGGGTTTCGCGTTCATCGGCGCTGGCCTCGAAAGCGACCGGATTCCCGATCGCCAAGGTCGCCGCCAAGCTCGCCATCGGCTACACGCTCGACGAAATCGCCAACGACATCACCGGCGGGGCGATGCCGGCGAGCTTCGAGCCGACCATCGATTACGTCGTCACCAAAATTCCGCGCTTTGCCTTCGAGCGCTTCCAGGCGTCCGACACCACGCTCACCACCTCGATGAAATCGGTCGGCGAAGCCATGGCGATCGGGCGCACATTCCAGGAAAGCCTGCAAAAAGCGCTGCGCTCGCTCGATACCGGGCTGATGGGCTTTGACGAAATCGCCATCGAGGGCGCGGGCGACGAAGATGCCGGCCGCGCCGCCGTGCGTGCGCGGTTGGTGACGCCGAAGGCCGACCGGCTGCTGGTGGTCGCCGAAGCCTTGCGACGCGGCTCTCGCGTGGAGGAGATTTGCGCGGCGTCGCACTATGATCCCTGGTTCGTGCGCCAGATCGAGGAAATCGTCGCCGCCGAGGCGCGCATAAAGTGCGCACGGATTGCCCAAGGACGCCGCCGGCTTTCCGCGCGCTCAAGGCGCAGGGCTTTGCCGATGCGCGTCTGGCCAACCTCACCGGCACAGAGCGAACGCGACGTGCGCGCCGCGCGCCACCAGCTCGGCGTGCGCCCGCAATTCAAGCGTATCGATTGCTGCGCGGCCGAATTCCGCGCGACGACGCCTTATATGTATTCGACCTATGAGACGGGGTGGCGAACGCTCGGAGCCCCCCCGCCCCTGGGGGCGGGGGTAGGGGAAGGGGGCGCGCAGGATATGGCGCTTGCGGCGCCGTCGCGTTCTGTCCTGCACGCCCCCCCTCCCTACCCTCCCCCCGTTGGGGGAAGGGACGCCTCTCCTTCATTCGTCACCCCCGAATGCGAAGCCGAACCCACCTCCCGCGAAAAAGTCATCATTCTCGGCGGCGGGCCCAACCGCATCGGCCAGGGCATTGAGTTCGATTATTGCTGCTGCCACGCCGCCTTCGCCTGCGCCGATCTCGGCGTTGAATCGATCATGATCAATTGCAACCCGGAGACGGTTTCCACCGATTACGACACTTCCGATCGGCTCTATTTCGAGCCCTTGACCACCGAGGACGTGCTGGAAATTCTCGCCGTCGAGCAGGGCAGGGGGCAAGGTGCTGGGGCTTATCGTGCAGTTTGGCGGGCAGACGCCGCTGAAGCTGGCCCAGCCCCTGGCCGATGAAGGCGCGCCAATCCTTGGCACCAGCGTCGATGCCATCGATCTGGCCGAGGATCGCGATCGCTTTCAGGCGCTCCTGGTCAAGATCGGCTTGAAGCAACCCAAGAACACCATTGCGCCTTCGCTGGACGCGGCGCGCGCAGCGGCGCAGCGCATCGGCTACCCGGTGATGCTGCGGCCATCTTATGTGCTCGGCGGCCTGGCCATGCAGATCGCCCACGGCGAGCAAGATTTGGACGAATACGTCGCCCGACTGTCGCGCGCGCTGGGCGGGCCTTCGGAATTTGCGGTGTCGGAAAAACGCCCGCTACTGATCGATTCTCTATCTGCGCGACGCCATCGAAGTTGATGTCGATGCCATTTGCGATGGCGAGGAAGTGTTCGTCGCCGGCGATCATGGAGCATATCGAGGAAGCTGGCGTGCATTCGGGCGATAGCGCCTGCGCGCTGCCGCCTTATTCGCTGCCCAAGGAAATTGTCGCCGAGATCGAGGCGCAAACCAAAAAACTCGCGCTGGCGCTCGGCGTGCGCGGGCTGATCAACATCCAGTTCGCGGTCAAGGACGGGGAAATCTTCATCCTCGAGGCCAACCCGCGCGCTTCGCGCACGGCGCCGTTCGTGGCCAAGGCCATCAGTCTGCCGATCGCGGCAGCGGCGGCGAAAGTGATGGCCGGGGTGAAACTCTCCGCCCTGAAGCTCGATCGGCGCCCGCGCGCGCTTGTGGCGGTGAAGGAAGCGGTGTTCCCGTTCGCGCGCTTTCCCGGGCGTCGACCCGATCCTGGGTCCGGAGATGCGCTCAACCGGCGAAGTGATGGGTCTCGACCTCGATTTCGAGGCGGCGTTCGCCAAGAGCCAGATTGCCTCCGGCATCAATCTGCCGAGTGCAGGCGCGTTTTCATCTCGGTGAAAAATTCCGACAAGCCGTTGCTGGTTCCGGTGGCGGCCGATTTGGTGGCGCTCGGTTTTCGCGTACTGGCGACCGGCGGCACCGCCGACCATCTCGCCGCCGCCGGCATCGCCATCGAACGGGTCAACAAGGTGGCCGAGGGCCGCCCGCACATTGTCGACGCCATGAAGAATGGCGACGTGCAATTGGTGTTCAACACCACCGAAGGCGCTCAATCCTATCGCGACAGCCATTCCATCCGCAGCACGGCCCTGACCCAGAATATCCCCTATTACACCACCGCCTCGGGCGCGCGGGCGGCGGTTCAGGCCATGCGCCGGCTTAAGACCGGGGCCCCGCTTGGCGTTCGCGCGCTACAAGCCTATGCTTGACGAGAAACTGAAGCGGGTACAACTTCACCCCTGTTAGACGGACCAAAAAACACCCCCATGGAAAAAATACCAATGACCGCCGAGGGTTATCAGGCCCTCGACGCAGAACTGAAGCGTCTCAAGACGGTTGAGCGGCCCTCCGTGATTCAAGCGATCTCGGAAGCGCGCCAGCATGGCGACCTTTCCGAGAACGCCGAATACCATGCGGCCAAGGAGCGCCAGAGCTTTATCGAGGGCCGGCTGCTGGAGCTTGAGGACAAGATCGCCCGCGCGCAGATCATCGACGTGTCCAAGCTCTCCGGCAAGCAGGTGAAATTCGGCGCGACCGTGAACTTGATCGACGAGGATTCCGGCGACAAGTCGAAATACAAAATCGTCGGCGAGGACGAGAGCGACGTAAAAGGCGGTAAAATATCAATCACTTCCCCAATTGCCCGGGCCCTGATCGGCAAGGAAGAAGGCGACATTATCGAGGTCATGGCCCCGGGCGGGGCCAAATCCTACGAAATCGTCAAGGTGAAATACCTCTGAGCAGCCTCACGTCCGATTCACTCCCCGTCCCCGGGACGGGGGTTGGGGGGGGGGCGTGAGGCATATGCGCAATCACGCCTTCGCACTCGTTTCCTGGCACGCCCCCGCGCCTTCACCCTCGCCCCCGGGGGGGTGGGGCCTCGGCCTTCACTCCGGCGAACGGGCGGCGCTATGAAATCCGTCGGTTACCAGGGCGCCGAGCCGCTGAACGTCTGGATCGTCTCCGATGGGCGCGCTGGAATCGAAAACCAGGCGCTGGGATTGGCCGAGGCCATCGCCCGCCGCACGCCGGTGCGGCTCACTTCAAAGCGGGTGCAATTGCGCACGCCCTGGAGTTGGCTGCCGCCGGGTTTCACCCCTGCCCCGCGCCACGCGCTCACTCGTGGGCTCGGACGCGCTTGAACCGCCTTGGCCGGATCTGTCTCATTGGCTGCGGCCGAGCCTCTGTCCCCTTCGCCATGGCCATGCGCGAATGGTCGAACCGGCGCACTTTCGTGGTTCAGCTGCAGGACCCGCGCGTCAACCCGCGCGAATTCGATCTGGTCGCCCCGCCCGATCCATGATGGGCTTGAGGGCGGCAATGTCGTGTCCATTGTCGGGGCCTGCCACCGGGTTACGCCGGAGCGGCTTGAACAAGCTGTGCTGGATTATCAAGCAGCCGCTTGCGGAATTACCCTCGCCGCGCCTTGCGGTGCTGATCGGCGGCAAGTCAAAGCGGCAGGACATTTCAGCGGCGCGCGCGCGCGCCATCGCCGATGCGCTGATAACTGTGCAGCGCGCCACTGGCGGCGCATTGATGGCGACACTGTCGCGACGCACTGGCAGAGCCGGCGCGGCTGCGCTTGCGTACCTGGCTCGCGCCGCATTGCGCGATTTTCTACGAGGGCGAGGGCGTCAATCCCTATTTCGCCATGCTTGGCTCGGCCGACCATATTTTCGTCACCGCCGACAGCGTCAACATGGCCACCGAGGCCGCCGCCACTGGCAAACCGGTCCACATCCTCGCCGTCGATGGCGCGGCGGGCAAACTGGATGGCTTCCACCGCAGCCTGCAACGCCGAGGCTGCGCACGGCCTTTCGCTGGCAAGCTGGAAAGCTGGAATTATCCCCCCCTCGTGGAAACCGACCGCTTAGCCCTAGCAATTCTGGCCGCCCTCGCCGCGCGCGCGGGACGGGGCTAGCGCAAGCGCACCCGGACCGCGAGCGCCCTTTTTTCCGCAGTGCCATGCGCGTCTGAAGACGCGCGGTCCAGAGCCACGATCAGATCACCGCGCCAGCGGCAATTCCACCACTAGGCGCGCGCCGCGACGGGCTTCGCTAAGCGGGCCAGCGACTGTCTGGGCGTAGATGCGGCCGCTATGTGCGGTGACGATTTGGCGGGCGATAGAGAGGCCAAGCCCAGAATTTCCCCCGAACGCCGCGCCTTTTGGACGCTGCGTATAGAAGCGCTCAAACACGGTTTCCAAATTTTCCGGCGGTATGCCCGGCCCCTGATCCTCGACGCTGGCGCGCACGATATGGCCGTCCTTGCCGCGCACGACTTCCACCGCAATAGTGACGCGGCCGCCCTCGGGGCTGAACGAGCGGGCGTTGTCGATCAGGTTGCGAAACACCTGACCGAGCGCTCCCTCCTGACCGAGCACGACGGCGCCCTCGGGCTTGCCGCCGCGAAAAACCATGCTCACCGGCAACCTCTCGTCGGTCGAATAGGCTTGGGTAAGTTCATAGATCAGCGCGCCGACATCGACCGGGCCGAGATCGCCGCGCGCGGTTTCCGCCTCGATGCGGCTGGCGCGGGCGATGTCGGTGACAAGGCGGTCGAGCCGCTGCACATCCTGGGCGACGATGCCGAGCAATTGACCTTGCCGTTCTTGATCATGGATTGCGCGCGCGGCGTCGATGGCGGAGCGGATCGAGGCTAGCGGATTCTTGATCTCGTGGCTGACGTCGGCGGCAAAGCGCTCGTTGGCGTCAATGCGATCGGCCAGCGCGCCGGTCATCGCTTCAAGCGAAGCGCCCAGCGCGCCGATTTCATCCTTGCGTTTGGAGACTTCCGGCAGCGATAGCCGGGTTGAGCCGCTGATGCGCAGCTTGTCGGCCGCCGCCGCCAACTTGCGCAACGGCCGGGCGATAAACAAAGCGAGCAGCAGCGAAGACAGAAAAATCGCGATTCCCGCGCCGACAATGAAGGGAATCATCGCCGCGCGCTCCGCCAGCAAGATCCGCTCCACGTCGGCGCTTTCGATGGTCACCGCGCCGAGCACCGATTGCACGCGACGCACCGGTAGGCTCACCGACACCACGCGCTCGCCGCGTTCATTGAGCCGCTCGCCGCGGGCGATCTCGCCCGCCAGCGCCCGGGCGCGTTCCTGTTCAAGACTGATGGTCGGACGCCACGGCGTCAGCCGCGCATATTCCACGCCCTTGCCTGGGCGCTCCTCGCGCGCGCCGATTTGGGGCAGTGGACTTTCCTCCAGCCGATCGTAGATCACGTTGGTGTCGGCGATCAGATGGCCATCGGCGGCGAACATGCGCACGCGCGGGCGGCCCGCTTCGGCGCCGCCGGCGATCGGCGGCAGCGTGCGGCGCATCACCTGACGCACGGCCGGTTCGTCGATATAGGGATCAGCTTCGAGTGTGCCGGTCTCGATCAGCAAATTGGTGATCAACTCGCCTTGAGTTTGCAAATTCCGATATTGCGCATCGGTGAGGCCGGCGCGCAATTCGGCGAGCAGCAACACGCCAATCGCCAGCACGGCGAGGCCCGCGAAATTCCAGAAAAAGATGATCCGAGCAATGCGGGAGCGCGCGATCGCGCGCAGGCCCTCAGCTCTCGTTATATCGGTAGCCGACGCCATAAAGTGTTTCGATCGCGTCGAAATTGCCGTCGTGGTCGCGGAATTTCTTGCGGAGCCGCTTGATGTGGCTATCGATGGTTCTGTCGTCGACATAGACCTGATCATCATAGGCCGCATCCATCAATTGGTCGCGGCTTTTCACGTAGCCGGGGCGCTGCGCCAATGCTTGCAGGATCAGGAATTCGGTGACCGTGAGACGCACCTGCTCGCCTTTCCAGGTGCAGGCGTGGCGATTGGGATCGAGCACCATCTCGCCGCGGACGATCGGCTTTTTGTCGCCAACCTCCCCGCCCGGCGCGCCGGCGCGGGTGCGCCGCAGCAGCGCTTTCACCCGCTCATTGAGCAGGCGTTGCGAGAAGGGTTTTTTGATGTAATCATCGGCCCCGACATTGAAGCCAACCACCTCATCCATTTCATCGTCCTTGGAGGTGAGGAAGATCACCGGCAAATTGGATTGTTGGCGCAGGCGCTTTAGCACCTCGACCCCATCCATACGCGGCATCTTGATGTCGAGAATGGCGATATCGGGCGGGGCCTCGGTGAGCGCGCTCAGGGCGGCGGCGCCGTCCGTATAGGTGCGCACGGCATAACCCTCGGCCTCGAAGAATATCTTCAGCGAGGCGAGGATGTTCTCGTCGTCATCGACCAGGGCGATAATGGGCATGGTATTGATGGGATGTCCTGACCTTGCAAAAAATACTGTTCAATCCACGAATTTCAACGATTTCGTCGTTCCGGAGGCGCGAAGCGCGATCTGGAACCCAGGGGCCCTGAGGGAGCGCTACCCGATTGCGGGTCGTTGGCGCTATCTTATCCGGGTCCGCGGCGGAGGGAAAGCTGACGCGCTTCACAATTGGTGCGCCAGCCTTTGCCTCCCCTACACAAAGAAACGCCGCAGCGGGCTTTGAACGCCCTCCACCGGCATCGCGCGTCATTGCAGCGGCACAAAAATCTCGATCCGCGCGCTGCCGCCGTCGGCCCCGCCGGAATTGTGGACCACTTCCCAAGGCAAGCCATCCTCGCGCACGGCGACGCGGTGCGCCTGCAAGAACGCGTACATTTTGGCGTAGGTGACCTGAGTTTGCCCGCGCGGTCCTTCGTGCATGGCTCGCACCGCCGGTCCCGATGGGGTCTGCCCGATCTGCACCCCGACCAGGGTCAACGGACTTGGCCCGGAAAACGGATAGCCGACCCGAAAGCTGATGCGCTGCTCGTCAACGTCCCACTCGGTGGTGACGCGAAGCTGAGCGCCGGCGGCGGTCAGATTGGCGCGGCTCATGGACACTTCCAGCTGCGACAAGGCGATGGCGATCGCCTGATCGATTTGCCCAGCGTCCTGGTTTGAGGTCGTCACTTGCGAATAGATGTACGATTGCGGCTCGACGTTGAGAAATTCCGGCCGCAAATCCTCAAAATCGACATCCGGCAATTGCTCGGCGAGACCTTTCAGTCGGGCAAGGCCGCTGGCGAGGTCTTTCTCAATCGTGCCGCGCAGAACCAGATTCATGTAGCGGCACGGCACGTTGATATTGCCAGCCCCGCAGCGCGCGAAAACCGACCAGTCGACAATGGTCGCGCGCTCGGCGCGCTGCATGGAAATGCGCGAACTCAGCGTGGCGCGATCCCCCATTTCCAGGATGCTTTCCACTTCCTGATTGTCGGCGGCGCGCACGATTGACATCCGCCCGCTCCCGACCTGGCGCACCTTGCTGGCCCAGCGCATGCTCTGACCCGGTCCCGGGTCACCGGAAAAATTAAATTCAGCCTCTGGGTCTAGCGCGTAATAGGGCGACCATTCCTTGGCGATGCGCAGATCGTTGACCAAGGCGAACACTGACGCGCGCGGGCGCTCGATCGATACCGTCCGGCTCACCTCAAGATCATTAGGCAACAGGAAGCGGCCCACGCCGTAGAGCACGCCAATGATCAACGCGATCACCAGCGCCAGCCCCAGAAACCACCTCATATCCCGTCCCCCAGCGCCAAGGCTTACCACCGGCGGCAATTACGCGCCACGCGCGACCATGTACGATTCCATGCCGCGTGGCGTTCTCGCGCCAGGCGCGAACCAGAAACCCTATCGCCTTGGTTAACACGCCCCGCCCGATCGCGTCAGCCCCGCGCCGCAGCCAGATTGCTTCGCCCACCGATCAATGACAAACCGCATGGTGTCGAAAGCGAGGCGCCCAATGGCCAATGAAATGCCCAATCCCGACAAATATTCCGGCCTTTCCCGGACAGTGCTGCGTTATTGCGACGCGTTCGCCAGGCTCGCCGACCAAGCCAAACAGGCGCCCCTGGTTGATGCCGATTGGGCCGCGCTGGAGGCTTTGGTGGACGTTGACCAATTCGAGCGCCTCGGCGTTTTTCTCACCAAGACCTCCGAAGTGCTGGGCTGGGCGCAGTACAAGCAATACGTCACGAAATTCGCCGCCGCGACCGCCTGGGAAGGCACGCTGCGGCGGATCACCGAAACTCCCGGCCTGGTGATCCTTGAGCTTGAAGAGCGCAACACCAGAGGCGGCGTCACCGACATCTCCAACACCGTCACCATCTACGAATTCAACCCGTCGGGAAAACTCGTTCACCTTGACGTCTACGTATCGCATCTCAGCCCGTGATGCTGAACGCAGCGGAAATCGTCGCGGAAGCGGAGAACCGCGTCGGCGCGGCCGATACGGATGTTGCGCTCAGGCCCAACCTGGAACGGCTGATCGCTTCGCTGAACGAGGATGCGCGGCTTCCCGAGGCCGGCGAGGCCGGCGCCCGCGCTTGGCTCATGAGCCGGACCATGGATCGGCTCGAGGGGTTGAAATGGCTTGGCGCTTATCCCGAGATCGCCGATGAGCAAATCGTCGCGCCGGTTTTCCTCACCGGCCTCCCCCGCTCGGGCACCACGTATTTCCAGTATTTGTTCGATGCCGATGCGCGCTTCCGCTCGATCCGAACCTGGGAGAGCATGTCGCCAAATCCGCCGCCCGGGTTTGATTCAGCTTCTGTGATCAGGCGCAAGGCGGAGGAAATGCAGCGTCGCAAGGCCGCGCGCCCGAAGATCGAGAATTTCGAGGCGCTGCATCTCGTCGACAAGGACGGCCCGGACGAATGCCACGCTTTCCTGGAGCAAAGCTATGCCGCGGCCGGCTACCATAATTTGTTTCGCGTGCCGGGTTATTTCGACTTTCTCGTCGATGCGCTCGATTTCGAAGTCGCTTATGGAATCCACAAGCGTCAATTGCAGCTCTTGCAATGGCGCATGAAACGGCCGCGCTGGGCGCTCAAATATCCCAATCATGTGTTGGCGATGGATACGATCCTCAAGGTCTATCCCGATGCGCGCTTTGTCATGACCCATCGCGATCCGGTGCAAACCTTGGCCTCGATCGCGAAAATGTCGCTGAAGCTGCGCGAGATACGCTACGATAAGCCTATCGATCCGCATCAGGTCGGCGCGCAAATGTTGCATTTCGTACAGCGCCATATCGACCGCATCATGGAATTCGCAAACGGTCCACACGCAAACATCGTGACGCACGTCGATTATTATCAATTGCTTGATGACCCCGCGGCGGCGATGCTCAATGTGCACGCGGGCCTAGGCATTACTTCGCCCCAGCCGGTGCGCAAGGCCGTCGCCGAATGGCGCGCGCGCAATCCGAAGAACGCGCGCGGGGCCAATGATTATTCGCTGGATCAATTCGGCCTCGGCGCCGAGGCGATAGCCGAGCAATTCGGCGCTTACATGCAGCGCTTCAACATCCCGCGCGAGCGCGACGGCCTGGCGCGCGCGCCGCTAAAATGACGGACCCGCGGTCCGATTAGGGAAACCAGGCGGGGCGCGGGATGGTCCATTGATCGCCCCAGATTTGGTTGCCGCCGTCGATCGACATCACTTCGCCGGTATAGAACGCGCCCGCCGGTCCAGCGAGATAGCAAACCGCGTCGGCCACTTCCGTGGGCGTGCCCAAACGGCGCATCAGATTGGATTGCGGCATGTCGCGGCGCACTTCCTCGGAATAAACGCCAAGGCCCTCGGTCGCGATCAGCCCCGGCGCCACGCAATTGATGCGAATATTGAGCGGCGCCCATTCAACCGCCAGCGTCTTCGAGAGATAGACCACGCCGGCGCGCGCGGCACATGTGTGCGCGATCCCCGGCATACCGCGATGATAACCCGCGACGATGTTGACGATGTTTCCCGGCGCCTGCGCATCGCGCCATTTTCGCGCCGCCGCCTGCATCATGTACCATGTGCCGGTGAGATTGGTTTCGATCACCGCATGCCAACCCTTTGGGGTAAAATCGATCGCCGCTTGCGGGAACTGGCCGCCGGCATTGTTCACCAAAATGTCGACGCCGCCGAAAGCCTCGAACGCTTCGTCGACGAAGGTTTCCACCGCCCCGGGATCGCGAATGGACATGGTGCGGGCGAACACTTGGGCGCCGAGCTTGCGCAAATTTTCCGCTGTCGCCTCCAGCCGCTCGGCGTTGCGCCCGCACAGCACAAGCTTGGCCCCGTGCCGCGCCAGCCGGTAGGCGATCGCCTTGCCGATGCCGCGCCCTGCGCCAGCTGACCAAGGCGACTTGCCCGGCGAACAAATCTTCGCGGAACGTCAGCGGCTCGCTCGCCAATTCTTCGTCCGACTTACCCAATTCCATGCTCGGTCCCACTCGGATGCAAGCATCCCCAAAAAACCTGGGATTAACAAGAGCTTTGAGTACGGCGCCGACTTATAAATGTCGATCCTCGGCCTGGCTTCCCCCTTCGGCGAGGCGACGATGGTTTCGCTCGACATTTTCCGCGGATCGCGGATGCTGAGTGGGCTAGGCGTAAGCTCAATTCAAGGATTTCCCCATGCGCGGATTTACGCTGATCTCAGCTCTCGGATTTTTGGCTTTGCTCGCGGCGCCGGCGCGCGCGCAGGAATTAGCGCCAGAGCTCGCCCGCTTCCGCGCCATCTACGAAGAGTTGGTCGAGATCGATACCTCCGAGGCTACCGGCTCATGCACGCGCGCGGCGCGAAGCCATGGCGGCGCGACTGCGGGGGGCGGGCTTTGCCGAAGCCGACCTTCGCGTCATCATTCCCGACGGCCGGCCCGATGACGGCAATCTGGTTGCGGTGCTGCGCGGACGCTCGCGCGAGCGCGCGATCTTGCTGCTGGCGCATATCGACGTGGTCAACGCCAACCGCGCCGATTGGGAGCGCGACCCGTTCACGCTGATCGAGGAGAATGGTTTCTTCTACGCCCGCGGGACCGCCGACGACAAAGCCATGGCGGCGGTATTTGTCGATCTGATGATGCGCTTCAAGGCGGAGAGTTTTCGTCCGCGCCGCTCGATCCGGCTGGCGCTCACCTGCGGCGAGGAAACCTCCGACCGGGTCAATGGCGTGGAGTATATGCTCGCGCATCACCGCGACTGGATCGCGGCCGATTTCGCGCTCAACGAAGGCGCCGGCGGCATTTTGGCCGAGAGCGGCGCGCCGATCGCGCTCAATGTGCAGGCGGGCGAGAAAATCCATCAGGCCTTTACGCTGACGGTGACCAATCCCGGCGGCCATTCCTCGCGCCCCGTCGCGGAAAACGCGATTTATCGCTTGAGCGCGGGGCTAACGCGGCTGTCGCAACATCATTTCCCGGCTGAGCTCAATCCAGTGACGCGCGCCTTTTTCGAGCGCATGGCGCCGATCGTCGGCGGCGATATGGGCGCCTCGATGGCGGCGCTCGCGCGCGATCCCGGCGACGCCGCGGCGCAGGCGGCGGTCGCCGCCGATCCCAGCTACAATGCCATCATGCGCACCACTTGCGTGGCCACCCAGGTGAACGCCGGCCACGCCACGAACGCTTTGCCGCAGCGCGCCAGTGCGACGCTCTCCTGCCGCGTGCTGCAGGGACACACCGCCGAGGAAGTGCAAGCCGAATTGCAGCGCGTCATGGCGGATGCGCAAATCAACGTTGAGATCGTGCGCCGCCGCCAAGGCTCTTCGCCGCCGCAATTGACGCGCGAAATCATGCGCCCGGTCGAGCGCGCCGCCGCGCGGCTCTGGCCCGGCGCGCCAATCGTGCCGACCATGAGCGCCGGCGCGACTGATGGCCGCCACCTCAACAATGCCGGCATCCCCACTTACGGCATGAGCGGCATGTTCGCCGTCCCCGGCGAAGGCAACGCCCACGGCCTCAACGAAAAAATCCGCGTGCGCAGCGTCTACGAGGGCCGGGAATTCCTGGAAAGCGTGGTGCGGGATCATGCGAGGTAACGCCGCCCCGGACCGCCGGCTTCCAGCCGGCATTGTCGCGTGCAGTCAGGCAGGTCTGTGTATGATCAGCGGTTGCATGCCGGCTGGAAGCCGGCGGTCCTGGGTAGCTACCGGAACCACACCAGCTCCGCCGCCAGCATGAGCGCTACGATACCGGCGAAGCCGTAGATGAAGCGCATGATCCAGCGCTGCCCGCCGAGCAGACGCCGCTTGGTGTCGCCGATGTCCAGAAACAGCGGCCGCGCCAGTGCGAATGGCTCAAACGCCGCGCCGAAATTCGCGCGCGCCCAGGCCAAGTCCTCGACGGCATATTCCGGCTCTTCGACGCCAAAATGCCGAGCTTGCTGAAAGCCCCGCACCGCGTTTTGAAGCCGGTGAGCCTCGCGTTGACCGCAGACAATGCCCATGCGCGCGGCCGACGCGAGCCATTCCGCATCCTCGCTTCTGCCGACCTTCACCCATTGTTTCAAATAGGCCGCGCTCACGCGCCAGCGGCTGGCGAGCACGAAAATCGCCACCAGCGCGATGTCGAAAACAATGACGGGAACCTCGAACGGCAGCCAGCCGAATGCGAACTCGAACACCGGCCGATAGAGTCCGCGGAAGAATTCGAGGCCCTGATGGACGGAGGCGCCCATGCTGGCCAAGAAATCCGCAACGCCCGGCGCGGCTGTGCGCAGCACCTCCAATAACCAGGCGCTCGCCTCAAGCCACAGCCTCAAATCCTCGGCCATGCCGATCAGCCCGATGATCGAAGTGATCTGCGAAAACCAGGCCCAAGCGATGCCAAGCCTCGCCAACAGCCCGCCAGCTTTTTTTAACTGCTCACTCATCCCCGCGCCCCTTGCCTGCTGCCAGCCGGCAAACATGCGCGAGCTTAACGCCGAGCAAGCCAAAAACAAAGTACGCCGGCTGGGGAGGCGGGGCTCTAAGCCGCCGCCTTCGCGGCCGCGCGTTTGGCGCGCGCGATCCAGGTGGCGACGTCGTCTTCGTTGGGCGCCGGGGCCGAGCCCCAGGCGCGCGCGCCTTCGTCGGACAAGCCCCAGCGGGCGATGGCTTCGGTCAGTTGTTCCGCATCGGCAGCCGCCAGCGCGCCGAGTTCGCGCACGCCGCACGCCACCAAGGCTTGCGCTTCGCGCGATTTTAGGCCCGGCGCCGTGCAGGCAAGCAAAGCTTGCGCCTGCCAATCGCGGATCACCTGCGCCGAAATGTGACGCGCGCCGATCTGCAATTGCCCTGCCTCGGGCTGAAGCGCCAGCAAATCGGCGATGGTGCGCACGCCCACCGCTTCCAAGCGCTTGGCGGTTTTCGGGCCGATCGACGGCGCCTTCACAACCGGCGCGGCGGCGTCGAGTGAGAATTTCGGCGGCGACCTTGTCGGGCTTGGCCAGCGGTGCGCCGATGGGAATCTCGCGCGCGATTTGTTTTTCGGCGCGCGACTTGCGGCGCGGCGCGGCGCCAATGTCCGCTGGGCAACCATCGATGTCGATGACGCCGCCGGCCTTCAATCCGATCTCGCGCGGCCATTTGGCGTCGAGCGAGGAAAGCGGCGTCTTCAGCACTTCGGCCGCATGAGCGCGCGCACGATCTTGTCGTCCTCGCCCAGGGTGGCGCGCACCTTGCCGGTGCGGCGGAACTCCTCGTATTGGGCCGCGACCTCGCGGCGCGCTGCGCTGATCATCGATCGCCAGCGAGCAGCGCCTGGATCGGCGCTTCCAACGCCAGCAACAAAGCCTGCAGCACCCCGTTCAAGCGCGGCGGCGCAACCGCCGCTTCGGCGAAGGCGCGGTCGAGAATGCGGGCAAAACCAATCGCGGCGTGGCCGACGAGCGCGGCCATCGACCTGGCGCAATTGCATCGTCAAGGCCGGCGAGGGGCCGCTTTACGCCGGCTTCGAAATCGTAATGGTCGATGATCAGTTTCGTAGTGCGGATTGGACGCGCGCGCGCCCTCTCGCACCATTTGCGCCAGCCATGCGCCTTGTCGGTCATGCGCCGGCGGCTCGATCTTGGGATAGCCGCCCAATTCGTCTTCGAGAATGGCCTGGAAAATCTTGTACGACTTGGAAAAACTCCACTCCACCGCGCGATGGATTACGCCCTCCTCCTCGGTCTGGTGAGTGTGAAACGGCTGCATGGATCGACATAATAATGGCTCAGCACTCCCGCCGACCAGGCCGCGTGCTTCCATTCCTCTTCGCGCAGCGCGCGCATGAGCCGCCGGTACCATTCCTCGCACGCCTCGACCGCCCCGCCCCAATCCTCATCGCGCACATGCAAGACGTGGTTCTTGAAATCCTTGAACTCATTGTCCGGCGCTTTGGCGCCGTTAAGATATTCGTCGTGAAAATGCAGCAGCAGGCCGCGCCACGCCGCGGCGTCCGGCGCCGCAGATGCCGCAACGCATCGAGCGCCAGGCGATGATGGTTGGAGCGGCACCGGCTGGCAAAAACGACCGTGTAAAGCAGCGACATCGGCCTAGCCCTCAGGCCGACAATGGGTGGCGCGGATTGGTTAGCGCGAAGTTAACGCCTTCCGCCTCACCCGCCGCGGATCAAGCCCCAATCGTCGCAGAGGATGCGCACCAGGCGCTGGTGGCGCTTTTCGATGGCGTCAAAAGTCCATTCTTCGATGCCGACGATGTCCCTGGTCAGCGCATGGATCGGCACGTTGGGCGTGCTTGAAAACACACGCCGCTTATCTTGATAGGGTTTGTTGTCGGCTTTCTTGTTCTGATCGAGAGTGATCAGGATCAGATTGCCGAGCAGGTTCGCCGCCTCGGTGCGCAATGTTGGATCGGGAAAGCGCTCGTTCCACCAGGGGCCGCCGCCCCTGGGCAACACATGCTCAACGGTAACGTCATCGGTCAAACGCAACTGGCTTCCGCCCTTCATCGCCGCCTCCAGCCGGATCAGCAGCAGGCGGCGCTGGCGATCGCGTTTGCGCGATCGGTCCAGCGTGGCGATGAAGCGCAGATGCTCGGTTTCGTTTAGTTCGAGCGCGCCTTTCGGCCCGTATAGCAAGCGATCGTCGCCAATGCCGCGCACGGCGCGCAGCATACCGCGCCTCTTGCGCACGCGATTGTCGATCACCGAAAGCTCGCAGGCGAACAGCAAATCGGTCGAGCGCCTGAAAAAAAAGCCGCGCCCGCTCGGATTCGCCCGAGTGCCCAGCCAGGAACGCGATCGCCGCCGGCGCCCAATCCCATGGCTCGACTTGCTTCATCAGTCGCGATGCGCCGGTTTACGTCATCGCTGGCCTCGCCGACATCCACGGATCCGGCATAGATCGCGCGCAGCGCATGCGCGTAACGCGGCAATTGATCGAACAGGAAATTCCTCACCCCGCCCGCGCGCTCGACGGCGGCTGCGGAAAGTGACGAGGTCGCCCGGCGACAGCAATTGCTCGCCGGTCAGCAGGAATGGCATCATGTACAATAAATGCGCGAAATTGTCGCGCTCGAACAGATCTTCGGTCTCTCCCATTTGCGGGCGGCGGCGTCGGCGTCCGCATCGGTCAAATGTCGAGTTTTCCAGCAAATCGCTCTTGATAATGTCGGCGCCGGACAGCGGCGAGCCGCGCTGATTTAGGGTGTTGAACACGGTCTGCGCGCAGCCGCGTTCGGCGGCGTCGACGACGTTCAAGGTGCACGCGCGCGCCACGTAGGTCATGAAGGCGTCCAGTTCGCCGTCGGTCAGTTCGCGCAATTCAGCGTCGATGGTGCGCGCCGCCCCACACAGCTGCTCCATCGATTTCAGAGCTGATTTCCCCGTGCCCGGCCATCGCCGCCATTTGCCCCGGCTCTTGCACGAAGCCGCGAAAGAAATTCGCGTCCGCTTCGCGCAGCATCAGCCGCGGATGATCGCCGTCCATGATCAGCGTCTGGAACGCCTTGGCGCGCGCCGGCAAACGGTCGCGCACATAGGCCATGATCATGGTCAAAGTCGCCAGCCGCTGTTGCCCGTCGGAAATTTCAAGCTGGCTGTGGCGTTCTTCACCAGCACGATCTGGCCAATGAAATAAAATGTCGCCTGGCGTTTGTAGGCGCGCCACAAATCCCGGATCAATTGCCGCACTTCGCGCTCGGACCAAGTGTAAGGGCGCTGATAGCGCGGCACTTTGAGTCCGAACTTGCGCGTGAGCACGCCGGCAAGATTGTAGATTTTCGACTCTAATCCGTGCGGCGGTTCGTCGGAAATCTTGCTCATGGCGTCCTCGGTGAAATTTCGCGAAATCATTACCGCGTCGTCACGCGCGCGCAATGCACCGCGGCGTCGCCGAAGCGCTTCAGCGCGCGCCGTTTCAAAAACAACACTCCTCGAAGATTGCATTGGGTGCGTTGCGGAAACTCGCTGCGCGACTATTTTACAACAATTTCAAACTGCGGCGCGGGGCCAATTTCTGAAAGCGAACTGAAACCGCGCTGGGCGAACGCCGGCGCCAATGCGCGCGCGGCGGTAATATCGGTGAAGCCGGCGCGTTGCCCGCGCGCGGCGCCGGCTTCTGCGCCGAGCACTTGCAAGAGCCGCCGAGCGATCGCCGCACCCGAATCGAGCCACACGCAGGCGCGCGGCGCGGCGCTGGCAAGCTCTTGCGTCAACAACGGAAAATGCGTGCAGGCCAACGCCACCACATCGATCTCGGCCCCGCCTTCGACGCCAAACAAACCTTCGATGGCCTCTTCAATCGCGGCTTTATTGATGAGCGCGCCGCGCAATTTTTGTTCCGCCGCCTCAACCAGGGTCGCCGACCCAAACCCGAGCACGCGCCGACCTGCGGCGAATTCGGCAATGAGATCAGTCGTATACGCGCGCTGGATGGTCGCCGGAGTGGCCAGCAAGCCGATGGTTCCGGTCGCGGTCAATTTCGCCGCCGGCTTGATCGGCGGCACTACGCCAATGACTGGGATCGAAAGCGCCGCCCGCGTCTGCTCAAGCGCAATAGTCGATGCGGTATTGCACGCCAACACAACAAGGTCCGGCCGCCACTGTGCCGCCAATTCCGCAAGCAAACCCGGGACCCGCGCCCGCAGCGCCGCATCATCCTTCAGCCCGTAAGGAAGCCAAGCATTGTCAGCCACATAGTCCAGCTCTATCGCCCGTCCGGAGGCGGTGATCGCGTCGAGCACTGAAAGCCCGCCAATTCCTGAATCGAACACCAAGGCGCGCTTCACGCACTTCACCTTAACCTGCAATGCGCCGCCACATTAACCAAATTGCTGATTTCGACGCAAATTTTAACAATGATCTGGCGGGACAGCATTGCTGTGGATACCAGTTCTTAACTAGGTTTCGCGAATCGTGGAGTTGGGTTACTCCATCCGGAATGGGGCTTAGGTTCGCGCGCTGACGTTTGCGCTAACGGGGTTTGAATCATGAACGGTATTGGCAAGTCGTCAGTCGTCTTCGTGACTCTGTCGGGCCTGTTTTGGGGCGGCTGGGTGCTCGGCTCGCAGACTCCCGAGGGCCAGGAAGCGCTCGCCCGGGCCTATGCGGCTTACGCCGAGGAACAGGCCGCGACCAACGAGGATTTGTTTAACTCGACGGCGCTGCGCGCCATAGTCTGCGGCGATGCCAGCGACGAGCGAGCCGCGCCGAAACCCTGTCTGGCGGTGATCGCCGGCGGCAAGATGTTCGTCGTCGACGCCGGCTCGGGCGCTGCATCTTCGTTGACAAAGCGCAATATTCCGATGGGTCGTTTGAGCGCCGTACTGTTGACCAGCGCCACCTCGACGCAAACCGCCGATCTTGACGAATTGTATGGCGCCAGCGCCAGCACGCGCCAGGACCCGCTCATGCCGGTCTACGGTCCGGCTGACACGCAGCGTATGGTCGAAGGGCTAAACCAAGCCGCCGGCCACGATGGCATCGCGCGCGGCTTGCAGGCTTGGGGGCCGTCGCCCGAGCCGGGACGCTCGGTGATCGTGTTCGAGGATAACGGCCTGGTGGTTTCCGCTTTCACCACGCGCGAGGACGCGTTCGAGGGACGGGTCGGCTATCGCTTCGATTATCGCGGCCGCTCCATCGTCGTCGGCGGCGACGGCCGCGTCGTCAGCGCCGAGGCCGCAGCCAATGCGGACGTCGTTCTGCAAGGCGCGCAAAGCCAAAGACTGGCGCAATTGCATCAACGCGGCCACGCCACGCCCGCCGAAATCGCCATGAGCGCGCGCGGCGCCAATGCCGGCATGGTGGTGCTAACCGGGGCCGACAATGCCATGGCGGCGCAAATGCAGGTCTCCGAAGCGCGCGCGACGGGCTTTAACGATGTCGTCGCCGGTCGCATTGGCATGCTGCTTGAGCTGCCGCTGGCCAACGACGAAGTCAACGTCCGCCCGCTCTAAGCGGCGATTGGTAAAAAGCCGCGGCCCAGTTAAGCTGGCGGCATGCGCTTAGCCGCACTTGCCATGGTCCATTTCCTGACCGCCCTGCTCGGCTTTGCAGCGCCGGCGGCGGCGGATCGTTTCGCGCTCCATTATGACGGCGTCGGCCTCGGCTTTGTGCCGCTCGGCGGCATAATACTCGACGCCGACGTAACCGAGGATAGTTATGAAATCAGCGCCATGCTGCAATCGCGCGGCCTGCTCAATCTGTTTGAGCGCACCAACATAGAGGCCAGCGCCTCGGGGCGCGTCGAGCACGGCGCGGTGCGCTGGCAACGCTACCAACTTGACCATCGTTACAGCCGCAAGCGCCGCGTCGTCGATATGGCGCCCGGCGAAGGCGGCGTGCTGGCCGCGCATATCGAGCCGAACTACCGCACCTGGGGGCATCCGCCGGCCAACGCCGAGCAAATCCGCATTGCCCGCGATCCGCTATCCTCGCTGGTGGCGATGGCCATCGACGTCGGCCAGAGCCGCCGCTGCGCTGGCGCTTACCCAACCTTTGACGGGCGGTTTTACTATTTGCTCGAACTCGCCGGCGGCGACATCGATGCCTTCGACGATGCCGGCTATAAAGGCGAGGCGCTGAAATGCGCGCTCGCCTATATCGCGGTTGCCGGCTTTGAGGCCGGAGACGCCGGCAGGCGGCGCATTCCCCATGGCCAGATCTGGTTTGCGCTGATGCCGGACACAAGCTTTGCACCGCCCTTGCGCATTTCAACGCCGCTCTCTGCGGGCGGCGCGGTCATCCGGCTTTCGCGCTTTCGCCGCGCCAGAGTCGGTGTTGAAACCGCACCTTGAGCGCGCGCCTCGCCGCGGCCGAAGTGCTGGTCGCCGTGCTCGATCATGGCCGCGCGCTGGAAGATGCGCTGGAGCAAACCGGGAATTTCGCGGCGCTGAAAGGCCGCGACCGCGCTTTCGCCCGCGCGCTTGCGGGCGCGACGCTGCGTCGCCTCGGCGCCATCGATAAGGTGCTCGGGCGCTTCTTGCAGCGACCGCTGCCGGAAACCGCTTTCCATGGCCGCGCGCTGCTACGACTTGGGGCGGCGCAATTGCTGGTGCTCGGAACGCCCGCGCACGCCGCCGTTGGCGAAACGGTCGAGACCGCCAATTCGCTGCGCCAAGCGCGCGGTTTCAGCAAGCTGATCAACGCCGTGCTGCGGCGGCTTTCGCGCGAGGGCGCGGAAATTTTCGCTGGCTTGCCGGCGGGCGCGAATTTGCCGGCCTGGTTGTTCACGCGCTGGCGCGCGGCTTATGGCGACCGCGCCGAAGAAATCGCAAAGGCGCTGGCCCACGAGCCGCCGCTGGATCTCAGCTTGAAACAAGACGCCGAAGCCTGGGCGGAAAAATTGGGCGCTGTTCGCCTGCCGACCGGCGGGCTTCGGCTTGCGGAAACTCCCGGCGCCATCGACCAATTGCCAGGCTATGGCGACGGCGCCTGGTGGGTGCAGGACGCTGCGGCGAGCCTGCCGGCCCGCTTGCTTGGCGATGTTCGCGGCTTGCGGGTCCTCGATCTTTGCGCAGCGCCCGGCGGCAAGACGTTGCAACTCGCGGCGGCGGGCGCGCTGGTCACTGCCTTGGACAAAGCGCCGGAGCGGCTCACGCGCCTGCGCGAAAATCTCGCGCGCACCAAATTGCACGCGGAAATAATCTGCGCCGACGCTCTGAAGTATCGGCCCGATACTTTGTTCGACGCCATTCTGCTCGATGCGCCCTGCAGCTCGACTGGAACCCTGCGCCGCCACCCCGATATCGCCTGGTTGCGCCGCCCAAACGACATCCGCGCGCTTGCGGCGCTGCAATTGCAATTGCTCAACGCCGCCGCCGCCATGATCAAGCCAGAGGGCGCTCTGGTTTATGCCGTTTGCTCGCTCGAGCCGGAAGAAGGCGAAGGCGTCGCGGCGCAGACGCGGCTTTGGCGGCGCTCGCCGGCGCGGCCTGGGGAAATTCCGGGCGCGGATGAATTCATCACCAAGGACGGCGATCTGCGCACTCTGCCCTCGCACTGGCGCGAGCAAGGCGGCCTCGACGGCTTCTACGCCTGCCGGCTGCGGCGGGATTGAATCTCTACGATTGCGCAACATTACCGCCAACTCATTGGCGCCCATTGCGCCGGCGCGCGCCGACGCGTAACCAAAAGCCATGGCGCGGACCTTGATTGCGCCGTCGATTTTGGCGGCTGATTTCGCAAGATTGGGCGAGGAAGTGCGCGCAGCCGAGGCCGCCGGCGCCGACATGATCCATGTCGATGTCATGGATGGGCATTTCGTCCCGAATATTTCAATCGGCCCGGCGGTGCTGAAAGCCATCCGTCCGCACACCAAATTACCGCTCGACGTGCATTTGATGATTTCTCCAGTCGATTGCTATCTGCAAAGCTTCCGCGATGCCGGCGCCGACATCATCACCATCCACCCGGAAGCCGGCCCGCATATCCATCGCAGCCTGCAAGCCATCAAAGCTAGCGGCGCCAAGGCCGGCGTCGCGCTCAATCCCGGCTCGCCGGCGGCGCTGCTCGGCCCCGTGATCGATTTGGTCGATCTGGTGCTGGTGATGAGCGTCAATCCAGGTTTCGGCGGGCAAAGCTTCATCGAAAGCGCGTTGCCGAAAATCACGGCGATCCGCGCCATGATCGAGGCCAGCGGGCGTGACATTATCCTCGAAGTCGATGGCGGCGTGAACGCAAAAACCGCCCCGCGCATTCTCGCCTCTGGGGCGGACGCCTTGGTGGCGGGCACGGCTGTGTTCGGCGGCGATCCCGCTGCGTATTCTGAAAACATCCAGCGGCTTCGAGGCCCGGCCTGAGTTCGATGAACGCGCCGGTCCCCCTCCCCGCCGGCCGCAACGGCAGAGTTCCGTGACCGATTCCTGGCGCGCCAATCCGTTTCATCGCAAGCGCCTCGGCGATGCCGCCCCCGACCGCATCGCCTTGTGGGGCGAGGATCCGCGCGTTGGCGATGCCGAGCGCGGACGCGAAATCGGCAAGGGCGTGTGGCGCATCGGCGCCGAGCGCATCGGCGGAATGCACGCCGATCCGTGGAGCGCCGAGCATCCCTCGCGGCATTTCACCGCGCGCATGCATTCATTTTCCTGGTTGATCGATCTGGCCGCCGTTGGGCCATCGGCGCACCGGCGCACCGCCGAATTGGTGGATGCGTGGATCAGCGAGTTTGGCGAATGGGACGAGTTGGCTTGGGATCCCGAACTCACGGCCGAACGTTTGTTCGCGTGGCTTTGCTGGGGTCGGCCGGCGTTTGAACAAGGCGCGCCGGAGCTGCGCGGAGCTTTGCTGCGCTCGGCGAGCCGACAGGTGCGGCTGCTGCTGTTGGCGCACGGCGAATTAAGCGAGCGGCCCCTGGGCGCGATCAAGGCCGGCGCCGCCTTGGTGCTTGCCGGGGCCGCTGGTTTTGCCGATGCCGAACGCCTCGCCGCGCAAGGTGAAGAGCTGCTGATCGAAGCCTGCGCCAAGCAATTCCTCCCCGACGGCGGCCACCTGTCCCGTTCGCCTGAAACCATGGCCGAGGCGCTGTTCGATCTCATCGCCGCGCGCGAGGCCCTCGCCGATCCGCCGCCGATCCTGGTCAATTCGCTGGAGAAACTCGCCAATATCGTGCGCATGCTGCGGCTTGGCGACGGCGGCCTGTGCTGTTTCCATGGCGGCTCGGAAGGCTCGCGCGCCTCGATTGACGCGGCGCTGGCGCGGGTGGCGGGCGAAGCGCGTCCGTTTCAATACGCAACCCATTTGGCTTATCAAAGGCTGGAAGCCGGCAGCGTGCGTATCTTGTACGATGTTGGCTCGGCCCCGCCGCTCGCCTATTCCGAACGCGCCCACGCCAGCGCCTTGGCGTTTGAGATGTCGAGCGGGCCGGAGCGCATCATCGTCAATGTCGGGGCCGCGCGCGATCTCGAGCCGGCGGCGCGGATCGCCGCGCGCGCCACCAACGGCCATTCCACCCTGGCGCTGGCGGATGCGCTTTCGGCCAATTTGGAGGAGCCGCGACGCGGCAAGGGTCCGGCGCGCATGTCCGGACCGAACCTTGATGATGTGCGCCGCTCTTCCGACGAAAGCGGCATCACCGTGCAAGGCCGCCATGACGGCTACCGCGCGCAGTTCGGCCTACTGCACCGGCGCTATTTGTTCGTTGATCACGAGGGCAAGAATTTACGCGGCATCGATGAATTGATCCGGCCGATGAAGCTGAAAACCGCGCCGCCCGAAACGGCCGATTCCGTTCGTGGCGCGCTTTCATTTGCACCCCAATGTGCGCGCGCGCTTGGCCGAGCAAAACTCAGCGCTGCTGGAAACCCCGGGCGGCCAGCGCTGGCGGCTGAAAACCGACGCCCCCGAAATCAACATCGGGCCCTCGATCTATTGGGGCGGCGCGCAAGTGCGCGAAAGCCTGCAAATCGTGCTCTCCGGCGCCGCCGACCCGATGGGCCACGGCCTCAGCCCCCCCAACCGCATCCGCTGGGCGCTGACAAGACTTGGGTAATGGCCAACGCGATCGGAAGTTTTCGCAGCGGCGGCGGTCGAGCCGCCGGCAAGCTCCCGCTTGACGCCGCCGCCGCAATCTGTTCGCACCTTTCTGATGCCCTCCCCTCGCACCATCTTCCTCGACATTGGCGCCCATTGGGGGGAGACGCTGGAGGAGGTGTTGGCCCCGCCTTGGCGGTTCGACCTGGTCTATGCGTTTGAGCCGGACCCTGAGGCGGTCGCGGTGCTGGCCGGAAAATTCGCCGAGGCTATAGCGCGCGGCCGGCTTGTCATCGTGGATGCCGCACTCTCCGATCGCGAGGGCGAGGCGATATTGTTTGGGGCCAATGAAGGCGGCGGCGCCTCGCTGCACGCGGAAAAAACCGACATCGACGCTTCGCGCCAGAAAAAAGTGAAGCTGATCCAGGCGCGGCGCTTCTTCGCGGAAAATCTCAAACTCGACGACATCATCCTCGCCAAGCTCAATTGCGAGGGCGGCGAAGTGTCGATTTTGAACGATCTGGTCGATGGCGGGGAAATTGACAAATTATCGCGCGTGGTCATCGATTTCGACATCCGCAAGGTCCGCGGCAAGCGCGGACAAGCCAAAGCGCTGATGAACAAAATGCGCGCCGCCGGGTTCGATCGCTTCTTGCTGGCGGAAAACGTGATGGTCGGCGTGGACGCACGCGCGCGCACCCGCAACGCCCTTGCCGCCATGCCCGAAGCACGCGCCGCCTGCGCCGACCTGGCGGTTCTCCCCGATCCGCCGCGCCGGCCAAAATTCACTCGCCAGGTAAAATATTTCTTCCGCTATTGGTGAGCGCCTCTCCGCCCCTTTGCCGCCGCCGCGAACACTCTTAAGCATAGGCGCGGGAGGCGGTTTTATGGGCCTGTTTGGCCAGATTGGAGAGCGAATTGCGCGCGAGCTTCGCTTCGCCGGCGGGCTGGCGCGGCTTTTCTGGCGCATCCGCGCCATCGCGCCTGACTCAGAGACGCTGATCTGCGACGATTTCGAGGCGGCGGTGGACAAATTCGCCGAGCACACCGCGCTGGTTTTCGAGGGCGAACGCTACAGCTATCGCCAGCTTGACGCGCTGGCCAATCGCTTCGCAGCCTGGGGGCAAGCGCAAGGCTTGGCGCGCGGCGACACGGTGGCGCTGCTGTTGCCCAATTGCGCCGCATACGCGCCGGCCTGGATCGGCATGACCAAAATCGGAGTTGCGGCGGCGCTGATCAACACCAATCTCACCGGCGCGGCGCTGGCGCATTGCCTGTCGATCTCCGGCGCCAGTCACGCGATCACCGACAGCGAGGGCCTGGCCGCGTTCGACAGCATTCGCGCCGGGCTGGCGCGGCCCTTGACGCTGTGGGTGATCGACGCGGAGGGCGCGCTTGGCGAAAATCGCCGCGGCCTCGATCTGAAACAGCCGCGCATGGCGCCTGAGCGCCCGCCTCGCTCGGACCGCGCCGGGCTCAAGGCCCGCGACACCGCGCTCTTCATCTACACCTCAGGCACCACCGGCATGCCGAAAGCCGCCAAAATCGCCCACACCCGCGCGCAGCTTTACATGCGCGCCTTCGCCGGCGCGACCAAATCCAATTCCGAGGACATAATCTATTGCGCGCTGCCGCTTTATCACTCGACTGGCGGGCTGTGCGGCGTCGGCGCGGCCTGGCTCAACGGCGCGACCTTGGTGTTGCGGCGCAAATTTTCCGCCACGCATTTCTGGGACGACGTGGTCGATCACGATTGCACGATATTCGTCTATATCGGCGAATTGTGCCGTTATCTGGTCAACAACCCGCCGCATTCGAAGGAGCGCGCGCATCGCTTGCGGCTTGGGTTTGGCAATGGCCTTAGGCCCGAAGTGTGGGGCGAATTCGAAAAACGCTTCGGCGTGCCGCGTCTGCTGGAATTCTACGGTTCAACCGAGGGCAATGTCTCGCTGTTCAATTTTGACGGCAAAGTTGGCGCCGTTGGGCGCGTGCCGCCCTATTTGCGATTTCGCTTCGATGTCAAGCTGGTGAAGTTCGACGTCGAAGCGGAAATTCCGGTGCGCGGCGCTGACGGTTTTTGCGTCGCCTGCGGCCCTGGTGAGGTCGGCGAGGCCATCGGCCTGATCAAGGACGACGCACGCGGCGGCTATAGCGGCTATGCCGACCAGGCCGCCTCGGAGAAGAAAATTCTCCGCGATGCGTTCGCGGCGGGCGATGCCTGGTTCCGCACCGGCGATCTGATGCGCGAGGATGCCGACGGCTATTTCTACTTCATCGACCGCATCGGCGACACCTATCGCTGGAAGGGCGAAAACATCTCCACCACCGAAATCGCCGAGATCATCTCGCGCTATCAGGGCGTGGCGGAGGTCAATGTCTATGGCGTCAGCGTCAATAAGCTCGATGGCCGCGCCGGCATGGCGGCGATCACGCCGGGGGAAGAATTCGACCTAGCCGGCCTGCGGATTTTCCTGATGCGCGAGGCGCCTAGCTATGCGCGCCCATTGTTCATTCGCCTGCAGCCGGCCATCGAAACCACCGGCACGTTCAAATACCGAAAAGTCGATCTGGTGCGCGACGGCTTCGATCCCGCAAAGACCGAGCACCGGCTCTTTTTCGACCATTCCCTCGCCCATCGCTACGAGCCGATCGACGCGGAGCTCTACATGGCGATCCAAGAAGGCGTGTTCAGACTCTGAAACGTCGGCGCCTCATTCCCCCTTGGGCAAAGTCTTGACGTAGGCGACCACCGCGCGCGCATCTTCTTCGTTCATCCGAAATTGCGGCATGGGCGGACGCGCGCCCGAACCGTCCGGCCGCTGGCCAGTGCGTAGAAAGGCGACGAATTGCGCGTCGTCATAACCGGCCGGCCCGCCCGCGAGCGGCGGCGCAAGCGGCCCCCATGGCATTTCCATCGTGGGCGCAAAGCCAAGCTCGGCCCCTTGGAGCGAACGCGTCATGTCCGGCCCGGTGGCCGTCATCGGCGTGTGACAATCGTTGCAACCAACCAGGCCGGTCACGAGATATTCGCCGCGCGCCACGATTTGCTGTTCCGTTGGCGCCGGCGGCGCAGGTGATTGCCGCGCGCAAGCCGCAAGTGCGAGAAACGAGAACACGGACGCTAAACACTTCATTATTTGCTCCTGAGCAACGGAAAAAATATCAAACACAAAACGCTGACTCACCACCCATCCCCGGACTTGCGAAGCGAATTCCGGGGCCCATAAACACGAACGGCTGAGTATATGGGCCCCGGACACGCCGCTGGCGCGGCGTTCCGGGGATGGGTGAGTATGACGCCCTGACGCAATTCACAACGCTTTAGTCCGGCCCGTCAACCGGCCCCGCGAACACCGCCACCGACGCCCCTTCAACATGCGCCAATCGTCCCTCGCGCCCATAGGCGCGGCGCAGAACTTCGGGCGTCAGCGCCGCTTCCGCCTCGCCATCGGCCAGCACTCGGCCTTCGCACAACACGATCACGCGCGACGCCGCGCGGGCGGCGAGGCCGATGTCGTGGGTCGAGAACAAAATTGCGCCGCCGTGCGCGGCTTGGCGCCGCAGCACCTCCATCATGTCCAACGCCAGCACCGGATCGAGCCCGGCAGTCGGTTCGTCGAGCAGCAATAAAGGCGCGCGCTGCGCCAGCGCCCGCGCCAAATGCGCGCGCGCGCGCTCGCCGCCGGAAATCTCATCCATGCGCCGCGCACGCAGCGAAACCAGCGCGCAGGCTTCGAGCGCGTCATCGACCGCCTCAGAATCGCGCGCGCCAAGGCGATGCGGCGCCGCGCCATGCGCGTAGCGCCCAAGCGCGACCAACGCCTCGACGCTGACCGGCCAGATCGCTTGCGGACGTTGCGGCAAATAAGCCGCGCGCAGCGCACGCGCGCGAGGCGAGAGCGCGTGCGCGTCATCGCCGCCGAGCAGCGCGCGCCCGGCGCTCAATTGCATAAGGCCAAGCGCGGCGCGAATAAGAGTTGTCTTTCCCGCGCCATTGGGTCCCAGCAGCGCGACAATGTCGCCCGCGGCGATCTCCAACGTTAAATCATCGACAACGCGGCGTCCGCCCAATGTCGCCGCAGCGCCAACGAGAGAAAGCAGCGCGCTCATGCATCGCCCCCACGCGCCGCGAGCCGCGCGGCTATCAGAGCGAACACCGGTCCGCCGATCAAAGCGGCGGCGACGCCGAGTTTCAGTTCCGTATCGGTCGGCAAGACGCGCACGGCGATGTCGGCGCAGATCAGCAGCGCGCCTCCCGCCAGCGCGCTGGGCAAAAGCAGCCGCGCCGGATCGTGGCCCACGAGCGCGCGCACCAGGTGCGGCGCGGCGATGCCGACAAAACCGATCACGCCCGCGACCGCCGTCGCCCCGCCCGTGCATGCGGCCGCGCCGAGCACGACCAGCGCGCGCGTACGCTGCAAGTCCGCGCCTATTGCGGCGGCGGCCTCCTCGCCCAGCGTCAACGCCTGCAGGCCGCGCGCGGCAAGCAGGATCAGCGTCGCGCCGACAAGGAGAAAGCCGCCGACAAGCGCCGCGTCATTGAGCGAGCGACCCTCGACCGAACCCAGCGTCCAATTCACCAGATCCGCGAGCGCGCCTGGGTTGGGCGCGAGATTGAGCGCGAGCGCAATCAAGCCGCCGGCAAGGCTCGATAGCCCAACGCCGATCAGCACCAGGCTCGCCGGCCCGCGCGCCCGCCAGCCAAGCGCGGTGACCAGCGCGGCCGCCAGCAGCGCGAACGCGAGCGCCGCCGCCGGCGCGAGCGCCGCCGCGCCAAACGCAAACGCCAGCACTGCGCCGAGCGCCGCAGAACCCGAGAGCCCCAGCACGCCGGAATCCGCCAGCGGGTTGCGCAACAAGCCCTGCAGCGCCGCACCCGAAAGCCCAAGCGCCGCGCCCACCAGCCATGCCGTCAGCGCGCGCGGGAAGCGTATCTCCCACATGATCGCGTGCGTGCGCGCATCGCCCGCGAACGGATCGGCAAGCGCAACCGGCCCAAGCCAAAGCGCGGCGACCAGCGCGCACAGGCTGAGCGCGGCGAGTGAGAGCGAGAGACGCGCGGCGACGACCGCGTCGATCGCCGCGCCATTCATTCTCCACCCATTCCCGGATTGCGCGCAGCGCAAGTCCGGCACCCATAAACGCCGTCAGTCGATATCGACAGCGCGACAATTGCCACCGCTGCGTCCATGGGCCCCGGACTGCCGCTCCGCGGCAACCGGGGATGGGTAGCGAGCATGTCACTCATCGCGCAACGCATCCGCGATTATCTCCGCCGCGTCGATCGCGAACCAGGCTTCGCAGGCGATGCTCGCCGCGGGCAAGCGCACGCTGCGCGCACTGGCTAGCGTGTTGCGCAGCACCGGGTGGCGCGCGGGCGACCAGGCATTCATGCGCTCACGGCCATGGTCGAAGAAGCCGAGCGCGATCAAGGCCGGCGGCGCAGCGATCATGCGCTCCAGCGGCAGCACCGCCCAACCGGTTTGCGTGCGCACATTGGCGCCGCCCGCCAGCCTCGATCGCCGCGTCGATCAGCGCGCCGCGTCCCGCAACCGCGCCTCCGGCGGAAAGGTACATGACCGGCGCACGGGCCATCGGCGCCGCCGCGCGCAAACGCGCAAGCCGGACATCGAGATCGCGCGCTATTGCCTGCGCCGCGTTCGGGGTGGCCAAATGCGCGCGCGGCTTGGATCACATTGGCGCGCGCCAAGCTGAAGTTCGCGGAATCGCCCACCTGCAAAACCGCTATTCCAAAGCGTGCGTACACGGCCTCGGCATCCCACGGCCCGCCCCAATTTCGCACCACGAGATCGGGATTGAGCGCCAGCACTTCCTCCAGCGTGCCGCGGGTCTGCCGGATGCCGGCGGCGCGCGCGCGAAAATATGAATCGTCGCGCCGCGACCCGCGCGACAGCGCCGCGACCTGCGCGAGGTCCGCCAGCGCCAGCACGAATTGATCGGCGCAATAATCCAGGCTGACGATGCGAGCCGGCTCGGCGGCCGTGGGCGGGGAAAGAAAAAACCAGAAGGCAAATAGCGCGGTCACGAGACGTTTCAGAGCAGACCCCCTCCCCTTGCGGTGAGGAGGCAACGGGCCAAGCGCGGCAATAAATTCGTAACCCAACCCACCCTCCTTCCGGCGCCGTCCCGCGCCTAGAAGTCCAAGTCGGCAGGTCTTCTGGCTTCGCGGGTCGTTGCGCGGGGCCACCTTCCCAAAGCGACATTGTCGCTTCAGTGGCGAAAGGCCCCGAACTCGCCGCTTACAGCTGCGGGCGCAGCCGCGGAATTGCACCGCGTTCCCTTTTGCTCCCCGGACGGGGAACCGACGCGGGAATGCTAGGGCAAGACGTGCGCGATGGAAAGCGCCGCCTCGCCCTCGCTCAACGGCCATCGCGGGGCAGGCGGAGCGCGGTTTCAAATGCCATTGCCGTGCCTCGTGAGGGGTGGGAGGCGCTCCAATCTGGAAAGACACACTCCATCGCCAGCACAGTTTCCATTGCCCGCGGCAAACGGGGGGCCCAAAATAGCGCTATGGCGATCGACATGAAACTCGGATCGGATGAACGCGAGCGCTATGCGCGCCACATCCTGCTCAAGGAAATCGGCGGACCGGGGCAGCAGCGCTTGAAGGCGGCGACGATTGCGATAGTCGGCCTGGGCGGGCTAGGCGCGCCGGCGGCGCTTTACCTGACCGCGGCGGGCGTCGGGCGCTTGCGGCTGATCGACGATGACACGGTGGCGCTGTCCAATTTGCAGCGGCAGATTTTGTACAGAAGCGATGAAGTTGGGCGAGGCGAAGACCGCGCGCGCCGCGAGCGCGCTCAACGCGCTCAATCCGCTGCGTCGAGATCGAGGCAATGTCTGGCCGCGCGTCACCGCATGGCGAATGCACGAGGGCGCTGGCGTCCTATATGCCATCTACTCACCGGCGCCGACATTGTGCTCGACGGAACCGACAGTTTCGCCGCGCGCTTCGCGATCAACGCCGCCTGCCGCGCGCTTGGCGCTGACGCTGATCTCCGGCGCGGTAGGCCGCTGGGACGGGCAAGTCGCAACCTTCAAACCGGGCGGGCCGTGTTATCGCTGCCTAGTGCCGCAAGCGCCGCCCGACGCGGAAACCTGCGCCCAAGCCGGCATTGTCGGCGCGCTCACCGGATTGATCGGCTCGATCATGGCGCTGGAGGCGATCAAGGAAATCGCCGGCGCCGGCGAAACCCTGGCCGGGCGCTTGCTACTGTACGATGGCCTCACCACCAAGAGCCGCACCGTGCGCCTGCCCCGCGACCCCGCCTGCCCGGAGTGCGGTTGAGCTTGACTTGAACTGCGCGCCTTGAAAGATGCCGCCGATGGGGGCGTCGCCATGCTGAAATGGATTTTCCGCTCGCTGCTGGCGCTACTTGCGCTGGCGGCTCTGATCGCGGTCGGCGGCTATTTTGCGCTGAAGCGGCCGGACATCGGGTATGACGCGCTTTCGGACAAATATGGCGGCGCCGCTTCGCTCTATGCAGATCTGCCCAATGGCGTCCGCATGCACTATCGCGACGAAGGCAATTCCAACGGCCCGCCGCTGCTGCTGATCCATGGCTTCTCCGCATCGCTGCACACTTGGACGCCGTGGGTGGAGCGGCTTGGCGGCGAATACCGCATCGTCTCGCTCGACCTGCCCGGGCACGGCCTCACCAGCGCGCCAGCGAACTATCAGGCCACGATCGAATCGCTGCGCGACGCCGTCGCCGCCTTCGCGCAAGCCAAGGGGTTGGCGCGATTTGCCCTCGCCGGCTCCTCGATGGGCGGCAATATCGCCTGGGAATATGCGCTTGCCCATCCCGAACAAGTCGATGCGCTGATCCTGGTCGATGCCTCGGGCTGGGAGGAAACTCGCGCCGATTTGAGCGCCGATCCGCCGATCTTCAAAGTGTTGCGCAACCCAGTGCTCGGACCGTTGATGCGCGATCTGGATAATTCGGCGCTGGCGCGCCAAGGGCTGGTGAATTCATTCGCCGACGCCGATGCTGGTCGATGATGCTATGCTCAGCCGCTACGTCGAGCTTACGCGCGCGCCCGGCCATCGCGACATCCTGCTGCAACTGACGCTTGGTTTCCGCGAGCGCAATTACGCCACGCCCGAGCGGCTGGCGGCGCTGACCATGCCCGTGCTGATCCTGCACGGCGCCGAGGATTTGCTGGTTCCGCCCGAGCACGCCCGGCAATTCAAGAGCGCCATCGCCCAATCGGAACTGGTGATGTTCGAGAACACCGGCCACATCCCGCAAGAAGAAGCGCCCGACCCTTCGGCGGCGGCGGTGCGACAATTCCTCACTCAACCCGCACCGGCCGCCGCCGCCGACGCGCGCTGACGCTTGATTTCCAGGCCGAGCTTCGCCATGCCGGGGCCATGACTTCCTGGCTTCGCGGCGCGGTGATCTATCAGATCTATCCGCGCTCGTTTCGCGACGCGAACGGCGATGGCGTTGGCGACCTGAACGGCGTGATCGAAAAGCTCGACTACATCGCTTCGCTCGGCGTGGATGCGATCTGGCTGTCGCCGTTCGTGCGCTCGCCGATGAAGGATTACGGCTACGATGTCAGCGATTATCGCGACGTCGATCCGCTGTTCGGCACGCTTGCGGACGCCGATCGCGCTGATCGCGCGCGCGCATGAGCTGGGGCTGAAAGTGATCATCGACCAGGTCTGGTCGCATTCTTCCGATCAGCACGCCTGGTTCGCCGAAAGCCGCGCCAGCCGCGATAATCCCAAAGCCGATTGGTATGTCTGGGCCGATGCCAAGCCGGACGGCTCGCCGCCCAACAATTGGCAAGCCATGTTCGGCGGCGGCGCCTGGACCTGGGATGCGCGGCGGCGGCAATATTATCTGCACAATTTCCTGCCCGAGCAGCCCGATCTCAATGTGCGCAATCCCGCGTGTGCAGGATGCGCTGCTCGACATCGGCCGCTTCTGGCTGGAGCGCGGCGTCGATGGCTTCCGCCTCGATGTCGTGAACTTCCTCATCCACGACGCGCTGCTGCGCGACAATCCGCCGCTGCGACCTGCAAAGCCGCCGCCGCGCCCGCACCAATTCCAGCGCCACCTCTATGACCGCACGCAACCGGAGACGCTTGAATTCATCGCCCGCTTGCGCGCGCTGCTCGATGAGTATGGCGCGATCGCCGTCGGCGAGATCGAGGACGAAGAGCCGCTGAAAGTGCAGCGCGACTACACCGACGGCGCCCGACCGCCTGCACACGGCCTATTCGTTCTTCCTGCTGCGCGCAGCGCGCGCTGACGCCGGCGCTGATCAAAGAGGCGATGGCGCGGCTGGCAGGGCGCGCGCGGCTGGCCGTCCTGGTCGCTCTCCAACCATGACGTGATCCGCTTTCCGACGCGGCTCGCCGGCGACGATCCGCGAACGCGCGAAGCTCATGCTGGCGCTGCTGCTCTGCCTGCGCGGCACGGCGTTTCTGTATCAGGGCGACGAACTTGGCCTGCCGCACGCGCGAGGTGCCGTTCGAGCGCTTGCGCGATCCCGAAGCGATCGCCTTCTGGCCGCACGGCATCGGCCGCGACGGCGCGCGCACGCCGATGCCGTGGTCGCGCGATGCGCCCATGGCGGGCTTCACCGAAGCGGACGACGCCTGGCTGCCGCTCGATCCGCGCCACGCGCGCGCTGGCGGTCGATGTACAAGAGCGCGACGGCAACTTCCATGCTGGCATTCACCCGCGCGATGATCGCGCTGCGCCGCGCCAGCGAGGCCTTGCGCGAGGGCGATTTCGTTGCGCTCGACGCGCCCGAGCCGCTGCTGGCGTTCGAACGGCGCAGCGGCGCTGAGCGCGTTGTGTGTGTGTTCAACCTGGGCGAACCGCCGGCGAGGTGGAGCTTGCCGGCAGCCGGCAAAAGAAGTGCGCCTCGCTTTGGGCGCGGCGACGCTCGAGGCCACGACGCGGCGCTCGGCGGCTATTCGGCGCTGATGGTTGAAGTTTGAGCTTGAACAAAACGACCCGCGCCACCCCGGACCGCCGTTCCAGCCGGCATACCACCGCCAAGCTTACAACGGACCTGTGCGATTGAACGCTCGCATGCCGGCTGGAAGCCGGCGGTCCGGGGGCGGCGCTCGGAATTGGCGTGGCTCCTCGCGCCTTGCGTAAACATCCACCCATCCCCGGATGGCCCGCAGGGCCAGTCCGGGGCCCATAAACGCAAACGGTCTGTGTTTATGGGCCCCGGACTTCGCGTTCGCGAATCCGGGGATGGGTGGTGGATCATTTGCGCGGTTGGCAACACAGCCCCGATCAACACCGGATAAAGATCATCCCAGTTCGGATTATCACGTTCGATCAGATTGGCCTTCCACTCCCGCCGCCATTTCTTCATCTCATACTCGCGCCCGCGCGCTTCGGTGACCAGCATGAAGGCCTGATACCAGACCAGCGCGTGACGCCATACTTGGCGGTGAAGCGTGAGCCGACGCCTTCTTTGTGTTCATGCACACGGACAATCAAATCAAGCGCCGAGCCAAGATAGAGCGTGCCATGCTTGCGGCTCGCGAGCATGTAGGTCGCGGTGAGGCGCGTTTCATCGACACGCATGGCGTCACATTAAATCACCCACACGCTCAACACCACCCATTCCCGGATTCGCCGCAGGCGAAGTCCGGGACCCATAATCACGAACCGTTGGAGCTTATGGGTCCCGGACTGGCCCTGCGGGCCATCCGGGAATGGGTGGTTGGGGTTGTGAACGTTAGTCCGATTCGTACAGCGCAATGTCGTATGGCTCGGCCAAAACCAAGTGCCTTCCATCGTCCGAGAGCGACGCCGCAAACCAGTCGCCGGAAGGAGTGCGAAATTCGATCTGCCCATGTTGGCTAACGGTCTTGTACTTGATGGTGACAAAATCCTCTTTCGGGTCGAAATCGTACGAAATCTCATTTTGGCCGACGCGCATGACCGGGTCGTTCGTTGCGAGCCCGTCGAAAGCCAAGCCCAAAAAGTCGGTTCGGTTCTCGACAAACTTGTATGGCGCGTTGTCGATCAGCTCCACCCTGGGCGTTGCTTCGATGGCAACCGCCCAGACCTCATCGTGATCGCAGATGTAGAACATACCATTCTTCGGAATCGTGAAGCCAATGATCCGATCAGTTCCCGTGCGGCCTTGAAAGATTGAGCTTTCTCATGTTGGAGCCTCAGCACCATGCCCCTACCCCCCTACAACATCGCCGGCAGCACCCGGTCCGGCGGCTTGTGCCCGTCCGCAAACGTCTTGATGTTGATGATCACCTTCTCGCCCATGTCGATGCGGCCTTCGATGGTGCCGCAGCCCATGTGCGGGAGAAGTACAACGTTGGCGAGTTTTTTCAGTTTTGGATTGATCGCCGGTTCGTTCTCGAACACGTCGAGCCCCGCGCCCGCCAGTTCCCCCTTCTCCAGCATGCGCGCCAAAGCTGCTTCGTCGATCACTTCGCCGCGCGAGGTGTTGACGATGTAGGCGTGCGGCTTCAGCAAAGCCAAACGCCGAGCGCTGAAAGCAAATGATAAGTCGCCGGCGTGTGCGGGCAATTCACGCTGACGATGTCCATGCGCGAGAGCATCTGGTCGAGGCTGTCCCAATAGGTCGCCTCCAGTTCCTGCTCGATGTGGGCGCGCGACTTTGCGGCGATTGTGATAATGGATTTGCAGGCCGAACGCTTTCGCCCGGCGCGCCACCGCTTGGCCGATGCGGCCCATGCCGATAATGCCGAGCCGCTTGCCGGTGATGCGCCTTCCCATCATCCAGGTCGGCGACCAGCCGGTGAATTTGTCGGCCTCGATGATTTTCACGCCCTCGACCATGCGGCGCGGCACCGCCAGGATCAGCGCCATGGTCATGTCGGCGGTGTCTTCGGTCAAAACGCCGGGCGTATTGGTGACGGTAATGCCGCGCGCGATCGCCGTAGCGACATCGATATTGTCCACGCCGGCGCCGAACTGGGCGATCAGTCGCAATTGCTCGCCGGCGCGGGAAAGCACGCGCGAATCGAGCCGGTCGGTCACCGTCGGCACCAGCACGTCGGCGCGGGCCATGGCGGCGGCGAGGTCGTCGGCGCTGAACGGCTTGTCATCGAGGTTTAGCTCGGCGTCGAACAATTCGCGCAGGCGCGTCTCCACCGGATCGGGCAGTTTGCGGGTGACGACGATCTTGAGCTTCTTGGCCGGCATTCAGCCTCCATAAACCACGTCGGGCGCGGCTCCAAGGAGTTGGGAGCGATGTTTCGCGCCGCCGTTAAACCCGCTTTCACGCCGCTGTCGCATGATTGCGCTTCCCACCGGCAGCATCCTGGCCGCGTTGGGGGCTTCAAACTGGGTTGGGTGTCATGCGCCGTGGGATTTTCGCCGCGATAGGCGCGGCTTTAGCGATGTTTTCGCTGCATGCTAGCGCCGATCCGTCTGTCGTTGGCCCGGATTCCAGCCTCCCCGTGCCCCGCTTCGCCAGCCTCAAGACCGAGGGCGCCAATGGCCGCCGCGGTCCCGGCCTCGAACACCAGGTCGACTGGATCTACCAGCGCGCCGGCTTGCCGCTCAAAATCACCGCCGAAAGCGGCCTGTGGCGGCGTGTGGTCGATCCCGACGGCGATCTGGTCTGGATGCACGCGCGCAACCTTGAGCCGCGCCGCACCGCCTATTTGACCAAGGACGCTAATTTGCGCCGGCAGGCGCGCGCGGACGCCACCACCATCGCCTACCTCGCCCACGGCGTGGTCGCGTCGTTCACCGGCTGCAGCGGCGATTGGCGGCGCATTGCCATCGGCGGCCGGGTCGGCTGGGTCGAGAAAACCGCGCTCTGGGGCGCGGAGGATTGCGCCGGAGTCTAGGCCGGGCTGTTCGGCTCGAAAGGTCCGTAATCCCTACTCGCTATCCTTGCCGGCTCTCGCCCCCGCCTGTAAGCCCTTGGCGCATGACGCAAAGACCTTCCACCATGTCCTATGAGGACCTGATTTCCTCCGGCGAAGGGGTGTTGTTCGGCCCTGGCAATGCGCAATTGCCGCTGCCGCCGATGCTGATGTTCGACCGCATTACCTCGATCACCGCCGATGGCGGGGCCTATGGCAAGGGCCGTATGGTGGCCGAGTTCGACATCAATCCCAGAGCGCTGGTTCTTCGAATGCCATTTCCGCGGCGACCCGGTGATGCCCGGCTGCCTGGGGCTGGACGCCATGTGGCAGCTGGTCGGCTTCTTCATGGGCTGGATGGGCTCCCCCGGGCGCGGGCGCGCGCTGGCTGTGGGCGAGGTCGAGTTTCGCGGCCAAATCACGCCTGAGGTGAAAACCGTGCGCTACGAAATCGACATGAAAAAGGTGATCCAGCGGAAATTGGTGCTCGGCGTGGGCGACGGCATCGTATTGGCCGACGGCAACCCCATTTATAGCGCCAAGGACCTGAAGGTCGGCCTGTTCTCGCCGGAACAGCTCGCCGGCATGAAATAAGCCAGAATGTTAGGAGAGCGCTTATGCGCCGCGTCGTCGTCACTGGAATGGGGATCGTCTCTTCGATTGGAAACAACGCGCAGGAAGTGCTGGCAAGCCTGCGCGAGGCGAAATCGGGCGTCCGAAGCGCGCCCGAATACGCCACACGCGGCATGCGCTGCCAGGTGCACGGCGAACCCCAACTGCGCCCCGAGGAAGTGGTCGATAAGCGCGTCATGCGCTTCATGGGCGAAGGCTCGGGCTGGAATTACATCGCCATGGATCAGGCGATCAACGATGCCGGCCTGAGCAAGGAAGACGTCTCCAACCCTCGCACCGGCATTGTCATGGGCTCGGGCGGACCGTCGGCCGCGGCCATCGTGCTCGCCGCCGACACCGCGCGTGAGAAAGGCGCAAAGCGCGTCGGGCCTTTTGCCGTGCCGAAAGCCATGGCCTCCACCGCCAGCGCGACCTTGGCGACGCCGTTTGAGATCAAGGGGATCAATTATTCGATCAGCTCGGCCTGCGCGACCTCTTCGCACTGCATCGGCAATTCCTACGAGCACATCCGCGACGGCCGCCAAGACGTGATGTTCGCCGGCGGCAGCGAGGAACTGGACTGGACGCTCTCGGTGTTGTTCGACGCCATGGGCGCGATGAGCAGCAAATTTAACGACACGCCGGAAAAAGCCTCGCGTGCCTACGACAGGGGCCGCGACGGTTTTGTCATCGCCGGCGGCGCGGGCGTGCTGGTGCTGGAAGAATATCAGCGCGCCAAGAAACGCGGCGCGAGAATTTACGCTGAAGTGGCCGGCTACGGCGCGACTTCCGATGGCCACGACATGGTCGCGCCCTCCGGCGAAGGCGCCGTGCGCTGCATGCAAATGGCGATGCGCTATCTCGACCGCCCGGTCGATTATCTAAACACACACGGCACCTCCACGCCGGTCGGCGACCTCAAGGAGATGGAAGCCGTGCGCGCCGTGTTTGGGGCAAAGCCGCCGCTGATTTCCAGCACCAAATCGCTGACCGGCCATTCGCTCGGCGCCGCCGGCGCGCAGGAAGCGATCTACTCGCTGCTTATGATGAACAATTCCTTCGCCTGCGAGAGCGCCAACATCGAAGAACTCGACCCCGCATTCGAGGACCTGCCGATCCTGCGCAAGCGCGAAGATCGCGAACTGAAGTGCGTGCTGAGCAATTCGTTCGGCTTCGGCGGAACCAACGCAACGCTGGCGTTTACGAAGCTGGCGGCTTAGGCGGCTTGGGCGGTTTCAAGTTTGCGGATTTCAGCCAGCAGCGCCTCTTCGTTGGCGGTGCGCTTGGCGTCTTCGCGGGTCATGCCCACGGCCCAGGCCACTTCGGCCAAGCTGAGTTCTGCATCTTCTTCCGCGTTGGCGTTGGCAGCTTCATAATACGCCTCGCTCCGATCGTGCACGCCGAGTTCTTGACGACCGCCGCACGCATGATCGCCTGATCCCGGCTCCGAACGATGCGCCAAGGCGCGGACTTTGTTCCGCGCCTTTTTCGTTGCGCCGGCGACCAGGGGCTGCGATGGAGTCATCGCGGGAGACTTGCATGGGATCGGTCAATCCAAACTCAGAACAAATCGCCGCCATGCTGGCGAGCGCCAATGCGCCGGGCGCCATCCACATGATCAATCTGATCCGCTATCGCGCGCGCGCCGAATACCCCGCAGAGCATGCGTGCGCGCGCGAAGACCAGAGCGGCGAGCAAGCTTATCAGCGCTACATGGCCGGCACGGCGCCGTTCATCGCCAAGCTCGGCGCGCGCGTGCTCTGGGCGGGCGCGCCTAATCTCACGCTGATCGGCCCAGCTGAGGAACGCTGGAACATGGCCTTCATCGTCGAATATCCAAGCGTCGCCGCGATGCTGTCGATGATCGGCGATGGCGACTACCAGAAAATCGCCGTCCACCGCACCGCCGCGGTGGAGGATAGTCGCCTGATCAGGTGCGAACTGCGGGCGATGGGGTGAGATCGATTCGCGGCGCTTCACGATCCCCTGGGTGCCGGATCGCGCTCCGCGCGTCCGGAATGACGAACCTTTCGGAAACTGGCATCCCTACCCGCCCCGCACGCGCACGCGCACGCGCGCGCTTTGGCCATCGGCGTCGATGACCGACACATCGTAAAATCCCGGCGCGCTTGGACGCCAGATCGCGCGGCCGCTACTGGCCTCGCTCCGCACGCGCGCGCCTTCGGCGTACCAGATCAGCGGGCCGCGTCCGCCGCGCGCTGAAAGCGATAGCCCGCGTGAATTTGCGCCGTACTCAAGCACCAGCACTTCCGCGCCAGCCGGCGGAAACAGGATCGACAATTGCTCGCGCGCTTCGCCTTCGAAGCGCGCCAGCGCCGGCGCTGCTTGGCGCGGCGGCCGCGTATCGCGCGCTGGCGCCGGGGCCAATCCAAGCGCATCGAAGGCCTCAAACAAAATCGGCAACGCCGCCTCACGGCCCGTGGCCCCTGGGCGCGGGCTTCCGTCGGGCCGGCCGACCCACACGCCGATTGCATAATTGTTGGCGACGCCGAACGCCCAGGCGTCGCGAAAGCCATACGAAGTGCCGGTTTTGAAGGCGATGCGCGGCGCCGCTTGCGCCAACTCCGCCGGCATGCGGCCGGCCGGATGCGGCGAGCTTGCAAGAATTTCGAGCACGCGCTCGGCGGTTTCATGGCGTACAAAACGCCGCGAAAAATTGAACGCGCCGCCGCTATCGTCGATCACGGGCCGCGCTCGGCCTTGATCGCCCAGCGCCGCATAGAGTTGCACCAGATCCTGCAGGCTCATGCCGACGCCGCCCAGCGCCAACGCAAGGCCTGGCGAAGCCTCGGCGCGTTGCGGCATGCGCACGTTGGCGCCGGCGCGTGTCAGCGCCGCGCGAAAGCGGCCCGCGCCGATGCGCTCCAATGTCGCCACCGCCGGCAGATTGAGCGAATGCCGCAGCGCGTCCTCAAGCGAAACATCGCCATGAAAGCGGCGGTCGAAATTCTCCGGCAGGTAACCGCCAAACCGGCGCGGCGCGTCGCGCACCAGGGTCTCCGGCGCGGCGATGCCCTCGTCGAAAGCGATGGCGTACAAGAACGGCTTCAGCGCCGAACCGGGTGAACGCACGGCGCGGGTCATGTCGATGTAACCGCCCGCGCGCTCGCGGCCGGCGCCGCCAATGCGCGCGCGCACCGCCCGCGTTTCGAGATCCACCGCCAGCATGGCGATCTGGCTCTCGCGATCCAGCGCTGCGGCACGCCGCCGCGCCAGCGCCTCAAGCGCGCGCTGCAGGCGAGCGTCGAGCGCCGAGGTCACGACACCGGCGCCGGGATGGGCCCTGGCCAATTGCCATGCCGCGTGCGGCGCCGAATAGGGAAAAGGCGCGCGCGTTGGGATATCGCTTTGTTTTGCTTCCGCCCCACGGCGCGCATCGATCAAGCCGGCGCTGACGAATTTGTCCAAAACGTGATCGCGGGCGGCGCGGGCAACGTGCGGGTGGCGATCAGGCCGGCGCGCTTCCGGCGCTTGCGGCAGCGCGATCAGAAGCGCCATTTCCGCATCGCCCAGCCATTGCGGGTCGCGCTGAAAATAAGCCCGCGACGCGGCGCGAACACCCTCCAGATTGCCGCCATAAGGCGCGAGCGTCAGGTAAGCGGCGAGGATCTCGCGCTTCGACAAGCGCCGCTCGATTTGCAGCGCGCGGACGATCTCGATCAGCTTTGAGCCGATCGTGCGCGGGCGCGGTTCCAGCAATCGCGCCAGCTGCATGGTGATGGTGGAGCCGCCTTGGGTGACGCGCCCGGCGCGCGCGTAGGCCACACCGGCGCGCGCAAGCGCAATCGGATCGAAGCCCGGATGAAACCAGAAACGCCCGTCCTCGATGGCGATCAATCGACGCTGGAATTCCGGATCGATTTCCCCCAGCCGCGCCTCGAGCCGCCATGCGCCGGCGCTGGTGGTGAACGCCATCAGCCATTCGCCGCGATGATCGACGACAACCGGCGAGACCTCGCGCACGCGCGCCAGAGGCGGCGGCAGGGCGAGATCCAGCGTGAGCAGCGCCAGCATCGCGGCCAGCAGCGCGCCGGCAACACGCTTTCCGCGCGCGCTCAACGGCGGCGCAAGTCGCGGGCCCCGGCGCACTAGCGCCAGCTCCCATTGCAGTATGACGCGCGCCTACCCAGTCCCGGATTGCGCGAAGCGCAAGTCCGGGACCCATAGACACAGCCGGTGAGTGCTAGCCCCTCAAACGCAGTGTTTATGGACCCCGGACTGCCGCTTCGCGGCATCCCGGGATGGGTAAATACAAATGGTGCACGCATCGATTCCGAGTACTCGCCCCTTCCTAACCAGTTCTCGATCGCCCAGCTTGCGCGTCGTTCCGCCACGCTATTGCAGCTTCGGCTTGATCTCCTCGATCACCCATTGAACGTAATCGAGATAGGGCTCAAATCCCTTGAGCGGCGGGATCGGCACGGAACTCATGGTCACGCCCAGCTCCTTGAACCAGCCGAGCCGATCGACGATGTGCTGCGCACTCATGTCGGCGCGCGCGTTCGGGTCATCGTTGACGACATGCCCCTCGCCGACGCGCGAAGTGGCCAGACCATACATCACTTCGAAGGGTCCGCCCTTGAAACTCGGCTGCGCCTTGATGAAGTCGATGCGCGCCTTGATGTCCTCGGGCTTGGTCAGGAACGCCCACCAACCCGAGGCGAACCGCGCCGCGCGCTTGAGGGCCGCGTCGCTGTCCCCGCCCATCCAGATCGGCGGGTGCGGTTTCTGAAACGGCTTGGGTTCGAAGGCCACGTCCTTGAACGAGACGTATTTTCCTTCGTATGACGGCGATGGCTTGGTCCACAATTCGACGATGGCGGCGAGATATTCATCGGCGATGCGTCCGCGTTCGTGAAACGGCACTCCGAGCAATTCGAATTCCTGCTTCAGCCAGCCGACGCCGAACGTGGCGATGATGCGGCCGCTGCTCATCCAATCGATGGTCGCGAGCGCCTTGGCCGTCACCATCGGATGTTGCAGCGGCAAGATGGCGACCGATGAATTGATCAAGATGCGCTTCGTGGCGCCGGCGAAATAACCTTGCCCCGCCGCCGCATGAAAATGATGCGGGCCGGAAAGATCCACGTGCGAATTGGGCATAACGATATGCTCCGGCACAGCGATCATGTCGTAACCCAGTTCGTCGGCGCGCTTGGCCATGCGTGTCTGATCGGCGCCGGTTACGGCCGCCTCCCATGGCTGCGTGGTCGCCTTGAGTTGCAGCAGGTGCGGCATGGCGAATGCAAATTTCATGACGCCGCCTTGGCAACGAGATGCCGGAGTTTGCTCATCCGCCCCGCGGCGCGATGCGGATTTCGCCGGATTGGGTGCGCGCCATCACGCCGGGTCTGTACATGTCCTCCACTTGCGCGGCCGGCATGGAATAACGACCGGGGGTGACCGCGCGGGCAATGTAGGCGTAGCGGAAATTGCCGTGCAAATTGGCTGACGCGACGAAGCGATCGTCGCGCGATTCAGCCACTTGGGTCGGCGAAATTTCTCCGATCCAGGCAAACGCGCCATTGCGCCGCGCGCCGTCATATTGCTGCGCGCCGACGCCGTCTTGTGGTCCGAGCAAGGTCTCGATTTCGAGCCCCGCCGGCAGCAGATCGACGAGCACGCTTGGATAGAGGCGTGCGCCATCCGGCTGGCCGGAGATGACCACGATCACGCGATCGCCCTGGCGCACGGCGCCAAGATCGGCCGGCTCGCCGTTCAAGCCATAGACGCGCTTGTCGATCGAATAGCCGGCCTGCATCGCCGGCGGCGCCTCGCGCGGGGCGCCGGAAGTTTGCAGCGTGCGCCACACCGGCCCGCGCGCGGCGTTGCGGAACGCCAGGCCGCCAGCCAGGCGCTGCGCATTGGCCATAACCCGCCGTTCGTTCATCGCCGCCCCGCCCAGAGTGACATTCACCGGACCGGCGCGCTCCAGCAGCGTGTTGGCCGCCAGCAGGAGTTGTACTTGTTCCTGGGTCATCAGATAGCCGGCCTGCCGCGCATCGCGTTCGAGCCGCACGCGCAGGCGGTCGACCATGTCCGTCTCCCCCGCATCCGCCGCCAGCGCCATGACGCCCGCCAAATCGCGCAGCGGCGTTTGGTACCAGTCGCCCATATTGCGATAGCCTAAGGCTTGTTCGGCCTTGGCGAACGCATTGCGCGCGCGCACGCGGTCGCCCATGTGGAAGAGCGCGGCGCCGATCTGCGCGCGGGCCAAGGGCGAGGGCTCGCCGTTCAAGCGATTGTCGTGGAAATAGCGCAATTGGCCGATATCGGCGCGGCCAGCCTTGGCCAGCACATACAGCGCATAGGCGCCGGCGCGCGAGCGCATCAGCTCGGCCGTGTCGTTCGAGCCGGGCCAAGTATAAACTTCGAACTCGTAATTCACCGAGCCGAAATCATTGAGCCGCGCTACCCGCCGCAGCGCCTGGTACGCCAGATCCAAGGGCGCACGCGGCACCGCAACGCCCTCGCGCTGAGCCCGCGATAAAAAGTCGGTGACGTAGGCGCCGAGCCAAGGCGAGGCATGACCATCGCCAGCGCTCCACAGGCCGAAGGCGCCGTCGGGACCTTGGCGATCGAGCAATTGCGTCGCCGCGTCCTGCACCCGCCTGGTGATGCGGGCGTCGCGCGTCTGGCCCGCTTCCGTGGCCAAAGTGTTGTAGTACAAAAGCGGCATCGCCACCGATGTCAGCTGCTCCGAGCAGCCATAGGGATAGCGAGAAAGCTCGGACAACAACGCCGCCGGGTCGATGCCGGCGAGGTTGGAGAACGAGATCTGCGCCTGGGCCCCCGGCTGAAACGCCGCCAGCGCGTCCGCCGGCGCGCGCCACGACGCCCCGGAGGCGAGCGGCTCGGTGGTCGCCAGCGTGATCGGCAGGAACGGCGCGCGCGATTGAATATCATAGCTCCGCTCCAGCGGCGCAAAGCCTTGCGGGCCTTCCAGACGCAGGCCGATGCGCCCTACGCCAATGGCGCCGCCAGTGACGGCCACCAAAGCGGTTTGCCGCTGTCCGCGACCAAGTTGGAAACGCTGCGGGCGCGCGGCGATGCGCGCATTGGCCGATCCTGTAATGGTCGCAATATAGGCGCCGGCGGGACCCTCGACATTGTCGATATTGAGCACGGCCTGGGCTTCGTCGCCGGGAGCGAGAAAGCGCGGCAGGATCAGTTCCGCCACGACGGTGTCGCGCACGATGATTTGTTCGGAGTCTTGCCCAAGCGCATTTTGGCTCCACGCCACCGCCATCAAGCGCAGCGTTCCGTTGAAATCGGGGATGTCGAGCGGGATGGTGGCGCGACCGCCGCGCACCTCGACGATGTCAGAGAAGAGCGACACCGTGCGCGTCGGCACCACGGTCAGGCCCTCGCCGCCGAGCGAATCGCCGCCTTGGCGCGCATTTGCGGCGGCACCCAGATTCGGGTTCAGCAACCGACCGTAATCGTCACGCAGCTCGACGCCAAGCGCGCGCCGGCCGAAGAAATAATCGACCGGATTCGGGCTTTCATACTTGGTGATGTTGAGGATGCCTTCATCGACCATGGCGATGGCGACGCGCACGCGTTCGCCGCCCGGCGCGTTGCGGATCTGCACCGGCACCTCGATGTGCGTATTCGGCCGCACGTTTTCGAGCCCGCCGCCGGCGATCACTTCCAGCGTGCGCCCGCCCATATCAACCGGCACGTAGGCGACCCCCACGGCGCGGCGCGGCACTGGCAAATTCACCGGATCGCGCGGCGTCATCACCGTGACCAGCACATAGGCGCCCGAGCCCCATTGGGCGCTCACCGGCAAGTCGATAATTGTTCCCTCGGCGCTGACGCGGACGGTGCGGGTTTCGATCACGCGATCGGTCGCGACCACGATCTGCGCTTCGCCGGCATAAGGCGGGCGGATTTGCACGCGCGCCCGCACGCCCGGGCGGGACGGATTTTCCGGCGCGACCACCGACACCGCGTCCGGGGTTGCATCGTCATCGGCTGGGCCGCCCCAACCGATTCCGAAACGCTGCGAGCTTTCCGCGCCGGACCGCGCATCGCGCACGGTCAACCGATACGAGCCGTCGCGCAATCCATCCTTGGCGATGCGCAGAGGCTGGGCGGCGGCGATATCAACTGTTGCGCCGTCAACCGCGATGTCGCGCCCTGTGCGCCGCCAACGCCAGGCGCCGTTATCGAGATACCAATCGTAATTCCAATCCTCGCGCACCAATTGCCATTGCACGCCGCGTACGCCGACGCGGTTGGCCGCGCCGTTCAGCGCAATCACATCGTAAGCGACGCGCTCACCGGCGCCGGCGCGGCGGTTCTCGAATTGCGGCTTGAGGCCGAGATAAAGCTCGCCCAGCCGCACCGGCACGGCGAAGCCTTCGCGCACCATGCGTCCGCCCGGATCGGCGACGCTGACCACCATGCGGGCGCGCAGCGGCAGGCTGGTTTGCGGCTCCTCCGGCAGGCGAAGCGAAAGTTGCGCCGCGCCTTGGCCATCGGTGATAGTGGATGCCAGTTGGAAGAAACGTTCGTCGAAACCCTCATCGGCTTTGCCAAACGAGTAGCCCTCAAACTCGGGGAACGGATTGGGATCGACCGTCAGCCGCGCCTCGGCCTCCACCGCCAAGCCAGCGCCGGGCGCGCCATAAAGGAAATCCGCCTGCACGCCGATGGCCTGGCTTTGCCCAGCGCGCAGCACGACTTTACGTTCGCGCAGCATCTGCTCGGTCGGGTTGAACGCGACCCGCAGCCGCTGCGGCACGAAATCCTCGACCGAGAAACTGACTTCGCCAGCGACCGCTTCTTGGCCATCGACTTCAAGCGCCGCCCGCCACATGCCGCGCGGGGCGCCGCGGTCAAGATCGATGTTTTTGACGATCGCACCGGCCGCTACGGCTTCGGTCATGCGGATGCGGCGCGCCTCGGTGCCATTCGGGCGATACACAACCAGGGTCGATTGCCGATCGTCGATGGCGCGGCCGATCTGGTCGCGGATCAAGCCGGTGAGGCGAACCCGCTCGCCGGGGCGATAAACGCCGCGCTCTGTATAGACGTAGGCGTCGATATCGCCGGGCGCGGAGCGGCCATCGACGCCGCGGTCGGATAGATCGAGCGCCGCGCGCTGCAGGTCAAGCGCGGCGAAATCGCCGCCCGCGCCGTAAGCCATCACGTAACGCGCGCGCGCCGGGCCTTCGCCATTCACCAGAGCGCCGTCGAAATGAACGCGACCTTCCCCGTCCGTGCGGGTGCGGGCGAGTTCTTCGTTGTTGGAAGCGATCAGCGTCAGCGTCGTGTTGGCCAAGGGCCGGGCGCTGCGCAGCGAGCGCACGACAACGTCAAGCCCGCCTGCGCCGGAGAAACTCTGCAGCGCCATATCGGTGTACAAGATCCAGCGATACGAGGAGGCTTTCGCCTCGTTCTCGCCGCCGCGTTGGCCAGCGCTGGGCGAACCATCGCGCGCCTTGACGATATAAGCGCCGGGACGCATGTCGCGCAGCGCCGCGCCCAGCGCGAACACCGTGGTGATCGCTATATTCTGGCGGTTGGCGACGTCAATTTCGCCTTCATAAACCTGGACGCCCACGCCCTCGCCGGCGCCTTCGATGCCCCAATAATTCCATCCCCCCTCTTCGTTGTTTTCGCCGGGATTGATGTCGTGCTGCGAGAGGATGCGGTCAGGCACGCGCAGCACTTCGATTGCCAATTTTGCGACATTCACCGTCTCGATGGCGATGCCATCGGCCTCGGCGCGCGGCAGAATAATGCCGCCGCCGGCAAAGCCGACATAAGCGGGCCGATCGCCGAAGGTGAGCGTGAAGGTTTCCTCGTATTCGGTCTTCTCGCCCGAGTGCGCGGGCAGCCCTTGGCGGATGATGACCTGGCGCTCGGGCTCCAAAGGCAGCCCGCTTAGGCACAACAAATTGCCGGAAACATCGGTCTGAAAATTCGCCGCCGGCTCCAGCGCAAGGTAATCAGCATAATTGATCGCGGCGTCAGTCGAAAGCGCGCGCGAAAATTCAAGGCAAGCGCGCGGCTCGGCCTGCTCCAGTTCCGTTCGCAAGCGCACAAACGCCATACCGGCGACCTGGGCTTCGCCAGCGCGCGGCGCATCGGCGCTGCGCGCGGTTTCGGCGGGGCTCGCGGCGCCGGACGCAACGGCCGCCAATCCGGGCCCGCCGCCGGCGCGGCCCAGCACCGCCCCACCCCACAGCCCCGCCAGCAGCGCCACCGACGTCGACAAAATGATCGCGCGGTTGGCCACGGCGAGTTCGCGCACTTGCGCCCAGGGCGGCAGTTTAAGCTTGCGGGGGTCGAGCCGGCCGAGCAGCGATTTCCAGTCGAAAGCCATGAAGCGCGTCTCCCGTCCCTGCGGACCTCGCGGCTATGATTGCCCCAGCCTCTCATGGCCCGCAAGCGCCATTAACTCTTGGAAAAGTCCTGTCCGCAGCGCGGTTGCTGCCGTCGCCGCGACGTGCTCCAACAGCGCCCTAATAGCGACGCCGCCGGCGCCCACCGAGCCGCGCTGGGAGCAAATATGACCGCCTTCCCCGCCATGTCGATTGAACGCGCACACGCGCTGCTGACCCAGCCCGGCTCGATGTTCGAACTCAGCGAGGAGGACATTCGCGGGATCCGCACCAAGGTCTGGAAAAACGCGCCGCCAAGCTTGCGCGAGGTGTTCGACCTTGGCGCCGCTTTCGGCCCGCGCGAGCATCTGGTGCACGAAGATGAGCGCGCCACCATAGCCGACGTGCGCGCCGCAGCCGCCGCCATGGCCCGCCAATTCATCGCCGACGGGGCCAGGCCCGGCGACCGCATCGCCATCATCATGCGCAATTTGCCGGAATGGCCGGTAGCGTTCTGGGGCGCGGTGCTGGCGGGGGCGATCGCAACGCCGCTCAACGCCTGGTGGACTGGCCCCGAACTGGAATACGGGCTCACCGATTCCGGCGCCTCGCTGCTGGTGTGCGATGTTGAACGCTACGAGCGGCTACGAGAGCACCTGCCCCATTGCCCGCAAGTGCGGAAGGTCTATGTCTCCCGCCTGCGCGAGGAAACCGCCGACCCGCCTGTAAAAAAAATCGAAAGCATTATCGGCGCGGTCAACGATTGGGGCAAACTCGGCGAAGTCGCTCCGCCGGACTTGAAATTGGCCGCCGACGATGACGCGGCGATTTTCTACACTTCCGGCACCACCGGCCACCCCAAGGGCGCGGTGATTACCCATCGCAACATCATTTCCAACATGTTCAATTCGGCCTCGGCGCAAGCGCGCGCTTTTTTGCGCCGCGGCGAAGCGCCGCCCGCCCCCGATCCGAGCTTGCCGCAAAAAATATCGCTGATCTCGGTGCCGTTCTTTCACGCCACCGGTTGCTTTGCTGTGATGATCCCGTTCCTGATGGCCGGCAACAGGATTGTCATGCAGCGCAAATGGGATACGCAAGGCGCGCTGGCGCTGATCGAGAAGGAGCGCGTCACTCACATCGGCGGCGTGCCGACCATCGCCTGGCAAGTGCTGACCGATCCACGCGCCGGCGACTACGACCTTTCCTCAATCGAATCGGTAGCCTATGGAGGCGCGCCCGCGGCGCCGGAATTGGTTAAATTGATCAAGGTGCGGTTTCCGAAATCGGTTCCCAGCCAAGGTTGGGGCATGACCGAAACCTCCGCCACGGCGGTGTCGAACGTCGCCGAGGACTATGAATGCAAGCCTGGGTCGACCGGCGTTGCCGCCGCTACTGGCGAGATCAAAATCGTCGATGCCGCCGGCGTGGAATTGCCGCGCGGCGAGATCGGCGAAATCTGGTACAAAGGTCCGATCGTGGTGCGCGGCTATTGGAACAAGCCGCAAGCCACGGCTGAAACTTTCGTCGATGGCTGGGTCAAGACCGGCGATCTGGCAAAAATGGACGAGGAAGGCTTCCTCACCATCGTCGACCGCGCCAAGGACATGCTGATCCGCGGCGGCGAAAATATCTATTGCGTCGAAGTCGAGAACGCTCTGTACGATCACCCCGCAGTGATGGACGCGGCCATCATTGGCAGGCCGCACCAGAGCCTGGGCGAAGAACCGCTCGCCGTGGTGCATTTGAAACCTGGCATGGCCGCGACGAGCGAAGAACTCCGCCATTTCTGCGCGCAAAAAATCGCCCCGTTCAAAGTGCCGGTGGACGTGGTATTCTGGCCGGAAACGCTGCCGCGAAACGCCAATGGCAAGATTATGAAGAAGGAACTGAAGGCGAAGGTTGGCTAGCGCGCGGCGTTTTGGATTTCGTTCAGCGCTCGTTCGATGCTCGCCTTGTAGCGGACCCGCGAGGGCGCAACGCCGAGGGCGGTCAGGTCGCGACGCAGCTGCGGTGACGTGCCGGTGAGGTAGAGCTTGACGCCGTGCTTGGAGGCGCTTCGCTCCAGACCCTGGATCGTGTTCGCGGCGGTCGAATCCACAAACGGCACGGCGGCGAAATCGACAATCAGCGCCTTATGAGTGTCGCCGATACGTTCGAGCACGGCGCCGATTGAGGCTGCGGCCCCAAAGAAAAACGCCCCAGAGATTTCTGTAGACGACGATTGATGGGTCGATCGCGCCGCTATAGGCGTCGCGGACACCGGCTTCGTCGGCCTGGTCGTCGAGCGCGAACGGCGCTTCCGTCACCGCCGTGGTCTGCGACATACGGTGGATGAACAGCACCGATCCCAAAGCGAAGCCGACGACAATGGCTTCGGTGAGGTCGCGGAAAATAGTCAGCGCGAACGTCGTCAACAGAACCGCGGCGTCGCCGCGTGAGGCGCGCAGCAGCGAGGTGATTGCTGGCCGCTCGATCATGTTCCACGCCACGCTTGTGAGCACGCCGGCGAGAGCCGCTAACGGGATGTAAGCCGCCAGCGGGGCCGCGACCGCCATGAACACAAGCAGGAACGCCGCGTGCAATATGCCTGCGACCGGCCCGTGCGCGCCGGCGCGGACATTGGTGGCGGTGCGGGCGATGGCGCCGGTCACGCTGATGCCGCCGAACAGAGCCGAGCCGACATTGGCCGCCCCCTGCGCGACCAGTTCGCAATTCGAGCGGTGGCGCCGCCCAGTCATGCCGTCGGCGACTACCGCCGACAGCAAGGATTCAATCGCGCCCAGAAGCGCGAACGACACCGCGTTCGGCAAAACCGCAAGCACGAGCCCGGGATCGAATCCGGGCAGACGCGGCGCGGGCGGAAAATGCGGCAGCGCCCCGAAGCGCGCGCCGACCGTATCCACCGGCAGGTCGAGCACGACAGCCGCCGCGCTGGCCGCGAACACGGCGATCAGCAGACCGGGCCAATGTGGCGCAAAGCGCTTGAACGCGAAGATGACGGCTATCGTCGCCGCTACGATTCCGACGCTGGCGGGATTGACGCTGGCCGCCGCCAGCCAGAGCGCTGGGAGTTTTTCCAGCAACGGCCCCGGCTCTGGCCCAACGAGCGTCAGACCCAGCATCTCCTTCATCTGGCTTGCGAAGATGATGATGGCGATGCCCGCGGTAAATCCAACCGTCACCGGATAAGGCACAAATTTGACGTAAGCGCCCAGTCGCAACAAGCCGGCGCCAATCAACATTAGCCCCGACAGAAATACCGCGACGATCAACCCGTCGATGCCGTGCGTGCTCACGGTCGCCGACACCAGGACAATGAAAGCGCCCGCCGGCCCTCCGATCTGAAAGCGGCTGCCGCCCAGAGCAGAAACAACAAAGCCGCCAATCACGGCCGTGATCAGGCCCTGTGCCGGCGAAGCCCCGGAGGCAACCGCGATCGCCATCGAAAGCGGCAAGGCAATGATCGCCACCGTCAAACCAGCCAGCGCGTCGGCGCGCAGTTGCGCCGCCCCATAGCCCTCTCGCAACACCGTCACGAGTTTCGGCGTGAACAGTTCGGCAAAGCTCGGTTGCGCTGGGCGGGCGGAAGCAGGCATCGAGAATCAAGGCTGGCTTTTTCTCAGTCGGCGTGCAAGTATTCGGTTGCGGGCCAATGCGGGGCGCCCGCTGAGACGTTCCCGTCCAAGACCCGCTTCGAACCGGCGCGGAAACGCGCCTGAACGGAGCGTCTTATGGACGATCGCCGAACGCCAGAACTCAAGCCCGTAGAACTCACACTCAACCAATTCTTTGGCGCGCGCCGGCCCACTTCTTGGGTCACGCGCGAGCGGCCGAAGATCGACCGTATCGCCTGCCCGTGGCTGATTTCGCGCTTCATCGACGCGCAGGCGCGCTTTCTCTATGTACCGACTGCGGAAGTATTCGCGGTCGCCGAGCGCGAGGGCGCGGTCGCGTTCGACATTCCTGGCGCGCAATTCTCCCATGTCGGCGAAAACTGCAGCTTCGACGCGTTCCTCAGCCGCTTCGATCTGCTCAAGGACCCAGGCCTCGCAGCGCTCGCGCCGATCGTGCGCGGCGCCGACACCGATCGCCACGATCTCGCTCCGGAAGCGGCGGGCCTGCACGCGCTTTCGCTTGGACTCTGCGTGAATTTCGCCGACGATCACGCGCTCCTCGCCCAAGGGCTGATCTTCTACGACGCGCTCTATGCCTGGGCCACGCGCGCGCGCGGCGAACGCCATGATTGGAGGCCGTCGTGAGCGGAACGCCTCAAATCATGCTTTCGCGCGGCGATTTGGCGGCGCTGATGACGACACGCGACTACCTTGTCGCCGCCGAAGACGCATTCCGCGCACTTGGCGAAGGACGCGCCAGCACGGCCACGCCATTGCATGTAGAAACCGCGCACGGCGTGTTTCACGCCAAAGGCGGGGCCTATCGAAACCAGCGCTCTTTTGTCGCGCTGAAGGTCAACGCCAACTTCCCAGGCAATCCGGAGCGCACCAGCTTACCGACGATCCAAGGCGCGATCTTGCTTTGCGACGCAGACAACGGCGCTTTGCTCTGCATTCAGGATTCCGGCGAGATTACGCTGCGGCGCACGGCCGCCGCCAGCGCGTTAGCGGCGCGCCATCTGGCGCCGCCGCACGCGCGAACCCTGCTGCTCTGCGGGTGCGGAGTGCAAGCACGCGCGCATGTCGAAGCGCTGGCCGATCTGTTTAACCTGGATGTGGTGCTGTGCTGGGATCAGCAGCCGGCAAGTGCGGACAATCTTGCCGCACACATTCGGACCAATTTTTCGTTACGGGCGTCGGTCGTCACTAACTTCGCCGAGGCGGTGCAAAGCGCTGAAATCATAGTCACCAGCACGACGGCGGCAGCGCCGTTTCTCGGCCCAGAGCACGTCCAGCCGGGAGCGTTCATCGCCGCAATCGGCGCCGACAATCCCAACAAAAACGAACTGACGCCCGCCTTGATGGCGCGCGCGGCTGTTGTCTGCGATTCAATATCCCAATGCGCCGCCATGGGCGACCTTCATCATGCACTGGCCGCGGACGCATTCACCCGCGACCACGTGCGCGCTGAATTGAGCGATCTGGTCACAGGGGCCAAACCCGGCCGCCTGCGCACCGATGAGATCGCGGTGTTCGACTCCACCGGGCTCGCTGTTCAGGACGCGGCCGCTGCTTCCATGGCCTACGAACGCGCTCTCCAGACGGGCCGCGGGACACGCCGCGCCCTGCATGATTGACACCACCCCTTGACACACATCTTCCGTCATTCCGGGTTCGGGCGCCAAGCATATCGCAGTGAGTCAGTTGTTGGGCCGTTGGCACTCACCCCAAGTGCGCTTCCAGGAACCACAGATCCTTGTCCATCTGGCGCGAGATGGCGGTGAACAGGTCGGCTGTGTCCTTGTCGCCGGCCTCGTCGGCTTCATCGATGGCCCGGCGTGTGAGCTTGCCGAATTTGGCGACGCGCTCGGCCAGCGCTTTCAGGTGTTCCTCCTGCGCGGTTGCGGCGACGGGATAAGCCTCGAGCTTCGAGCCCTCCGCCACCGCCTGCGACGTGCCCGCGGCCAGGCCGCCCAACGCAACGCTACGTTCGGCGATGTCGTCGGCGAAGCCGTCGATGCGCGCCTGCATGGCGTCGAACATCTCGTGCAGAGCGATGAAATTCGCCCCCTTCACGTTCCAGTGCGCCTGCTTAAGCGCCAGGCGCAAATCGATAGCGTCGATGAGCAGCGCGTTGAGCAGCGCGACCACGGCTTTGCTTGTATTGTCGTCAAGATCGATGCGGGCTTTGGGCATGGAATTCCTCCGTGCGCGGGAGATGGGATGCGGCGCAGGCCGAGACAAGCGCGCGCGCCATTGATTTTCAGAATTGTTGTCCATAGAGCTGCTCAATATAGGCCGCGAGGCCATCGTGAACACGCGTCCAGCATTTCCGCTCACCGCACCTCCACAAGGCGTTCGCCCGTCGCCAGGCGGCGTTCGATAAACGGCCACAGTGGAACGAGATAAGTCATCAATTGGCGGTTCGTGCCGTTGCCAGTCCGCACCCAGACGACGCTCGGTCCAGCAACAGTGCGCAGGACAAGATCGGCGAAGTCCTCATCCTTGCTCACAATAATCTCACCGCTGGACGCCGCAACCCTCCAAATCTCGATGTCGGCGCTCCTCGCCAGGTTCAGCTCAAGCACGTGGCGGCAGGCATGTCCCCTAACGTGCAGCCACGAACAAAGGGCGCGCGGCAGATTGGTGTCGATCAAGAAGCGCATGCGTCATTTGGCGCCGACCAATACCGGATGATCGACCTGCGCGGCGGCGTATTCCAAGCTGGCGATGATGTCGGCCTCTTCCAGGAAATCATAGTCCGCGAGGATTTCCTGATGGCTCGCACCGCCGGCCAACATGTCCAGCACGTCCTTCACCCGCAGACGGTAGCCACGAATGCACGGCCGGCCCCCACACTGATCGGGGTTGAAGGTAATGCGATGGAGCTCACTGGCCATGGCGGCATGGCTACCACGAAACTGCTCATGTTCCAATTCAATCTAACCGGCGCCCCTTGGGCCTGTCGGCCGCGAGAAAAACGCGATTGCGAACATGATCATCACGATCGCGCCAAAAGCGGACGGCCCCACTTGGCTCCAGGGCTGGAGGTCGCGGAATATATTGCCGACCCCCGCCGACATCATGGCGAAATAGGCGCCGGTCATCTTCAAGCCGTGGTCGAGTGGCCGTGAGTGCTTGAGCGTCGCGCCACAGATGGCGGCTGAGGTCGTAGAGAGCGACGACGCACACGTAGCCGAGCGTCGAATAACCGATGACCGGTGTCCAGGACTTCGTCCCCGACCCCATGTACACGAGCAGAGCCGCCGAGCCAGACAGCCCCCGCAAAGGCGAGGGCGGCGTCGGTCCATCCCGGACCGCGGCGCCGCAATGAAAGAGCCCGCAAGCTCGATAGATATTGGTAACCGGCCGCCATGGTCGCGGCGATCAGCGGCGCGGGCGGATCGTAGAACACGTTACCGACAAGCGCCGTCCCGAGCACCACCGCGCCGATCATGACGAATACGGCCCCGGACGCCCGATGCAGCTTGCCGCCCTTGGCGCTCAATAACGGCGCAAGTCCCAGCCCCAGCGCAAGCGCTCCGGCGGTGACGTGCGTCCAGACGTTCAGCGTATGTGGCTCGAACATACCCACCTACAAAGTCGCCAGCCAATCGATAATATGTCCCGTGGTCGCTTCCGGCGCTTCTTGTTGCACCCAGTGGCCAGCGCCGGGGATGAGGTGGGCGCCGCGGAAATCGGTGAGTTGTTCGCGCATCGTGGCGATCAGCGTATCGACGTTTCCATCGCCAAACATTTTCAGCACCATATCCTCGGCCCCGGCGATGAACAGCGAAGGCTGATGCACTTTGCGATCGGCAACCGCGTTCATCATCGCCCAGTCGCGTTCAAAATTGCGATAGCGATTGATGCCTGCCGCGAAAGCCCGAGCGCTCGAATTCGGCGACGTAATAGTCGAGGTCGGCTGGCGTCAGCCAAGCTGGGAACGGATCGGGATCGGGCAGGCCCTTGAGCAAGGGCTCGCCGACTGGCTTTTCCCCGCGTCCCCAGCGGCCATCGGAATCGGCGGACGCGGCGTAATACATAAGCCGCAGCGTCGTGCGCGGATCGGCTTCCAGTTCCGCTTCAGCTGTCCCCTCGTCTTGAAAATAATCCATGTAGAAGAATTTGCCCTGGTCGCCATACATGGCCTTGAAGATGCGATTGAGCGGCATTGGCGGCAGCGCGTAATACGGCACCGAAAGCCCCGCCACGGCGCGCACTTTGCCCGGATGCAGCACGGCGGTGTGCCACACGATCGGCGCGCCCCAATCGTGGCCGATCAGCACCGCCGGCGCGTTCGGCGATAATGCATCGATCACACCCGCGACATCGGCGCACATATTGGCCATCGAGTAGGCTTCAATGTCGTACGGCTTGTCCGAGCCGCCATAGCCGCGCACATCGATGGCGCAAGCTTTGAAACCCGCCGCCGCCAGCGGCCCCATTTGGTGGCGCCACGAATACCAAGACTTCGGGAAAGCCGTGCACCATCAGCACCAGCGGGCCCTCGCCTTGTATGGCCGCGCGCAGTTTGACGCCGTTGGATTTCAAGGATGCGGAAGTCTTGGTTCATCGCTGCATGTCCTGACAAACTCTCGCGCCCTCCGGTGAGTACGCTGGAAGCGACTATTCCATCGATCCCAGAACCGCGCAACGCGGCTCAGCTTTCCTCCAGCGCCTTCTCGGCTTCCTCGTTCAGCGCTTTCGCCGCGCGCGCGGGAACGACCAGCGGCGCGGGCTGCGGCGTTGCGACATTACCGCGGATCAGCGCGCGGCCAGATTCGATGTCGCCGGCGATCTGCATTTCCAGGCGCCGCGCATCGCGGTCGCGCACATCTTCGATGGTCTCGGCGATGTCGAAATCGTTGATTCCGAGGTCGCGCAGCACCGCCTCGGAGAAACGCAGCGCCGATTCCACGGTCTCGCGGATCTGGTAATCGACGCCGGCCTTGACCAGGCGCAGCACATGGCCGCGATCATAGGCGCGCACGAACAATTTCGCGCGCGGAAACTCGGCCTTCGCCAGCGCTACGATTTTATCGGCTACGTCCGGCTTTTCCACGCACACCAAAATAGCTTCCGCGCGCGCCGCGCCGGAAGCGCGCAGCACGTCAAGCCGCGCGCCGTCGCCATAATAGACCTTGAAGCCGAACTTGCCGGCGGCTCGGATCATATCGACGTCGGTTTCAATGATCGAGATGTCGATGCCGCGCGCCAGCAAGGGCTGGCTCGCCATTTGCGCAAAGCGGCCAAAGCCGATGAACAGCACGCGGCCATGGAGCCCCGCGGCCTCCTCCACGCCTTCTAGCGAAGCTTTCGCCGCCGGGGTCAGGCGCTTCTGGGCGATCGCCGCGAGCGGCGCGAGCGCCATGGAGGCGATCACGATTGCGGTCATTATCGCGACCTGCTGCTCGCTGAGCACGCCGGCGGCGAAAGCGGCGGCGTAAAGCACGAAAGCGAACTCCCCACCCTGCGCGAACAGCACGGCGCGGCGCAAGGCTTCGCCGTGCGGCGCGGCGAAACGGCGCGCGACCAGATAAGCGCCGACGCCCTGGACGATCATGAACGCGATCACGCCGGCGGCGATGATTTGCCAATTGGCCAGCGCCGCTGAAACATCGAGCGCCATGCCGACGCTCATGAAGAACAGCCCAAGCAAAATGCCGCGGAATGGTTCGACATCGGCCTCTAATTGGTGGCGGAAGCTCGATTCTGAGAGCAGCACGCCGGCGAGGAATGCGCCCATCGCCATCGACAAGCCGCCCCATTGCATGAAGAACGCCGCCCCCAGCACCACCAGCAGCGCGGCGGCGGTCATCACTTCGCGCGCGCCGGATCGCGCCAGCAGCGCAAACACCGGATTGAGCGCCCAGCGCCCGAGCGCGAACACCAGGAAGATCGCCGTCGCCGCCAAGCCAATGCTTTGCCAAAGCGGCGGCGCGTCTGCGGCGACGGCAACGCCCATGCTGCCCGCAAGCACTGCGACCAACGCCAAGAGCGGCACGATAGAGAGATCCTCGAACAACAAAATCGCCACCGCGCGGCCGCCTTCCGGCGTCGTCGCCTGCCCCGAATCCTCCAGCATTTTCATGATGATCGCGGTGGAGGAGAGCGAAAAGCCGAGCCCGGCGATGAGCGCTGCTTGCCAGGAAAGGCCATAAACAATTCCGACGCCGCACAATAATCCCGCGCACGCCGCGACATGCGCGGCGCCGACGCGAAAAATATCGCGCCTGAGCGCCCACAATTTCGCGGGACGCATTTCGAGCCCGATCAGGAACAGAAACATCACCACGCCGAATTCGCCGACGCCGCTGATCGCTTCGGCATCGCTCACCACACCCAGGCCAAATGGTCCAATGAACAAGCCCGCGGCGAGATAACCGAGCACCGAGCCCAGCCCCAGCCGGATGAAAATCGGCGCCGCAACGACCCCCGCCGCCAAAATCATCACCGCCTGCGCCAAGCCCAGACCGCTTTCAGCTTCCATCGCCATGATCCTGTTTTCCGCGCGTTGAGGCAGCGCTGCTTACCACGGACGCGAACGTCATTATATCAACGAACCGAAACAATGGCCCACCCACCCCCGGATTCGCGAAGCGAAGTCCGGGGCCCATAAACACAGCCCGTGGTGTTTATGGGCCCCGGGCTCGCCGCTTTGCGGCGCCCGGGGATTGGTGATGGGTCAGGATTTGCGGTGTTGGCATTACATGCTGGCAAGCCATTGCTTACGCGCGAATCATCTATGCTTCCGCTTTCTCCTGGTGGAGGAGCCTCTTGGGGTGGAGCGCGCCATGATCGAAAATACCAAACTCATGGCAGTTGTCGCATCGCGCATTTGCCATGACATGGTCGAGCCGATGAGCGCGATCATCCAGGGCTTGGAAATGCTCAAGGGCGAGGACGGCAAGATCGATCCCGACGCGCTGTCCTTGTTGGACAACGGCGTCAGCAAGGCCTGGGCCAAGCTTGAATTCTTCCGTTTCGCCCTGGCCGGCGCGGTGGCCGAGGGCGACAGCGAATTGGAAGAGGGACGCGCGGTGGCGCTGAAACTCTATGGCGTGCTGAAGCCGGAACTGATCTGGAACGCGCCGACGGTGAAAATGCCGCGTCCGGCGGTGCGGGTGATCGTGAATTTGTTGCTGATCGCCAACGAATGCCTGCCGCGCGGGGGCAGCGTTGAGCTCAGCGCCGAAAAGCACGGCGCCGGCGGTGAAGTCATTGTCACCGCCAAGGGGCCGCGCGCCAAATTGCGCGAAGCGACCGCGGCGGCGCTGCGCGGCGAGGGCTTCACGAACGAGAGCGTCTCCGGCCACACCATCCAACCGGCGCTGACCTGCCTGCTAGCGCGGCAAGTCGGCGTCGAACTCAGCGCCCGCGAAAGCGAAGAGCGCGTGGAGCTGGTTGCGCGTTCGGCTGCGTTTAAGCTTTAGCCGCAGCAAACCGTCCTGGGTTGGAGTGCGGGGCTAAAGCCCCGCGCTCCCCATCACTAGCTGTAAACTTCCGTTAACCGCATCATGGGCAAGCTCCCCGCGAACCTGCCGGAGCATCCCCATGAAACGCTGTCTCATTGTCGATGACAGCCGCGTTATCCGCAAAGTCGCGCGCCGCATCCTGGAAGATCTGCGCTTTGAGATCGAGGAGGCCGCCGACGGCCTCGAAGCGCTGCAAGCCTGCCGGCGCTCGATGCCCGACGCGATCTTGCTCGACTGGACCATGCCGGTGATGAGCGGCATCGATTTTCTCAAGCAATTGCGCAAGGAGCCCGGCGGCGATCGTCCAAGCGTGGTTTTTTGCACCACCGAGAACGATGTCGAACGCATCACCGAAGCGCTCAAGGCCGGCGCCGACGAATACATGATGAAGCCGTTCGATGGCGACATCCTGCAATCCAAATTCGCCGAAGCAGGTCTGGTTTGATGCTGACTGAACCTGAATTCGCCTTGGTGGCGCGCGAATTGAAAACGCGTTCTGGCGCGGTGCTGACGCGCGAGACCGGCAATGCGGCAAGCATGCGCCTGCAGCCCCTGGCGCGGCGCGAGGGCTTCGCCAGCGTATCGGAAATGATCGCCGCGGCGCGAATCCGCCCCGACGGATTGTTGTGGAACGGCATCGCCGATCATCTGGCCCACAGCGAGACGCGGTTTTTCCGCGACCGCGCCGTGTTCAACCGGCTGCGCGATGAAATATTGCCCGACGCGCTAACCCGGCGCGGCCACGAGCGCGTGCGGATTTGGTCCGCCGCCTGCGCCAGCGGCCAAGAACCCTTTTCCATCGCGATGATGATCGAGGACATGCGCGCCCAGGGGCAAAACCCCGCGGTGGAAATCATCGCCACCGACATGTGCGAGCGGCTGATCGATAAGGCGCGCAGCGGCCTATACACCCAGTTCGAAGCGCAGCGCGGTCTGCCAATCCGCAAATTGATCACGCATTTCGAACGGGCGGGCGATCTTTGGCGCATCTCCGACCGGCTGCGCGCCGCCGCGCGGTTCGAGCGATTCAATCTGCTGCGCGCCTCCGATCACATCGGCCCGTGCGACATCATCATGCTTTGTCACGTGCTGCCCGGGTTCGATGCGGAGACGCGCGCGAATGTCGTTACCCGCCTTGCCGCGAACCTGAACCCAGAGGGCTGCATGGTGCTCGGCGCCGGCGAGACCCTGCCGGAGGGTTGCGAGGGCCTGGTTTGCGCAAATGGAATCATCCAACGCAACGCTTCCAGTCGCATCGCCGCTTAAGCGAGGCGCGTTTATCATTCAGATTGGATCGCGCGGCCGGGGAACGCGCTCGTCCATCGCACAGCTCTCCTTCCAAGGAATTGGCGATTCTCTCGCAAATGCCCCACCTGTCACCCATCATCCCGGTCTATTCCGTTACCAATCCTCCCTGCCCCTGTGCCCCCTCCCCTCGCGGGGAGAGGGAGCAATAGCCTCTCACCCCCGCGCCAGCAGCGCGGCGCGCTGTTGCGGAGAGAGCGGACGCCATTTGCCTTCGGGCAGCTCGCCCAGTTCGAGCGGGCCGATGCGGATGCGGAAAAGATCAATCACTTCGAGATCGACCGCCTCGCACATGCGACGGATTTGGCGGTTGCGCCCTTCGCGCAGCACGATGCGCAAGACTTGCGCAGTCGCGAGCCTGACTTGCGCCGGCTTGAGCTGACGCCCGTCGAGGGCCAGTCCGTGCCGCAACAGCGCCAATTTCTTGTCGCCGATCTGGCCAGTGACGCGCACCAGATATTCCTTGTCCAACACCGAATCTGGACCGATCACCGCCTTCGCCAGCACGCCGTCTTCGCTGAGCAGCAAAAGCCCGCGCGAGTCCTGGTCGAGCCGACCGAGCGGTGGAAGACTGGTGTTGGCGCTGGGGATTGCGCTGGCCGGATCGCCCGAGTGGAGATTGGCTTTGGTCAGCAGGCGCGCGGCTGGGATCTGCCCGCGCTCGGGTTGCGCGGAAACAATGCCGACCGGCTTGTTGAGCATGATCGAAAACAGCGCGCGGGCGCCCGATGGCTCGATTTCGAGCACTTGCCCAGGTTCGATCTTGCGCCCTGGATCGTCCACCCTCTGGCCGTCGATCCGCACCAGCCCTTGCGCGATCAGCGCCTCGGCCTCGCGGCGCGAGCACACACCGCGCTGCGCCAGCCATTTATTCACCCGTTGCGGCTCGCCGCCGTCATAGCGTCCACGCCAATTCATTACGTGCAGCGAGGCGGCGCTTGCCCCAAGGCGCGCAGACGCTGCACCGCGCGCGGGCGAATTTGCTGCTCGTCGCGCAAGCAGGCGAGGCTGCCATAGAGCGCAATGGCGCGCGTTCGTTCCTCGGCGGCGCCATTGTCCAGGAGATCGGCGAGGTTGAACATGGAGGCGGGATATCCCGCCGCGGCGGCGCGCTCATAAAGCGCGCGCGCCCGCGCGCCGTCACGGGCGATGCCGGCGCCGTCGCGCAAGAATGTCGCCAGCAAGTGCAGCGCATCGACCTGATTTTTTGCCACGGCGCGTTCCAGGAACGGTATCGCGGCGGCGGGGTCGCGCGGCCCGGCGCGACTGTCGCGCAGCCAGCGGGCGTAATAATACTGACCGCGCGGATCGCCGCGCTCGGCCGCGGCGAGCCAGAGCCGTCCGGCTTCAGTCTGGTTGGCCATCGATCCGCTTGCGTCGGGCGCGAGCAGCAGGCCTTGATCGACTAGCGCCGCGGTCCAGCCCTTTTGCGCGGCTTCAGCGAGCCGCGCGCGCGCCGTCGCTTCATCCACCGCGACGTGCGGCGCGGCGCGGCGCAGCACCCAGGACAAATACAACGCCGCCGGGTAACCTTTCGCGGCGGCGGAATCGCAATGTGGGCGCGCGGCCGCTGGGCTGGGCAGGAAGCCCGCGGCGCCGGACAAATGTGCGAGGCAAGCCAAGGTGCTGGCGTAGCTCTCGCCTGCCGCCGCTTCGCTGTTGATGCGCTGGGCTGCGTCGGCGTTGAGTTTGGCGGCGGCCTCGCGCCAGGGCAGGATTTCAAGTTCCGCCAAATCGAGTCCATAGGGGACAGGGGCCGGAATTGCTTCCACGATCGAGGCGGTCTTCGCTGCGGGCTCGGGCAGTAACGGAATTCCGGTTCGCACGGAATTGATCACCCGCCCCGCGCCGAAGCCAATTAAGAACAGTGCGCCGACGCCAAGCGCGATCGCCGCCGGCATGCTTATGCGTCTTTTCTTACTCGGCGCCTTGCGAGTGAGCGCCGCGCGCGCCACCGCCAGCGCCTCGGTCAATTTGTCAACTTTGCCCTCATTGGGCGCGGTGAGCTTCTTGATCTCCGCCACCATGGCTTCAAAGCGAGTCTTGAATGCGGCGCGGTCGTTTGTGGCGAAATCAAAGCGTGGCGCGCTGTGGAACGGCCCCGGCGAGGCGCCGCTTTCGAGTTCCGCGCAGATCAGTTTTTTGCGTTCCAGCGCCAGCGTCGCCAGCACTACTAGGGCGGGAGGCGGCGGCGCCTTGGTCCACAAAGCCAGCACGCACTTGGCTTGATCGACAGCCTTGGCCATGTCGGCCTCGGGGGCGGCCTCGGCGGACGCGGCAAAGCCCAGCGCCGTAAGCGCCATGCCAAGACCGCGCGCTGGCGCAGCCTCGCCAGGCGACGCGGCGATATAGACTTCCGCCATATTCGTCCTCACCGCAGCGGGATGAACAAAGTCACAACCGCCCGCGTCAAGCGCCGGAGCTGCACATTGCAGCGTCTTAAGCTTTTTCGGCGTGTGGTTTCACCCCAAGGGCATGATCCAGATCAGGCGCTCTCCGATTGCGGGTGTTAACGTCTTGTTATTGGGGTGTCTTGAGCGCATAGCACAGCCCTCTCGCGATGGCGCTTGGCGCCCGCGTCCCCAAAAACAAGGAACAATGCTCATGGCGCTTCACCAAACCCGCGCGGCCCCTGGGTTTAAGGCGGCCCCCAAATTCAGCGCTGGGGACCGTGTGTCCGTCGCGCGGTCGGGGAATTTCTCCGTGCCGGGCGGGGTCTATCGGATCGTCAACGCTCTGCCCGCCGACGTCGGGCCACCCCAGTACCGCATTAGGAACGAGGCCGAGACCTTCGACCGCGTCATCACCGAGAGCCGGCTGGAGGCGATGGCGCCCACAGAATAGAGTTAGGCGATGTCTGAAATCTCTATCCACCCAGACGTCCGCGCCTTTCTGGAAATGTTGAAGGCGAACCCGCGACCGACCTTCACTGCTGAGGCCATGCCGGCGCTGCGCGCGATGGCGGGGCCTGGCATGGCGATGATCGACCTGCCGGTGGGCGATGTCCCGGTCATCCGCGACTTCTCCATACCAGGCCCCGTCGGCGATATTCCCGCGCGTTTGTTCGATGCGCGTGAAGCTCGCGGGCCTGGGCCGGCAATTGTTTTCTTTCACGGCGGCGGCTTCGTCATCGGCAATATCGATTCCCATTCCGGCATGTGCGGGGAAATCGCGCGGCGGCTGGACCTGCCGGTCATTTCCATCGACTATCGGCTGGCCCCCGAACATCCCTGGCCCGCCGCGCCTGACGACGCCGAGACTGCCGCGCGCTGGATCGCCGAAAACGGCGAAAGGCTCGGCCTCGGCGTTACAAGCTTGGTGCTTTGCGGCGATAGCGCCGGCGCCAATTTGACCATCGTCACCGCTTTGGCCCTGCGCGATCGCCCGGCGCAAATCCCCGTGATTTTACAGTTCGCGCTCTACCCGGTCACGGATTCGCTTACGCGCTACGCTTCGGGCGAATTATTCGCCGATGGCTACGGGCTCGATAGCGTCTCCATGCAATTCTACACCGATTCCATCAAGCCCGAGCCAGGCCACTGGCGCTATTCGCCGCTCTATGCCGATCAGGCCGGCTTGCCGACAACATTTGTCGTCACCGCGGAGTTCGATCCGCTGCGCGATCAGGGGCGCGCCTACGCCGCCAAAACTATTCTCGCGGGCGTGAAAACCATCTATTGGGAGGCGGCCGGCACAATCCACGGCTTTGCCGGATATCGCCGAGTAATTCCATCGGCGCAGACCGAGTTCGCGGCGATGCTCGACATGGCCGGCGCGTTGATCGCCGAGCGCCGATAAGCGTCAACAATTGGAGGGGACAAATGGCCACCCGTCGGACGTTCACAACCGGGGCCGCGGCGCTGCTTGCGGCGGGGTGCGCGCACGCCAGCGGCGTGGGCGCGCCCGTGGCCGAGACCAGCAATGGCAAAGTACGCGGCGCGGCGGCAGGCGGCGTGCTCGCTTTCAAGGCCATCCCCTATGGCGCGTCCACCGCCGGGGCCAATCGCTTCATGCCGCCGCAAAGGCCCCAAGCCTGGGCCGGCGTACGCGATTGCCTGGAATGGGGCCCAAGCGCTCCGCAATCGTCGAGCAGCGCCGCGATTCCGAGCGCGATGGGCGCGCAATTCCGCGAATTTTTCGGCATGACGCCCGACGTTCCGGCGGCGCAGAGCGAAGGCTGCCTCGTGCTCAACATCTTCACGCCGTCGCTGCAAGGCAAACGCCCGGTGATGGTGTGGATTCACGGCGGCGGCTTTGAAGTGGGAACCGGCTCGGGCGCGCGCTCGAACGGGACCAATCTGGCGCGCAATCATGACGTGGTCACGGTCACGATCAATCATCGCCTCGGCGTGCTGGGTTATTGCGATTTGAGCGCCTATGGCGGCGAGTACGCGCACTCAGGCACGGTCGGTCAACTCGACCTGGTGCTAGCGCTGCAATGGGTGCGGGACAATATCGAGCGCTTCGGCGGCGATCCGCAAAGAGTGATGATTCACGGTGAATCCGGCGGCGGCTCTAAGGTTAGCATCTTGCTCGCCATGCCGGCCGCAAACGGCCTGTTCAGCCGCGCCATCTGCCAAAGCGGTGTAGCCAGCCGCTTGCCGGGGGCTGAACAATCGCGCGCCAATGCGGTCGCGCTGTTGCGCGAAATGCAGCTGAGCCCTAGCCAACTCAGGCAATTGCGCGAAGCGACGCCCGAGCAGATGTTCGCCGCTGCGGGGCGGGCGACCGCCGGCGCCTCGCCCATGCAGGGGCGCGGTTTTGCGCCTTTTGTCGGCGGCGTCGATATTCCGATTGCGCCTTTGGAGGCCATCGCCGCCGGCGCCTCGCGCGATATTCCGCTCATTGTCGGCTGCGCCAAGCACGAAGCGGCGCTGTTCCTGGCGGGCGGCGGAACCGATCCGGCGGCATTGAGCAACGAGCAAGTGTTGCAAATGGCGCCGCGCGTGCTCGGTCCGCAAGGCGCGCAATTGATCGAGGGTTACCGGGCCAATTATCCAAACTACACGCCAGGCGAATTGTTGGTGCGGGCGATGACCGATGCCAGCATGCGCTTTCCCTCGATCCAGCTGGCCGAAGCGCATGTGCGGGCCGGCGGCGCGCCGACTTTCATGTACTTGTTCACGTGGGAGAGCCCGGTGCTGCCGCATCTGCACGCCGCCCACGGCATCGACGGCACGTTCTATTTTGGCAACACGGAATCAGTGACCATCGCCGCCGGCAATCCCGAAGCGCAAGCGCTGTCAGCCAAGACCAGCGCCGCCTGGGCGCATTTCGCCGGCGCTGGCGAGCCTGCCGCACCGGGCCTGCCGGCTTGGCCGCGCTACAGCCTGGAAAACCGCGAAACCATGATCTTCTCGGCCGCGCCGCGCGTCGAGAACGATCCGATGCGGGAGGATCGTCTGATGCGCGAGCGTATGGGTTAAGCGGCCAGGTGCGACCCCCCTCCCCGCGAGGGGAGGGGGCGGGGGGCGGGGTGAAACGCTCTGGTTCGTGATCAGGGGCGCGGGCCTCCGGCCCGCATGGTGCTTGTGGCCTCGCCCTCGCGGGGACGGGGGCGATTCGCTTGGCCACGCCCTGCATTCGACCGGCGCCAAACCTGCATCGCGCATGCTATGGGCGCCATCGTTGAACATTTTGGTCGTTGGCTCGACTTTGCTATCGCACTTGGCCTAGGGCTTTGGTGCTTGTGACGAATGCAACCGCATTAATCACGCGGCCGCGCTCTCTTCCGGATCGTGTTCCGCGACGAAATGGCCAGGCGCGATTTCGAGCCAGCGCGGGCGATATTGTACAGCATCTTCATCGTCAATCAGCCGCGATTTTAGGAAGCGCAGCGCCGCGCGCGTGTCGAGCGGGCTGGGCAAATCGCCGACCAGGCGCACGCGCGGCTTGGCGCGGGCGATCTCCGGATCGGGCGATGGCGCCGCGGCGAGCAGCGCGCGCGTGTAGGGATGGCGCGGATCGCTTAGAATAATCTCAGCCGGGCCATATTCCACCGCCCGCCCGAGATAGAGCACAAGCACGTTGTGCGACACTTGGCGCACCACGGCGAGATCGTGGCTGATGAACAGAAAGCTGGTTTTGAACTTGCCCTGCAATTCCGCCAGCAAGCGCAGAATTTGCGCCTGGATGGAAACGTCCAGCGCCGAGACCGCCTCATCGCAGACAACCAATTTCGGCAGCATTATCATGGCCCGGGCGATGCCGACGCGCTGATTTTGCCCGCCGGAAAGCTCGTGCGGATAGCGGTTGATCAGGCCCGGATCGAGACCGGCCTGCGCCATCATCTCCCTTGCCCGCGCTTCGCGTCCGGCGCGGTCAAGCTCGGGCGCGAACGCAAGCAAGGGTTCGGCGATCGAGGCGCCCAGACTCATGCGCGGATCGAGGCTGGCAAGCGGATCTTGGAACACGATCTGCAGATCCCTGCGCGCTTCGGCTATCGCGCGCCGATCGCTGGGCAGCAAATTGCGCCCCAGAAAAGTGATCGCCCCCGCCTTGCGCGGCAGCAGCTGCACCAGCGCCCGCGCCAAGGTCGACTTGCCGCAGCCGAATTCGCCGACAACGCCCAACGTCTCGCCTGCCCGTAATTCGAAGCTCACGCCATCGACCGCACGCAGCGGCTTGGTGCGGGGTATTAAACCGCCGCCAGCAATCTTGATCGGAAACTGCACCCGCACATCGTCGACGCTCAGGATCGGCGCGCCGCTATAGGGGACAGGCGGTTCGTGCGCGCGCGGGCCGTCGATCCGCGGCACCGCGTTCAGCAGCATGCGCGTGTAATCGGCCTTGGGCGCGTTGTAGATCTCCTCGACAGGGCCTAACTCGACGATTTCCCCCGCCCGCATCACCGCCACGCGCTGAGCCATGCGCGCGATGACGCCCATGTCGTGAGTGATCAGCGCGATCGCCGCGTCGGTTTCCTGGCGCATGTCCTCGATCAGATCGAGCACTTGCGCTTGCACGGTGGCGTCGAGCGCGGTTGTGGGTTCGTCGGCGATCAGCAGCGCCGGCTCGGCCATCATGGCCATGGCGATCATCACCCGCTGGCGCATGCCGCCGGACAATTCGTGCGGATATTGCTTCAAGCGCCGGTCCGCCTCGGGAATGCGCACGCGCTCTAGCCATTGCCGTGCGCGCTCGATGGCGGGGGCGCCCTTTACGTGAAAATGGTGCGCCAGCACTTCGCACATTTGCGCGCCTATGCTCATGTGCGGCGTGAGCGCGGTGAGCGGATCCTGGAACACGAACGCGACATGGCGTCCGCGTACGGCGTCAAGCTGAGTGCGCGGCAACCCCAGCACCTCCTCGCCCTTAAACCGCACCGAACCGGAAACGCGCGCATTGTCGGCGCTGAGGCCGAAAGCGGAGAGGAAAGTCTGGCTCTTGCCCGAACCGGATTCCCCGACAATGCCGAGGCACTGGCCGCGAAGAATTTTCAGCGAGACATTTTTGACCGCCTCAACCGGCCCGTCCGGCGTGTCGAAGCCGACCGAGAGATCGGAAATTTCAAGCACTGTCCCAGTCATGCCGGCAGACCTCGACGCCGGGACTTCTTGACGCTCTCCACCCCTTCCCGGATTGCGCGAAGCGCAAGTTCGGGACCCATAAACGCAGCCGCTTCATGTACTGAGCCAGAGCGGGCCGATGCGGCGCTTATGGGCCCAGGACTGCCGCTCTGCGGCATCCGGGGATGGGTGGTTATGGTGGTCTCACACATCTGCAATTCCAAGCGCTAGCGCGCTCTTGCCCGCTTCACCGAAAAATGTCTATCCGCGACCCGCAGGAAGCGGCTATGCGAAGCACAAGGAGCGCCTCCATGGCCAACATGAGCTATCTCACCAATTGCAATTTCGATTTTGGCGCGCTGGCGCTGGCGCCGAAAGTGCTGAAGGGCCTGGGTGTTGCGCGGCCTTTCGTGGTCACCGATCCGGGGCTCAAGGCAAACGGCTTGCTCGACCGCTTGCTCGCCGCCTTGGGCGAGGCGCCGGCAGGCGTTTTCGCCGACACACCGGCCAACCCCACCGAGGCCGCCGCCACAATGGCCGCGCAATCCTATCGCGATTGCGGCGCCGACGGCATTGTCGCGCTTGGCGGGGGTTCGTCCATGGATTTGGCCAAGGCCGTCGGGCTGATGGTCACGCACGAGAGACCCTACGCGCGCTATGGCGCGGCCCAGCGCGGCGCGCGTCACATCAAGAAATTGCCGCCGCTGGTCGCTATTCCAACCACGGCGGGAACCGGCAGCGAAGTTTCCGTCGGCTTCGTGCTGATCCTCGATGATGGCCGCAAGGAGACTTTCGTTTCGCCGCACATCGTTCCCGCCGCCGCGATCTGCGATCCGGAACTTACCTTGGGCTTGCCGCCGCTGCTCACTGCCGCCACCGGCATGGACGCGATGACGCACTGTATCGAGGCCGTGCTCTCGCCAGCGATCAATCCGCCCGCCGAAGCGATCGGCATCGACGGCATCGAGCGCGCGTCGAAATATCTGGAGCGGGCGGTGAAAGACGGCGGCGACCGCGACGCGCGCTGGCACATGATGATGGCTTCGTACGAGGGCGCGCTGGCCTTTGTTAAGGGGCTCGGCGCGGTGCATGGACTTTCGCACGCGCTTGGGCGCATCTCGGCGCTGAAACTGCATCATGGCACGCTCAACGCCGTGATCCTGCCGCACGCGCTGGCGATGATCGGCGACGCGGCGGAGGAAAAGTTCGCCCGCATCCGCCGCGCCATCGGGCTCTCCGACAATTCCGACTTGCCCCACGCCATCGCCGCGCTCAACGCCCGCATCGGCCTACCCGCTTCGCTTTCCGCCATGGGCGTAAACGAAACGCATTGGCCAGGCGCGCGCGACTACGCGCTAAGCGATCTCGCCACCATGACCAACGCCGTGCCGTTCGATGCGGAAAAATACGACGAACTATTCAAGCGCGCGCTTTAGCCTCAATCCACCCGCGCCAAAAATGCCAGCACCGCGTCCCAGGCTTCAGCTTCGTCCAGCATTGGCGCGTGGCCGATATTGGGGACAGTGACGGTTTCCACATCCGGCTTCAGCCTTTGCATTTCCGCCAGCGTTTCGACGCTGAGCAGATTTGAAATCGCCCCGCGCACGACCAGCATCGGTTTTTGCGCCAGCGCCTGGAACAGCGGCGTTAAATCCGCCGGCGGGGCGTCGATGGCGGCGGCGAGGCCGAGCGCGATCGCCGGATCGTAATCGGCCTCGACTTGCCCGTCATCGCGCTCGCGGAAAGTGCGGCGCGCGAACGCGGCCCAATAGGCTTGATCATCGGCGCGCTCCGGGAACGCCGGGCCGGCAAAGGCGCGCGCAATCTCGGCGGCGGCCTCCCATGTCGGCAAGGGCTGCACCCGGCCCACATAGGTGGCGATATGAGCCAAGCCTTCGGGCGCGATCTTGGGGCCGATATCGTTCAGCACCGAGGCGGAAACGCGGCCAGGCGCGCTCGCGGCCAGCACCATGGTGATGAGGCCGCCCATCGACGTGCCGATGAACAAGGCTTGCGGAATTTCGAGCGTGTCCAAAATCATGGCCACGTCCTGCGCATAGACGGCTGGCGCGTAATGGGCGGGGTCGGGATCATTGGCGCTTCTGCCGCGGCCGCGCATGTCCGGCGCGATCACCCGCCGCCCGCAAGCGGCGATGCGCGGAGCGATGGCTTCAAAGTCACGCGAATTGCGGGTGAGCCCGTGTAAACAAACCACTGGCAGCCCGGTGATTGGCGACAGCGGCGGATAATCGCGCGCATACAGAGTGAGCCCGTCGAGGGTCGCGACCACGCGCTCTTCGAAGCCGCCTATGAATGCAGATTGTGCGCCGTCCATGACTTCAGCTCCTACCCTGGCGCGCGCTCTCGCGAGGCGGCGACGTTGGCATCGGCGTATTCCACCGAATTCATTGCGTTCAGCCGGCTCAGCCATCGCGCTTGAAACGCCGCGCGCTGATCGGGGGCGATGTCTTCGCAGGAACGCAGCACGATCTCGGCGGCGCCGACCGTGAAGCGGTCGAAGCAGAGCCCTCGCAAGCCGCTCTGGCGCGCCAGCTGCACCTGGACTTGGCGCTCGGCCCGCTCGATCTGCCCGCGCCCGGCCAAAGCTTGCGCCCGGGCGATCGGGCCGTTGCCGCGAAAGCGCACCAGAAAACCGACCGGCTGTTCTGGTTCAGCTTGCGCCACTTGGGAAGGCGCCTGCGCTGCGCCCCGCTCAGGGCCCATCGCCGCCACCGCAAGCGAAGCCGCCATGCAGGCGGCGCTGACCGCGATCCCCCAAAGACGCAAGGATTTCATGGCGCGCACTGTGCCGGCGCCATCAAGGCGCGGTCAAGGCGCGCGAGAGATCCAAAGCCCCGCGCCCGCTTGGCCGCGCGCACATCGCCGAGCCGGGCGCGAGCGGGACAGCGTTGGCGGAGCGCGCGCACTCGATTTGCCCGAACTCAGTCGCATGTGGGGCGATAGCGCGGGTGAACAGCGCGTCCTCGAGCGCCCTCCCGCGCAACCGCGTCTGCGCCGCCAGCAACGCCAGCGCCGCCGACACGTGCGGCGCCGCCATCGACGTGCCTTGCAAGAACGAGTAATGGCAAAGCTCGGCCGAATTCTGGTTTACCGGGTCGTAGCAGCCCGCGCGCGTGGTTCGGGTTGACAACACGCCATCGGGGCGCCCGTCATTGTCGCTATCAGCAAACAGATCGCCGCCAGGCGCGATCACATCCACGGGCGCGCCGAAATTGGAATAGAACGCCAGCGCGCCGCGCCCATCGCCGGCGCCGACAACGATGACGCCATTGCAATTGGCCGGTGCGAATAGAGAAGCCTGGTTGGCTTTGTTGCCCGCAGCCACAACAATCACCACGCCGCGCGCCGCCGCCGCGTCAATCGCCGCCTGCATCGAGGCCGGGCACGGCGCTTGAATTGAAAGGCTCATGTTCAAAATGTCGGCGGGCGCGGCATTGACGATTGGCGCCCCAGCGGCGCTGGTCGCAGGGCCGAGGCCCGCCGCCCAGCGTATGCCGGAGACGATATCGGCCAGTTCGCCGCCGCAGCGTCCGAGCACGCGCACCGGGATCATTGTTACATCCCAAGCGCCGCCGGCCACGCCGATGCGATTATTGCTCGCGCCCGCGCCGATTGTGCCGGCGACATGGGTGCCATGATAAGAATTTTCGGTCGCGTTTCCACAGCGATCGCCAGAATCCTGAGCGTCGGAATCGATGCCGTCGCCGTCGCCGCCACGCTCCACATTGCTAATGAGGTCGATGCCGGCGGCGATATTGCCCGACGCGCTCATCTCCGGATGGACAAGGTCAATGCCGGTGTCGAGCACGGCCACGCGCACGTCACGCGAGCCGATTTGGTCGGCGGCCCAGAACGCCGCAATCCCGGCGCCGCCCGGCGAGGCATCTTGCCCGGCGCCGCGCGCGCGGTAATGCCATTGCAGCGCCGCGAGCGGATCGCTGGGAATTCCGCCTGCCCGCGCGGGCGCGGGGGTCTGCGGCGTCGGCGATTGCGGCGACGGCGCGCTTTGCGGTTGCGCTGGCGGCGTACGCTGACGCCATGGGGGTAGCGAGAAGCCTGGATTGGCGACATAATTCGGTTCGACATAAGCAAATTGCCGCGACGCCTGCAGCCGCTGGATTGCGCAACGCATCGCCAGCGCAAGATCGTCTTCAAGTTGGCCCTGGGTGACGATGCGCGGGCAGCGGTCAGCGTCATTCCATTCGATCGTGCGCGGAACTACGGCCGCTTCGGTGTTGGCGGTCGGCGCGCCAGGCGCCTGGGTGGGCGCGAACGCGATCGGACTGGCTTCCGGCGCCAAACTCACTTTGATCACTCCGCCGCCGCCGACCTCGATCTCGCCGCTAATGCCAAGCCGGCCAAGCACATCGCGCGCCGCGCCACGCGCCGCTTCGGAGGCGCTTGCTTCGGCGCGGGCGCGCAATTGCGTCGCCACTTCCTCGGGCACTTGGTCGATCGCGCCCTCGCCCTCTGCACGCAAAGCCCGCACAAGCGGGCCCGCAAGCCCCATGGCCGAGGCGCTCGTCGCCAGCGCCTGCTCTACCCGCGCCCCAACCAAAATCTCACCCGGCGCGATCAACACCGGCTCGGGCGCGAGCAGCGCCGCAATCTGATCTTGCTGCTGCAGTGAGCCAGCGAGCGCCCGCGCCTCCAACGGCACATCGTCGAACGCCGCTGGTCCTGGCGCTTCGGAATCGCCAATGCCGGCTCGCTCCAGCACCTGGCCAATCTGGTCGCACGCCCCCAAAGCCAGGATAGGCGCCAGCGCCATGGCCGCAAAACTCCAGCGACGATGCGACATGCTTGGCTCCCCACGGTTTTTCATTGAGAATTAGGTTAGCTTGCGCTTCGCACATGACAAGGCGATGTCGGCAGGCGCAGGTGGAGAAGGTGACGGTTCGGCGCGGATGAGTATTTTCCCTCTAGCGGCGAACCTGGCTTTGGCGCGCAACCCAGAGGCGCGGCGCGCCCGCACCGAGGACGAGGCTGTCAACCTCGCTGGCGGGCCAGTGTTCCTGGCGGTTGAGGAATTGCCGGAGGCGTTCGCATCGCCGGCGGCAGCCGAAACCGCAATTCCCGAGCTTTATGGGTCTGGGCTTTATGAGCTATTGTGGCGGGACGGAGCCTGGCGGGTGGCGATGCGTTATTGGCGTCCCGCCCCGCCAGCGCCGGTCGCGCGCACCGGTGTCGCGGCGGCGCGCAAGCCAATCGGACACGCCCGCACGCCGGAGGAAGCGCGCGCGCTGCTGGGCGCGCCAGCGGAATTGGCGCGCGAAACGCTGCCGAACCTTTATATCGATCACAAACAAGTGTCGCGCCGCTGGGGCGATCTGGTGAGCAGCGGCCTGGGCGAGATCATCGAGCGCGAAGGCAAGTTCGCGCTCGCGGTGACCTTCTGGCGCCCGCTGCACGCGCCCGGAATCGCGGCGCCGCTCGCGCCGGCCGAGCGCACGGAACTCGCCGAACGCGTGGCCGCGCCCCTGCGCGCCGCCGCGCCGCAGGCCGAACTCGACGTTGGCCTGTTCGAACGCCACGCTCCGGAAAACCCGGATGTTGTGCTCGTCACTGAAGAAGGCGACGGCAGATTCCGCGGCGGAGAGTAAATTTCGTTACACGCCAGCTTTCGCCACCAGCCTTTCGCTCTCTTGCCACAAGCGCTCGACCGCCGCTTCATCGTCGATCAGCGGATTGGGAATGCGTGGTTTGCGCTGATAGAAATAACCGCCATTGCTGTCGCCAGGTTCTTGCGCGGTGGCGAGCCAGATCAAGGTGTCTGCGCCTTGCGCGGAACTTATGTTCTCAAGCGTGCGAATGTAAGCCTGCGTGCGCTCCTCGGCGTGGCTGAAGAAATTGGAATTGACTGTGCCGGGATGCATGGAATGGGCGATAATGCCCTCGCCGCCAAAGCGCTTGGCCAGGCCCCGGGCGTGCAGCACATTGGCGAGCTTGGCATTGCAATAAGCGGCGCCGGAGCTGAAATTGTCCAGCATTTGAAGATCGTCCCAGGGCAAGGCCTTGATCATCTCGCTTGCGTCGGAGGCGGTGTTGAGGATGCGTACGCCGCCTTTCGGCGCATCGGCGGCGGCGCGGCGCATGAGCGGAAGCAAACGCGCGGTCAGCAGGAACGGGCCGAGATGATTGCCGGCGAAATTTTGTTCGTAGCCCTCCGCCGTGATCACCCGCGTTTTGGCCATGCCGCCTGCATTATTGACCAGCACATCGACGCGGTCGGTCAAGCCGGCGATCTCACGCGCCGCGCGCGCCGCTTCGGCCATCAGCGCCAGATCGGCGCGGATCATCGCAACTTCGCCGCCGCTGGAGGCAGCGCGAATTTCGGCCTCGGCCGCGGCGCTGCGCCCGGGGTCGCGGCCAATGGCGATCAGCCGCCAACCCTGCCCCGCCAGCGCCTTCGCGGTTTCCAGGCCGATGCCGGAACTGGCGCCCGTCACCACCGCCACTCTCGATTTCGCCATGCCAGTGCTCCGATCTGGGCCAAGGTTTTGCGAGAACAAGCCCACCCAGTCCAGAGCTGAGCCATAGCATTTTGCACCCCTTTGGCGTTACTGGCGTCGCCATGAGCCGCGCGCGCCTTTATCTCATCACCCCGCCCACCTTCGAACTCGCGCCGTTTTCGCGCGCGCTGGAGCAAGCGCTTGCCGGCGGCGATGTCGCGGCGGTGCAATTGCGGCTCAAGCATGGAAGCGACGCGGAAATTCTTCGCGTCGGCGCGGCGCTGGCGCCGATTGCGCAAGCAGCGGGCGCGGTTTTTATTGTCAACGACCGGCCCGACTTGGCGCGCGAACTCGGCGCCGACGGCGTCCATGTCGGACAGAGCGATGCGAGCTACCAAGCGGCGCGCGCGATGCTCGGGCCCGATAAAATCATTGGCGTGACCGCGCACAATTCGCGGCATCTGGCGATGGAGGCAGCCGAGGCCGGCGCCGATTATGTGGCATTTGGCGCGTTCTATCCCACCGACACCAAAGCGCCCTTGCATTGGGCAGCGCCGGAGATATTGGCAATCTGGTCGGAAATTTCCACCGTCGCCTGCGTTGCCATTGGCGGCATTACGACCGAAAACGCCGCGCCGCTTGCGGCTGCCGGCGCGGACTTCCTGGCGGTTAGCGCGGGTGTGTGGCGCCACGACAAGGGCCCGCGCGCGGCGGTGGCGGAATTCAACGCGTTGTTCGAGCAGCTTGCGTCAGGCGCTTGAACATTGCGCCCAGCCTGCCGCAGGCGCATGCTCGGCGACCAAACTCAAGGTAACGCCAATGGCGGACGATCTCCCCGGCCTGCTGAACCTCACGCCGCTCAATCCGGAGTTTCGCGGCGATTTACTGGCTCTGCTGGCGCGACTGCGCGAGCAATGCCCAGTGCGACGCGACGAGATGGCGGGCAGTTTCATGCTGTCGCGGTTCAAGGATGCGCGCGCGATCTTGAATGACCGCACCATGCTGCGCGGGCCGGACAAGGTGGAGCCGCCAGCGGCTTTCACAGAGCGGCTTTCCGAGAGCTTTGAGGTCGATCCGCAAACCGGCGAGCGGCGCGCGTTTTCCATCCTGTTCATGGATGAACCGCACCATTCGCGCGTACGCGGCCCGCTTGCGCAAGCGCTTTATGCGCGCGCCGCCAAGTGCAAGCCGCAAGTGGAGGCGATCATCGACGAGCGGCTCGCCGCCCTCGCAGGCGAAGGCGGCTTCGATGTTCTGTCCGATTTTTCTATCCCCATTCCCATCGACGTGATCGGCGCCATTCTGGGAATCGATGTCGAACGGCGGGCGGAGTTTCGCGATTGGTCCGAGGGCGTGATTCAAGTGCTGAACCCGTTGCGCACGCCCGAGCAGAGCGAACACATGCAGCACGCTGGCGAAGCGATCCGCGGTTACATTGGGGGGCTGATGATGGAGCGCCGCGCCGAACCGCGGGACGATCTCATCACCGATATGGTGCGGCTGCAAGCCGAAGGCGCGGCGCTGCAGGATGCCGAAATTGTCGCCAATCTGATCGGCCTGCTGGTCGGGGGCAATCTCACCACCAGCGATCTGATCGGCAACGGCGTCTTTCTCTTCCTCACGCATCCGGGCGAATTGGCCAAGCTCAAAGCCGACCCAGCGCTAATCAACCAGGCGGTTGAGGAAATCCTGCGCCATGATGGGCCGGTTGATATTACCGCGCGGGTCGCGCCGCGCGACATGGAGGTCGGGGGCTGTCCAATCAAGGCGCGCCAATCCATGGTGACGCTGCTGCGGGCCGCTAATCACGATCCAGAAGTGTTCGATAACCCAAACACCTTCGACATCACACGCAAACCGGGCCCACACCTTGCCTTCGGCGGCGGTTCGCACATTTGCATCGGCGCGCCGCTGGCGCGGCTGGAAGCGCAAGTGGCGTTCACCAAGCTATTCGCGCGGTTTCCGAATTTACGCCTGGCGCGCCTCGAGGAAACGCCGCCGAAACGCATGCTGCCATTCTTCAACGGGTTCGAGCGGCTGGAGCTGCTGGTTTGAGCCCTCGCGCCGACTGCCAGATGTAACCGACTGAAAAAGTAAGAAAAAATAAATTCCCCGCAGAAACTGCGCCGCGCCCGGCGGCTGGCGCGGCATTCAAAGCCGGGTCTAGGAAAAGCCCGCGAACCCTCCTACCTGAAGGGCTCGGATTCGAAGGGAAGCCCATGCAACATACACCCACCCGCCTTGACGATGAAGACCATGGCGCCAAGGACGCACGCAATGCCCCCGATGTGATCGAGAAGGCGCTGTTCGAGGCGCGGGTGGTGATGCTCACCGGCGAGGTCAACGATACCCAGGCGCGCCGGGTCACCGAGCGGCTGTTCGCACTGGCCGCGCACAGCAACCAGCCGATCACCTTCGTGATCTCCTCCCCCGGCGGCCACGTCGAAAGCGGCGACATGATCCATGACGTGATCAAATTCATCAACGCGCCGGTGCGCATGCTGGGCACGGGCTGGGTGGCGAGCGCCGGCGCGCTGATCTATTGCGCGGCGCTACGCGAGAACCGTTATTGCCTGCCCAACACTCGCTTCCTGCTGCACGAACCGCGCGGCGGCATTGGCGGCATGGCCTCCGACGTGGAAATCCAGGCGCGCGAAATCTTGCGCATGCGCGAACGCTTGAACCGCATCTTCGCCGAAGCCACCGGCCAGAGCCTCGACCGCATCAAAAGCGACACCGACCGCGACCATTGGATGCTGGCCGAGGAGGCTAAGGCATATGGCTTGGTGGGCCGCGTGGTGCGGAGCGCGAGCGAGGTAAGGTAGGGTTAGACGCGACTTGCATTCGGCTGGATCGGATGGTCGTGCGGCCTGCAACGCCATCCTCGCCGCGGCGCTACCGGGGCGGAGGCAATCAATCAGCATGTACTTCATCGGCCGCCCGACACGTTCGACGATGGTCCCCGGAGTGAGCGCGATCGCGGCCACCACTCCCAGAGCAGCCGCGCCCATAAGAAAAAAGTCGAGCAAAGGGAGCATGTAGCGCTCGACCGTAGTATTGTTTCGATCCAACGCCACGCCAAGCGCGCTTTCCGAAGGGTGATCGGAGTGCGCCCGAAAATCGGTCACCAGACGCAGGAGTCCCGAGTGGCCTTCGATGTGCGATATGGCGACGCCAGACCCGATCAGCAGTCCCGCACCCAATGCCAACAACAGCGCCCGCACCCAAAGCTTGAACTGGCGTGTGCTGATCAGAAACACTGCCAACGCCGCGATCAGCAGTGCAAAGGCCAGAAATCTGTTGTCCATTGCCGCCTTCCCGCCCAACTTAGGGACAAAAGCCGGGCAGAATCCATATTGTCGGCGCGTCAACGCTTTCAGGAACTGGTTGACGAGCCCCTCGCGGCCATGCACACGCGGGACCTGACGCCCGACAAAACCTCGGTGGAGGGAAAAGCCATGAACACAACACGCAGAGCGAGCCTATTCGCGCTTGGCGTTGCGCCGATTGCGCTTGCCGCTTGCGCAAAAACTCCAGCGGACACCGGCTTCGCGCTGACCACCGAGCAATATTCCGCCTGGCTCGACCGCTACAAACAGGCCTGGGAGGCGCGCGATCCGGCGGCGGCGGGCGCGCTGTTTACGGAAGAGGCCTCCTATCACGAAATGCCGTTCGACGCGCCGATGCACGGGCGCGCGGCGGTGGAGGCCTATTGGGCGCGCGTCACCGCCGGTCAAGCGAACGTCAGCTTTACGCATGAGGTGATCGCCTGCACCGGCGCTGAAGGCGTGAGCCATTGGCACGCCGCCTTCACCGGAATTCCTGGCGACGCGGCAATCGAACTCGACGGGGTTTTCGTCTGTCGCTTCGCCGATGCAAACCATGTCAGCGCACTGCGCGAATGGTGGCACGTCAAGGTAACGCCGGTCGGATGAGCCCGTGCCACAAGCCGGACATCCCCCGCTGCGATCCGCGCTTCTGGCTCTGGCGCTCGGCGCTTGCATGACTACGCCCGCACCGCGTTCGGGGCCGTGGCTTGATTTTGCGGCGCTACAGCCGGGCAAATCGCCGAACAGCGCGCTCGCCTGCGCACCCGATCTCTGCCCGCTCGCAACCTTCTCCCGCGCCGAGTTCAACTTCGAGGCCAGCGCCGAGCGCGTCGCCGCCGCACTGCAAAACCTTGAGCCCGCAGCGCAATTCCGCACCGAGCCCTCGGGCGACATTGGCGCGCGCTATGTGGCGGTCACGCGGCTCCTGCGCTTCCGCGACGATGTCGACGTGCTGATCCGCCCGGTTTCTGGGCAGCAAACGCGCGTAGCGGTTTTTTCACGCTCACGCATTGGGCTCTCCGATCTTGGCGCCAATTCCGCGCGCATTGACGCGCTTGAAACAAGATTGCGGACGGCGCTTTCCGGTTAGCCCTCGGATTCAGAACTGGCGACGCGCCTCACCGTGAATGCGCTGGACACGCGGAGAAATCATGATTTCCTTGCTTGCCTCTGTCGCCCTGGCGGCGTGCTTCGGCCAACCAGAGCCGGTCACCATCGAGGGTTACAGCGATCATTCCATGGAGCCGTTCATTGCGCGAGACGGGCAAACGCTGTTTTTCAACAACCGCAACGGCCCCGGCGATCAGACTGACTTGTTCTGGGCGAGCCGCATCGACGACACGCATTTCCGCTTTCGCGGTCCCGTCGTGGGGGCCAATTCGGCTGAGCTTGACGGCGTGCCCTCGCTGGCGCGCGATGGGAACTTTGCGTACATCTCCCCGCGCATCGCCGATGGCCGCGCGGCGACAATATGGACCGGACGCTGGAACGGCCGCGCGGTGGAGGCCCCGGCGTTAAACCACGCGCTCTCGCCTGGGCGCTGGCCATTGTTCAACATGGATGCGGAAATATCGGCCGACGGCGCGCGGATTTATATCGCCGACACGCGCTGGGGCGGGGTAATTCCGCGTAGCTCGGATTTGAGCTTGGCCGTGCTTTCTGGCGGCGTCTGGCGGCGAGCGCCGGAATACGATTCATGGTTTAGGTTGATCAATACGCGCGGCGCGCTCGAATACGCGCCGGCAACTTCTGAAAACCAACTCGAACTCCATTTCACGCGGCTGACGCCGCGCTTTCTGCGCCCGCCGGCGCTCGAAATCATGGTCGCCACGCGCGCGAACGCGGCTGCGGCGTTCGGCCGACCGGAGCGCATAGGCGCGATAGCGGGCTTTGTCGAGGCGCCCAGCGTCGCCGCCGATGGCGCGCTTTATTATCATGCCAAGGTCGATGGCATGCACATTCTCATGCGCGCGCCGCGCCGCTGCGCCGGTTAAGGCCCGCCGCTCGCATGGCGCAACGGCAAGAAGCGAGCCTGAAGGCTCGCGGTCCAAGGCTCGCGGTCCGGGGATTCAATCTGAACCAACGCTTCACTTGGCGCCGGCGCGGTTTCGGCCCATATCGGGCCAAAATCGAGGAGCAAGCCCAATGCCCAATGGCACGCCAGGTCGCGGACGCATCTATGACAATATCACCCAGACCATTGGCGACACGCCGCTGGTGCGCCTCACCAAGCTGGCCGCGGCTCACAAGGTCGAGGCTGAAATCCTGGCCAAGCTCGAATTCTTCAACCCGATCGCCTCGGTGAAGGACCGTATCGGCGTCGCTATGATCGAGGCGCTGGAGCAGGCCGGCAAGATCAATTCCAATTCCGTTCTGGTCGAGCCGACCTCGGGCAATACCGGCATCGCCCTCGCCTTCGTCGCCGCGCAGCGCGGCTACAGGCTGATGCTGGTGATGCCGGAAACGATGTCGATCGAGCGGCGCAAAATGCTGGCCTATCTTGGGGCCGAACTGGTGCTGACGCCGGGCGCTGAAGGGATGAAGGGCGCCATCGCCAAGGCCAAGGAATTGTTGGAAACAGTTCCCGGCGCGATCATGCCGCAACAATTTGCCAACCCCGCCAATCCGGAAATCCACCGCCGCACCACGGCCGAGGAAATCTGGAACGACACCGCCGGCAAGCTGGACATTTTCGTCTCCGGCATCGGCACTGGCGGGACTATCACTGGCGTCGGACAAGTGTTGAAACCACGGCTGCCAAATTTGAAGATCGTCGCGGTTGAGCCCGAAGCGTCCCCGGTGCTCTCAGGCGGCGCGCCCGGCCCGCACAAGATCCAGGGCATCGGCGCCGGCTTCGTGCCGGAAATCCTCGACACAAAAATTTATGACGAAGTGCTCACCGTCTCGAACGAGGAATCCTTCGCCATCGCCCGCGAAACCGCGCGGCTCGAAGGGTTGCCAGGCGGCATTTCCACCGGCGCCGCGCTGAGCGCAGCGCTTCGCGTTGGCGCGCGGCCGGAGAACAAAGGCAAGCGCATCGTCGCCATCGTGCCCTCGTTCGCCGAGCGCTATGTCTCGACGCTGCTGTTTGAAGGGCTGTAAAGGGATCCAGCTTCAAGTGCGCCATGTGTGAAAACGCGCGCCCTCCCCGCCACGGGCTGATTATCGCTCTTGGCCGCCGCAGAAGAGCCGGCTGGAGCTGGCGGTCAGAGGTCAATGCCCGCGCCACACTTCCGCCACGCGCGAGTCGCGGCCGCAGCGAGCACGGTAGAAACGATAGGGGATCGGATTTTTGCGGTAATAATCCTGGTGATATTCCTCGGCGCGCCAGAAGCGAGACGCCTCGCGGATCGGCGTGACGATGGCGCGGCCAAGCGCGCGTTCTGCTTCGGCCTTGGAGGCTTGCGCTTCGGGCCACTGCGCTTCGGTTGCGAACACCGCGCTCTCATAAGAAGGGCCGCGATCGCAGAACTGGCCGCCGGCATCGAGCGGATCGTGGTGGCGCCAGAAATGGCGCAAGAGCTGCGCGTACGTCACGCGCGCCGGATCGTAAACCACGCGCACGGCTTCGGTATGGCCTTCGTGATTGTGATAAGTCGGGTTCTGCAGCGCGCCGCCACTATAGCCGGACTCCGCCTCGATCACGCCGTCTAGGTGCTCGAAATCGCTCTCCACGCACCAGAAACAACCGCCCGCGAACACCGCCTCGGCGCGCTGTAAAGCTGGCGGCGCTTGCGTCTGCGCCGCAGAGGGGGCGCACGCCGCCAGCGCCAAACTCAGGCCAAAAATCGCCAACCATTTCATCTATCCGCTCCGTGCTGAGCCATGATACGTCCTGGCGCGTATTCCGGTTGCATCTGTAACCCATGCTTATACAGCGACGAAGAGACCAAGATGCCCGACAGCCCCTCGACCGCTAAGAATTGGACGCGCTATGCCCCGATCGCCTTGGTGGCGGCGGCATTCATGCTGGCGATTGTGTTTCGTCTGCATGAGCGGCTTTCGCTCGATGCGCTTTATGCGCAGAGCGCCAATCTCGACGCCTATGTGGCGCGCAATTATGTCGCGGCCTTGGCGCTGTTTATGTTGGCCTATGGCGCGGCGGTGGCTAGCTCCGTCCCCGGCGCGAGCTTCCTCACCATGAGCGGCGGCTTTTTGTTTGGCACATGGGCGGGAGGGACCGCGGCCTGGATCGCGGCAACGATCGGCGCGACGCTGATTTTCCTCGCCGCGCGCACTGCATTCGGCGATGTGCTGCGTGCGCGCGCCAGCGGCTGGCTGGAGCGCTTGGGCGCGGGCTTCCGGGCAAACGCGTTCAATTATTTGCTGGTGCTGCGGTTGACGCCAATTGCGCCGTTCTTTGTGGTCAATCTCGCGCCTGCTTTCTTTAACGTAAAGCTGCGCGATTACGTGCTTGCGAGCCTGATCGGCATGATCCCGGGGACATTTGTGTACGCGTCGGTCGGCGCGGGCCTGCGCGCGGCGCTCGAGACGGGCGCCGCCTCCGATCCTGGCGAAGCCGCGCGCGCCATTCTGTTTTCTCCCGCCGTGTTCGGGCCGATCCTAGCGCTGGCGGCGTTGGCGCTGCTGCCGGTTGCGATCAATGCGCTACGCGGGCGGCGAGCGGAGACGCAGGCGTGAAAGACTACAAGCCCGATCTCTGCATTATCGGCGCGGGCTCGGCGGGGCTATCGCTCGCGGCGGGCGCGGCGCAGCTGGGACTTTCCGTCGTGCTGTTCGAGGCCGGCGAGATGGGCGGGGATTGTTTGAATTATGGTTGCGTGCCGTCGAAGGCGTTGATCGCGGCGGCAAACCTTGTGCATCGCGCCCGCAATGGCGCGCCATTTGGGCTCGACACCACCGGCGTCGCGGTGGATTGGCCGCAGGTGAAAGCGCACGTGAAGCGCGCCATCGCCGCCATCGCGCCAAACGATTCCCAAGCGCGCTTCGAGGCCTTTGGCGTCGTTGTGATCCGCGAGCGTGCGCGCTTCGAGGATGCGCGCACGATTGTTTCCGACAGCGCACGCGTGCGGGCGCGGCGCATGGTGATTGCGACAGGCTCACGCGCGGCGCTGCCGCCGATACCGGGGCTCGGCGGCGCGGGCGCGCTGACCAATGAAAGCATTTTCGACATCGACGAGGCGCCGTCGCATTTGATCGTGCTCGGCGGCGGGGCGATCGGAATTGAACTTGGCCAAGCGTTCCGGCGCCTGGGCTCGCAAGTCACCATCGTTGAAGCGTTCACCGCGCTCGCGAATGCCGACCGCGAAGCGGCGGAGATCGTGCTGAAACGATTGCGCGGCGAAGGCGTGGAAGTGCTGGAAGGCGCACGCGTGCACGGCGTGAGCAAGGGCCCCGATGGCGTGATGCTGAGGCTCCAATATGGACCGCCGGCGTCCTCGCCGGCATCGCCGGTTGCAAACACTCAGGCGCCTGCGGGCTTGCAACACCGTGCCGGCGAGGACGCCGGCGGTCTATATTCTACCCTGACCGGCTCGCACTTGCTCATCGCCGCCGGGCGCGCGCCGAATTTCGAGGGGCTGAACCTTGAAGCCGCCGGCATTGCCTTCGACAAGCGCGCGATCACCACTTCCTCCACTTTGCGTAGCACCACAAACCCCAATGTCTGGGCGCTCGGCGACGCGGCCGGCGGCGGCTTTACCCATACCGCAGGCTGGCATGCCAGCGTGTTCGTGCGCAATGTATTGTTCAAAGCGCGCACGCGCGCGGATGCGTTGGCCATGCCGGCTGTGGTGTTTAGCGATCCTGAACTGGCGCAGATCGGCCTAACCGAAGCGCTGGCGCGCGCGCGCTTCGGCGATGCGGTGAAAGTCACGCGTTGGGAATTCCACGACAACGACCGTGCGCAAACGCAAGGCGACACGGACGGCTTCTGCAAGCTCGTACTCGGCAAGGGCGGCGCGCTTTTGGGCGCGACCATTGTCGGCGCGGAGGCGGGCGAATTGCTCGCGCCGATAGCGCTGGCGATGTCGGCCAAGCTCGGCGTACGGGCGCTGACCTCGCCAGTGTTGCCCTACCCCACGCGCGGCGAAATCGTCAAACGCGCCGCCGGCGCGCATTTTACGCCAACGCTGTTCTCGCCGGCGACGCGGGCGCTGGTGAACACGCTGAAACGGATCGGGTAGCCGCTTTTGGGGCGCTTGGGAGGATTTCATGCTTCACCGCACCCAGATTTGCGCCGGCCGCCGCAAATCCACTACAAGGCGGCATGATTCATGACATTGTCCCCATCCGCCGCGCGCTGATTTCGGTTTCCGACAAGACCGGCCTGATCGAGCATGCCCGGGCGCTCGCGGACCTGGGCGCGGCATTGGTTTCCACCGGCGGCACGCAGCGCCGCCATCGCCGATGCCGGGCTTGGCGGTCGAGGACGTGAGCGCCATCACCGGCTTTCCGGAAATGATGGACGGGCGGGTGAAGACGCTGCACCCGAAAGTGCATGGCGGCTTGCTGGCGCTGCGCGACAATGCCGAGCATGCCGCGCGCCATGAAGGAGCACGGCATCGTCGCCGTTCGATGTGCTCTACGTCAACCTCTATCCGTTCGAAGCGACGTCGCGCGCGGGGCCGATTTCGACGACTGCATCGAGAACATCGATGTCGGCGGTCCGGCCATGATCCGCGCCGCGGCGAAGAATTACGGCTTCGTCGCCGTCGCCACCGATGCGGAGGACATGGCGGCGATCCTGGCCGAAGCGAAGGCGCATGGCGGCACGACGCTGGCGCTGCGCAAGCGCCTTGCGGCCAAGGCGTTCGCGCGCACCGGCGCTTATGATGCGGCGATCTCGAACTGGTACGCCGGCCAACTCGGCGACGCCGCGCCGAACTGGCGCGCGCTTGGCGGCAAGCTCAAGCAGGGCCTGCGCTACGGCGAAAACCCGCACCAGAAGCGCGGCTTTCTATGTCACCGGCGAAAAGCGCTTCGGCGTCGCCACCGCGCAGCAGCTGCAAGGCAAGGAGCTGAGCTACAACAATCTGAACGACACCGACGCGGCCTTTGAATTGGTCGCCGAGTTCGATCCAAGCGAAAGCGCGGCGGTCGCCATCATCAAGCACGCCAATCCGTGCGGCGTGGCGCAAGGCGCGAACTTGCTCGAGGCCTACAAGCGCGCGCTGGAATGCGATCGCGACCTCGGCGTTCGGCGGCATCGTGGCGGTGAACCGCAAGCTCGACAAGGCCGCCGCCGAGGCCATCGCCGAGATTTTCACCGAAGTGGTGATCGCGCCGGATGCGGACGAGGACGCCATCGCCGTGTTCGCGAAGAAGAAAAACCTGCGCCTGCTTATCGCCGGCGGCCTGCCCGATCCGGCGACGCCCGGACTTAGCGTGAAAACCGTCGCCGGCGGATTTCTCACTCAGAGCCGCGACAATGGCCGCATCGGCGCGCGGCGATCTCAAGGTCGTCACCAAGAAACAGCCGACGCGACGCGCAAATCCGCGACCTGGTGTTCGCGTTCCGCGTCGCCAAGCACGTGAAGTCGAACGCCATCATCTATGCGCGCGACGGGGCCACGGTCGGCATTGGCGCGGGGCAGATGAGCCGCGTCGATTCAGCCCGCGTGGCGCGCCTCAAAGCCGAGGACGCCGCCCACGCCGCCGGCTGGAGCGATCCGAAAACCATCGGCGCGGTGTGCGCGTCGGATGCGTTCTTCCCCTTCCCCGACGGCTTGCTGCAAGCCATCCAAGCCGGCGCGACCGCGGTGATCCAGCCCGGCGGCTCGATCCGCGACGAGGACGTGATCAAGGCCGCCGACGAGGCCGAAATCGCCATGGTGTTCACCGGCATGCGCCATTTTCGGCATTAAGATGACCAGCGCCCGCGCGTATATTTTGGCCTTGGCGTTTTTCGTGCTTGGAAGCCTCATGCCCGCCGCCGCGAAACTTTGGACCAACGCATCGCTCGGCTTGAGCCGCACTTCACTCTTGTGCGCCCCGATGTACTTCGCTGGGGCGAGGGCCCGTTTCCGGTGGTGATCATGCTGCATGGCTGCGGCGGACCGCGGCCGTTCATCCGCCGACATGGCCGATGTCGCGGCCGAGGCCGGCGCGGCGGCGATCGTGGTGGATTCGTTCGCGCATCGCCGCATCAGCCGCATCGGCGCCTATATGCCACCGTCTGCACCGGCGCGCGCCTGCACGGCCGCGAGCGCGCCGGCGATCTTTACGCGGCGCTTGCGTGGGCGCGCCGCGCAAGCCTGGGTCGACCGAAATCGCGTCGATCGTCATCGGCTGGAGCCATGGCGGCTGGACCATCATCGATGCGCTGGCGCTGCGCGCGGGCGCGGAAATGGCGCGCGCCACCGGACTCAGCGATTTGCCGGGCGAGCCGCTCGAAGGGCTCGCGGCGGCGATCATGGTTTATCCCTACGCCAGCGTCGGCTCGTATGTCGGCCGGCGCGACTGGCGCTTCGCCCCGCGCGCGCTCGCCATCGTCGCCGAGCGCGATTACATCGTCGGCGATTCGCGCGCCGCGCTTGCGCGTCAACGAGCGCGCAATCCATCGCTCGAGATCGTCGTGTTCGAAAACGCCACCCACGCCTTCGAGGACGCCGAAGCGCGCGATCCGCGCGTGCGCTTCAACGCCGCCGCCACCGCGCGCGAGCACGAGCTGCTGCGCGCGATGATCGCGGCATTCGCCGCTAAGCGTTTCAGCGCACCGCGCGCCGCCAGCGCGTTGAGTTCGGCCGCGATCAGCATCAGCTTGGCGAACGTCCATTGCCCCTGCGCGCTGAGTTCGGCGTAAGCGGCCTGCGCGCGCGCTGCGCCGGCTGGCCGAGCGACGCGATCCACCCAGGCGCGCGCGGCATCGCCCGCCCAGGCGAGGCTCGCGTTCTGCGGCGGCGCGCCGATGGCTTTGGCCGCCGCTTCCGCGAGCTTCAATTGCATTTCGCCGAAATCCTCCGCCGCGCGGCGCACCACCAGGCGATCCCAATGCTGCTCGAGCCGCATGTTGGCGGCGGCGTCGCGCAGCGCATCGAGGCCGAACTCGGCGCCGATCACGCATGTGCAGCGTCGAGGCCGCCTGCACCGGCCATTGCGTGCGCCGCGCCAGGTCGGCGACGTCGAGCGACAAGCGTCAGCGGCGACAGCAGCGCCGCCTCGCGCGCGATGTCCGTCGGGCGCGCCGAGATCGAGTCAGCGCCTTGTGGCGCACATCGACGCGCTCGCGCTCGATGGCGCTCAGATCGTCGAGCAAGGTCGCGCGCTGCGCTGCGACCGGCGTCGCGATAGCGCTCGACCACATCGAGAATGCCCGCCGGATTGTCGCGGTCGAAACCGCCATTGCGCGCGAGATAGATCGTCGAGCGGCGCAGCGCGCCGGCGACGCCGCTGGTGCAAGCGCGATCTGCGCCGCCGCCGGCGCTTTGTTGTCGAGCGCATTGATGCGGTCGACCAGCGCCTTCGAGATCGAAAATGCGGCGCGCCGCTTCGAACGCGCAGGCGATGGTCACCGCGTTCGGCGCGCGAGATCTCCGTGATGCGATCGACGAACGACGGCCCGCAGCGATTGACGATGATCGTCGGCCAAGCTTGCGTGGCGATAATTTCGCGGCGCAGCCGGTGCGTGGCCATCTGCGCCTCGAATTTCCAGAGGTCATCGGGGAAATAGCGCTTCAGCGGCTCGGCGAACGCCGGATCGTCGGGCGCGTTCGATGCGACCAGCGCGTCGAACAGATCGATCTTGGCGTAGGCGACCAGCTTGGCCAGTTCCGGGCGCGTCAGCCCTTGCTCGGCCGCGCGCAGCGCCGCGATCTCGGCGCCGTCAGGGCAAGCCCTTCGACCTGGCGCGACAATTTTCCCGCCGCTTCCAGGCGCTGGATGAAGCGCTCGTGGCTGTCGAGATCGGCGGCGGCGCTGGCTTGCGCCAGCGAGAGCGCCAGCGTCTGATCGTAATTGTTGGCGCAGCACCAGCGCGCCGACCTCGTCGGTCATCGACTCCAAGCAAGCTCGTCGCGCTTGTCGGCCTTCAGCGCGCCGGCGCGGATGACGTCGCCGAGCAGAATCTTGATGTTGACCTCGTGGTCGGAGGTGTCGACGCCGGCGGAATTGTCGATCGCGTCGGTGTTGATGCGCCCGCCATTGCGGGCGAAGGCGATGCGGCCTTTCTGGGTGACGCCGAGATTGGCGCCTTCGCCGATCACCAGCGCGCGCACGTCCTCGGCATCGACGCGGAGCGCCGTCATTGGCCTTGTCGCCGACATCGGCGTGGGTTTCCGCGCGCGCCTTGATGTAGGCGCCGATGCCGCCGAACCAGAGCAATTCGCACTGGCTCTTCAGCAGCGCCGACATCAATTCGGCCGGCGTCACCTGGCGTCTTGTCGAGCCCGGTGAGCGCGGCGATTTCCGGGCTGACCGGCGATCGATTTGAGGCTGCGCGAGAACACGCCGCCGCCCTTGGAGATCAGCGTCGTGTCGTAATCGGCCCAGCTGGTGCGCGGCGTATCGAACAGGCGCTTGCGCTCGGTCCAGGCGGCTTCGCAATCGTTCGGATTGGGATCGATGAAGATGTCGCGGTGATCGAAGGCGGCGAGCAGTCGGATCTTGCGCGACAGCAGCATGCCGTTGCCGAACACGTCGCCCGACATGTCGCCGACGCCGATGACGGTGAATTCCTGTTCCTGGATGTTCTTGCCGATTTCGCGGAAGTGGCGCTTCACCGCTTCCCACGCGCCCTTGGCGGTGATGCCCATGGCCTTGTGGTCGTAGCCGACCGAGCCGCCGCTCGCGAACGCATCGCCCAGCCAATGGCCGTATTCGGCGGAGATGCGAATTGGCGATGTCGGAGAAGGTGGCCGTGCCCTTGTCGGCGGCGACGACGAGATAGGCGTCGTCTTCGTCCCAGCGCACCACATGCCCGCGGCGCCTTGATCGCCGTCGCCGACGATGTTGTCGGTGATGTCGAGCAGGCCGCGCAGGAATGTCTTGTACGCCTCGATGCCCGCTTCCTGAAAGCCGGGCGCGCCGCGCGCGCGGCAGGCGCTTGGGAAAGAAGCCGCCCTTGGCGCCGACCGGCACGATGATGGCGTTCTTCACCTGCTGCGCCTTGACCAGATCCAGCACTTCGGTGCGGAAATCGTCGCGCCGGTCGCTCCAGCGCAGGCCGCCGCGCGCCACCGGGCCGAAGCGCAAATGCACGCCTTCCACTTGCGGGCTCGCCACCCAGATTTCGCGATACGGCTTCGGCGCCGGCAATTCCGCCACCGCGCTGCGAATCGATCTTGAACGACATGTACGGCTTGGCCTCGCCATCGGCGCCGGGCTGATAATAATTGGTGCGCGTGATCGCCGTCGACCAGATGGGCGATGCGCCGCAGCGCGCGGTCGTCGTCGAGGCTCACCACTTCGTTGAGCGCCGCCTCGATCATGAACTCAAGCCGGCCCGAGCGCGATGCGCCGCGTGTCCATGCTCTCGGGCAGATTCGGGATCGAAGCGCGCGCGGAACAGCGCCAGGATCAGCGACGGCGATCTTCGGATGCGCGGCGAGCGCCTGCTCCTGCACGGCTTGGGTCGGATCGAGCCCGGTCTGCTGGCGATAGCGCGCCAGCGCGCGCAGCAGCGCCGCCTCGCGCCACGAGCACGGCAGCGCCAGGATCAAGCGGTTGAAGCCGTCGCTCTCGGCCTTGCCGGTCCAGATCGCGGCGAAACGCTGCTTCGAATTTCTGCGCCGCCTTGCTGCGAGATCGATCGGCTTGCCGTCGGCGGAGCGGGTTTCGATGTCGTGGACGAAAATGCGCTGCGCCGGATTGAGCGGGCCGGCCTTGAGCTGCAGTTCGAAATTCACTTCCGAATCGACGAACAGGCCCATGTTTTCCAGGATCGGCACCGTCGCCGACAGCGCCAGCACGTCGCCGCGCGCGTAGAACTTGCAGCGCATGATGTTGTCGGCGTCGCCGGCTCGCCGATAGGCGCGCGCGCGGATGACCTCATCGTCGCGCGCGCGCCAGGATCTCGGCGGCGTCGATCAGCGCTTCCTCGACCGAGTAGCGCTCGCGGTAGGCGGCGGTGAACGCGTCGTCGAAGCGGTTCGGCGGCTTCCTCGCGCGCGGCGGCGTCGAACAGCTCCGAGCGCATCAGCGCGTCGGCGAAGGCGTCTTCCCAGGTGCGGGTCAGCGCGGCGATCTCGGCGTCGAGCGCGCTCGGATCGGGCTCGGGCCGCGCCTTGTCGATGTCGCCGATCACGAACAGGACGCGCGCCAGCTGGCCTTCGCCCAGTTGCGGCTGGAAGCTCTCGACCACGCCGCCATAGGCGCGCGCGATGGCCTGCGCCGACGCGCTCGCGCAGTTCGGAATTGAAGCGGTCCTTCGGCACATAGGCGAGCGCGGTGACGAAGCGGTTGAAGCGGTCGCGCCGCATGAACACGCGCGCGCGCGGGCGGTCGAGCAGATGCAGCATGCCGCGCGCGATGCTCAGCAAATCCTCGCGCGACATCTGCCAGAGTTCCTCGCGCGGATAATATTCGATGATCTTGCGCAGCGTCTTGGCGTTGTGGCCGCCGGCGGCGAAGCCGGCCTGGCTCATCACCCATTCGGCCTTGCGGCGCAGCATCGGGATGTTGCGCGTCGGCTCGGTGAAGCATTCGCTGGTGAACAGGCCGACGAAGCGGACCTCGCCGATCGCCTCGCCTTTGTCGTTGTAGCGCTTGACGCCGACATAATCGGCGGTGGCGCGCCGATGCACGCGCGCGCGCAGGGTCGATTTGGCCACGATCAGCGGCGCCGGCTCGGCCATCAGGCGCTTCAATTCCGGCGTCAGCACCATCGGCTCGGCGCGAGGTGCGCAGCACGTAGCGCTCGGTATCGCGCAGCACGCCGAGGCAGGTGTCGGCCGAGGATTTCCGGCTCGTCGGCCTTGAATGCGCCGGCTGGCGTCGCGCGCGTAATCGTAGTCGCGCGCGCCGAGGAAGGTGAATTTGTCGGCCGCGAGCCAGCGCAGCAGCGCCACGGCCTCGGCGACCTCTTCCTCGGGCGCATTGGTGCGTGGCCGCTTCCAGTTCGGCCGCGCAAGCCAGCATGCGCTCGCGCATGGCGTGAAAATCGGCCACCGACGGCGCGCACGTCGGCCAAGCGAAGCGCGCACGCCTTCATGCAAGCGCCTCGCGCGCGTTGCGCGCGAGAGGCGCGGCACGTGGATCTGGATCAGCGAGTCGCGGCCCTTGCCGCTTTGCGGCCGGCGCGACGCGGATGGAACATCGCCAGCGCGGCGACGCCCTGGTCGGCCAATTCGCCCATCACCGAATCGACCAGGAACGGCATGTCGGGGCCGGCGATTTCGAGAATGTCGCGGTCGAGCGGCCGCCCGCCGGCGCCGATGCCGCGGCGGATGCGGATGATCTGCTCGTCCGGCTGCGCGCTCGCCGCGCCAGAGCCAGAAATCATGCGCCAGGGCGGCAAGATCGGCGAGCGGAGAGGTCGCCCAGTTCGTCGGCGGAGGCGTCCTCGTAGATGCCGCGCAGGAACGTCTCGGCGGCGGCGTCGATGACGCCGTTGGCGCGAAATGCGGGCCATGGCCCTGGCGGCGCTGGCAATGAATTGGTCGGCGGATGGCGAAGTTCCGCGCGCGCGGCAGCGTCCATGAGCGGTTCCTCAATTTTGGCGCGAACCTAGTCGCGCTTTACGCCGAGCGCAATGCGGTTCGCAGACTGAAAGCTATGGATTAGGAATCAAGAAAACATGGCGGCGCCGTCGGACGGGGACAAGCTGTCCGACGGCGCCTGCAGGCCTCGCAGCAGGCTGGGTGGGGGACGCACGCGGAGGCCTGTTCCGTTGAGACGACCAAACCGCGCGGATGAAGCCCCCCACTGAGCCCACAATGCGGTACTCGTCACGTCAATTCCGTTAGATCGTTCCGATGCCCATGTGCCAAGAAGCGTCAGCATTAGAGCGTTCATCGCTCGAGACATTTCAAGAAACGCCCCGAGCCCCAGCGACGTTCTCCACAAAACCGTTACAACTTTTAACGCGATTTGCAACACCATTTCTGCTCCGCCTGCGAACTAGATTTTGCGCCATTCAGGTAGAGTTTGTCGCACAGCGAAAGAAGCGCAGCGCCAAATTGCGCGATGCGACGGATTTCATGAATTCGCGCCATGCTGCGCCATGGTCGCGATGCCGCCGCAGAATTGCTGAAGCAGAGCGCAGTCGTGGCTGAATCCATCGACATCGGCGCATCGCCAGAAGGCATGCAAACCCTGGCGCTCAAGCGCGCCAACCGCCACGGGCTGATCGCCGGCGCCACCGGCACCGGAAAAACCGTGACGCTGCAAACGCTTGCGGAAGCGTTCGCGCGCGAGGGCGTCAATGTTTTCGCCGCCGACATCAAGGGCGACCTCTCCGGCATCGCCGCGCCCGGCGAGCCGCCGCCGGCCTGGGCGCATGAAACGCGCGGCCGAAATCGGCGTGACGCTCACGCCGGAGGCGCCGGCGGTCATGTTCTGGGATGTCTACGGCGAGCTTGGCCATCCCGTGCGCACCACCGTCACGGAAATGGGCCCGGTGCTGATGGCGCGCATACTGGAAGCGAGCGAAGCGCAGGAAGGCGCGGTGACCATCGCCTTCAAGCTCGCCGACGATTGGCTGAAAGCCGGCAAGCAGGAAGGCCTGCTGCTCAACCTCGCCGATCTGCGCGCGCTGCTCAGCCACATTTCCGACAATGCCGAGGCGATCGGCAAGAAATACGGCCTGGTGACGCCGCAATCGATCGCCGCGCTGCAGCGGCGTCTGCTGCAATTGGAGATGGACGGGGCCGAGCGCTTCTTCGGCGAACCGGCGCTGGATTTGGAGGATTTGCTGGCGCCGGCGGCGGACGGACGCGGCCGTGGTGCATCTGCTCGCCTCGCGAGCGGCTGGTGCAAAGCCCACGGCTCTATTCGGCGTTTCTGCTCTGGCTGATGAGCGAGATGTGGGAGACGCTGCCGGAAGTTGGCGATCTCGATAAGCCAAAGCTCGTCTTCTTCTTCGACGAAGCGCATCTTTTGTTCCGCGACGCGCCCAAGGAATTGCTGACCCGGGTCGAGCAAGTGGTGCGGCTGATCCGCTCCAAGGGCGTGGGCGTTTATTTCGTCACCCAATCGCCCACCGATGTGCCGGACATGGTGCTGTCGCAGCTTGGCAACCGCTTCCAGCACGCGCTGCGCGCCTACACGCCGAGCGACCAGAAAGCCGTGCGCGCGGCGGCGCAGAGTTTCCGCGCCAACGCCAATATCGACGTGGCGAAGGAGATTCAGGAAATGAATGTCGGCGAGGCTTTGGTTTCCACGCTTGGACGAAAACGGCGCGCCCACCGTGGTGGCCCGAACCAAAATTCGTCCCCCCAATTCGCAAGTCGGCCCGATCCTGCTGGCCGCGCGCCAAGCGCTGATCGCCAAATCCAGCTTGCGCAAGACGTACGAAAAACCCATCGACCGCGAAAGCGCGCATGAGGTGCTAACGCGGCGCCTGGAGCAAGCGGCCCCCGTCGCGGAAAAAAACCCCGCGCCGCGCGCCAAGACGCCCACGCGCCGCAGCACACGCACCACGGCGGTAGAACGCCAAACCGGCCGCGTCGCCTCCGGCGTGTTCAACACCATCGTCCGCGAACTGATGCGCGGAATCTTGGGCACGCCAAGACGAAGACGGCGCTAAGCGTCGCGCTCCTAACTGGTGCGCGCTAAGCGAACTCAATCATGATCGCCGCCGTGGCGACCGCGGCCGCGGCCACGGTGATGGTCGCCGCCGTGATGGTCGTCATCGTGAAAGCCATGATGGTCGCGGCGGCGTAGGCCTCTGCCGCAGGAATTATCGCGCTCGCGGCGCAGCGTTTCACCGCTGCGGCGGTCGAGATAAATTTCAACGCAATCGCCTCTGCGATCGAAGCCCTTCACTTCGATCACGTTGGCATAGCGCTCGATCTCGACGATGCGAAAGCCCTCGCCGGCGAAACGCTCCTCGACATCGCTCAGCGACACTCCTGGCGCAGCTGCGCTATCGCGGGTCTGAGCCATTGCCGGGATGGCGGCGAGACTGAGGCCGGCGGCGAGCGCGGCAATGGCGGTTCGGATGAACATGGAAATCTCCCTCATGAGTAAGCGCCTCGTGCGCTGGGCGATCTCTGCCTGATCCTTGCTGACCGCCCGCCGTCGCCGATCGTCAGCGTCGCGTCAGCGCGGGCAGGGCATGGTAGGAGTACCATGCGCCGCCGCCTGCTCCTGTTCGCCACCCTCGCCACCTGCCTGGCGCCGGGGGGCGCACTGGCTCGGCGCGGGCGCGGGCGCGGTGGCGACCATGACGAGGCGCGCGAGGCGTATGAGCACGGGCGGGCGCTCTCGCTCAGGAGATTCTTCGCTTGGCCTTGCGCGCGGTTCCGGGCGAAGTTCTGGAGGTGGAACTGGAGCGCGAACATGGCGGCTTGGTCTATGAAATCGACATCCTGGCCCAGGACGGCCGGGTGCGCACACTGATCTTCGACGCCCGTACCGGCGCGCTGCTCAGCGCGGAGGGTCGCCGCAGACGCCGAGGCGAGCGCGACAGGGGCGATGATTGATGCGTTTGCTGCTGGTCGAGGACGATCCAGATATCGCCGAGGACGTGGCCCGTGCGCTGGCCGCGGCGGGCTGCATCGTTGAGCGCGCGGGGGATGGCGAACACGCCTGGTTCCTCGGCGACACCGAGGATTTCGACGCCGCCGTGCTCGATCTCGGCCTGCCCAAATTGGACGGGCTCTCGGTGTTGAAACGCTGGCGCGCGGCGGGCCGGGCTTTTCCGGTGTTGATCCTTTCGGCGCGCGGGGCCTGGACGGAGAAAGTCGACGGCATCGAGGCTGGCGCCGACGATTATCTGGCCAAACCGTTCGAACTGGGCGAGCTTATCGCGCGCGTGCGGGCGTTGCTGCGCCGTGCCGGCGGCCACGCCTCGCCGCTGCTCGTCATTGGCAGGCTGACCCTCGACACAAGGCGCATGGCGGCGACGATCGACGGCGCGCCGGTGCGCACCTCGCCGCTCGAATACCGCCTGCTCGACTATCTCGCCCATCAGCACGGCCGCACAATATGGGCGGCGAACTCGCCGAGCACTTATATGGCGGCGGCGGCGATAGCGACCCGAACGCCATCGAGGCGCTGGTGGCGCGGTTGCGGCGCAAGATCGGCGCCGACATCATCGAAACCCGGCGCGGCTTTGGCTATAAGTTGGCCGAACCATGATCGCGCGCTCGCTGCGGGCGCGGCTGCTGGCGGGCGCGGCGGCGGCGATATTCGCGGCGCTGGGGCTAGCCGGGCTGGCGATGAGTTTTCTGTTTGAGTTGCACATCGAGCGCAGCGTCGAAGCCAGCCTCATCCAGCACGGGCGCGATTTGGCGGCGGGTCTCGCTGAGGCGCCAAACGGCGCCCTTACGCTGGATCCGGCGCCGTTCGATCCGCGCTTCGATATCCCTGCCAGCGGACTTTACTGGCAAGCCGGAACCGGGCCACGTGCGCTGCGCTCGCGCTCGCTCTGGGACGAGGCGCTGGCCGCGCCCGCCGCCGTGAACGCGCACGCCTGGAGCACTGGCGATATCGCCGGGCCATTCGAGCAGAAACTCGTTTTTGCCGTACGCCAGGTGCGGCTCTCGGAGGCGGGCGCGCCGATCGTGATCATGCTCGCCGCCGATCACGCCGAAATTAGCGCCGCGCGCGGTGCGTTCTCGCGCGAGCTGGCGCTGTTTCTCGGCGTGCTGTGGGCGGTATTGGCGGCGGCGGCATGGCTGCAAGTGCATTTGGGGCTGAAGCCGCTCGACAGCGTGCGCGCCGCGCTCAAGCACATGCAAGGTCAGCCGAACGCACGGCTCGCGGACGCTGACTACCCGAGCGAAGCTGCGCCGCTGGCGCAGGCGATCAACGCGTTGGCCGATGCGCGTGAAGCTGATCTGGAACAAGCGCGCCGCCGCGCCGCCGATCTGGCGCATTCGTTGAAGACGCCGCTGGCGGCGCTGGCGGCGCAAAGCCGGCGCGCGCGCGAAGCCGGCGCAGGCGACGCCGCCGACGGGCTCGACCGCGCGCTCGAGGCGGCGCGCGGGGCGGTCGAGCGCGAACTGGCGCGCGCGCGCGCGGCCACGCGGCTGGACGCCCCGCCCGCGCCGGCCGGCCCGGCGATTGATCGCTTGATCGCCGTCGTCGAGCGCACAGAGCATGGCGCAAAACTGCGCTTCGATAATGAACTCGGCGCGCTGACCCTGCCCGCGCCGGAAGCGTTGCTCATGGAAATCGCCGGACCGCTGCTTGAGAACGCCGCGCGCTTCGCCAGAACGAGGGTGCGGATTGGCGGCGCGGAGCGCGCACTTTTTGTCGATGATGACGGCCCTGGCCTCGGCGAAGCGGAAGCCACCGCCATGCTCGAACGCGGCAAGCGCCTCGACGAAAGCGGCCACGGCCTTGGCCTCGCCATCGCCCGCGAAGTGGCGGCGCTCACCGACGCGGAACTTCGCCTCTCACGCTCGGACCTGGGCGGGCTGCACGTTGAAGTGATTTGGCCCGACCTCGCCTGACACCGGACCGCCGGCTTCCAGCCGGCATGGGCGCGAAAGACTTACCACGGGCCTGAGTGATTGAACGGGTTGCGTGCCGGCTGGAAGCGGGCGGTCCGGGGGGCGCGGCTTGACGTCCAGTCCGTTGGCAATAACAAATCGCCTTAGAAATGGAGCGGGCGAGCATGAGAAGCGGGCCCGCTTATCGGCAAGAATGTAGCGGAGAAAGTACGATGAACGCGACTGAAGCCGCCACCGCCAGACTGGAAGCGATCGCCGCCATAAGCGAAGTAAAAGCGCGCTATTGCCGTTTGCTCGATACCAAGGATTGGGTCGGCTATTCGGCGCTGTTTACCGAGGATTTCGAACTGGATACATCCGGCGCAGGCGGGCCGGTTGTGCGTGGGCGCGAGGCGGCGATAGCCATGGTGCGCGCATCGGTCGAGACCGCGCGCACCGCGCATCAAGTGCATTCGCCGGAATTCAGCTTCAACGGCGATTCCAGCGTCGATGTGATTTGGGCGATGCAAGATCGGGTGATCTGGGGGCCGGACAGGAAATTAGCGCCGGGCCTGCTCGGACACACTGGCTACGGCCATTATCACGAGCATTATGTGCGCCAAGACGGCGCATGGCGCATCGCCAAACAACGCCTGGTGCACATGCTGGTGGATAATCATTACGCACCAGCCGGCCCCAAATGATTGCAACCGCGGGCGGAGCACTGGCTTCCAGCCGGCATACGACGTTTTCAACTTTCACCGGCCTGTGGGTTTTGCCCACGTCGCATGCCGGCTGGAAGCCGGCGGTCCGGGGTGGCGCAAATTTCGTCCGCTCACAATCGACCGATGAATTCATTATTACGCGATTGACACAGCCTTCCCCGAGGACAAGGATTTCGCCGTCGCTACGATCTCCTGGGGAGGCAAGTATGCGGATTTTGTTCGGGTTGGCGGTTGCCGGAGCGGCGCTTATTGGCGCTGCGTTTGCCCAAACTCCGCCGCCGACGCCTCCTTCCGCGCCGGCCCAAGATGCGCTGATCGCTTACGCCGCCTTCCATGCCGATGTATCGGATTTGGCGACGCGCCAAATCACCTCCGCCGCCGAGCTTGACGCGGCGCTGGACCGGGTCGCCCGCCACAATCGCGATGCGCTGGTGCGCGGCTGGGTTTCGTATGGCGCCAGCGTCGCCGCGCAATCACCGGAATTTGTCAACGGCATGCGTGAAGCGGCAAGCCAGTTCGGCCGTGAGCAAGTGGTGAGCGTCATCGCCACTCACAAATCCTATGCGCGCCGCACCAGCGGCGGCCAGCATGCCATGCAGGCGGTGTTGCAATCGATCATGGCGGATTCCGCGCGCATCGTCGGCGTGGCCGATCGTTACCAGGATTATTCATACCAATTGCAGCGGCAAGCCTGGGCCAACGCGGTTGCGCCGGCGCAAAGCGAACGCTTGCAGCGTGTGCGCGATCTTGGCCAGCCCGGCGCTTTCCGGCCGGCGGTGCCGATCTCGGTGGCGGCGCAATTGGCGGTGACCCCGCTCAGCATCCAACTCGGCGCCAATAGCGCGGCGTTTGGCGGGCGCCATTTCTGGCAAGCGGTCAGCGGCGCGCCGGTGGTGGTGGAAGTGGCTTCGCAAAGGCCTCCGCCGACGCAAGCCAGCGTCACGCGCATCGAACTCATCGATCGGATGACCTCGATCGCCGCTCTGCAAGCGCTCAACATCGCCGATACGGCGCCGGCCATGGTCAATGAATTGCTCAGCGACCCGCGCTCGATCGAGTGCGCCGAGATGGCGCGTTTGCAGCTGCAGCAATGCCTGTCTTCGGCGCGCTTTCAATTCGAGAACGCGTTCTGCCTGGCGCAGCACGGCCTGCGCGATGTCGGCGTTTGCATGAGTTCGGTGGGCCAAATCGATGCCAGCCAGATCGGCGCGATGACCCCGATCATCGAGGCGCCGCAAGTGCCGCTGTCGCCGCTCGAGGGCGATCCCGCGGGTTGAGGCGCGCACCGGACCGCGCGTCTTCAGACGCGCATGGCGACCGCAAACAAGAGCGCGTCTGAAGACGCGCGGTCCAAGTGCGCGCGCTACTGCGCGCCACCTTCTCCTCCATAGGAGGAGAAGGGACGACAATCACTTAGCGCACAAGATCAATGCGGCTGGCTAAGCCGTTGCCGGATCTGTTCGATTTCTTCTTTGATTTTCAGTTTCTGGCGTTTCATCGCCGAGAGCCGCGTGATGTCCGCGGAAGGCCTTCGGGCCTCGTTTTCGATGATTAGGTCAAGATCCCGATGCCGGGTGTCGAGTTCGCGTAAACGCTGCTCGATGGCCATTGCTTGCGCCTCCTTGCGTATGGGCGAGTCCGAGCATGACGCAAAATGAGAGTGTTGTCTCGTTACATCGCACAAGAAAATTCACAATTTTGGCGCCTGCGTCCTGTTCGCAAGTGCGGCGCCATAAATCCGTTGGCTTTACACCGCCCGCGGAGCATGGCTTAGCTCGCTTTCGCGGTCGGGGCGACTGCGTACGGGCTATTGAAACCTTATGGGCGCCGACGATAACGGCTTTGACATTAACGACACGCCAGAAAAGCGTGCGCTCAAGGCGCGCTTGATCGAACTGCGCGAGCAGCACCGCGCGCTCGACGACGCCATCTTGGTGCTGCAAGACAAGAGCACGGGGGACACATTGCAGATGGCGCGCCTAAAGCGCGGCAAGCTGGTGCTGAGGGACCAAATCCAATGGATCGAAGACAGATTGACGCCGGACATAATCGCCTGAGGGCGGTGCTGGCCGGCGCGGCGATGGCGGCGCTGCCGGGGCTCGCCCTCGCCGACCGTCCGGCCGAGGAAAAAGGCGTGCTCTCTTTCGCCGGCGAAAACGACAGCCTCTCGTCGGGCGCCGACCGCAATTACACTTCCGGCGTCAAATTGGCTTATGTTTCACCGTCGGCGGGCGTGCCCGACTGGCTGGAAGGCGCCGGCGGCTTCACCCAGCCGATCTCGGGCGCCAATCCAGATTTCTGGGGCATCGCCTTTGGCCAGTCGATCTTCACGCCCGAAAACATCAACGCCAGCCCCGCCCCGGCCGACCAGCACCCTTATGCCGGCTGGCTCTACATGCAGATCATGGTCGGCGTGGAGGAACACCGCAACGATGGCCGCGCACCGCGCTTCCTCGACACTTACGAATTGGAGCTTGGTTTGGTCGGCCCCTCGGCGATGGGCGAGGAAGCGCAGCGCGGCATCCACCAGGCGCTCGGCGCGCCTGACCCGCAAGGCTGGGACAGCCAACTCAACGACGAATTGGCTTTCGCCGCCGCGTTTGACCGGCGCTGGCGGGCGCTACGCCTGTTCGGCGATTTTCTTGGCGGCATAGAGGCTGACTTGACGCCCAGCGCCGGCGCTGCGCTGGGCACTCTGCGCACCGAGGCACGCGCCGGCCTCACCGCGCGCATCGGCCAGCGCATCGACAGCGATTATGGTCCGCCGCGGGTTCGCCCGTCGCTGGCCGGGGTTGAGCACTTCAAGGGCGGGCCATTGTCATGGTCGTTGTTCGTTGGCGCGCAAGCGCGGGCGGTGGCGCACAACCTTCTTCTGGACGGCAACACATTCGAGGATAGCGCCTCGGTCGAACGCAATCCTCTGGTGGGCGATTTCCAAACCGGTTTCACCATCAGCGCCGGCGATTGGCGCCTCGCCTACACTTTCGTCTGGCGCACCGAGGAATTCAAAACCCAACCCACCCGCCAAGATTTCGGCGCCCTGGCGCTAAGCTGGCGGCTATGACGTCCCCTCTCCCAGATCAGACTTGCAAGCGTGGTGACTAGGCGCGCGGGGCTAATACACCCTCTTCTTCGGCGGGATCGGCTCGACTTCGTTGGTCATCGTGTACGAGTGCACTGGGCGGTAATCGATCCGCACCGCGCCGCTGTCCGCGTCCAGCCACGCCAAAGTGTGCTTCATCCAGTTCACATCATCGCGCTCGGGGAAATCCTCGCGCGCGTGGGCGCCGCGGCTTTCGGTGCGGTTGGCGGCGCCGTTGACGGTGACGATGGCCTGGGCGATCAGATTGTCGAACTCCAGCGTCTCGACCAGATCGGTGTTCCAGATCATCGAACGATCGGTGACGCGCACATCGCCGCCTCGCGCCCACACGCTGGCCATGCGCTCCACGCCTTCGGCCAGCACCGGCCCGGTGCGATAGACGGCGCACGGTATCTTGCATGCCGCGCTGCATTTTCTCGCGCAGCTCCGCGGTTGGCGTAGCGCCGTTGGCGTTGCGGAATTTGTCGAAGCGCGCCAGGTGCGCCTCGCCGGCGTTCTTCGGCAGCGTCGGCTGCGAGGCATTCGCTTTCAGCTTCTCGCCGCAGCGCAGGCCGACAGCGCGGCCGAACACCACCAGATCGATCAGCGAGTTCGAGCCCAGGCGATTGGCCCCGTGCACCGAAACGCACGCCGCCTCGCCCACCGCCATCAGGCCGGGCACGACGCAATCGGGATCGTCGCCAGCTTTGGTCAGCACTTCGCCGTGATAATTGGTGGGGATGCCGCCCATATTGTAATGCACGGTCGGCAGCACCGGGATCGGCTGGCGGGTGACGTCGACGCCGGCGAAAATCTTGGCGCTTTCGGAAATGCCCGGCAGGCGCTGGTGCAGGATTTTCGGATCGAGGTGATCGAGGTGCAGGAAGATGTGATCCTTGTTCGGGCCGACGCCGCGGCCTTCGCGAATTTCCAGCGTCATCGCGCGGCAGACCATGTCGCGCGGGGCGAGATCCTTCACGGTCGGCGCATAGCGCTCCATGAAGCGCTCGCCGTTGGCATTGGTGAGATAGCCGCCCTCGCCGCGCGCGCCTTCGGTGATCAGGCAGCCGGCGGGGAAAATGCCGGTGGGGTGGAATTGCACGAATTCCATGTCCTGCAGCGGCAGCCCGGCGCGCAGCACCATGGCGTTGCCGTCGCCGGTGCAGGTGTGGGCGCTGATGTACAAGAGTAGATAGGCGCGGCCGTAGCCGCCGGTGGCGAGCACGACTTTTTGCGCGCGGAAGCGGTGCAGCGTGCCGTCGTCGAGCTTCCAGGCGGTGACGCCGCGGCAAGCGCCGTCCTCCATGATCAGATCGAGCGCGAAAAACTCGATGAAGAATTCGACGCTGTGCCTGCAGCGATTGGCCATACATCGTGTGCAGCATGGCGTGGCCGGTGCGGTCGGCGGCGGCGCAGGTGCGCTGCATCGGCGCTTCGCCGTAATTTCGCGTCATGCCGCCGAAAGCGCGCTGATAGATTTTGCCTTCCTCGGTGCGCGAGAACGGCACGCCCCAATGTTCGAGCTCGTAGACCGCGGCCGGCGCGTTCTTGGTGAGATATTCGATGGCGTCCTGATCGCCCAGCCAGTCCGACCCCTTGACGGTGTCGAACATGTGCCATTTCCAATCGTCCTCGCCCATATTGCCGAGCGCGGCGGAAATGCCGCCTTGCGCGGCGACGGTGTGCGAGCGGGTCGGGAACACTTTGGTGACGCACGCGGTTTTCAGCCCCGCTTGCGCGCAGCCGAGCGCGGCGCGAAGCCCCGAGCCGCCGGCGCCGACAACGACGACGTCGAAGGTGTGATCGATCCAAGTATAAGCGGCCAAAGCGTCAGACTCCGAAATTCACCAGCAACACCGCGAAAATCGCGCCCGCGCCAAGCGCCAGCGGCGACGAGCGCGTTGAGCAACAGCAACAGCATTTTGGTGCGCGGGCTTGTGGATGTAATCCTCGACAATCTCCTGCATGCCGAGGCGCATGTGGTAGAGCGCCGCCACGATCAGCAGGATCGACGCCCACGGCGTTCATGCGGCGCGGTGATGAAATCGATCGCCGCAGTGTAATTCGGGCCGTCCATGCTCAGCGCCGCGCTCACCACGAACCAGAGACCGAGGAACATCAAGCGCGATGGCCGATACGCGCTGGGCGATGAAGTGCGCCGCGCCGCCCCCGGCGGCGCCATGATGGCGCACGCGGCCGAGCGCGCTGCGCATCGATCGATCGCTCATCGCCAGCCTCCGAAATTGAGCAGCGCCCACAGCCCCGCCGGCGCGACGAAGGCAAACAGGATGGCGAACCAGGCGCTGGCCTCGGCATCGCTCGGACCCAGCCCGGCGCCGGTATCGAACACCAAATGGCGCACGCCGTTGGCGAAGTGAAACGCAAACGCGGCGACAACGATGTAAAGACCCGCCTGCCCCAGCGGCGAAGCCAGCGCCTGCCCGAGCGGCGCGTAGGCCTCGGGCCCCGCCGCCACCGCCATCAGCCACAGCGCGAAACCGATCGCCGCGGCATAAAGCGCAAGCCCGCTGGCGCGGTGCAGAATCGAACTCACCATGGTGACGTGCCAGCGCCAGATTTGCAGGTGCGGCGAAACAGGTCTGTTTTCCGACGCGCCGGCCATGGATGCCTCAATTCAGCTGGGTCAATTCCGGCGCGGACATTAGGCGCGGCGATGCCCAAGTCAACGCCGGTTCCAGGACCGCTAAGCGGATTTGGGAATGGCGGCCCAAAAATCGAAATCGAGCACGACGCTGGCATCGTATTCGCCGGCCGCATCCCTCAGCGGAAAATCGGCGCAGGCGCGGTTCTTGACGGCGACAAGGCGCAAGCGCAGCGCGCCAATCTTGCTTGCGTCAAGCTCGGCTTTGTCAATCACCTCCGACCAGGCATAAAGCGTGTCGCCCGCAAACAGCGGCGCCACGTGCCTGCCGCCATTGATGGCGAGCATGTATTGCGCATTGGCGAGGCCGTTGAACGAAAGCGCCCGCGCCAGCGAAATCGCCACGCCGCCATAGATGAGCCGCTTGCCAAAGCGCGAACCGGCTTGCGCCAGCGCATCGAAATGCACTTTCGCTGTGTTCTGGTAGAGGCGCGTGGCGATTTGATGCTCGGCCTCCTCCAGTGTCATGCCGTCGACATGATCGATCTTCTCGCCGATGGCATAATCCTCGAACAAGTGCGGCGAACCGGCGAGCTTTGCGTTGTAATTGGAAAAATCCAGCCCTGGCGGCAAGCGCAATTCGCTCGCCTGCACGAAAGGTCTCGGCGTGATCGGCGGCGCGTCCGCCACTAAAGCATTTGCGTCGCGCTTGCCCACCATCACCCAACGCACATAGGAGAGCACGGTTTGCCCCTCCTGGTTGACGCCCTCGGTGCGCACGGTGACGATTCCGGTTTTGCCGTTCGAATTCTGCTTGAGGCCGATGATCTCGGATTGCGCGACAAGCGTATCTCCCGGATAGACCGGGGCAAGAAAACGCCCCTCGGCGTACCCCAGATTCGCCACCGCGTTGAGCGAAATATCCGGCACGCTCTTGCCGAACACAATGTGAAACACAAGCAGCGGATCGATCGGCGCGCCGGGCAGCCCGCAATTTTTCGCAAAGCTGTCGGCGCAAAACAGCGCATGGCGCGAACCGGTAAGCGCAATGTTCAGCGCCACATCGCCCTCGGTAATAGTGCGCGGCGTCGCGTGGGTGATCACTTGGCCGAGGCGGAAGTCCTCGAAGAAGTTTCCGGGATTGGATTTGGTCATGATAGTGATCGTCATTTCAGGATAGGCGCCCTTAAGGAAGAGGCGGAATCAGTCTCGGATCATGATGCGTGAATTGGGATGACTTAGGCAATGCGCGGCCGCGTCAAGCCGCTCCATCCCCGTCACGAACCCAGCGCGCGCGAAATCGCCCGCGAGGTCAGCCAGGCTCAGCAGGCCCACGCATGCGCGCGCGCCCGGCTCGATTTCGCCCGCGATCAATTTGCGCACCATGGCCAACGCCGGTAGCGTTGGCGCGATGGGCCCGCGCCCGGCGGGGGCGAACAAGGTCCAACGCGCGAGCGCCGGCTCGTCGTCAGCGTCGCGGCCCACCGCCTCCACGAACATTGCGCCTTCATCGCCCCCGAACGGCTCGACCAGTTTGGCGAAGAAAGTGAACGGGCCGGCCGCGCGCTCGGGCGCGGTCCACAATCCCCAGCGCCGCAGCGCCGCGATCGCTTCAATGCCGCGCTGCAGGATCGTCAATTCCAGCGCCGCGAGGAACAACGCGCTGCCGGTCGGCGCAAAGCGCGCTGGGATGAGGTCGAGGTCGGGGGTTTCCACCAGCGCGAAGCGCCGTGGGCCAAGGCCCGCAAGCGCAATGGTTTCGCGATGCGACCAGCCGCTGCGCATTACCCAGGCGCCCCCTTCCCACACGCGCAGCGGCGCGCCCGCTCGCGAAAGCATCGCTTCCACCAAGGAACGCCCCTTCGGCGCGCGATTGCCCGGCGCGATGCCGACGCGAATATGATCAATCCGCCGCCAATTTGCGCATAGCGCATCGAGTGCGGCGTGGCTCAAGGCCGGCGTCGAACTCGCGCCGGTAATCGCGGCCTTGCCTTGCGCGCGAGCCAGCGCATCGAGCGCGGAAAAGCCGGCGACGAAATCGCGCGCGTCGGCGAGATCGACATAGTGCGCGCCGGCCTCCAGCGCCGCGCGCGCGAAGCGAAAATCCGCGCCTTGAAAAGGCCCGGCGGCATCGACGACGATATCGGCGCCGAGGGCCGCGATCTCTGCGGCGCTGGCGCGGGCGCGGTCGAGCACGGCATGGGATGCGCGCAACGCCAACGCCGCCGCGCGGGCGCGCGCCAGAGAACGCCCAGCGATGATAATCTCGGCGCCGCTCGACGCGGCCAATCCCTCGGCCAGCCTGCGACCGAATGTTCCAGCGCCGCCAAGGATCAGCACTTTCATCTTGTCCGTTTTCGTCCTTTCTGTTATTTCTGTCTAGAGAGAAATTGATGAGTTGGCGATGAAATTGTCGAAGACCATGCGCGAAGTTATCCTGCATTGGGGCGAGATGGGCGAAAGCTGGGGGGTGAACCGCTCGGTCGGCCAAATTCACGCCCTGCTCTATCTCGCCGCCAAGCCGATGAATGCCGAGGAAATCGCCGAGACGCTTTTCCTGGCGCGCTCCAACGTCTCCACCAGCCTCAAGGAGTTGCAGGATTGGGAACTGGTCGAGCGCCAGCACAAGCTCGGCGACCGCCGCGACTTCTTCACCGCCGAAGCCGATCTCTGGATCGTGCTGATCAAGATCGCCGACGGGCGCAAGAAGCGTGAACTCGATCCCACCATCGATATGCTCAATCGCGCCGCCGAAACCTGCAAGCACGATGCCGACACGCCGACTGAAACGCGCAAGCGCATCGCCGAAATGCACCGTTTCGTGTCCGCCATGGCCAATTGGTACGAGCAGATGAAGACGCTGCCGCGCGCGACTTTGCTGAAGCTGCTCGGCTTCGGCGCGCGCATCGCCAAAATGGCTGGGCTTTGAAGGGAGCGGCGATGGCCTACGATGTTGCGAACCTTGAACTCGGCGGCATCGAACGATTGGTTGGCGCCGAAGGCTGGGCGCGGCTACCGCCCGCTGTGCGCGCCCGCTTCAGCGGCGGGGAAATCATGCGTGAATATAGCGGCGTGGGCGAATTCCGCGCCTCCTGGATCGGGCGCGCGTTCGCCTGGCTCGGGCTCGCTTTGGGCCGGCCGCTGCCGCTACGCACCGGGCGCGCGCGCGTGCTGATCCAGGTTGAAAGAAACGCCGCCGGCGAGCTGTGGCGGCGCGCTTATGAATTTGCGGGCGGCCACGAGATTGTGCGCTCGGTCAAGCAGGAGGGGAGCGGGGCCTGGTTGGAAGAGCGCGCCGGGCCGCTGACCATGCGCTTGAAAGTTTTCGAGGAGCGCCAGGCCCTGGTGTTCGAGTGCATGGATTTCCGGCTGCGTTTGGGGCGCTGCAATCTTGCCCTGCCCTTGTTCGCAACGCCCGGGCGCATCCGGGTCGAGCATCACGATTACGGCGGCGGGCGCTTCGCCTTCACGCTGGAAGCGCGCCATCCCTGGTTCGGCGTGACCTTTGCTCAGCGCTGCGAGATGCGGGACGAGTGACCCCTACAGCACTTCGCGCACGCTTTCCTTCGGCCGGCAAAGCTTGGTTCCCTTTGGCGTGACCACGAACGGTCGCTCGACCAGCACCGGGTGCGAGACCATTGCGTCGAGCAGTGTCGCCTCGCGCACTGTTTCATTGAGCAGGCCTAGCTCTTCGGCCTCGCTCGTCTTCGCGCGCAACGCCTCGCGCACGCTGATCCCAGCGGCGGTGAACAGCTTTTTCAACTGCGGCTTGGTCCAGCCAGTTTTCAGGTACTCGACCACTTCCGGCTTATGCCCCGCCGCCTCGATCATCTCCAGCACCTGGCGCGAGGTCGAGCATTTGGAATTGTGGTAGATTGTGACTGAGAAGCTGGCCATCGCGTTGGTTCCCCGATTCCACGGTAATTCTTGCGAGGTCCGCGTGCGCGGCCTTGCTTACTGGAAATAGCCGCCGCTGGGGGCGGCAACCCCAATCAGGCCGCGCGTTACTGTATTCGCTTGATGTAGCCCGCCTATGCCTACATTCGCTGACCGCGAGGTGTCTTGGGTCGTGAGTTTCGCAGATCAAGCCATTTAATCGAGATTCTGTTGGCTCGATGCTGGCTTTCGCCGGTAAGAGTCGGCGAGAGCCTTTTTAAAGGACACTGTAAGTACTTGATTTAATGGTGGGCGCGACAGGGATCGAACCTGTGACCCCTACGATGTCAAACAAATTCCAACAGGTTTTCGTGGTTTGTCGCGCTTTGTCACGTCTCGCATAATGCCATGTTTTAACACGTGATTTACTATATTGTTCTCGTCACAAGTTTCTTTTTGATGGCGTCAATTTCTCTCTTCGTGCTAGCTATATGCTAGCTGGAAATGGCAACGGGACCCATACGATGTGCCCGTAACACACTTGGAGAATTCGTCCCATGCCGCGCCTTGGCAAGCGTTCCGTCGATGGCCTTGCGCCTGCCGAGAAGGAGTACGTGATTTGGGACGACGAACTCAAAGGCTTCGGAATCCGTGTTCGCCCTTCAGGGGCTAAGACATATGTCGCCACCTATCGCCATGGGCGCCGTTTTCGCTGGGCGACAATCGGCAAGCACGGGTCGCCCTGGACGCCAGAAAGCGCGCGTTTGAAGGCAAACACGATTCTCAGAGCTGCAGGCGAGGGCGAGGATCCCGCCGCCGGGAAGTCCGAGCGGCGGGCGGCGATCTCCGTCGCGGAACTCATTGACGCGTATCTGGCAGAGGGACCCGTCGATAAGCCCAATAAGCGGGCATCGACCTGGAGCATCGACAAGAGCAACCTCAACCGCCACGTCCGCGTGCTGCTTGGAACAAGAATAGCCGCCGAACTAACTTCCACCGACCTCGCGGAGTTTCAGCGCGATGTGACGCTCGGCAAATCCTCTCGTGACGAAAAAACCACCAAGCGCGGTCGCGCCATCATCAAGGGCGGCGCCGGGACTGCACGCCGCACGCTCATAACCTTGGCGGCGATGCTCCAATGGGCCGTTGGCCGGCGCATCATTCGCGCCAATCCCGCCAAAGGCGTTCAACTCGTCAAGATAGGCTCGCGCGAGCGGTTCTTGACTTCAGGCGGAACTTGTCGCCCTTCTCAACACGCTCGACGAGATGCAGGCGGGCGGAATTCTCAAATCGCAGCACGCAGCGGCAATTCGCCTGCTGATCTTCTCCGGCTGCCGAAAGACAGAAATCGTGGGCCTACGTTGGACCGAGATCGACTTCGATCGGAAGGCGCTCGCCCTTCCCGACTTGCGCTCAAAGAACGGCGCCAAACGAGTGCCGCTCAATTCAATGGCGCTCGCAGAACTTGAATTGCTCAAGCGAGACACGACGGGGGAATATGTTTTTCCGGCTGAACGCGGTGAAGTCGGGCACACGCTCGCCATGAACCGCATCTGGCGCAAGGTGCGGTCTCTCGCAAAGATGCCGGACCTGCGCATGCACGACCTTCGCCATTCGTTTGCGTCTTTTGCGGTTGAGGCAGGCGAGAGCCTTTACGTGCTGCAACGCGCCCTCGGCCATAAGAAGGCCGCCACGACGCAGCGTTACGCCCACCTCCGTGACGACCCCGTGCAGGCAATGGTGGAGCGTGTTGGCGAGCGCATGCAAGCTGCGCGACTGTCGATCCTGCCTGACCCGAACAGGTCATGACCTCCAGGCAGGTTGCCCAAATTCACCTCACATTTCCTGGAAAAGTTTTTCAATTTTGACCTGCGCCATCACGGCACGTGTTGAGCGAGGGTGATTTTGTCGCGGCGGCCGGTTTTGGGGTCGGTGCGGTGCAGGTGGAATATTGTGGTTTTGAACGGGCCCTGGATCAGGTCGAGCAGCATGGCCTCGGAAAGTTTGTTTTCGGGGGTGGCGAAGGGCGAGATCATTTCCACCAGCCAGACCCGGTCGCCGGATTTCCAATCCTCGGCCTTGAGCTTCTCGCCCTTCTCAAGTCGAACTTCGGCCTCCTCCGACAATTTGGCCCAGATCGCCACGCCGAGCGGCATCTGCTCCAGCCCTTCCTTGGTGAGGCCCAGCTTGGCGAAGGAAGCGGGGTCCATGTTTTCGCTGCCTGGCAAGGGCCCAAAGCGAAACACCCGAAATTGCTCAAGCAGCACCGCTGGAAAGAACGACCATTCCAGTTCCTTGATCCTGAGCTCGCGGTGGATCGGCGATTGCGACAGCAGCCAGACGATTTGACCCAGGGCTTCCGCTACCGTGCGCGGCACCCCCGGCGGGGGCTGTTTCCCTGGTTGATTTTGAGTGCTCATCGCTAAGTCCTAACCCATTTTTCCAATACGAAGGCGCTTTTGCCAAGCCCTCGCGCCCGGCGCCTACTCCTCCAAACGGGATTAGCGAAGGTCAGGCAGCGAAGTCAAAAGCTCGGCCACGCGGGGATCGAGTTTGCGGCGCGCGAGGCCGTTCTCGGCCGAGGGTCTGGCTTCGAATTGCGCCATCGCGTCGATCATGCCCAGGAGCTTCCTATCCATAACGCCAAGGCCGCCATGGAGCGCACCGCGTGGAACGCTCTGGATTGGCCGAACTTCCGCTTCGCCGCGATCGTTGGCGGCAAACCGATCGACGAAAGCGTTGAAAGCCCGTTCCTCGTCGCGGCGCGGTTCCTCGCGCCGACCGCGTCGTCCGCGGCGCTGGCCATCATCGGGGATTTCTTCGCCTTGCTCGGAGCGGCCGCCGTCGCCTCCGCCGCCGTCGCTTCCGCCGCCCCCGCCCCCTCCGCCTCCGCCGCCACCTTGCTCTTCGGCGCTTGAGGCGGAGTCGGCGCTGCGATCGCCGCCGTCGGAAACGTCCGTCGCTGGCGCGCCATCGCTCTGATAGCCCAGCGTTACATCCGCCAATTGGCCGATACTGCCGTCTCGGCGCATGAAATTTCCACTGGCGAGAATTGTGTTGACGCCCGTATCCTCGCCCGCTCGCACGACATTCGAGCGCGTGAGGTTGATGCTGGCGATGCCATGGCGCGCGAGCGAGGCAAGCTCATGGCTTTGGCTGAAGCCGTCCTGATTAGAGTCGCGCCAGACCGTGAAATCGCCATAGCGTTCGTCGCCGGCATCGATCATGCCGTTTTCATTGCTGTCATAGCCGGCAAGGCCTTCAAGGTCGCTTTGGGCGCCGATAGCGTCTTCGCGGAAGGAAATCTCCAGGCCGGAATTGATCACGCCATCGCCATTGCGGTCGAGCGCCAGCACGCCGTCGCCGGCGCTGAACCAACCGGTGCGCTGGAGGAAGCCATCGCCATTGGCGTCAAAGCTAATCCCCAATTCGGCAGCGCTGCTGAGCTTGACGCCGTCGCCGTCGAGATCGAGCACGATTGGCGGCAATTGGCCGGGTTCGCCGCCGCCGCCGGCGATTGCCTCAACCGACATGCTCCAATCGACATAAGCGAGATAGACATCGCCAACCGTGCCGATGGTTCCGTCGGCGCGCAGGTATTGCGTGGTGCCGTAGATGACATTGTCGGTGGCCCCGGCCACTGAGAGCCCGGTCGGTTCAAGCGTCAGGTTGATCGCGTTGATGCCGAGCTGGGCAAGCGTGTTCAACTCGTCAGCTTGGCTGATTCCGTCCTGATTGGAGTCGCGCCAAACCGCGAAGTCGCCGTAAAGCGCGTCGCCAATGCCGAACACGCCGTCCTCGTTGCTGTCATGAGCGCGTAGGCCTTCGAGATCGGAAACGGCAAAGTCGACATCCTCGCTGAACGCGATCTCGACCCCATTGTCGATCACGCCATTAGCGTTGCGATCATAGACCAAAAGGCCATCGTCGGCGCCAACCCAGCCGGTGCGCTCAAGCTCGCCATTGCCGGCCATGTCGAAATTGATCGTGGAAGCAGCGAGGCCGATAAGTTCAAGCCCATCGCCATCGAGATCGAGCACGATCGGCGCCACCAATACTGAGCCGTTGCGGATGCGCAGCGTGATCGGCTGCGATTGAATGCCGGTCGGGTCCTGGCTGCGGACGCTGACCAAATAATAGATGCTGGTCGGATCGATGTGATTGCGGTCGGGATCGAGGGGGACAAGATTTTTGTTGACGTTATAGATGTTGCCGCTGGTCGCGTTGACGAAGCCGGTCACGGTTACGGTTTGCGCCTCGTCTCCCCAGTTAAAATACTCGTAGCGCGGGTTTATTGCATAATCCATCCACTCTTCGTGCGCCGCCCTGTAATAGGCCGTAGCGCTTTGCGCATAATAGGTGACAACGCTGCCCTCGGGATCGACGCCACCGATGCGGCCCACCAATCCGCCGGCGCCGGTTGTGGTCGATATCAGCGCCAGCGACGGCGCTTCATTGACGTTGGTGACGTTGAAACTGATGTTGGCGGTCGAGGACAAGCCCGAGCCCAGCGCGCCGCCATCCCACACCTTGACCTGCAACGTGTACAATAGGGGGGTTTCGTAATCGAGCAGGCCCTGCAAGCGCACTTGCCCTGTCTGTTCGTCGACTGAGAACACCGAAGTGTCGCCCGACAGCACCTGATAGCGGAAGTTGCGGTTGACGGCGGAAGCATCGGGATCGGTAGGCGCAAGCGTCGCCACCACAATTTGGCCCGCGCCAGGCGTACTCTCGGCCACGCTGAAGGATTGCGCCGCCAGAGTGGGCGCGTGATTGGTTTCGAGCACGCCAACATTGACGTCGAGCCGCGTCGCCGAAACCAACCCGCTGGCGGTCTCGGCATCGACAGCCTCGATTTGTACGCTGAGATTCTGCAGCGCGGCATAGCTGACAATCATGCCTGCCTTGAATCGCAGCTGGTTGCCAACGATCTCGAACAAATTGCCCGGATTGGTGGCGAGGCGCAACGTCGGCGTGGTCAGGTTGGGGTCGGTGGCCGCCAAGGTCGCCACCACAAGCCCGCCAACCGCGCCCTCCTGTACGGTGAGCAGGGGCTGCGTGACCATCGTTGGCGCATCCGGCGCATAATTCAGGGTGGGATCGCGCACAAACACCGACACAATTTGCTCAGCGGTATTGCCGGCTGCGTCCGTTACCTTGATCGTGAAACTGTCGTCGCCGGCAAAGGTGGAGGCCGGCGTGAACGTCCAAGTTCCGGCTGTCTGGTTGAGCGCAAGCGCGCCGCCGGCCGGTGTCACATAAGTCCAAACGCCCGTCGTCGCGCTGAACGATGCGCCCGTGCCAACAGGGATATGAGTGGAGAGGTTAGCATCATGGTCGACGGCGTTGACGTTGCCGGACAAAACGCCGGCTTTGGTCATCGACAAATTCTGCTGTGACACACGCGGCGCGGAAATGCTCCCGGCGTCCCAATAGGTGGGCAGGAGACCGGCGATGCTCGCGGGCATCGCTGTCGGCGTCGTGACCGAAGCCGCGGTCATGGCATTGATCAATATCGCCGACGAAGCGTGGCTCAAGAACAGCGAAGCGTCCTGCGTGACCACCTCGCGAACCCGCGTTGCGCTGGTCGTCCCGAAATAGTTGGAGAGCGTGACCTGGAAGCCGGGATAACCGATGGCGGTGATGCGCAGATCAGCGCCCGATTGCACCAGCCAGATCGCTTCGGATGGGATGCCGGCAACGACGAGTTTGTTGACGCCGACGGCATCGACGACGATGTCGGCGCCGCTCGACGCATCGGCATGGAATGTGTCATCGCCATTGCCGCCGTACAACATATCGGCGCCCAAGCCGCCGACGATGGCGTCGTTGCCGTCTCCCGCATAGACGGTGTCATTGCCGGCCCCGCCCACAAGGTCATCATCGTCGGATTCCCCGTGCAAGGTATCGTCGCCGTCGTCGCCCTGCAGCCAGTCTTGGCCATAGTCGCCTTGCAGCAGATCGTTGCCGTCGCCGCCAATAAGCTTGTCGTCTCCTGTCGCGCCCAGCAAGGTGTCAACACCACCGCCGCCAACGACAAGATCAGCGCCGTCGCCGCCGCGAAGCGTATCGTTTCCCTCCTCGCCGCTCAGCGCATCGACGCCATTGTTTCCCCACAGCAAATCGTCGCCAACGCCGCCGTTCAGCACGTCATCGCCGTCATTGCCGGTCAGAGAATCAGCGCCGCCTAGCCCGAAAAGCCGATTGGGGCGCGCATCGCCGGTCAGCGTGTCGCCGTAGCCCTCAGAGCCGGTGACATTTTCTATGCTGGCGCCGCCGGTGATCGTGTCGCCGACCGCGTCGCCAAGCGCCGCCGCCAAGCCTGCCGTGTCGCGCCCGGAAATCGCACCGGTGCTCAAATTGACGATCACCCCCGCGCCGGAGCGCACATAGCGGATTGTGTCGCCAAAATCGGTATCGGGCGCCAATCCGTCCGTGATCGAATCGGCGCCGCCGTCAAAGCTGTCAGCGCCGGCGCCGCCCTCGAACACATCGTCGCCGGCGCCGCCGATCAGCGTGTCATTGCCAGCGGCGCCGGAGATGACATCGCTGCCCGCGAGGCCGTTGATCGTGTTGTTAGCCGCATCGCCGAACATCACATCGTCGCTGGCGGTCCCGGCTTCGCCGACCAGGCGCAGATTGCCGCTGATGCTGAATTCGAGTCCGTCGCGCAGAAACACGGTTTCTATCGCTCGCTGAACATTGGGTTGGTTGCGAATTGTGACCGAATCGCTCGCGCCATAGGCAATCAATAAATCCGCATTGCCATTGATGCGCGTGATCACTAGGTCCGACAGGCCGATGCCTGCGCCGAATGTGATCGCGTCGACCCCGCCCTCGCCAGCGACAATGTTGTCGCGCGCCACTTGGACACCATTGCCGGTGCGCGCAAAGCTCACTTTCCATTGGCCGTTGCTGCCCGGCCAGGCAAGGGCCGACGGCAAGGCCATCAATGTCGAGGATGCGCTGTAATAGATGAAATCGACGCCGTCGCGCGAGCGATACACCTCTTCATTAGGTAGACCAATCCGGTTGATCACCAACAGGTATTTATGCGTGTAGGTCCCATTGGCGAGCGTCAGCGACGTCCGCGTCCAAGTTGCTGCGTACACCGCCGCGTTGAACACGCCGCTGGGGTCGACGATCTGCTCGGACACGAACGGTCCATCGCGGATGATGTCGGCGCCGTGGCCAAGCTCGAATTCGTAGGTGTCGTCGCCCGTGCCGCCGGTGAAACGGTCCACGCCCGCAAGGCCGCGGAACACATTGGCGTTGCTGTCGCCGGTGAGGTCGTCCGCGAAGCCCGAACCCTCGAGGCCTTCGATGCTGGAAAACACATCACCGGCCGCATCCCCAGTCGCCGATGTTCCCGAAGCGAGGCTGATTGCGACCCCCGCCGTCGAGGCGGCGAAGGACGCGGTATCGGTTCCAGCGCCACCGATCAATTGATCGGCGCCCGCGCCGCCCTCCAACACATCGTCGCCGCCGCCGCCTAGCAAGAAATCTCCGACCGTCCCGCCACGCAGTGTATCCTGATCGAGCCCGCCAGAGAGAATGTCGGCGGCGGTCGAACCTGTGATCACGTCGTCGCCGACCCCGCCGGTGGCCCAATTCGAAACAGCCGACAGGATTATGGAATCAGCGGCGTCGGTGCCGCCGGTGAACGTATAGCCGGCAACTGCCCCCGTCTCGGTGAACACGAATTGCTCGATCGACGCGCCGACGGTGAACCAATCCTTGACAAGAATATGATCGTCAATGCTGGCGAACGGACGCACATCGTCGTCGCCCGTGCTGACGGCGAGATCGAGATCGTTGCCGACCCGGCGCACGATGATGTCGTCGATATCAATCCCGGCGCCGAACTCGATCGCATCGGTTCCGGAATTCAAAGCGACATTGCCGCTCGCCGCGCCCTTGTGGCGGCTCAGCTTCTTGGCGGTGTCGTCCCAATCGTAGCGGCCGAGCCATTGCTGGCCATCGAACACGACGAGCCCGTTCACCGTTACCGTGCCGTTGGGTTGCAGCACGTAAGTGGTGGCTGCAACTCCGGTGTTTTCATAAATCCCGTTCCGCCAGACGACATCCCAATTGTTGACGTGCTCGTCGATCAAGGTGTCGCGTCCATCGCCGCGCTCAAAGCGGACGATGTCGCTGCCGGCGCCAGTGACGACCTGGTCATCACCCAATCCGCCCGCCAGAATGTCATTGCCAGCGCCGCCATAGAGATCGTCGGCGCCGTCATCGCCGAACACGGTGTCGTTGCCCGAGCCGCCGATCACTTCGTCGGCGCCCGAGCCGCCGGCCACCAGATCGTTGTCGCTGTCGCCGGCGACGAAATCGTCGCCGCCGCCGCCGAAGCCGTAATCGTTTCCGGCAAGGCCGCGCAACTGGTCGTTGCCGCCATCGCCGACCATGAAGTCGCCACCATACGTGCCGATGATCACGTCGGGGCCGCTGGTCCCGGCGATGAAGGAAGTCATGTCGCCGATGCGAATTTCCTCGCCGTCGGCGAAGCGCAGCCATTCGACCCGGCGGGTCAGGTTGAACCAATCCTTGACCGTGATCTCGTCGCCGCTGAGCACGAGAATTCCGTTTTCTTCATTGGCCAATTGGATGATGAGGTCGTTGCCGGGCGCGCCCGCCGTTCCCGAGCGCTTGATCACCAGATTGCGGGCGCTGATGCCTGGCCCGAACGCGATCGCGTCTTCGCCGCCTTTGACATCGCCGTTTTCGAGATATTGGCCACTGCCGGCCCAGTTCTTGGCGATCGCGCCGGTGAGTATGCCAACGATGCGGGTCGCCAGCGGATCGGCGGCGCCGACCGCGCCGTAAGGGTCGCTTTCGTCGAAGATCACATCCTTACCGTCGAGAAAGCCGAACACGTATTGGTCCGAGCCGGCGCCGCCGAGGATACGCGCTTCGCCGAGCGCGCCCATCTCGTCGCCGGCGCCGCCTTGCAGGATATCGCCGCCGGCGCCGCCAAGGATGCGGTCGGCGCCATCGCCGCCGTTCAGCCAATCGCTGCCGCGCGAGCCATAGAGTGCATCGTCGCCCAGGCCGCCTTCGAGATAATCGCCATTGCCGCCGTCGAGCGAGAGCGCTGCGTTCTCCGCCGCGGCGTCGCCGAGCGTGAAGCTGATATTGCTGGCGTTAGCCGCGAACAGCCGGTCAGCGCCGTCGCCGCCGATCAGCCAATCGTCCAGCTTGCCGCCGACCAGCTTGTCCGCGCCCGCCCCACCCAACAAATCATTGCCCAGATCGCCGCCGCGAATGACATCGTCGCCTTCGCCGCCATCGATCAGCGCCGCGACGCGGATTTGCTGCGAGGGGCCGCTGGCAATTGTTTGGAAGGCCGCGCCGCCGGCAGCATCGCGGTTCCACCAGGACAGGCCGGTCGCGTTGGTGATGCGCCAACCGTTCTTTGTCACTGAGGATTCCGTCCAGGTGTCATAACTCAAGGTGATGACATCGTTGCCGACGCCGCCCAGGAACGCATCCTTGGAGCCGGTATCGATGGTGTCGCCGAGCACGCCCAGCAGTGCGCCGTCCGCGTCGGTGAACACAAACAGGCGTTCGTTGGTTTCCGGATCGAGTTCCAGGAACACATTCCCGGGCGCGAACGCCGCGCCGTCGATTTTGCCGTCGGCGGTTTCGTCCAGGAAGGCGTTCCAGCCGCCGAGCCAATCGGTCATCGCGCGTTTGTCGAGGCCAAGTTCGAGCACGCGCGCGAAGGTGATGGTCCAGCCGGCGGTGAAGGCGCTTGTCGGTTCTGCCTGAATCAGCGCGTTGATCACCGCCGGGTTCTGCAAATATTGGCCGTAGCTTTGCGCGGTGCTGATATTGCCGAGCAGCGTCGCCATTTCGAACGCGCCGGCGGAATAAGCCGTGTCGAGATTGGCATCGCCGCCGGACTGAGCCAAGGTCGCGGAGAGCGCGCGTTTGATGTACACATCCCCGCCCATCAGCCGCGTCGAGAGATCGGAGAGGGCGATGAATTGGCCGTGGGTGATGAGTTGCTCTGGGTCCTTGGTGCGCCAAGCGTACGAGCCGCTGGCGGAGGTTTTGTAGATGAATTTCTTGCCCTTGGTTTCGTAGGCGCCGGTCTGCACGCCGGCGGCGTCCAGCACGCGCGCGCCGGAAGCCTCGATCACCAGGTTCAGCGCTTGCGCGACGGCGCCGCCGAGGCTCATCGCGGTCGCCTTCATGCCTTGGTTCTTGGACCAAACATTGGTGACAGCATAACGCTGGCTGCTCTCGTCAAAACCAAGGCTCGACCCGGTTTTCGGCGCAAAGCCAAACAGCGAGCCGATCAAGCCGCCGTCAATATAGCCCGCGAACGCGCCGATCGCGGCGCCGGCCGCTGCAGCGTACCCATTACCGCCGGAAATCAAACCGCCAATTTTCGCCCCAATCCACGCGCCGATCGCCGTACCGATGGCCGAGCCGTATTGGCCGCCGAGATTGTCGAACTCGATCAGCTGCGAAGCGAGATAAGTGCCGATGAACGCGCCGGCTGCGTTGAGCAGCGCGCCGCCGACGTTTGTGCTCCAGGTGGTGGGCGCTGCCTCGGCTGACGTTGCGACGACTGTTCCGGAGGCGTTTACGTATTGACCTAACAGATTCGTGGCCGGCTCACCCAGGTGCAGCAAATTCGTCGCGATCTGCGAGATCGCCGCGCCGCCGGTGGTGCTAACAAACTGACCCTCGACCCCATCCAGCCCCTGATCGTTCACAAACTCCGCAAACAAATACGAAGAAATCGCGCCCACGCCCGCATCGCGGAGTTCCGTCGGTAGATTGTCAAACGCATTGAAGAACGTCGAAGCGCCACTGCTGTCGAGCGCATTGTCAATGCCCTGGCCGATGTTTAATCCAATGGCGCCAATCAGTGTACCGATTCCAAGCGCAGCCCATGGATCATCAGTCTGAATAAGCTTCGACAAATTTGAGCCGAAAATGGAGCCAAGTTGGCCGAACGAAAGCGGTCTTGCCAGCCAGGTCGCGCGGCGCTCGGTTCGTACAACAGCTCCAGACGAATCCAGTTCTTCAACCTTTGCGAACGTCACGGGCTCTTTGTGCGAACTGTTCCCCAATTTCAGAGCACGTCCGGTCGCGTCTGCCGCCTCCGGAAGCCCTGAGTTATTTAACATCAGCCCAATCGTTCCGTTGGGCAACACAACGGGGGAGGTGGGCTCAGCGAAACTCGTAGTTCGGGCCCTAAAAAAACGATTGCCGTCGGCTCCAGGTAAAGAAAATGTCAGATTCACTGAGGCAAACGCGCGGTCCACGCTCGATGCGTTGGTGACTGTCAGACCTTGAATGTTTGAAAGGTCTGCCGAAGAAAAATCGAAAAAGAGAGGCCCCCCGCTATCAACAAATGATGCGCCACGGCTCACTACGTGGCCATCTGGCGCGAAGTCCTCCCATTCCTCAACTATGATCCACCCTAATCCAAGGGTTATTAACTTTTGGCGAGTGACCGTAAACCCGCCGGGTGATTGTGCGAACAGCGCCGATTCAAGGAGCCCAGAATTGACGTGCGACTCGACAGGATTTGCAGGGAGCGTTGTAGAGAAATCCGAGATGTAGGAGGTATAGCCGCCACCGGCTCCTCCGCCGAGTGTACCTTGCAGATCAGCATAGAAATCAGCCAACGAACCGAAGCGCCAACCGCGGATAAAATCAGCCCCGAGGCCATACTCGAAAATGAACGGAAGATCGACTGCGATTCCGGAACTGGCGATTGCGCGATATTCGCTCTCCAGCCTTGCCACCCACCCATTATTTAATCCGGGCGAATCTAAGGCAATCACCGAACCAAACGCGCCGGGGTTGCTTAGCGCCAGCGCCTTAAGGACTGCGCCGCCCAAAGATTGTCCGATGCCGTTAATTTTGGCGCCAGGCGACAGAGTTTGTTGCAAGTCATGGAGGTACGCTGTCGCCGCGTCAAACTGAGTGCTGCCGTGGGGATCATAACCTACTGATAATACGATGTTGAGCGCCTCCATCATATCGAATGGAGTCTCGACGAGCCCGCCCGCACTATCGACGCCGTCAAACACAACCCAGTACGCACCGGAAGTGTCGCGCACCGTCAACGCTGTCAAACCGCCGAGCAGTTGTTGATGAGAGACAAAAGTCCAGTCGGCCAATGTTTCAGCAGCGCTTTGATAGCCTGTGGCCGGATTTGACACCGAAAAGCCGAACTGGTTGGTGTCGATGGCGTCGGCCCGCCGTTCCGCAAATTGTTGAATTAGATTGCCTGTACTAAGGGACTGCCCGGACTGTAGGCCGGCAGTGTTGTTGACATTGTAGGCCACCAGTTTCAACAGCTGATACCCTGCAAACTGAGCGTTGGATGCGCCAGTGGCTTGAATGAAAATACGGCGATCGGTCATTGCTTTCCTCCTGCGCTGTCGAATGCGATAACGACTGGCGTCGGCTCGCAGATGCGAAGAATGCGGCCAACGTCCGCGGGTCCGGCCCAAAACTCTGCCCTCACGCTCCTGCCGAGAAGACGATCTTCTTTCAGCAAAGTCATCACTTCGACATTCAGCGGTTGTTGCAGCAATCCGACCGAGAGCACAAAGTGCAGGTCCCTATACTCAGCCTGGGTTGCGCCGGTTGGCGGGGCAGCCACACGCCGAACCTGGACGCACTGAGTCAATGACCCTTCGTGCACGCTCAAGCGTCCGCGCTCGGGCGTCGCGCATTCCGCCAAGTCCAATTTTGTGAACGTCCACCAACCCGGTTGATCGATCAACGCATTCACCCGGCGAGCCTCAGCGCCATAACCAATCAGGTTCGCTGGATCGAGAGCTAACGTGAGTTCCCTTGGGCGCTCACGTTGAAGAAAGACATTCAAAACGCCAACTGGCTCGTACTGGCCATCGTTCGGCCCTGTTACATGCACCAAGGAGACACTGTCCGGCAACGGAAACGATCTTTGGTTCTCAGCCGCCCAATGGCATACACGGTCAGCGACCTCGTTGACGCCTCCCGACAACGGCGGCAATTCGAGATCATCAGGCAAAGAATTATCAGAAGTCTCTCTTACTTGGACAGGTGAGGCCACGCAGGAAGCGGCGGCCATCGCGAAGGCTGCGCTAATTGCTCTGAATGCGATCACCTGATCGCTCCACCGCTTGCGGTTGATCTTCATCGACCTCTCCCATCCTGCTTCCTCCACCCGATCGCCGCCCTCGCCATGCCGACCGTCACCGGCGCTCGATAGCATAGCTTCATGCCGCCTGCGCCACGGTAACACGATTGTCATTCGCCGCCGCTTGATCATCGCCTCCGGCCGCCGCCAGCGTCGCGGAGAGCGCGCGTTTGATGGTGACGTCGCCGCCCATTAGCCGCGTGGAGAGGTCGCTGAGGGCGATGAATTGGCCGTGGGTGATGAGTTGATCTGGGTCCTTGGTGCGCCAGGCGTACGCGCCGCTGGCGGAGGTTTTGTAGATGAATTTCTTGCCCTTGGTTTCGTAGGCGCCGGTCTGCACGCCGGCGGCGTCGAGCACGCGCGCGCCGGAGGCTTCGATCACCAGGTTCAGCGCTTGCGCGACGGCGCCGCCGAGGCTCATCGCGGTCGCCTTCATGCCCTGGTTCTTGGACCAGACATTGGTGACCGCAAAACGCTGGCTGCTCTCGTCAAAGCCAAGGCTCGACCCGGTTTTCGGCGCAAAGCCAAACAGCGAACCGATCAAGCCGCCGTCAATATAGCCCGCGAACGCGCCGATCGCGGCGCCGGCCGCTGCAGCGTACCCATTACCGCCGGAAATCAAACCGCCAATTTTCGCCCCAATCCACGCGCCGATCGCCGTACCGATGGCCGAGCCGTATTGGCCGCCGAGATTGTCGAACTCGATCAGCTGCGAAGCGAGATAAGTGCCGATGAACGCGCCGGCTGCGTTGAGCAGCGCGCCGCCGACGTTTGTGCTCCAGGTGGTGGGCGCTGCCTCGGCTGACGTTGCGACGACTGTTCCGGAGGCGTTTACGTATTGACCTAACAAATTCGTGGCCGGCTCACCCAGGTGCAGCAAATTCGTCGCGATCTGCGAGATCGCCGCGCCGCCGGTGGTGCTAACAAACTGACCCTCGACCCCATCCAGCCCCTGATCGTTCACAAACTCCGCAAACAAATACGAAGAAATCGCGCCCACGCCCGCATCGCGGAGTTCCGTCGGTAGATTGTCAAACGCATTGAAGAACGTCGAAGCGCCACTGCTGTCGAGCGCATTGTCAATGCCCTGGCCGATGTTTAATCCAATGGCGCCAATCAGTGTACCGATTCCAAGCGCAGCCCATGGATCATCAGTCTGAATAAGCTTCGACAAATTTGAGCCGAAAATGGAGCCAAGTTGGCCGAACGAAAGCGGTCTTGCCAGCCAGGTCGCGCGGCGCTCGGTTCGTACAACAGCTCCAGACGAATCCAGTTCTTCAACCTTTGCGAACGTCACGGGCTCTTTGTGCGAACTGTTCCCCAATTTCAGAGCACGTCCGGTCGCGTCTGCCGCCTCCGGAAGCCCTGAGTCATTTAACATCAGCCCAATCGTTCCGTTGGGCAACACAACGGGGGAGGTGGGCTCAGCGAAACTCGTAGTTCGGGCCCTAAAAAAACGATTGCCGTCGGCTCCAGGTAAAGAAAATGTCAGATTCACTGAGGCAAACGCGCGGTCCACGCTCGATGCGTTGGTGACTGTCAGACCTTGAATGTTTGAAAGGTCTGCCGAAGAAAAATCGAAAAAGAGAGGCCCCCCGCTATCAACAAATGATGCGCCACGGCTCACTACGTGGCCATCTGGCGCGAAGTCCTCCCATTCCTCAACTATGATCCACCCTAATCCAAGGGTTATTAACTTTTGGCGAGTGACCGTAAACCCGCCGGGTGATTGTGCGAACAGCGCCGATTCAAGGAGCCCAGAATTGACGTGCGACTCGACAGGATTTGCAGGGAGCGTTGTAGAGAAATCCGAGATGTAGGAGGTATAGCCGCCACCGGCTCCTCCGCCGAGTGTACCTTGCAGATCAGCATAGAAATCAGCCAACGAACCGAAGCGCCAACCGCGGATAAAATCAGCCCCGAGGCCATACTCGAAAATGAACGGAAGATCGACTGCGATTCCGGAACTGGCGATTGCGCGATATTCGCTCTCCAGCCTTGCCACCCACCCATTATTTAATCCGGGCGAATCTAAGGCAATCACCGAACCAAACGCGCCGGGGTTGCTTAGCGCCAGCGCCTTAAGGACTGCGCCGCCCAAAGATTGTCCGATGCCGTTAATTTTGGCGCCAGGCGACAGAGTTTGTTGCAAGTCATGGAGGTACGCTGTCGCCGCGTCAAACTGAGTGCTGCCGTGGGGATCATAACCTACTGATAATACGATGTTGAGCGCCTCCATCATATCGAATGGAGTCTCGACGAGCCCGCCCGCACTATCGACGCCGTCAAACACAACCCAGTATGCGCCGGATGTGTCGCGCACAGTCAAAGCGGTCAACCCGCCCGCCAATTGTTGGTGCGATACGAAAGTCCAATCGGCAAGCGTCGCCGCTGCGGCGTCGTATCCGGCGGCCGGGTTTTCGACTGAGAATCCAAACCGGTTTGTATCGATGTTATCCGCTTGGTCTGCCGCAAACTCCCCAATCAGGCCTCCTGCACTGAGTTGTTGTCCGGGTTGGAGGCTGCTGGTGTTGTTGGGACTGTAAGATAACAGTTTCAGCAGCTGATATCCGGCAAACTGGGCGTCGGTCGCGCCGGTGGATTGGATGAACGTGCGCCGATCGGTCATTGCTGTTCTCCCGCGCTTTCAAAGGCGACTACAACCGGCGCCGGCTCGCAAGTGCGATTTATTCGCCCAATATCGGCTGGACCAGCCCAGAAATTCACCCTGAGACTTCTTCCGATAACGCGTCCATCTTCGAGGACGGTCATAACTTGGATATGCGCCGGCTGCTGCATCACGCCCACACTAAGTCTGAAACGTAGGTCTCGATATTCGGCCTCAACTCCGTCCGCTAACGGTGCATCAACACGGCGGGCTTCGACGCACAACGTCAACTCGCCATACCGCGCAGCCACGCGCCCGGCTTGCGACGTCGCGCATTCCGCAGAGTCCAACTTTGTGAGGGTCCACCAACCCGGTTGGCCAATCAACTCATTTACGCGGCGCGCCTCCGTTCCGTGACCTATCAGTTTCGCTGGATCGAGCGCCAGAGTCAGTTCCCGCGGCAGTTCGCGTTGCAAAAACACCGTCAGCACGCCCTCCGCCGCATACCGGCCACCGTCGGCCCCCTCCACGCGTACCAATGTGACGCTGTCGAGCGGTGGGAAAGGTATTTGGCTTGCCGCCGCCCAGTCGCAAATTCGATCCGCAACCGCGTTTACGTCGCCCCATAACGCTGGCAATTCGAGCCCCGGCGGCAATGAGTTCCCAGAAGTCTCTCTAACTTGGACCGGAGTACCCACGCACGCTGCCGCTGTCGCGGCAAGGGCTGCACACGCCGCCCGAAAACTGAAAACCAAGTTCATGCCGCCCTCCGCTGCGCTTCATTGTCATTCGCCGCCAAGCCGCCGATCCAATCGCTTTTCCAGCGGCGGTCGAGGCCCATTTCGAGCACGCGCGCCAAGGTGATGACCCAGCCGGCGGTGAAGGCGCTCGACGGCTCGGCCGCGATCAGCGCGTTGATCACCGCGGGGTTTTGCAAATATTCGCCGTAGCTTTGCGCGGTGGCGATATTGCCGAGCAGCGTCGCCATTTCGAATGCGCCGGCGGAATAGGCCGTGTCGAGATTGGCGTCGCCGCCGGCCGCCGCCAGCGTCGCGGAAAGCGCGCGTTTGATGTAGACGTCGCCGCCCATTAGCCGCGTCGAGAGATCGCATAGGGCGATGAATTGGCCGTGGGTGATGAGTTGTTCTGGGTCCTTGGTGCGCCAAGCGTACGCGCCGCTGGCGGAGGTTTTGTAGATGAATTTGCTTGCCCTTGGTTTCGTAGGCGCCGGTCTGCACGCCGGCGGCGTCCAGCACGCGCGCGCCGGAAGCCTCGATCACCATGTTCAGCGCTTGCGCGACCGCGCCGCCGAGGCTCATCGCGGTCGCCTTCATGCCTTGGTTCTTGGACCACACATTGGTCACTGCATAACGCTGGCTGCTCTCGTCAAAGCCAAGACTCGACCCGGTTTTTGGCGCAAAGCCAAACAGCGAACCGATCAAGCCGCCGTCAATGTAGCCGCGCGAACGCGCCGATCGCGGCGCCGATCGCCGCAGCCTATCGATTGCCACTAATGAACCCGCCAACTTCCGCCCCGATCCAAGCGCCGATCGCCGTGCCGATGGCCGAGCCGTATTGGCCGCCGAGATTGTCGAACTCGATCAGCTGCGAGGCGAGATAGGTGCCGATGAACGCGCCCGCCGCGTTGAGCAGCGCGCCGCCGACGCCCGTGCTCCAGGTGCGGACGCCATTGGGCGGGGGCGTTACGCCGTCCACCACCAAAACCGGCGAGCCGCCAAACTGCTCAATCGCTTGGCCAGAAGAATTGATCAATTGTTGGTTGACGTTCGTATAGAAAACCTCGTTGCCGATTGTTGTCGTGAACTTTTGGCCAAGGCTGAGCAAATTGGTCGCGATCTGCGAGATCGCCGCGCCGCCGGTGGTGCTGACAAACTGCCCCTCGGCCCCATCCAGCCCCTGGTCGGCGACAAACTCCGCAAACAAATAAGAAGAAATCGCGCCCACGCCAGCATCGCGGAGTTCCAGCGGCAAATCGTCGAACGCATTGCGAAACGTCGTCGTGGCCGCGTTCGGACCATCGTCAAGCAGATTATCGATCCCCTGCCCAACATTCAGCCCAATCACGCCCAGTGTTGTACCAATCCCCAGCGCCGCCCACGGATCGTTGGTTTGAATAAGGCGAGAGAGGTTGGAGCCGAAGATCGAGCCGAGTTGGCCGAATGAAATGGAAATCGGGTCTCGTGTCGCGGTGTCCTCTCTGGTCGCGCGGACACTTCGCTGGGTCACTTGGCCGTTCGCGTCCTTTTCGATTGTCTGCGTAACTCTCACACCCTTTGTTTCTTGAGAGGGGGCGCCTACAGGCAAAGGGGAAGTTTCAACACTGCTGCCGTCCGGGCCGTAGGTAAATGAAGTGGATGTTCCGCCAGCCCCTGTCGGCTCAATTCCGAAGGCCGGTCGAGCGCCCGCTGACGCGTCCGGAACATTCAACCGGAACAAGATGCCAATCGCATCTCGAACCCTTATCAACCCCTCGCCGATTTTCGTGAGCGGCCATTGGATAATATCGGTGATTTGAAACGTGTTGCCGCCGACACGCTTTGACACAACAATAATTTCAGCTTCTTGATCGACCGCGGTTGGTACGCGATAGCGGGCTACCTGAACTTCGTCGCCGCTAGGAGCGCGAGCGCGTGTCCAGCCGAAGAGCCCATCAGCAAAATTCCGATACTCCGGAGACAATTCATAAGCTATAGTATTCGCAGCATCGAGCAGATCGTAAATATCCAGGGCCGTGGCTGCCGCCTGCGTCCACGGAGTTGGAATTGCGTGCAGTACGGCGCGTCTGCCCAACTTCTCAAGCAGCCGCTCTCCAACCTCAGATAGCACCCGTCTCGTTCGTGGATTTCCCAATAAATCCTGAAGTCCGTCATTGAATTGCTTGGCAGAGAGGCCGTCTGGATTTCGGACCGCGTCGTTTACGATCTGAGTAGATTGATCGGCTGCGAGAGCCGCTGAGCGGTTCGCGCCCATGCTCTCCACGATCGGCACGCGTGCACTTTCTGCTGTTGCCCTTCGCTGATTCTCCAGTTGAAGAAACTGATCGTCCCGCGTGGCATTGCCGCTACGAACGTCCGCTTCATCAATCAAGGTCTTCGCCAAGTTCGCCGCCGCGTCCGGCTGGCTTAAATTGACGCCCCGCTGCGCGGCTTCTGACGCCAACAGACGGATGGTCTTGATGGATGCGTCCGAGCCCGTTGTATGTGCGAGCACCTGGTTGACGCCGCCGGGCTTGGTGGGGTCGATGCTTGTGCCGAGGTTTCTCAGCACGTCCAATTGTTGTTGCTGCGTGGCGCTCAGCGGCGCTTGCGCGACCGAGGCGTTGTGGCGCGCGATGAGTTTGCTAGCGCCATCGCTGCCCCTTAGAGCGGCGGCGCGTTCGGCGGGCGTGGCGTTTGCCCAGGTTTGGGTTTGTTGCAGGGCCGATAGTTCCGATTGCCCAAAACCACGATTGTAGATTAAGGGTAGTGGGTCAGTTTGAATTGCCGGCCTCTTGAAGGGCGGTTTCGTACTTTTCGATCATCCGCACGATATCGGCAACATCCCAAAGCTTGTCAGTGACGCCCGCCGCCATGGCCGGGGTCACTTTCAGGGTCTTATGGATGCGAGCGAAATTGTAATACATGAAATGCAGCGCGACCGCGTGGGCGTGGTTTTCGACCTTCTTTGAGAAAGCGTTGGTGAGCCGGGTGAAGCGGCGCATCGCCATGCGCATCGTGAGGTTCTGGCGTTCGACATAGGAGGTTGAAACGTGGTCGGGATCGGGCCTGCCCTCGACGCGCACCTTCTTCGCGCCGGTGCATTCTGCGGGGCTGTAGCGGCCCTTGGCGCCATCGGGTGACGCGCCATAGGTCTTGACCAATTGCGCGTAATCCACATCGATTCCGAACACGTCGCGCACCGCGTTGGTGTAGGCGCCAAGGCCGTCGCTGGTAAGCTGGACACGATGGGCGAGGCGTTCGTAAACGTCCTGCACGAAGGCGTGCGCGTGCTCCGCGTCGCGGTCGCCAACCAGCCATGAAATGGCGAGTTTGGTGTCGGCGCAAATCGCGGTCCATGTCCAAGTGTCGCCGGCGCCTTCCGGCGCGGCCTTGGCGGTCGGGACGTTCTTTTGCTTGGCGTAGGTGAACGACCAGATTTCATCCATCTGCACGCGCTTGCACGGCAGATCGCGCAGCATGGCGTCCTGGTATGCCGCGCAGGCGCGTCCGGCGTCGATCAGCAGCTTCTTGACCGTGTTCTTCGACGTATCCGTGAGGCGCGCCGTGGCGAGCATGGAATTGCCCTCAACCAGGCAGTGGAGGATTTGGGCGCGGGTGGCGGGGTCTAGGCGGTTCATACTGACCATAATACGTGACCGCTCTCGATTGTCAATATGTCTGTCAATTTTCGCCTTGATTTTGGTATAGGTTTGGGTTAGAAAGCAAGCCTGATCTGAAAGGCTGCTCATGCCCGCATACCCAACCGAGGATTATGTCCGGCCAATCCTGGAACCGCATGAGGCGCGGCTCTCCGGCATATTTCACCGCGCATGGGCTCGCCTTTCCAAGAATCCAGATCGCGCCAGCTTTGAGTTCGACCGCACGGTCGCGGTGGTGATGCATCAATTCACAATGCTGGAATTGCGCGCCGAGTACGCCGAGGTCAGCGGCGCCCATCTATGGGAGGAGCACGAAACGATCCGGCTATTGCTTGACCGCCGAGTAATGCTGCGGCTCAAGAAAATGGACGAAAACGGTGTGACGCGCGCGAGCCCGACACAAAGCGCGCTCGCCTTCATCACGCCAATGGCGCCGCTGCCATTCACCAGCGCCGATTTCCCCGATCCATGCAGTGTTGACTGCGGCTATGTGCTTAATGATTTGGGAACGCGGATCGACCACGTTCTCATAGCCGCGCGCAATGGGGATGCGGTGTTGTGGAGCTACGCGATTGACCGCGCCGCGCCGACCACTGCCACTTTCACACTGCCGCACGCCCCAGCTTCGCCATCCTCGCCAGCTTCCATCATTACCGTGCCGGACGTTGGCGGCGCTGACCGCAAGAAAACTAGAGACTAACCATGTCTCCTGAGTTTAACGGATCAATGCTGCGCCTCGCGCGGCAGTATAGGGGATTCCACCAGAAGGACATGGCGGAAGCCATAAAGGTGGATGCCGCTATCTTGTCACGCGCGGAGAATGACGCGCTGGTTCCCGCAGAGCACGTCATCGAAAAATGCGCCGAACATTTGGGTGTCCCGACCGCTTTTTTCCGCGAACAGTTTCATCCGACCGGCGTGCCCTTGAGCTTTCATCCGATGTGGCGAAAGCGGCAGGCTGTAAGTCAGCGTGACGTTGACCGCGTGCTCGCTGAGGCCAACATTCGCAGCTTCCATCTGCGCCGCTTGCTTCAATCCGTTCAACTTGATCCAGACCTTCCACTGCCTCGCTTTGAACCCGGTGAGTACGATAACGATTGCCGAAAAATCGCTTTGCTCGTACGCCGCGCGTGGGGTGTTCCGGCTGGCCCGCTCGTCAATCTTACGAGCTATGTGGAGCGAACCGGCGTTTTTGTCTTCCACTTAGACCTTGAGCACGTTGATGTGGACGGCTTGACCGTTCGCATCCCTGGAACGCCACCGTGTATATTTTTGAACAAACATCTGACGGCTGATCGGATGCGTTTTACGTTGGCGCACGAGTTCGGGCATCTGGTGATGCATCGCGTGCCAACGCCGGAAATGGAAAAACAGGCTCACGAATTTGCCAGTGGGCTTTTGATTCCCGCCGATGACATTCGTCCCTACTTTAAGGGCGCGCGGCGCATAGACCTTACCTTGCTTGCGCACCTCAAGCCGCAATGGCGTGTGTCGATGCAGTCTCTGCTCTATGCCGCCAGCGATCTTGGATATGTCGGTCCTGGACAGGCACAGACGCTTTGGAAGATTTTCAGTGCGAATAGATATCGGCTGCGCGAACCGCCGGAGTTGGACTTCCCACAAGAAGCCACCACGCTCGATAAGCGATTGATTGAGGCACACTTGTCTGATCTTGGCTACACGATGGAAGAGCTCGCGCAGGCGCTCGTCTTTAAGGTTGAAGACGTGGTTGAGTTGTATGGGCTTCCAAAGCCGCGAAACGGGTTACGGGTCGTTTCCTGATTTCTGCCAGCGGGCGCGAGCGGCTTTCTTGGCGGAAGCTGACCGCTCTTTCGGTGTCAGACTTTCGGCGCGGGCCTTGCCGCCCTTAAGGCCGCCCCTGCGCCCTAGCGCTACAGCCGCAGGGTCCTTGCCTTCATCGGGATCGGGCGCGCTTCCGGTTGCTAAATCCACTATGGACTTGGCTCGCTTGTTGATGTCGGCGGGGCGTTTCCGTGAGCGGTCAGGCATGAATAAACATTGCGCATAATGTCTGCTTTGCCTAGTATGCCCAGACACAACAGGAGGCGGCTATGCGGCGAGTTACACTTTCCGTGATCTTGGCGATTATGTTGTTACTCGCGGGATCGGAGGCTATAGCCGCCCCCTTCTGCGCGGTCTTTTCCCACGGTCGCGAGTGCTATTACTACAGCATGGACGAGTGCCGGCGCGCGGCCGGAACGAGCGGTGCATGCGTGATCAATCAAGACGAGGTGCGTCGCCCATCTGGGGCCGCTCCGTTTTGCGTCGTCCAATCATTTGGAACGCAATGCTTCTATTATGACGCTGATGACTGCCGAAGGGCAGCGGCACAATCAGACGGGGCGTGCGTCGTAAATCCAAACCGCTAGCCAAGCTGAAATTCAAACTGACCCACTACCAGATTAAGCGCCCGACTTGACCACTCGGGTCGTTCATGAATTGCGTGCTTTTGAACTGAATATCGAACGAGATCGTTCGAAATTCCCGCGCCAGCCGGTCGCGTACCCGACCCTGCGCGGCGACATCGCCATTGTCCGCGAGTTGCCGATCCGCTTGAAATGCTTGGTCAAGCGTGAGGTCGTTTTGCAGAGCGTCCAGCTTGAACCTGACTTGTTCATTTATCGACGGGTGGCTTCCCAGGTGCGCAGAGTCGCCGTTGGGATTCCCCGACGCGGGAAGCCGCTGTGTGTTCTCCGGCCCGTTGAGAAAGTCGAAGGCGTTTTCCCAATTTGGCAGTTTTTTGAACTGCCGCAAAAGGTCGTGGATATCTGCGCCCTGAAACAACTGCTTCGGGATGGCATGGCTGTTCTGCGATGGAACAACATAGGTCGCGGGCTTCAGCGCGCGACCCGGGGGCGGCGTCAGCACGGGTTGTGTCATTGAGAGGCTCCAGCGGCGAGTTCCTCATGCCAAAACGCGTCTTCACTCGACGCCGGGTCATCCACCACCAAACCGCGAACCTTATTGTCTCGCAGGTAGTGCGCCAGCTTGCGCGAAAGGACGAAAGGCTTGCGGTCGTATAGATCGTGGAACATGTGGATCGACTGATCGATGTCGCCTCGAAAGCCACGCTTGCCGCCGAGCATTCCGATCATGCGTCCCCGCGACTTGTGGAAGCGCATTTCGCACTGGTCATAATCGTAAGACTGGAACACGCGCCGCACGTCCAGCATCACATAGCCGCGCAACTTAGGGTCGCTATCTTCGCTCCAAGCCACCTCTAATGTCTCCAGCTGGTCGAGCCCGAATGTCGTTAGCAGCGCGATGACGCGTGGCGAGGCCAGGATAAATTCCCCCCCACCGGTCAGCATCAACTCAGGTAGATGCGCCTCGCTGCACACTATCCCGCGCCAGAGCGGCTGCTCTGGCACAGCGCCGAAGCCCAGCCCCCCCCCACAGGTTTGAAAGGAATCAGGTCGATTGAGCCAGTCAATCTCCTCAAACGATTCCTTCGCGCTCCAATCAGTCTTGAGCAATACATAGCGGCTTTCGGTATTGCGCTGCGGATTGACCGGGGGCAGAGGGCGATAAACCGCCGCGTTCGCCCATGGGTCGTCGGGATCGCGATCTGGGAGGTCGGCGAGCCGGGGATCGCCATACTTCGCCTCGATCTCGGGCGGGACGGGCATCGCATAGGCGCCTGGAAACAACGGCGCGACATCGGCGTCAGTGAGAAATTTGCCAGCCATTTTCTTCCCCTACCTCTCCCGTCCCGCTTCCTCCACCCGCCGGGCGATCGGCGAGAGCAGGAATTCGATGATGCGGCGCCGCCCGGTTTTGATTTCGGCGGTCGCCGCCATGCCGGCGGTCAGCGGCGCTCGGTAACATAACTTCATGCCGCACGCACCTCCGTAGCGCCATTGTCATTCGCCGCCGCCGATCCGATGGCGGAGCCGTATGGGCCGCCGAGATTGTCGAACTGGATCAGCTGCGAGGCGAGATATGTGCCGATGAACGCGCCTGCGGCGTTGAGCAGCGCGCCGCCGATGTTGGTGTGCCACTGCGTGGGCGCTGCCTCGGCTGCCGTTTCGACGACTGTTCCGGAGGCGTTGACGTATTGACCCAGCGCATTCGTGACCGGCTCACCCAGGTGCAGCAAATTGCTCGCGATCTGCGAGATCGCCGCGCCGCCGGTGGTGCTGACAAACTGCCCCTCGGCCCCATCCAACCCCTGGTCGGCAACAAACTCCGCAAACAAATAAGAAGAAATCGCGCCAACGCCCGCATCGCGGAGTTCCAGCGGCAGGTTGTCGAATGCATCGCGGAACGGCGTTGTCGTGAGGCCGCCGAGAGAATTTTCAACGCCCTGACCAATATTCAGTCCGATCGTGCCAATAATTGTTCCGAGCCCCAACGCCGCCCAAGGATCATTGGTCTGTACAAGTCTCGAGAGAATTCGAGCCGAATATTGAACCAAGTTGGCTGAAGGGGATTTGACTGAAAACATCGCCGACTATTCGCCCGAAACTATCCGTCTGCGCCGCGCCAGCGGCAACCGAACGTTCACCGGATTGGCCATCGGTAAAAACTGCAGTGGACACAGTAACCGAAGGCGCGTCGAACGCACTCGCTCCATGATTGGGAACGTTTATCCAGCGCCGGCCGCCGGTGAAACCGTCGTCCGTCGCAAAACCCACTCTCACCCTGTTGTATTGTAGTGTGCCGCTTGCCAGTTGAAGCCCGAGGTTTGTCCAATAATTTCCCGCATGGTCCGCGCCGTCGCTAACCTCGAAACCGGTGATGTTGGCTGGGATAATGTCGGTACGCCCGAGCCGCGCGCCGAGAGATTCCAGGAGACTCTCATTGCTGTCAAAGCTGCGGTGATCGACCACAATCTTATCACCGACCTTACGCGCGCTTACAGCAACTGACCTACCGTCGTCATATACGATGCTCAGCCGCGCCTCCCCGGACCCATCGGGCAACGGACCAAAGTAAAGCATATCGGGGATGCCTGGGATCGTCCCTATAAGCGACCCAGCCAGATCGCGGATGCTGCCGTCATGGATACTTAAATAGCTGATGCCGGGCGATCGCTGCAGCAATATCGTGACCAGCGATGCGGCAGTGTAGCCGTTGAACAAGCCGCCGGAATCTAGAATTGGCGCGAGTGAACGTGCCTGGGTATCGCCTAACACAATGGCGCGATACATAATCTCGGCCTCGGCAGCTTGGGACACCTGGGTCATGTTGTGATACGCAAAGGGCGCATCCATCCCTGCTGCGTGGAACTGATATTCGATGCTGGCAAAGGTGGCGCCGTACCCCTTCACGAACGGATCGACGCCGCTAAAGCCAAATTCGGTGAATCCAAGCACGTCTGAACCGGGGCGAAACGTGGAGTTGCGAAAAGGGTCAAAGCCCAACAACGTCGGGCCTCGGCCCACCGAATTCACAGCGAGGCCAGGAACAAACAATCCAGGGTTCGCAGCCGATACATCGACAATCGCACCATTTGCGTAGCCACCTTGTGAATAAGTATTTGGGCGGACTATGAGTTCGTCGGCGCTCGCGCGGGCGGCGATCGAACTGAGCCAGTCCGGCGAGAGAATGCTATAATACGCGGAGTTAAAGCCGCTAATGATAGCCGCCACCCTCTGCAGGTCCATTCCCTGCGCCGTGGTGCCGGAGAACACTACGTCAATGTAGCTCGGTAGGAATAGAGGCGTATTTATCCGGCGATAGGCTAGGTCCACCTTCGCGCCGAACGGGCTGGACTGCGGGGTGAACAGGTTGTTGGTTCGATTGTTGAAGCTGTCGAACGAGAAATTATCGAATATCCACTCGGCTTGGTCGTTGGAAATCTTGTAGTCGCCGGTTGTTGCTTCATCGATGAAAGCCTGCCGAAGTGCGACGTTGCTTTGATACCCAGGCGTCACGCTCCAGGACGATGTCGTGTATCCAGAGTGTGCAACCGGCTGTTGGGTCAGTAGCCCTTGGCTCTGAAACAATCGGGGAATACCTGGATTGTTGGTCAGCCGCTCCATGATCGTGAATGCAAAGAGTTGCTCGATTTGGCTCGTCGTCGCTGTAGCGACGCTGGCCTGAGGCGCATCAACCATGGTCTCACCCTCCTGCTGCCGGCTCTCGAGTGGCGCAATTACGGTCGCGGTACAACTTCATCAGGTCGTATTCGTTCAGCAGGCGACCGGCGCTTTCGTGCTGGTAGCGCTCATCTGGGCGGAAGGTCGGCGCCGCTCCATAAATTGTCACCTTGGTGGATTGGGCGATGACCTCTTGGCTGAAATGCTCAATGAGGCGGTGCTGGAACTCCGCCCGTCGCAGCCCCAGGGGAAGGTTGGTGACGAGCTGCCGCTCATTGGCGATCACCAGCGGGCCTGCATTAGGCGCCTCGCCATACGAAATGCACGACCGATCTAATCTCGCGGGAGGAATGGGCGTCAGAGGACGCTCGGCGAACGGCTCGAACAGTGCCGGCGTGCCCGTTGTCCAAATGCTATCCCGATAATTCGCTTCGCATTCCGCCGTGTGTGTGAGAACAACCTCGCGCAATTGTTGCATCCAACGACCATCGCGCGAATAGGGCAACCGCAACTCACTGTCTGACGATCCTACAAACGCTCTCAATGCAATCCCGGTTCGTAACCATAATAAGCAATACCCGCATTCAGATTCTTGCCTTACAATGTCGCTAGGAATCTTTGGGCCTGGGAAGTTCCAGCGGCAATGCATCGGGGTAGTCGTCAAGGTCTGCCACAGAGCTAGGAAAAGAGACGACCCCGAACGGTTCGCAATAAGCGTCAGTTTCGGCGACGAACACAGGGGCGGGATGCTCCAACGCAATCAAAACTTTCGCCGCGATTTGCCGAGCGTGAAAAAGCGAGACAATAGCGAGAACGCCAACAATTCTTACTCCCCACCGCCCTGCCCAGTTTGGCGCCTTGACGATCTTGGCCGGCGCCCAAAATAAGGCGACGCCAATAAGGTACACTTCCATCATCGGAGGCACGATCGCGTAGAGCAACAATTCAAGCATGCCCTACCTCTCCCTTCCCGCTTCCTCCACCCGCCGCGCGATTGGCGAGAGCAGGAATTCTATGATGCGACGGCGACCGGTTTTGATTTCCGCGGTCACCGCCATGCCGGCGGTCAGCGGCGTGGCGCGGCCGTTGATGCTAATGCTTTGTTGTGACAGTTCAACCCGCGCCGGAAACACCAGGCCAAGCTCCTCGTCCTCGATGGCATCGTGGCTCAGAAACACCAGCCGTCCACTGACAATCCCGTAACGCGTGAACGGAAACGCCTCCAACTTTACCCGCACTTCCTGGCCCTCGCGCACAAAACCGGCGTCGCGATTGAGCACGTTAGCTTCCACCACGAGCCTGGTACCTTCGGGCACGATCACCAGCAGCGCATCGGCGGGGCGCACCACGGCGCCGATGGTGGTGACTTGTAGTTGCTGGACAATTCCCGCTGAGGGCGCGGTGAGGATGGTGCGCCGGTTGCGTTCGCTGGCGATGGCGTATTCCTGCGCGCGCAAACGAGCAGTCGCGTCGGCTTCGTTGAAGGCGTCGAGCGCTTCGCGGCGAAAAGTGGTGCGCGCGGCGTTGAGGCGCTGGTTGGCGCCGGTTTCCGCGGCGCGGGCGCGGCCCTGTTCGGCGCGGCGGATGATCAAATCCTGGCGCATGCCAATGGCGCGCTCTTCGGCTTCGTTGACGCGCATGCCGGCGGCGAAGCCCTCGCCTTGCAGCCGCCGCAAACTCTCCAGCTGGCTTTCCACCAGCGGCAATTGGCTTTCCAGCCGCACCACATCGGCGGACACCATGGCGCGGTCGCCGCGGCGCTGGCGCTGCTCGGCGATGAGCCCGGCGATGGCGGCTTGCTGTTCACCGATGCGCGCAGCGACTATGGCGTGCTGGGTGTCGACGATTGCCGGGTCCGCGCCCTCGGGCGGCGCGAACGGTTTCGGCGCGCCGTCGGCGTAGTCCAGCAGCGCTTGCGCGCGGGCGCGGTCGATTTGCGCCACCATGAAAGCTTCGCGCGCTTGGGCCACTTCGGCTTCCGAGAGCGTCGGATCAAGCTCGATCAGCGGCTCGCCTTCGGCCACGATTTGGCCGTCGCGGATATGGATAGCGCGCACCACGCCCTGGTCGGGCGCCTGCACGGTCTTGATGCGCCCGTCGGGAATGATGCGCCCCGGGGCGGTCGCCACCACGTCGATGTGGCCGACGCACGCCCAGGCGAGCGCAATCGCCAGAAACGCCATGATGACCCATAGCACGATCCGCCCGAGCGGATTGGGCGGACGTTCCAGCACTTCGAGCACGGCGGGGAGAAATTCGGTGTTGTCGCTTTGCTGTTTGGCGCGCTCGGCCTCGCGCGCGGCTTTGTGCAGACTCGCTCCAAGTCTCCACATGACGGCGCAGGCTGGCGAAGAAGCTCACTGCTTCAGCCCCATTTGCTTGGAATAGAGCTGCGCATAGCGCCCGCCGCGCGCCATGAGTTGGGCATGGTCGCCCATCTCGACGATCTGGCCGCGTTCGAGCGTGATGATGCGGTGCGCGGCGCGCACGGCGGACAAACGGTGGGCGATGATGATGACGGTGCGGCCTTCCGACATGGATTTGAGATTGGCCTGGATGATCTCTTCGCTTTCGGCGTCGAGCGCGGACGTGGCTTCATCGAGGATCAGGATTTTCGGCTTGATCGCCAGCGCACGCGCTATGGCGATGCGCTGACGCTGGCCGCCGGAAAGATTGCCGCCGCGTTCGTCGATGCGCGCGTCATAGGCCTCCTGCAATTCCAGGATGAATTCATGCGCGCCGGCGAGCTTGGCGGCGGCGACCACATCTTCCATGGCCATGGCCGGATCGGCGAGCGCGATATTGTCCCTGACCGTGCGGTTGAACAGCAGGTTCTCCTGCAGCACCACGCCGACTTGGCGGCGCAGCCAAGCCGGATCGACCATGGAGAGATCGACGCCATCGACCAGCACGCGACCTCTCTCTGGCGAATGCAAACGCTGGATGAGTTTGGTGAGCGTCGATTTGCCCGAGCCGGACGGCCCGACAATGCCCAACATCTCACCAGCGGCAATGGTGAGATTGATGTCGCGCAGCACTTCGGGGCCATCGGGCTTGTAGCGGAAGGTGACGTTCTCCAGCGACACCATACCCTGCACCGGCGGCAGGCTGGTGCGCGAGGCCGACATGCTCGGCTCCATCGGCGCATTGAGGATGTCGCCCAGGCGCTCAACCGCGATGCGGGCCTGCTGAAAGTCCTGCGCCAATTGCGCGATGCGCAGCACCGGGCCGGCGGCTTGCCCCGCCAGCATGTTGAACGCGACCAGTTCGCCAACCGTGAGCTTGCCCTCGATGACGAGCTTGGCGCCAAAGTATAGCAGCGCCACGGTGCCAAGCTTCTGCACCAATTCGATGCCCTGGCGGCCCCAATTGGCGATCATCGAAGCGGAGAAACCGGTCTTGATGTAGCCGGCGAGCTGGCGCTCCCAGCGCTGCTGCATTTGCGGCTCGACGGCATGGGCCTTGATGGTTTCGATGCCGGTTACCGATTCCACCAGAAACGACTGGTTCTCCGCGCCGCGCGCGAATTTCTCGTCGAGCCGTCGGCGCAGGATCGGCGACAGCGCGATCAGGATCAGCGCATAGAGCGGCAACGTGATCAGCACGACGATCAGCAGCGTTGGGCTGTAAAGCCACATCACCGCGAGGAACACGATGGCGAAGAAGAGATCGATCACCGCCGTCAGCGCCGAGGAGGTCAGGAACTCGCGGATGGTTTCCAGTTCGCGCACGCGGGCAACGGAATCGCCGACGCGGCGCGCCTGGAAATACGCCATCGGCAAATGCGTCAAATGATGGAACAGGCGCGAGCCCAGTTCGGCATCGACGCGGCTGGTAGTGTGGCTGAACAGATAGGTGCGCAAGCCCCCCATCATTACGTCGAACACCGACACCACCAGAAAACCAATGGCGAGCACTTCCAGCGTGGTCAAGCCATTGTGCACGAGCACCTTGTCGATCACGATCTGGAAAAAGAGCGGACTGACCAAAGCCAATATCTGGATGAAGAACGAAGCGATCAGCACGTCGCGAAGCAGGTGGCGATACTTGACGATGGAAGGGATAAACCAGGTCACGTCGAACGCGCGCGCAGCGCCAGTGAGGCGCTCGCGCGTGGTCATCAACAAGAGGTGACCGGAAAACACCTCGCGAAACGCCTCGATGGCGATGGCTTCCGGCTTGTCTTTGTCAGGATGGTAAATCAGCGCTTTGTCTGGCGAGGCCTGCAAAATGAGAAAAAAGCGCCCGTCCTTGCTCGATGCGATAGCCGGCAACGGTTGACGGTCGAGCCGTTCAACGGCGATTTTCACTTCGCGGGCGCGCACATCAAGTTGCTTGGCCAGTCGCAATAGATCGGACGCTTCCAACAACGCGCCGCCCTTGCCGGCGGCGTGGCGAAGCTGTTCGGGATCGGCGGGCTTCTGAAGAAGGCCCAGCATCAGCACGAAGGAAGCGAGTGCTGTGTCCAGGCTGGGCGGCGGCTCAACCGCCCCGCCCGCTGCTCCGCTCGGCGCGGCATCGTCGCCTGTCACCTCGGCCATCGGCACTCCACCTCGCGCCGGTTTCTCCAGGCACCCCCTTGGTAACCAAGCAGCCCTTTTGTCGCAAGCTTGCGCCCCTTCGCTGGCGTTCGGGGCCGTTGCGGGAGGTAGCCAGAAGATCGCGAGTTTCCCAGGCTACGTCTCTGGATGATAACGCCAGCGTAACATGACCCAGGAGGGCCGTCCCAGCCTGTGAAGCGCGGCGCCTAATCTTCCGCCCGAATACTCAACGCGCCGCCCCGACCTGCCAACATCTCCAGAAACCCTTGAAACAGGACATCGGCATTGGCGCTGGCGTCCGGGTCGTCATCAGCCAGCGTGCCGGAATATTCGAACCACACCCGCACGAAGAGGAGCACGATCTCCTTGATCAGCGCCAACTCACGAGCGCGCGCGTGGTCGCGTTTGTCGAGGCGGTCGAGTCGCGCCTTTACAGTGTCGGCGAGAGCTTCACCGGCTTCATCGATGAGCGCACGGCGTAGCACATCGTTTGCGGCGCGAGAGAGATTGAGGCCGCGCCTCCCGGCTTCAGCTTCGATAGCGGCGGCGACTTCGTCATCGAAGTGCAGCGTGAGCTGGCGTTTGCTTGTCATGGCTGTTTGGCCTTGATTGTGGAGGCGGGTGGCGCAGATCGCGTAAGCACCTTGCGGATCTGGGCGCCGATTGGCTTGACGCCGGCCGGCGTCGCTGCGGCTAGCGTCTCCGGCGGCGCTTTGGCGCGCTCAAGCGGCGGCGAGGTCCAGTCATGCGCGGCGGGCGCCAACTCGGCAACGTTGGCGAAGGTAGTTGGGATCGCATCCACGTGCACGGCGCGTGCGTGGATCGGCCCCAAGCCCTTCAGAAAGAGAAAGGCGTCGCCCGCGTTCGCGCCAAGCAAGGCGCGCTGCGCCACCACCGGGCGCAGGGATCGCTGCCAAGTCGGAAATATGATCGCCCTCCAATCGGGAGGAGAGGATTCCAAGCGCTCCCAAACAGGAACGCTCCCACCCAAGCTGGAGAGCTTCGCGGACGTTGCTTCGGTCTGCGGGCCGACAGCGGCAATGGCGTCGTAGGCAGCGTGCGGCGCCTCTGCCATGCACCTCGTTTGGACCAGGAAGCGACAGCCATTGCGCAGCGCATGTTCAGGCAGAAGCGGCGCGCCCGCGAGGATTGTGGTGAGCGCCGCGCTCATGTCAGCGTCGATAACGACGAGGAGCTGACGTTTCTTGGCGCGCCCGAGCTGATCGACATCCGGGGCGGAGGCGCATGCCGCAACAAGTTGCGCCAACATCGCCGAGATCAGAGGGGTGGCGCGTGCCACGTCGCCTGGGGGCGGCGAAATCACCAACGTGTCCGCGCCATCGCGTGCGACCAGGTCGGCAAAGCCGAACTGATGCCCTTCTGTAGCTTCCGCATGGGCGCCGTCGGCGAACAGGTCAAACGCGGCGTCGATCTTAGCGAGACGATCGAGCGTGGCGTTGGGATGGGCGCGCCAAGTGCGCACCGCTCTGGCGATCTCACAACGAGGCGCTGGCGCTGAATCCTGCTGCGGATCCCAAGTGGCGCAGATGTCGGCAAGCACGCGATGGGGCGCTGCCAGGCGTTGGCGGATGCACGCCAAGTCTCGATGTTCGGACGGAGCGGTCAGTAATTGGTCGAGCACCAGGATTGCGAATGCATAGGCGAGCGCGTCGTCGCCGGATTGGAGAAACGAGCGCGCCAGCAAGCGTGCGTCTGCCCAGGCGTGCACACCGCCGCGGACCGCAAGCATCGGATTGGTGCTGGCGCTATCGGGGCGGCCTGGCGCAAAGCGTATGACGTTCTTGCGCGAAAGTTTCAGAGCCAATCCGCGCGTATCGATGAACACCAAGGCCCCACGCCACGCGGAGATGGCGGCGATCAAGGCGTCGTCGGTGTGCCGGGGATCACCGACAATCAGCATGTTTCCCGATGGCGCGGAAACAATGTCTGGCTTCTCCCACACATGACAACGCACGGCGCCCAACGCCAAACCGTTGGCCGCCAATAGCCCTTGTTGGCTCAGAATGTCCCATCGCGCGAAGCCACGGCGCGATTCAAAGCGCGGAAGCTCGACCGGCGGGATCAGCCGCGCGAGCACAAGCACCGCAAACGCCGCCAGCACGAAGGTCATGGCGAGCAAAACGCAGAGCAGCGCAATCCAGGGCCGGGCGGGCGCCAGTTCCAAGCCCCAGCTCAGGAAGCGCCACGGATCGTAGAGCGGATGGCCGTACCAATAGGCGACGGGTTCACCGAAATGCGCGGCGTAGCCAAAGATGGCGGCGAGCAATTGAGTGGCGATGGCGGCAGACAGCGTCAGCGCCGCCCAAGCGATCAGTGCGTTGCGCGCCCAGGCGAGCCAGACACTCATCAACAAGCCTCCGGTTCACCGCAAATCCAAGTTGGACGCGGGGTGCGAGGAACTTTCTTTGCTTTTTCAAGCACGTCCCGCTCTTGGCTTATGTTGTACAAACTTACCATGACTTGTCGCGCTTAGTATTGGCTCGTCCAGTACTTGCATGATGGCAGAAAATGAGGTGTACAGCAAGATAAAGGCAAAGTTTATGTTGTGTCGAATGCTTGGTTTTGCTAGGATTTCTGCAAGTTGGCGCGGACGGAAAAACTTGGCTCACGACTCGCGGCCAAGTTGGAGAAGGAGCGCGGACATGTTGGAATTGCACCTGCCCAAGCTCGACGCGGCCCTGCGCAACGATGAATTTCGCGCTCGCTTTGGCCGCACGCGCGGCGAGCGCGGCGGAACCAGCGGCAAATTGGGCGCGCGACTTACCAAGGCGATGAAGGGCGCGGCGCCGCGCGCATCTTCCTCGATGTTTGCCGGCAGCACCCGCGCCATTGCCGGCGATCAGCGCCAGCGCGTTGTGGCCAAGGTGAGCTTCCACAAGCATGGCTTTGGCGGCGCAACTGGCGGCGGCGGCAAGCTAATGGCGCACGCTCAGTATCTTGAGCGCGACGGCGCCGCGCGTGAAGGCGAGCGGGGTCAGTTCTATGACCGCGAGCAGGATGTCGCCGACGATGCCCGCGAGCGCCTCCACGACTGGAACGCCGACGACAAACGCCATTTCCGCATCATGCTGGCGCCGGAGAGCGGCGCGCGCATGGTCGGCGAGGACGGCGATCTCAAGGACTTCACCCGCAGCACCATGGAGAAGATGGAACGCGATCTTGGCGTGGAACTCGACTGGGTCGCGGTCGATCACCACAATACCGACAACCCCCATGTGCACGTGATTGTGCGCGGCGTGCGCCGCGACGGCGCCGAGCTTCTCCTGCCGCGCGAGTACGTTTCGCACGGGCTGCGCGAAGCCGCACGCGATGTCGCCACCGAAATCATCGGCGAGCGCTCCATCGCCGATGAGCGGCTGCGGCTTGAGCGCGAAGTGCAGTCCCGCAGCCTCAATCGCTTGGACCGGGCGCTGGAACAGGAACTCAACGAGCGCCGCGAAGTGCGCATGCAGGAACTGGGGCGGGATCATTCGCCGGACTTCGCCAACGCCTTGCGCGCCCGGGCGCGGGAACTGGAAGCCGTGGGCTTGGCGAAGGAAACCCGCCGCAACGTGCTGCGGTTTGAGCCCGACTGGATCGAACGCTTGGAGGCGGCCAGGCCCTTGGACATCCGCCGGGAACTGGCGCGTGGGCGGCTCTACGAGCCGCGCTTGGGCCGGGTCGTGGGCGAGGTCAAGGAATTGGGGCCGAGGGGCGACAATCCCGACCGAGCGCTGCTGGTGGTGGAGACCCCCTCCCATGGCCGCGTGTTGCTGAACACCGGCGTGCGAGAAATCGAAGGCGTGCAGCCAGGCTCGCTGTTGGCCCTCAAGCCTGAAGGGCGCGGCGCCGAGATTGAGGTCATCTCGCACCATTCGCTGCAAGCCCAGGTGCAGGCGCGCGCCGAAACCCTGCTCGACCGCGAACTCGACCGCATCGCGCGTGGGCAAAAGCGGGAGCTGCCGCGTCTGGAGCGCGTTGAAGTCAGCGCTTGGCGAGCGCGCCCAGCATTTGGAGTGCGAGGGCTGGGGCGTTCGGAGCGAAAGCGGCAAATTCTATTTCCGCGATGGCGCGCGTGAGCAGCTTCGCGCCAACGAACTGGATCGCGCTGGCCTTGAGCACGCGCGCGAACATGGGCTCGCCTATCGCGATCTCGCATTCGATCCCCCGCGGGGCTCGGAGCAGGTGTGGCAGGTGCGCGAGGTGAAGCAATTGTTCGCGGGCAGGACGACCATCATCGGGCGCGGCGATGATATCGCACTGGTTGCGATCAAGGCCGGCAAGGAGATCGGAATCGGCGATCAGGTCGGCGTTAAAATATTGGAGCGCGGCGGCGCGAGATCGCTCGAACTCATCGCGCCGAGGCAGCTGGCCAAGGAGCTCGGCCTGAGCCGCGGGCTTGGCCTCGGTCTCGGCCGCTGACCTCTGGCCTCGCGCTTGCTGGTTTCGGCTTGAGCCGCAGAGCGGGAGGCATGGTCAATGGTCAAGGCGACGAAGTCGAAATCGCCCGGAAAGCGAAGGGCCAAGCGTACGGCAAAGTCCGACATCGACCCGCGTCAGATGGGGTTGTTCGATGCGCTGGAGCGCGTTTCTACAACGTCGGTGCGCATCCCCCGTGTGAAGGCGTGGAAAGCAAAGGCGCCGCGCTCTGACGCACTTGAACGACCAGTGGTGTTGAACCCACGCGACGCGGCGCAATATCTCGGTGTGTCGGTGAGCACGCTGAAGAACTGGCGCGCCAAGAATGCGGGTCCGAAATGGACCATGCGCGGTGCGCGTCTGGTCGCCTATCGCCCCGCCGACCTTGAAAAATTCTTGGACGACAACAGCGCCAAGCGCTGAGCGAGCCGAATTTCCGTCAATTCGCCGATTCCAGTTTTCACCGACCGCGCGAATTATGGCGCCGGGCTATTATGGGACAACAAGGGCCAAGGGCGGGCAGCGAGGGTTTTCGTGAGACAGCTTAATCCGCGCCGGAAACGCTAGGAAACGGGCCCACAGCTTCGCCGCCAAATCGTGTTTTCAAATCTTGGAAGAATGTGCTGGTGATTGCATCAGTTGGTGTTTTCCTTAACGCGCCGGCGCTGTTAACCGCATCGCCGTGCATGACAAGGAGAAACCGATGTCCGCCGAAATTCTGCTCACCGTCGAAGAAGCCGCGCTGCGTTTGAAAATCTCCAAGCACACGCTCAACCGCTGGCGCGTCACCGGCGAGGGCCCGCCTTTCGTCAAATATGGCCCGCGCCTGGTGCGCTACATCGGCCGCGTGCTCGACGAATGGGCGGCCGGGCGAGCACATCGCTCCACCAGCGAATATGGCCGAGAATCGCGGTAGGTTCTGCCATGCGCGTCGTTTTGGACACCAATGTCGTTGTCGCCGCCTTGCGCTCGCAGACCGGCGCCTCGGCAGAACTCATTCGTTTGGCGACACGAGGGCGGCTGACGCTGATAGGAACCCTGAGTCTCGCCCTTGAATATCTCGACGTTTGCGCCCGGCCGGAGGTGCGCGCAGGCCTGGGAGTATCCGAGGCAGACGCGACGAAGTTCGCCGAACAGGTGGCGGCGTTGTTCGATCCCGTGGACGTCAATTTCCGCTGGCGTCCTCTTGGCCCGGACCCCGGCGATGACCATGTCATCGAGGCGGCGCTGAACGGGCGCGCGGACGCAATCGTCACCTTCAATGTCCGAGATTTCGCGGAAGCGTCGCGGCGCTTTGATTTGCCGGTTATGCCGCCGTCTGGTATCCTCCGCGAACTGGAGCGCGATAATGGGTGAGTTGAAGCCACTGATGATCCCCGACGAATTGCGGGAAAAGCTGGCCGCCGAAGCAGTCGGCGAAGGCATCAGCCTGGAGGCGATTGCGATCCAAGCGGTTGAACGGCACCTTGAAGCGATCAAGGCGCGTAAATTCTTCGAGGAGCGCAAACAAGGCGCCGACCCTGAATGGTTGATGAGGTTCCTCAACCGGGAAGGCGGCGAGCCGCCGCAGTTGGGCGACGAACTGCCCGAGGGCTATGTGCGCACGCGCTGAGCGTTGCGCCGTTTTTCGCCATGAAGCCTGACAGCGTGCTCGGGCCCGTCAAGGAAACCCTTCGGGCCGCGCTGGCGCGCGGTCCTTGACCGGCCCTGCGCGCGCTGTCGTTCTGGAGGCGTCGCGGCGGGGGGCGTCAATTCAAGAACACGACGGCCTGCGGCGCGTCGTGCAAGGGGCGTATGGAAACGAAGGCGCGTCCGTCGCCGCCGTCTTCGCGGTGGCGGATTTCTTTGTCGCAGCGTGTTGTCGCTTGCTGTTGTCCTGCTAGCTGGGCGCTAGCCGAAGCCCGGACACTTCCTCTACGACACGCGTAAGTATTTGATTTAATGGTGGGCGCGACAGGGATCGAACCTGTGACCCCTACGATGTCAACGTAGTGCTCTCCCGCTGAGCTACGCGCCCGGTCCGTTTCAGGGTGGGCGCATATAGACTGCGTTGCCGGGCCAGGGCAAGGGACCGGTCCCCGTGTCGCTAGCACACGATATGTCCGGTTTAGGTAGCGCACGATCTGCCCGGTAGCAGGGACCGGGGCTGGGAGAAGTCGCGGGCGCCTTCCCTCCTGTCTCACGCAGCCGCGATCAAGCCGCCGCGATTACGCGCTCGATTTCGATCACCAGATCTTTCAGGTGGAACGGCTTGGACAGCACTTTGGCGTCCTTGGGGGCTTGGTTTTGCGCCGAGAGCGCCACGGCGGCAAAGCCGGTGATAAACACAATCTTCATCGCCGGATCGGCCTCGGCGGCGCGCCTGGCGAGCTCGATGCCGTCCAAACCGGGCATGACAATGTCGGTCAACAATAGGTCGTAGGCGCCAAATTCCAGCGCTTCCCAGGCGGAATCGCCATCCCCATGGGCGGCGACGTCGTGGCCCGCGCGGGTCAGGTTCGTCACCAGGAACGCCCGGAGCGAGTCATCGTCTTCGGCTAACAGGATACGCGCCATGCGCTGCTCCGCCGCAAATCGGCCCTACCAAGCGGTAGCCTTTAGCACGGAGCTGGTAAAGGCCAGCTAAACCAATCTCTGCACAAGGCTCGCCAGTCGATGCGGAAGCGGTCCGGTGAAGCGCGCATTGACGCGGCCGCATGCGGCGGCGAACAATGGCGGCCATGGACGCCTCGGATCAAGGGCAAGGCGGCGCAGCGCACGCGCTGGACGATGGGGCGCAGGGTGGCGCGCTGCCGGCCGAGGCTTGGCCAATCCGCCAGCCAAGAGAGGCGCCGTTTGTGCTGGTTGAGCCGCTGCGACGCACCGCGCCGCTGATTTTCACCTCACCGCATTCGGGCCGGCGCTACCCGGCCGACCTGCTCGCCCATACCAGCATCGGATTGCTGAGCCTGCGGCGCTCCGAGGATGCCTATGTGGATGAATTGTTCGCCGCCGCGGCAGCGCACGGCGCCGTGCTGCTATCGGCGGCGGTGGCGCGGGTCTATGTCGATCTTAACCGCGACGCCAGCGAGCTTGACCCCGATATGTTTGACGAGCGCCCGCCGCCGGTCGCGGGCGGCGCCTCGGCGCGGGTGCAGGCCGGCCTGGGGGCGATTCCACGAATTTGCGGCGACGGGAAAAATCTTTACGCGCGCAAGCTCACGCTGGCCGAGGCCGAGCGGCGCATCGGTGAAATTTATCGTCCCTACCATGATTTGCTGCTTAGTTTGATCGCCGAAACCAAGGCCGAGTTCGGTTGCGCGGTGCTGGTGGATTGTCATTCCATGCCCAGCGGCGCGCGCGGCGCGCTCTCCCCTGACATCGTGCTGGGCGACCGCTTCGGCGCGTCGTGTCATCCTTCCGTCACCGCGCTGGCCGAGGCGACGCTGCGGCGGCTGGGCTACCGCGTGGCCCGCAACACGCCGTTTGCCGGCGGCCACACAACCCAGACTTATGGTCGCCCGATGCAGCGCGTGCATGCGCTGCAGGTGGAGATCAATCGCGCGCTCTATGTCGATGAACAGACGCTGGAGCGCGGCAATGGCTATGAGCGCGTCCGCGCCGACATGGGCCGCTTGGCCGAAACGCTAGCGGCGGCGCGGCTGCACGCCAGCTTGGCCTAACGCCGGTTCAATCTGGGGCGCGTTTGCGCCACCGGGCTGAAATCCTTGTTATCCGGACGATTTTGGCCGCGCCCGGAATTGACTTGCCGGCTCGGGCGGTTCTCTGTGAGAGCTTGTACTGCGCGAAATCGGGGCAACAATGTCCGCAAATATGGCGGAATCTCTCGGCACCCTTGAAACGGCCCTGGCCCATGCCGGGCGGCTGCTGCGTTCCGACCCGGCGCTGGCCGAGCAGCAGGCGCTCGAAATCCTCAAAGTATCACCCGCTCACCCACAAGCGGAGCTCACGCTGGGGCTGGCGTATGCGCGCATGGGCCGCCATCAGGCCGCCGTTACCGTCTTGCAGCGCGCGGTGTCGCTTGATCCAGGCGCGAGCGCGGCTTGGCGCGCTCTGGGCGACCAATTCACCCTGCTGGAAGACAATGCCGGCGCGGACGCCGCCTACGCGCAATCGATCCGCGCTTCGGTGCGCGATCCGGCGCTGATGGCGGCGGCGCTTGCGCTGTGCGAGGGCAGGCTCGCGATCGCCGAGCGAGCCCTGCGTGCGCACCTCTACAAACAGCCGACCGATGTCGCCGCCATCCGCATGCTGGCTGAAGTCGGCGCGCGGCTGGGCCGCTCCGAGGACGCGGAAAAACTCCTCGCGCGCGCCATCGAGCTTGCACCCAGCTTCAGCGCCGCGCGCCACAATCTCGCCATCGTGCTCAACCGCCAAGGCAAGGGAGGCGAGGCGCTGGCGCATCTCGATGTCTTGCTCGTCGAAGAACCGGATAATCCGAGCTATCGCTTCCTGCAGGCGGCGGCGCAGACGCGGATCGGCGAATACGAGCCCGCGATCGCCACCTATCGGCAGATGCTGCGCGAGCAACCGAACAATGCGCGCGGCTGGCTAAGCCTTGGCCACGCCGCCAAGACCGCCGGCGAACAGGCCGAGAGCATCGCCGCCTATGCGAGAAGCATCGAACTTACGCCGCATTTCGGCGAGGCCTATTGGAGCCTCGCCAACATGAAAACCTATCGCTTCGACGATGCGGCGGCAGCGGCGATGCAGGCGCAGATCGTCCGCACTGATATTTCCGACGAAGATCGTTTTCATCTGCATTTCGCACTGGGCAAGGTGTTCGAGGATCGCGCCAGCTATGCGCGCTCGTTTGAGCATTACCAGGAAGGCGCGCGGCTGCGGCGGCTTGGCCTTGCCTACAAGGCCGACGACACCAGCGCGCTGGTTGCGCGGCACAAGGCGTTTTTCACCCGCGAATTGCTGGCCGCGCGCGCCGGCCAGGGAGCGCCCGATCCCGATCCGATTTTCATCGTCGGCCTGCCGCGCGCGGGCTCGACGCTGCTGGAGCAAATTCTCTCCAGCCATTCGGCCGTCGAAGGCACGATGGAATTGCCCGACATTATCGCCATGGCCAAGCAAATTGGCGGCGGCAAGGTGCGCGGCGGCGCCTATCCGGATGCGCTTGCCGATATGGGCCCGGAGCGCCTGCGCGCGCTGGGCGCGGAATATTTTGCGCGCACCCGCGTACAGCGCAAAACCGGCAGGCCGTTTTTCATCGACAAGATGCCGAACAATTTCCAGCATCTCGGCCTCATCTGCCTTGATCTTGCCGAATGCGAAGATCATCGACGCGCGTCGCCATCCGCTGGGCGGCTGCTTTTCCGCGTTCAAGCAACATTTCGCCCGCGGCCAAGCCTTCAGCTACGATCTGACCGATCTTGGCCGCTATTATGCCGACTACGTTTCGCTGATGGCGCATTTCGACGAGACGCTTCCGGGCCGCGTTCACCGCGTGCATTACGAGCAGATGGTCGCCGATCCGGAGTTTGAAATTCGCCGGTTGCTTGAGTATTGCGCGCTGCCGTTCGAGCCGCAATGCCTTGAGTTTCACGCCACCAAACGCGCCGTGCGCACGGCGAGTTCCGAGCAAGTACGGCAGCCGCTTTATACAGACGCGGTTGAGCATTGGCGCCATTACGAACCTTGGCTCGGCCCGCTTAAAGCGGCGCTTGGCCCCGTGCTCGACGCCTATTCGAACGCTTAAAATCAAGGAGGGGAAATATGTCAAACCTGAAGAAAACCGCCAGCGCCAATTGGCGCACCCTGATGCTGGCGACATCGATGCTCGGCGGGATCGCCAGTAATGTCGCGGCGCAAGAGGCCGACACCGGCGGTCTCGGCGAGATCATCGTCACCGCGCAAAAGCGCGAAGAGAACTTGCAGGATGTGCCGGTTTCAGCGTGCAGGCGATCGGCAACGAGCGGCTGGAGCAATTGCAGGTCAACGATATCAACGATTATGCGCGCTTCCTCCCGAGCCTTAGCCTGCAGACCTTGGCGCCGGGCTTTACCCGCACCTATTTCCGCGGCGTCGCCAGCGGCGAGAACGGCAATCATTCGGGCCCGTTGCCGAGCGTCGGCACCTATCTCGACGAGCAGCCCATCACCACCATCACCGGCGCGCTCGACATCCACGTCTATGACATCGCCCGCGTCGAAGCGCTCGCCGGCCCGCAAGGCACGCTCTACGGCGCAAGCTCGCAAGCCGGCACGGTGCGCATCATCACCAACAAACCCGACCCGGGCGAGTTCAGCGCCTCCTACAATATCGGAATCAATTCAATTGACGGCGGCGGCATCGGCAACAGTATTGAAGGCTATGTCAACATTCCACTGGGGAATCGCGCGGCGGTGCGCCTGGTCGGCTGGAGTCAGCATGACGCGGGCTATATCGACAACGTTCAAGGCACGCGCACCTATCCGACCTGCGCGGCCGGCCTCGCCGCCATTCCCCCGACCGCCGTCGCGCCCTGCACGCTCGACAACGCCGCCATCGCCGAGGACGATTATAACGACGTCGACACTTACGGCTTCCGCGCCGCGCTCGGCATCGAACTCAATGACAATTGGACGGTGACGCCGACCCTCATGGCGCAGGACCAGCAAAGCAACGGCATTTTCGGCTTCGATCCCGCCGTCGGCGATTTGAAGCTCACGCATTGGTTCCCGGAAAGCGCACAAGATAGTTGGGTGCAGGCCGCGCTCACGGTCAATGGCGTGATCGGTCGATTTCGACTTTGTCTATTCGGTCGCCGGCCTCAACCGCGCCACTGACACAGAGTCCGACTATACCGATTATGCGTATTTCTACGATGCGCTCTTCGGCTATGGCGCCTATTTCTATAACGATGCGGGAATGATCATCGATCCGTCACAGACCGTGTCGGGTCGCGACCGTTACAACAAATTCAGCCAGGAAATTCGCCTGTCCTCGCCAGCGGAGGATCGCTTCCGCTTCGTCGTCGGCGCATTCTGGCAGCGCCAGGTGCACGACATCGAGCAGCGCTACGGCGTCGCCAATCTCGCCTCCGCCATCGAAGTGCCCGGTTGGGCCGATACGATCTGGCTCACTCAACAACAACGCATCGATCGCGACGCGGCGGTGTTTGGCGAGGTCTCGTTCGATTTCATCGAGAGCCTGACCGGCACAATCGGGCTTCGCCTGTTCAAGTCGGAAAACTCGCTCGAAGGCTTCTTCGGCTTCGGGCCTGGCTTCAGCGGCAGCACTGGCGTTGCCGCTTGCGCGGTTCCTTTTGTTCCGTTCCACGGCTCGCCGTGCACCAACCTCAACAAGACCACTGAGGAAGACGGCGTCACTCACCGCGCCAATCTGACTTGGCGGATCGACGACGACCGGTTGATCTACGGCACGTGGTCGACCGGTTATCGCCCTGGCGGCATCAATCGCCGCGGCACGCTGCCGCCTTATGATTCGGACTTTCTCACCAATTACGAAGTCGGCTGGAAAACCACCTGGGCGCAGAATCGGCTGCGTTTCAATGGGGCGCTGTTCCTGCAGACCTGGGAGGAATTCCAGTATTCATTCCTCGGCGCCAATGGGCTGACGGAGATCCAGAACGGCGTCGACGCCGAGATTGCCGGCATCGAAGCGGACATTTCCTGGGCCGCGACAGACAATCTGACCTTCACCGCCTCGGCTACCAGCCTTGCCAGCGAAACCAAGGCCGATATTTGCGACGAAGGCGATTGCGTCAATCAGCTGCGTGCGCCCGCGGGCACGGAATTGCCGGTCACGCCGGACTTCAAAGCCAATCTAACGGCGCGCTACGAATTCAACTTGGCCAATTGGAATGCGTTCGTGCAGGGCACTTTGGTGCACCAGTCCGATTCCGGCATCGATCTGCGCACCGACGAAGCGGCAATCCTCGGCCGACTGCCCTTGTACACCACGTTCGACGTTTCCGGCGGCATCGCCTTTGGCAACGCTTCGCTCGATCTCTATATCGACAACGTGTCCGACGAGCGCGCCATCATAACCCGCTATGCCGAATGCGCCACGCCGGTCTGCGGCGGCCAGCCCTATGACGTGCCCAATCAGCCGCGCACAATCGGGGTCAGGTTCGGGCAACGCTTCTGATGTGGCGGCGGGCCGGCCTCCGGGCCGGTCGTGGCTTTGTTGCGGCGCAAGATTGCAAGGTAAGGCTTGCAACCTCGCGCGCGGCTCGCCAATAAGGGCGCCTCCGGAGAGGTGGCCGAGTGGCTGAAGGCGTCAGTCTCGAAAACTGGAGTACTCGCAAGGGTATCGAGGGTTCGAATCCCTCCCTCTCCGCCAGGGTGCCCACACCAACCCGACCCCAAGGCGCGACCGAATTAGCGGGCTCAACGGGGCGGGGGCGAGGGTTGAGTGTCGGGGCCCCCTCGCTCCTCCACTTCGAGGCGCCATCGCCGCGAGGGCAAGGGTTACCCCAGCCAACCCGGCCGCTTGTACGGCTTGCCCAGATCGCTTCGCCACCGCCTCGTGCGCGATCGCGCCTTCGTAGACGTTGAGCCCGTTCGCCAGATGCGGATCGTCCTTCAGCGCCTGCTTGTAGCCCTTGTTGGCCAGCGCCAGCGCGAACGGCAGCGTCGCGTTGTTCAGCGCAAACGCGCTGACGTGCGCGCCACCGCGCCCGGCATGTTGGCGACGCAATAGTGGATGATGCCGTCGACCACGAACACCGGATCGTCGTGCGTCGTCGCGTGCGAGGTTTCGAAGCAGCCGCCTTGGTCGATGGAAATATCCACCAGCACCGAGCCCGGGCGCATCGTCTTCAGCATCGCCGCGCGTGATCAGCTTCGGCGCCGCCGCGCCCGCCACCAGCACCGCGCCGACCACGACATCGGCTTCCTTCACCGCTTCCTCGACCGCGGCGCTTGGTTGAATAGACCGTCTCCAGCCGGCCGTTGAATTCGCGGTCGAGCTCTTCCAGCCGCGCCGGGTTCTTGTCGAACACGGTCACGCGCGCGCGCATGCCGACGGCGATCTGCGCGGCATTGTAGCCCGACAACGCCCGCGCCGAGGATCACCACATCCGCCGGCCGCACGCCGGGCACGCCGCCCATCAGCACGCCGCGTCCGCCATGCGCCTTCTCCAGATAATGCGCGCCGACCTGGATCGACATCCGCCCCGCCACTTCGCTCATCGGCTTCAACAGCGGCAGGCGCCCGTCGGCATCGGTCACGGTTTCGTAGGCGATGCAGGTCGCGCCGGATTTCATCAGCCCTTCGGCCTGCTCCGGATCGGGCGCGAGGTGGAGATAGGTGAACAGCGTGTGCTTCGGCTTCAGCCGCGCGATCTCGACGGCTTGCGGCTCCTTCACCTTCACGATCATCTCGGCTTCGCGCGAACACCGCGTCGGCGTTCGGCAGGATCTTCACGCCGACTTTTTCGTAGACGCTGTCCGGCGCGCCGATGCCTTCGCCGGCCTTGGTCTCCAGCAGCACCTCGTGCCCGGCGCGCACCAGTTCCGCCGCGCTCTCCGGCGTCAGGCCGACGCGATATTCATGGACCTTGATTTCCTTGGGACAGCCGACGCGCATGGGATTTCCTCCGATCGATTTGGATTTGACGCTCGAAATATCCCAAACAGCGTGCATTTTCTTCGATATTTCTGCGCGCTGTCTTGCCATTTACGCCTATTTTCATGCATATTGCACTACCATGTCGCAAAATTCTCCCGTCCCGCTCGACGCCTTCGACCACAAAATCCTGCTCGCGCTCGAGCGCGACGGCGCGCTCACCAGCGCGGCGCTGGCCGAGCGCGTGGGCCTCTCGCCCTCCGCCTGCCACCGCCGCGTCAAAGCGCATGGAGGCCGCCGGCGTGATCGAGGGCTATGCGGCGATCCTGTCGGAGAAAGCGCTGGGGCGCGGCGCGACCGTGTTCGTCGCGGTGACGCTGGAAAACCAGCGCAGCGAAACCATGGCAGCGTTCGAGCGCGCCGTGGCGCTCTGCCGCGAAGTGCAGGACTGCCACCTGATGACCGGCGAAAGCGATTATCTGCTGCGCATCGTCATCGCCGACGACGACCGCTACGAGCGCGTGCACCGCGAAACGCTCTCGCGCCTGCCGGGCGTGCGGCGGCTGGTCAGCAATTTCACGATCCGCACGGTGTTCCGCCGCGCGGCGAGCGTGGGGCATTAGCGCAACTTGGACCGCCAGCGCCTCGGCGCCACTAGGCGCTGGCCGGCGATGATTCTGATGGTCCAAAGCAGCGCTTGCTCAATTGGCGCGAGATGTCTCGCCAGTCGGTGAAGACTGCGTAAAGCCTGCGAATGAACACCGCCCCGTCTCGCACTATGATTGTCGCAATAATCCGAGAGCCACCAGCCAAATCATATTCGTAATGGTGCACTTGGTCGGAGCCCCGACCCGGCATCGTCATGGCCAGCCGTCCAAGTGTTCTGACGAGATCGCTCCGGCGCATCCCGAGGAATCAGGCGTTCAAAACCCGCGAGACTAACGAACGGCAAGCCGGTCCAATTCGCCTGCTCTTGTTCAGTGCCGACGTCCGCGGGCGCTGGTTGCGTCGGCGCTGCGGGATCAACTTGCTCTTGCGCCGACGCACTCGGCTCCTGGGCTGCCCAGCGCCAACAGCGCCAAAACCATTGTTCTCTTAGGCAACATGGTCAGCCTCGCCCTGCGCGCGAAATCGCCTCGCACATCCCGCATTGAGCAAGGCGACGCCAGCAAGCCTGCACGCCTTAACCCGATTGCCGGCGGGGACGACGGCGGTCCATAAAGAGCCGAGAGGAAGCGCTCATGTCCAACGCCACCACCATCCCCGTCCCGCCCGATTGGGCGCGCGCGCGCTTATGCCGACGATGTGGCTACCGCGCCATGCACGCCTCCGCGCTCGCCGATCCCGAAGCGTTCTGGGGCGTGCAAGGGCAGCGGCTGGATTGGATCAAGCCCTACACCAAGGTGAAGGACACGAGCTTCAACGAAGCGGACTTTCCGCATCCGCTGGTACGAGGATGGCGTTCTCAATGCCTCGGCCAATTGCATCGACCGGCACCTGGAAAAGCGCGGCGATCAGGTCGCGATCATCTGGGAAGGCGACGATCCGGACGACTCGCTCGACGATCACCTACAAGGAACTGCACGCGGAAGTCTGCCGCTTCGCCAATGTGCTGAAAGCGCAACGGCGTCGGGCGCGGCGACCGCGTCACCATCTACATGCCGATGATCCCGGAAGCCGCGTACGCGATGCTGGCCTGCGCGCGCATCGGCGCCATTCATTCGGTGGTGTTCGGCGGCTTTTCCCCCGAAAGCCTCGCCAACCGCATCAAGGATTGCGATTCCAAATTCGTGATCACCGCCGACGAAGGCGTGCGCGGCGGCAAGATCATTCCGCTGAAGCCCAATGTCGATGCGGCGCTGGCGCAAGCGCCTGGGCGTGACCAGCGTCATCGTCGTCACCCGCACCGGCGCCGACGTGCCGATGACGCGAAGGCCGCGACGTGATGTATGAGGACGAGGCCGAGAAGGTCTCCGCCGATTGCCCGCCCGAGCCGATGGGCGCGGAAGACCCGCTGTTCATCCTCTACACCTCGGGCTCGACCGGAAAACCCAAGGGCGTGCTGCACACCACCGGCGGCTATCTGGTCTACGCCGCGATGACGCACCAATACGTGTTCGATTATCACGACGGCGACATTTACTGGTGCACCGCCGATGTCGGCTGGGTGACGGGCCACACCTATATCGTCTACGGCCCGCTCGCGAACGGCGCGACCACGCTGATGTTCGAGGGCGTGCCGAATTATCCCGACCACCTCGCGCTTCTGGGAGGTGATCGACAAGCACAAGGTCAACACCTTCTACACCGCGCCGACCGCGCTGCGCGCGCTGATGCGCGAAGGCGAAGGGCCGGTGAAGCAGCACCTCGCGCGCGAGCTTGCGTCTGCTCGGCACGGTGGGCGAGCCGATCAATCCGGAAGCGTGGCTCTGGTATTACCGCGTTGTCGGCGACGGGCGCTGCCCGATCGTCGACACCTGGTGGCAGACCGAAACCGGCGGCGCGCTGATCACGCCGCTGCCCGGCGCGACGGCGATGAAGCCCGGCTCGGCGACGCGGCCGTTCTTCGGCGTCAAGCCCGCGCTTGGTGGACGAGAAAGGCAATTTCCTCGAAGGCGCGGCCAGCGGCAATCTTGTGCTGCTCGATTTCATGGCCCGGCCAGATGCGCACCGTGTATGGCGATCACCAGCCGCTTCTTCGAGACCTATTTCCGCACCTATCCCGGCACGTATTTCACCGGCGACGGCTGCCGCCGCGACGAGGACGGCTATTATTGGATCACCGGCCGCGTCGATGACGTGCTCAACGTCTCCGGCCATCGCCTCGGCACCGCCGAAATCGAAAGCGCGCTGGTCGCGCACGCGAAAGTCGCCGAAGCCGCCGTCGTCGGCATGCCGCACGACATCAAGGGCACAGGGATTTACGCTTACGTGACGCTGAATGTCGGCGAGACCGGCGATGAGGCGCTGGCGAGCGAGCTGAAGCCATGGGTGTCGCGCGAAATCAGCGCCGATCGCCCGCCCCGACGCGATCCAGTTCGCGCCCGGCCTGCCGAAAACGCGCAGCGGCAAGATCATGCGCCGGATCTTGCGCAAGATCGCGGAGAACGAACTCGGCAATCTCGGCGACACCAGCACGCTGGCCGACCCAAGCGTGGTGGAGGATCTGGTGCGCGGGCGTATTGGCTAGCTCGCGGCGCATGAGGCGGCTGGCGATTCTGGCGCCGCGGCCAGCGAAAAGCGCTGTTCGGTTTCGCCAGTATAGGCAAAGCCGGCTTTTTCCAGCACGCGGCCCGAGGCGGGATTGTCGACGAAATGGCCGGCGTGCAGCGGGCCGCGAGCATGGCCGACAAACCCGCGCAACGCCTCGGTGGCGAAGCCCGAGCCCCAAAACGATCGACCGAACCAATAACCGATTTCAACGCGCGATTCCTCGCTTGCGTGCGCGCCGACGATTCCAATCAGCCCCTCGCCTGGGAGATCGACCGCGAACACGAAATCGCGGCCGAGCGGCGCGCGCGCGGCAAGCGTCATGATCCAAGCTTCGGCCGCCACCGGAAAATACGGTACCGGCACGCTGGCGATCATACGCGCGACGCCGGGTCGCCGGCAAAGCGCGCCACGCGCGTGCAATCGCCCAAGCGCAGCGGACGCAAGTGCAGGCGAGCGGTTCTGATCTCGGCGATTTCACGCATAGGCGGCCTCCCCCGAGACAAGCTCGGGTTTTGCGCGGGGCATGAAGAAAAGGGGCGCCTCGATCCGGGCGCCCCACGCTTTCGGGTACCGGATCGCCTTCTGGAGGAGGCGATCCGGAAAATTTTCCGTCTCGCCTATTCGGCCGCTACCTGCATCGCATTAATCGATACGTAGGTTCGGCCGTCGCGCTTGGTCGCGAACTCCACTTCGCCTTGGCATTTGGCAAACAGCGTGTGGTCGCGGCCAAGGCCGACATTGACGCCCGGATGAAACTTGGTGCCGCGCTGGCGCACGAGGATTTCCCCGCCGTTGACGGCTTGGCCGCCAAAGCGCTTCACGCCGAGGCGCTGACCCGGCGCTGTCGCGACCGTTGCGCGACGATCCGCCTGCTTTTTTGTGAGCCATGGGACCCTCTTATTCCTTGCCGCCAATGGCGGTGATCTTGACGTGGCTTTCGGCCTGACGATGGCCGATCTTGCGGCGATAGGTGTTGCGGCGGCGTTTCTTGAACACCGATGACCTTGTCGCCCTTTTTGGTCTCGACCAGCGTCGCCGGAGACGGTAACGCCGGCGGCGTCCTTGCCCAGCTTCAGCGACTTGCCGTCGCCAGCCATCAGCACGTCCTTGAACGTGACCTTGCCGCCGGCCTCGGCGTCGAGCTTCTCGACCACCACCACATCGCCCTTGGCGACCCGGTATTGCTTGCCGCCCGTCTTAATTACCGCGAACATGACGCTACCGCAATAAATCACGCGCCCGGACGGAAGCCGCCCGGGCGGGAAGCGGGGGGTATAAGGGAAGCGGGGGGCGCGGGTCAACCGGGGTCGGGGTGGATTTTGGGGGGGTGGGGGGGCATGAGTGGGCCCGACAGGGGGTAGTGTGCTTGCGCCTAAGCTGGAACGAAATCAGGGCGCGGGCGGCGGACTTCGCCAGGGAGTTCAAGGACGCCTCCTGCGAGCGCAGCGAGGCCCAGACCTTTTTCAACGAATTTTTCGAGGTGTTCGGCGTCACCGCGCGGCGCGTCGCCGATTTCGAGCAACCGGTCAAAAAACTACGGCGGCAGGCGCGGCTTCATCGACCTGTTCTGGACGGGCATGTTCCTGGTCGAGCAGAAGAGCGCGCGGCAAGAGCCTGGCCCGCGCCCGCGAGCCAGGCGCTGGATTATTTTCCCGGCATCGAGGAGCGCGAACTGCCGCGCTACGTGCTGCTCTGCGATTTCCAATTCTTCGAACTGATCGACCTGGAAACCCGCGAGGAAGCGCGCTTCGCGCTCGCCGATCTGCCCAACCATGTCGAGAAGTTCGGCTTCATCCTCGGCGTCGAGAAGCGCACCTTCAAGGAGCAGGACCCGGTCAACATCCTCGCCGCCGAACTGATGGGCAAGTTGCACGACGCGCTGGAAGCCTCCGGTTATCGCGGCCACGATTTGGAACGGCTGCTGGTGCGGCTCTTGTTCTGCCTGTTCGCCGACGACACGGGCATCTTTGAATCCCGCGGCCTCATGGAGGATTTGATCCTCAACCGCACTAACGAAGACGGCGCCGACACCGGCCAGTGGCTGGAGAACTTGTTTCAAGTGCTCAACACGCCAATCGAGAAGCGCCAGAAGACGCTCGACGAAGACCTCGCCAAGTTTGCCTATGTGAACGGCGATCTGTTCGCCGAGCGGCTGCCGATCGCGCACTTCAATTCCAAGATGCGCGCGCTGCTGCTGGAAGCGTGCGCCTTCAATTGGGACGCGATTTCACCGGCGATTTTCGGCTCGCTGTTCCAGTTCGTCATGAACAAGGAAGAGCGGCGCAAGGAGGGCGCGCACTACACCAATGAGCGCTGCATCCTCAAAGTGATCGAGCCGCTTTTCCTCGACGATCTCCGCGCCGAACTGGCGCATATCAAGGGCCTGAAGCGGGACCGCGAAGCGCGGCTGAAGGCGTTTCACGACAAGCTCGCGAGCCTGACATTCTTCGATCCCGCCTGCGGCTGCGGCAATTTCCTTGTCATCGCTTATCGCGAATTGCGCGAAATCGAGGAAGAGTTTGGCGCTCCTCTACACTGATGTGTTCAATCGCCCCGGCTAACGCAATCTGATTCCAGTTCGATGTCGGCGTCGCTGGTGAAACTCAGCGTCGAGCAATTCCACGGCATCGAGCTTGGCGAATTTCCCGCCCGCATCGCCGAAGTGGCGCTGTGGATGATGGACCACATCATGAATGTGCGGCTCTCGCTGCTGTTCGGCAGACCCCACGCCAGCATCCCGCTGAAGCAATCGCCGCACATCGTCCACGCCGACGCGCTGGAGCTGGATTGGGAGAGCGTGCTGCCGGCGGCGAAGTGTAGCTATGTCATGGGCAATCCGCCGTTTCGCGGCGCCAAGATGCAGAGCGAAGAAGCAGCGCGCGCAGGTGCGGCGGATCGCGGACCTCGGCGGCTCGGGCGGCACGCTGGACTATGTCGCGGCCTGGTTCATCAAGGCGGGCGCAATATATCTCCACCACCCATTCCCGGATTGCGGCGCAAGCCGCCAGTCCGGGACCCATAAACACAGAACGCCGGCGATCCTGGGCCCCGGACTTCGCCTGCGGCGAATCCGGGGATGGGTGGTTCCCCGCACATCGCCTTCGTCGCCACCAATTCGATCACCCAGGGCGAACAGGTGGCGCAGCTTTGGCCGATCCTGTTCGACCGCTGCGGCCTGGAAATCGCCTTCGCCCACCGCACTTTCGCCTGGGAATCTGAGGCCCGCGGCAAGGCGCATGTGCACGTCGTCGTGCTCGGCCTCACAAGCGCCGAGGACGAGCCGAAGGAAAAGCGGCTTTTCTCCTACGACGACATCAAGGCCGATCCCGTCGAAAGCCGCCACGCGGCGCTGTCGCCGTATCTGTTCGATGCGAGCGGGCTGGCGGACCGGCATGTGGTTATCCAAGAAGCCAGACGAAGCCGCTCTGTGCTGCGCCGTCTATCAAGTACGGATCGCAGCCGATTGATGGCGGTAATTTGATCCTTAGACCGCGGTGAAAGAGATGCCCTCGTTGCGCGGTTCCCTGACTCTAAATCCGTATCTTCGACCAGTTCGTTGGAGCGGAGGAATTCTTCCAGGGTGGCGATCGGTGGATTATCGCACTGCAAGCGCGACGCCTCAACACGTTGATTCGCGCTAGCCCGTCGCAGAACGATTGCGAGCGGTGCGGGCTTTCAGGCTGGAAAGTCGTACGCGAGGCAACGCGAGAACTCGCGGACTATCCGACCAAGTTTCATTTCACCACGATTCCCAGATGTCGCCATTTCTAATCGTGCCAGAGGTAAGCTCCGAGAACAGAGATTACGCGCCCATCGGATATGCATCACCGCCTACGATTCCTAGCAATCTTGTCCGCGTATTGCCCGACGCCGACCTCTACCATTTCGCCATCCTCACCTCGCGCATGCACATGGCCTGGCTGCGCCATGTCGGCGGGCGGCTGAAGAGCGACTACCGCTATTCCATCGGCATCGTCTACAATACCTTCCCCTGGCCCGAGGCCGACGACAAAGCCAAGGACAAAATCCGCGCGCTGGCGCAAGCCGTGCTCGATGCGCGCGCGGCGCATCCGGGCGCGACTCTGGCCGATCTCTACGATGCCGATCTCATGCCGCCCGATCTGCGCCGCGCCCACCGCGAACTCGATGCCGCCGTCGACAAGCTCTATCGCCGCGAAGCCTTCAGCCTCCGACCGCGCCCGCGTCGAGCACCTGTTCGCGGCTTACGAAAAACTCGCCGCGCCGCTGCTGGCGGCGGCGCGGGCGAAGAAGCGGAAATAATACCAGACCGCCGGCGCCCTCGCCGGCAGCTTACGTCAGCGGAACCGATGCCGGCGAGGGTGCCGGCGGTGCATAGGCGTTCGGTCGAGCCCACGCCTTGCTCCTCTCCCCGTTGGGAGAGGGTTCGCGGGCGCCGGGCGTGCCGCCGCCGCCACCTGGGTGAGGGGTGCGAGCGCGACGATTTGGAGGTTGCGCTCTCACCCCTCATCCGTCTCGACGCGTACCGCGTCGAGCCACCTTCTCCCACAGGGGGAAAAGACGAGAACTAATTCCCGCCCGCGCCCTCGACCGGGAAGCCGCGCACGCGCAGCAGCGCGTTGACGTCCGGGTCGCGGCCGCGGAATTGGCGGTAGGCTTCGGCGCGGTCGGTGGTGTTGCCGGGGGCGAGGATGATGTTGCGCATGCCGGCGGCGGCGGTCGGGATCGAACACGTTGCCGCTGGCCTCGAACATTTCCCAGGTGTCGGCGTCCATCACTTCCGACCAGAGGTAGGAATAATAGCCGGCCGAATAGGCGTCGCTGGAGAACAGGTGCCCGAATTGCGGCAGGCGGTGGCGCATCGCCGATTTCGCGCGGCATGCCGATGGCGGCCAGCGTCTCGCGCTCGAACGCGTCGACATCGGTGACCGGCGTCGGCGCGATTGTGCATCGCCATGTCGACCAGCGCCGAGGAGAGATACTCCACGGTGGCGTAGCCCTGGTTGAAGGTGGCGGCGTTGTTGACGCGGTCGACCAGCGCCTGCGGCATCGGCTGCGCCGGTCTGATAATGCCGCGCGAACTGATCGAGGATCGGGCGCGTCAGCACCCAATGCTCGTGCACCTGGCTTGGATATTCGACGTAGTCGCGCGGCGTGTTGCCGAGGCCCGGATAGTTCACCGTCGACACCAGGTAATGGATGGCGTGGCCGAATTCGTGGAACAGGGTCTGCGCGTCGTCGAGCGAGATCAGCACCGGCTCGCCCGCGGCGCCGCGCACGAAATTGTTGTTGTTGGAGGCGATCGGCGTGATCGCGCGCCCAGTGAAGGTTTCGTGCGACTGGTAAGTGTTCATCCAAGCGCCCGAGCGCTTGCCGGCGCGGGCGAAATAATCGCCGTAGAACAGGCCGAGGTACGAGCCGTCGCGGTCGGTCACTTCCCACACCCGCACGTTGGGCTCGAACACCGGCACCGTGCCGGTGATTTCGTGGAACGACAGGCCGTAGAGCTGGTTGGCCATGTAGAACGAGGCGTTGATCATGTTGTTCGAGCTCGAAATACGGGCGCAATTCGTTCTGATCGAGATTGTAGCGGTCGCGGCGCACCTGCTCGGCGTAGTAATTGTAGTCCCACGGCTCGATGGTGATGCGCGCGCGCTGGCGGTTGGCGATCGCTTGCATGTCGCGCACTTCTTCGTGCACGCGCGCCACCGCCGGGCGCCACACCCGCATCATCAGGTCCTGCGCGCGCGCGGGATCGCGCGCCATGGTGTCGTCCATGCGGATAATGCGCGTGGGTGGGAAAGCCCAGGATTTGCGCGCGTTCGGCGCGCAGCGCCAGGATTTCGGCGATCACGGCGTTGGTGTCGTTGGCGTCGCCATTGTCGCCGCGGTTCTTGAACGCGCGCCAGACTTGCTCGCGCAAGCGCCGGTTGGAGGAGAAGGTCAGGAACGGATCGACGCTGGAGCGCGTGTTGACCACCGCCCATTGCCCGGCATGGCCGCGCTCGGCGGCGGCGGCGGCGAGGCGGCGCGCACGATTGTTCGCGGCAAGCCGGCGAGATCGCGCGCGGCGGGTGATGAAGATGGCGGTGTTTTCGTCCGCCAGCAGCCGGCGGCCGAAATCGGCGAACTTGGAGGAGAGCTCCTCGTTGATGGCGCCGAGGCGCGCCTGCTGCTCCGGCGTCGCCGCCGCGCCGGCGCGCACGAACTGGTCGCGCGTGCGCTCCAGCAGGCGCAATTGCTCGGCGTTGAGGCCAAGCGTCGGCGCGCTGCTGGTAAAGCGTCGTCGATGCGCGCGAACAGGGCGCGGTTGAAGGTGATGGCGTTGTAAGCCGCGGTCAGGCGCGGCGACCATTCGGCTTCGAGCGTCTGGATCGCCTCGTTGCTGACATTGTCGGTCATCACGCCGAAGATCGTGGTGGCGCGGTCGAGGTGGCGGCCGGCGTCTTCGCAGCGCCGCCATGGTGTTGTCGAACGTCGGCGCGGCCGGGTTGTCGGCGATGGCGTTGCACTTCCGCGTCTTGCAGCGCGATGCCGAGTTCGAGCGCGGCGGGGATCAGTTCAGGCTTGGCCTGGTCCCAGGGCGGCACGCCGCCATGGGGGCCGCTCCATGGCTTCAGCAACGGATCCTGGTCGGCCTGCGCGGTCAGGCGCGCGACTTCGGCTTGCGCGGCGGTCGCAGGCGGGAGAAGCGCGGCGCGTCGCCCGACTGGCGCGGTGGCGCAAGCGGCCGAGCGCGGTGGTGGCCAGCAGGCAGGCGGCGAAAGCTTGCATTTTCATGGGATCCCCCAATTGGCTGAGAACGGTTTTGCTGGGCGCCGTTTTGGCCGGTTTGGCCTCAATCTGGCAAGAGCCCAAAACGCCGTCGTGCAAGCGGCGACGCCAAATCCGCTTTCGCGGGCGTCGCGCTGCTGTTACCATTGGCGGCTCCATCCCAGGAGAGTTTATGCGCAACCTCGCCGCCGCCCTGCTCATGACCATGGCGCTTGGCGCCTGCGGGCAAGAATCGCCGCCAACCCCGCCGCCGCCGCCGACAAGTGCATTTCCAGACCTGGCGCAAGGAAGCTATCGGCTGGAGGCCAATATCAGCCAGGACGGGCGTTCCGCGCCCATAATCATGATCCGCGACGGCAAGAAGATGCGCGTGGAACTCGTGACCGGCGAGGGTCCGTCCACCATCATCAATGACGGGGAGAGCGGGGAAACTCATGTGATTATCACGATTGGCGGCAGGCAGATGGCGGTGCGCGGCAACACCGCCGCCGCCAACATCGACCCCGCGGCAAATTGGAGCGCTGACATCGCCGCCAATGCGACGCGAACGGGAGTGTGCGAAGTCGGCGGCGAAACCGGCGGCGAATGGACCCAAAACGGCGCGGCGAAAACCCTTTGCGTCACCCAAGACGGCATCATCCTGAGAGCGACCGAATCCGGAATCACCACCTGGGAAACCACCAGCCTGCTGCGCGGACCCCAAGGGGCCGAGAACTTCGCGCCGCCGCCGGGGTCCAGGAGATGAATCTCGGCAATATGGCCGGCATGCTCGATGACATCATCGGCAAGGCCAAGGCCGGCGAACAATAAGGCGTTTTGGGGGCGCCTTGGGCGCACTATTCTCCTGGCGCCCGAGCCCGTTGTGCGTTTCGCCAATGCGGTGCTAGGAATGAGAGTTGAGCAACGAATTCGGGAACTTAATGGTTAATTTCGCTCAGGCGGCGGGAAGTGCGACCGATTTGGCCTCCAGCCTGATGCGGTTGCTGCCGCGCGAATTCCAGGAAGCCTTCGTGCAATCGCCGAACGTGTTCATGCTGTTCATGGCCATGGGGCTGTCGGCGGTGTTGATCAGCATCTGGTGGATGCTGTCGGGCATGGGCAAGGCCAGCCGCGCCGCGCGCATCGCTTTGCGCGCGCAAGCGCTGAAGCGCGGCAAGGATCACCGCGCGCTGGTGCTGATCGGCGAGATTGAAGGCGGCAGTCACTTGCTGCGTCAGGAAATGAAGGAAGCGGTCGAGGATAATTTCGGCCTGTTCTCGTTCGAGCAAGATGTACAAGTCGATCTGTTTCCCGTCAGCCTGAAAACCTTGGCGCCGCGCGCCGACGCCGAAGCGCGACGCCGCGTCGCCGTCGAAGCCGCCGAGGCGCTGGAGCGCTCAGCGGGCGACGTCATTGTCTGGGGCCAGCGCAAATGGGGCCGGCTCGATTTGCGCATCACCACGGTGCCCAGTTTTGGCCGCACCCACGAAGTGGAGGAATTCCAACTGGGCTGGCGCACTGGCCGCCCAGACGAATTGGTGCAACGGGCGCTTGCGTTCGTGCTGGCGCGCAAAGCGCGCTCAGTGCTGCACCGGCCGCAGGATTACAAGCCCGAGCGCCTGCAGCCGATCATCGAAGCGCTTGACCGCATGGTCGAAGCCAGAGCGGACGATGTGAGCGAAAATCTGCACCTTGAGATTTTGTCCGACTTCGCCTCCGGCGCCTTGAGCCTGGGCGAGCGCGGCGGGCACATCAAATGGCTGCAGAAATCGCTCGATGCGCGCCAACGTTATCTCGAGAAAGTCGACCGCACCACCGACCCCGGCTCCTGGGGCGCGGCGCAGCAAGAAATCGGCCGCGCGCTCACCGCCCTGGGCGAACGTGAAGGCGCGCGCGACAAGCTGGAGGAAGGCGCCGCGCGCTTGCGCCTGGCGATGGACGCTCTGCGCTCCACGGATTCCTTGCAGCAAGCCGAGGTGGCGATGCGCGCGCTGCAGCGGGCCGAGAACACGCTGCAACAGCGCCGCCGCGTCGGCTTACGCTGGCCCGGTTAGGCAATGCGTTAAATCTGTTCCAGCCAGCTCCAAGCATCGCTTTCCCAAGCGGCCTGGGCGTTGGCATGGGCCGCCATGGCGCGTTCGGCGCGTTCGACTGGCGCATCCAGCACGCGTGAGAGCGCGGCGGCGAAAGCTTCGGCGCTAGCCGCCGCGGATACCCAGCCCCCGCCTCCAACCTGTTCGGGCAACGCGCCGACAGGCGTGACCAGGCAAGGCTTGCCGTGCGCCATGGCTTGCGCCACCATGCCCGATTGCGTCGCCGAATTGTAGGGCGCGAGCAATATTTCGTGCGCGCCGATTAGGCCCTCCAGCGCAGCTTCGCTCTGCCAGCTCGCGCTCAGGCGTTCGATTTGGCGGTGCTGGAAGCGCCGCGCGGCCGCTTCCGTCAGCGCCGGGCCCGCACCGGCAATGGTGAGACGCCAATCGTCGCGACCGGCGATAGCGTCAAGCGCGCCGGCCAGGATATCCAGCCCCTTATAGGCAAGCATCCGTCCGGCGAACAGCAGCCGCGTCGGCCCAGCCCGGGGTGCGGCGGCGACCTGCGGCGGGAACACCGAACTAAGCGGCGCAACATGCAGCTTTAGGCGCGCGCCCGAATAAAGCCGCGCCAAAGCGGCGGCGGCGAATTCCGAGAGCGCCACGATTTTCGCGGCCCGGCGAAGCAACATCGCCTGGGTTATCCTCTGCGCCACGGTCGCATAATCGCCGGGATGGGGCTCGGGATCGTGCCCGCAATAGACAAGCGGCTTTGCCAGCGCGAGGCTTAGCGGCGCGGCGCTGGCGAAATTCATCGGCAGGATCACCGCATCGACGCCGCGCGCCTGATCGGCCAGAATTCCCGCGCTGGCGCCAAGCGAGGCCATGGTCGCCAATGGTCGCCTTCGGTTCGAGACCACATCCGCGGCATGAACACGCACGCCGAGTTCACGCGCACGCTCGAGCGTGGGATCGTCGGCGCGCAGCGACAGCTCCACGGCATCGGCGCCGAAGCTGCTTGCGAGCCGCGCGGCAAGGTGCGCCGCGAACTGGCTACCCCCGCCCCCGCCAGACCAATACCAAACCAAGAACCGCCGCGCCATTTTCAAACCCGCGCCGGCGCAAGCGCGCGCCACACGCGCGCAGCGCAATCGGCTGCATGCGCCTCGGTGTAACCGGAGACGACGCGGGCGCGCCCAGCCTCGCCCATGCGCGCGCGCAGGCTGGCGTCTAGCGCCAAGTTGCGCAGCGCCGCTGCCAGCGCCGCCACATCGTCGCGCGCGAAAATCAGGCCGGTTTGCCCATGCAGAACAAAATCGGCGCCGCCTGGCGCGTCGCTGGTCACAATCGGCCGGCCGCAGGCGGCGGCTTCCAACAATGTGCGCGGCAATCCCTCTCCTCCGCGCGTGGGCAAACAAGCGATGTGCGCCGCGGCCCAGAATGCGTTCATGTCGTTCACGCGGCCGAGCAAAGTCACGCCCGGCGTCGCACGCCAGCGCGCCAATTCCTCCGCATTGACCTGTTCGGGATTGTCGGCGTCGGCTTCCCCGGCGATGCGAAGCTCCACGTCCATTCCCGCCGCGCGCAGCGCGCGCACCGCCTCCACCGCGAGATCGACGCCCTTGGACCAAACCAGACGCGCGGCGACGCCAATGACGATGCGATGCGCTGGCGGCGGCGGCGCCGGCGAGAAATCATCGGTATCGACGCCCGCCCCCGGCATCAGCGCAACGCAATCGTCCGCAAGCGGGCGCTCGCCCTCAACCCAAAGCCGGTCGGAATTGTTCTCGACCAGAAGCGCCGCGCGTCCGCTCGAAACGCAAGCCCGCAGCCATCGCGAAATCAGCGCCGACGCGGCGCTGGTCCAGAATGCGCCGCGCGCGGCCAGATATCCTCTACCGGTCAAAGCGAAAGCGCGCGCGCCGTGTCGGCCCCCCGCCAGCAAGGCAAACACGATCGGTTTGAGCGCAATGGCATGGATAAGATCTGACCGTTCGCGCGCAAACAGCGCCCGCACCGCGCCCGCTTCGCGCCACACATCGCCGAGGCGCAAGGAGCCGCGCGCGAACGGCATGACGATGAGGCGCACACCTTCAGCATCCAGCGCGCCGGAAAGCCGCGCGGCGACGGCGACATCGTATCCTTCCGCTTTCGCTCGCCGCAGCAAGGGCAAAAAGTGCGAGCGCACGAACCAATCCTCGGTGGCCAGAAAAAGCAATTTCGGCGCGTTCATCGCGCACTCCTCCAGGCGGCCGCGCACGCAACCAAAGCGGCGCGCGCATCGCCGCCGCGCCAACCATAAGCGGCGGTGAATTTAGACGCGTCGACCTCCAAGCTCTCCGTCAATGCACGCGGCGCGATTGTGTGCAGTGCAGGAACTTGAAACAAAAGCGGAGAACGACCCATACCCTCCCGCAATGCGGCGACAATCTCTCCAGTCGATAGCGCCGGCGCGTCGGCAACGTGAAAAATTCCGGCCTGCGCCAATGGCGAGACCAGTATCGCCATCAGCGCCTCGATCAAGGACGGAAGCGAGACAAGACTGCGCCTGTTGGCGATACCGGAAAACGGCAGCGGCAAGGGTGAAGCCGCGAGCTGGAGCAGGCGCGCGAAATTGCCCCGCGCGTTCGGCGCGATCACAAGTGGGGGGCGTACAGCAATTGCGCCTAGCCCCTCGTACGCAAGCACCATGCGCTCCGCCGTCAGCTTGGCGCGGCCATACCCATCCTCAGGCGCCGGCGCATCGGATTCGAGAGCGGGGCCCTCATGCGTGCGGGCGGCGGCGGCCTTGATCGAACTCACAAACACGAAACGCTTTACGCCCGCAGCCGCGGCTTGCGCGGCCAAGGCGCCGCCGCCGCCGACAATGGCGCTATGTAGCGCCGCTTGGGTGTATCCGGCGTGCGCCGGTCCGGCCAGATGCGCCACCGCGTTCACCCCGGTCAAAGCCCGCGTCCAGGCGGTGTCGGGGCCGAGGTTTCCGATCAATGCGATGTCCGCACCGCTTTGCTTTGCCGGCGCGCGGCGGAACGCGGCGCGCACGGATATGCCGCGCGCCACCAAGGCATCGACGAGCGCCGCGCCGATCACGCCGGAAGCGCCGGTAACCAGAATCATGGCGTGTTTTGGCGTAAGCTCGCGAGTTTGTCAGGCTCGGTACCAGTGCAGAGCCGCTCAGCCCGCTGGATTATAGAGCGCCTCGCCGTCGAACATGTGAGACAGTTCAAGACGGTCAGGCTGTTCAAGATTGGCGGCGACGAACGGCGCCACGGGCTCAAGGTCCGCCGCATAATCAACCACAGCGATGTCGGCTTGCGGCAAATCGATCCCGACCGTTTCAAAGTCAAACTCCGGCGCCGCTCGCGGCGATGCGTAGTTGAAGATCGCGAGTTGCTCGGGCTCCGGGGGAGGCGCGAACGCCGCCACGCCATCGGCCAAGGCGACAGTTCGAACATGACCGACGATCGTCTCGGTGGCGCCGCGATTCAATTCCAGCGCCGACGAAGCGCCGGCCAGTTGATTGTGGATCTGCGCGACTTCCTCGACGCTCAGCGGCGTCGGATAGGCCGGCAAATTCGCGTACACATCATCAGCCGGAGAAACCTTGGCATCGAGCCCCAACCCAGACGCCAAACTGGTGCCGATCATGCCGCCAAATCCGGCGGGCGAAAATACCGTGACCGCCATCACCGTGGCGGCTACGCCGGTCAATGTAGATTTAAGAACGATGTCCCGCACCTCGCGCGCAAAACCCCCGTCACAGGGATAGTCCTCGCTGTCTTTGGCGCGCCCCGACATGGTGTGTCCCGACATCTCACCGCTCCTCGTGCATTTCTAGCACGACGATCTGGGTGGTAAATAGCCACCTTCCTGGTAACAAAGCCTAAATGTCAGCCGGCGCCAAGTGAATTGGGGGGCTCTGGGATAACCAAAAGGTTAGAATTCCGAGGTGTTGCCCTGGGCACACAAGTGATTAGAGGCTTGAGCGCGATGGGCGGGCCTGGGGGCGGGCATGGGGGATGGGCGCGAGCCCTGCTTTTCGCGCTGCTGCCGGTAGCCGCAATCGGGGGCGGCCTGGCGCTGGCAGCGCTCGTCGCGGGCGTTGGCGGACTCTCGTTCCGACCCAATTCATTAAAACAAGCTTTTGAAAAACATAAAGCTTTCTCGTTGTCCCTGCTCGCTTTCGGCGGCTGGGCGGTGCTTTCCAGCCTGTGGTCGGATTATTCCGACCACATCCAGGCGCCCAAGCTGGCGCTGACTTTGGCGCTTGGGGCCATGTTCGCGGTCAGCGCCGTCGCGGACCGAGGCGCCCAAAACCTGACCCGAGCCGCTGGATTGGCGGCGTTCCTGATGTTGGCGCTTTTGCTGGCCATCGATGCCTTTGGGGGGCTGGTCATTAGCCGGGCCAGCCAGGGGGATTTGCCGGTCTGGATAATCGAAAGCAAACCGGGGCGCGGAGCGAGCGTGCTCCTGGCCATGAGTTTCGCCGTCGCCGGAGCGCTGCTGGCGTGGGGCGGGCGATGGCGGCTGATGCTTGCGGCGTCTTCCTTGTTCACCAGCGCAGTGCTCACCGCGCACTTTCACCACACCGCCAATTCCATTGGCTTCTGGCTTGGGCTTGGCTTTTTTTTGCTGGGTTGGGCCGCGCCACGCCTGGGACCAATGCTCGCCAGCGGCGCGTTTGCGTTCTGGATGCTGGCCGCGCCGATGCTCACCCCACTGCTTTCCGCCGACCCACGCTTGGCTGCGGCGCTGCCATTCTCTTGGGCTTCGCGTTTGGCCACCTGGGATTATGTGAGCGCGCGCATCCTGGAACGACCGCTGTTCGGCCACGGTCTCGATGCCTCGCGCGCAGTCACCGATTTGGTGGAGGTGCACGGCCGGCGCATCGACGCTGTCTCGTTGCACCCCCATAGCGCCAGCCTGCAAATCTGGTTCGAGATCGGCGCCATCGGCGCGGGCCTTGCGGCGATGGCGTTAATTTTCGCGGGGCGATCGCTCTCGGGCGCCATCGCCGGCCATCGCCCCGCCTCGGCGGCAGCGTGCGCAACCATCGCCGCCTTGGGCTTCCTGGCCAATATCAGCTATGGCGTGTGGCAAGAATGGCTGCTGGCGACCATGTTCATTGCCGCGGCAATGGTCGGGTCCATTGGCCGCCGCGCCCATCCAGGTTGATTTTGCCGCCCCCGCCCCGTATCGAACACAAGGCCAAGGCGCGCGCGCCCAGGGATAATTTCGCATGATTCCCGTCCTGGTGACCGGCGCGGCCGGCTTTGTCGGCTACCACTTGGCCGAGCGCTTGCTCGCCGCTGGCCGGCCTGTCATCGGCATCGACAATCTTAGTGATTATTACGATGTTTCCCTGAAGCAAGCGCGGGTGCGGCTGCTTGAGCAGCGCCAGGGTTTCAAGTTTTTCCGAACCGATCTGGTTGACGCCTCCGCACTCGACGCGCTGTTCGCACAATGGGAATTCGAACTCGTCTTCAACCTCGCGGCTCAGGCCGGCGTGCGCTATTCGGTGGTGAACCCGCGCGCCTACGTCACCGCCAATCTCGACGGCTTCGTGAATCTGCTTGAGTGCTGCCAGCGCGGGAACGTCAAGCATCTCGTGTTCGCGTCTTCCAGTTCGGTTTACGGCGCAGTGACGAAAATGCCGTTCTCGACCCACCAGAACGTCGATCACCCGCTGAGCGTTTATGCGGCCACCAAGAAGGCCAACGAATTGCTCGCCCATTCCTACAGCCATCTCTACCGGCTGCCAGTGACGGGATTGCGATTTTTCACCGTGTACGGCCCATGGGGAAGGCCGGACATGGCGCTGTTCCTGTTCACTCGCGCCATCCTCGCGGGAGAGCCGATCGACGTATTCAATCACGGCCGCATGCAGCGCGATTTCACCTATGTCGACGATGTCGTCGAGGCGCTGGCGCGCGTTGGCGAGCGCGTCGCCCAGCCCGACCCGCATTGGTCCGGCGATGCGCCCGATCCGGCCAGTTCGAGCGCGCCCTATCGGCTTTACAATATTGGCAATCACGCGCCGGTGGAATTGCTGCATCTGATCGAAGTGCTGGAGGATTGCATCGGCAAAAAAGCGGTGAAGAATTTCCTGCCCATGCAGCCCGGCGACGTGCCGGCGACATTCGCCGATATTGACGAGCTTGCGCGCGATGTCGATTTCGCGCCGCGGACGCCGATCGAGGTCGGCGTCCGCCGTTTCGTCGATTGGTACCGCGAATATTACGGCGTTTGAGGCGGCGAGCATGCAATTCCGCATCATCCCCGCCATCATGTCCGGCGGCGCCGGCGCGCGGCTCTGGCCGCTTTCCACCGCCGCCAGGCCAAAACAATTCCACGCGCTTTGCCAAGAGCATTCCTTGTTCGCGCAAACATTGCGCCGGGTGCGCGGCGCGCCGGCCGGGCTATCGTTTGAGGCGCCGATCGTGCTCTGCAACATCGCTCATCGCGATTTGATTCGCGGCGAATTTGAACAAGCCGGCGCCGAGGCCGCCGCCATCGTCCTCGAACCGGCGCCGCGAAACACCGCCGCCATCGCCGCCATCGCGGCCGCGCTCGCGGCGGAGCTGGACCCCGAGGCGCTGGTGCTGCTCTTGCCCGCCGACCACATCATCGACGACATCGCCGCCTTCCACGCCGCCATCGCCCGCGGCGCGCCTTTCGCGCGCGGGCGCATCGTCACTTTCGGCATCGCTCCCGATGGTCCGGCCACCGGCTATGGCTACATCAAGGGCGGCGCTGAACTGGCGCATGGAATCCGCGTCATTGACTCATTTCGCGAAAAGCCAAACCTCGACACCGCGCGCCAATATTTGCGCGAGGGCGGCTATTGCTGGAACGCCGGCATGTTTCTGTTCCACCCGCGCATGCTGCTGGCGGAGTTCGACGCCAGCGCCGAAATCCGCGACGGCGCCTTGTCGGCGCTGGCGAATGCAACGCGCGCGAACGGAGAAATCGTGCTCGACGCCGAACGATTTTCTCGCGTTCCCGCAGCCCCGCTCGACATCGCGGTGATGGAAAAGACCAAGCGCGCGGCAATGGTCCCGTGCGCCATGGGCTGGGCCGATGTCGGCGCGTGGGACGAAATCTGGCGGCTCTCGCCCAAGGATGAGCACGGCAATGCGGTCCAAGGCCAAATTGTCGCGCGCGACGCCGCCAACAATTTGCTGCGCGCCGAGGGCGTCACTCTATGCGTGGCGGGAGTGAGCGATTTGATCGTGGTGGCGACCCGCGATGCGATCATCGTCCTGCCGCGAGAGCGCGCGCAAGAAGTCAAAACGCTGCGCGACTTGGCGAGCAAGCTTTGACTTCACATGAAAGCCATGTCCCGCTCATAGCTGCGGAAACGGCGGCCGGAATCAACGTAGATTGTCTGTCCTGTCACGGCCGAATTCTCCAGCAGGAAGCGCGCGGCGTGGGCGACATCCTCAGGCGACGGGCCATAGCCGAGCGGCGTGTCGGCGTGCAGGCGTTGGTAATCGGCATCGCTTTGGCCCGGCGCCGCCAGCACGTAACCGGGCGCGACCGCGTTGACGCGCACCCGCGGCGCCAGCGCGCGCGCCAGCAATTCCGTTGCCCCGGCGAGCGCGTATTTCGACAGCGTGTAGGAAAAATGATCCGGGTACGGGCTCGCCAGCTTGAAATCGAGGAAGTTCACGATTGAGCCGCGCGCGCCTTCCGGCAACGCTTCGGCGAATTCGCGCGCCAGCAGAGACGGCGTCAGCGTGTTGAGCGCTATATGGCGCTGCAGCGTTTCCTCGCTCATAGTGTCGATTGTATCGTGCTCGAACATGGCGGCGCAATTGATCAAAGCTGTGAGTGGCGCGCCGACCTTCTGCGTCGCGTGCGTGATCAGCCCATGACGTGCGGCCTTGTCGTCGAGATCGGCGCCGACAGCGGCCGCCCTGCCGCCACGCGCTTCAATCTCCGCAACGACCCCGTTGGCCGCCTCCGCCGATGCGCGATAATGTACAACAATTCCCCAACCCGCCCGCGCCAGATCGAGCGCGACCGCGCGCCCCAGGCGCTGCCCGCCGCCGGTGATGAGGGCGTGGGTCATGGGCGCGCTCCCCCTCCCCTCTTGCGGGGGAGGTGGCCGCGCAGCGGCCGGAGGGGGGGCGTGCAGAAGGAACCGGAAACGGCGCCGTCGCATTTCCTCTTGCACGCCCCCCGCCCCCTACCCCCGCCCCGCCAGGGGGCGGGGGAGTTCGCGCAAGGATGAAACAGGCTCACTTCTCCCTCCGTATGCTCACCGCCACCAGCCCATCGCCCGAAAGCACCGATGGCTTCTTCACGCTCACCTCCACCCAACGCGCGCGCGGGGAGAGCGCCAGGCAATGACCCGCCACCCGGTCGGCCAGGGTTTCGATCAGGTGCGCGGGTTCGCCGAGATCGTGGCGGATGAATTTGAGGATGCGGTCGTAATCCACGGTCGCTCCAATACGATCGTGCGCCACGTAATCGGGCACATCCGCCAGCGCCAACGCCACCGAAATGCGCACTTCCTGCGGGCTGGCGCGCTCGGGCTCGGGCACGCCGACGCGCACCAAGGCCTTGGCGTCGTCGATACGGATGATGTGGAGATCGCTCATGCGCCCAACTCTACTCAGCCAAAAGCAATCAGGCCAGCGCCTCCGGCGACAATGCACGCGCCAAGCCAGCGGCGCGGCCCCAGCCGCTCGCCCAGGAACGCAAAGGCGATCAGCGCGCCCCAAACCACGGAAGTTTCCCGCAGCGCCGTGACCTGCGCGATCGGCGCGAAAGTCTGCGCCCACAGCACCAGGCCGTAGCCGGCGAAGCTGACCACGCCGATGGCGATGCCGCGCCAGGGCGCCTGCACGGCGAATATCGCCCCGCCCCGGCGCCACAGCGCGTAGCCCATCATCGGCAGCGATTGCAGCGCCATGTGCCAACCGAGGTATTGGAGCGCATCCCCGCCAGCGCGAACGCCCAGCGCGTCGATCAGCGAATAGGCGCCGATACACAGCCCGCAGGCCAGCGCCCACAGCGTCGCCCTGAGCGGCGCGCGCGGGCTCGCGCCAACCGCCAGCACGCCGGCTGAGACGAGCGCGATGCCGAGCGCCTTCAGCGGCGGGGGGATCTCTCCCGCCGTCAGCGCCGCGCCCAGCGCCACCAGCAGCGGCGCCGAGCCGCGCGCCAGCGTGTAGATGTGGGAGAGGTCGCCCAAATCGTAGCTCTTGAACAAAGTCATCCAGTAAAGCAGATGCACCGCCACCGAGAGCGCGATGAAGGGCCACGCTTCCGCGCGCGGGACGCCGAGCCACGCGATAATGATCGCCCCGCTCGCCAGCCCGCCCAAGGCGATCAGGAACGAATCCGCCACCCGGTCCCGCCCGCCCTTCAGCGCCGCGTTCCAGCTGGCGTGGATCAACGCGGAAGCAAGCGCTGCGGCAATGGCGAGAGGTGGCATGACTCGGCGGAGTTTAGCCTAGCTGACGCGGCGTTAGCGCAGGGAATTCGCAAGCGCCCCTCCTCCCCCTCGATGGGGGAGGTGTCAACGCGCGCAGCGCGTTGACGGAGGGGGTGCGCGCGCCGACGGTGAAGAAGAGCCTCTTGAGGCCATGCCGGCAACGCCTGCGGGCCTCACCCCCTCAGTCATGCTGCGCATGACAGCTCCCCCATCGAGGGGGAGCGTGGCGCTTTTTCTTGCCGCAGACTGTGCGTTTTGTGTATGCCACTAGCTACACAAGAGCACCCCATGAGGGAACGAGACTTCGACCTTATCGTCTATGGCGCAACTGGCTTCACTGGCCGGTTGGTTGCGGAATATTTGCTGCAGGCCTACGGCGCGGCAGGCCCCGTGCGCTGGGCCATGGCCGGGCGCGACGCGGAAAAACTCCGCGCGGTCGCGGACGAACTGGGCGCGCCAGACACGCTGCCGCTGCTGGCCGCCAACGCCAACGATCCCGCCTCGCTCGATGCGCTGGCGCGGCGCGCCCGCGTGATCCTCACCACGGTCGGCCCCTATCAGCTCTACGGCGAGCCGCTGGTGGCCGCGTGCGTGCGCGCGGGGACCGATTATGTCGATCTTTGCGGCGAGCCGGCCTGGATGGCGCAGATGATCGCGCGCTACGAGAGCGCGGCGAAGGCAAGCGGCGCGCGCATCGTGTTCTCGTGCGGGTTCGAACTCGATCCCGTTCGATTGCGGCGTGTTCTTCCTGCAGCAGCAGGCGTTGGAGCGCTTCGGCCAGCCCTTCAAGCGCGTGCGCGGGCGGGTGCGCAAAATGAAAGGCACGTTCTCGGGCGGAACCATGGCGAGCATGCTGGCGACGCTTGAGGCTGGCCGGCGCGATCCCGGCATCGTCAAGACCATGATCAATCCATATGCGCTCGCCCCGGCGCTGCCGCAGCGCCAACCGCGCGGCGACGCCGTGCTTTACGACGGCGATATTCCCGCCTGGGCAACGCCGTTCATCATGGCCGGCATCAACACCAAGAACGTGCACCGCACCAATGCGCTGACCAATTATCGTTATGGCCGCGATTTTACCTATGACGAAATGCAATCGACCGGCGATGGGCCGGCCGGCGAGCGACGGGCAAAGGCGGCGGCGAATGCGGTGAAAATGCAGATGGGCTTGCTGGCGTTCAGCCCCACGCGCGCGCTGCTGCGGCGCTTGGTTTTGCCGAAGCCAGGCCAAGGTCCGTCCAAACACGATCGCGAGACCGGCCATTACGATGTGTTGTTTGTCGGCGACATGGGCGAAGGCGACTCCCGCTCGCTGCGCGCCAGCGTCACCGGCGACAAGGATCCGGGCTACGGCTCCACCTCGAAGGTGATCGCCGAGGCGGCGTTGTGTTTGAAGGATACCTCGCAGGCGAGCACACCGGGCGGCGTGTGGACCGCGGCGGCGGCGATGGGCGAGCCTCTGATCGCGCGGCTGCGGGAGAAGGCGGGTTTGCGGTTTGAAATGGATGGCTAGCCGGGGCGATCATGGCGCGCGATGTCGATCCTAAGCAGACGCGCAAGGCGCAAAGGCTTGTACGCAAGCTCGCCGCCGAGGCCGCCGCGCCGGAAGCGATCGATCCGGAAACAGGCGAGGTGAAACCAGCCGAAGGCGCGGTTGATTTCTCGACATGGGAAAACCAATTCCTGACCGAGGTCGATCAACGGCTCGAAAAATACGGTTCGGCGTTTCACAGCTTGTCGAAAGGACGCGCCGAGGACGCGCTCTCGCGGCTGCAGACCGTCAAGCTCAAGGAAATCGCCGCCAAAGCCAAAGCCCAAAAAACGGGCAAAACGCGCAAGGGGCTGACGACAAGGAAACCGCTGGGTTGGAAAAAACGCGCGGAGCCTTAACGCAGCCCCGCGCTCCTAATCAGCGCCGCGCTCCACGAAACTCCGCCTAACCTTCGGCAGCCGCGCGTTCTTCCAGTCCGTACTCGCGCAGCTTGCGATAGAGCGTGGAGCGGCCGATGCCGAGGCGGCGGGCGACTTCGGACATGTGGCCGGCATAATGGTCGATGGCCAGTTCGATCAGATCGCGTTCGACTTGTTCGAGCTGCGCGCAGATGGCCTTCGCCGTCGAAGATCGCCCAGCGGCGCGCTCGCGGCATCGTCGACTGACCGCGGAAAACACCGCGTGCGTTTGCACGACATGTGATCGTTGGCGGGCGCCGGCATATCCAGCGGCACGCGCGTCGTTGGCGGCGACCAGCGGCTTCAGCCCTGAGATTTGCGGGAAATCCTCCGGCTGCAGCACATCGCCCTCGCACAGGATCACCGCGCGGAACACCGCGTTCTCAAGCTGGCGCACATTGCCGGGCCATTCGAAATCGCAGCAGCATTTGCATGGTCGCCGCCGAAGCGCCGCGCACTTTGCGGCCCTCCTCGGCGTTGAAGCGGGCGATGAAGCGTTGCACCAGCGTCGGCAAATCCTCGCGGCGCTCGCGCAGCGGCGGCGCTTCGATGGGAAACACGTTCAGGCGATAGAACAAATCCTCGCGGAAGCGGCCGTCGGCGACCAGCTTGGCCAGATCCTTGTTGGTGGCGCTGATGATGCGCACATCGACCTTCACCGGGCGCTTGGCGCCGACCGGATCGACCTCGCCTTCCTGCAGCACGCGCAGCAGCTTCACTTGCGCGTCGAGCGGCAATTCGCCGACTTCGTCGAGGAACAGCGTGCCGCCATTGGCTTCGACGAACTTGCCGGCATGATTGTCGGTAGCGCCGGTGAACGCGCCCTTGACGTGCCCGAACAGAATGGATTCCACCAAGTTTTCGGGGATGGCGCCGCAATTGACGGTGACGAATGGCCGCCCGGCGCGTTCGCTGGCGCCCTGGATGGCGCGCGCCAGCAATTCCTTGCCGACGCCGCTCTCGCCGGTGATCAGCACCGGAATGTTGGACGCCGCCGCGCGCTTGCCCATGCGCACCACCGGCGCCATCACCGGCGCGGTCGGCGACCATGTCGTCGAACCGAAAGCTGGCCGGAGACGCGCTTCTTCAAGCGCACGACTTCGGTTTTCAAATTCGACATTTCGAGCGCGTTGCGGATCGAGACCATGATCCGCTCGGGGCTCGCCGGCTTGACGAAGAAATCGCGACGCGCCCGCCTGCATCGCCTGCACCACCGTGTCGATGCCGCCCGAAGCGGTGAGCACGATGCACGGCAGATCGCCGCGGCGCTGGCGAATTTCCTTCAGCGCCTCCTGGCCGCTCATGCCCGGCATCACCAGGTCGAGCATGACCGCGTCGATATCGGCGTGGGTTTCCACCGCCGCGACCGCGTGCCGCGCCGTTCTCGGCGGTGCGGGTATGAAAGCCGTTGCGCTCGACCGCCGCTTGCAACAGGCGCCGCTGCGCCGGATCGTCATCGACGATCAGGATCGTCTTGCTCATGGTCCCACCAAATTCGTTGACCGCGTTTCTCTGATGGAAACGCTGTTCGTGAGCGGAACCATAACGCAAGAGATGTTCAGGTCGCGTTAAAATGGCACAGCCGAACGCGATTTTAGTTAGCGTTCATTGGCGGTTATGTAAATCGCGACGTGTTCACCATAGCCAAAAATGACGCGCGCGTTCACCTCGCGCGACGCCTGCCATTCCCGGGAATGAGCGATGCATGAGCGACAGACCACGCGATCCCGAGCGCAACCGCATCAGCGCGCGCATCGGCCGCGTGGCGCAAGGTTGGCGCGAATATTCGCGGCGCGGTCGGCGCGCGCATGATGGGCGGCGACCAGAAGCGCTTGGCGCGCGCGCTGACGCCAAGCGCTCGGCCGCTCCAAGGGTCCGCTGATGAAAGTGGCGCAATTGCTCGCCACCATCCCCGACCTGCTGCCGGAAGCCTATGCGGAGGAGTTCCGCAAGTTGCAGGCGCACGCCCCGCCCATGGGCTGGCCGTTCGTGCAGCGGCGCATGCGCGCCGAGCTTGGTCACGATTGGGAAACCAAATTCGCCAGCGTTCGAGCGTGAAGCCGCCGCCGCCGCTTCGCTCGGCCAGGTGCACCGCGCCGTCGCCCACGACGGCCGCGCGCTTGCCTGCAAACTGCAATATCCCGACATGATGAGCGCGGTCGAAGCCGATCTCGGCCAGCTCAAGACGCTGCTCGGCCTGTTCAAGACGATGGACGGCACGATCGATTCCTCGGAAGCGATCCTCGAAGTCGGCGAGCGTTTGCGCGAGGAATTGGACTATGACGCGCGAACTGAAACACATGCGCCTGTTCGCGGCCATGCTGGCGGGCGATGCGCGCATCAAGACGCCCGAACCGGTTGCAGGATTTGTCAACCAAGCGCCTGCTCACCATGACCTGGCTCGAAGGGCGCGGGCTGATGCATTGGCTGGACGAGCAGCCAGGAGACCCGCAACCGCATCGCCGAACTGCTGTTCCACGCCTGGTGGCGGCCGATGACGCATTATGGCGTGATCCATGGCGATCCGCATCTCGGCAATTACGCGCTCACCGAGGGCGCCGAGCGCTTGCACCTGCTGGATTTCGGCTGCGTGCGGATTTTTCCGCCGCGCTTTCTCGAAGGCGTGGTCGGGCTCTATCGCGGGCTCAAGGCCGAGGATCGCGATCAGATCGCGCATGCCTACGAGATTTGGGGGTTCAAGAATCTCAACGCCGAATTGATCGAGGCGCTGACGCTGTGGGCGCGCTTCATCTATGGGCCGCTGCTGGACGAGCGCGTGCGCACCATCGCCGACGACGTGCCCGCCGCCGAATACGGCCGCCGCGAAGCCATGGAAGTGCGGCGAGCGCTTGAAGAGCTTGGGCCCGGTGCTGATCCCGCGCGAGTTCGTGTTCATGGACCGCGCCGCCATCGGCCTCGGCGCGGCGTTCCTGCATTTGCGCGCGGAACTGAATTTCGGCGCGATGTTCGCGGAAAGCGTGGAGGGATTTTCCGTGGAAGCGCTGGGCGCGCGGCAAAGCGCGGCGCTGGAGGCGGCTGGGCTTTAGACCCATGGACCGCCGGCTGACTTATCGTGCCGGCGGGTTCGAAAACTGATCGTCGAAGCTTTGATCCTCATCCGCGATGTCGGCTTCGTCGCGTCCGGCCAGCAAGTGATTGTGAAGCTGGAAGCTTTTCCGTTCACCCGCCATGGCTACCTCGAAGGAATTGTCGAGCACGTCTCCGCCGACGCCATCGCCGACGAAGCCCGCGGGCTCGTGTTCCCAGCCCGCATCCGCATCACGGGTTCGCGATTACGTAACCTCGATCATCGCTTGCGGTCGTTGCAGCCTGCAGATAATCCTAACGCGGACGAGGAGACGCCGATGCGCAAAGCAGCCAGGCCGAACCAAGCGCGCGCATGCCGCCGCCTCTCGCCGCGCTCCTTTCCCCCGGCATGAGCGCGCAAGTAGAAGTCATCACCTCCCGCCGCAGCGTGCTGTCGTATCTGCTCTCGCCCATAGCGCGCGCGTTTGGCGAGGCGGGGAGGGAGCGATAGTGAGTGTCGTGATTGTGACGACGCTTCAAAGCTTTTGGGCTGCTGACGGCATCCTTTCTGGTGGTTAGTGAACTTGCGGCATGCGCTAGCGATGGTATCAACTCGCAATTGCGCCCGCGGCCGCATCTCAGGCAGTGACCGTCGATGAGTTTAATGCGTTGGTGAACGGCGACAGTGGCGGTCCGCCGATGTCGTTCGTTCCGATAGCGGATTTCGTCGCCAAGCACACTCCAGCGCCAGGGACCAGCGACGGTTCTGCGCTGGAACTAACGGCAGACTTTAAGGAATTCTGCATCGACAAAGGAATTTTCTCCTCGCCCTCGGCGAATTGATGTTGGAAGCTTTCCAGCGACGGCATCACCTACCTACGCCGATGTCTTGCGCCTGTTCGGCCCGCGTTTCGCCTTGCCATCGTCTTAAGGTTCCACCGGGATCGCATTCCTCGCTTAGCAGACGGCGGAGTGCATCTGGCGGGCGTTGGGGGTATTCAAATCGCGCGATATGCGCGGGGCGGGGGCATGGCGTTTATCGGTCACGGCGAGGAGGTTGATCGGCGAGTTATAGTCGTCAACGCCGCTATAACAGAGGGTTTACGATCCTATATCGAGCTTGAGGCGGCCCCAGAATTGACGAGCGAGTCAAATTTCTCACGCTGATTGCCACATCTCGCTTACCTATCCAGGGGACCTTGCCGATCTGGGCACGGTCGTCCAGCACATGGATTATTGCTTTCTCGGTTTACGCGGCCGCGCCCTGCTCGATCGCTTGCTACGAGCGAACAACTGCTCTGCGCGTCCTTAGGTGGAGGGATCCCTGATGCCAGATGGCGACACGACAACAAACCAACCTACCGTGCCAAATTTCGTGTTGGAAAGAGTGACACACACGGATTTTGCGCTCGGGGCGCCGTCGCGGTCGGTAGCGACAAAAACAAGAGCCGGCTGGAAGCCGGCGGTCCGAAGGCGCTGGCCGTTCGGGCGGCGGCGGTCCATAATATCGGCATGGATCAATACGCGCTGATCACGACTTTGGTCGCCGCGATTGTGCTGGCGTTTGTGTTTGGCTTTGTCGCGCTGCGGCTGAGGCTTTCGCCGATCGTCGGCTATCTGCTCGCCGGCATCGCCGTGGCCGCACGCCCGCTGTTCACCGCCGACATTGGCCTGGCGCTGCAGCTCTCCGAGATCGGCGTCATTTTGCTGATGTTCGGCGTCGGGCTCAAAATTTCGATCGATGACATTTGGTCGGTGCGCTGGGTCGCGATGCCCGGCTCGCTGGTGCAGACGCGCTGGTCGCGCTGCTCGGCTCGGGCGTCGGGCTGGCGCTCGACATGCCGCTGGCGGAAGCGCTGTGCTCGGCTCTTCGCTCTCCATCGCCAGCACCATCGTTTTTCTGCGCGCGCTGGAAGATCGCCGGCTGATGAAGACCGAGGAAGGCCGCGTCGGCATTTCCTGGCTGCTGATCGAAGACCTGCTGATCGTGCTCGCCATCGTCGTGCTGCCGGCGCTGGTCGGCGCGATGTCGGCGCGACGGCGCGCAGCGTCTCGCCGCTGGCGCATCGCTCAGCGCGCTGGGCATCACCTTCGGCAAGATCGCGGTCTTCGTGGCGCTGATGCTGGTGATCGGCGGCGCGCTTTTTCCCGTGGCTGATCGTCCAGATCGCGCACACCAAGTCGCGCGAGCTGCTGTCGCTCGGCACGCTGGCGCTGGCGCTCGGCGTCGCCTGGGCGGCTTATGCCTGGTTCGACGCCAGCTTCGCGCTCGGCGCGTTCCTGGGCGGGCTGGCGCTCAACGGCTCGCGTTCTGCCACAAGGTGGCCGAGGATTTGCTGCCGCTGCGCGACACTTTCGCGGTGCTGTTCTTCGTCGCCGTCGGCATGTTGTTCGATCCTGGCGTGATCGTGCGCGAACCGCTGGCGCTGGCGGCGATCGTCGCGGTGATCATCTGGGCAAAGCCTGCTCGCCTACGTGCCGATGCGGCTGATGGGCCAAGCGCGCGCACGAGCTGGCTGGTCGCGCTCGGCACCGCGCAGATCGGCGAATTCTCGTTCGTGCTCGCCGGCCTTGGACGGCAGTTGGAGTGATGAGCGCGGAGACCTACAATCTCATCTTGCCGCGGCGCTGATCTCGATCGCGATGAATCCGTTCCTGTTGCGCTTCGTGCCCGAAGAGAAACAAGCATGATCGTCATCGAAGGAACCATCCGCGTGGGCGACATCTCCCGCGCCCGCCCGCACATGGAAGCGATGATCGCCGCTTCCCGCGCCGAGCCCGGTTGCGTCGATTACGCCTACGCGATTGATTTGCTCGAGCCAGGCTTAATCCGCGTCAGCGAGCGCTGGGCGAGCCGTGCGCATCTGAGCGCGCACGCCGCATCGGCGCACATGAAGGCGTGGCGCGCGGCTTGGCCCGAGATCGGCGTAAGCGATCGCAGCTTGCGCCTCTATGAGGCCGAGGCGGAGGCGATTTGAGGCGAACTCACCGCAATTGCCTACGCACCACCAGCTTAAGCCCGGACCAAGTCTCGTCCACCGCGCATACTTTCACATCGACGAAGCCCATGGGCAGCGCCAGCTTGCGGATGGTGTCCTCGGTGATGTCAGTGTCGATCTTGGCGGCCTTCTTGGGCCATGACACCCAGACCATGCCGTCCGGCGCGAGCAGCCCGCGCAGCTTCTTCAGATCGGCCTCGAGCTTGACGGCGCTGGTGTGAAAGATGTGCGCGGCGGGCAAGTCCTTACCCGGCCGCGCCAGATAGCGTGGACAGGCGCTTTGCTCGATCTCAGCGCGCACGCTTGCGGGCATGGATTTGGCCCAAAGCGCCATGCCCTCCTTCAGCCCCAGCTTCTTGGCCAGCGGCGTGCCTGAATATCCGGCTGGCATCTAGTTTTCGTCCTTAGCCCTTCCTCCGCGCTCTCTGAGGATGGCCAGTAGGCGCCCCTCCTCGGCTTCAGGGTTGGGGTGTTGTCGAGGCTGTCCATCCGCACCCTGGATTGGCGCGAGCCCGATGCGCTGGCGCCGTTGCTGTTCGCGCCGCTGCTCCAGCCCCCGGATGTGGTCGCGCTGAAGTTTTGCGACCCAAATGACCAGGATGAACCCGACAAACGACCAAAGGATCATTGCAAAACCATTAGGGCAGAATCCTAATTGTTAGCAGGACATTAACCTGGATATTTCGACCGGGGGTTTCATGGGAGGCCCCGATGGGAAGCGGATTTCTGGACGAGATGAAACAAGTGCCCGACCACCGCGTGGCCGGGATGGTGACGTTTCCGCTGGACGAGATTTTGCTGGCGACCTTGGTCGCGGTGGTGTGCGGCGCCGACGATTGGGAGCGGGTGGAGGATTACGCCAGCGAGAGCCTCGATTGGCTGCGGAATTATCTGCCGTTCGCCGCCGGCATTCCCACCGCCCAGACGTTTCGCAAAGTGTTCCGCGTGCTCGATTCCGAGGCGCTGGAGCGGGGCTTTGCGTCGTGGGCGGGATCGCTGCGCGAGCGGCTCGGCGGCGAGAGCGCGCGCGCCGCGCGCGCCCACATCGCCATCGACGGCAAGACCGTGCGCGGTTCCAGAAGAGCGCCGACGGCGCTGGCGCGCTGCATCTGGTCTCGGCCTACGCCAGCGATGCGGGCCTGGTGCTAGCGCAGCGCGCGGTCGCTGACAAAAGCAACGAAATCACCGCAATTCCCGCGGTTTTGGCGCTGCTTGCGCTCGACGGCGCCATCGTCTCGATCGATGCGATCGGAACCCAGAAGGACATCGCTGCCGCCATTCTCGACAAGCGCGGCGATTACGTGCTGGCGCTGAAGGCCAATCAGATGAGCCTGCACGAAGACGCGCGTTTGTTCTTCGCCGATTCCGTGCTCAGCGCCAATTGCACAACCCACGCCGAGACCGCGTGCGGCCACGGCCGCATCGAAGAGCGCAGCTGCCGCGCCGCCAGCGCCGATTGGCTTTCCGAGCGCCATCCCGACTGGAAGGGCCTCGCCTCGATCGCGGCGATCAAAGCCCGGCGCATCGACAAGAAAACCGGGGCCGAAAGCGTCGAGACCAGGCTCTATATCTCCTCGCTCGCGCCCGATCCCGCATTGCTGTTGGCTTGCGTGCGCGCGCATTGGAGCATCGAGAACAATCTCCATTGGGTGCTCGACGTCGCCTTCGACGAAGACCGCTGCCGCACCCGCAAGGACAATTCCGCCCGCGCACTGGCGCTGATGCGCAAGGCGGCCTTGAACCTGCTCAAACGCGAGCCCACCCCGCTCTCCATCCGCCGAAAACGCGCAAAAGCCTGCATGAACCCCGATTTCCGAGCCAAAATCCTCGCCGCTTAACGATTTCAGGACTTCGCCCTGGCAAAACCATCGCTTGCTCTTGCTGGCCCGCTCTCTTTCCGCTAACAGCCCCGCTTCAGATTATCCAGGACCAACCCGCCATGAAAGCCGAAGGCCACCCCGATTACCATTTCATCACTGTCCAGATGACGGACGGGTCCACATTCAGGACCCGTTCTACCTATGGCCAGGAAGGCGCGACCTTGGCGCTCGAAATCGACCCCAAAGTGCACCCGGCCTGGACCGGCGGCAACCAGACGCTGCTCGACCGCGGCGGCCGCGTCTCGCGCTTCAACGACAAGTTCGGCGGGTTTATGAAGAAGAAGGAAGGCTGAGGCCTTACGCTATACGATGTTCCGGTTGGTGCCGAGCCGCCAACTCGCGAACTACTGTGCTCGCGGTTTCAAGAATTTGCTGATCGCTCAGGTAAACCCTTAGCTTCTTGACTGCGTCCGGAATTCCACGCGCCTTTAGGGCAGGCGTGCCCTTGCGAGCTGCCGCCATGGTGAGAAGCTCTGCCTTCTCCCCTGCGCGAGCCTCGATGGGCCGCATGGTCCTTGTTACCGCGGCCACCGTGGGGTCTGCTGGCGCGCGTGCCGCCCGAGCGCCTAGCAAGCGCGCCAGGAGCGCCTCGTCAGGCAGCGCGCGGACGTCATGGAAAAACAAGCGCAACTCGGCGTCGGTGAGACCAGCAGTGCCGGCCCGAAGCTTCATTACCGCCTTTGTGGTCTCAGGGCGCATGCAGCACTCCCGCTCGGTCAAACGCGAATCTACCCACACTATATAGGAGTTCCTTTAGCATACTGGGTGAATATCGACGATAATATGCTGTTACCCCAATAGGATCGAGCGGAATGGTGCTCGCGGAAGCACGTAAAAAGCGATTTTTTGGCAAATCTGTAGGACATAGGGTGCGGCCCCAAGTGGGAAAATTGGCGATGCTCCGTCTGATCCGATCATCCACTCCCGCATCGGCACTCGCGACCTCCTTATCGCCCACGCCGTTGAGGATAGTAGTGAACCCCTCGGGGATTGCAGGCGCTTGGCTGCTCCGCTTTTGATAGTCGATAAGCTTGGCCAGTAGATTGAGGCCGACTGGCGAAAACTGCTCCGGCCGCACCGGAACAATAACGTGGTCGGAACACTCCAGCGCGCATCGTGTCAGGAATGTGGCTGCCGGATTGAGGTCGATTACGATCACACGGTACCGATCACGCAATGCGCCGAGGCGTTGACTGAAAGCAGCCTTGGCTCGCTCCAGCGCAATCGGATCCTGCAGACCTAGCGTGTATTCCAGCAGCATGTCTGTTCCTGGGATCAATTCAAGGGGTGCCGCACCGCTGGAAGCGGGAAGCAGACTTGCAAACCCAGTTGGGAACACCTTGTCCTCCTCCGCCAGGAGTGTCGCCACGCTAAGGTTGCGCTTCCAGAACTCCTCCTTGCGTTGCTGTGAGAAGAAGAGTTGGGTCAGATTGTGTTGAGGATCGAAATCCACCAGCAAAGTCGGAAGGTTATCGCGCGCATGGACGGCAGTGGACAGATTTGCAGTCAGAATTGTCTTCCCTACTCCGCCCCTCATATTAAGTACGGAAATGATCCGGCCTCGGTTTCGCAAGAGGCGCAGCGCTTCGCTTATGCGTTGAAATGGGCGCTCGCTGGCGGAGTTGAAGAAATAACGTTGTAGGGGATTGATTAAAAACCGGAGCCAAAGCGGCACGTTGTCATAGGGCCCCACAATTATTGGGATTATTTCTTTGTGGTGGGCCCTGGCGTGCGCGAGTTCCTCATCGACCCAGGTTTCTTCTGTCGTTGCGGCGCTGGCGACAACTACCACCGCCTGCGCTGCCTGAATTTCATTCGCGAGTTGTTTTCCAAAGCGTCCCGGTCGTGCCTCGACCGGCGCGAAGTATGTCGAAACCCCTTCGCGCTCCAGAAATGTCTTAAGCGCCAAAGCGATCTTCTCGTCAGCGCTTGCGTACGAGATAAATATCGTCGCCATGCGCTTCCCGTCCCTCAACTGGCCGGCAGCTTTCTTATAGATTAACAGACGAATGCAACAGTAGAAGTTTTTGAGCGTTGCCCACTACCCCCCGAACGCGGCGTTCAGTTTCGCCATCTGTTCCGACACAGCGTTGGCCTCCGGCTCGCCGCCGCCGTCGTACATGGTTTCGTCCAGCCGGCGCACGCGTTCGTAAATCGCCGCGCCGCGCGCGATCAGCGTCTTCAGCGCCTCTGGCAATTCGTCGGCGCCGGCGAAACCTGGCGCCGCCAGTGGCTCGCGCGAGATCAGCCGATATTTTTCGCTCGCGGCCTCGGCGATGCGGAATTTCCCCGTCGCGCACCGCCCGCTGCACCAAGAGCCAGGACGCCACCTGCATCAGCCGCGTGGTCAGGCGCATGCTTTCTCCGGCATAGGCCAGCGCCGCCGCGCGCGAGAGCCGCTTGGAGGCGGCGCGGCCGGGGCCGTCGAGGTAAGCGGCGCTTTCCTCGACCAGCGCCATGCCCTCCTTGAAGGTGCGCTCGAACAACCTCCGATTTGGCGAAATCCATGGCTCTGCTTGGCGTTGAAATCGCTGCTGATGAGGGAAGGCTGGGTCTTATCGGTCATGTGCCAGGCTTCGCAAGAGCCGGGCCGCGGCGCGAGACTCAACGCGGCGGGGCGCCAAACACCGAATCCGCAGCCGCCCGCTGGGCGCGCTTGGCGCCGATGGCCTGCTCGCAAGCGCGATTTCGCCCTTGAGACGTTCAATGCGAGTCCTCCAATTCATCGATCGAGGCGATTCTCGAGCTGCGCTTCAAGCGTCACCGGCTTCTTGACCGGCGGAGCAAAGGGATCGTCGTCGAGCATTGGCCTAACCTCCGGCCTGCAGCCTAGCCCAGAATGATCCCGAGTTTAAGCGCGGCGGCTCAGGGAGAAAGTGCGAACATGCGAAAAATAATTCACGGCCCCGGCACGCCGCTTTCCCTGGCCGTGGTGGCGCGGCCCGAGCCGGGCCCGGCGAAGTGCTGATCAAAGTCGCCGCCGCCGGGATCAACCGGCCCGACCTGATGCAACGCGCGGGGCTCTACCCGCCCCCGCCCGGCGCGCCCGAGACACTTGGGCTCGAGGTCGCTGGCGAAGTCGAAGCGATCGGACGCGCCGTGAGCCGCTGGAAAGATGGCGACCGAGGTGTCGCGCGCTGCTGGCTGGCGGCGGTTACGCCACTTACGCGCTGGCGCACGCCGGCGCGGTGCTGCCAGCGCCGGCGGGCCTGACCATGGCCGAGGCGGCGGCGCTGCCGGAAACGGTGTTTCACGGTGTGGGCCAATGTGTTCGAAGCCGGCGCGCTCAAGCCGGGCGAGACGCTGCTGGTGCATGGCGGCGCCTCCGGCATCGGCACGATCGCCATCCAGATGGCCAAGGCGCACGGCGCGCGCGTTTTCGCCACCGCCGGCGATGAGGCAAATGCGCGGCCTGCGTAGAGCTCGGCGCCGACCGCGGCCATCAATTACAAGACCGAAGATTTCGAGGCGGTCGTGCGCGATCTCGGCGGCGCCGACGTGGTGCTCGACATGGTTGGCGGACCTTACGTGCAGAAAAACCTCAATCTGCTGAACGAAGGCGGCCGCTGCGTCATGATCGCCTTTCTGCAAGGTCCGCAGGCGGAACTGAATCTGATGCGGCTGATGCTGAAGCGGCTGACGCTTACCGGCTCGACCTTGCGCTCGCGCGCGACAAGAAAAAGCGCGGCTCGCGCGCGAAGTCGAGCGCGTGGTCTGGCCCTGGATCGAGGCGGGCAAAGTTCGGCCGGTGATCGACAGCACCTTCCCGCTCGCCGACGCCGAGGCAGCCCACGCGCGCCTGCAAAGCGGGCGGGCACGCGGGGAAGATCGTGTTATTGGCCGAGTTTAGCGCAAGACCGCGTACAATTCCCCAATTAGGACGGACTAGGTTGGAAGCGCCCTTGCCGACGCGTTACTGCTCGCATGGCGGGCGCTGCGTGCGCCTACGGCTAAGGAGAAATCCCATGCGCAAATTGTTGAGCACGCTGGCCCTTGCGGCGTTGATGGCGGGCGTGCGCCAGCGGCGCCAAGCCGACAGAAGGTTGGTACGGCCGCGCCGATGTCGGCTACAGCGTCGATGACGAAATCGACGTCGACGTTCGACGGACGACGAGGAAATCTTTAGCGAAACCGCCAGCGGCGAAGCCAATTGGATGGGCGACTGTTGGCCTCGGCTACGCCTATCGGCAACGGCTTTCGCGCCGAAGGCGAACTCGCCAACCGGCAACAACGATATCGAAGGCGTCTTCGGGGTCGACGACGTGCAGACGCGCGTCGCCGATGCTTAACGGCTTCTATGATTTCAACCGCGAGGCCGACGTCAGCCCTATGTCGGGCTGGGCGTCGGCTACGCCAAGGGTCGATGCCGGCGCCGCCTCGACGACACAAGCTGGGCCTGGCAAGCGCTTGGCCGGCATTGGCATCGCGCTGAGCGAACGACTGACGCTCGATGTCGGCTATCGCTACTTCGCAGGCCGAGGAACTGGACTTCGGCGGCGTCGCCGACGCCGAATACGCCCATCAGGCGGTGACCGTCGGCTTGCGCTACCAATTCGCCGCGCCGGCGCCGCGGCCCCAGCGCGCCGCCGCCGCCCCCGCCGCCGCCGCCGCCTCCCCCACCCCGCCGCCGGTCGCCTGCCCGACCTCGGAATTCGTGGTTTATTTCGAGTGGGATCGCTCGAACCTCAACGATGCCGCCAACGACGTCATCGACCAGGCCGTGGCGCGCGCGCGCCAGTGCAACGTCACCGCTGGCGCGCCATTGTCGGCCACACCGACACTTCGGGCTCGACCGCCTACAATGCCGGGCCTGTCGCGAGCGGCGCGCCGGCATCGTGCGCGACGCGCTGGTGGCGCGCGGCATGGCCGCCACCACGCATGACCACGCAAGCGCGCGGCGAAACCGAACTGGCCCGCGCAAACCCGAGACGGCGTGCGCGAGCCGCTGAACCGCCGCACCGCGGTGACCATCACGCTTCCGCTAATCTCGCACTCTTGTACTTGATCTTACGGGCCCGGTTCTCGCCGGGCCCGTTTTTTATCGCCGCGTGCATCGCGCGGCGTGGTTAATGCGCACAGCTAATTTTCTACCCGCGCGCGTAAATTTCCTCGGCACGGTGTACAAGATTGGAAGCGGTCCCGCATGCGCTTATCAAAGGTGCTGGGGGCGCGTCCGAATGCGCCGGATGGGTTCAAGGAGAAACCTCAATGCGCAAATTATTGAGCACGCTTGCGGTCGCGGCACTGCTGGCTGGCTATGCCGGCGGCGCGCAAGCGACCGAAGGCTGGTACGCCCGCGTCGATGTCGGCTACAGCACGGACGGGAAAGCGCCTGTCAATACGTTCTACGATTACGACGATTACGGCTACGAGTCTTGAGTACGAATACCAGTACGAGTACAACGAAGGGTCCAGCAGCCAGGTCGTTGATCTGGACGATGATTGGATGATCGACGCAGGCCTGGGTTTTGCCTTTGAGAACGGCTTCCGCGCCGAAGCCGAACTGGCGCGGCGCGCTAACGAAGTCACATCGAGCGAAATGACCGCGGCAAGCTTCGAGTATTATTCCTCCTCCTCCTCGGCCGAAAACGTTTTCGCCATTTCGCTGATGGCGAACGGCTTTTACGACTTCAATCGCGACGGCGCGGTTAGCCCCTATATCGGCGTCGGCGTCGGGTGGGCCAAGGTGTCGGCCGGCGACGACGACGACAGCAAGCTGGCCTGGCAAGCGATGGCCGGCGTCGGCGTGGCGCTGAGCGAACAGCATGACGCTCGATATCGGCTATCGCTATTTCGAGACCGACGAGCTCGATTACGCCTTGATCGATGCTGGCTATGAGCACGAAGCGGTGACGCTCGGCCTGCGCTATCAGTTCGCCGTCGCCGCGCCGATGGCGGTCGCGCAGGCCGCCGCCGGCGCCGGTCGCGCCGCCGCCGCCGCCGCCGGTGGTCGTTTGCCCGACCTCGGAATTCGTGGTCTATTTCGAGTGGGATCGTTCGAACGTCAACCAGGCCGCCAGCGATATCATCGACCAAGCGGTGGCGCGCGCGCGCCAGTGCAACGTCGTTGGCGCGGCCATCGTCGGCCACACCGACACGTCGGGTTCGACCCGCTACAATGCCGGGCTTTCAGAGCGCCGCGCCGGCATCGTTCGTGACGCGCTTGTCGCCCGCGGCATGACCGCCACGCTGAGTACGCAAGCGCGCGGCGAAAGCGAACTGGCTCGCGCCACCGGCGACGGCGTGCGCGAACCGCTGAACCGCCGCACCGCGGTCACCATCAGCTTCCGCTAAACGGCCCAAAACGCTGCAAACGGGCCCGGCCAAAAGCCGGGCCCGTTTTATTTGTCCTCCGCACGCTTCCCAATCCCGCCCGACCCGGCTATACCCCAACCCAGCTGGTTTGATTGCGCCCGTGATCGCTAGCCGTTGCTCCAAAAGGTTCCGCGCCTGGCGACAACGCCGGGCGCGTTTTCGTATCTGGAGCTTTGCTAATGTCCGCCAACGTCCTTATGCCGAAAGCCACCGCCGTGTGGCTGATCGAAAACACCTCGCTCGCCTTTGGCCAGATCGCCGAATTCTGCGGCCTGCATCCGCTCGAGGTCCAGGGCATCGCCAACGAGGACGTGGCCAAGGGCATACGCGGCGTCGACCCGATTTCGGGCGGCTTTCTCTCGCGCGAGGAAATCGCCAAGGGCGAGGCCGATAATGAGCACAAGCTCGCGCCCATGGAACAAAAACGCATCGACTTGCCGCAGGTGAAAAGGCGCGGCGCGCGCTACACGCCGATCGCCCGGCGCGGCGACCGTCCCGACGCGATCTCCTGGTTCCTCAAGCACCACCCGGAAATCGCCGACGCGAAAATCATCAAGCTGATCGGCACCACCAAATCGACGATCGAACAAGTGCGCCATCGCACGCACTGGAATTCCAACCAGATCAAACCGGTCGATCCGGTCACCATCGGCCTGTGCACCCAGATCGAGCTCGACGCCATCGTGCAAGAAGGCGCCGCCGCCAAAGCCCGCGCCGACGCCCGCAAATCCAAGGCCGAAGTCGAAAACCCTCAAAGCCGCCAGCGAAACCGCGCCGGCGCCAGTGCAAGGCGAAGACGCTTAGAACACAATTCTCTTAGATAGATAAAACCACCACCCATTCGGAATTGGCCACGTTGGTCAGCGATTTAGCCCTTGGGCCAATTTCAAATTTGCCGCTCAAGCGCCGCGCGGGCGACTTCTTGGTCGGCGAAGGGGTGGACGATTCCGTTGATGATTTGGCCGGTCTCGTGCCCTTTGCCAGCGATCAACAAGGCATCGCCCTGCCCCAGCATGGCGATGGCTTGGGCGATGGCCTGAGCGCGGTCGCCAATTTCCAAAGCGCTCGGCGCGCCCAGCAAAATTTGCGCGCGGATGGAGCTTGGTTGCTCACTTCTGGGATTGTCGTCGGTGACGATCACGACATCGGCGTGGCGCGCGGCGATGGCGCCCATTTTGGCGCGTTTGTCCTTGTCGCGATCGCCGCCGCAACCAAACACGACGATGATCCGCCCCGGCGCATGCGGTCGCGCGGCGCGCAGCAACACATCGAGCCCATCGGGCGTGTGCGCATAATCCACGAACACGTGGCCGCCGCCCTTGCTTTGGCCAACGTGCTCCATGCGGCCTTTCACCGGCGCCACCCGCGCCATGCCGGCCCACACCCGAGGCGGCGGCTCCCCAAGCGACAACGCCAGCGCTGCCGCGCACACCGCGTTCAGCGCCTGGAATTCGCCGATCAGCGGCAGCTCAACCTTGGCCTCCTCGTGGCGCCATTTGAGCGTCAAGGTCTGGCCGTTGGGGCGAGGCTGAATTTCAACGATCTTCAGCCCCATCATCGGCTCTTGCGGATCGCGAGCGCGCCAGCCGCATTCGACGATGGTATGTCCGCCTGCTTCGGCGCCCTGAATGAACGCTGCGGCCTCTGCCGAATCCATATTGACGATCGCAAAACCGCCGCGCTCCACCAAACTCCACAGTCGCAATTTGGCTTGGCGATAAGCGCTCATGTCGCCGTGATAATCGAGATGGTCCTGCGTGAGATTGGTGAACGCCGCCGCTTTAAGGCTAACGCCGTCCAGACGATATTGCTCAAGACCATGGCTCGACGCTTCCATCGCCGCATGCGTCACGCCCGCGTCGGCGAGTTGCTGCAGCGCCTGATGCAAGGCCGCCGGATCGGGCGTGGTGTGACCAAGATCGACGATGCCCTCCGGACCAATGGCGCCGAGCGTGCCCAAGCTCGCCGCTTTTCTGCCGGCATGGGTCCAGATCTGGCGCAGGAAATCGACGGTCGAGCTTTTTCCGTTCGTGCCGGTAACCGCGACGATGGTGGCGGGCCGGCGCGGATAGAAAAGCGACGCGGCGAACGCGAACGCTTGTCGCGGTTCGGCGGCGACGATCTGCGGCAAACCAGGATCGCCGTGGAGATCGTCGGCGCTCAGCGCCGCGACCGCGCCATTGGCCTTGGCTTGCGCCACAAAATCACGCCCGTGCGCGGCCGCGCCTTGCAGCGCCGCGAACAAGAAGCCCGGTTTGATCTGCCGCGAATCCGCGCTCAGGCCGGTGATTTCCAACTCGCGCGCATTTTCAGGAACGCCGTTTGCGAAGAGGCTTGCGAGTTTCATCTTGCGTCCGATCGAGCCGCTTCATTGCCCACGCTCAACCCCAGCATCGGGGCCACGCGCCGCAGCGTGCGCGCCACGGCCGGGGCCGCGACAGCGCCGCCGGCGGCGCCGGCTTTGGTGTCGTCCAGCGCCAGCACAATGACGTAGCGCGGATCGTGCGCGGGAAAAACACCGGCGAATGAAGAAAAATTGCGGTCCTGCACATAGGCGCCGGCGCCGAATTTCTCCGCCGTGCCGGTTTTGCCGGCGACCGTGAGCCCCGGCGCGTCCGCGGCGCGCCCGGTTCCATCGGTGACCGCCGCGCGTAAATAAGCCAGCACTTGCCGCGTCACTTCCGGAGAAAACACCGGTACGCGCTCCGGCGCTGCGTCGCCCTCGGACATGATCAGAGTCGGCGCAACCCGCGCGCCTTGGTTGGCGAACACCGTATAAGCGCCGGCGAGCGCGGCGGGGGTTGCCGCCAATCCATAACCGAAGCCAAGCCCCGCCACGTCGCGCCGACCGCGCGCTATTGGCGCGATTGGGGCCTGGTTGCGCCCGAGTTGCAGACGCGCCGGCGCGGTAAGCCCGAGCCGCTCAAGGTAAGCGCGCTGCCGGGTTCCGCCCAAACGCAACGCCAGCCGCGCCGCACCGATATTGGACGAACGCGCAAGGATGTCGCGCAGACCGACAGGGTCCAACGATCGGTTCGTGGTCGGCGATGACGCTGCCTTCGATGTCCAGAGGACGGGAAAGGTCGAACAATTCGCTGGAGTTCGTCGCGCGCTTCCTGCAGCGCCATCGCCACGATGAAGGGTTTGATGGTGGAGCCCAATTCATGCACATCGCCGGCGACGCGGTCGCGGCGCTCAGCCTCGGCGGCTTGGCCGGCGGCATTTGGGTCGAAGCTCGGCCAGGAGGCCAAGGCGAACACTTCGCCGCTGCGTCCGTCGAGCAATATCCCGGCGGCGCCGCTCGCCCCGGCGGCTTGCGCGGCGGCGGCGAGTTCGGTTTCGAGCGCATATTGCATGCGAACATCAAGCGAGAGCCGCACCTGGCCTGCGCCCGCGGCGCGGATGCGCGCGTCGAGGCCGCGCTCCACGCCCGCGAGCGGTTTCAGGTCGACGTCGGTAAAGCCAAGCACATGCGCGCCCAGCGCGCCGTTTGGGTAATCACGGCGATTCTCAGCTTCAAAACCGATGCCGGCGAGCCCCAGCGCCAGCACCTGCACGCGTTGATCCGGCGACAAGGCGCGGCGTAAAAACACCAGCCGGCGCGATTGGTCAGCGAGCCTGCGCTCCGTGGCGGCGCGATCAAGGTCGGGGAAGATCGCCAGCAAGGCGTCGGTTGTCTCGCGCGCATCCCACACCAGCGAGGGCGCGGCGGTCAATGCGAACGCTCGCACTGTCGTCGCCAGCAGCACGCCGTTGCGATCGACGATATCGGCGCGCTTGGGCGCGGCAACCGCCGCCTCGCGCGTCACTGACAACGGATCGCCCGAAAACGCCAATTGCACAGCGCGCCCGCACAACAGCAGCAGCAGCGCGAAAATGGCGATGGCGAGAAAGCGTATGCGGTTGCGCGCCGGCGCGGCCGCCAGCAATGGCGACGCGGCCATGCGATCGACACGGGTGGGAGCGAATGGCTTCAATGCCGCTGGCCCGGTTGCGGCGCCGGCAGGCTCTGCGTCATCGAAGCTTCCGGCAGCACCTCACCGCCCGTCGCCAACCCCAGATGCTGCTTTGCCAGCAATTCAACATGTGCCGGCGTTTCCTGACGCGCGATGTCGGCGCGCAAAGCTCGCAAGTCCGCCTCGGTTTCGGCGATCTCGGTTTGCAGTTGGCGTACGCGCGCTTCGGTGCGGGCAGCGTCGGTCTTGGCTTTGTAAAGGCCGATCGCCAGCACCACCACGATCAACGCCGCGGCGATCTGCAAGCGCGCGCCTTAGCTGAGCTTTGTCCATTCGGCCTCCGCAAGCGGGGCGAGATTTGGCGGCTCGAGGTCAGGCCAAGGACGGCGCATCGGTGCGCACCGCCCAGCGCAAGCTTGCCGAACGCGAGCGCGGATTGGCGGCGACTTCCTCATCGCCCGGCGCGGTCGCGCGTTTGCGCTCCAAGCTGAAACTCGGCGCGCGCCGCGGCGGCGGCACTTCCGGCAAATGGCGCGAACCGCGGCCTTGCGCGTCGGCGCGCGCGGTCAGGAATTGTTTGACCATGCGGTCCTCGAGCGAGTGGAACGAAACCACCGCCAAACGGCCGCCGGGTTTCAGCTTTTGCTCGGCGGCGGAGAGCCCGCGCGCAAGCTCGCCCAATTCGTCGTTCACCAGAATGCGCAGGGCCTGAAACGTCTTCGTCGCCGGATGCGTGCGCGCGCCTTTGCGTCCGCCGACCGCGCGTTCAATGGTTTCCGCGAGTTCAAGCGTGCGCGTGATCGGCTTGGCGGCGCGGGCTTGCACGATGGTGCGGGCGATGCGGCGGCTCTCATCGTCCTCGCCGTAATAGTAAATGAGATCGGCCAGTGCGGCTTCGCTGAGCCGGTTCACAGCGTCGGCGGCGCTGGGGCCTTCCATTTCCATGCGCATGTCCAAATCCGCGTCCGCCTGAAAAGAGAAACCGCGCCCAGCCTGGTCGAACTGAAACGAGGAAACCCCGAGATCGAACACGGCGCCCGTTAAGGTTTCGTTGACGAACCCCAACATTTCGGAAAACCGCGCGTGATGCAGAGTGAAACGATCCGGGAATTGCGCCTGGAGCACTGCTCCCCGCGCGATCGCGTCCGGATCGCGGTCGAAGGCGACCACCCGCGCGCCCGCCGCAAGCATGGCGCGAGCATAGCCGCCGCCGCCAAAAGTCGCGTCGAGATAAACCCCGCCCGGCGCGACCGCGAGCGCCTCCATGGCTTCGGCGAGGAGGACGGGAGCGTGGGTCATGGGGGAGCGTCTCCGCCCATGCTGAAAACTCTGCAATATTTCGCAAACGCGGCAGGTATCGCGCCCCCTCCCCCCAACGGGGTGAGGGTAGGGTGGGGGGGCGTGCAGGATGTGGCGCAAACTGCGCCGCTTGCAGTTCCTTCTGCAAGCCCCCTCCCCCTACCCCCGCCCCCAAGGGCGGGGGACCGCTCCATGATTGCCTCCGCTGCTGACATCCCCCCAAGCTACAGTGAGTCCGCGGCGGAATGGCGCCCGGTTCGTGAGTGTAGTGCGAAAAACGAACGCAGGGGCGGCGCAGTCGTCGGAAATATTAGCCGAACTCCCAGCGCAGCAGGCGATAGCCGACATCGAGCGTGTCGAGCGCAAGCAAATCCGCGTAATGTTCACTCCAGACGCCGCTTTCGAGGTCGTTCGCCAGCCGTTTCAACCCACCTTCGGCGTCGATCCGCGCGAACGAGGACATCGACTTGCGTGCGATCGGATCAAGGTAGGCGTGTGGCCGGCGCCAATAGGCCCCGAGAAAGCCGTCTGTGCAATCATGGGGGATTGGGACCGGGCTCGCGTGGAATGCGCCCATCTCGTTCGCCAGGTCGCTGAGCTTCGGCATGATCTCGCGATCGAGCGCCGCCAAGGCCGGGAAATAATCGCGGGTAAGCCAAAACTCCGAAGCTTCCGCGTCGAACGTAAGCAGCACCACGCGCCGCCGCGCCACGCGGCGCATCTCCCGGAGGCCGAGCCGCCAGTCGGACCAGTGATGGATCGTCAGCACCGCCATGGCGGCGTCGAAGGCGCTGGCCTCGAACGGCAGCGCCTCCGCCGACGCGCGCACGCAGGGCGCAGCGCCTGCGGGACGTTGGGAGATCATCAGCTCGGAGGGCTCCACGGCCTGCACAACCCGGTCAGTCGGCTCGTACGAGCCCGTCCCCGCGCCGATATTGACGACGCTACGCGCATCGCCAAGCGCAGATGCTATGGCCGCCGCAATGCGCGGGTCCGGCCGGCGGCGCAGTGCATAGGCTGCTCCAATAACGTCGTAGGTCGCCTTCGACACACGTTTCTCCACTCCGTTTTTGTACGGTTTCCACCACCGTCATTCCAGGGCCGCCGGAGGCGGAACCCCGAACCGAGGGGGCGGCGCGTTCTGCGATCCCCTGGGTTCCGGATCGCGCTCCGCGCGTCCGGAATGACGGAAGCAGGCGAGCGCAAGTACAAATCTGCAAACGTACAAAAAAAACGCCAGTCGGCCTGTAAGCCGGGTTCTGTGCGGGGTTGCCCCCGTGACGACCATTCCTCTGGACCGTGCGTCGCCGCACGGTTCTCGCGACCTACCCGGATGCGCTCCCGCGGACGGGCCGTACCCTAGATCGCTCCGGGGCCATCGCATCCCTATTCGGTCTTGCTCCCGGCGGGGCTTGCCGTGCCGCCTTCCTTACGGTCGGCGCGGTGGGCTCTTACCCCACCGTTTCACCATCGCCTGCGCCCAAGGGCCGAAACCCTAAGCGCTTTCGGCAGACTATTCTCTGTGGCGCTATCCCTAAGATCACTCTCGGCGGGAATTACCCGCCGCCGTATCCGCGTGGAGCCCGGACTTTCCTCGAACGCGCCGTTTCCAGCTTGCGCCCGCGGCCGTCCGGCCGACTGGCGGGCGAGATATAGCCCCCCGGACCGCCGGCTTCCAGCCGGTTCTTTTTGTTTTTGGCCGAAAACAAGAGCCGGCTGGACGCCGGCGGTCGCGGAGTCAGCCCTCGCCGGTGGCGATCCAGCTTCGCGCACGCCGCGCCAAGTTCGTGCTCGGCGCGCGCTTCGTAGGCTTCGACCTCGCTCGGGCGTCAGCACGCCGCGCCAGCGCCCGTTGATTCCCTGGTTGATGAAGGTTTCGGCCCCTCCATTGCCACAACGCCCCGCCAAGTGGCGCGCTTTTGCTCGCGTGCCGCTTCATCCAATCGAAGCTGCAATGCTCGGCCATGGCCGGCAAGGCGCGCGGCTCGATTGGCACATCGAGAAACGCGGCGATGCGCCCCATCTCGCCGCGCAGGTCGCGCTTCAGCCCGTCGAAATGCACGAACAGAACATTTTCGGCAGCGCCCTTATCGCCCACCATGTGCGAACGTTTTCCCAGAACGACCAAAACGGATAACCGTCGCCATCGATCCATTGCCGCCAATAGTCGCGGATATCGTCCGGCGGCGGGGCGATCGGCGCACCAATCACGGCCGGGCGTATCGTTTAGGCCGCTATACCAAAATCCGTTGGCGTTGGCGTGGTGGTGATAGAGGCTCCACAGCACGTCGCGCCCGTCGCGGCCGACATAGATATATTTCGCCCGCCCGGAAAAAATCAGCGCGTCCACCGGCAAATGCGTCTTGACGAAGCGGCGATGGGATTGCGCCTCCAGCGCCCGCAATTTCACCACCTTGGGAGGAATGCGCAAATCCACCCATGGCGACATGTCGGCGACATCGAGTTCAGGATCGGCGTTGAACAAAATCTGGGCGATAATCTGCTGCGCCCAAGTTGTGCCAGACTTGCCATAAGAGGCGATGACGACGTCGTCGTCACGGAACTGGAATTGGTTCCAGATCGTGGAATCGATGTGATGGTTCTGTATTTCCCGGACTTTCCGTGGAAATTCGAGCCGATCGGACATGAACGTCCCTAGCCCGCATGCGCTGTCGCGCGCAAGAGCAGCCGGACCGCCGGGTATTACTTGGCGGCGACGCCCGCCGCCGCCAAGCGCGGCCAGGGAAACTTTTCCCCCGGATCGTGCTTCCGCCCCGGCGCGACATCGGAATGGCCGACGACGCGGGAGGAATCGAGCTTGTGGCGCGCCAGAATGTCGCCCAGCAACGCGATCACAGCCTCGATCTGCGCATTGGCAAATTCCGGCAATCCGAAATCGTGGCCGCCATTGACGATCTCGATGCCGATGGAGCGGGAGTTCACATCGCCTTCGCCTTCCCAGCTTGAAACGCCGGCGTGCCAGGCGCGGTGTTGCTCGGCGACCAGACGGTAGACCGCGCCGGCCTCATCGACCACGTAATGGGCGCTGGCGCGGCCAAGCGGCGCCGCCGGATCGAGGTTTGGGTCTTGCCATGGTCCCGGGTATTTTCCCGCGACCGGCGCCGCATCGCACAAGCGCCCAATCGCAATCGCCGCGTTTTGCATGCCCGTATAGTGCAACACCACCAGATCGATGGCGCGCTTGCGCACATCGAAATTTGGCGAGGGATGCTCTATCGGAATCATGGCTTGGAAAGCGGTGCGTTAAGAAGCCCGCTTCGCATTTGTTTCCACTACCCAGCCGGACGCGGTGCGGCGCGCTTCCAGCACTTCGCCGCCGCTCCGCTCGTCGCGGCGCGGCCACAAGCGCAGCGCCAAAGCCGCGCCGGTGATCATCAGCGCCACCACAATGGCGGCGGCGAAAGCAAAGAAAAACGCCAACACCGCCCCGATCGCCAGCAGGACCAGCCCCGCCGCTCGCGCAAACGCAGCAAGCATGGAGGCGCCAAAATCAGCGGTCGAAATCATGTTCTATCTCCTGGCCTGGCATTATCAGGCGCCAAGCCTGCACAATCAATGCGGCGCTCCTGCGGCGAGAAGCGTTTACCAATTTGGCGCGCGGCGCCTCGATTTCAAGAACGGGGCGACAAGGCCAGGGGTTCCTTGCCGGCTAAACTTCGCCCATGGTGCGTTCCCAATCGCGAGTGACAAAATGCCCATTTCCGACATCCCGCCCGGCCGCAATCCTCCCCATGAGGTCAATGCTTTCATTGAGATCCCGCAAGGCGGTCTGCCGGTTAAATATGAACTGGACCAGAAATCGTCGACCCTGTTCGTTGACCGCTTTCTACACACGTCGATGATTTACCCCAGCAATTACGGCTTTATTCCCAACACCTTGGGCGAGGATGGCGATCCGCTTGACATTCTGGTGGTGACGCCGATGCCGGTCGTGCCTGGCTGCTTCATCCGCTCACGCCCGGTCGGCGTGATGCTGATGGACGATGAGAAAGGCGTTGACGAAAAAATCCTCGCCGTGCCGGTCGATGCGCTCAACCCGTTCTACAAGGATGTGAAGCTGCACACCGATTTGCCGCCGCTGCTGGTGGCGCAGATCGAGCATTTTTTCACCCACTACAAAGACCTCGAGCCCGGCAAGGGCGCCAGCGTCGGCCAATGGTCAACGCTCGCCTTCGCCCATGAGCGCATCATGCTGGCGATCGAGCGCAAGCAAAAAGCATGAGCGATGCCGAGATCGCCGCGCGCCTGATCGAAGCGTTGAACCAGGCCGCTGGCGCGCGCGCCGCGTTGGTCAGCGTGGAAATCACCATGCTCGGCGCGCGGCGAAGGCGTACGCTTTGAAGCATACGTCACGCGCAAAACCAAGACGCTGGCGTTCATGAGCGCGGAGTGTTGGAACGCGAGCGGCGAACGCATCGCGATTGCTACGAGCGTGCATAAGCTTGGCTAAACCCCACCCCGGACCGCCGGTTTCCAGCCGGCATGCCACCGTTCAAATCACACAGACCTGTGTGAGGTCGGCGGTCGTATGCCGGCTGGAAGCCGGCGGTCCGGGGTGGCGGGCTCACGCAAAAACCTCAAACAACCCCGCGGCCCCCATGCCGCCGCCAATGCACATGGTCACCACGACGTTTTTGGCTTTGCGGCGGCGGCCTTCCATCAGCACGTGGCCGGTTAGGCGCGCGCCGGTCATGCCGAAGGGATGGCCGATGGCGATCGAGCCGCCATTGACGTTGTACTTCTCCGGATCGATGCCGAGCTTGTCGCGCGAATAGAGACATTGCGAGGCGAACGCCTCGTTCAGCTCCCAGAGATCGATGTCGCCGATCTTCAGGCCTTGGCGCTCAAGCAGGCGCGGGATCGCAAAAACAGGTCCGATGCCCATTTCGTCCGGCTCGCAGCCGGCGACGGCATAGCCCTTGAACAAGCCAAGCGGCGCAAGGCCGCGTTTCTCCGCTTCTTTCTCATCCATCAACACGACAGCCGCCGCGCCGTCGGAAAGCTGGCTGGCATTGCCGGCGGTGACGAAATTGCCGGGTCCGCGCACCGGCTCCAGCTTCGCCAAGCCGGCGAGCGTGGTGTCGGGGCGATTGCAATCGTCGCGATCCACGATCGTATCGACCATGCTTTCGGCTTTGGTTTCCTTGTCGACCTTTTTCATTTTGGTTTTCATCGGCGCGATTTCGTCCTTGTACAGGCCAGCCGCCTGCGCCGCGGCCATGCGCTGTTGCGAGGCAAGCGAGAACTGGTCCTGCGCTTCGCGCGATACGTTGTAGCGCTTGGCGACAATGTCGGCGGTTTCGATCATCGGCATCCACAAGGCCGGATGCGAGTGCATCAGCTTTTCCTCGGTAAAATGATGCCGATTTATCTGGCCGCCATATTGCACCAGCGAAATCGATTCCACGCCGCCACCGATCGCCGCTTTCGCGCCCTCGTGCATGATATAGTGCGACGCTTGCGCGATCGCCTGCAGGCCGGAGGAGCAAAAGCGATTTACCGTCGTACCCGATGTCGTCACCGGGCAGCCGCCCCAGATCGCGGCCTGACGCGCCACATTGTGCCCGGTCGCACCTTCGGGACCGGCGCAGCCGATCACGACATCCTCGACCTCCGCCGCATCGATCTTGGCGCGCGCCACCGCGTGCTGGATGCAATGCCCGGCCATCGCCGCGCCATGCGTGTCGTTGAAGCCCCCGCGCAGCGATTTCGACAGACCGGTGCGGGCATAAGAGACGATAACTGCGCGGCGCATGCTGGCTTCTCCTTAAACTTTGTGGCGCACCATAGGGAAAATATCAGCGCGGCGGCAAGCAATTCTGGCAAATTAGAGCTTGGGTTGGCCTCGGATTCTTGCAAACGACCCTGGCCCTCCAAAGCCACCCGCGTCACTGCGCGCCGTCGCCCGGCGTTTCCGCGAAGCGCACCGGGATTTGCACCGGAAACCCATCGACGACCTCGCCATTGTTTCGCGCCGGCGAAACCCGCGCCGACGCCATGATGCGGATCGCCATCTCGCCGCGCCCCGCATTGCGCGGGTCCTCTTCGACGATACGGCAATCCGAAAAGTGGCCGGTTGCGCGCGCCAAACATTGAACAATGACGCGCCCGTCGCGGAAAGGTTCGGCGATGCCGAAATGTCCGTAAGCTGCGTCGAACGAATTCCGATCCCCGGCGGCGATGCCGCTCGGGCGCGTGTCGAACGGCGGGATCGGCGCGGGAGGAAATGGCGCATACGCTTCAACCGGCGTCAGATTAGGCGCTGCCTCGATGCCGTATTGAGCGAAATAAATCCCAACATTGCGGTCGATGGCCAACGCTTCGCGCGTCAACTCAACGCCAAGCTCTTGCTCGGCGAGATCAGCGCTCCGGCTGAGCGCCAAGCCCTTGCCATAGCGCGCCGCAGCATCGAGTGGGCTGATGCGCGCAATGGCTTCAAATTGCGATAACGCATCGCTCAGACGCCCGGCGCGCAAAGCGATAATGCCGGCATATTGGCGCATGAGCAGCGAATCTGGCGCTTGTTCGAGGAACGCCGCGCAGGCGTCGCTTTCGAAATCGGTCGTCGCAACCGCTGCGGTGCAGGCCCTGCGGGCCGCGTAAACACCGCTTCGCCCCTCATCACCAGAAAAAGCGATGCCGAAGAGCGCAATGATCCCGACCACGAAGCCGACGCGCAAGACCCAGGCGGCGATCGCCAGCGGCCGCATCCAGAAATCGATGCGCCGCCGCCACCAGCTTGAGCTTTCGTAGTCAAGCTCGTCATCCCCATAGGGAATCTTGTCGTCGAGATAATCGAGAAAACGGCGCACCAAGCCGATCCGGTGGAACGAAGCCAGCCGCGAGAGCCAATTGCGCTCGCTGAGCGGCCTTGCAACTTGCTTGTAGGCGGCGTGAAATTCGTGCCGCGGATCGCGCACGCGAGCGATGAAGGCGCGCGATTTCTGCTCCAGCGCCAGCGATTTACGGAAGCCTTGCATGATTTCGCCAATGCCGCCGCGCATGACGGACGATCGGTCGTCCCATTTGAAGTGGGCGATGGCGGCGTCAAGCAAAAGTCCGCCGCCGCTATATTGCCTAATGAGGTTCGCAACCCAGGCCTCGGTCGCAACGTAAACGATCAGGCGCTCCATCGCTGGGCTCGCCGCAAGCGCCTGAAAGGCCGCCTGCACTTCCCAGGGCGAGGCCCCCGCGCCGAGCGCGTGCTCCAATCGCTTGCGCAAGGCGGCGTGCGCTTCGAGCGCTTCATCGCGCGCGGGCGGCTCTTCTGGCGGACGCAAAGCGCTTGCCGGCCGCGGCGGTCGCATCGCTCCCGGCGCCGGTTCGCCTGGCGCCTCCGCGGCGTCGATGAAATCGGCGCCATCACCAGCGCCGTCATCACCAGCTCCGTCGTGCGCCGCGAAGCGGACGCGCCAACGTATGTTCTGCAGCGCGCGCTCATAGGAAGCGCGCAGCCGCTTGAAGCGGTCGTCCTCCGGATTGGTGCGCTTCAAGCGCTCAGCGTAGGCGCGCCGCACCTCTTGTTCGTTATCGGTTTCCGGTATGCCGAGATTACGCCAGATCTCGGCGGTCATAGAAAAGTTTCACCGTCGAGCTGATCGAGCAGCTGGCTGAGTTCAACCCGCGCCGCCTCGCACAAGCGCGGGTCCTGGCGGGTCAAGACCTCCTCGAACTGGCTGATGAGCTGGCCGACATAATCGCGCTCCTGGCCGATCCGGTTTTCGTAGCAGCGCCCGGCGCGCGCCAGCGTGGCGAGAACCGCATCGGTGTCGCGCGGGTGCACTTTGAGCTTGGCCAATTCCTTGCGGCGCACCTCAAGCTCGGCCTCACTCATGCCTTCGCGGTCGACAATGACCAATTGCTGGCGCGCGCCAGTCTCCGGCACGGAAAGATCGACCTCGAGCAGGCCGTTGATATCGTAGCTGAAGCGGCAGGTGATCGGCGTCTGGCCGGCTTTGGCGCGGGGCACCGGCACCGTCACTTCGCCCAGATAGACATTGTCCTTTACCCAGCGCGACTCGCCTTGATAGATCGGAAACTTGACCTCGGGCTGGTAGTCGACAAGCGTCGAAAACACCTCCTCGCGGCTCGCCGGCACCACGCAATTGCGCTCGAGTATCGGCGTGAACAAACCATCAACGATGCGCCCGCCCGCCTGCTTTTCAGCCGAGGCGACGCCCAGCGTGTAGGGACAAACGTCGGTCAAAACCACTTCGCGCAGATCGGCGGCGCGGGCCTTGAGCGCGGCCTGCACCGCGGCGCCGCGCGCCACCGCTTCGTCGGGATTGACCGCCGTCGAGGGAAATCGGCCGAACATGCGCGTGACCGCCTTGCGCACCAGCGGCATGCGCGTCGCCCCCCCGACCAGAATGACTTCGTCGAGCGTCTCGATGGCAATATTGCTATCGCGGAGCGAGCGGAGCACGGGCTCGCGCAGGCGCGCCAGCAAGCGCTCGCACTCGGTCTCGAAGGCCTCGGCGGCGATTTCGAAACGCCGCTCCTTTTCCTTCCAGACGAAAGCGAATTCGGCTTTGGAATTTTCGGTTAAGGTGCGACGCGCCCGCTCGGCGGCTTCGCGCAGGCGCTGATAAAGCGCGTTGTCTTCCTTGGCGGCGGCGCCGATCTCGCTTTCGAAACGCTTGCGGGCGAGAGCAACAAGAACCTCGTTGAAATCCTCGCCGCCCAATTGATTGTCGCCGGCGGTGGCGCGCACTTCGATGACGCCCTCGAAGATTTCAAGCAGCGAGACATCGAACGTGCCGCCGCCCAGATCGAACACGAGAAACTTGGTCGCCTTGTCGCGCAGGTGCAGCCCGTAGGCGAGGGCGGCGGCGGTCGGCTCATTGATGAGCCGCTCGACCTTGAGGCCCGCCAGTTCGCCCGCCCGGCGCGTGGCCTTGCGCTGCTTGTCGTTAAAATAAGCCGGAACGGTGATGACCGCTTCCTCGACCGGCTCGCCCAGATAAGCCTCCGCATCGGCCTTCATGCCCTTGAGCATGAGCGCCGACAAATCCTCGGGGCTGAAATAGAGCTTGCCGAGTTGAGTTGAACGGCGTGTCCCCATAAAGCGCTTGAAGGCGGTTACCGTGTGCTGCGGATGGGTGGATTGACGCTCGCGCGCCGCCAGGCCGGTGACGACCTTGTCGTCTTCGATGCTGATCGCGGACGGCGTCAGCGCTTGCCCGAGGCTGTTGGGCACCATCTCGACGGCGCCGTCGCGATAGATTGCGCAGGCGCAATTGGTGGTGCCAAGATCAATGCCAATGATCATGTCCGCCCCACAGCCCCCCGCGAATTCCTGTCGCCCCTTCAAGTCGCGATTGCCTTGCGCACAGGGCGCGCTAGAACGCAACCAAGGTCAGTTCGAGGCCAAAAACATGGCGGGAAAAACCAGACGAAGCAAGCGCGTCGGCGCACCCTGGCGCAGGCCATAGGGGCCGCGATTGCACATCGGCGGCATCCTCCTCGTTATCCTCCTGGCGCGCTGGGTTGTGCCCGCGCTCTGGAGCTTTATTTTCGGGCCGTCGAGTGCGGCGAATAAGGAATGGCGGCGACGCGGCAAGGTCTTGGGCCATGAAGGCCCTGGGCCGCGCTCATTCAAGGGCCGCGCCGGACGCCGCGAATGGTGGCTGTCGCAGCTGGGCAACACCATCGTTGGCGCCGTTGTCGGCGCCGCGCCGACGGTTGGAAGCTTGCTTGCCCTGCCCTGGGTGATCGGGGCGCTCGCCGTCAATGCGCGCCGGCTTCACGACCTCTCGCTTTCAGCCTGGCTGCAACTTGTACCGATGGCCTTCGGGCTCGCATTTGCGGTTTTCTATTTCTACCATGGCGGGCCGGATCGAACGCTCGCCGCGAGTTGGACTTTGAACACGCCGGAAGGAATGCTCACGCTCCTCGCCGCAATCGTCGGCGTAATCTACCTGCTGTTTTACGCCTGGATCGGCTTCACGCCCGGCCGGCGCGGCTCAAACGCCTACGGCGAAGCCGACCCCACCTAAACAACCTGACAGCGACGGCCAGTCAGATTTTTCTTGAGCGCTTGTCGATGCTTAGATCGTATTACTGGCGGAGAGAGAGTCCACCTAACTCGCTGTTTGCTGGGGTTCGTTGGCGTTCACTCGTGCCCGCATATGTTCTTGAGTTAGAAGATTTTCCCTTCACTGCGTGCCCGTCTGCGTCCATTGACGCCCGCGCCAAGCAGCGGCAATTCTGTGGGTAGAGGCGTGGGTACAGGGCCTGCGCAAGCCTTGGAAGCAGCGCGTGGCGGGCATCCATCGATTGAGCGCACGCACGGTGGCGACGGCGAAGGCGCTTGGCCTCTACGCTGACGGCGGCGGGCTCTATCTGCAGGTCACTCGCAGCGCCGATGGCGGGCGCAAACGTTCCTGGGTGCTGCGCTTCACCGCCCCCGATGGGCGCCGTCGCGAGATGGGGCTGGGCTCGGCTGCGCTGGTCGATCTCGCCACGGCGCGCGAAGCGGCGCTGGCCGCGCGCAAGCTGGCCAAGAGCGGCGTCGATCCAATCGCGGCGCGCGTGGGGGAACGCGCCGAGGCGCTCGCCAGCCGCGCCAAAGTGCTCAGTTTCCGGCAATGCGCCGAAGCTTACCTCGCCGGCCATGCTGCGTCCTGGAAAAACGCCAAGCATCGCTGGCAATGGGAAAACACGCTCCAGGTCCACGCCTACCCGGTTTTCGGCAATCTGCCCGTGGCCGAGATCGATGCGGCCCTGGTGATGGCTGTGCTCGATCCGATCTGGCTGACAAAAACCGAAACCGCCTCGCGCCTGCGCGGACGCATTGAAGCTATCCTCGACTGGGCGCAAGTGCGCGGTCTGCGCAAGGGCGACAATCCGGCGCGCTGGCGCGGGCATTTGCAAAAAGCCTTGCCGACGATCAAGAAATCGTTGCGCGTGCAGCACCATCCGGCGCTGCCATTCTCCGAGATGCCTGCCTTCATGGCTAAACTCGCTGCCCAGGACGGTGTCTCGGCGCGGGCGCTCGCTTTTTGCATCCTCACCGCTACCCGCACCGGCGAAACCATTTACGTGCGCTGGAGCGAAATCGATCTCGACAACCGTGTCTGGATCATTCCGGCTGCGCGCATGAAGCTCGCGCGCGAGCACCGCGTGCCGCTATCGACCGCGGCGATTGCAATTCTGCGCGGGATGCGCGCGAACATGCGCTGCGACCCGGGATCCACCGATTTCACCTTCCCTGGCCGGCGCAAGGGCGCTCCGCTATCGAACATGGCGTTGCTGATGACGCTCAAGCGCATGGGCCGCGGCGATCTCACCACCCACGGTTTCCGTTCCAGCTTCCGCGACTGGGCCGCCGAGCGCACCGACTTTGCCCGCGAAGTGGCCGAAGCCGCGCTCGCCCATGCTGTTGGCGATCGCGTCGAAGCCGCCTATCGCCGCGGCGACCTATTCGACAAGCGCCGCCAGCTGATGGAAGCGTGGAGCCAATATTGCGCCCGCAACGCCGACCTTGTCTTAGGCGCTTGAGCCTATCGACACGGCTGAGGAACCACGGTGCACGCCTCACGGTCCGATGATGAAGTCGCTTTCGGTCACCGCCAGCCCTACGCCAAGCGTGGCGAATTGCACCGCGGCGCCCGCGCCTGTGCCGTCGGCATCGTAGAGCAAAGCGCCGGAGCCGCTGTTGTAGAGGATGCGGTCCTCGGCGTCGGCGGCGACGGCGCCGATGCGGAAGGCGTCGGCGTCGAGCGCGCCGGCGGCGATTGCCGTGAAGATGGCGCTGTCGAGACGGATCACGTCGTCTGCCACCGAGAAGCCGGAGATGGCGTCGATATTGCCGGCGCCGAGCGCGGTTGAGAACACAAACGTATCGGCGCCGGCGGCGCCGATCAGCGTGTCGGCGCCCAAGCCGCCGTCGAGCGTGTCATCGCCGCTAAAGCCATCGAGACGATTGTTTCCAGCATTGCCGGTGAGCGTGTCGCCGCCGCTTCCGCCGATGACGTTTTCGACGCTGGCGATGGAAGCAAAGCCGGTTGCGGTTGCGGCGTTGAGGTTGACGCTTACGCCGGCTGCCGCGTTGTAGATCAGCCAGTCGGTTCCGCCGGCCATGTCGAGATTAATCGCTTCGATGGAAATCAGCGCATTATCGAAAAGACCGGTGATGGCCGCGCCATTCCAAGTCGCGCGGACGATGTTTTCAGCCGCGCTGCCGGTTGCGTTGAGCGTGTCGCTATCGGCGCCGCCATTGAAAGTGTCGCGGCCGTCGCCCCAGAGCCAGATGAACGTGTCATTGCCGGCGCCGCCCTGGGTGCTGTCATTGCCCAGCCCGCCACTTAGCGTATCGGCGCCGTCGCCGCCGAGCAAAGTGTCGATACCGCCCGCGCCGTTCAAAGTATCGTCGCCCAGGCCGCCGTCGAGACGGTTGTTGCCGGCGCTGCCGGTGAGAGTGTCATTGCCGCCGCCGCCGATGGCGTTCTCGACGCTTGCGATCGAAGCAAAGCCGGAGGCGCTTCCCGCGCCGAGATCGACGTTCACCGCGGCGCTCGCATTGTAGATCAGCCAATCGGTTCCGGCCAGCATGTCAACGTTGATCGCTTCGATCGAAATCAGCACATTGTCGAACAGATTGGTGATCGCCGCGCCGTTCCAGCTGGCGCGCAACAGATTATCGACGCCGCTGCCGAAAGCGTTGAGCGTATCGCTGTCCGCGCCGCCGTTCAAAGTATCGGCGCCGTCGCCCCAGGCCCAACTCAGCGTGTCGGCGCCATTGCCGCCCTGCACATTGTCGCCAGCAAGCCCGCCGGAAAGCGCATCCGCGCCGTCGCCGCCGAGCAGCAGATCGTTCCCGGCCCCGCCATTGAGCGCATCGTCGCCCAAGCCGCCGTCAAGCCGGTTGGCCGCGCCGTCGCCGGTCAAGGCGTCGTCGCCCGTCCCGCCGACGACATTCTCGACGCCAAGCAGCGAAGTAAAGCCCGAGCCAGTTCCCGCGCCAAGATCGACGCTGACCGCCGCACTCGCGGCATACACAAGCCAATCGGTCCCCAACCCCATGTCGGCGTTGACAACCTCGACATTGGCGATCGTCCCACCGAACACGCCGGAAAGCGCGGTTCCGTTGTAAGCCGCATTCAGGATCGAATCGTTAGCGTTGCCGGATATGGCCAGCGTATCCGCATCCGCCCCGCCATCCACCGCATCCGAGCCATCGCCAAAGGCGTACAAGATCGTATCCGCACCAGCGTCGCCGCCGACAATGTCCGCGCCCGCGCCGCCGGTCAGAACATCGTCGCCATCGCCGCCAGACAACACGTCGCCGTCGCCATTGCCGAGGAGCGTATCGGCGCCAGCAAGACCAAAAAGCTCGTTGCCGGCGCTATTACCGGCGATGACGTTCGCCAGCGCATTGCCCGAACCGTTGATTGCATTCGCGCCGGTCAGCGTGAGATTTTCCACCTCGTCGAACTGGAACCAGGTGATGGAGCTTTGAACGCCGTCGATCCCTTCGCCAGCAAGCTCGATCGTGACGTCGCCAGCGTCGTCGACGATGTAGATATCATCATCGAAGCCGCCGACCAGCGCGTCCGCGCCGGCGCCGCCGTTAAGCGTATCGGCGCCGCCGCCGCCATTTAGCGTATCAGCGCCTAAGCCCCCGGTGAGCGTGTCATTACCGACACCGCCGATGAGTTGGTCATCCCCAGACGCTCCGCTCAATGTGTCGGCGCCGGCGCCGCCCTGGAGGAGGTCGTTCCCAATCGCGCCCTGCAACGTGTCATTCAAGCTGCTGCCGGTAACTTCAAACACCTCGAAATGCTGAATTGAAACACCGTTCAAGGTGCCGGCGGGCCCAAACTCGTCATAAAGCAAGGTTACCGCACCACTCGCCGAGTAATCGGCGATCAGCCGATCATGGCCGAAATTTCCGCCATAAAATGTACCGACCGCGTAATCGCCGCGAAGGTCAAGCGTGTCGTCACCATTGGTAAGCGAAACGTCTCCCAATCTCTCCATATTGCGAATAATTGTTCCATTTGCCAGCGTCACACCGGCCCCAGCAAACGTCGTGCTTGTTATGGTAACCGGGCCGGTAAAGTTGAAAAACAGGAAAACCGACACCGTATCACTGTCGCTTCCCCCATCGAGAATATCGACGCCCGCGAATTGGGAATCGTAGCTGAAGACATCATTTCCTGCGCCCCCATTGAGCGCATCGCTGCCGGCGCCGCCAGAAAGCTCATCGTCGCCGCCGCCGCCGCTCAGCGTGTCATTGCCGTTGCCCCCTCGAAGAACATCATTCGCGGCGCCGCCCGTTATGAGGAGCTCGTCGATGCTGGTGTAGGATAGTGTGTGCCCACCTGATGTCAGACCAAAGAACCCAAGATCGACAACTTGGATGCCGCCCGAAAAGTCAGCTATGAGACGATCAATTAAGTTGCCGCCGCCATCCCCGGAAATAAAACCGCTAGCGCCGAGGGGTCCCGACACCATGACCGTCATCGCATTGGCGAAATCACTAACGACCTCATAGTTCTCCACATTTTGGAAAACCGAGCCATTATACGTTCCCGAGACGAGCGTTCCCCAATTAATAGCTGTAGCGCCCGCAGCGACAGACACCGTGTCGATGCCCGCTCCTCCATCGATGGCGTCGACACCGCCTTCAACGGAAAATCGGTCGTTGCCGTCACCGCCGCTCAACGTATTCACGCCGGCGCGGCCGGTTAGGAAGTCGTTCCCGGATCCACCCGACAATATGTCGTTGCCCGTGCCGCCACGGAGAGAATCGGCCCCAGAGCCCGTGCTGACCACATAACGCTCAACGCTATCGAGCTGCGCGCCGTTGAATTGGCCAAGGTTGAACTGCCCACTAGGAACCAAGTTCCAATCGATGGTACTGGTTGAAAAATCGGCAATGAGCGTGTCGGTTCCGCCGCCGGCATAAAAACGGCCAACAACCGCGCCGCCGTCCACCAACGTCAACGTGTCATTGCCGGCGCCCGTGAAAAATTCGACGACCTCGACGTTTCGGATGCTCTTACCGTTTGAGAACGTCACGCCAGCATTGGTGTTCATGCCCGCGTTCGACACCGACACATTTGCCACCGTGAGCGTCAGCTCGGCGCTGTCGTTGCCGGCGCCGCCGTCGATGGTGTCGATACCGGTATTGAGAATACCCCCCACATTGGTGAAGCGGTCGTCGCCCTCGCCGCCGTTCATGATGTCGTTTCCAGCGCCGCCGTCCAGCGCATCGTTGCCAGCGCCGCCGGTCAGCGTATCGTCGCCGACGAAGCCGATCAGTTCATCATTGCCATCGCCGCCGTCTATCGAATCGTTGCCGCCGTAACCGTGGATAACCTCTGGCGCAGCGCCGCCGGTCATGGTGTCGTTGCCGTCAAACAGGGCCGACTGAAGCGCCGCCACATTGTTGGTTGCGATCCAGCTGAACAAAGTCGGCACCGACAGCGCTATGCCGGTGATCGCAATGGTTACCAACGCGCCAGGTGGAAAGGAATCAGAAGTATATTGCAGCGAATTGACAGTGCCGGCTTGCGGGTCCCCAAATTGGTCGAAGTTGGAGAACGTGCCAGTTGCTACGAGGACCGTGGTTCCGTCGGTATAGGTAAGCTGCGTCGGCGTATTGTTGCCGATGATGTTGGCCACCAGGCCCATCATGAAGCCAACGTTCCATAGGCCCATATGAAAGCCGGCGTTGGCGTTTCCGCCGGAGAAAACCACGTTGGTCATATTGTCATCCTCATGTGCGCTTCGGTCGGTCCCGGCAGACCGGCCTTCTCCGCTGTCGCGCTCGCCACCATATCGCCGTTACCAGTGTGGTAAAGTCCTGGTCCGGGCCAAGCACACCAGAGCCGTTCACACACTAGTGATGGCGCGAGGACGAAATCGGCCTGGGTGATGGCATTATGGCACTCCGCGGGCGCCGGAGCCGGCGCGCCGTGCTCGCCGCACCGGTGCAACGTCAGCGCCCCTCACGGTCCGATGATGAAGTCGGCTTCGGTCAGCGCCAGACCCACGCCCAGAGTGGCGAAGTGCACCGCGGCGGCGGCGCCTGTGCCGTCGGCGTCGTACAAGAGCGCGCCGGAGCCGTTATTGTAGAGGATGCGGTCCTCGGCGTCGGCGGCGACGGCGCCGATGCGGAAGGCGTCGGCATCGAGGCTGCCGGCGGCGATGGCGGTGAAGATGGCGGGGTCGAGGCGGATCACGTCGTCGGCCACCGAGAAGCCGGAGATCGCATCGACATTGCCGGCCCCGAGCGCGGTTGAGAACACGAAGCTGTCATTGCCCGCGGCGCCGATCAGCGTGTCAGCGCCGAGGCCGCCGTCGAGCGTGTCGTCGCCGGAAAAGCCATCGAGCCGGTTGTTTGCCGCGTTGCCGGTGAGCGCGTCGCCGCCGGTTCCGCCGATGACGTTTTCGATGTTGGCGATGGAAGCAAAGCCGGTTGCGGTTGCGGCGTTGAGGTTGACGCTTACGCCGGCGCTGGAATTGTAGATCAGCCAATCGGTTCCGCCGGCCATGTCGAGGTTGATCGCCTCGATGGAAATCAGCGCATTGTCGAACAGGCCGGTGATGGCGGCGCCATTCCAAGTGGCGCGGACGATGTTTTCAGCGGCGCTGCCGGTTGCGTTGAGCGTGTCGCTGTCGGCGCCGCCGTTCAGCGTGTCGCGGCCGTCGCCCCAGGCCCAGGTCAGCGTGTCATTGCCGGCCCCGCCTTGTACGGAATTGTTGCCGAGCCCGCCGGCCAGCGCATCGGCGCCGTCGCCGCCGAGCAGAATGTCGATACCGGCCGCGCCCGAGAGCGTATCGCCGCCCAAGCCGCCGTCGAGACGATTGTTTCCCGCGTTGCCGGTGAGAGTATCGCCGCCCGAGCCGCCGATGGCGTTCTCGACGCTTGTTATCGAAGCAAAGCCCGATGCGGTTCCCGCGCCGAGATCGACATTCACCGCGGCGCTTGCAGTGTAGATCAGCCAGTCGGTCCCGGCGGCCATGTCGACATTGATCGCTTCGATGCCGAGCAGCACATTGTCGAACAGATTGGTGATCGCAGCGCCATTCCAGCTGGCGCGCAGCAGATTGTCGAGGCCGCTGCCGAAGGCGGCGAGCGTGTCGCTATCGGCGCCGCCGTTCAAAGTATCGGCGCCATCGCCCCAATTCCAGCTCAGCGTGTCGGCGCCATTGCCGCCCTGCACATTGTCGCCGGCAAGCCCGCCGGAAAGCGCATCGGCGCCGTCGCCGCCGATCAGCAAATCGCTGCCGCCGGCGCCGTTCAGCGAGTTGCCGCCCAAGCCGCCATCGAGACGATTGGCAATAGCATTGCCTGTCAGTACGTCATTGCCCGTCCCCCCGACGACGTTCTCGACGCCAATGAGAGAAGCAAAGCCTGACGCGGTCCCAGCGCCGAGATCGGCGCTCACGCCGGCGCTTGCGGTGTAAACCAGCCAATCGGTTCCCGCCCCCATGTCGGCGTTGACGATCTCGACATTGGCAATCGAACCGCCGAACACGCCCGAAAGCGCGGCGCCATTGAACGCCGCGTTCAGGATCGAATTGTTGGTGTTGCCCGCGATCGAAAGCGTATCTGTATCCGTCCCGCCATCGACCGCATCCGAGCCATCGCCAAAGGCGTACAGGATTGTGTCAGCGCCGGCGCCGCCATTCACAATGTCCGCGCCAAGGCCGCCGGTGAGCGTGTCGTCGCCGGCATCGCCCGAGAGCGCGTCGCCGCCGGCCTCGCCGAACAAGGCATTCGCGCCCGCGTCGCCGCCGAGAATGTCGTTGAACCCGGAGCCGCGCAGGTTTTCGATGGAGGCATAGGTGTCGCCAGCGGCGTCGCCGGTGTTGGAAGCTGGAGTGAGCAGGCGCGCGGTGACGCCCGCCAGCGCCATCTCATAGCTCGCCGTATCGACGCCGCCGCCGCCGTCCAACGCATCGGCGCCGCCATTACCGAGCAAGGCATTGGCCGCGTCATTGCCGGTGATGAAATTGTTGAGCGAATTGCCGATACCAGTGTCAGCGCCCGCGCCGGTGAGGATTAGGTTCTCCAAATAGTCGCCCAACGTGCGCGACACCGCCGAGCGCACCGTGTCGACACCGTCGCCCGCCGAAAATTCTGTCGTCACGTCGCCAGCGACATCGACAACATAAATATCATCCCCCGCAAAGCCTTGAAGCTGATCCGCGCCGGGGCCGCCATCCAGCATATTTGCGCCCGCATCCCCGTCCAGAAGATCGGTCACCTCCCCGCCAGTGACATTTTCTATGCTTTGAAGAAAATCTTCTCCACCAGTTGCGCCGACATTGAGACGGACCCACACTTGCGAATTCGACCCCGCGTAAGATAAGGTGTCGATCCCGTCGCCGCCGTTGAGAGTGACGGTGACCCCATCGGGAGTGAATACATACGCGCCGGCGAAAATATCGTCGAAGGCAGAACCGATGAGACTTTCAAAGTTCGTCAGCGTATCGCCTTCCGCATCGCCGCCCACGCCCACGCCGCTCGCGAAATTGACCGAGACGCCAGCGCCTGCGCCAGAATAAGACACAGTATCGACGCCGGCGCCGCCGTCTAGCACATCGGCGCCGGCCCCGCCTTCCAGCGTATTGGCGCCGGCATCGCCGATCAGTGTATCGGTGAACGCCGAGCCGACAATATTTTCAAAGCCGGTCAGAATATCGCCTTGCGCGTGACCTCCGGTAACGACGCCGCTGGCGAGATTGACGAACACACCGGCATTCGAACCCGCATACACTGCGGTGTCGATGCCGCCGGCGCCGCTCAACGTGTCGCCGCCTCCGTTGCCGGCGAACACATCAGCGCCATCGCCGCCGATCAACGAGTTGATCCCAGAGCCGCCGGTGATGGTGAAGGCCTCGACGCCGTCGAAATTGATTTGGCGCAGGAAGCTCCCGATGCTTCCTTGCGTCGGGCCAATGCCGACAAAACCCGATGTGGTGATAGCGCCAAGATGGCCAAGCGTCACCACCTCGGTCGTCAGCGACAAATCGACGATGAGCCGGTCGTCGCCGGTCCCGGCGCTCCAGCCGTTCTGACCAATCAGCCCGTTGTCGAACACCGCCACGTCATTGAGCTGTCCCGTTTCCAGGAAAAAGCGCTCGGCGTTGCGGATATGTGTACCGTTCTGCATCGTGAGTCCCGATGCGCTGGCCGCGAGCGATGCGACAAACGTTAGATGGTGAGAGGCCCCGCCATTGCGAATCCACACAACGTCGATCCCGGCGCCCCGTCCACAAAGCGGTTCGCATCCAGATGGTCATCGCCGGCGCCACCGTCGAGAAAGGTATTGCCAATCAGAATGTCGGCAAACGCCGATCCGATCACACCCGTAATATTGATCAGAGTGTCGCCTTGGGCATCGCCGCCGGAAGCGGCGCCTGTCTGAAGATTGACGGTTACGCCGGCGCCGGAGGTCGAATAGTCCGCTATGTCGATGCCGCCGCCTTGCCCGCCATTGAGCGTATCGGCCCCGCCGCCGCCGCGCAGCGTGTCGTTGCCAAAGCCGCCATTGAGCGTATTGTTCGCTTCATTGCCGACAATGAAATTGTCGATGAAGCCGTTGGCGGCGCCGTCGATGCTAGCGGCCCCCGTCAACGTCAAATTCTCAACCTGAGGACCCAGCGTGTAACTGACCGACGACAGTACCAGATCGGTTCCCTGGCCCGCAAGTTCGGTGATGGTCTCGAAAAACTGATCGACGATGTAGGTGTCGTCGCCGTCGCCGCCGAGCATGGAATCGGCGCCCGTCCCGCCGTCGAGCATGTCATTGCCGCCGCCGCCGCTGAGCGTATCGGCGCCGCCTAGGCCGGAAAGGATATTGTCGCTAGCGTTGCCGATGATGACATTGGCTAGATCATTGCCGGTTCCAGTCGAGGCGATTCCGATCAGCGTCAGATTTTCGATCTCGCCCACCAGCGTCCAATTAAACACCGTGCTGAGCGTGTCGAGGCCTTGGCCCGCCAGCTCGGTCGTGATGTCGCCGGCAACATCGACAAAATAGGTATCGTTGCCCAGCCCGCCGGCCATCGTGTCCGCCCCCGCGCCGCCGTCGAGCGTGTCGTCGCCCGCGGCGCCGAACAGCGCGTCCGCGCCCGCGCCGCCGTCGAGCGTATCGTCGCCAGCCCCGCCGCTGAGTAAATTAGCGACGCTATTGCCGGTCAGAATGTCGTTGAAGCCCGAGCCGATGAGGTTCTCGACCAAGACCAGGGTGTCGCCCTGCGCGTCGCCGCCGACCCCCGCCCCGGTTTGGAGATTGACGGTGACGCCGGCGCCGGAAGACGAATAATCCACGGTGTCGGTTCCCGCGCCGCCGTTCAATGCGTCGGCCCCGGCGCCGCCGTTCAGCGTGTCCGTCCCCGCGCCGCCGTCGAGCGAATCGTCGCCAGCGCCGCCGCTCAACAAATTGGCGGCGCTATTGCCAGTCAGAACGTCGTTGAAGCCCGTAGGAATGACGTTCTCGATCGAGACCAGAGTGTCGCCTTGCGCGTCGCCGCCGGTTCCTGCCCCGGTCAGAAGATTGACAGTGACGCCGGCCCCGGAAGCGGAATAATCCACGGTGTCGGACTCCGCCCCGCCATCCAACGCGTCCGCGCCGGCGCCGCCAATCAGTAGGTCGTCGCCGCCAAGCCCGGACAGGGAATTATTGGAGGCGTTGCCGATGAGCCTGTTGGCGAGCCCGTTGCCCGCGCCGCTCGCGGCGACGCCGATCAACGTCAGATTTTCAAGATCGAGCGCCAGCGTCCAACTGATTGCCGCGTCGATACGATCGGTCCCTTCGCCCGGCGCCTCGCTCGTCGTGTCACCGGCATCATCGACGCTATACACATCATCGCCGAGCCCGCCGCTCATGGAATCCGCGCCGGCGCCGCCATTGAGCGTGTCGTTGCCGGCGCCGCCGATGAGCGTGTCGGCGCCGGCAAGGCCGGAGAGGACATTGTTGGAGGCATTGCCGGTGATGAGATTGGCGAGTTCGTTGCCGGTCCCGTTGGCGGCAGCGCCAATCAGCGTGAGATTCTCCAGGAACGCGCCGAGCGTGCGGCTGACTTGCGTGCGCACCAGATCGACGCCGCCGCCGGTGCTCTCGGTGATAATATCGGAACTCGCATCGGCAACATAGATATCGTCGCCGTCGCCGCCCGTCATGGTGTCGGCGCCTTCGTTGCCGTCGAGCAGATCGGCGCCGCTGGTGCCGATCAGGGTATCGGCGAACAGCGAGCCGATGACGCCCTCGATCGAAATGATGGAATCCGTTCCGCTGCCGCCGGTGATGGCGGCGGCGTTGAGGTCGGCAACCAGCGGCCCGGTCGCTTCGGCGAAACTCGCCGTGTCAAAATCCCGCGCCGCCGTTCAACGTGTCGTTGCCCAGGCCGCCTTGCAGAACATCGTCGCCGTCGCCGCCGCTCAGCGTATCAACGCCCAGGCCACCCCCAATACCACGGGGACCCGTCGGCTCGGATGTACGCCGGGCGTGGCCACCCCGGATCCCGTCCACGTCGCCCGCTTTTCCGGGCAGAGCCGGAACATCACGACCTACCTCCGGCAGGTGGCGGGTGAGATCCGGCAGCTCATGGCCAGGCGCGGCATCCGGCGCCTGGCGGACGTGATCGGGCGGCGCGATCTGCTCGAGAAGAAGCCCGATCTCGCGGGCGAGGCGGCGCTTGCGGACGTGGGCCACCTGGTCGACCGCGCCTCCGCAGCGGGTGCGCGAGCGGCACCTCCTCCGCCAGACGCGGATGCGCCCTGCCCCCGCCGCGCGTGCGCGAGGAGGAGGCGGCCGAGCGGGCCATGGAAGGAGCGGTGGTGGAGGTGACCCAGCGCCTGACCAACGTGGATCGGTGCGTGGGGGTGTCCGCGGCCGGTCACATCGCGCGGCGCTTCGGCGACGCGGGACTTCCACAGGGGACGCTCACCCTGCGCCACAAGGGCGCGGCCGGACATTTCTACGCCGCCTACAGCGTCAAGGGCATGGAGTTCTACATGCAAGGGCTGGTGGCAGACTCCTGTTTCACCGCGGCCTACGGGGGCAAGGTGGTGGTGTTTGCCCGAAAACGGAAATGCCTCTGCCCTCACCCTTGCGGGCAACACGTAAGGGTACGGCGCTGGCGCCAGTCGAGCCTACATTCGAGGCCGCGGCGGCAATCGTTTCGGCATCTGCCTGCGGAAGAGCCATGAAGGAGACGCCCCTCGGATCGTGGTGGAGGGTGTGGAAGCCAACGCCTTCCAGTACATGACCGGCGGGACGGCCCTGGTGCTCGGCTCCACCACCTTTAGACCTCGGCGCCGGCATAACCGGGGGAGTCGTCTATCTTCTGGACGAGC
>CAVTAT010000002.1:0-418488 GCA_963732745.1 uncultured Alphaproteobacteria bacterium | reverse complement strand
TGGCGGAGAGAGAGGGATTCGAACCCTCGAGACAGTTTCCCGTCTACACACTTTCCAGGCGTGCGCCTTCGACCACTCGGCCACCTCTCCGAAGCGCGCTCTTATGCAGGCGCACGGGTCTTGCGTAAAGGGACTTGCCTTCGGCAAGTCTGGCGCCTTCGACCACTCGGCTCATGGACCGCCGGCGTCCTCGCCGGCATGCGGCGGCGAACGGTTGAACAAGGGCCGGCGAGGACCCGGCGGTCCATGAGACGCGCTAGTACGGCCGCTGCTTATCGCCGCGGGCGAGTATGGCGGTCGCGGCAAGGTCGCCGGTGACATTGCCGAGGGTGCGGAAAATATCGGGGATGATTTCGACCGCGATCAAGATGCCCAAAACTTCAGTCGGCACGCCAAGCGCCATCGAGATCGGCGCCACCGAAGCGATGAACGAGATTTGTCCCGGCAGGCCGACCGAGCCGACGCTGACGCCGAACGCCACCACGATGGTGCCGGCGATCTGCAGCGCACTGGGTTCGATGCCATAAAGATGCGCCACGAAAAAACATACGGCGAGGTTGGCCACTGGACTGGTGAAGCGAAACACCGCCACCGCCAACGGTAAGATGAGATCGGCGACGCGTTCGGGAATCTGCAAGCGGCGCGCCGCTTCGATCATCGCCGGCAGCGACGCCAGCGACGATTGGGTAGAAAACGCGATCGCCCACACGGGCGCGGCCGCGGCGCTGAATTTCCCGATCGGCAGCCGGCCGAAAACCAGCGCCAGCACCCAGGCGAGTATGGCGACGCTCAAGGTCACCGCCGAGACGATGGCGATGTAATGGGCCAGCGCTCCCGCCGCGCCGAGCCCGGCGCGCAGGCCCACCCCGAGCGACAGCCCGAACACGCCGATCGGCCCGGCCAGCAACACCCAACGCACGATTACCACCATCGCTTCCGAGACCGCGGCAAACAGCGTGACCATGGAATTGCGCAACGTGGCCTCAAGCCGGGTGGCGGCAAAGCCAAAGAATAGCGCGAACACCACCAGCGGCAGGATCGCGCTCTCTGCGGCGGCTTTTACCGGATTGGTCGGGGCGAGGCCCTGCAGCCATTCCACCAGGCTCGGCGCTTGGCCCGCGACGGCCTCCGCGCCGCCAGCGCCGGCAAGGAACATGGAAGCAGCGCCACGCTCCAGCGGCCACAACGCCAGCGCGCCTTGGGTCGCGAGCACTCCGTAAAGGCCGGCAAACAATAACAGTACGGAGAACAAGAACACCGCCCGGCCCGCTAGGCGCCCAGTCGCGGCCGCGTCCGTCACCGAAGCGATGCCAGTGACCAGCAGCGAAAACACCAGCGGCACAACGGTCATGCGCAGGGCATTAAGCCAAAGGCCGCCGAGAGCTTCGAGGATTTCCGCCGCCTGCGCGAGCTGCGGGGCCTCGGCGCGGACCCAAGCGCCGGCGCCGAGCCCCGCGACCAGCGCCAGCAACACAATGAAGCTTAGGGTTTTCATCGCCGCGTGGTAGCCCAAGCCGAAACCGCGCGCCAGCGTGGCGGCATGGGAGCAGTGGCGCCTCGCCGCGCAATTGGCTACACACGCTCATGACCTTCGCGCACTATGAAAAATCCGGCCGCATCGCCACCGTCACGCTGAACCGGCCCGAGAGCCGCAACGCCATCGCCACGCCGCTCGATTGCCATGAACTCGCCGGCGCGCTCACTCGCGCGCACGAGGATGGCGAGATCAACGCCATCATCCTGACCGGCGCGGGAAAAAGCTTTTGCGCCGGCGGCGATCTGAAATCGATCCGCGAACGCGCCGGCATCGGCCCGCAAAGCCCGCCCGACGCCACGCGCGCCAATTATCGCCGCGGCGTGCATGCGATTATCAAGGCGCTCGCCGATGTCGAATGCGCCACCATCGCGGCGATCAATGGCCACGCCATGGGCCTGGGTCTCGACATCGCGGCGTTGTGCGACATCCGCATCTGCGGCGCTTCGGCCAAGATGGCGTCGAACTTCGTCAAGGTCGGTATCATTCCAGGCGATGGCGGGGCGTGGATCTTGACCAATTCCATCGGCGCGTCGCGCGCGGCTGAACTCGTGCTCACCGGCGATACGGTCGATGCGGCGGAAGCCCAGCGCATCGGGCTGGTGAGCCGTGTGGTTGCGGACGATGCCTTGTTGCAAGAAGCGCGCGCGCTGGCCGAGCGCATCGCCGTCAACCCGCCGCGCGCGCTGCGCTTGGCCAAACGGTTGTTGCGCGAGGCGCAACATTCGCGCCTGCACGACGTGCTCGAATTGTCCGCGGCGTTCCAGGCGCTGGCGCACGAAACCGCCGACCACAAGGAAGCGGTCGACGCCTTCTCCAACAAGCGCACGCCAAAATTCACGGGCGGGTGAGATGATCCGCGTCGGCATTGGCGGCTGGTCTTATGAGCCGTGGGAGGAGAGCTTCTATCCCGCCGACCTGCCGACGGCCAAGCAGCTTGAATACGCCAGCCGGCAAGTCACCGCCATCGAGATCAATTCCACGTTTTACCGCTCCCAGAGCGCGGCCTCGTTCAAGAAATGGGCGGCGGCGAGCCCAGACGATTTCGTCTTCTCGGTAAAAGCGCCTCGCGCGGCGGTGCAGCGCAAGGATCTGCGCGAAGCGGCGCAATCGATCGAATGGTTCTTCAACAGCGGCATAGGCGAGCTTGGCGGCAAGCTTGGGCCGATCTTCTGGCAAATGGCGCCGTACAAGAAATACGACGATGCGGAAATGCGCGGCTATTTCGACTTGCTGCCGGAAAAACTCGGCAAGTTGAAACTGCGCCACGCCATCGAGGTGCGCCATGAGAGCTTCACCGACGCCGCGTTCCACAAACTCGCGCGCGAGCGCAACATCGCCATCGTCACCGTGGAATCGGAAAAGCATCCGCTGATCGTCGAGCCCAGTGCTGATTTCGCCTACGCGCGCCTGGAGCTGACGCAGGCGGATGAACCCAATGGCTATTCCAAGCTCGCGCTGAAGCAATGGCTGAAAACCGCGCGCGCTTGGGAAAAAACCGGCGACGTGTTCTTGTACTTCATCGCCGGCGCCAAGGAACGCAACCCAGCGGCGGCGAAAGCCATGCTGGCGCTGCTTTAGGGGTTGAGGTGTCTTCCAATACAGCAGCCACAGGGTGGTTAGTCTATGCCTTCACCCCACAACTTGTTCAATCCGTCCGAAAACTGAGTGTTTCGTTGCATCCAGCATTTCGATCTCGACGCGGTCGCCGTGCTCTGAGGAAAGGCGTGACTCGGTTTGCCGGTGTCGATGGTCTCGATCATGCGTTGCTCGGCGATGCAGGAATAACCGAGCGCCGCCTTCGCTCACCGGCTTGCCGGGGCCGCCGTCTGGCCCCGCGGTTCGACACCGTGCCCGAGCCGATAATGGTTCCCGCGCAGAGATCGCGGGTCTTGGCGGCGTGGGCGATGAGCTGGCCGAAATCGAAAGTCATGTCGACGCCCGCATCGGCGCAGCCGAATGCGCTTGCCGTTAAGCGCGACAAGCATGGGCAGATGCAATTTGCCTTCGCGCCAGGCTTCGCCCAGCGCGTCGGGCGTCACCGCGCACGGCGAAAACGCCGATGCTGGCTTCGACTGGAAAAAGCCGAAGCCTTTTTCCAACTCACCGGGAATCAGATTGCGCAGGCTGACATCGTTGACCAGCATGACAAGCCGGATGCGTTCGCGCGCATCCGCCGGCGCTGATGCCCTGCTCCACGTCATCGACGATCACCGCCACTTCCGCCTCGAAATCGCAGCCCCAGGCTTCGTCGCTGCAGCGGGATCGCATCGCGCGGACCGAGGAACGCATCCGCTGCCGCCTTGGTACATCAGCGGATCGGTCCAGAAACTCTCCGGCATTTTCGCGCCGCGCGCCTGGCGCACCAGCGCAACGTGGTTCACGTACGCCGAGCCATCGGCCCACTGATAGGCGCGCGGCAGAGGCGAGGCGGCTTCGCGTTCGTGAAAGCGCTCGCGCAGCACCGAGCCGGCGTTGACGCCTTCACTCAGCGCACGCAAGCGCGGCTCGGCGCGCGGCCAATCGTCAAGCGCGGCTTGCAGCGTCGGCACTTCCGGGCCTGCTTCAGCGCACCAGGCGAGATCGTCGGAAACCACCACAAGCTTGCCGTCGCGGCCGTGGCGAAGGGATGCGAGTTTCATGGGCGTTCCTTCATTGTCGCCGGCATCTTTCAGTGGACCGCCGTCGGCGCGAGATGCACTCTTCATCCTCACCGCGTCTTTCTGATTTTCCGGCGCGGCCTTCACGAATGCCGGATGTGCGCGGGCGGTTCGTCGATCGGCGACGAGGCGCGGATATGGCGCAAGATCGAGCTTGAACCTACGCGCATTGGCGCATTTGCGGCGCGAGGCAGATGTCGGCGAGCGTCGGCGCGTCACCGAAAGCGAAGGCGCTTTCGGGCCGATGCGCAGCTTGCGCTTCCAGCGCGTCGAAACCCAGCCTGATCCAATGGCGATACCATTCGCCGACGTGATCCTCATCGGCGCCGAATTTTCTCGAGCTTGATGCGAGTGAGCGCCGAGAGATTGTTGAGCGGATGGATGTCGGCTCGCGATGGTGAGCGCGAACGCACGCGCCTGCGCGGCGGCCCAGGGATCGGCGGGCAGAAACGGCTGGCTCAGGATATTTCGCATCGAGCCAGGAGAGGATCGCCAGCGATTGCGTCAGCACGCCGTGCTCGGTTTCCAACGCAGGCACGCGCATTTGCGGGTTCTTGGCGCGAAAGGCCTCGGCGAACTGCTCGTCCTTGCCAGGCGCGATGTTCACGGGGACGGAATCGTAGGCGACGCCTTTCAGGTTCAAGCCCGATGCGCACGCGGTAAGCGGCAGAGGAGCGCCAATAATCGTAGAGCTTCAGCATCATCGGTGCTTCCCCGGCGACCAGCCGCGCTCGGCCAGATGCGCCTCACCGGCGAGCCTGCGCCCCCTTCAAGGCTCGTCGCCATCGAATCGTTCCAGCGGTTCAAATAACCGAACAGCGACACCACGCCGAGAATTTCGACGATCTCCTCGTCGCTCCAGTGCGCGCGCAGATCTGCCGCGATCCGCGCGTCCACGGCGTTTGGCGCGCTCGCCGCGGCTTGCGCGAAAGCCAGCGCCGCTTTCTCCGCCGCGCGTAAACAAAGCGCTGCGCTGGTAATTCCACACTTCGGCGATGCGTTCGGCGCTGGCGCCATAACGCTGCGCCGCGAGCGCTGTGTGGGCCTGGCAATAGCGGCAGCCGGCGGTCTGGCTGGCGATCAAGCCGATCAGGCGCTTTCTGCTCGGAGGTGACGCGCCCGGCATTCGCCATCACCGCCCTGTTGAGATTGATGAACGCCTTGGCGATCTCCGGCCGGCGCTGCATGGTCAGCACGCTGTTGGGCGGAAAGCCCAGAGTTTCGTTGAAGAAGCGCGCAAGTTCGGCCACTTCCGGATCGTGATCGGCGCCGAGCGGCTCAACCAGCGCCATCAGGCTCCCTCCTCCTCGATCTCGAACTCCGCGCTGCGCGCCGAGATCGACCAGCCGCGCGCGCAGGCGCATAAACTTCTCATCGTCGGCAAGCAATTTTCGCATCGCGCTTGGCCGGCTTGGCGCAGCGGCACGTGCACATACGATCACCGCGTCGCTGCATTTCGTAACTAACGACGCGCAGCAGGCTCGGCGCGGCTTCGTCGGCCGCGCTCGCCAGCATCCGCGCCCAGAAGGCGCGGTCGTGCCGGCGCCAGTGCGCGGTGTCGAGCGCCAGCGTGAGCATCACCCTGCTTTCGTCCGCAGCCGCCATCGAACGCTCATTCTCCCAGCCGCGCCTTGGCCGCGCGTGCGCGGCGCGGGCTTTTTCGTGCAGCCAGGCGGCGTGCTGCGGCGCCTTCTTGGTGCGGCTCCATTCCTCCAGCATAGCCGGCGCGACGCGCTTCAGTTCGGCCAATTCCTCAGCCGTGCCGGTATCGACCGCGAGTTCGAGGCGGTGGCCGTTGGGATCGAAGAAATAGATCGACTTGAAAATGCCATGATCCGTGGGGCCGATCGACGTCGAGCCCACGCGCCTCCGCGCGCGCCTTGGCGGCAATCAAATCGTCCACGCTGTCCACCTTGAAGGCGATATGCTGCACCCAAGCCGGCGTGTTCTCGTCGCGGCCCATGGGCTTTTGTTGCGGCAACTCGAAGAATGCCAGCACGTTGCCATTTCCCGGCGTCAAGGAACACATGCATGTAGGGATCGTACTCGCCGGTCGAGGGCACATGATCCTCGGCGAAGGCGATGGTGTATTCCATGCCCAGCAGGTCGCGATAAAATTCCACCGTCTCCTCCGCGTCCTTGCAGCGATATGCGGCGTGGTGAATGCCTTGAAGCATGCGCCTCTCTCAATAAGCGAGCCAGAACCGAAACAGATCGACCGTCGCCGACGGCAAAGGGTTCAATCCCCATCCAATGGCAAAGCCGAGGGCGGCGTCCCACAAAGGCCGCAGCACTTGCGGCGCGGCGAACATCGCCACGAAGAACCCGATCAGCACGATCCCGCTCAGCGGCCGAATGGAAGCGACCATGGCTGGCGGCAGCACCGCTTCCAATATCCCAAAGCCGTCAAGGCCGGGGATCGGCAACAGGTTCAAGATCAGCGCCGTCGCCTGCAAATAGCCGAGCAGCGCCATCGCCGCCGCGAACGCGCCGTGCGGCTTGGCCAAGTGCACCACAATCCCGATGGCCAACAGGAAAAGCAAATTCATCGCCGGCCCGGCGGCGCTTACAAGCGCGCGCGCCAGCGGCCCGCGCAAAGCGCCCGTGTTCACGTACACCGCCCCGCCTGGAAGCCCAATGCCGCCCATCGCCAGGAACGCCAGCGGCAACACGATAGACATCATCGGGTTGACGTATTTCAGCGGGTTTAGCGTGAGATATCCGCGCCCAAGCACGGAGCGGTCGCCGCCCTGATAAGCAAACACGGCGTGACCCCATTCGTGCAGGCAAAGACTGATCACCCATCCGGCCAGGACGAAAACGAACACGCTCAGCGCGCCGCCATCGCCGGCCGCCAGATGCGCGCCAGACAGCGCAAGCGCCAAGATCAGAAGCCAGAAAATGGCGCTGACGGATTTGCCCTCGGCCGCCGAACTGGAAAAAACCGCCATCAGTTCCGCCCCTGCTGAAATTTGGGGTGCGCTCCCGCAAAATCGCACTTGCGGAACAAGTCGAGAACACGCAAAATCCAGGCACGAGCGAAGTCACCGACCTTGTCGTGCCCGTGCTGCAGAAAATCCAAGCGTGTCTGACGCCCATGGAGCGGATGGATCGTCTCATCGACGACGTCGAGGAAGGGCTGGCAGGGGTCAATCGGCGACTTGATCGCGTGGACCAGCGCGTTGAGCGAATTGAACGCAGACTTCGATCTGGTGGATGCTTAGAAGCGTAGCGGCGTTCACGCGCTTTCCTTCAACACGCCGCGGCGAATTTGGTCGAACTCGATCGATTCGAACAGCGCCTTGAAATTGCCTTCGCCGAAACCTTCATTGCCCTTGCGCTGGATGAATTCAAAAAAGATCGGCCCGACCGCCTCCTTGGAGAAAATCTGCAGCAGCAGCCCTTGCCCCTCGCTGGGGCCGCCGTCAATGAGAATTCGGCGCTTGCGCAATTCTTCGACGTTCTCGCCATGCCCCGGCAGTCGCGTGTCGATTAAGTCAAAGTATGCGCCAATCGTGTCCTGCAATTCAACGCCGCGCGCGCGCAGGCGATCCACTACGGCGTAAAGATCGTCGCAGCCAAAGGCGATGTGCTGGATGCCCTCGCCCTTGTAACGCTGCAGGAATTCCTCGATCTGATCGACCTTGCCGGCCTCGCCCTTGGATTCGTTGAGCGGAATGCGGATTTTTCCGCACGGGCTGGTCATCGCCTTCGAGAACAGGCCGCTGACCTTGCCCTCGATATCGAAATACCGAATTTCGCGAAAATTGAAGATGCGCTGATAATACTCAGCCCAAGTGCTCATATTGCCGCGAAACACGTTGTGCGTGAGGTGATCGAGATAAGTGAGGCCGACCGAATTGTTCGTCTCGTTGGCGGCCTCAATCGGTTTGAAATCGACATCATAGATAGTCTGCGCGCCGTAGCGATCCACCAGATAGATGAATGCCCCGCCTATGCCTTCGATGCAGGGAATGTCGAGTTCCATCGGCCCGATCGCCATGTCGACCGGCTTGGCCCCGCGCTTGACCGCCTCCTCGAACGCAATGCGCGCGTCCTTCACCCGGAATGCCATGGCGTTGGCCGACGGCCCGTGCACGCCGCGGAACTCCGCCGGCTGGCCCTGCGGCTCCATGTTGAGAATGAAATTGATGTCGCCCTGCTTGTAACGGATGACGTCCTTGGAGCGGTGTCTGCTGATCGCGGTAAAGCCAATCATTTCGAAATAGCGCGGCGAGTTCTTGCGGCTTGGGCGCGGTGAATTCCACGAACTCGAACCCATCCGTGCCGATGGGATTTTCAAAGAGATCGGCCATTCATCTCTCCTCTTGCATCGCGCTCTTGGGCGTGGGCTTGCAAAGGGCGACGATTTAGTTTCACTTGAAACAAATGGCAAGCGCGAACCGCAAACCCGCCCCGGCATTGGTGTTGGAGGATTTCCTTCCCTACCGGCTCTCCGTGCTTTCGAACCGCGTCAGTCGGGCGATCGCGGCCCGCTATGCGAACGCGTTCGCGCTCACTATTCCGGAATGGCGAGTTATCGCGGTGCTCGGGCGCATGCCGGGGCAGAGCGCAACCAGCATCGCCGAAGCGACCGAGATGGACAAGGTTGCCGTTTCGCGCGCCATAGCTCGGCTGATCGCCGCCCGCCGGGTGGCGAGCGAAACCGATCCCAGCGATGGGCGCCGTCAAATCCTCCGACTCAGCGGAACGGGTGAAATCCTGCATGCCAAAATTGCGCCAATGGCGCTGGCGGCCGAACGGAAACTGCTTGCCGCACTGTCCACGCGCGAGCGCGGCGAGCTTGATCGCCTGCTGGAACGATTGCTGGGCGCCGCCAAGAAGCTCTGAATAAGCCCTCGAGATTTGGAAAAAACTCCCTTACTACGGGAAGTTAGACGACTGACGCGGGTCGTGGCGGTACAGCCCTTTTTGCTCGCCCAAGGTCCAACGCCGCGATAAGGTGACCCAGGGCTGCCAGGGGTTGGGATTGGCGGAAATCTTCATTTCATGGTCTCGCCTGGACGACGAGCGCGTAAAGCCAATCGCTGATCGGCTCGCTTCGCTTGGTTACAGCGTCTGGTGGGAACGGCGCGCGGGAAAAAGTTTCGCCGCTGACGCCGAGCGCGAACTTGAAGCGGCGCGCGCAGTGCTCACGATATGGAGTCATAATGCCCGCAATTCGACCTGGGTCTATGCCGAGGCGAGCTACGGCCTGGAGAAAGACAAGCTTCTGCAATTACGGCTCGATCACGCCGCGTTGCCGGCGCCGTTTGATGGTATGCCGGCCGCCGACATGAGCGACGAACGCCAGGAATGGGGATTGATCGAGGACGCGTTGGCGCGCCTGGTGCGCAAGGGCGAAGCGCCGACGCAGCTGTCGCCGAGCCGCGGCCCTGGCTTGCTGGCGACGCCGGCCGCCATCGGTGCGCCGAAGCTGCTCGCGATCGCCGCAGCCTCGACCTTGGCTGCCTATGCGGGCGCGGTGTCGGCCGCGGCAAATGGCGTGCTGAGTCCGGACCAATTGCAAATGGCGCTGACCGGAGTGATCGGCGTCGCCGGCGCCAGCGCCACGCTGGCTGCGCACCGTCTGATTACGGTTGCGCGGGCGGGAGGCTAGTCGATGGCCCGCTCGCCATTGCGGAAATTTGTTTCCGGCGCGCGCCAATTGCTGGCGGTGCAGCTGTTTGTCGGGATTGCCGCCGTGGCGCTGGCAGGCTGGACCCTAGGCGTCACCAACGACTTGATCCGCGAGCGCAATCGCCTGCGCGACCGGGTGATCCAAATGGAGGAAACCCTGGCCGGCCGGGGCATAACCGTGCCGCCGCATCCGACCATCGTCGACGTCGCCGGCCAAGGCCCGGACAGCGCCTATCCGCCTTCCACCCAACTACCGGAGTCAAATGTCGTCGGCTATGAGCCAAGCGCGACGGCGCCCGCGCGCCAATTCGATCCAAGCCGGGCGCTTGGCGATTTGTTCGCCCCGGCGCCGCCCATCCGGACCATCGTGCTGCACGCGCGCGCCGATACCGACGCGGCGATCGCCCGCCACATCGCCGGCGAAATGGGGCAAACCATGCAAGCGCGCATTCATGTCAACGTGCTGACGCCGCGCGATCCGCACGCTTCGGGGTATTCGTATTTCGACGGGCGTCAGGGCCGCGCGGCGGCGGATGCGGTGGCGCAATTCAACAATATCGCCCGCGGCATCAACGCGGCGCCCTGGTCAGCACAATTGCGCGCCACCGCGCTGCCGGCGAATGCCGAGTTCAGCGCTGATCGTCTCGACATCATTCTGCCGCCCCTCCCCGAGCAAGAACCCGGCGCCGATCCGGAGACTGGCGTGCGCATCCTGGAATAGAAATCGAACCCACCCCCCCGGCGCTTCGCGCCAACTTCCCACAAGAGGGCCAACTTCTCACAAGAGGGAAGGACGACCCCCGCCTTGCTTCCGCCAAGGAAGCGCTTCAGAAACCGTCGCCAGCGCCATGACCATTGCCCATTCCGCCGAATTTAACTGGGAGCCGCAGCGGGCGCATTCGCTACGGGCGGCCCGCCAGCACGCGCAATTGGTCGCGACGCTGCGGCGGCTGTTCGTGGCCGGGGCGGGGGCCTCGTTCGCGGCGGTGTTCGTGTTCATGGGGCTCTACGCGGTTCAGGGCGGCTTCATGGCCGGCCAATACACCGCCACCGAACCGCTGCGCATGATCAATCCGCGCTTTATCGGCCGCACCAAGAATGGCGGCCCCTACCAGCTCTCGGCCGAGATCGCCGAGCGGCCACAGGGCGAAAACCAGCCAATCGAGCTGATTTCGCCGATCTACCGCACCGAAGCCGGCACCATCATGCTGGCCCCACGGGGCATGTATGACGAGGCCGCCAAGCGCGTCGAATTCAACGGCGAAGTGATGTTTTCCGATCGCGGCGCCAATCGCTTCACCACTCCCAATATGGTGGTCGATCTCGACGCCGGGACCTTTTCGGGCCGCGGCGGGGTCACCGGCGCCGGACCCCTTGGCGTCCTGCAAGCGGACGCCTATGAATTACGCGAGGTTGACCGCGCGCTTGTCCTGCGCGGCAACGTGCGCGGCCAGATTCCGGACCGCGCGCCACAGAACGGAGCGCCGAGCCCATGAGGTCCCTGCTGATCGCCGCCAGCGCCTTTCTTATCGCCGCCTTGGCCGCGCCCGCGGCCCACGCCCAATTGAGCGAAAGCGGCGGCCCGGTTTCCTACTCCGCTGATAATCTTGAATATCTTGACGGCGACAGGCGGCTTTTGCTGTCCGGCGATGTCGATATCGTCCAGAATGACGCCAGGCTTCGCGCTGATCGCATCACGCTGTTTTTTGCTCCCTCCGCCAGCGGCGGCCAAGGCATAGGCTCGGGCGACATTCAGCGCATGATCGCCGAGGGCGAAGTCTATTTTGTCCGCCCGGCGCAGTCCGCGCGCGGCAATCGCGCGGTATATGAGGTGGCGCAGGATGTGGTCACCTTCACTGGCAATGTCGTGGTCGCCAGCAACGAGAACGTGCTGCGCGGCGAAACCATGGTGCTGCAGATCGGCAGTCGGCGCACCACCATCCGGCCCCAGCCGGGCCGGCGGGTCCAGGGGGTATTCGTGCCGCGCACCGCCCCGCCAGCGGGCCAATAAACACTTTACCAAATCTTAGTCGCGACAGGTCCACATGAAGCCCCAGGGCGCTGCAAGCCGCATGGCCCCGTCCGAGACCGCCCAAGGCGGGCTTGGGGCGGTTAGCCTAGGCAAATCCTATCGCGGGCGCCGCGTGGTCAAGGACGTTTCCTTGACCGTCAATCGCGGCGAGGTCGTCGGTCTGCTGGGCCCCAACGGAGCAGGTAAAACCACCTGCTTTTATATGATCACGGGGCTCGTGCGCGTGGACCATGGACAAATCCTTCTCGACGGACAGGATGTCACCACCTTGCCAATGTACCAGCGCGCCAAGCTGGGCGTCGGATATCTGCCGCAAGAGCCGTCGATTTTCCGTGGCCTCACCGTTGAAGAGAACGTGATGTCGATCGTCGAGCTGAGCGAGCGTAACCACGCGAAGCGGCGCGAGATGGTCGATGGCCTGCTTGCTGAATTGCGCGTCGATCATTTGAAGGATTTGCCGGCCTCCGCCCTCTCGGGCGGCGAGCGCAGGCGAGTTGAAATCGCGCGCGCCTTGGCGACCCGGCCCTCGTTCATGCTGCTCGACGAACCTTTCGCCGGCATCGATCCACTCGCCATCAACGACATCCGAGAGCTGATCCTGTTTCTAAAACAGCGCGGCCTCGGCATTTTGATCACCGACCACAATGTGCGCGAAACGCTGCAGATCGTGGACCGGGCGTCGATCATGTTCGATGGCGAAGTGTTGTTCGAGGGGACGCCAAACCAGGTGCTCTCCGATCCCGCCGTGCGCGAAAGGTATCTCGGCAAAGATTATCATTAGAGCGGGGCCGCACATGGCGATGATCCCCCGTTTGGAGCTGCGCCAGGGCCAGGCCCTGGTGATGACGCCGCAATTGCAACAGGCGATCAAGCTGCTGCAATTATCCAACGTCGAATTGCAGGAATTCGTCGAGGCCGAACTTGAGCGCAATCCGCTGCTCGAGCGCGAGGAAAGCTCCAGCGAATCCGCCAAGCCCGCCGACGGCGATGCCAAGGCGCTGGATTTCGACGCCGATTCCGCCCCCAGCGAAGCGGCGCTCGACATATCCATGGCCGATGCCAATCCCGATCTCAGCCAGGCCGAATTGGCTGAAGCGGGCGCGGCCCCGCTCACCGATTGGTCAAAGGCCTCCTCCGGCAAGAGTTTCGACGATCTGCCGGGCATCGAGGAAACCCTGGCCAGCGACAAAACCCTCGCCGAACATCTCGACGCGCAACTCACCGAGGCCGGAATCAGCGCGGTGGAGCGCATGATCGGCGCGGTGTTGATCGATGCGCTCGACGATTGGGGCTATATGCGCGGCGACGTGCGCGAGATCGCACGCCAACTCGGCAGCGAGGAAGCCCAAGTGCTGGCCGTGCTCGCCATCATGCAGGGCTTTGAGCCTACCGGAGTGATGGCGCGCGACATTCCCGAATGCCTGGCGCTGCAATTGCGGGAGCGCGACCGTTTCGATCCGGCGATGCAAGCTTTGGTTCGAAATCTCGACATCCTGGCCAAGGGCCATATCGAGCGGCTGCAGCAGATTTGCGGCGTCGACCGCGGCGATTTGATGGACATGATCGCCGAAGTGCGGGCGCTGACGCCAAAGCCCGGCGCCGGCTTTGGCGGCGGGGTTGCGCAATCGGTCGCGCCGGATGTTTACATCAAGCAGGCGCCCGACGGTTCGTGGGCGGTGGAGCTCAACACCGACACGCTTCCCCGCGTGCTGATGAATCAGCGCTATTACGCCAACGTGTCCAAGAACGCCACGCGCGAGGCCGACAAGCAATTCCTCGGCGAATGCGCGGCCAATGCCTCATGGCTGGTGAAGAGCCTGGATCAACGCGCGCGCACGATCTTGAAAGTGGCGCGAGAAATCGTCCGCCAGCAGGATGGTTTCTTCGACAAGGGCATCGCCCATTTGCGGCCGCTGAACCTCAAAACCGTGGCCGCCGCCATCGAGATGCACGAGAGCACCGTGAGCCGCGTCACCTCGAACAAATATCTCAGCTGCGCGCGCGGGCTGTTCGAATTGAAATATTTCTTCACCGCCTCGATCAACGCCGCCGACGGCGGCGAAGGCCATTCCGCCGAAGCGGTACGACACCAGATCAAGGGATTGATCGATGGCGAAGGCGAAGCCAATATATTGAGCGACGACCGAATCGTCGAAATCTTGTTGGCCCAAGGCGTGGATATCGCCCGGCGCACCGTGGCGAAATATCGCGAGAGCCTGCGAATACCGAGCTCAGTGGAGCGCAAGCGCAAGCTGGCGAACGGGATTTAACTTAGGTTGTCCTCACCAGAGGCGTCCGGTTTTTCTGTGATTCTCCTCGAGAACAACGCTTCTTCCTCTCCAGTTTCCAGCAGCCCGCGCTGTTCATGACGTATGCTGTATTTCCGCCGAACCGCTATCTTCCAACGCGCCGTCAACCAAAACATCGCAGCACCCGCAACGGCAACGACTGCTCCGAAGGGCCACTCGCCGTCTCCGACTGCCACGGCGTTGTCAAGGATCGATACGTCGGGAAACCGAACTACTCCGCCAGCCCCGGCGTTCAAAAAATAAAGCCCGGCTCCGACGAGCGAGAACGATACGAAAAACAGCACTGCCTTCATAAGGAACAATATCACTGCCATCGGAACACCTACTCGTTTGCCGAAATGAACAGCTCTGCGGTGCGCCTTACATCCTTCCGCCAACCAGCAGCCAAGGGCCAGCAGCTTCTCACTCTTCGGTTCCTTTCGCAACTTCGCTCACGCCTCCAGCCAAGGCAAGTTCATCGCGAGAACCTGCGGATGCTTAGCGGTGCAGAGCCGAATAGAAAGCTGGCGCGCGGGATTTAGGGACCCAGTAGTTTATAGGTTTGGACAAGTTTGCGGGCCTCATCGAACCCCTCGTGAATCCACCCGGCCTAACGCTTCCCCGCCCTCAAAGCGCGACAGAGCCTCGCGTCTCAGGTCATCGAACTTCACAAAATCTTCCGCCAAAGCCCGCACCCGCAGCAAATGTCTCTCCACGACAAACTTTGCATGCGAAGCGTTAATGTCGGCATCGGAGAGTTGGCGCGCTAGCCTCTTTACAATTGAAAGCACCGCCGATCGATTACCGCTCTGGAAGGCCGCCCGCTGGGGATCCAAGAAGTCGCGCTCTAACATCCCAACGCTACGCATCCCACCTCCGCCATCGGTGACCATGTATTGAAGGTGATCGAACTCCAGCAGCTGGTAAAGCACGTCCTCACCGGCAGCTCGATAAAGACGATAGAGTCGTTCCAAAAACTGCTCGTTCTGCAAGCGCTCCTGTCCACCCGACGCCTTTGCCATCGCCTTCTGGGCCTCTACGGACTCCTTCAAGTCCCGCACTTGAACCTGAAGCTCTTTGCCTTGTTGCAGAATTCCAACGATGATCCAGATTGGGGCGAGCGGAGCGAACAAGCCGGAGAGCGCATCACCGAGATCGCTCAATGAAACCGACGGTTCGAGCAAGCTCGCAATTGTCTTTCCAAACAAAATAAAGACCAAACCACAATAGAGCGCCGTCCCCCGAGCCCGATCCAAATATAGGGCCAGCCCTGAAGCCTCTTGATGTCGATCGATTCCATTGGCGCAGTGTGGGGCGAGTCTCTGTCGTTGGCAGCTGTCCGCGCCACTCACTTACTCAAGCCTCCACCCTCCCCGCCCATCCCTCCGTCGCCAGCATCACCGTCTTCGGGATCACCTTCTCGCCGCTGAGATAATACGCGATCATGCGGCGCGACAAACCCAGCGCTTCCGCCGCGCGCTCTTGCGTGAGCCCGTGCGCGTCCATCCAGGCGCGGAAATCGGCCACGCGCATGATCTCGCCTGCCTGCTCTTCGGCCCAGCGCCGCACTTGCTCGGCGCCGAAATCCACGCCACACGGCCATTCCAGCGACCAGCCGTCCTTGCTTTTTGAGACAGCCGCAAACTCGCCTTTCTTCCTCAGCGGCGCGAGCGCCTTGTGCGTCGTGATCGCCTCGGAGAAATCGACGCGCGCGACGCGCCCGTCGTCCCAACCGATTTCCAATTGCTTATCGCCAGCCACGGCGACGCTTCTGATCTTGCCAATCATGATCCGCTCAACTCGTTCCACTTCGCTCGCAACAATGCTCGATTCGCCGCCGCCCATTCGAGCGCCTCGCGCAAATCCACACGGCCGCGGGTCGCAATAACCTCGTGCGTTTCGATCGCCACCTGCGCCGCGCCGTCACGCCCGAGCACATGAAAGTGCGGCGGGTTGTGATCGGCGAAGAACATGGCAATCTCGGCGCTGGAAAAGCGCATCAGCCTGGGCATCTGCGATACTTATATATGCAGCCATTGCACATGTCCAGCTTTCTGCAAATCCCTTTCTGCAAATCCCCCGCCGTCAGCGCCGCGCGAGATCGCTTCGCGCCAAATCGCGCGATCCTCGGCATGTTCCATGCCTATCTCGCGAATATGGCGCGCTTCATATCCCTGCGCTCTGATCCACGCCGCAAGCAGGCGCGGTAATTGCTGATCGACCAGAAACTTCATTCCGCCGCGACGAGCACGGGATGGCTTGCCGCCTTCGCCGCATAGGCGAGCGAGGCGGCGATGTCGTCGGGCTCAAGCTCGTCGCAATCGGCCAGAATTTGCGCCTGCGTCATGCCGCCGGAGAGCATGTCCAAGATATCCATGACGCGGATGCGCATGCCGCGAATGCACGGACGCCCGCCGCATTGGGCGGGGTTTATGGTGATGCGGTCCATGAGATCGGCCATATCCCGGTTTCTCACTTTTCAGCGCCATTCGCAACTTGCTCAAGCCTCCACCCACTCCGTCCCGGGCTCGTTGCTTCGCAACGTCCCGGGAGTGGGTGTGTTTCAAGCTGAAGAGAAATCGCCTCAGTGGCTTTCGCCGCGCCAGACTTGTTTGTAGGCTAGGTAAAGCAGCCCAAGCTGGCGAACGGGATTTAGGGGGCGGCTTGACTCCAGGCTACGGCAGTGGCGCAAGAGCAAGATGACGAATTTAGCGATGCGCCCGCGCCGTCCCAATTTTCGCGCCGCGCTTGCGGATTTCGGCTTCGCGGCGCTGGCGTTCGCGGGCGGCTGGGCGGGCGCGCCGATTGTCTATGCCGGCCTTGTGTTTCTCGGCGCGGCGGCTTCATGGGCCTGGACGCGGCGCGCGGCGCTCTCGCGCATGGCGCCGACGCAAATGCTTGGCGCCGCAGCGCTGGCGCTCGGCATGCTGCTCGTTGTATTGGGCGCAGCCTATTGGCTTGGCCTGCAGCTGCGAGGATAATTCCCATGAGCTTTCGCCGCATCGAGGACGCGCCGTCGGGCAAAATCGCGCTGGTGCGGGTGGATTTCAACGCGCCGATGGCCGATGGCAAGGTCAGCGACGATACTCGCTTGCGCGCGGCGCTGCCAACAATCCGCGCGCTGCAAGCCAAGAATTGTAAAATCGCCCTGCTCGCGCATTTCGATCGCCCCAAGGGCAAGCCCGCGCCGGAAATGTCGCTGAAGCAGATAATAGATGCTCTGAGCCACGTTCTCGAAGACGATCCGATCGTGTTCGTCGACGATTGCATCGGCAGTTCCGTGAAAGGCGCGCTTAACCTGCTTCATCCGGGCGGCATCGTCCTGCTGGAAAACGTCCGCTTCCATCCAGGCGAGGAAGCAAACGATCCCGAGTTCGCCGAGCAACTGGCCGCCAATTTCGATTTCTACGTCAACGACGCCTTCTCCGCCGCGCATCGGGCGCATGCGAGTACGGAAGGCGTCGCTCGCATCCTTCCCGCTTATGCCGGCAAGCAGATGGAGCGCGAACTCGATGCGCTTGAAGCGGCGCTGGGTAAACCCAAGCGGCCAGTGCTCGGCATAGTCGGCGGCGCGAAAGTTTCCACCAAGCTTGACCTGTTGCGGAATCTGATCGCGAAACTCGATCGCCTCGCCATCGGCGGCGGCATGGCGAACACGTTTCTGTTTGCGCAGGGCCATGATATTGGCGGCTCGCTCGCCGAAAAGGACATGGCCGAAACCGCGCGCGCGATTATCGCCGCGGCGCTGGGCAAATGCGAATTGCTCTTGCCGGTTGACGTTGTGGTCGCCGCTGAAGTCAAGCCCGGCGCGGCGGCGCGTACTTGCGCCCTTGACGGCGTCGGCGCGGCCGAAAAAATTCTCGACGCCGGCCCCGAAACCGTAAAGCGCTTGCTTGCGGCGATGGATCAAAGCGCGACTTTGATCTGGAACGGACCCTTGGGTGTGTTCGAAATTCCCCCGTTCGACGCCGCGACAAACGCCGTCGCCAAACACGCCGCGGCGCTGGCGAGAGCTGGCAAGCTGATCGCTGTCGCCGGCGGCGGCGATACGGTGGCGGCGCTCAACCACGCGGGCGTGGCTGAGGACATGACGTTTGTGAGCACTGCGGGGGGCGCGTTCTTGGAATGGATGGAAGGCAAGGCGCTGCCGGGGGTGGAGGCGCTGAAGTGACCAAACCACCCCGTCCAATGAGCAAGAGCGCCCGCAATGAGCGCCGCAAACTGCGCGCAACGACTTTCAACGCCATCGGTTTGGCATTCGGGGCGGTCGGCGTCATTCAGCCGGTTCTCGTCGGGCAGTTCACGATTCCGATTATCGTCAAGCTGGTCATTTCAGCGGCGATCGCCTACATTCTTCATGTACGCGCGGTGAGCTTGCTCGCGACGCTGGAGGACTGAGAATGAGTTGGCCGGTTTTCCTAGGGGTTTGCGCGACGATGCTTGTCTTCGCCTATCTGGTATGGCTCGGCGGGCAAGCTGACGAGCGCCGCTGGAAGCGCGAGCGCGAGGCTGAGGAAGCGGCGCGGGGAACCGCCGCCGAATAGCGCTGTCGCCCCTTCCCCGCGCGGCTAAATTTGGCTTAAGACAGGCCAAGACAATCTTCGGGGATTACCGCACATGGCGCGCATTACGCTTCGACAACTCCTCGACCACGCCGCCGAGCACGATTACGGGCTGCCGGCGTTCAACATCAACAACATGGAACAGGGCCTGGCCATCCTGGAGGCGGCCGAGGCGCTCGATGCGCCGGTGATCATCCAGGCCAGCCGCGGCGCGCGATCCTACGCCAACGACATCATGCTAAAACACATGATCGACGCGCTGGCGGAAATCTATCCGCAAATCCCGATCTGCATGCATCAGGATCACGGCAACTCGCCGGCCACCTGCGCCACCGCGATCCAATATGGCTTTACCTCCGTGATGATGGACGGCTCGCTGATGGAGGATGGGAAGACGCCGGCGAGCTATGAGTATAATGTCGATGTCACCCGCCATGTCACCGACATGGCGCACTGGGTCGGCGCTTCGGTGGAGGGCGAGCTTGGCGTGCTCGGTTCGCTCGAAAGCGGCATGGGCGAAGCGGAAGATGGCCATGGCGCGGAAGGCAAGCTCGACCACTCGCAACTCTTGACCGATCCCGATCAAGCCGTGGATTTCGTCGCCCGCACGCAAGTCGATGCGCTGGCCATCGCCATGGGCACCAGCCACGGCGCTTACAAATTCTCGCGCAAGCCCGATGGCGATGTGCTGGCGATGCGGGTGATCGAGGAAATCCACGCCCGCCTGCCGAACACGCATCTGGTGATGCACGGCTCGTCCTCGGTGCCGAAGGAGCTGCAGGACATCATCAACCAATACGGCGGAACCATGCCGCAAACCTGGGGCGTGCCGATCAAGGAAATTCAGCGCGGCATCAAAAACGGCGTGCGCAAGATCAATATCGATACGGATAACCGCATGGCCATGACCGGCGCCATCCGCCAAGCCTTCGCCGAACATCCGAAGGAATTCGACCCGCGCTTTTATCTGAAGCCCGCGAAGGAAGCGATGCGCAAAATCTGCGCCCAGCGCTTCGAGGAATTCGGCGCGGCGGGTTGGGCCAGCAAGATCAAAGCGCTGCCGCTGAGCGCGATGGCGAAACGCTATGCCAAGGGCGAGCTTGCGCCGCGCGTGGATGTGGCGCGGGTGGCGGCGGAATAGCCAATGTAGGTCTCAATCGTGTCCATCGCATCCGCCGAACCAGATGTGTGTTTCCTGTGCCGAAAGCCACCCGCCCACGCCGCCAGCTGGCGCACGTATCAGGCGCACACAGCGCGGGTGAGCGCGTGGGAAGACAGCAACGTTTCCTTCGAGTTTGTCTCGTCCGAGGAGGTTAGAACCTGCGCTCGGTGCGCGCGCAGTTCGGTTTTGTGGTTCATTGTGTCACCGCTTGTTTTTTTGGCGATCTTCGCCGTCGACCTTTGGCTCACTGATCGATTCTTGACCGGCTCGTTCGCCGCAGCAACGCTGTTTCTTGCCCTGGCGCTTCTCGCCTTCGCGGCGGTTTGGGAGCTCTTTCGCAGACTATTCGACTGGTTCGACTTCGCCCACATCGTCGAAAGGCGAATTCTGAGACGCAAGGGATTGTACGACACTGACCTCCCCGGTTTCTGGTTTGGCTGGGGCGCCCAACAAATAACTCTTAAACTTGGCGCTTCGGTCGGATACACCACCCGCGATCGACGCATTGCAGAAAGTAATGCGAACAAGCGAGCGCGTTAGCCGCCTGCGACATTCCCAACGACGCAGAGCCCGTTCCCGAACGGATCGCTGCAAATCGTAACAGAAGCATGTTCATCGCGGGGAAACCCTTGCTCGCGTGTCGCGCGCCAAGCCACGGCGCGGAAGGCAAGTTCTGAGGTAGAGGCGGGGGCGTTGAGCCATCGCCCTGTTCCTACCCCAGCCGGCATTCAACCGCTCAATCACACAGGCCTGTTGCAAGTTTAGCGGTTGCATGCCGGCTGGAAGCCGGCGGTCCGGGGCGGCCCTAGCGCAGCGGGGTTCCGTTGATGGCGATCCAGCGGGCTTCGAGGCGGACGATGCCGGCGCCGTCGGTCGGCATTTCGATGGTGACGGGAGCGTAAATGCCGCTTGGCGTGCGGGCAAACAGAAAGGTCAGCGTCGCCGGCTCTTGCGGATCGCCGAAGCCGGCGATGGGGCGGAATTGCACGCTGCAGCGCAGCGCTTCGCCGCGATAGGCGCGGGTGTCGATATTCACCCGGCCATTGGCGCTGAACACGAAATCGAAACGCGAGCGGCCGTCCATGTAAACCGCCATGGTGCGCGCGCACGGATCGCCGCTGGTAAGGGCCATGGCGGCGATAGCGCTAACCTGGTCGATCACGCCGCGGCGCTGGGCTGGCGTGGCCGGGGGGTCGCCCATGCCCATGGCGGGGGTGGCGACGGTGACCACGTCGGCGGCGCTGAAGGTTGCCCGCACCAGGCGGCCATTGGGGCGATCCTCGCGGCGGCGCCCGCCCTGGTGCTGGTAGGCGCTGGGGCGAAGGCCATCGGCGGCGACAATCCCGCGCACAGAGTAAGTGTAATCCTGGCTGCGATTGAGGGCGGCCCCGATCAGGCCCTTCATTTCCCGGGTGGCGCTGGCCTCATAGGCCGAGCCGTTCTGGTTGAAACGATAGCTGAAATCGCCGGCGTTCATGCCCCTGGCGAACACATTATAGGTGATTTCGAGGCTGCGGCTGGGGGGATTGGCGGGGGCTGTGCCGGCGGCGGGGACGGGCTGCGCCAAGGCAGCGCCCGCAGCCACGGCCAAACCCAGCATTGCGGCGGCGAACACTCTCATCGGCCTTGCACTCCTTTTTGCTTTCTAACAGCGCCGGGCTGAGCCAAAGCTGAACCAATTCAGGCTGTTTCCCAAATTGGGCGGTTTGAGGGAAGCCATCGCCTTGACCCTATCGCCTGCTTCGCGTAAGCGTCCGCGCTTCAATTTTTACTCGAAGAGCAAGCCCCATGTCCCGCCGCTGCGAACTGTCTGGCGTCAACCGCCAGATCGGCCACAAGGTCTCCCATTCCAACATCAAGACCAAGCGCGAGTTCAAGCCGAACCTGGTCGATGTGACTTTGGCCAGCGACGCGCTCGGGCGCGCCTACAAGCTGCGCATCAGCGCCGCGGCGCTGCGAACGGTGGATCATCGCGGCGGGCTCGACGGCTATTTGCTGAAGGCCAGCGTCGACGAACTCTCCACCCGCGCCGCCAAAATCCGCCGCGACCTGAAAAAGAAACTCGCGGAAACCGCAGCCGCCTAAGAAGCGCTGCATCGCGCTTGGGAGCGCGCGGCCTCCGGCCGCGCTTGGCGCGGCGCTTGAAGATGCGCGGCCGGAGGCCGCGCGCTCCAACCTACATCCGTCATAATCGCGCGGCGCGTGCGGCGCCGGAACGCTGGCGCGTTCGGCGTTTTGAGATCAGGTTTTTGCGGGGGAGTTTACGAGCTGTCGAACGCGACCACGGCTTTATCGGCGGCGGCGACAATGGCGGCGGCGCCTTGCGGGCCGATCAGGTTTTCCGCGCCGGCGGCGTGTTTTCGTAAAGCGGAGATGCGCGCTGGTTTGGCAAACAAGCGCCGCGCCAGGCGTTTCGCATAAGCCAAGGGATTGTTGTACACGCGCAGCAGCGCTTCGCATCTTTGCGCCAGCGGCCAGGCGCCGTAATGGTCGCGCGGCATGAGCCGGCGCGCGCTCTTGGATTTTGTTGTACGCGATAGCGGAATGGCCTGGAACGACACCCGCCAATCATCCGGGTCGAACGAATGATAGCGGCGTAAAGGCGGGGTTTTCTCGCGCGCTTTGGTTTGTTTGGCGCGCCGCGCCGGCTCTGGCAACGGCCCGAGCAGAGCCGCTTCGATCAGCAGCAATTCCCGCACCAGCCACTCGCCGGCGCGAATCCAAGTCAGCGCCAGCGCCCGTTGCGCCGTCTCGAACACGCGTAGCGAAGCGATGCGCTGCGGCTCGCCAAAAAGGTCAAACACAATCTGAATAAACGCGCCGGCGATGCGCCAAAGTTCAAGCGGAGCGTTGCGGATATCGGGCTTCATGGGGGCAGTGTAAGGCCGTGCGCGAGGTGTAGGATAGATTTTTCATTGTCTCCTATGTTGTACGAGTTCACACCCCTCCCCGGAAGCGACGCAGTCGCTGTCCGGGGCCCATAAACACTGACGTTTTGTGTTTATGGGCCCCGGACTTCGCGTTCCGCGAATCCGGGGATGGGTGGGCGGGATAGATTGCGCCATTGCGCCACATCGGACCGCCGGCATCCTGCCGGCAAGCAACGGCTCGGTTTTCACCGGCCTGTGGGTTTTGCAATGGGAGCATGCCGGCATCCTGCCGGCGGTCCGGGGGCGGCGAGCGTTGTGATAGTCACGCCCGCGCCATCGCCCGCGCTTCGCGCGGCGAGCGCGGGGCGCGCTTGGCTTCGGGCGCGGGTTCGTCGAACAATTCCGCCAGCTTTTCGGTCATCGCGCCGCCGAGTTGTTCGGCGTCGGTGATGGTGACGGCGCGCTTGTAATAGCGGGTGACGTCGTGGCCGATGCCGATGGCGATCAGCTCCACCGGCGAGCGCGTCTCGATCCAATGGATCACGGCGCGCAAATGGCGCTCGAGATAATTGCCGGGATTGGCCGAGAGCGTGGAATCGTCCACCGGCGCGCCGTCGGAGATCACCATCAGGATGCGCCGCTGCTCGGGCGCGGCCGATCAGCGGTCGTGCGCCCACAACAGCGCTTCGCCGTCGATGTTCTCCTTCAGCAGCCCCTCGCGCATCATCAGGCCGAGATTGCGCCGCGCGCGCCGCCAAGGCGCATCGGCGGACTTGTAGATGACGTGGCGCAAATCGTTGAGCCGCCCCGGCTGCGGCGGGCGCCCCGCGGCCAGCCAATCCTCCTTGGCCCGCCCGCCCTTCCAGGCGCGCGTGGTGAAGCCGAGAATCTCCACCTTCACGCCGCAGCGCTCCAAGCGTGCGCGCCAGAATATCGGCGCAGAGCGCCGCCACCATGATCGGGCGCCCGCGCATCGAGCCGGAATTGTCCAGCAGCAACGTGACCACCGTATCCTTGAACGGCATGTCCTCTTCCTGCTTGAACGACAGCGCCGACATCGGATCGATGATCACGCGCGTCAGCCGCGCGGTGTCGAGCACGCCCTCTTCCAGATCGAAGCTCCAGGCGCGGTTCTGCTTGGCCAGCAAGCGCCGCTGCAGGCGGTTGGCCAGCCGCCCGACCACGCTCTGCAGCGGCTTCAATTGCTGATCGAGATAGGAGCGCAGCCGCGCCAGCTCCTCGCCGTCGCACAGATCCTCGGCGGCGATCTCCTCGTCGTGGGCGCGTGGTGAACACCTTGTAGTTGGCGTTGGGATCGTCGCGGAGCGTTGCGCTCCTTCGGGCGCATCGGCCGATCGCCGGGTTCGTCCTGCTCGGACTTTCGTCGCGTCCTCGGCCTCGGCATCGGTATCGATCGTGATCGGTCGCATCGGACTCGATGTCGCTCTCGATCATTTCCAGTCGGCGGGCGCCTGCTGTTCCTGTTCGTCCTCGCCTTCGGAATTCTCGGCCTGCGGCGGCGGCTCGGTTGCATCGGCCTTGTCGGCGCTGTCGTCCTTGTCATCTTCGGCGCCGAGCTCATCGCCGATGCCGAGATCGTTGAGCACGTCGCGCATGAGCAGCGCGAACATTCGCGCTGATCGCCGGCCACTTCGGCGAGCTTGTCGAGCGTCGGCGCCGGCACTCGCGCTCGATCTCGGCGCGCCAGCCTCGACCAGCGCCTTGGCGTTCGCCGGCGGCGGCAGCCCGGTCAGCCGCTCGCGCACCATCAGCGCCATCGCGTCGGCCAACGGCGCGGCGGCGCGGTCGCGCATGTCGCGCGGCGCCTTTGCGTTCGAGCGCATCGGTGAGCGCGGCGGTGAGATTGTTCGGCGACGCCCTTCATGGCGTTGGCGCCCAGCGCCTGCACGCGCATTTCCTCCACCGCGTCGAACACCGCGCGCGCTTCGCGCCGCGCGGGCGCAGGTGCGCGTGTTCGCCGTCGTCGTGGTGCGCGAGCCGCAGCGCCAAGCGCGTCGGCCTGGCCGCGCAATGCGCTCGGCCTCGGGATCGGAGATGCACGCGCGGCGGATGCGGCAGCACGATCTTGCCCGGGCGCGAGCTTCGGCCCCTCCGCGCCGAAAGCGACCTCCAGCTCCTCCTCCCGCCCCGCCAGCGCGCGCGTCGCCTGCGCCAGCGAGCGCTTGAAGGTTTCGGCGGGAGTTTCCTTGGCGGACATGTCGGTTTTCTTGACTTAGCTAAGCAAGTTAGCTAACTATTGGCAATGACCAAAGTGACGATCCACGTGGCCAAAACCAATCTCTCCAAACTCATCGCCAAAGTCGAGGCGGGCGAGGAGGTGATTATTTGCCGCGGGAAGAAGGAAGTGGCGCGGCTTGAGCCGTTTGCGGTGCGAAGGCCCGGCCGGCTCAAGGGCAAAATCAATATCAGCGACGCAGTTGTGCCGATCCATGGTCGGCGAAGGATTTTAGTCCGGCATCATGGATGACGATCCCGACTGGGGCGAGCCCGGAACCTGGGACGGTCACGCGCCGCGTAAGCCCGGTTCGCGAGAGGGTGAGATTACCCTCGATCGAAAGCTTCTTCGACCCCCTCAGGATGAAGAACTTGGCTTAGAAGGCGCGGCGCGCGCAAGCGTGAACCTATTGCTCGACACGCACGCTCGATCTGGTGGTTGGAGAACGGGGCGCTTTCGCGAACCGCGGTGAGGCCGTGGCCGATCCGAACAACGCGGTCCTGGCGTAGGGTGGCGAGCGTCTATGTCAGCGAGATTTCCGCGTTCAAGGTGCGCTTGCAAACTCGCCAAGTTGCGGCTGCCGCTGGTGGACCAATATTTATGCGTCCGATGACGTTCCGCCGAGCGACGGTTTCCGTCCCTCTTGCGTCACGCCTCGGCACGGCATCGCAGCGCCGGCGGCTTGCCGATCGATCATCGGCGACCCGTTGGACCGCCTGCTGGCGGCGCAGGCGATCGTGGAGGATATGGCGGTGGTGACCAATGACGCAAAGCTCGCCGCGCTTGGGGCGCGGTGCTTGTGGTGATGGGGGCGGAGAAACGCCGCTAAACTTTGAGCAGCAAATGATCGCGCTCCCAAGAGGTGATCACGCCCGAGAACGCCGCCAGTTCGTGCGCCTTGATGCGCTGAAACGCCGAGCAGAAATGCTCGCCCAGCAATTCGCTTACCGGCTTGCAGGCGATGAAGCGGTCGAGCGCCTCGTCCAGCGTGCGCGGCAGAGTGCGGGCCTTGTTGTAGGCGCTGCCTTCGATCATCTCGCCGGGCGCGATTTTGTCGCGGATGCCGATATAGCCGCACACAAGCGAGGCCGCGAGCGCCAGATACGGATTGGCGTCGGCCCCCGGCAAGCGATTTTCAATGCGGCGGTTTTCCGGCTGCGAGATCGGCACGCGCAGGCCGCAGGAGCGATTATCGTAACCCCATTGCAAATTGATCGGCGCGGAAAAATCCGGCCGCATGCGACGGAACGAATTCACGTTCGGCGCAAACAACGGCGTCACGTGGCTCAGATATTTCTGCAGACCGCCGACGAAATGGCGGAACAGATCGGTGTTGCCGTCGCCTTGCCCTGGCCGGCACGCCGAACAAATTCACCCCGGACTTCGCATTCGACCAAGGAAATATGCCAATGCATGGCGCTGCCGGGCTGGTTCTCCATCGGCTTGGCCATGAAGGTCGCGTAGACGCCGTGCTTGAGCGCCACTTGCCGCACGATCCGCTTGAACACCAGCACCTGGTCGGACACATGCACCGGATCGCCGTGGTTGAAATTGATCTCCAATTGCGCGGTGCCGCTTTCATGGATCATTGTGTCGAGGTGCAGCGAGGCGGTTTCGGCGTGCTCGTAAATGGTCTCGATCAAATCCTCGTACTCGGTGATCGCCTCCAGCCCATAGGGTTGCGGCGAGGTTTCCGAGCGGCCCGAGCGGCCCGCCGGCGGGGCCAAGGGCAAATCCGGATCGGTATTGACCTGGGTCAGATAAAATTCCAGCTCCGGCGCCACCACCGGCATGAAATCCTCTTTCTTGTACAATTCCATCACACGCCGCAACACATAGCGCGAAGCGATGTCGTAAGGCCGCCCGTCGGTATGGTGAGCGTCGGCGAACACGAAGGCGGTGGGAGTTTTGTAGCCGGGGGCGACGCAAATGGTCTCAAGGTCCGGGCGCAACACGACGTCGGGATCGGCCATGGAATTGATATCATCGGCGTCGTCGGCGTACTCGCCAGTGACTGTCAGCGTGTAGATGCTGGACGGAATGCGCAGCGAGCCATCGCGCTCGCTCTGCAGGAATTTCTGCGCCGGGAACACCTTGCCGCGAATGACGCCGTTGACGTCAGGCACCAGGCATTCGACCTCGCCGATGCCGTTCTCCTTGATCCACGATGCGAAAGTCTTGCTCATGAGCCACTCAGTTTGAATTGGCACTATGGGTTGCGCGATCAAACCAAGTCAAGGCGACCTCGCCCTTCTCCCCTTGTGGGAGAAGGTGGCTCGACGCGTAGCGTCGAGACGGATGAGGGGTGGCGCGCGACATTCAAGCGTGGCGACACCCCTCACCCAAGTTTGCGCAACGTCACGGTAGCGCTCGCGATCCCTCTCCCACAAGGGGAGAGGAGCGAAGTCGCGGATTCGATCGGCTTCGATTACCCCGCGCTTCAGCGCGCTGCAGCGCGGGTTCTGCTTCGCGCAGCGAGCGGGCGATGATGTCGATCATTTTGTCGATCTCGGCGCGACTGATGATCAGCGGCGGGCACATGACGATTGAATCTCGGATGCCGCGCACCATCAGGCCGTTCTTGATGCACGTGTCACGCACGATCGGACCAGCTTTGCCTTCCTTACCGGTGAATCGCTCATTGGTTCCCTTTTTCGAAACAATCTCCACCGCGCCGATCAGCCCAAGCGAACGGGTTTGCCCTACCAGCGGATCGCCGTCGAGGCGGCGCAGCGCCTCCGCCAAATAAGGCCCTATATCCTCGCGCACGCGCCGCACGAGATTCTCGCGCTCGATGATTTCGATATTCTTCAGCGCCACCGCCGCCGCGACGGGATGGCCAGAATAAGTATAGCCGTGGACGAAATCGCCGCCCTTTTCGCGCAGCACCTCAACGATTTTGTGCGAAACCCCGACGGCGGATATCGGCATGTAGCCGGAGGAAAGCCCCTTCGCCATCGGCACAAGATCGGGGGTCACCCCGAAATGCTGGAAGCCGAACCACGAGCCAAGCCGGCCAAAGCCGGTGATCACTTCGTCCACCACCAGCAGTATTCCATATTTCCGGCAGATCGCCTCGACGCGCTTCCAATAGCCCTTGGGCGGAATAATCACGCCGCCGGCGCCTTGCACAACTTCGCCGATAAAGGCGGCGACGTTCTCCGGGCCAACCTTGAGTATGCGATCCTCGATTTCCTGGGCGCAGCGCGCGGCGAAGGCGTCTTCATCCTCGCCGAAGCCTTCGTTGAATTGGTAAGGCTGAGCCACATGTTCGACGCCGGGTATCGGCAAGCCGCCGATCGGGTGCATGTGCTTCATGCCGCCGAGACTGGCGCCGGCCATGGTCGAGCCGTGATACGCGTTCCAACGTGAGATAAACACCGTGCGCTTGGGCTGGCCGCTGACATTCCAATAATGCCGCACCATGCGCATCACCGTGTCATTGGCTTCCGAGCCGGATGAATTGAAGAACACGTGTTGCAAATCGCCGCCGAGCAATTCGGCGAGCTTTGCAGCCAGCATCACGGTCGGCGGTGTCGCGGTCTTGAAGAAGGTGTTGTAAAATGGCAGCTCCTGCATCTGCTCGGCCGCGGCGCGCACCAATTCGTCGCGCCCGTAGCCGACATTGACGCACCAAAGCCCAGCCATGCCGTCGAGAATAGCGTTGCCGTCGCCGTCATATATGGTGCAGCCCTCGGCGCGGGTGATGATGCGCGAACCGCCGAGCGCTTGGATTTCTCCGTAATTGGCTTGCGCCGGCAAATGGTGCGCGACATCGAGACGGCGCAGTTCGGGGATATTGTAATTACGGGGCATCATGTTTTATCCTTACGCCATACGGAAAAAACACCCATCCCCGGAAACGACTGTAAGTCGTAGCATGTCCGGGGCCCGTAAACCAGCCAACGGTTTCGTAGCCTATGGGCCCCGGACTTGCACTTCAGCGCACATCCCCCGGGGGCTGCGCGTGCGACGCGTCCCAAATGCGGAGATGCGCTCGACACGCGCTGTCATCGCGCCACCAATTTCTCTCCGCGCAGCGCGCGTCCTAGCAGATTGAAAAACACTTGGCTCTCCGGATTTTCGTGGGCTTTCCATTCGGGATGCCATTGCACGGCCAGCACCGGCGCGCCATTCACTTCCGCCGAGACCGCTTCGATTATGCCATCGGGCGCGGTGGCTTCGACCTTGAGGCCCGCCCCCAATTTGTCGGCGCCCTGAAAATGAACGCTGACCACATCGAGCGCATCGCGCTGATAAGCGCCGCGCAGGATGCCGCCGGGCGTTAGATTCACCGGATGAATCTGGTCGAACATGGCGGTGAAATCCGCCTCGCGCGGCGCGTGGTGCGCAATCAGATCGGGATGATCGGCGGTGTCGCGCCGCAGCGTGCCGCCGAAGGCGACGTTCAGCTCCTGGAAGCCGCGGCAAATGCCGAACACCGGCTTGCTCAGTTCAAGCATCGCGTCGATCAGACGCGCGGTCATTTCGTCGCGATCGGCGTCGTAGGGACCAAAATCGTCCTCCACCAGATCGCCATAGCGTTTGGGATCGAGATTCGAAGGCGTGCCGGTGAGCAAGATGCCGTCAAGCCGCGGCGCCACTTCGCGCGCGTTGAACAGATCTGGCATGGCGGGGATCAGCAAACCCGCGGCGTCGGCGTAAGTGAGCGCCGAAAGCACATAACGCGTCATCACCGCTTGCGCCGGCTGACCGTTAATGTCGCGATTGCAGCAGATGATGCCGAGAACGGGGCGCGGGGCGGGGTTCATATGGCGCCTCCCGCGACACACCCATTCCCGGATGCGCGCAGCGCAGTCCGGGACCCATGAACGCCGACGGCGCCGCATAGGTTACCGGGGGTGCAGCGCTTCAATTTTGAACCCAAGTGTTTATGGGCCCCGGGCTCGCCGCTGCGCGACGCCCCGGGGATGGGTGGAGAGCGGCATTGGTTCGCCTTCACGACAGCAGCACCGCCGGCGAGCAGGCGTGCCAGGCGAGCCATACGGGTTCGTCCCAGGTGAAATCCTCCTGGTCGTAGCGGGTCAGATTGGAACGGAAGGTTTTCACCCGCCGGCCGCCTTCGAGTTCGACTTCGAAAATGGTCTCGCTGCCGAGATAGACGATGTCCTTGATCACGCCCGCCACCACATTGCTTCCCGCCGGCGCGTCCTCCATCTTCATCGCGCTTGAGCCCTCGGCGCGCTTGTGCATCTCGATTTTTTCGGGCCGCAGCGCCACCCATACGGTCGAGCCCTTGGCCCCGGTGACGCCGTGGTCGAGATAAACCGGCGCGGCAAGTTCCGGCGCGCGGACGATGGCGTGATCCTGTTCGTCCTTGTCGAGCACGCCTTCGAACATGTTCACCGAGCCGACGAAATCGGCGACAAACCGCGAATTGGGAAATTCGTAGAGATCCGCCGGCGTGGCCACTTGCGCCAGCAAACCGCGATGCATCACCGCGCAGCGCGTCGCGATAGCGAGCGCTTCGTCCTGATCGTGGGTGACCATAATGAACGTGATGCCGACTTTTTCTTGTAACGAAGTGAGCTCCGAGCGCATCTGGTCGCGCAGCTTTGCATCAAGCGCCGAGAGCGGTTCATCCAGCAACAACACGCGCGGACGCTTCACCAAGGCCCGCGCCAGCGCCACGCGTTGTCGCTGCCCGCCGGAGAGCTGATCGGGCATGCGATCGCCGAAACCGCCGAGCTTCACCAATTCCAGCGCTTCTTCGGCGCGGCGCGCGATCTCGCCGCCCTCGACGCCGTCCATCTTCAGCCCATAGGCGACGTTTTCCGACACCTTCATGTGCGGGAACACGGCGTAGGATTGGAACACCATGTTCACCGGCCGTTTGTTCGGCGGCAGAGCGGCGATATCCTTGCCGTCGATCAGCATGCGGCCTTCGCTCGGCGTTTCGAAACCGGCGAGCATGCGCAGCAGCGTGCTCTTGCCGCATCCAGAGGGGCCCAAAAGCGCGAAGAACTCGCCCTCGCGGATTTCCAGATTGACGTTGTCGACTGCCACCACCTTGCCGAAGCGCTTGGTGATGTTCTCGAAACGGATAATCGCGTTCTCTTTCACGTGCGGGCTTGGTTTGACGAATTGGCTTGGAGCAAGGTCGGTCATGGCTTGGGCTTTTTGTTTTCGGATTGGTTCTGCATATGCAACCCGAGTGCGGTGAAAGCGACGGTGACGACAATGAGTATGGTCGATGCCGCGTTGACTTCCGGCGTCACCGAAAAACGCAACATGGAATAGACTTTCACCGGGAAGGTGATGGTGTCGGGCCCGGCGGTGAAGAAGGTGATGACGAAATCATCGAGCGAAAGCGTGAACGCCAGCAGCGCTCCGGCGATCAAGCCCGGCTGCATGTGCGGCACCAGCACATCCCAGAACGTGCGCCATTCGCTGGCGCCGAGGTCTTTGGCCGCCTCCTCCAACTCGCGGTTGAACGATGCCAGCCGCGCGCGCACCACGGTGGCGACGAACGGAAACGCAAACGAGACGTGGGCGATAATGATGGCGCCGAGATTGAGCGGCCAGGGCAGTCCCTGCGGCCACGGCAACACTTTGGCGAAAAACACCAGCATGGCCACGCCCATGCAGATTTCCGGCACCACGATCGGCAACGCCATCGCGCCTTCGACCGCGGTCTTGCCAGGAAACTTGAAGCGCCACAGCATCACCGCCGCCAGCGCGCCGAGGATCACCGAAAGGATTGTGCAGAAAAACGCGATGGTCAGCGAATTAGTGAAGGCTTCCAGCAGCGAGGCGTTGTTGAAGGCCTTGACGTAATAATCGAAGGTGAAGCCCTGCCAAACAATGTTGCGGCGGCTATCGTTGAAGGAAAACACCATCAAGATCAGCAGCGGGAAATACAGGAAGAACAGCGTGCCGCCGACCATGAATTGCAACGGCCAGCGGCGGTGATATTCGAGCGGCCCGGGTTTTTCCTTCACTTCGCGCGCCATCAGCCCCTCCGCTCGCTCTTGCGCTGCACAAACGCCTGCGCGGCGATGGCGAAGAATGTGAGATACATGAGCAGGAAAGAGAGCGCCGCCCCGAACGGCCAATCATTGGCCTTTTTGAATTGCCGCTCGATCACGTTGGCGATCATCTGGCTGTCAGTGCCGCCGAGCAGATCCGGGGTGAGATAAGCGCCAAGCGCCGGAATGAAGGTGATCAGAACGCCGGAGGCAATTCCCGGGCGCCGCGAGCGGAACCACGACAAGCAAAATCGTGCGCAAATGCCCGGCGCCGAGGTCGAGGCTTGCTTCCATCAGCGACCGGTCCATGCGGTCGAGCGCCGAATAGAGCGGCAGCACCATGAACGGCAGGTGCACATAAACCAGCCCCAGCACCACGGCGAAATTGTTGTAGAGCAGGCTCAACGGTTCGAAATCGCCTAGCGGCTCCATACCGACGAGAGTCCGCGCCCAACTCGCCCCGTTCCACAACCATTCCACGCCAAAATTGACGTAGCCGTTCTCCCGCAGCACCGCGATCAGCGCATAGGTGCGGATCAGGAGATTGGTCCAGAACGGCAGCATGATCAGCAAGAGCAGCCACGATTTCATGCGCGGGCTGGCGAAGGCGATGGCGAGCGCCACCGGGAAGCCTATCACCAGGCACAGCAAGGCTGTCACCGCCGCGACGACGATGCTTTTGCCGAAAATGCCGAGATAGAGCGGCTCCAGCGCCCGCATATAGTTCGCGAACGTGCCGGTGAGGTCGATGGTGATCGGGCCGGTATTTTCGCCGAACGAATAGGCCCAGATCAGCGCCATCGGCACGAGGAAAAACAACAGCAGCCAAACCACCGGCGGAATCGCTATCGCAGCGAAAGCCGATCGCGCCTGCCGCCAAGTTTGTTCCATGTGCTCCTCTTTGTCCTTCTCCCCTTGTGGGAGAAGGTGTCATCGCGCAGCGATGACGGATGAGGGGTGGTAGCGCCAACCTCAGGCGTTGCGCCCGCACCCCTCACCCGGCGTTCGCTTCGCTCTCGCCACCCTCTCCCACAAGGGGAGAGGGACAAGTACTCACGCCGCGTTGATCCGGGTGAAGATTTCCTCGTACAGGCGCGAGCGCTCATCGCCCTCGAATGCGCCGTACTCGCTCCTGGCCATGAGATCGGCCGGCGGGAAGATCACTGGATTGTTCTTGTAGCTGTCGGCCATCAGATCGCGCACGGCGGCGTTCGGCGTTGGGTACTGGATCTCCTCGGTGATCTTTTTGCCCGCTTCGGCGTCGAGCAGATAATTGATGAAGGCGTGCGCATCCTCGACGTTCGGCGCGCCGGTTGGGATGCACAGGCAATCGGAATTGATCAGCGTGCCTTCCTGGGGCACCACGAAGTCGAACGCGTCGCCGCCCTCGCCCGCCATCAATTGGGCGATGTCGCCATTATATTCCAGCACGATGTCGATTTCGCCTGACGCCAACAAATCCTGGCCGTCGTCCTCGTGGAAAGCCTTGATGTGCGGCTTCTGGCGGATCAGCATTTGCTCGATCTCGGTGAGCATCGCTTCGGGGATGTTGTTGACCGAATGGCCTTTGTATTTGGCGCACAGCCGCATCAGATCGGCCGATTCCGAAAGCAAGGCGATACGACCGGCATATTGCGGCGAATCGAATATGTAGCGCCACGAATTGGGAATTTCGCCGTTGCGCATCGCCGCCTTGCGATAGGCGATGCCAAGCACCAGCCAAGTGTAAGGCATCGAATATCTGCGTCCCGGATCGAAGGCGGCGTCCTGGAATTCCGGCAGCAGATTGGCGAAGTTTGGAATCTTGGCGCGATCCAGTTCCAGCAGCATCTGCGCCTGGCTCATGCGGGTGACGAACTCGTTCGACGGCACGACCACGTCAAAACCGGGATTGCCGGCGCGCAGCTTGGCGAACAATTCGTCATTGGTTGCAAACAGGCTCATCTCCACCGGCACGCCGCTGGCGGTCTGGAAGTCGGCGAGCGTGGTGGGGCCGATATAAGTGTCCCAATTGTAGAAATTGACTTTGCGGCCGCCGCCGCCGCCGCCGCCGCACGCGGCCAGGCCGCCAGCGAAGCTGATGCCCACCGCCGCGGCGCCGAATTGCTGCAGGATCGAGCGGCGGGACGCGCCCCGGATATATTTGCCCTTGGCCATTTTCTTCCTCCCTTGGTTTTCTTCAGCCGCTAACAGCTACGCAAATACCAATCATAATCAACATCGGAAATCACGCTTTGGAAGCGTTCCTGTTCCGTACGCTTGACGATCGAATACATGCGCACAAAGCGCTCACCCAAATAATCTTTCAAGAGCGCACTCTCGGCAAAGCGATCGACCGCGGCGAACCAGTTCACCGGAATTTTCTCCCCGCTCGCTGCCGCCTGCGCGTAACCGTCGCCGACGATGGCTGGACCGGGGTCGAGCTTGTTGCTGATCCCATGGTGCACCGCAGCAAGCAGCGCCGCGAGCGCTAGCGCCGGGTGCGCGTCGGCGCCGGCGACGCGGTGTTCGATATGGCGCGTGTTGGGCGCGCCCGCGGGCACGCGGAAGGACACCGTGCGGTTGTTGACCCCCCAGGTCGGCGCCACCGGCGCATAGGAATTGGCCTTGAATTGGCGATAAGAATTAGCGTTGGGCGCGTAGATCGCCATCGAGTTCAGCCAGCAGAGCCTTCATGCCGCCAATCGCGTGCTTCACCGCCGGCGAACCCTCGGGGGCCTCCGACGCCATGATGTTCTTGCCCTTCAAATCGTTGACGCTGACATGCAGATGCATGCCGGAACCGGCCATGTCCGCAAACGGCTTGGCCATGAACGTCGCCTCGCAACCATGGCGCAGCGCCACGCCCTTGGCCGCGCGCTTGTAGAGCACGGCGTCGTCAGCCGCGCGCAATGCGTCGGCATGGTGCTTCAACGTAAGCTCAAGCTGGCCCGGCGCGTATTCGCTGATCGCGCCTTCCAGGGGAATGCCGATAGCGTCGGCGGCGGCCCAGAGGTCGCGCAGGAAGCCGCTCGCCTCCTCCACTTCGCGCAAGCCGTAAACCTGGTGCTGCGTGGCGCGCTCCCCGGTCAGCGACGAGCGCGGCAGCTGCACGCCGCCCGAGCGCGTGCGGCGCGCATCGACCAGATAATATTCCAACTCGCACGCCACCACCGGGACAAGACCATCGGCGGTGAAACGATCGATCACGCGTTGCAGCACATGGCGCGGGTCGAGATCGTTGGGCGCGCCGTCGAGTTCGTACATGGAGAGCGCGACTTGTGCGACATCGTCGCCAAGCCATGGCGCCGGCGTCAACCTTCCGGCAATCGGGCGCGCGATGCGGTCGGCGTCGCCATCCTCCCAGACCAGGCCCGTCGCTTCCACGTCCTGGCCGGTAATATCGTTGACCAGGATAGAGCCGGGCAGAAACCGCCCCTGCTCAAACACGGCCTGGATTTCATGCCGGCGCAGCCGCTTGCCGCGCGGCACCCCGGCCATGTTGGTGAACACGATTTCGAAGAATTGGATGTGCGGATGGGCGTCGAGGAACGCCCGAACTTCTTTGAGAGCGGAGTCTTTAGGGTCGGCAAGGGTCATTGAGGGGGGCATCCGGATGAGCGCAATGTGAAGGCCTTCTTCCGCTTCGCTGAAAGTGCTGGGTGTATCCGACGGATGGGTTTCGGGGGCGGTCGGGGAGCGTTGCAACATCTCTCTCGACGTCGTCGCGCCCATGGCTGTATGAGAGCCAGGTAGCTTAGGCAAGCAATAAGCAAGCAACCCTTGCTATGGCCATTCCGCAAGTGTGAGCGACGCTGCCTCCGTCTGTCGATCCGTCTGTCGATCTTGCCCCCAATACCACAATTTGGTACACTCGCACTATGCCCAAGAACACCTCCATCTCGCTCGGCGATCATTTCGCGGCCTTTGTCGATGCCCAGATTGCATCCGGGCGCTATGCCTCGGCCAGCGAAGTGCTGCGCGCTGGGTTGCGGCTGTTGCAGGAGCGGGAGGCCAGGCTCGAAAACCTGCGCGAACTGATCCGCGAGGGCGACGAGAGCGGCGAGCCCGAACCCTTCGAAGTCGAGGAATTCCTGGCGGAGATGCACGCGTCCGCCGCGCGCAATGCTTGAACTTCGTATCCGGCCCGAGGCGCGCCGCGACCTTCGCAATGTCTGGCAATACACGAGCAACGCCTGGTCCGCCGCGCAGGCGGATCGCTATGTGCGAAAGTTGAATGACGCCATCGCAGAACTCTGCAATCGGCCAGAACAGGGGCGGGCCTGCGATGAGATCAGTCCCGGCTTGCGCCGCCGGTCCTGCGAGCGGCATGTTATCTTCTTTCGGTTGGCCGCGATTGAACTCATTGTGGTCCGCGTCCTGCACCAAAGCATGGACCACATCGCCCAACTCTCCGACGAGGCGCCGTAACCACCTCGACGGCCGCGACGTAACCGGGGTAAGACGCTGTGCATGGCGAATGAAACAGAGCTGCGGGCGCTCTTGCTCAAAGGCCTTGCCGGGGACGAGGGCGCGCATCGCGCGTTTCTCAGCCTCGCGGCGGGTCTGTTGCGAGGCTATTTCCGCAACCGTTTGCGCGGCGCTCCCGAAGACGCCGAGGATTTGGTGCAGGAGACATTGGTGGCGTTGCACACCCGCCGCGACTCTGTACGATTCAAATTACCCGCTGACCGCATGGATGTACGCGATCGCCCGTTACCGGCTGATCGATCATCTGCGCCGCTCCGGTCGGCGCAAACACGCCTCGCTCGACGATTTCGAGTTCGGCGACCACGATCCCGAGATCGCCGCCAGCGATGCGCGCCGCGATCTGGCGACATTGCTGGAGAAACTCCCCGAGAAGCAGCGCCTGGCGATCCGGCTGGTCAAGCTCGAAGAAAAGAGCGTGCGCGAAGCAGCGGCGCAGACCGGCTTTTCCGAATCCGACATCAAGATTTCCGTCCATCGCGGCCTGAAAGCGTTGACGCTGCTGATGAGCGCGGAGGGCGCGCCATGAAAACTGAACAGCTCATCGATCTGCTCGCGCGCGGAACCGAAGCCGCGCCGAAGCCGCGCTGGGGCCGGCGTTTAACGTTGATGCTGGCGGCTGGCTTAGTTGCGGCAGTGTTGTTGGTGGCGGCGTCGGGGCAAATGCGCCCGGATATTGGGACTGCGCCCATGCCGGTGATGCTGAAAGCCTTGTTCTCGGCGGCGGCGGCGGCGGCGATAATGCCGTTGGCGCTGCAATTGATGAAGCCGGGCCGACCGCTGGGTTGGCGGCTTGGCGCGATTGGCGTGTTCGTGGCGATCTGCGTGATGGCGGCGGCGATCGCGCTGATGGGCGAAGCGCCCGACCAGCGCATGCTTGCCTGGATGGGCGGCGGCTTTCCCTGGTGTCTGGTTCTGGTGCCGCTCTTGGCCGCGCCGGCCGCGGCGCTGCTGCTGTGGCTGATGCGCGATTTCGCGCCGACGCGCCTGGGCCTTGCCGGCGCCTCCATTGGCGCGCTGTCCGGCGGTATCGGGGCGATGGCTTACGCCATGTATTGCCCGGTCGATCTGGTCGCGTTCGTGGTCACTTGGTACGTCGTCGCCATCGCCCTCTGCGCCGCGCTAGGCGCCGTGCTTGGATCGAAATTGCTGCGTTGGTGAACGCGAGTTTAGGTCGGCGGCGGTTTCGCGGCGCGGAATTGGGTTACCCCGGCCCCACATGAGCCGCGCCCGCTTGGATTTTGCCTATTGCCTGTTCGACACCGCTATCGGCCGTTGCGGAATCGCTTGGGGGCCGCGCGGCGTGCTTGGCGTGCAGCTGCCGGAAAAAACCCACGAAGCCACGCGAACGCGGCTGATGCGCCATTGTCCCGCCGCCGAACCGAGTGACGCGCCGCCCAAGCCGATCGCGCGCGCCGTCGAAGAAATCCAGGCGCTGCTGCGAGGCGAGCAAAAGAACTTGCGCTCGATTCAACTCGACATCGCCCACATCGCCCCGTTCAACGCCCGCGTCTACGAAACCGCGCGCGCGATCGCGCCAGGGCAGACGCGCACCTATGGCGAGATCGCCCGGGCCATCGGCGAGCCGAACGCAGCCCGCGCCGTCGGCCAGGCGCTGGGGCGCAATCCGTTCGCGATCGTCGTGCCGTGCCACCGCGTTGTCGGCGCAGGCGACAAACTGGTCGGCTTCTCCGCCAATGGCGGCATCGTCACCAAACTGCGCATGCTGGAAATCGAAGGCTGGCGAAGCGAAGAGCAAAGCTTGTTCGAGGAATTGGGTTAGGGAAGCGAAGAACCGGTGTTTGACTACCGCAGGCCGCTCGGCAGACTGGGCGCGAATTGGTCTTGCAGGCGAGCCACACTGGCGGCTTTTCTTGCCCGCGACACAGCGCGGATGCTTGACAACAAGCCCCCAGCGCCACACCAAAAACCGGAGCGTTTGTTCAAAAATAATAACTCCCGCGAGATCGCGGGAACGGGGAGGAAAACATGATCAAGAAATTAGCCGCTGTATTGCTGGCTGGAACAAGCATTGCCGCAGTCGCTGCGGCGGGGCCGGCGGCGGCGCAGCAGAGCCCGGCGCCCGAAGAAACCGAGGATGAGCAGGAGATCGTCGTCACCGGCTCGCAGATCCGCGGCATCGCGCCAACGGGCGTCGCCGTCATCGGCCTGAGCGAAGAGGAAGTTCTGGCCTCCGGCGCCACGACCGGCGCCGAGTTGCTGGCGCAACTTCCACAGGTCTCCAACTATTTCAACAGCATCCCAGGCGTCGCCGGCAATTCCGCGCAATTTGTCAACCGGAGCGCGGTCAGCCGCCCGAATTTGCGCAGCCTGCCCAATTCATCGACCGCCAACGCGCCGTTTACGCTGGCCCTCGTCGATGGTCACCGCATGGTGCCGGTCGGCATTTCGAACGCCTCCGGCTTTGACCCCGACACCGTCGCGCCCGCCCTGGTGCAGCGCGTTGAGGTGCTGCCCGACGGCGCCTCCGCCATTTACGGCTCCGACGCCGTTACCGGCGTCATCAATTATATCACCCGCAGCAGCTTTGACGGCGTCCAGGTCAGCGCGCACTATGGCGCCTCCAACGTTGGCTACGAGACCAGCGACCTTGGCGTAGCGGCCGGGTTCGATTGGGGCAGCGGCAATGCTTTTGGTTCGGTGAACGCCTCTCGCCATGACGCGCTCTACGGCCGCGACCTCGATTACATCCGGAATGTCAATTTCAATCCCACGAGCCCGACTTTCGGGTTGGCTGGCCTTGGGTGCGCCCCGGGCAACGTCACCATCGGCGCCGCCGTTTACCCAATCAACGCAACCGGCGTCATCCAACCAACATCGGCGCTGGCTGGCAATCGCTGCGATATTGCCGATAGTTTGAGCATTGTGCCGTCGCAGGAAACAGTCGGCTTCATGGGCGGGATCGACCAAGAGATCACCGATTCCTTGCGGTTCGACGTTCGGGCCTGGGTGCAGCGGCGCGAAAACGTCAGCAATAACGGCGCGTTTGCCTCGCCCTCGCCAAACGTTGGCAATTTCACGATCACAGCGGCAAGCCCCAATTACCAAGTGGCGCCAGGCACGGTCGGCAATCCCACCCAATCCATTGGCCTCGATCTTTCCTCGCTCGTGGGGCCCGCCGGGCGCGTGCGCAACACCGATGTCGATTTCTGGCAGATCACCCCACGGGTGACGTGGGATATTGGCGGGGGTTGGCAGTTGCGCGCGCTCTATAGCCGCGGCGAAACCGAAGCGAACGGGGTCAGCCTGGACACCAACATTGCCGGTGTAAATGCCGCGATCTTGAGCGGCGCCTTCAATCCCTACACCCTCACCGGAACCACCACAGGGTTTGTCGCGACAACACTCCGGAACGGCAAGTTCGCGATGGACGATTACATGGCCGTCGCGGACGGGCCATTGTTCAATTTGCCAGGAGGCCCATTGCGCGCCGCGATCGGGGTTGAGCGCAACGAACTCGACTTCGACCTTATCCAACCTGGCCTGGTTGGCCACGACGAACAGACCGTCGATTCGGTTTTCGCCGAACTGCAAATCCCGATCCTCAGCGCAGACAATTCCGTGCCGTTCGTGCATGCGTTGAGCTTGTCGCTTTCGGGGCGACAAGATTCTTACGCGAGCGACAGCAGAGCTACTATCAACAATACGATCAACAAGGCTTTCACCAGCAGTTTCGACACCTCCAACCATTCCATCGGCCTCAATTGGGAGCCCGTCGAATGGGCCACGATCCGCGGAAATATCGGCACCTCCTTCACCTCGCCGAATGCGCAGGACAGGGTCGTCGTTCCGGCCCTGACCATCACCAATCCGATTCCAAGCGACGTGATACCGCTCTTGCCGGTGAGCGCCGCGGCCTGGCCCTTCGGCCCCACGGTCGAGGGTACCGCGTCCATGGGACCGAACGCGGCCAACGCCATCGCGCTGGTGTTAACGTCCGGCTCCGCCACCAATTTGAAACCCCAGACCTCCGAGAATTGGTCTACCGGTTTTGAAGTGCGTCCGATGGAGGGAATGACTTTCGGCGCCAGCTTCTATTCGATCCATATCACCGACATGCTCGCGTCGGCTGCGACGGCTACCGGCTTGACCGGCATCGTTCAGAACTTCCCGCAGCTCATCACCACGAACGGCGGCGCACCGCTGACGGCGGCGCAAATCCAGGCCTTTACCGCGCAGACCACCGGCCTGAATACCACCGGCGCGGGCGAGTATGCGACTACGTTCCTAGCCTGCGCCGAAGCGGTGGTGCCAACCTGCCCGGTGGCCTATATCGGCGACAACCGCACGCAGAACCTGCTTGAACTCTATGTTGAAGGCATCGACCTTAACGCACGCTACGAGCATGAGGCTGACTGGGGCGGCTGGGACATTTCGTTTGCCGGCAATAACGCCGTCACCTTCCACCAGATCGTCGGACCGGCGGCGACCGACCGACTCGATATCGACAATCCGGAATGGAAATGGGCGCTCACCGGCGGCCTCACCTTGGGCCAGCTCCGCGCCCAGGCCACGCTGCAATATACCAGCGACTTCAACGTCGCGCCCGGCTCGGCCACCGCGGCCCCATTCGGGCAAAGCGAGGTCGATTCCTTCAGTCAGGTCGATCTGTACTTCCGCTACGATCTTGACGATCTCGCCTTCACCGATCGAACCTCGCTGTCGCTCAACATCAATAATTTGTTCGACAAGGAGCCGCCGCCTTATGCCAGCACGGTCGGCTCCTACCCGGGCATCTTCCAGGGCGATTCGACCTTCGTGCTAACCACTGGGCGCTTCATCCAGGTGGGCCTGGTCTCGAACTTCTGAGCTGATGCCGGCGGCCCGAAATGTGACTCGCCACCCATCCCCGGGGCGGCGCGAAAGCGCCGAGCCCGGGGCCCATAAACACAAGCCGTTCGTGTTTATGGGCCCCGGACTTCGCTTCGCGAATCCGGGGATGGGTGGGTCAATGGTTGGGGGCGCGTGCCTAATCGTTTGGCGGGCCGGCGAGGCCGGTGAGGGTCAAACTCACCACCATGTCCGCCAGCTCCAATTCCGAGACGCCGGCCTTTCGGTTGAACCAAGTGTGGGTCCAATTGATCATGCCGAAATAGAGCATGGCGGCAGCGCGTAGGCGGCGCGGGTTGCGTTTGAGCGGGGGCGAAATCTCCACCAGGATGCCCTCGACCAGCACGATCAGGCCGCGTTGCAAAGCCACGATCTGGGCGCGTCGTTGCTTCGGAAGGTGATCAAGCTCGTTCAACAAGACCCGGTGGCGCGCCTGGGCCCCGACATAGAGCCGCATGAAAGCGCGTGTCACCGCCTGTAAATCCTCAGCGCCGCGCCGGTGCTTGCCGATGGCGGCCTGCGTCGCTTCACCGAGCGCCAGCATGTGCGATTGCATGACGTCGAAGAGAATATCCTCCTTCGACGCATAATAATGATAAATCGCCGATTTCGAGATGTCGCAGCACTGGGCCAGTTCAGACAATGAAGCGCCCAGAAAGCCGCGCCGCGCATAAAGCCGGCCCGCTTGTTCGACAATATGTTCGCGCCGCTGGTCGTATTCGCGCGCCTGGGGTCTGGCCATATGAGTTTTTCGGTTCGGCGCGACGCTGAACGCAGAAAGCTAAGACGGCCCGTCCAGGCGGTCAACCAAGCGCAAGCGCCTGGTTTTGCGCCGGTTCCCGCCTCGCCGGTCCGGGTTTTGCGTTGGAGGCGTTTCGGGCGGCCCCCGGCTGAGGCGGCCCCTGGCGCCGGGCGTGCATTGGCTCTAAGTAACCTTGGGCACGAAGGGCATTAATCTATGGCCAAACGCGGCGACAGCAAAGCGTCAACGGGAATTCTGCGCGCCGCTTTGGACGCCTGCCGTCGGCATATGGGCTTCGTGGTTCTGTTCAGCGCCGCGCTGAACCTGCTCTATCTCGCGCCGTCGATCTACATGCTTCAGGTCTATGACCGGGTGCTGACTTCGGGCGGCGTGCTGACGCTGCTCTATTTGTCGGCGGTGCTGGTCGGCAGCTTGGCGACGCTGTCGTTCCTGGACGCGGTGCGCATGCGGCTGCTGGCGACGCTGGCCAAGCGGTTTGACCGGCTTGTGGCGCCGCACGTGCTGATGTCAGCGCTGCAGCGCGAGGGCCGCAGCCGCCGCCGGGCAGGCCCATGTGCTGCGCGAATTCGACGCCCTGCGCGGAGCGGTGTCCGGGCCGCGCGGCGGTGGCCGCCATCGATGCGCCGTGGACGCCGGTTTATATCGCCGTCTGCTTCATGATCCATCCTTGGATTGGCGCGCTGGCGTTTGGCGGCGGCGTGACTCTGGTGCTGATCGCGCTTCGCCAACCAGGCCGCGACCCATCCGCATTGCTGCGCGCCCATGAGCAAGCCTCGGGGGCGATGTATTCGCTGCAGATGAACGATGCTGCCCAAGGCGAGATCGCGCGCGCGCTCGGCATGCAAGAGGCGCTGGTGCGCCGGCAATTGCAGGCGCGCGAGACGCTGTCCGCAGGCGCGTGCACGAGTCCGCGGCGCAGCACGGCGGTGTTTTCCGCCGTCACCAAGTTTTCCGCCTGCTGCTGCAATCGGCTGTCGCTTGGGCTTGGCGCCTATTTGGCGCTGCAGCAGGAAATCTCCGCCGGCGGCATCATCGCCGCGTCGATCTTGATTGCGCGCGCGTTTGCGCCGCTTGAACTGATCGTCGGCGCCTGGCGGCAGTTTGAGCAGGGCAGCCAAGCCTACAAAGTGCTGAACGACGTGCTGGCGACGCAGGAATGCCGGCGCGAGATTCACTTCGCTGCCCGACCCGCGCGGCGCAGGTTATCGGCTGAAAATGTCGCCGTGCGCGCGCCGAGCGGCGATCGGCTCTTGCTGGCGGCGCCAGTTTCAGGGTTGAGCCGGGCGAGATCATCGGCGTGATCGGCCCCAGCGGCGCCGGCAAGACCACTTTGATGCGCGTGGTTTCCGGCGCGCCAATCCCGGACCAAGGCGCGGTGCGCCTCGACGGCGCCAAGTTGACCGACTGGGACCCCAACCGTGCTCGGCCGCCATATCGGCTATCTGCCGCAGGAAGTGGGCATGTTCTCGGGCACGATCGGCGACAACATTTCGCGCTTCGAAGCAGCGCCTCGGCCAGGAAGGCGACGATGCCGACCGCGCCATTGTCGCCGCCGCGCGCGCGGCGGGAGTGCACGAAATGATCCTGGTCTGCCCAGGGTTACGACACCGAATCGGGCCCCGGCGGGCGCGGCCTCTCAGCCGGCCAGGCGCAGCGCGTGGCGTTGGCGCGGGCGCTGTTCGGCGACCCGGTGCTGCTGGTGCTCGACGAGCCCAACGCCCACCTCGACGCCGAGGGCGAGACCGCCTTGGTCAACGCGCTCAAGGCGGCGCGCGAACGACGCGCTACCTGCATCGTGGTCGCCCACCGCGCCGGCTTCATGAACATCGCCGACAAATTGCTGGTCATTCAAGACGGGCGCATTGAAGCCTTCGGGCCGCGCGATCAAGTGGCGGCCAAACTTGCACCGCCACGCCTGGCCAGCGGCCGACGGTGGTGAGTTCGGCCGAACCGGGCCGGCGGCCATGAGCGTGCAAACCCTCGACAGCGCCATAGCATCGCGCCGATTCCGGGAGCGGCGAAATTCGCGCCGGGCTGCTGGTTCTGGCTGTTCTTTTTCGGCGGTTTTGGCGGTTGGGCGGCGTTTACGCCGCTGGACGCCGCGGTGGTCGCCGCGGGCGTTGTGGTGGTTTCGGGCAACCGCCAGACCGTACAGCACCGCGATGGCGGCGTGGTTTCGCGGCTCGCGATCAAGGAGGGCGACCAGGTCGTCAGCGGGCAAATGCTGATCGAACTCGGCGCGCCGGAATTGGTGGCGCAGGAACAAGCGCTGCTGTCGCAAGTGGTCGATCTGCAAATGCAGCGCGCGCGCCTCACCGCCGAACGAGCCGGCGCCCGCGCGCTGACGGTCCGCCGGAATGGGCCGCGCTGGACGCCGGAAGATCGCGACGTCGCGGAAGCCGCATTCGAGCGTCACCGCCGCGAAGTGGTCGGCGGCGTCGTGGAGCGCCTATGATGCGCGCATCGTCCGGCTATCGCGGCGAAATCGCCTCGATCCTTCGCCAGAATTGCTGCTCGGCGAGGAACTCCGCGGCATGCGCGCGCTCGCGGCCGAGGAAATGGCGCCGATGACGCGGGTGCGGGCGCTTGAGCGTTCGCTGGCCGAACTGCAAGGCCGCCGCGCTGAACTTACCGCCTTGATCGCCTCCACGCAGCAGGAGCGCTACGAGGCCTTGCGCCGCGTCGAGGCGCATTGGCGGAACTCGCGCCCGCAAATGGCGGGCGCGCGGCAGCGCTTGAATCGACGCGGCTGCGCGCGCCGACCGACGGCTTGGTGGTGGGCCTGGCCGTGCACACGGTCGGCGGCGTGATCGGGCCGGGCGAGCGGCTGATGGACATCGTGCCCGACGGGCAAGAACTGATCGTCGAAGCGCAAGTGTCGCCCCAGACGACGCCGACGATCTGGAGCCGGGGCAATCCACTGAAGTTCGCATCACCGCCTTCGGCGGGCGCAATCTGCCGATCGTTTACGGCGATGTGCGGCAGATCTCCGCCGACCGCTTCACCGACGAACGCACCGGCGCGGCCTACTTCCTGGCCCAAGTCGTGGTGCCGACAGGAAGAATTGGAGCAGCTTGTCGGAAGCGCAGCAACGGCTCCCGGCGGCTGCGCGCGGGGCTTTCCGCGCAAGTGGTGATCCCGACGCGCAAACGCACGGCGCTGCAATATTTGCTGGAACCGCTGAACCAGACGCTGTGGCGCTCGCTGCGCGAAGGGTGAGACTTAAGGCCGCGCGCCGAAAGCGCCGATCAGCCGGCTTGCCCAATCGCCGAGCCCGTCCCAGGCTGCGGCGCCACCATGGAACAACCCGAGCCGCACCATCACCAAATCCTTCGACGGCACGATGACGATAATCTGACCTTCGTGGCCTTGCGCCGAGAACGCGTCCGCCATCGCCGGATCGACGATCAGCGAGCGCATCGGCTTTCCGGTTCCGCGCGCCGGCGTCAGCCAGAAGTGCGCTCCGTACACGTCCGTTCCAATATCGGGCCCAGGGGTGCGGGCGAAATCGACCCAGCCTTCGGGTAAAATCCGGGTCCCGTTCCAGACGCCGCCGCGCAAATAGAGATAGCCGAACCTGGCAAAATCGCGCGCATTCGCCCACACCAGGGCGCTGCCATAATAGAGCCCGTTCGGATCGAACTCGACGATCGGCGCCATGCCGATCGGATTGAACAAAGACGCATCCATCCACGCCCGCATCCTGTCGCGACGATCGATCGGATCTCGCGGGTCGGGCACGATGGTTCGGGTCAGCGCGTCGGCGATCAGCACCGTGCCGGCGGAATTGTAATTCCAGCGCGCGCCAGGATCGCGAATGAGCGGCAGGCCGGCGGCGAAACGGGCGGTGTCGCCGCGCCCCGCTCCGTACAACATATGCGTGACATCATTTTCCAGAACGCTCGGGGCGCCGATTTCGCTGTAATCTTGGCCATCAACCATGTTGAGCCATTGCCGCCAGGGAATCGAGGCGCGCCGATCGCCGGCGCGCCAGTGCGGCGAGCCCATCGGCGCATCGATGCTCAGCTTGCCCTGCAATACCGCCGCGCCCACAAGCGCCTGCGTCACCGATTTGGCCATCGACCAGGAGATCATTCGCGTGTCGCGCGGAAAACCCTCGTCATAGCGCTCAAAAACAATGGACCCGCTCTGCACGATCAGCACGGCGCGGGTTTGGCCCATGGTTTCATGGGGTCCAGCGAAGGCTTCGGTGACGGCCAGATCGAAGGCGGCGCGGTCAACATCGCGCGGCAGCGGCGCTTCGGGCCATTGCGCATTCGGCCATTCCAAGCCGGCCGGCTGCGGCGGCAAGGGAAAAAGCTGGGCCGAGGCTTGGCCGACCATCGCCAAGGCAAAAAAGATGGACAAAACCGCACGATGCAGCAAGACGCCCTCCCCTGATTCCGCTAAGCTGCAGGGAGCATAGGGGGAAGCCGGTGTCACGCAAACGCTGGATTTGGGCGGCCGCGCTGACGGCTTTTGTAATTGCCGTCGCGGGCGGGGTCTGGTCGTTGCGCGACGATCTTGCCTTCGCTCGCATCGCCACCGGCTACGCCGCGAAGCAGACTTGCTCGTGCCTGCATGTCAGCGGGCGTACGCTCGAGGCCTGCAGCGCCGACTTTCCCGACGAGGCGCGCGGGCCAATTGCGCTGATCGAAGAACCAAGCGGCGTCCGCGCCAGCGTATTGTTCGGCGCGGTGAGCGCCGAAGCGGTTTTCGAGGAAGGTTTCGGCTGCCGCATCATTACCGAATAGCCGGTTCAAGCTGGCGTTGGCGCGACTCATGCTAAGCACGGGGCCATGCAATCAATCGCCCAGGCTTCCGCCATAATTCTCGCCGGTATTTCAATCGGTTGGATTATGCTGTTCTCTTTCGTGGTGTCGCCCGCGGCGTACAAGACTTTCGATCAGGGCCGCGCCGAGCGGCTGGTCAAGCAAGTGATGAATTCCGGCCACGGCATTCTCGGCTTGATTGCCTTCGCCGCCGCGCTTGCCGCGCTTTTCGCCGGCGCCGTGGCAGGCGCCTCGGTGGCGGCGGTCGCCGGCGTGTTCGCATTCATGTGCAAATTCGCCCTGGCCCCGCGCGAAGATAAGCCGATCAAGGGACACCGCGTGTTGAAAACCGCGCGCATCGTCGCCTCGGCGCTCACCGCCTTTATCATGCCGGTTTTGGCCGCGGCGATCGTGCTGACCTTGCTCGGCATCTGAGGCGCCGGCGGCGCGATCAGGGCGCCACGGCGTAAATCGCGCACACCTGCGCGGAGAGCAGGATTGGGCCGAGATCTTCCGGCAATTGCATGCGCGCTATATCTTGCGCGCTCAGGCGCAATTCCCCGATGCGCGAACCGGTGACGATGATTTCGTCCCCACTCTCCGTCGCTTGCGTGACCGGAGTATTTTGCAAGTTGCGCGTTCGCGAGGGCGCGCTGACCCAATGCCCGAGGCAAGGGCCCTGCCCCTCTTGCAACACCAAAAGACGCCCCAATTGCGCTCCGGAAGCTTGCGCCGAGATGCGCGCCCGCGCCGCCGCGTCCTCTACCGCCGAACCATAGGCGCGCCGCATCGCTGGCGCGGTCTCGCGCAGGACAAAGCCCAGATCTCCCGCTTCTTCCGGACCAACCGCCATAGCGGCGGCGCGGACGTTGGCTGCGCGCGCGATGTCTTTCACAGTAATGTCCAATGTGACGCTCACGGAATAATTGGCGATCTGATCGGCGCGCTCGCTCGATTGCCGATCGCCTTCGCGGTTGCGATATTCTTCATAGATGGCATCTATGTCGGCGCTTGAGTTGATCTCCACCGCATCGCCGCCGCGTGAGCGGATTGCCGCGGTAGCTAGGCGCGCGCGATCCGTCGCGCCCTGCGTCGCCGACAGCGAGTCTCGCGCCACTTCGCGGAACGTGACCGAGAAGCGCGCTTCATCCGGCTGCACTTCAATTTGGGCGCGGCCGATGACCTCGATTACCGATCGATCCAACCAATAAGGCCGCTCAAAGGCCTCTTGCGCCGCCGCCGCCGTCGTCCCCGCGGCCAAAAACGCCAAGCCTAAGAACGCCCCGTCCAGTGTCCCAACCCGCATGATCCGGCTCCGTTTTCCCGCCCCAGACCAACACCTTACCCACAAACCCGCACTGGCCGCCAACACTTATGCGTGACCCCCGCCCCAGCGGGTGTCGGGGCGAAACGAGCCGGCTGGAAGCCGGCGGTCCGAGGCTGTAGAGGTGCGCTTCGGGCGCGTAGCTCAATGGTTAGAGCCGGCCGCTCATAACGGTCTGGTTGGGGGTTCGAGTCCCTCCGCGCCCACCAGCCTTCGCTCGCGGAAGCGAGGCTCGCATTCTGCCTCGGTCTAAAAGTGCGCCGCCACACGGGCGTGCGCTTCCGCAACCAATTTGTTCGACGCCGGACTGACGCTGGCGGCCCTCGCAAAAGCGCTCCAAGCGGCGATCGCCAATCGTACATCTTCGATGATCGCGCTCACCTGCTTGGCCGACAATCCGTGCCGCCGGGCAAGAGCTTTAACGTGAACCCTGGCGGGCCTGCGCCCCTCACCTTCGACGTCGAGGTAATGCTCGCCGCCAGGCCCTGCCGCATAAGTCAGGTCGTAGGCGGGCGCGAGGCGCCAATCGCCCGCCGCGTCCATCAGGAAAGCGTGCTGGCGCATGTGATCGTCGCGATTGTGCGCCAGAATATTGAACACCATGCGCCTGAACGCAGCCGCGACATCGCCCGCGCGGCGCGTGATCGCGCGCGTGACGCGGAAAAACATGTCATAGCTCGATGGCGTTTGGGGCGAAGCTTCAACGGCGCCGGACATCGAAATCATATGCAAGCGCGCGCCAGGCCGGGGTCGATCGAAACGACGGGTCGCGAAATAGCCTGGCCCCTTCTTGGAGGCGATGAGTTTATGATCGGGAACTTCGAGACCCGCGGCGCGCGCCATCATGGCATAGGCGTATTCAAGCGGGCCGATATCGACTGGGTCTTCCGCCGCGGGAAACTTGACGATCCAAGCGCTGTGGCCCTGGGCGATCTCGCCGGCGCCGACAGACACGTTGCCGAAATCATCAAAACCCACGTGCACTTTTGGCCGCGTCCCGCCAGACCCGCCAGCGAGACCCGCCAGCGTGTCGGCAAGTTGGCCGCCTTCGCCCGTTAATATCACCGCCGCTTCGTCGGCTAGCCAGTCGAGATCTAGCGTACCCACCGCGTCGCGCGGCGCCGTCGCGGGCTCGAACACAAGCGCGCCTCGTCCTGTTTCACCGACAAGCGCGAGTTGCTCGACAGGCGTCAGCGATGCGATATCGACGCCGAGCTTAGCAAGACGCTTGCGCATGACGAGATAGCCCCAACCCTCCGGAAGCGCGTCCGCCAAGAACCCGTGCAGCCCGCCGAAGTTTCGGGTGCGCGCGGCTTGGAGACCGGGCTCTGGCGGATAATAGAGCGCTGCCGGATTGATACCGCTGGCGATGATTTCGCGCGACCATTCCAGCTGCGCCAAACCATCGCTCATGACCACACGCGCCGCCGGGATGCGCGCGGCGTCAAAAGCAAACGCGATGCTGACGGGCGCGCCGGGCGGCAATCTCATCACGGCCTGGCCCTGCGCGCGCGCCGTGGACGCGCTTGCGCGACCGCCTCGCGCTGCTGCCGCTGCAGCAATTCATCCATGCTGCGCGCGACCGGCGCCGGGAAAAGTTCGCTGAGCTTGTCCTCGCACCGAAGCGCAATGGCGGCGCTGACCAAGTTCTCGATCGTAGCTTGGCCGCTCAGTTCCATCCGCCGCCACGTCCGCACCCCGATGCCGGCGCGGCTGGCGGCCTCCTCCTGCGACCAATTCAGCGCCAGCCGACGCACGCGAACTGCCGCCCCCAGGCTCGCCAAGAGTTCCTCGATTGTTTTCAGCACAGGCCATAAATGGCCTATTATGACGCTATTGTCAACATAAAAGGCCGTTTACGGCCTCTTTTATCACCCTGTGAACGCCTTGGCCTGCGCCAGCACGAGTTCGGCCTGTTTCAGGTGCGGGAGGTCGATCATTTTGCCGTCGAGCGACAAGGTTCCGGCGCCGGGATTTGCCGCGAACAGCGCAACCAGCCGGCGCGCGTGCTCGGTCTCCTCGGGCGAGGGCATGAAGCAGGCATTGATCGCCGCGACCTGCGCGGGATGGATCGCCAAGCGGCCGCTAAATCCCTCTGCGCGCGCGGCCCGCGAGGAAGCCCGCAAGCCTTCGTCATCGCGAAAATCCGCCTGCAGGGTTTCGATCGCCTGCACCCCGCACGCGTGCGCGGCGAGCAGCATCATCGACCGAACTATGCGGAAGGTCAGCGTCCATTCTCCATCGGGGCCGCGATTGCCGCTCGCTCCGATCGCGGCGGCCAAATCCTCCGCGCCCCAAGTGAGCCCCATCAAGCGCGCAAGCTTCGCTGGAGCGAACGCGCCAAGATGAAACGGGGCGATCGCGGTTTCCGTCGCCACGGGCAAAATCTGAATTGCGCCCGCTTCGATCCCGGCTTGCGCTTCGAACGCGTCGAGATAATGCGAAAGCCGCAGCGCGTCTTCCGGAGAATTGACTTTGGGCTGCATGATCCCGTCGGGCGCGGCGGCGACGATGGCTTTAAGGTCCGCCAAGGCATGCTCGGTTTCAAGCGGATTGATGCGCACGAATAATTTGGATTTGCGCCCCGCTCGCGGACGCGCCGCCAAATGCGCGGCCACCAACTCGCGCGCCGCCGGCTTGCGCTCGGGCGCGACGGAATCCTCGAGATCAAGGATCAACGCATCGGCGCCCGACGCATCGGCCTTGCCGAGCTTTTTTTCACTGTCGCCAGGGATGAACAGCAGCGAGCGAAGCGGAAGCGGCGCGCTCATGACAGCGGCCGCTTGCGTTGCAGGCCGCTGCGCTTGCAGGAAGCCACCAATTCGCCGCGCTGGTTGAACGCCTTGTGCAGGAAGGTGACGATGCCGGCATCGGGGCGTGACTTCGACTTGCGCAACTCAAGCACCTCCGTCACCACATTGACCGTGTCGCCATGAAACAGTGGCTTGGGGAAACGCACCTCGTCCCAACCGAGATTGGCGATCGCCGTTCCTAAAGTGGTGTCGCCGACCGACACGCCCACCATCAGCCCAAGCGTGAAGGCGCTGTTGACGATGCGCTGGCCGTATTCAGTACCTTTCATGTATTCCTCGTCGAGGTGCAATTGCGCGGGATTATGGGTCATCGCCGAGAACAGCACATTGTCCGTCTCCGTCACCGTGCGCCGGATCGGGTGCTCGAATATTTGCCCCACCTTAAGTTCGTCAAACCATAAACCAGGCATGCGGCGGAAATCCTTCTCTTGCGCTTGTTCACTTTAGCCGGTGCGGGCAAATCTCGCCAGCGCTCACTCACGCTCCCAGCACACCCGCGGCGCGCAAGGATTGAATTTTCTCCGGCCCATAGCCAAGCGCGCGCAGCACTGCGTCGGTATCGGCGCCGGCGCTTGGCGCGGGCGCGGGTTTCGCAGTCGGCGTCGCCGAATAGCGCGGCGCCGGGCGGGTTGAGTGAAACCGCCAACTTCGATAAAGGTTTCGCGCGCCGCATTGTGCGGATGCGCCGGGGCTTCCGCCAGCGACAGCACCGGCGCGAAACAAACGTCCGACCCCTCCATCAGCGCGCACCATTGCGCCCGCGTCTTGGTCTTGAACAACGCCGCCAGCTTCCGCTTGAGCGCCGGCCATTGCGATTGATCGTTCTGCGCATCGAACGCGGGATCGCTGAGTCCCGCTTTTTCCCGCAGCAGCCGGTAAAATTGTGGTTCGATCGAGCCGATGGCGACATAGCCGCCGTCGGAACATTCGTAGGTGTCGTAATAAGGCGCGCCGCCGTCGAGGCGATTGATGCCGCGCTCGTCCTTCCAGATGCCCGCCGCATAGGCCGACCAGGTCATCGCCGCGATCATCGCCGCGCCGTCAGTCATGGCGCAATCGATCACCTGGCCCTTGCCGCCGGATTTCACATGCAGCAAGGCGCTGACCATGCCGAAAGCGAGCATCATGCCGCCGCCGGCGAAATCGCCGATATAATTCACCGGCGGAACCGGTTTGCCGCCGCGCTCGCCGATCGTGTGCAGCACGCCGGCGATGGCGATATAATTGATGTCATGCCCGGCCGCGTGCGCCAGCGGCCCGTATTGGCCCCAACCAGTCATGCGGCCAAAGACCAGCCTTGGATTGTCGGCGAGCAGCAGGTCCGGCCCGAGCCCAAAGCGCTCCATCACGCCCGGCCGGTAGCCCTCGATCAAGCCATCGGCGCCGCGGCACAGATCGCGCGCCACGGCGAGCGCTTCCGGCTTCTTCATGTCGAGCACAATCGAGCTGCGCCCGCGCGCCAGCACGTCTTGCGGAAAGACCATCGCCCCCGGGCGCTCGATGCGGACGATTTCGGCGCCGTGATCGGCGAGCATCATGCCGCAGAACGGCCCGGGTCCAAGGCCGGCGAATTCGATGATGCGGATACCGTTGAGCGGTCCAGCCATTTTTATTCCTCAGCGCCTGCGTCGATCAAACCAGACCGATAATATGCCCGCGCCGCGAACACCATGGCGCGCGGCAACGCCCTGCCATTTTTCTTGGGGCGTTTCCTTCGCTGGCCAGCTGGGCTATTCTGTACGCGGAGGCGGCGATGTTCTGGTTTGTGATAGCACTCATTCTCATAGGGATCATCGCCGCGGCGGTGCTGGTAGGCATGGCCTTGAACCGCCGCAAGACCGGCCAGAGCCCCAGCCGAGCCGAGCAAATGAGCGCGCTGAAATCGTCGGGCGCGTTCCCGCACCGCAAGGAAAACCAGCCCTGAGAACAAGCACAATTCCGGACCGGGCCTCAAAGGCCGCAACCTACGCAAATCTCGCGGCGGAAATCGCGGCAATCATCGCCGGCGAGCCGAGCCGCATCGCCCGCTACGCCAGCGCCGCATCATTGCTGGCGCAAGCGTTTCCGGAGCGGTTTTTCTGGACCGGGTTTTATTTGGTCGATGAAAACAAGCGGGACGAGCTTGTGGTCGGCCCCTATCAGGGCACGCTCGGCTGTTTGCGCATTGGCTTTGGCAAGGGTGTGTGCGGCGCGGCGGCGGCGACGCGGAAAACCATCATCGTCCCCGATGTGCATGGCTTTCCAGGGCACATCGCTTGCGACAGCCGCTCGAACTCGGAAATCGTGGTCCCAGTGTTCGATAGCAGCGGCGCGCTGGCGAGCGTTCTCGACGTGGATTCGACCAGCTTCGACGCCTTCGACGGCGTTGACCAGGCGGGCCTGGAAGCCATTTGCGCGGACTTGCTTACCCTGGCGTGAGTGGGCCGCCACTTGACGTAGCTGGCGCCGACACTGGAATCCGCGCCCGTTGATCGAGTGACCGGGCGAAGGCGGAGAGCCCCGGCACGTTCACCGCGCCATCGTACACGTTGATCTCCGCGCCTTCGAACGCAGCGCCCACCGGCTCAACCCGCCCGCCCAGGCAATCGCCGAGGAAATGTTCCAGCACGGCGAGATAAGCCAGCCGATTTTGCGACCGCGCCAAATATCGGCCTTCGCCAGGAAATGATAAAAAAGTGAGCCCACCGCCGACCGCGCGCAGGCCGCGCGCGATCATTTCAGAATCGGCGCGGATCGCGCGCGGATCGCGCTCGCCGAACGCCAGCAACAATGGCGCGCGAATTTCGCCAACGCTGAATAACGGCGATTGCGCGCGCAATGCTTGGCGACCCTCTGGCGTGCGGGTATCGCCCACGCGCGCGTAAAGCCGCTCACGCAGAGCCGCCGGCGCCGCCTCGACCATTGCGGACAGATCGGCGGGACCGGCAAAGCTTGCGCCGCAGCGAAATTGCTCCGGCGAAAAGGCCAGGCTCGCCAGCGTTGCATAGCCGCCGAAACCCTGGCCAAGGATGGCTACGCGATCAGCGCGGGCAATTCCGCTCGCGATCGCCCATTGCACGGAATCGAGCAGATCCTCGCGCAGGCGCCCGCCCCATTCGCGATTGCCGGCATTGACGAACGCGGCGCCAAACCCAGTCGAGCCGCGAAAATTGACGCTCAGCGCCGCGTAGCCGCGATTGGCGAGCCATTGATGCAGCGCGCTGAAACCGTAGGAATCGCGGGCCCAGGGCCCGTCATGGGGCAGCAGCACGAGCGGCGCCGGCGCTTCGGGGCGCGCATCTCCGTTGATGTCCGCGCCCGGCGGCAGCGTCAAATACGAGACCAAGGTCAGCCCGTCGCGCGCCACGATCTCAACGGGAATCATCATTTGCAGCGGCGCTTGTTCCAGCGCCGGGCGCTGACGAAACAACAGGGAAATGCGGCGGTTTTCGCCGCGGTCGTACAAATACGAACGCGGCGGCATGGTCGGACTCTGCTCGACCACAATCCAACGGCTATTGTCCAGGCTGCGGGAGGTAATCTCGAATTCGCCGCCCAGTTGCCGATTGAGGAAATCGATATCGGCCTGCGCTTCGGTATCGAGCCCGCGCCAGTCGCGGCGCAAATATTCCGCGCCGAACGCGGCCGGCTCGTTGCTGGTCGGATGCAGCCAGACATCGACGATGTCAGCGCTCGCGCTTTCGCCCAGCACGGTCTTGGCCTTGGTGCGCAGATCGACGCGCACCAAGGCCGCCCGATCGCGATCGGTGGAATCGAGCATCAGCAGCGTTCGCCCGCCCGCTTCCAGCGCCAACGGACGCGAGGACACCGCCTCCTCGAACGGCAATGTCAGCAGGCTGCTCCAATTTCCGTTTGCCGCGCGGATCTTGATTTCAACCAGACCGCCTGGAAGTCTTCTGACGCCGAGGCGCAATCGGTTTTCGTCGTCGCTCATGAATTGTGCAAAACCGCCGACGCTGTTGCGCTCGATCAGCTGGCGCGCGCCGCTAGCGATGTCGATGCGGAACACGTCGGGCCAATCGGGATCGCGCTGGTTCAGGGTGACGATGACGCCGCCTGGATCGCTAGAACTGAGGCCAAGGATCTGAGCGCGGGCGCCACCCGGGGTCAGCGCCCGCGGCGCGCCGCCCTCGATAGCGATGGAATAAAGCCGGGTGTTTTCATCGCCGCCCTGGTCCTGCTCATAGAGCAGGCTGGCATTGTCCCGCGCCCAGACGAAATCGCGGATGCCGCGGCCGCGATCGTCAGTCACTGGCCGGGCTTGATCCAGAGCATCAACCGCCAGCACCCAGAGATTGGCCACCCCGTCACGCGGGGCGACAAACGCCACCTTGTCGCCGCGCGGCGACAATTGCGCGCGCTGGCGGATCGGATCGCCAAACAAGTCCGCGCGCGAGATCAAGGCCGGCGCCGCTGGCGGCGTCACCGGGGGCGGCGCGCCAAGCTGATCGCAAGCGGCCAACGCCGTCGCCAGCCAAAGCACGGCAATTCCGGCCCGTAACCTGTTACCTAACGTCCCCACGCGCAAACCTTACAGGATTTTCATCCAACGGCCAATCCGTAGCACTGACATAAAATTTACCTTTGCGGCAGGGGTGCGGCGGCTTCTGCCTGTGGGTCTTGCACTTGCGTAGCGGTTGGGAGCGCGGGCCTCCGGCCCGCATGCGCGCCAGGAGGCGCGCGGTCCAACCCGCGAGCGGGGAATAGGCGCCATTTTACCAAATCCCGCGCTTTTGACTTGGCCTTCGGGTCTGCTTATCCAACGAGCGCTTTGGCCGCCATGATTCCCTCACCCGTAGCCACTGGAGCGCTCGTGCTCGCCGATGGCGCCGTTTTTCATGGGCTGGGGTTGGGCGCGATAGGGGAAGCCGTTGGCGAGGTTTGCTTCAACACCGCCATGACCGGCTATCAGGAAATCCTGACCGATCCGTCTTACGCCGCCCAGATCGTCGCCTTCACGTTTCCGCACATCGGCAATGTCGGCGCCAATGACGAGGACGTTGAGACCTCCTCTCCGGCGGCGTTCGCCGCGGCGCGCGGCGCTGTGTTCCGGGTGGCGCCGACCGAGCCGTCGAACTGGCGCGCCGCCAGCACGCTGAGCGCATGGCTCAAACAGCGCAACATCATTGCGCTTGCGGGGATCGATACGCGCGCACTCACCCGCCGCATCCGCGAAAACGGCATGCCCAACGCGATCATCGCCCACGCGCCCGACGGCAAGTTCGACCTGAAGGCGCTGCACGCACGGGCCAGGGAATGGCCTGGGCTTGAAGGGCTTGATCTGGCCAAGCAAGTCACCTGCGCGCAAAGCTATTGCGTGAGCGAGGGGCGCTGGAAATGGGGAATTGGAACACCGCCGCTTCGCAAGCCGCGCTTCAAGGTCGTGGTCATGGATTACGGCGTCAAACGCAATATTTTGCGCGGGCTCGGCGATATTGGCGCCCAATGCGTGGTGATGCCGGCGAGCGCAAGCGCAAGCGAAGTTCTGGCCCACAAGCCCGATGGCGTGCTGCTTTCCAACGGCCCCGGCGATCCAGCGGCGACTGGAATTTACGCGGCCCCGCAGATAAAATTGCTGGTCGATAGCGGCCTGCCGGCGATGGGCGTGTGCCTGGGCCATCAAATGCTAGCGCTGGCGCTGGGCGCGCGCACCTCGAAAATGGCTCAGGGCCATCACGGCGCCAATCACCCGGTCAAGGATCTGCGCACCGGCAAGGTTGAGATCGTGTCGATGAATCACGGCTTTGCGGTGGACCGCTCAACGCTGCCGCGGGGCGTCAGCGAAACCCACGTGTCTTTGTTTGACGGATCCAATTGCGGCATCGCGCTCGACGGCGCGCCAGTGTTCTCGGTGCAATACCACCCCGAAGCCAGCCCTGGCCCGCAAGACAGCCATTATCTGTTCGAACACTTCGCCGCGCTGATGCGCGGCGCACAAGAAACGCGCGGCGTAAGTTTAGTGATTGGGAGCGCGGCGCGACCCGCTCCTCCCCCTGCAAGGGGGAGGCTGGGAGGGGGTCCGGCGCTGAGGGTTTGTCGCTAGCGGCGCATGCAAATTCAATCGTCGCGCTGACCCCCTCTCAATCTCCCCCCTAGCTCCAAGCGCTGGGCCCGCGACAAGGCGGCGCAGCTGTTGCGAGTGACTTGCAATAGCAAAACATAGGCGCTAGCCTGCTGTCACGATCCAAGGGGGAAATTCCATGCGTTTACTTATGGCTGTGTGCTTGGCGCTGTTGCCAACCCTGGCGCAGGCCGAACCCGGCGGCGCGGCGGAGGTCTACGGACCGGGCGTGACCCATGGCGAGAGCGAATTCGAGTTGCGCTCAGGCATGTTTGACGGCGGCGCCCGGGACGGCGAATGGCAAGTGAAGGCCGAGTTCAGCCATGGCGTCACCGATTGGTGGCGCCCGGGGCTGGTGGTGAAACTGACCGATGGCGAATATGCGGGCATCGCGATCGAAAACGTGTTCGACTTCGCCGCAACCCGCGACTGGCCAGTGCATATGGGCGCCTATTTCGAATACCAATTCGCCGAACAAGGCGATGACGAGGTCGAACTCAAGCTCTTGCTCGAGCGCGAACGCGGCCCGCTCGATTTGACGCTCAATCTCATCGCCGAACGCCATCTCGGCTCTGGGGAAGAATGGGAATATGGCTATGCCGCTGAAGCCGCCTATGCGCTGGGCGACGATTTCGCGCTCGGCCTGCAAGGCTTCGGCGATGTCGGCGGCGATGACCTTGGCGATTACGCCCATTATTGGGGGCCGTTTGGGCAAGCCGAATTAGGCCATGTCGGCGAGGGTGAGGTAGAACTTCAATTGGGCTATTTGTTCGGGTCGGGCGAAGCAGTCGCTGACGGACAAGTTCGGCTCAAGCTGGAGTTCGAGTTTGGCGAACACTGACAAGCCAACGCTGTTGGTACACCCCCCGCTCGGATTATTTGAGCTTCAACTCGGCGACTACGAGGTGGCGCATTGGCCGCCGACGGAAGCGCAAGCGGCGGCAATCCGCGCGGCGGTGACGGTGGGCCAAGTCGGGCTGACCAATGCCATGATCGACGCGCTGCCTTCGCTCTCGGCGATCATCTGCTTTGGCGTTGGCGTCGATGGGCTTGATCTTGAGTATTGCGCGCGCCGCGGCGTCGCCATCAGCAACGGCCGCGAGATCAACCACGAAGACGTCGCCGACGTCGCCATCGGCCATCTTATCGCTGTCGCACGTTCGTTCAGTCTGGGCGAGCGCGTGCTGCGATCCGACAAATGGACGCCGCCGCTCGCCGTGCCGCCGCAGCGGCGCTTGCGCGGCATGAAGCTTGGCATTGTCGGCATGGGCGCGATCGGCAAGGCGATCGCCGCGCGCGCGCTTGGCTTTGGGCTGGAGATCAAATGGCATGGACCGCGCGCCAAGCCGGACGTTGCCTTTGCGTACGAGCCGGACCTGCTGCAGCTGGCGAGTTGGGCCGACGTTTTGGCAATTTCCGCGCGCGGAGACCAGATCGGGCTGATCAGCGCGGCAGTGATCAAGGCGCTGGGTCCGCAGGGCATTTTGGTCAATGTCGCGCGCGGTTCGCTGGTCGATGAAGACGCGCTGATCGCGGCGCTGAAATCGGGCGAACTTGGCGGCGCGGGGCTGGATGTTTTCGCAGAAGAGCCAACCCCCGCCGCGCGCTGGGAAGGCGTGCCCAACGTGACGCTTACCCCGCACCTCGGCGGCGGCACCCGCGAGGCGCTATACGCAGGTTCGCGCAATGTGCTGGAAAACCTGCGCCGGTTCTTCGCCGGCGAAGCGTTGTTGTCTCCCTTGCATTGAGCCAACAGCCACTTCGCCTCGAATTCTCCGCAATCAACCGTCGCGACGTCCGCCAACGGATTGCGCATAGGCGCGCGCCACCAGCGGCGCGTTCAGCCGCTCCAGCGCAGCGTTCACCGAACTTTCCCGACAAAGTTCTTGCTGCCTGCGTGATGAGGCGAGGGGCAATCTGGAGCCGGTGACGTAAACCTTGCGAGCGCAAAGTTCGCGCGCCGCCTCGTCGATGCGATTCGCCAAGATGGCGGCGTCCTCGGCCCGTGTGATATCGAGGTCGCCATAACGTACTTCGAGCGAGCCTTCGGCGAAGGCCGGCGTAGCCAGCAAAGGCAACGCCAGTGATGCGGCGATAACAAGATTCGAGATGGACATGTGTTCCTCCTTTGGTGAGACACATTGCCTTGATGTCGCGCGCATGTTTCATGGATGCGTCAACGTTGCGGTTTGGCGACGAACGTGCGGATTTCGTCTGCAAATTGCATGACAATTACAGTTGTCGAGCGCACCCGCGTCGGGGTTCCTGACTGCCGCCAATTGGTCAAGCGCGTGAAGATCATTGCTGCCGTGGCGTGCTCGAAGTTCGCACGCGACTGGCCCGGCATTGCCTGGGCGCATGCATAAGCGTGGCGAATATGACAGAAAAGCCGGTTTAAAAATCGCAAGTCCCGCGCTACATGATCGACAACGCTTCAAAGAGGACAACGTTCATGAAACTCTATTATTCGCCCGGCGCATGCTCGCTTGCGCCGCACATAGCGCTGAAGGAAATTGGCGCGGATTTCACCATCGAGAAGGTCGATCTCAAGGCCCAGAAGACCGAAACCGGCGCGGATTTTCTAGCCATCAATCCCAAGGGCTATATTCCGGCGCTGCGGCTCGACGACGGCGATGTGCTCACCGAGGGCGTGGTGTTGCAGCAATATATCGCCGACCTGAAGCCAAGCGCGAAGCTCGCGCCGGCGCGCGGCACGCGCGAACGGCTCAAGCTCGAAGAATTGCTAGTGTTCCTCTCGACCGAAGTGCACAAGAATTTCTCACCGCTGTTCGGGCCGACCACGCCCGACGAATACAAGAAAATCAGCAAGGACAAGATCGCGGCGCGGTTCGATTATCTCGAGCTTCAATTGGGCGATGGGCGCGATTTTCTCACCGGCGCCGATTTCACCATTGCCGACGCTTATTTCTTCGCGCTGACCAATTGGACGCGCGCAACCGGCATTGATCTGTCGCGTTGGCCAAAAATCGCCGCCTTCGCCGCCCGCGTCGCCGCGCGACCGAGCGTGCAATCGGCGCTGAAGGCGGAGGGGTTGGCTTAAAGCCCGCTACCAGGACGGCGTGCGCAATTCATAGGTTGCGCCGTCGCCGGCGGGGCCGGCGAGATAATCGCCGGTGTCATCGGCGACCGGGCGAAAATCGACAATGGTTGCGTGGTCGGCATCGATCAATTGCACGCCGCTAAAGGCGTTTGGCGACCATTGGTTCAAGCCGCGGACGATCGGCAGCGCATCGTAGCACGCGGGGTCGATCCAGGCGCGGCGCACCACGCTGTCGCCGGCATCGACATCCTCGGCGTCGAGCTTGATCAAGCATTCGCCCTGGTCTGGCGCGGCGACAGCGCCGGCGATTGCCAGCGTGTAGATGTGCGCCAGTGCTGACACTTCGGGGGGAACATCGGCGGCCTGGTCCGGCGCGACCGCCGCCGGCGTACAAGAAGCCAAAGCCAACATCGACGCCATCAAGACATTCCGCATCACGCGTCCCCCGCAAGTTCGCGCGCAATCCACACCAGCGCGCCGGATTTGTCTATCGCCTTTATATGGACCGCCGGCGCCCTCGCCGGCATGCACGCATAAGACCATGCGGACCTGCTGGTGATTTGGAGGTCGTATGCCGGCGGGGGCGCCGGCGGTCCATACTTTTTGTGGTGCGGCAGGCCCGGGGCCCGCGAAACCCGACCGATCGGGTGCGCGGACCCCAGGCCGCCGGCTGCGCCAAGATCCGGGGAGGGGTGGACCCGTTAGCGCAGTTCGCCAGTCAGCGTAGTTCGCCAGTCAGCGTAGTTCGCCAGTCAGCGTAGTTCGCCAGTCAGCGTAGTTCGAACGTGACGCTGACGCTAACGCTGGTGGTGATTTCGCCCGGCGAGACCGGCGTCGCCGCTTCCGCGACCATGCCGCGCGCGAACACTGGCATCGGTATCGGCGGGCTGTAGCCGCCGCCTTCGCTGATGGCGATCACGCGGTGCACGCGCAGGCCGAACGCTTCGGCATAGAGATTGGCGCGGGCGCGCGCGGCGGCGACGGCGTTGCGGCGCGCCGCGCCAAGCTTGGTATCTGGATCGGCGTGCGAGAAGGAAATGCCATTGACGGTGTTGCCGCCGGCGCCGACCGCGCCATCGATGACGCGCCCGACATTGGCCAGATTGCGCACGCGCGCATTGACCGTGTTGTTGGCCTGGTAACCGGAAAGCCGCGGCGGCTGATTCTCGACATACACATATTGCGGGTTGACCGAGAGATTGCTGGTCTGGATGTCGCGCTCGGCCACGCCAGCGCGGCGCAGCGCCTGGGTGAGCGCGCTCATGCGGCGCGAATTCTCGGCCATGGCGGCCGAGGCGGTGGCGCCTTCAGTGACCACGCCGAGGGAAATGCTGGCCATGTCGGGCGCGGCTTCAACCCGGCCTTCGGCGTTGACGCTGAGCACCGTGCCCTCGATCATCGGGCCATGCTCGGCGTGCGCTGTTGCGGTTTGCGCCGACGCCGCCAGTGGAGCGGCCAAGGCCGCCATGAACAATACCGCGGCGGCCGCCTTCGGAAATTTCATCTGGACCTTCCCCTTTACGTTCACCCTCGCCTGTAATGAATAGCGCTCGGGGCGGCTAAATTACGGCAAAGTAAAGCCTTTCGCTGGCTTCACGGGATTGTGAAGCTGGTTTCGCTCGCGCACCAATAACCCAAATCGAACCCCCGAATCGGCTATAGCGGACCCATCAGCCCAAAGGTCCGATGCGTTTTTCCGAAGATTTCGTGCGCCAAGTCCGCGACCGCGTATCCATAGCCGATTACGCGGGCCGGCGCTTGACTTGGAACAAGCAAAAAACCCGCCCCAGCGCCGGGGATTTCTGGGCGTGCTGCCCGTTCCACCAGGAAAAGAGCCCCTCCTTCCACGTGCTCGACGGCAAGGGCATCTACAAATGCTTTGGCTGCGGGGAAAAAGGCGATGTGTTTTCCCTGGCGATGAAGCTCGAGGGGCTGTCGTTTCCCGAAGCCGTGTCGCAAATGGCAGAGCGCGCCGGCATGTCGCTGCCGAATGACGACAATGAGGATCGCGGCGAGAACGAACATCGCAAGCGCTTATTGCTCGCCGTCGCGCGGACTGCGCGGCTTTATGCCGATGCGCTGCGCGGCCCCGCCGGCGCCAGCGCACGGCGCTATCTTGAAGGCCGCGGCATCGGCCTCGAACAATGGGAGCAGTTCGGCATCGGGCTCGCGCCCGGCGGCTGGACCTGGACGCTGGACAAATTACGCGGCGAAGGCTTCACGTTGGCGGAAATTGTCGGCGCTGGCCTCGCCCGCGAAGGCGAAGGCGAGCAGCGCGCGATCGATACATTCCGCGACCGCGTGACCTTCGAAATCGGAGATCCTGCTGGAAAAATCATCGCTTTTGGCGGCCGCGCGCTGGATCCGAATGCGCGCGCGAAATACATCAATTCGCCTGAAACCGCGCTGTTTTCCAAGGGCCGCGTGCTCTACCGGCTGAAGCAGGCGCGTGCGCTGCTGGCGAAAAGCAAAGCCGGTGGGCTGGTTGTCGCCGAGGGCTATCTCGACGTGATCGCCTTTGAGCGCGCCGGCATCGCGGCGGTTGCGCCCATGGGCACGGCGTTGACGGAAGAGCAATTGCAATTGGTGTGGCGCGCCGGCGGCGAGCCGGTGCTGTGCTTCGATGGCGATGGCGCCGGCAAGCGCGCCGCCGACCGCTCGCTGGAATTGTCGCTTCCGCATCTGGGGCCGGCGCGCACGATCAACATCGCCTATGCGCCGGAGGGGGAAGACCCCGACGATATATTCCGCCGCGCCGGCGGGGAGGCGCTTGCCGCGCTGATCGCCGCCGCCCTGCCCGCCTCGGCGGCCTTGCTCGAGCGCGAGAAAACCAAACGTCCGCTGACCACGCCGGAAGCGCGGGCCGCATTCCGGGCTGGCTTGCGCGAGGCGGTCGGCCGCATCGCCGACGCGGACACGCGCAAGCTCTATTTCGCCGACCTGATGGCCGGCGCCGACGCGCTGCTGCGCAGCGAGCGGCCACCCTTTGTTCCCGGCGGCTACAAGCGCGGGCCGCCCCCGCCTGCGCCGCCGACCCCGGAGCTCAAAGCCCAGGCAAGCGCCCGCGCCCGCCCAGCTGCGGAAAACTTCCTGCGCGCCGCCGCCGACTATCCGGGCGTCCTGGCGCGCTTTTCCGACTGGCTCGACCGGCTGGCTATCACCGATCCCGAGCTTGCGGCGATCCGCGCGGGCCTGATTGCGCTTTTTGAAGCCGGAGACGGGCGCGGCGCCATTGACCGGTATAACCTCAGTCACCATTTGAGCCAGTCGGGTCAAGAACGCGCTGCCGCGCGCCTTTTGCGCTGGCCGAAGCCACGCCCCTTGAGCGAGGGCATGGATGTCGAAGCTGAATGGTTGGCCCTGGCGACGCGCGAAATTGTGCTGCCGGCGATCAAGGAGGAATTGACAGAATTGCGAGAACGCGCAGCCGCGGGCGACCAGCCCGCCTTTGTCCGCTTCCAGGCGCTAAGCCGCGAAGCGCGCGACATCGAAGCCCGCGCCAGAGACGCCAAGCAGGAAGAGACACAAGAACAAGCTTCAGAACAGGCATCCGGCCAAGCTGACGACATGGTCGCCTAGGCCAATGAATTTATCGGGAACCGAACGCTGATGAGCAAAACCGAAGAAACCGCGACCGAAGAAAAAGACGCCCCGGATGGGCCGATCCTCGATCTCTCCGACGCCGCGGTGAAGAAAATGATCAAGGCCGCCAAGACCCGCGGCTTTGTCACCCATGAAGAGCTCAACAAGGTGCTGCCGAGCGAGGAATTCTCCTCCGAGCAGATCGAAGACGTCATGTCCCAACTGAACGAGATGGGCATCAATGTCGTCGATAACGAAGAAGAAGGCGAAGCGTCCGAGGACGATAACGCCAAGGCCGTGGTGGTGCGCGAAGAAGCCGCCAAGCCGATGGTCACCAATACGCGCGAGGACGCCGACCGCACCGACGATCCGGTGCGCATGTACCTGCGCGAAATGGGCACCGTGGAATTGCTGTCGCGCGAGGGCGAAATCGCCATCGCCAAGCGCATCGAAGCCGGCCGCGACGCTATGATCCGGGGCCTGTGCGAAAGCCCGCTCACCTTCGAAGCCATCATGGTGTGGCGCGACGAATTGCGCGAACAGAAGATTTTGCTGCGCGACATCATCGATCTTGAAGCCACCTATGGCGCGGAAATGGGCATCGTTCCCCAGTCCGCGCCGGGGGTGAACGCCGACGGGCTGGTGGTGCCGCGCACGCCCGAGCAGATCGCCGAGGACGAGGAAGCAGCCCGGCTCAAGGCGGCGGCGGCGGAAGCGGAAGCCGACAGCGACAGCGAGTTCGACGACGAACAGGCGATCTCGATGTCGGCGATGGAGGCCGAACTCAAGGAAGGCGTGATGTCCACCTTGGACGCCATCGCCGAGGCCTTTGGCCGCTTCCGCAAGCTGCAGGAAAAGCGCATCGACCTGCGGCTAAAAGGCCGCTCGCTGCCGAGCGCGCAGACTGAAAATTACGAAGGCGCGCAGAATACGATCATCGAGGAGTTGAAAAAACTCAAGCTCAACAATGCCCGTATCGAGAGCCTGATTGAACAACTCTACGCCATCAATCGCAAGCTGATCCAGCTTGAGGGCAAGCTGATGCGGCTGGCGGAAGCCAATGGCGTGCCGCGCCTGCAATTCATCGAAGCCTATCAAGGCAGCGAACTCGATCCGAAATGGACCGAGAAGGTTTCGGTGAAGTCAAAACAATGGGCTAAGTTCGCGCTCGCCGAGGTCGACGAGATCGGCGATCTGCGCGCCGAAATCGGCTCGCTCGCGCAGGAAACCGGCGTGCCGATCGACGAATATCGCCGCATCGTCCACGCCGTGCAAAAAGGCGAACGCGAAGCCCGGCAAGCCAAAAAGGAAATGGTCGAGGCGAATTTGCGGCTGGTGATTTCCATCGCCAAGAAATACACCAATCGCGGCCTGCAATTCCTGGATCTGATCCAGGAAGGCAATATTGGCCTGATGAAAGCGGTCGATAAGTTCGAATACCGGCGCGGCTACAAATTTTCTACTTACGCGACGTGGTGGATTCGCCAAGCCATCACCCGCTCGATCGCCGACCAGGCGCGCACGATCCGAATCCCCGTGCACATGATCGAGACCATCAACAAATTGGTCCGCACCTCGCGCCAGATGCTGCACGAAATCGGCCGCGAGCCGACGCCGGAGGAATTGGCCGAAAAGCTCGGGCTGCCTTTGGAGAAAGTGCGCAAGGTGATGAAAATCGCCAAGGAGCCGATTAGCCTGGAGACGCCGATCGGCGATGAAGAAGATTCCCACCTCGGCGATTTCATCGAAGACAAAACCGCGATCCTGCCCGTGGACGCGGCGATCCAGAGCAATCTGCGCGAAACCACAACCCGCGTGCTGGCGAGCCTCACCCCGCGCGAAGAACGCGTCCTGCGCATGCGCTTCGGCATCGGCATGAACACCGACCACACGCTGGAAGAAGTCGGCCAGCAATTTTCGGTGACGCGTGAACGCATCAGGCAGATCGAGGCGAAAGCGTTGCGGAAACTGAAGCACCCGAGCCGGAGCCGGAAGCTGCGGAGCTTTTTGGATAATTAGGTGTTGGGGCGCAGCTTCTAGTCGTCCGAGGACTTCCGCCAACTCTCCGCTCGTTTACGCACCTCCTCTGTGATCGCGCGGTAGTCCTCCTCCGTCAGCACCTGCGGTGGCCACTTGATGCCGTTGCCGTTAGTAGGCCAAATTCGATGCAGTTTCTGCCCAATCGCTGACGGAAAGGAAAACCGCAACCGCCGTGGCGCACTAAGAGTGTGAAACAGGAGATTGCCGACCAGGAAAGTCGATGCCTGTCCATTGTACCTCAGCGGCCCGGCGCGAGAGTGGCGTCGTGCGAACTCCTCCTGCGATACGACCGGAACTGAGGTTCGCGACGACCTTGAATGCCCTGCCGGATCAACGAAACGCCCAATCCAGATCAACCAATTGTTAGGCGCGGTGGAACGCTCCTTGATCCAAGCCCTGTCCTCGGCGGACACCGAGGCCAAGTCGGTATGAATTTGTTCTTGGACGGTAGAGAAGAGTGCTGCCCACCGTGAAAGCGCCGAACGCCCCTGGCGGGGCAACTTGTACTCTCGGCCTTCAATCAGCGGAACAAGGTGCGGCTTCGCGCGGTTTTGAACCTGGCTCATCCAATTGTTGTTGCACGCATTGCACACGACCTTAAGCTTCCGGCTTCTTGGGTCGCCGGAGACGTGCTTTGTAGCGTGTTTCTCCTTGCCCTCATCGCTCACATCGATGCGCGCTTCGAGGTGGTTTAGCTGCGTCCGCGGCACGTAAGCCCGAAGCCAATCAGCCCAAATGTGTTCGCGCGAGTTAGCCGGGTTGGGGCAGAATAGGCACTGTTGCATTCGCGCAACCTAGCTTGAGTCGTCCGTCGCCCAGACCTCGTTCGTCATTCCGGACGCGCAGAGTGCGATAAGGAACCTAGGGAATCGTAAAGCGCGGCGAACGGATTTCGCCTCAAGAAGAGCAGCTTAGAAAGCTCCAGAAAATGAACCCCAACAGCAGGAGCACGGGGATCGATCATCGCCTCGTTCTCTGACATCAGCGCCATGGCTCAAGGAGACGATATAGCATCGCAAACAGGCGGCGCAACGCTGCTACCGCCGGTCGGTTCCCCGCCGCCCCCGGTCGTGCTACAAAGCCGCCATGGACCGCATCACCATCCTCCCAAACGTTCGCGGCGGGCGCCCGACGATCCGCGGCATGCGCATCACAGTGGCGGAGGTCCTGGAGATGCTTGGCTCGGGCATGAAGGAAGCCGACATCCTGGAGGCCTTCCCCTATCTGGAAGTCGAGGACATCGCGGCCGCCCTGACTTACGCCGCCAAGAGTTTCGACCATCCAATCGTCATGGCCTGAGTACCGCGCGCGCCCCTGGGTTCCGGGTTCGGCCTAACGGCCGCCCCGGAATGACGGCGGCGTCGGTTTGTGATATGGAATGCTCATCGCCGACACGCTCACCATCACCCTCCCCACCCCGCTTGCGAACGATCTGCGCTCGGCCGCGGCGGCCGACGCCTGCGGGCTTTCGCCCGAGGAATACGTGCGGCAGTCCCTGGCTGAGGAGTTCGAATTCGACGCTGGCCACGATTGGGAAGCCGACGATCTCGCGCGCCTGAGGGAGGCCGGCGAGGACGCCGACGCCGCAATCGTCTTCTCCGAACTGCGCGACGACATCGAGAAAGCGCGGCGCGCCAAGCCGTGACCCGTCGCGCGCGCTTCAGGCCGGCTGCGCGCCGCGACCTCAAGCGGTTGGCGGCGTTCCTGGCCGATGCGCCGCCCGCAGTCGCCGAAGAAATGGTTCGGCGCGTGGAGGCGCGCGTAGCCAGGCTGACGCGGCTTCCCTTCTTGGGCCGGCCACTCACGCACGGCGACCTGAGTCTTATCGTCCCGTACGGAAAGTCCCGGTATGTGATCCGCTACAAGGTTACCGAGACGACAATTCAGATCGTGCGCATATGGCACGGGCGCGAGAACCGGCCGGGCTGATCCGCCTGCCTCACGCCAAATCCCGCTGCTCCGCCACGATCCTGAATTCGTCGGTGACATCGGCGGGGATGGCATAGCCGCGCGCCTCATCGCAAATCGCTTCCCAGTTTGCGGCGATTGTATCGCAATCCATGGGCGCATCGTCGGCGACGCCGCTTGTCACCCCGACAAACACCCGGCCAACGCGGCCGCCGAGCGCGGAATAGATGCCGTGATGTGTTGTACAAGCACTGCTGGCAAGGTATGCCGCAAGCCCAGTTGTGTAGCGCGGATCGAAATATTGGCCCATGTTTTTCGCCCAGGGATTGGCGCCCAATTCGCCGGGCTTGATGCCCGCTGTCATGCGACTGATCGCGTTCGGCATGATCGCGTTGCAAAGGATTCCGTGCGGTTTGCCCGCCTCGGCCAGACCATGCATCAGCCCCATGATCCCGCCCTTAACCGCGCCATAAGCGCTCAGCCAGGCATTGCCGAACATGCCGCCGGAGGATGTCGTGAACACCAATCTGCCATACGCCCGCCGCTTCATCTCCGGCCAAGCCGCCTGGGCGACGTTCCATGAGCCGCCGACATGCACGGCGAAGAGCGCGTTCAGATCCTCGAAGCTCAGCTCTTCAAATGCGCCGAACCGCATGTTGCCGGCGTTGGCGATAATTGCGTCGATGCGGCCGAAATTGTCCATGGCGGCTTCGGCGATGCGGCGCGCGCCTTCAGGCGCGGCGACGCTGTCATGGTTGGCGATTCCCGCGCCGCCGGCGGCGCGAATATCGCCTGCGACCGTGTCGGCGAAACTGGCGGAGGTTTCCGCGCCCTCCCCCGTCACCGAGCCGCCAAGGTCGTTGACGATCACAGCGCCGCCGCGCCGCGCGATCTCCTTGGCGTAAAGGCTGCCGAGCCCGCCGCCGGCGCCGGTGACGATAACAACTTGTCCCTCGAACGAAACGCCCGCCACGTGCTTTCTCCGTCTCAAACCGAATCCCATTGCAGCGGCAGATAATCCACGCCGAACGTGCGGCCGGTGTGAAATTTGTAGGTTTCGCCGTGCTTGATCCTGATATTGCGGAAGCGCTGCAGAAATTCCTCGATCACGGTGCGGACTTCGCGCTTGGCGATGTGGATGCCGAGACAATTGTGTGCGCCCGTGCCAAACGCAAGGTGACGCGCCTTGCGGTCGATATCGACCAGGTGCGGGTTTGGAAAAACGCCCGGATCGCGATTGGCGAGCGCGAGCGGAAGATTGATCTCCTCGCCCCGGCGCAGCGGCGCGCCGTGAAAGTCAAAATCGCGCGTCACCATGCGATGCGTCACCACGACCGAGAACGCGCGCGAAAATTCCTCGACCGCCGCGGGGATCAGGCTCGGATCGGCGCGCAATCGGTCCTGCAGCTCGGGATCGCCCGCCAGATGCCGCATGGTCCAGCCGAGCGTGCTGTAGACCGTGTCGAGGCCGCCGACATAGAGCACGTAGAACATGCCCATGGCTTCGAGGTGAGTGAGGGGCCGCCCCTCATATTGTCCCTCGACGATGGCGCGGGTGAGATCGTTGGCGGCGTGTTTTTGTTGCTGCGCGTAGAAATCCTCCAAATAACGATAGATCGAACGCGCCGCCTCCACCCGGGCCTCCATCGTGCGCCCGCGCATTAGCGTATCTTCCCAGAGGATAAAGCTCGCCAGCATGTCGCGCGGCATGCCCATCAGATCGAGAAAGACGTGCGAGGGAAACGGCACGGCGAAATCCTTCACGAACTCGCAGCCGCCCTTGTCGGCAAAGTTAGCGATCAGCGCCTCGCACGCGGCGCGCACCGATGGCTCGATCCGGTTCATCGCCATCGGCGTAAAGCTCGGCTGCAAGATGCGGCGATAGCCGAAATGCGCCGGCGGGTCGATCTCGATCGGGTTGAGCCGCAGGTTGACGCCGAGCAAATCGGCGATCATGCCGGGGCGCTCGGCGGTGAAGCGCTCGTGATCCATGAACACTTCGGCGATGATGTCATGACGCGTCGCCACCCAGCCGGGACGGCCATAACTTGCGTCGGCGGCCCAGACGATGGGCGGCCCTTGGTGGAAGCGCGTCACCGCCAGGAACGGATCGTCAAGCTCGGCGGTGAAGCGGTCGAAGCTCCCCTCCCACACCAGTTCGGCGGGAATATCGGCGCGGGGCGTCGCACCTGCTGAGTGAGTTGAACTCATGGGCTTTGAGCCTCCCTGGAGCGCCTTTATTCTCTTCGGCGCCTGTCGCTGGACGCCAATACCACAGAGCGACGCCTCCAGACGCCAGGCTCGATCAAATTTCAGCCCGCGACCAGCGGCCGCGAACTGGGAAGCGGTCCCAATGCCAACATGGCGAGCCCCCATCGCAACAGCTCGGGTTCCCCCCGCCGCAAAACCCCTATAGAAGTCCCGCCGCGCCCGCACCCGTAGCTCAGCTGGATAGAGCGCTGCCCTCCGAAGGCAGAGGTCACAGGTTCGAATCCTGTCGGGTGCGCCATAAAATCAACGACTTAGCTGAGCTTTCCGCGGGGCCATGAAGGTGCTGGTCCGCACTTGGTCCGCACCGAGTTGCACATGCGAGGCTCGTGGAATAGCTCGCGGTGGAAGGGGATTTTGGTCGCTTCACGGCGCCGTTGAGTTTGTAATTCTTGGCAGAAAGGCGGGAGAAATCGCCCGCCGATTTCAACCCACAGCGCGCGCATGACCGCGTTCACGCCAGTCTCTGCGACGAGAGGCGAAATGGGATAACGTGGCCCTCGGCCTGCGCGCCGGCTGACCCGAGGAGTTTGATGACCCGGTCGAGTGGAGCGGCCTTCATAACCCCAAGGTAGGTGGTTCAAGTCCACCCGCCACCACCATGATCTATATAAGCAAAATTGCAGAGTAACTGACCCATCCGGCGAGAAAACACCTAATGAACACCTGGGCGACGCCAACTGCCGCTGGACTAAGGCGGTGGTGGGAAGGCGCGCATTTTTCCCTGTAGCTGGCGCGGCGGCACAACGAATCTGAAAGCAAAAGCACATTTGCGGCCGTTCGACGCCTTGCGGGTTTTCGGTTCGTACTGAAGTCGCAATGTTGGCGCGGCGCGATGTATGGAGCCGCTCAAAGCACGGTGTTTTCGATGGCTCCGATGGCATCTACCTCGCAGCGCACGACATCGCCCGGCTTCAGGAAGACAGGCGGGTTGCGGCCTGCGCCGACGCCCTCCGGCGTGCCCGTGGCGAGGAGGTCTCCCGGCTCGAGCGTGAAGGCGGTCGAGAGGTAGGTGATCTGTTGCCAGATATTGTGGATCAGTTCGCTGGTTTCGCTTGATTGACGCAGTTCTTCGTTCACGAAGCACCGCAGAGCGAGCGCATGGGGATCGGCGATCTCGTCAGCGGTGACGATCCAGGGACCGATCGGGCCGTGCGTGTCGAACGACTTGCCTATTGTGAAAGTGGGCGAATGCTTCTGCCAGTCACGCGCGGAGACGTCATTGACCACGGTGTAGCCAAAGACATGGGCGTGGGCGTCCGCCTCGGCGACGCGCTTGGCCAGCTTGCCGATCACGACGCCCAGTTCGACTTCGTAATCGACCTGCTCGCTCACGCCGCGTTCGATGCCATCGAAAGGACCTGCAATGCAGCTTGTCTGCTTGTTGAACCAGAACTGGTTCTCCGGAACCGGCATGCCGAGCCGGCGCGCTTCCTCGGCGTGCTTGCGGTAGTTCATGCCGATGGCGAGGAACTTGCCGGGGCGTTCTAGCGGGGCCAGCAGTTTGACTTTCGCCAGCGCCGTCCGCTCCGGATTTGCGGCGACCGTGGCGCGCACCGCATCAAGCGCTGCATCGCCGCCGGCCACCAGCGTCATCATATTTGGGTAAAGGCTCGCCAGCTTGGCCAAAGAGATGATGTGATCTCCATCGACCACGCCAAGCTGTGGGCCGCTTGCGCCCGCGTATCGCGCCAACTTCATTGCGTATCACTTTTCATATTTTGCGGTGGGTCTATGCGAGCGCTTAGACGAAGTCGCTGGGCGCCTGTGGCCCCCATTGCTGGCCAAGCAGGACGGAGAGGTCGTGCTTTCCCGCCGGCGAACTGGCTGCGAAAACGTCGCCGTCGGTCCAGTGCTCAACGCGGTGGCCCCACGGGTCCTTCCAATAATCGAACACCTGACTGCCGAGAATGTGCCTTCCGACGCCCCAATCGTGACGGCGGTTGGCGGCTTTCAGATGCTCGTGCCCAACCATCAAATCATCCAGGTCGGCGACTTCGAACGCGGCGTGATGAAAAGCCGGGGGACGCCCCGGGATCGACGCGAAGTTCAGGCTGTGATGGTCCGTGGGCGTGGCGCCTCGATTGAGCCGGATGAACGCAGCCGCAAGGCCGCCATCCGGCGCCCGCACCTCGTCGGACATCACCAGTCCGAAGCGGGACTGCCACCATTCGCATGTAGCCTGTGTGTTGCTGACGCCAAGTACGACGTGCCCCAGTCGCGCAACGCGCGCAGGAGCAACCGCGAGCCGTTTCGTGACCCCCGGACGTGTTCGGCGGCCGATCGTATTCCAGCGCTGCTCATGATCGGGCAAGGCGCTCGCTCGCTGACGACCGGATTCCACCTCGACAACAAATCCATCTGGATCGCGCAGTTGAACCATTGCGCCGCCGCCCGGTCCGCGAGCGGCTTCGACCTGCACGCCCTCGCTTTTCGCCAGCGTCTCGAGGTCGTTCATGCTCGCCGCTCTGAGGGCGACCGACACAAAGGCCGGCGCGCCCTTGATCGTCTCGTGAACGAAGGGGGCGTCGCCGGTGCCGCGCATGCGCAGGGCGCCGTCGTCGCTGGGGGCTGCGTCCACCAGTCCGAAATCAAGCAGGAACGCCCGCATCGTCTCAAGGTCTGGCGCGGCGAAGCGAACCGATTCAACCGCGTCTACGGTGATTGTGCTCATGGGCTCTCCCTCTCGTGTTTCTGGTGTTTCAGCGGGCGCATTCCCGCTTAGATCCGCTGCAACGCCGCTGACACGGGCAGACCCATGATGGCGCGACCATAGTGTTCGAGCGCCGTTTCGATTGTGCTCTGCCCGTGAAGCGTCGGCACGCGGCTATCGCGGAACAACCGTTGAAACGGGCTGTTTTCATGGATCGAGGAAGCGCCGCTCGCCCGCAAAACCAGTTCGGTGATTTCAGAACACAGCTTGTGGACGTAGGCCGTCTCAAGCATCGCGCGCGCGAGCACCAGTTCATCCGCGGGCTGCCCACTTTCCACGATTTCTTCGGCGCGCGCGAGATTGTTTTTCGCGACCAGTTCGGCGGTCAGAAGTTTGCAGTGCAATTCGCCGAGCTGGATGTGCGTGATCGGCGCCTCGTCCTGCTTGGGATAGTTCGAATTGGTGATGCCTCGCGTACGCACCTTTTCTTTAATCAGTTCCACCGCGGCGCGGGCGGCGCCCAGGGCGGCGCCTGACATGGTGATGGCGGCGAACACTAATAGATGAAATTTGAAGACGAGGCCATCGCGCGGTTCTTGGGGATGCACCATCATCACCAGTTCGGGCACTTGGCGCGCCTGAGCGTCGGGGATGAAAATTTCATGCTCGATGACGACAGTGTTGCTGCCCGTGCCGCGCAGCCCCATCACCTTCCAATCATCGAGGATGGCGATCTGGTCGTGCGCGACCATGAATATGATCGATTCGACCTTGTCGCCATCGCGACACAGAGCGCCGAGATGATGCCACGCCGTGTAGTGACAGCCGCTGCAAAATGGCCACCGCCCCTTGAGCATGTAGCCGCCGTCGACCTTGCGCGCCACACCCGGTCCAGAGCCATTGGCGACGCCTGAGTTGAGCGGGCCGGCCCAGTCGGCCTTGAACGCCTCGTCCTGGAAGCTGCGATCGTACAGCGCCATAAGCTGAGTGCCGCCGCCGGTGACCCACACGACCCAGGCTGTCGACGCGCACCCACGACCGATTTCTGAAACGATGGCATGCTGCTGACTTGGCGTGAGTGCGTATCCGCCGTACTCCACCGGGACGCTCATCTTGAAAATGCCGGCCTCGTGCAATTCGCGGATCGTTTCGGGCGGGACCTTGCACAGGCTGTCGGCTTCGTGGGCCCTGGCGCGCAGTGTCGGGACCATGGACGTGGCGATGGCGAGGAGCCGCGCTGCAATGGCCGGATCGCCCGGCTTGATCTGCTTCGGGGCCCGCGACCGGCTGGCGCTGCCGCGCGCGGCGGTGCGGGTGTCCAGTGCCGTGCTCATGACGCCGTTCCTCCGTTGCGCATGCTCGGCCTTCGGCTTGGAGCACAATCTCAGTTGTGTCAACACTTATGCCGATCTTCGCTGCTGGCGCAGCCCACGCGCTGGTGCTCGCAACCTATCCGTAATCGACCATTCACTTCGGGGGTTTCGGCAGAAAGTCACTGCTACCACTGATTTTACGGGAAAATCACACGGACTCTCTATCAACCAATGGCGCAATCTGACATTGACCAACAAGAAAAGTGTCGATACATAGCCAGCCCGTCAGCCGAAAAGAGGGCCCCATGACGTACTTGAGGAACACTTGGTACGTCGCCGCCTGGGCCCGGGACGTGCCGGAAGGAAAGACGCTGGCGCGCAAGATTCTCAACGAGGGAATTCTCCTTTTCCGCGACGAGACGGGAAGCGCCGTGGCCCTGCGTGATCGCTGCCCCCACCGCTACGCGCCGCTGCATCTCGGCAAGCTCAAGGATGGCGTCATCGAATGTGGCTATCACGGCCTGCGCTTCAACGGGCGCGGCGCCTGCGTTCTGAACCCGCATGGAGATGGCGCGATCGCGCCCCACGCCAAAGTTCAGGTCTACCCGCTGGAGGAGCGCCACGACGCGCTCTGGATCTGGATGGGAGACCCCCAACGCGCCGACGCGTCCGCAATTCCTGACTTCAGCTCCGTCATCAATGACGGCAACAAGGTGGTTCGCCACTACCTCAATCCGCAATCCAATTACGAGCTGATGATCGACAATCTGCTCGATCTTGGTCACACCGCGTTTCTTCATCCGGACTCGCTCGGCAGCGAGGCGATAATCAATTCGAGCCGCGAAACGAAAATCGAGGGCGCCTCGATCGTCGATGAGCTCTGGGCGCCGGATGGGCCCGCGCCGCCGATGGCGCAGTTCCTATTCGAGAAGTTTCGCGGCGTGAATGTCGATCATTGGCTGCAAAGCACTTGGTTCGCGCCCAGTCTTATCCGCGGCATTGCGGGCTATGCCCCCGCCGGTCGCAATCGCCAGGAGGCTGAGACGCTGCCAGGCCTGCACTGGCTCACGCCGGAGACGGACACGACCTGTCATTACTTCGCTGCGCTCGGCCGCAATTTCCGGCGCGACGACGCCGAACTCGATGCGATCGTCGATGCCGGCGTGATGAAGGCGTTTGGGCAGGAAGACATGCCCATGGTCGCGGCGATCCAGAATGAACTGATCGCAATGGAGTCAGAAAACGTGCTGCCCCTCGTGTTGTCTACGGACAAGGCCGGAATGTTCGCCCGGCGCACGCTTCGTAAGATGATTCAGGAAGAGCAGGACGCCGGCGCCTCGTTACGCAAGGCGGCGGAGAATTGAGCGCACGCGCAGCCGAGGTTCGACGAAACTGTGAACAGGCGACGATAGCCAGGAAGGAGCCGGCATGCTGGGCCTGAAGGACTTGGCTTCTCGGCATGCGCGGGTGCGTGCGATGATGGAGCGTCAGGACCTTGACGCTGTCATCGCCATCGACGCGTCTCGCGACGAGATATTGCTGAGCTGGCAGCGTTGGTTGACGGGGTTTACCCCACTCGGGGGCCCCGCGGCGGCGGTTGTCTATCGTGATGGTCGGGTCGAATTGATGTCGCAGTGGCTGGGGAGGACGGTTCCTGCCTTTTTCGAGGCGTCGGGATTGTCGATTCAGACAGTGCCGTCCTACTCACCCGCGACGTTCTGCGAACGTCTTGGCGCCGCCAAGCGGATTGGCGTGGCGGAAGAAACGAGCTTCCCCGCAAGCATCCATTTGGCCTTGCGCGCCATGTCGCCTGCGCCCGACATCGTCGACGTCTCAGCAGAAATGCTTCAGATCCGGTTGCGCAAAAGCGCGGCGGAACTTCAAGCCGTTCGGCGCTCTTGTGAAATCGCCGACAAGGTTTGGGAACACGCAGCGGAGATCTTTCGCGTTGGCCGCAAATTTTATCAGGTGCTCGCCGACGTCGACCACTTGATCCGTTCGGAAGGGGCTGAGAGCGGCTTCTTGCTCGTTGGCAGATTGCCGTTTCTCGGGATGCCCATGCGTGTTCTTGCCGATCCGGAGGAGGTGGTCGCGGACATGCGTTACCTGCTGGAAGTCTCTCCCAGGTTCGACGGCTACTATTCGCAATTGACCGGGCCGATCACAACCCGCGTTAACGACGAGGCGCTTGCGAAGGCATTTTCGGCGATTGTCAAGGCGAAAGAGTTCGCTCAGCCGAAGATGATCCCCGGCGCGGATCTTTCGGAAATTGCAGTCGAAGTGGAACGCTTCTTGGCCGACCAGGGTCAAAAACTGGCGTCGCGCTCACTAGGACATTTCTGCGGGATGGCGCTGGAGGAGCCACGTCACGACCCTGGCAAGCCATTTATCCTTGAAGAAAACATGACCCTCATTTTTCACCCGGTCCTGTTCAGTCCGGACCTCGCTTCGCTGATGCGCGCCGACACCTATGTCATCACGCCATCAGGTGCGGAGCGTCTCAATCGGTTTCCCGCGCGAATTATTCAAAGCGTCTAACCTGGCGCGCCGCGGACCGCCTCAAATCTGACTGGGTTTTGTCGACACCTTCATGGCCCGTGGGCTGTGGGGGGGGCGAAAACCACCGGTTTGCATGGCGGAAAATCTATAGTCCTACCCGAAAACACACTGATGGGCCCCAAAAGTGTTGACATATCGGCATAGTCGTATACTGCCAACGCTAAGACGATTTCCGGGGCCTTTAATGCCGGGAACGCGGGGATGAGGAGAGCGTCATGAGGGGAATCTTTCCATCGGTCAGCTTGCTGGCCCTGTTATTGGCGGCGCCTGCGGTGGCGCAGGTCGCTGAGCCGGCGTCTGGCGATGGGTTGGATGAAATCATCGTGACCGCGCAGCGGCGCGAGCAAAGCTTGCAGGACGTGCCGATCGCCATCCAGGCGGTCAGCGCCGAGCAGATCGAAAACAGCGGGATTACGACGGTGCAAGGCCTTTCGGTCTTGGTTCCGGGCCTCGCGGTCCAGCAGGGCGCCGCCAATGCGAACACCTATCTGCGCGGCGTCGGCAGCCAAGTGCTGGGGCCGGGGCTTGAGAGTCCGGTCGCGACCTATGTGGACGGCGTCTACTACGCCTCGGTGTTCGGCACCCCGCATGGGCTGTCCAATGTCGCGCGGGTTGAAGTGATCAAGGGGCCGCAAGGCACACTGTTCGGACGCAATGCCACCGGCGGTCTTGTGCATGTCGTCACCCGCACGCCCAGCCAAGACCCAGGCCTGGAGCTCGACTTCGGTTACGGCAATTACGACACCAGCAATGTTGGCGTTTACGCTACCGCCGGGCTCGGTTCCTCGCTCGCAGCCGACTTTTCAGCTTCTTTGACCAACCAGGGAGAAGGATACGGCATCAATCTCGTCAACGGCCAAGACGTCAACCGCACCGAGAACGATCTCCAGCTGCGATCGAAATGGTTGTTCACGCCCAGCGAGGGCACGCAGATCACCGCCATTTTCGACTATAATGAAGTCGATACGTCGCGAAACGTGTTCCGGGTGCTTCCCGGAACCGGTTTGCCCCCGCCCCTCGGCCCAAACTACGGCGGCAGCGTGTTCAACACCGCTTCGAACGTCGAGCCCTACATCAGGACGCGAGGCGGCGGCGCCAGCCTCGAAATCCGGCAGGATCTCGGTTTCGCGGATCTTGTCAGCATCTCCGCATATCGCGAAGGCCGCACTCGCGCCGCACTCGATCTGGATGCGACGGCGTTCTTCTTCAGCAACGTTTCGCCACTGCTGCAGACCGAGGAACAGGTCACCCAGGAGCTGCAACTGCAGTCCAACGATGACGGCGCATTCCAGTGGATTGTCGGCGGTTTCTATTTCAACGATGTCGCCACACTCGATCAAACGAACCAACTCGCGCCGTTCGTGCGCCCCCCGTTCATTGGGCTTCGCAACACCGGCGAACAAGAAAATCCACATCCTATGCCGGCTTTGCGCAAGGCACGCTTGAACTCGGCGCCGATACCAACCTGACCGTCGGCGCCCGTTACACCGAGGAAGAGCGCAATCTCCTGGCCAACGGGTTTGCGATCACGGCCGGTGGTCCCGTTCCAACAGTCGCCAATTTCAGGGCGTCCAGAAGCTTCGACCGATTGACGTATCGCGTCGCGCTCGACCATCGATTCTCGCCGGAAGTGCTGGGCTACGTTTCGGTCAACACAGGCTTCAAGAGCGGCGGATTCAATGTCGCCGCCCCGACCCAGCCGGCATTCCGTCCTGAGGACCTGACTGCCTACGCGGTTGGACTGAAGACCGATCTGTTCGATCGTCGGGTTCGCTTGAATTCCGAGCTTTTCTATTACGACTATTCCGACCTGCAACTCGGCGTGGTTCTCGTTCTCGCCCCCGGTGTGACTGCGCCTGGCGTGATCAATGGCGGCCAGTCGCGGGTCTATGGCCTCGACTTCGACGCCCAGGTCATGGTGTCCGATGCGCTGACGCTCAGCGGCGGCTTCGAGTATCTCGATTCTGAGTTCGTCTCGTCAGCCAACAATTTCGCGATCGGTTCGCCTTCCGGAACCGTTCCCACGACCCTCGGCAGCGTGACCGGCAACACGATCCCGTACAGCCCGGATTTCGTCGCGACGATCGCAGCCGATTATGCCTTCCCGCTGCTGGGCGGCGAGAGTAATGCGAACCTGACGTATCAGTACAACGATGGCTACTTCACCGAGCCCGACAACGTTATCAGCCAAGATGGCTTCTCCATGCTCAGCGCTTCGTTGCGCTGGACGGCGCCAGAAGATCGCTTCTCTGTGTCCCTCTGGGGTAAAAACCTGACCGATTCGGAAGTGCTCCAGAATGAATTGACGCTGGGCTTCGGGCCGCATTACGGCAATTATCTCCCGCCGCGGACTTACGGCGTCGAGCTGGGCGTGACGTTCTAGAGCGCGAGGCGCGAAAGGGTCGGCGATGGCGGACAAGGTCGAGCACGAAGCCACGCAGACACCCGGAGATTCTCTTTCGCGCCGCACCGCCATGGCCAGCGTGATGGCGGCCGGCTACGCCGCCGCTGTCTCGAGCGCCCACGCCGAGCCGATCCACACAGACGGTGCTGGGCTCATCGAAGAGGCAGTCGTCCTGCCCAATGACACGCCTGCTTACTTGGCGCGCCCGGCTGACGAGCGTGATCACGCGGCGATCATCGTGATCCACGAGGCGTTCGGTCTGCATGAATACATCCGCGATGTTTGCCGCCGCCTCGCCAGGCTCGGTTATGTCGCCATCGCGCCCGCGTTCTTCTCGCGTCTCGGAGATCCAGCGCCGCTCGCCGATCTGCCATCAGTCATGAAATCGTGAACGGGACGCCCGATGCGAGGACCTTGAGCGATCTTGTCGCCACGGTCAGCTTTCTCAAATCCAGCCGCTACGCGGACACCACGCGTTTGGGCGTGACCGGTTTCTGTTGGGGCGGGCGCTGGACCTGGCTCGCCAGCGCGCTCATTCCCGAAGTGAAGGCCGCCGTCGCCTGGTACGGTTTTCTGGTTCCAACGCCGCTCAACGCCATGCTGCCGTCGCCGGACCGCGAACCACAGCTCGACCGGTTGTGGCCAAGCGAGATGGCAGCGCAGATCGATGTTCCCGTGCTTGGGCTATACGCTGAACGGGATGCGGTTACGCAGACCGTGCCGGCAATGCGCGAAGCATTGGCCGCCGCGGGCAAGACCAATTCCCGGATCCTCGTCTATCCTGGCGCCGAGCATGGCTTCCACGCCGATTATCGCGCGTCCTATCACGCCGCCTCTGCGCGTGAGGCTTGGGACGAACTGATCGCGCATTTCCGCGCCAACGGGGTTGGTTGAGGTCTGCTCCAGCGTGAAAAGTGTCAGCATATTGACCGATGCCCAGGCAGGTGACCATGCGCATAGATTTCCACGCCCATTACTTGCCAGCTCCGTACCTGGAAGCGCTGCGGGCGGGCGATGGCCCGTCGCTCGCGAAACCGAACGATGACGCGACGCTGCGCGCGATGGTCGAATTGCAGGATGCGGCCGGGATCGATGTGCAGGTTCTCAGCACCGGGCCGAATGCGCCATATCTCCGCGACGAAGCACTCGCGATCGCTGCGGCGCGCACCGGCAATGAAGGTCTGGCCGCAGCGGTGTCGCGCCATGGGGGCCGTTTCGCAGCGTTCGGTTGTGTGCCGATGCCGCACGCCGAGGCCGCAACCGCCGAGGCCATCCGCTGCCTCGACGATTTCGGCTTCTGGGGGCTTCATCTTGGCTGTTCGGCGCTGGGGCATCCACTCGACGAACCGCAATTCGACGAGTTTTGGAGTGAGCTGGATCGGCGGGACGCCGTCATTTTCCTCCATCCCGGCGGCGTTGTTGTGGGCACCGAGCCCGGTCTGGCGGGGATGGACGACACCCTCATCGCGGTGACGATCGGCAGCGCCGCCGAGATCGCCACGGCGGCGTTGCGCATGGCGTCTTTGTGTCGTAAACGCCGGCGCATCCGTCCGATCATCGGACTGCTCGGCGGATCCTTACCGTTTCTGCTGCAGCGCAGTGTGTCGCTCGTGGGCAAGTGGCCGTTCCCGAGCACACTCAGCCAGTTCGGGGCGCCCGCGGACGTTTTGACCGAGTTGCAGCGCTTCCACTATGAAATAAACTTGCTGCCGGACCCGCACGTGCTTGAAAGCGCTCGCCGCGCCTTCGGCGTCGACCGCCTCGTTTTTGGTAGCAATTCTCCAAGCGGGACGCCGCAGGCCGCTATCGATTTTCTTACTCAGGGGGGCGTCACCGCCGCCGAGTGCGAGGCGATCCTGAGCGCCAACGCGGCGTCGCTGATCAGGCCGGTTTAGGTTCGCGCCCTTAAGTTCAGACAAAAAGTGTTGACAGTTATGGCGCGCGGCGCCTAGCTGACGTCAGGAGAAAATGCATGGCCAACGTCGCCGAACTCACCCGTTCCAAGCGCGTCGATCCAGTCGCCGACGAGATCATCGCCGCCGTTGCAGCAGCGGCGCCGGAACTCTCAGCGCTTGCACTGGAAGAGGAGAAGGCCGGCAAATTGAGCGACCAGACCATCCAGCGGCTCGCGAAAATGCGCGTCTTCGATGTCGCTATCCCCCGCGAATATGGCGGCCTCGGGTTCAACGCCTTCGATCAGCGCCGTGTCTACAGCGCGGTCGGCCAGATCGCCGGTTCGACGGGATGGGTGACGTGGGTGACGACGACCCATGTCCGCTGGATAACGTTGTGGCCCGCCAAGGCGCAGGATGAGGTGTTCGGGCTCGATTGGCCCGCCCCTCGAATTGCCGGCGTGATCACGGCCAACGGCCCGGGCGTCGCGAGGGAGGTGGACGGGGGCTACATGCTCTCCGGCAAGTGGCCGTTCGCTAGCGGCTGCAAGCATGCCGCCTTCTGCATTCTAGGTGCGGTGGCGACGCGCGCGGACGGCGCCGTCGACATGCGGCTCATGCTCGTGCCGACCGCCGAGATGGAAATTCTGGACGACTGGCGCGTCAGCGGAATGCGCGCGACCGGCAGCAACACCGTTCAACTCGCCAACGAAATCTTCGTCCCAGAATATCGCACTGTCGGCATGCTCCAGGCCGTGCTCGGCGTGCCGGGCGCGCCGTTGCCGAAGGATCAGGTCGTGTTCCGCAACAATTTCGCAACCTACACAACGCTAACGTCAGGGGCGACGCCGCTGGGAATGGCAAAAGGCGCTTTGAACTATTTCATGGAGCGGATCGGCAAGCGCGCAATCACCGCCACCGACTACAAGGTGCAGGCCGACGCGGCGGTCACGCATTTTCAGGTGAGCGAAGCCGTCCACAAGATCGAAGCGGCGGAGCGGCTGCTCGATGCCGACGCGCAGGAAATCGACCGACGCGCCGCGGCGGGGGCGCCGTTCGACGACCTGTTCCGCGCCAAGGTTCGCTTTGATGTTGCGGTGTCCGTGCGCTCCTGCGCCGAGGCGATCGAGACCTTGCACAGGGCGAGCGGCGCGTCGTCGATCCACGAGGCCAATCCCATGCAGCGTTTCGCCCGCGATGTGCGCGTCGCAACTGTCCATGGCCAGTTCAATTACGAAACCTGCGCCGAGGATTACGGGCGCGCGCTCTGCGGCAAACCGATCTTCGGCGGTCCGGCGCCGCCAGGCGCAGCAGACCTGCCCAGCGCTCGTGGCGCGAGGCGCGCCGCCGGCGGGGCCGCGAAACGCGGCAGGAAGTGACGCCGTGGCTTGCAGTTGCCTGTCGGAGTTGAACGCGCCATGAGCATCGACGCCATGCTTTCTCGTTTGTTTATCGAGGCCCGGTCGCAGAATGGCTGGCGGCCTGAACCGGTAGCGGATGCCGAGTTGCGCGCCGCGTATGAGATTGCGAAATGGGGGCCAACTTCAATGAACACGCAGCCGATGCGTGTCATTTTTCTTCGTGACGGCGCGAAGGAACGCGTGAGGCCGGCATTATTTCCGGGCAATGTCGAGAAGGCGCTGTCGGCGCCGGTGCTCGCACTGATCGGCTATGACACCGCGTTTCACGAGCATTTGCCTCAGGTCTTTCCGCACAATCCCGCGGCGCAGTCGCTATTCGCCAGCAATGAGCCGCTACGCCAAGATACGGCGTTTCGAAATGGAACCTTGCAAGGGGCTTATTTGATGCTGGCGCTGCGCGCAATTGGGCTGGATGTCGGGCCGATGTCCGGCTTCAACGCCGCGCACATAGACGAGGAGTTTTTTTCGGGTACGACCTGCAGGGCGAACTTCCTGTGCGGCATCGGGCGCGGAGATCCATCGAAGGTGTTGCCGCGTCTGCCCCGCCTTTCCTTCGAGCAGATCGCGCAGATCCTATGAGCCGGCGATCGACACGCCGCAGGCCATTTGTGGTCGGCATCGGCGGAACAGTCGCCGCCAATTCTTCCACGGAGCAGGCGCTCGCACTGGCGCTCTCGGCGGCGAAGGCCGTCGGCGCACGCACGATGTCGTTCGGTGCTGAATTTCTGGCGAAGCTTCCCCATTACGGGCTGACAGTGGACCCGCGCGACGACCCGGGCGCCAAGTTTATTGCAGCCGTTCGCGAAGCCGATGGGCTCGTTATCGCCAGCCCCGGCTATCACGGGTCGATATCGGGACTGGTCAAGAACGCGCTCGACTGGTTGGAAGAGACAGCCAAGGATGCAAGGCCCTATATTGAGGGATTGCCCGTCGGCCTCATCGTGACCGCGTATGGCTGGCAGGCGACCGGCAGCACGCTGTCAGCGCTTCGCGCCATCGTCCATGCGTTGCGCGGCTGGCCGACGCCGCTTGGCGCCGCCGTGAACACATCTACAAGACCCTTTCACGATGGGGTCTGCAGCGATCCCGCAGCGGCGGCGCAGCTGCGCCTGGTGGGAGAGCAGGTCGTCCAGTTCGCGCAGATGCGCGTTGGTGCTCAGCGTGCCGCCGCACCCTTGAAGGCGTCCTCACCGCATCGCAGCGGCCAAACGCGGGAAAAGCGCGCGTGCGTTACTTGAGGCGATTGTCGCTTTTTGATTGTCGGTCATGCCGTCGAACGCGAAGTAGCGGTCGATCTCGGCGACCATGAGAGGCTCGGGCGCGTAAGGGTAATCAAACCCCATAAGCAAATTCGAGTCCCCGACAAAGCGCACGGCCGCGGCGAGCGAGACTTCGCCCATGCAACTCGTGAGGTCGTAATAAAATGAGCGCAAACCTTCGCTGATCTGTGCGGTGGTCAGTCCGTCCCTGCTGACCAGCGGTTGTATAACCTCAAGCCGATGCGAGATGGCCGGTATTGCGCCGCCGCCGTGGGTGGAAATGACCTTGATCCGCGAGAAGCGTTGCTTGGCGCCGGTCAGCACCATGTTCATCACCATCCTCGCGGTATCGAACGAAAATTCGATCACCGGAGGCACGACCGGGTTCATCGCGATTGGCATTGTCGGATGAACAAAAAGCACGGCGCCGCGGCGATCGAGTTCAGCCATCCACGGATCGAAGGAGGGGTCGCCGAGATAGAATTCCGCGAACATTGGTCGAGGTACAGACGCCGTCAAGTTTCAGCACATCAAGCGCATAGGCGGTCTCCCGCAGTGTCAGACTCTATGTCGTCGTGAGGGACCACGGCGTATGCGCCGAAGCGGCCCGGATGACGTGATACGATCTCCGCAAGCGCTTCATTGATCCGTCTCGCCCAGCTTCGCGCTGCTTCGCCCCTCAGTCCAAGCGTCACATCGGGCAATGAAAGGACTTGGGCCACGATGCCGTTTCGCCCCATGGTTTCGAGGGCGTTTTCGACGGTCCAGAGCGGAAGTCCAGGGGGGAACGCGACCCGTTCAGGGAAGCGCTGCGCGGTGTTCATCGCGGCGAATGCGCCAATCAGGTCATGATAGAGCTGCATCGAGGGGTGGGTGTGGACGTCAATGATTGGGGGCCTGGGCCCGCATTCGCGAGGGTGAACCAATGCTGCTCCTTCTGATGGCGTGACGGCTGCCGCGAACGCCGCGCAGATGAGGGTGCGTCTTTCGATCATTGAAAGGGACCGTGCGATGGGGCGCTGGAAGCACCGAATGCCTCCAAACCCGCACCCCCGCCACCGTTTCCCAGGGATGGAGATATGTCAACACTTCGGGCGTTCTCGGATTAGGTGAAGGTGCAGTTCGCGCTGACAGGCCTGTGCTAATGTGTCCCCAGTTTCGCCTGGCCCGGTCCATTAACTCGGCAGGTCGCGCCCGCCAGGACCGCCGGGTGGGTGGTCGAAATGTGTTTGGGACTGGTTTCTGCGGGGTCGGCCGGGAATGTCTGAGACACCGTTGAAGCGGGCTGGCAACATGGCCTCGCTCATCTATGACCAGATCCGCTCAGACATTCTCAACGGCAGGTTAGCCGCGGGGACGCCCTTGTCCCAACTGGCGATCGCCAAGGAGGCCGGGACCAGCAGGGGGCCCGTCCGTGAAGCGCTGCGCCGCTTGCAGCAGGATCGGCTCGTCATCGCGCGGGCGAACCAGCGGTTCAACGTGGCGCCATATGACCTGGCTGACCTCGAGGCGGTTCTTTGCCTTCATCTCGTCAATGTGACGTTGGCCATCGAGGTCGCTGTACCTATGCTGCGCGATGAGGATATCCGTCAACTCGGGCGCTATGTCGATGCAATGTCATCCGCCGCCGAAGTTTCCGATCAGCTGCAATGGGAGGTTCCCTACCGGGACTTCATACTCCTGACGGTCGCCCCCGCCGGGGCGCGTGTCAGGGCCTACATCTCAGAACTTCTCGACAACATTCAGCGATACCGCGAGACGACGCTCAATCGCGCGCCCGTTGTCTATGTCGGGGGGCGTCAGGTTCCTGACATTCTAGAAGCGATCAAAAAGCGCGACGCGAAACTGGCAGCCTCGCGTTTCGCGAAATTCGCCGGCCGAACTTCGACCCTGATCCTGGCAGGGGTTGCGCCGCAATACGAACCCGCGCGCCTACGCGGTTACATTCGCGCGCTGGAAGCCTTCGAGGGACGCTAACCGCCCGCGAAAATAGCGGTCAGAGCTAAATGGCCGCCATCCCGGGCCCGCCCGTGCAGGTGTCGCCTTCCAAGACGCAGCCATGCTCATCGATGAATTGACCAATGGAGAAAGTGTCGATACTTTTTGACAAGGAGCGCAAGCTCTCCGCACGGTCATATGGCGGGTGCGATCGTGGATTGATGGTGTGAGGAGGCATGGCGGTGAAGGTGGTTGAAACGGAGGTTGCAATCGTCGGGGCCGGACCGGTGGGTGCCACACTGGCTGCGTTGTTGGGGCAGGCTGGAATGCGCGTATTCGTCGCCGACAAGAGCGACGTCATCTACCCGCTCCCGCGCGCAGCGCATTTCGATCACGAGATCATGCGCATCTTCCAGCAGCTCGGGCTGACCGAGGCCATTGCAGGCTCCATCGTGAAAGCCGAGCGCTATGTTTTCCAGAACGCTGCTGGCGACATCCTGCTAGACTTCGATCTGAAGGCGCCCGCTGAGACCGGATGGACCGGCCACATGATGCATCAGCCCGGCGTCGAGAGGGCGATGCGTGCGCGGCTGGAGGCCGACCCGAACGTCGATCTGCGAACGGCGACGACCTTCCTCGGGCTGGAAGCGACCCGCGACCAGGTGCGCTCTCGCTGGCAAGGGTCCAAGGGCGAATTCGAGGTGCGCTCCCGCTTCCTTGTTGGGTGCGACGGCGCATCGAGCCCGGTGCGCGAGTGCGCCGGGTTCAAACTCGACGATATCGGTTTCGATGAACCCTGGCTCGTGCTCGATCTCGAAGTGGACTCGCAAAACGGCCTGCCCGCTATCAACACGCAATATTGCAACCCCGAACGACCGACGACTTTCGTGATCATGGGCAACAATCGCCGCCGCTTCGAATTCATGCTCAAGTCTGGGGAAACCGCCGAGCAGATGCTGACGGACGAGTCGATCGCCCGTCTGCTCAAGCCCTGGAACACGCACGGCCTGCGCAACGTGGAGCGGAAGGCGGTCTATCGGTTCCACGCGCTGGTGGCCGATAAGTGGCGCAAGGATCGGGTCTTCATCGCTGGCGACGCGGCCCACCAGATGCCGCCATTTGCGGGGCAAGGCATGTGCAGCGGGATCCGCGACGCCGCCGCGTTGGCGTGGCGGTTTCAGTTCGCCGCCGTAAGCGGCGATCCGCAGCGCCTGTTCGACAGCTATCAGTCCGAACGCGATCCACACGTGCGCGCCATCACCGGGGCGGCAATTGCAACCGGTCGGGTCGTGTGCACGCTCGATCCGCAAATGGCCGCGGGACGGGACGCGCAATTGCTGGCGGCGAGAGCGGCGGGAGAGCCGTTGCCGGATATCGCCTCGCCGCCAATCCAGGTGAGCTTTGGCATTCCAGAAAGCGCTCGGGCCGGCGAGAGGTTTATCCAGCCGATCGCTGGCGACGGCGCGCTATGGATGGATGACGTGCTCGGTCCTGGCGCCTGGTTGATTGGGCGGCGCGGCGACGCGGATCGTGCGCTGTTGAAAACGCTGGGCATCAGATCGTTTGCGCTCGGCGATGAAGTCTTGCGGCCCTTCCGCGGCGCGCTTGCGGACTGGTTCGACGCGGCTCAAGCCGATGCCGTGTTGGTCAGAGCCGACCGCTACGTGTTCGGGACGGGCGAGGCGGCTGATTTAGTCAAGGCGTTTGCAAGTCTGGCCAGCGTGTGATCGCCACGTGCGGCGGCCCGCTGTGGCTCAGCAGCAGGGAAAGGCGCTTGGAGCAAGGCTTCATGGCGCTCTACGCTGCCGCCGAGTGGCACAAGGTGCTGTTAAATGGTCGGGATCGCTCGCTGCGCGGCGACGCGTGGAGATCGTAGCGGCACAGCGCAAGTTGCCAGATATCGTGAAAGATATGATCATGGTGATCGAGCCATCGCTTAGGGCGGAAGATCCATCGACAGCGATTGTCGTGAAAGCAATCCGTGGTCTCGAAGATGACGCGGGTGGCCGAGCAAGCGATAGGTGTTGACCAAATCCACGTCGCCGGTGGCCCCCATGGCACTCAAGAGCCTACGGGGTCCTCAACGGCCCTATTGCCCTGCCAACATCTCCAGGAACGCCTGAAACGGCACGTCGGCGTTGGCGCTGGCGTCGGGGTCGTCGTCGGGCAAGGCGGCGGAATACTCGAACCACACGCGCACAAACAAGAGCACGATCTCCTTGATCAGCGCCAGTTCGCGGGCGCGCGTGTGGTCGCGCTTGTCGAGACGGTCGAGCCGTCCCTTCACGGTGTCGGCCAGCGCTTCGCCTGTTTCATCGATCAAAGCACGGCGCAGCGCATCGTTGGCGGCGCGGGAGAGATTGAGCCCGCGCCTAGTTGCCTCCGTTTCGATGGCGGCTGCGACTTCGGCATCGAAGTGCAGCGTGAGCTGGCGTTTGCTGGTCACGGCGATTTAACCTTCGTCTTTGAAGTAGGAGGCGCGGACCGCGTCAGCGCCTTGCGGATTTGCGCGCCGATTGGCTTTGTGATGGCGGGCGCGGCAAGAATCAGCGCTGGGGCCGGAGCTTCAACTCGGGCAAGCGGCAGCGCGGCCCAATCATGCTCCGGGCGGCGCCAATGCGGCGCCGTTGGCGAAGGTAGTTTGGCTCACGTCCACGCGCACAGCGCTGGCGTGGATCGGCGCCAGGCCGGTCAGGAACAGGAAGGCGTCCTCTGATCGGACGCAGGCCAAATCGCGCGGTGCTACGATCGGGCGCGAGGATCGTTCCCAAGTCGGAAGCAAGACTTCCTTCCAGCCTTGCCGCGAGGATTCCAGGCGCTCGCAAGCGGGAACGCTCCCACCCAATCCCGAGAGCTTGCTTGATGTCGCTTCGGTCTGCGGGCCGACTGCGGTAATAGCGTCGAAGTCGGTGGACGGCGCTTGCTCCATGCAGCGCGCCTGCACAAGCAGGCGGCAGCCATTGCGCCGCGCGTGCGCGGGGAAGAGCGGCTTACCTTCGAGGAGGACGCCGAGCGCCGGGCTCATGTCGGCGTCGACCACGACGAGCAGCTCACGTTTCTTCGCGCGACCCAAATGATCGACATCGGGAGCAGATGCACATTCCGCGACAAGCTGCGCCAACATCGCCGCGATCAGCGGCGCCGCGCGTGTCGTATCGCCGGAAGGCGGCGAAATCACAAGAGTGCCGGGGCCATCGCCGGAGACGAGATCGGCGAAGCGGACCTTATGCGCCGCAGTCGCCTGCGCATAAGCGCCGTCAGCAAACAGCGCGAGCGCGGCGTCGATAGCGCCGAGATACGAAAGCGTAGCATTAGGATGGGTACGCCAAAGCTGCACGGCTCTCGCGATCTCGCAAAGGGGCGCGGGGGTTGAGTAATGCTGCGGCGTCCAGGCAGCGCAGATGTCGGTGAGCACGCGATGGCGCTCAGCCAAGCGTCTGCGGATCGCGGCCAGATTGCGGTGTTCAAGCGGAGCGGTCAGCAATTGGTCGAGCACCAGGACTGCGAATGCTTCGGTGAGCGCGTCGTCGCCTGTTTGGAGAAACGAACGCGCCAGCAAGCGTGCGTCTCCCCAGGCGTGCACGCCGCCGCGGACCGCCAGCATCGAATTGTAGCCGGCGCTATCGGGGCGTCCTGGCGCGAAGCGGATGACGTTTTTGCGCGAAAGTTTCAGAGCCAATCCGCGCGTATCGATGAACACCAGAGCCCCACGCCACGCAGAGATGGCAGCGAGCAACGCGTCGTCGGTGTGCCGGGGATCACCAACAATGAGCACGTTTCCCGATGGCGCGGAAACAATGTCTGGCTTCGCCAAGCCGTGGCGACGCACGGCGCCCAACGCCAATCCGTTAGCCCTCAATAGCCCTTGTTGTCTCAGAATGCCCCAGCGTTCGAAGCCACGGCGCGACTTCATGCGCGAAAGCTCGACCGGAGGGATCAGTCGCGCGAGCACCAGCACCGCAAACGCCGCCAGCACGAACGTGATGGCGAGCAAAACGCAGAGCAGCGCAATCCAGGGCCGGGCGGGCGCCAGTTCCAGGCCCCAACTCAGGAAGCGCCACGGGTCATAGAGCGGATGGCCGTACCAATAGGCGACAGGTTCACCGAAATGCGCGGCGTAGCCAAAGATGGCGGCGAGCAATTGAGTGGCGATGGCGGCAGACTGTCAATCGGCGTTGAAAAAGCACCCCCATCGGCGTCGAAAAGGGACCCCTCTCTCGGTAGGACAGGGCGGGCGCGCGGAACCATGCGGAGCGCAGCGCGCCCGCCCTGTCCGGGCCCAGTGTGGTTGATGAATTGCCGGGGGCGCGCCCGTCGGTTAAGATGCGCGCTTAACCCGGCCCCGGTGCTTCAGCCGCCAACTTTCATTGCCGGTCTCGACGATGTCGCAATGATGGGTGAGCCGGTCGAGCAGCGCGGCGGTCATCTTGGCGTCGCCGAAGACGCTGGGCCATTCGCCGAACGCCAAATTGGTGGTGACGATGATCGAGGTGGTTTCGTAGAGCTTCGAGATCAGATGAAACAGCAGCTGCCCCGAGGATTTGGCGAACGGCAGATAGCCGAGTTCGTCGAGCGCCACGACATCGAGGCGCGCCAATTGCGCCGCCAACACGCCGGCTTTGCCCGCGCGCGCTTCGGCTTCCAGGCGATTGACCAGATCGACGACGTTGAAGAAGCGCCCGCGCACGCCGCCGCGCACGACGTTGGCGGTGATGGCTATACATAAATGCGTTTTTCCCGATCCGGTTCCCCCGACCAGGACGATGTTGCGCTTTTCAGCGAGGAAACCGCCGCCATGCAGCGCGCGCACCAGTTCGGCATTGATCGGCGTGCCCTCGAAGACAAAATTGTCGAGATCCTTCGCCAGCGGCAGTTTGGCGGCGCTGAGCCGGTAGCGGATCGAGCGCATGGCCCGATCCGCCGCCTCGGCCTTGATGAGATCGGCGAGGATTTCGGTCACATCGCGCTGGCGCTTGATTCCAGTGGTGACAGCCTCGTCGTAAGCCGCGGCCATGCCCTTGAGGCCAAGCTCGCTCATCGCCGCGATCAGCTCATGCCGCTGCATGGACAATGCCTTCGCGCAGATGATCGTAACGGGCGCAATCGGCCAACGGCGGATGGGCGAGCGCCAGCGCCTCGGGCGCGGCGATCGGCTCTGGCGCGGGCGGCTCACGCCGGCGCGCCAGGATGTTGAGGATTACGTCGTCGCTCGCGGCATTCGATGCAAGCGCTTCAGCGATCGCGGCCTCCACCGCTCCCAAGCCGTCGCTCAGCGCCATCGCCAGCACGCGCACGAAGCGCCGGTCGGCTTCGTCGCTCTTGCCCAGCCGGGCGCGCAGCTCGGCCAGATTTGGCGGCAAGTCCCAATCCACGAACGGCGCGCCGTTGCGCAGCGCTCCCGGCTTGCGCGTCAAAATCGGCACATAATGCCAGAAATCGTAGATGGTCTTGTCGCGGCCGAATTGACGCGCGTGGTCGGCGACGATTTTGCCGCCGCAGCGGATGACGATCCGCGTCGCATAAGCGCGCACTTGCACTACACGCCGCGCCGCTTCGCTCATCACCGAATATTTGTTGCGGTCGAAATTGACCAGGCAGGTGGCGCTGGCGGTCGCCTCGCGCTCATGAAAGCCGTCAAACGCCTCTCGCAACGGCGCCAGCGCCGGCCGCTCGAGCGCGAACGCCGCCTCGACCGAAAGCTCGCGCCGTTCGGGATGGCTGCTCGCCGCGCACCAGCGCACGCACTCAGCTTCCAACCAGCCATTCAGCTCCTCGAGCGTCTGAAATTGCAGGCGCGGCTTGAAAAAGCGCTCGCGCGCCGTGCCGACTTGTTTCTCGACCTGACCCTTTTCCCAACCCGCCGCCGGCGTGCAGGCTGTCGGGGTAAAGCCATAATGATCGGCCATCAGCAAAAACCGCCGGTTGAACACCCGCTGCTTGCCCATGAACACCGTTTGCACCGCCGTGGTCATGTTGTCGTAGATGCCGCGCGCTGTGATCCCACCGAAAAACGCAAACCCACGCGCATGCGCGTCGAACACCATTTCCTGGCTCTCGCGCATATAGGCGCGCAAATAGAATTTGCGGCTGCAGCACAGCCGCATGTGCGCCACCTTCACACTCATGGTGATTCCGCCCAGCACCACCAACTCGTGGCTCCAATCGAATTGGAATGCTTCGCCGGGCGCAAAGCTCAGCGGCACAAACGCCTCGCTCGGCGGCGTCGGTCTGCTCGCCCGCCTTTGCTTTTGCGCATAGCGGCGCACCGCGTCGTAGCCGCCATCGAAGCCCTCGCGCCGCAGCAGATCGTGGAGCCGCGTCAGCCGCAGGCGATCTTTCTTCGCCCGCGCCGCGTCCTCGCTCAGCAGCTGATCCAAACGCGCGGCAAAGGCCCCGAGCTTGGGCAAGGGCTGGCTCTTGCGCGCCGAATACCCCGCTTCCGCACTCGGCGCGCGCAGCGCCTTCCGCACAAAACGCCGCGACAGACCCAGCTGCCGCATCATTTGCTTGATGTTCTGGCCCGCGGCGTGCGCCGCGCGAACTTCAACCCGCTTGTCCACCCCATACATCCTGATCTCGACCGCTTGCTGCCAAGCGGCCCGGCCTAACCGAGCAAGATGAGGGGTCCCTTTTCGACGCCGATCACCCCCCCTAAGGGGTCCTTTTTGCACGCCGCTCAACAGCGTGGCCCAAGATGCGCGCGATCATCGGCAGAGATGCGCCGTTAGCGACGGCGACGCTCGCCGCCGTATGCCTGAGATCATGCAGGCGCACGTCCGGCAGTTTGGCCTTGGCGCGGACGCGGTACCAAATTGCGTCGATGCCCTGGAAATGGGTTCGCTCAGCGCCCGGGCGCCCAAGCCTATCGGCGGGAAAGACCAGTTCGGAGTCAGCCGTCCGCCGTTGCGAAGCGAGGATGGCCAGCGCCGATTTGCCAACCGGGATGATTTTCTGGCCGGTCTTGGAATCGCGCAGCCGCAACATGCCCTTGTCAAAATCAACTTCGCTCCAGGCGAGGTTGATGATTTCGCCCCTGCGCGCGCCGGTGAGTGCGAGCAGTCGAATGATGGCAATGGCTTTGGGGTTCTCGCTGGCGGCTTCCGCCTCCAAAAGAGCGTCGCCCAGGCGTTCGAGTTCTTCCTGGCTGAGATAGCGGTCCAGACGGCTGAGATTGGACTGCTTGAGGGCGAGCAATTCCGCTGCCTTGCGAAAGCTGCCACAGCGTTCTGCTACTTCAGCGTATCGTAGATGCTTAAGCTCGATCGACACGAGAGCGCTCGTTTCGTTGCGCTAAAACGGCGCAGTTGAAGAACGCACCGTGTTCCGCATACGTCGAAAGCGCGCAGGAGAGGTCGCCCATGCACTTGATCATCTCTGCTACCCTCCTCACGCAATTCGTTTATCACCCCAGACGGCTTATGCTCGGCGCCTCCAAGGCACACGTCGTTTCTGACCGTGAGACGACCTGCGTTGACTACTGATCCTTCGTCAGAGGGATCGCTCAAGTCTATCCAAACCCCTGGCCAGCGATTGAGCTCAAGCCTGCAATTCAGCCAGCAGCTCTGCGAGCAGCTCCATGCCAGCGGCCCAGCCCTTACCCATATTGTCCATTGCGGCCGCGAAGCAGGCGATCTCGGCTTCGCTCGCTTTGTGCGGCGTCCAGGTCAGACGCATCCGGGTCTGGGCGCGCTCCTCCTCAAACGTAACGGTGGTCAACAGGACGCGCGGCCAGTCCGGCATCATCGGATTGGGCGCGATATTCCATTGCGCATCGGTGTTGGCCATGAGGCAAACAAGCCGCGCCGGCTCGACGACATCTGTGTATTCCGTGCGCTGATAGCTGGATCTGCCGCCCATTTTCATTTCGTTGAGCCACAGCCCACCTGGCTTTACGTCAAGGCTGTGGATAATCGTCTCGACGTTGGGTCCATACCAGCGGGACAGGAGTTGAGGATCGGTCCAGGTTCTCCACACCAGCTCTCGCGGCGCGTTGAATACCCGCTCCAGTAAATAAGTCGGTAAATCACTCATTCCCACGTCCCTTCGTCTCGGCCTTTTTCAATTCTTCCAACAGGCCATCGAGTTGATCGAAATTCGATATCCAGAACTTTTTGAACTCTTCGAGCCAACTCACCGCCGCTGCCATCGCCTCTGCCTTCAGCCGGGCTGGCCTACGCTGCTTGTCGATATCCCGTTCGATCAACCCCGCCCGTTCCAGCACTTTCAGATGCTTCGAAACCGCCGGCTGGCTCATCTCAAACGGCGCGGCAATTTCATTCACAGATGCCTCGCCAACCGCCAGCCGCGACAGGATCGCCCGCCGCGTCGGATCGGCGAGCGCGGCAAAGACCGCGTCGAGGCTCTGAGGTTGAGTCGCATAACCAGTTAGTTCCATAACTTGATGGTTACACGAAGGCCCAGCCCTGTCAACCCGCATCCGTCTGTCGGTATCGCGTATTGCTCTCGGTCGTGAGTTCCGAAGGCGGAACCAAGTTGCGCTCTTGACGTCAGGTGGTTTCGCGCTGGACTGTGCAACAACCCGAAGCGAAGGGTGTGAATGGGCCGCTGCGAACAACACCCGATTTCTCCATGAGGCCTTTAATGAATCATCAGCGCGACGGCCGCATGAACGCTCATCGCAGCAATAACCAGGAACCCTATCGTGTAGGCGTTCCGCCTGAGTTGAGGGCGACCCGTGAGGTAGGCGAGCGTGTGCAGCAGACGAGCGATCAGGAAGAGCCCGCAATAGACAATCCCGGCGAGCTGCGAGGTGCCGCTGGCGACGTACAAGGCGCCCGAGGTTGCGAACAGCAGAAGGTTTTCCAGGTCGTTGCGATGAGCGCGACCGATGCGGGCGACCGGTTCGGCATCAGGGTTGACATGGGCACCCTTCAGCCATTGCGCATCTTCCGCATTGAGAAACTGCTTAAGGCGCCCCGGGTCGCTGCAGTCGCGGCGCCAAGAATCAGCGCCTTCAGGCCCAGAATAAGGACAACGAGACTGAAGACGGTGAACAGCGGCGGATCGAACGCAAGTTGAGTCACGGAATTCTCCTGGAAATTTGATCGTGTGCCTTGGGACCACGCGATCTTGTCTTGCGCGGCTTGGCTTTCTTGGGCGGCAGGTCGCCGACATAGGCCAGCGCCAGGTCCAGCCACGCGCGCAGATCGGCGTCGCCTGCCACGGCCCTGGGGGTCCACCAGCAGAAACCCGGCCATGGGCCGTCCCGCGCCCAGGCACCGCGCCACCAGCGGGCGCTTGAGCGCCTCGGATTCTGCTGCAGCGCCCACCCGCACCATCAGGCCTTTGGTCGAGACGCAGCAGAGCATGTTACCTTCGAGCATGAAGGTCAGGCCGCTGAACATGCGCTTGACGGTGATCGGCCGGTCAAGAACAGCGCGGACGCGCTCGGCCAAAATCTCGGCGCTGCCTACAGACTCCATGATCGCTCCGAGTTCACTTGCCTTTTGCAATCGTTCCCATATTCAATTGCAAAAAACAAGTGAAATCGCTATGTGTCGAACTATGCTGCACGACACCAACATCAAACGGCGCTCGGATTGCCCCTTGAACGTCTCCCTGGAAATCTTCGGGGACCGCTGGACGCTCCTCATCGTGCGCGATCTGATGCTCAAGGGGCGGACTCGCTTCGGCGAACTGCTCGAAGGGGGCGAGGGCATCGCCTCCAACATCTTGACTGACAGGCTGGGCAGGCTTGAGACGTATGGTCTCGCCGAACGGCGTCGCGATCCCACAGACGCGCGACGATTGACTTACCGATTGACCCAGCGCGGCATCGATCTGGCACCCGTTCTGTTCGAGATGATCCTCTGGGCCGCCCAGCACGAAGAGACAGCCGCCCCCCCGGAGGAGGTCAAGGCGATGGAGCATGACCGAGCCGGGTATCTCGCCGCCATTCGCCAAGCCTGGGCTGATTCGGCCGCGTGAGCGGACGGGGAGCCTGACGCCAACTCCTTCGGGACGGCCCCAATGCGCTGGACAACACGGACGTGGCGGGCCGGGTGCCGAGGGTTCGCTTTACCCCTGACGAGCCGGATCACATCGGTTAGGCAATGGCAGTACAACAAGCTCTCATCGTCGTAGTGCGAACGGCGACAAACGGAGAGATTGGACGCCGCAGGCGGGCTCACGGCCGCAATATCAGAGTGCTCCAGCGGAAACGTAGTTATCAGTTTCATCTACGCTGGGGCGCCATAAATAACAATAAGTTAGGCGGCATCTCAAAGGGGTCGCTCGGCGAGCAAGGCGCTGCTCTAAGCCAGCGAATAGGACGCTGATCGGGCGCCAGCGTTCGTCATCGCAGATTTTGCCAATTCGCGCACGGCGCGCCAAATCAATCTCGCCAAGTATCGGGCGGCGGGATCGACAAGAATCCATTCAACGAAATCCCGACCCGCAACATGCGAGACGGCTCTGGCTCTCATGACGGCCTACAAGCAGGGCACTGGCATGGAGGGCGCCGATGTGGCACTCCGTCGCGAGATTGGCAGCAATTGGCTGGCGCTGAGCTGAACCGCCAAATTGCAAGCGCAGGAGCACGGTTTGGGCGATCTCATTGGCGAAGTTGTTCAAAGCGAACTCTATTATATTCCGCGCCGAGAGTTCGAGCGCGCGGCGCGCCTCAATGCGCCGAAGCCGGAGATGATCTCGCTCTATGCCGACATGGCGCGATTGAACGCGCTTTACATGATCGCACTCGCCGGCTCGGGACACATTGGTTCTTCGTTCTCTTCGCTGGATATCGTCTCGCATCTCTATCTGTCGGAGATGGATCGCAAGGGAGATTTGTTCTTTTCCTCGAAGGGACACGATGCGCCGGCGCTCTATGCGGTGTTGATCGCTCAAGGCGTGATCGAGGAGCGCGGCTTGCACGCCCTGCGGCGGCTGGGCGGCTTGCCAGGGCACCCGGACATTTCAATTCCCGGATTGAATGCCAACACCGGCTCGCTCGGCATGGGAGTATCGAAAGCCAAGGGCATGATCGAAGCGGCGCGCGCCAAGCGCGAAGCCGCGCGCATTTACGTCATGACCGGCGACGGCGAGCTGCAGGAGGGGCAAATCTGGGAATCGCTGGTTTCCGCCGCCAATCGCAAGATGGGCGAACTCACAATCATTGTCGATCACAACAAGATCCAGTCGGATTATTCCGTCGCGCACACCTCCGATCTCGGTGCGCTCGAAGCGAAGTTCGCCGCCTTCGGCTGGCGGGTTGAGCGGCTCGACGGCCACAATCAACACGCCATCGCCCAGTGCTTTGCTGCGTTGCGCGAGGAAAGCGAGCGTCCGAAAATCATCATCGCCGACACGGTGAAAGGCAAAGGCGTTTCCTTCATGGAGGGAATCGCCATCGATTCGGATGTCGAGATGTTCAAGTTCCATTCCGGCGCGCCATCGGCCGACCATTATCAGCGCGCGGTAGAAGAAATTGAGCTGCGGCTCAAGACAAAATTGGATGCGCTGGGCGCGGCGGCAATTAGCATCTCAGTAACCCCGCGCCCCCCCGCCCCTGTCGCGGCGAGCGCGCAAGTCAAGCTCTTTCCGGCATACACCGAGGCGCTACTCGCCCAAGCCGCGCGCAAGCCGGAGCTGATTGCCCTGGACGCGGATCTCATCCTTGACATGGGTCTCATCCCGTTTCGCGACGCTTATCCTGAGCGCTTCATCGAGTGCGGTATCGCCGAACAGGACATGGTGAGCCAAGCTGGCGGGCTTGCGCTCAAGGGCATGCTGCCGATCGTGCATTCATTTTCCTGCTTCCTGTCCACGCGCCCGAACGAGCAGATCTACAATAACGCCACCGAGGGGACGCAGATCGTTTATGTGGGCGGGCTGTCGGGCGTGATTCCGGCGGGGCCGGGCCACTCGCATCAAAGCGTGCGCGAAATTTCCGCGCTCGGCGGCGTGCCCGGCATGGTGATGGTCGAGCCCTGCTGCCCCGAAGAAGTTGGCCCATTGCTGGATTGGTGCATCAACACCCACAAGGGTCCCAGCTTTTTGCGAATGGCGTCCATGCCTTACGCGACCGAAGCGCGCCTGCCGCAAGGCTACGCGCCGCGCAAGGGAAATGGCTACGAGGTGCGTGCGGGAAAGGATGGCGCGATCATCACCGCGGGCCTGCTCGGTGTCGCCGAGGCGCTTGGCGCATCTGCGATACTGCAACAACAAGGCCGCGACTTCGCGGTAATTTCGTTGCCCTGGCTCAATGTGGCCGATCCCGATTGGATCGCCGACATCGCCGCGCGCTATCCGCGCGATCGTTACGCTCGACAACCATTACCGCCAGGGAGGCCAAGGTCAGATGGTGCTCGCGGCCATTGCCGAACACGCAAAGGCGCGCCCGCGCTGTCTGTGCATCGGTCTGGAAGCCGTGCCGCCGTCAGGGCGCACCGATGAAGTGCTGGAGGCGCTTGCGCTCGATAGCGCCGGCATCGCCGCGCGGATTTCGCGCTTCCTCGGCGTATGAGACAAACTCTGCGCCAATGGCCGGCGGCGGCGCGACTTCGCCTAGCGCGCCTCAATATCGTTGCACGCACAACTGGGGACGCGGGCTTTGCCGCGCTCGCCGCCGACCCGGAATGGCGCGAAGCGCTGGGTCGCGCCAAGCCCGGTCCGCGCGTTCTGATCGCCACCAATAGCGGCGGACATTTCGCGGTCGCCGCCATCGACCGCATGCTGGGCGCGGCTTTGACGTTGCGCGGCGCGGCGGTAACGCACGTTCTTTGCGACAAGACGCTGCCGGCGTGCCAGATGTGCGAATACAATCTGACGCCGGACGTGTCCGGCTTCGCGTTGCGCGGTCCCGATCCGTTGCTCTGCTCGTATTGTCACAGCCCGGCGGAGCGCGACCTGCGAACACTCGGACTTGATCTGGCGCACTTGAGCGAGACCCTGAGCGAGGCCGATCGCGCCGAAGCCAAAGCAATGGCGGCCGCGTGCGATCTGGCCGCCCTTTCCAGTGTGAGTTGGCGCGGAATCGCTATCGGCGGACATGCCCTCGCCGGCGCGCTGCGCTTCTTTGCGCGCGGCGACATCGAAGGCGAACGCGCCGGCGAGCCAATTCTGCGTCGGTTCCTCGAAGCCGCGGCCTTATCCGCGGCGGCCTATCTCAAGCTCATCGATGCTTATCAACCCGAGGTGCTCGTTGCTCATCACGGCATCTATACCCCGCAAGGGATCGCCGTGGCGGTCGCGCGAGCCAGGGGCGTCCGCGTCGTCACCTGGAACCCGGCTTATCGGAACCACTGTTTTATTTTCAGCCACGACGACAGCTACCATTACACGCTGATGGACGAGCCATTATCGCACTGGCGCGACACCGCGCTGAGCGAGGTGGAACGCAGACGCATCCGGGACTATCTCCATTCGCGCAGAGAGGGCGCCGGCGATTGGATCAAGTATCACCGCGCCGCGGCGCCTAATGCGAACCTGGCCCAGCTTGGTTTCGATCCAGCAAAGCCGCTCATAGCGGCGTTCACCAACGTATTCTGGGATGCGCAGCTGCACTTCCCCGCCAATGCGTTTCCCAACCAGGCCTCATGGCTGGAGGGGACGATCGCTTGGTTCGCCTCTCGTGCGGATCTCCAATTGGCGATTCGCGTGCACCCCGCCGAACTCGCCTCCACTCCCCCTTCGCGGCAACGCGCGCGCGAGGCCATCGCAGCGCGCTTTCCCGCTCTGCCCGCCAACATCAAGGTCATCGATGCCGACAACGCGGTGTCTTCATACTCATTGGCCGAGCAGGCGAACGCCGCTTTGATCTACGGCACAAAGCTCGGCGTCGAATTGAGCGCGATAGGCATTCCAGTCATCGTCGCGGGCGAAGCGTGGTCGCGCGGCAAAGGCTTCACGCTCGATGCGAATTCGCCCGAGCACTATCGCGCCTTGCTGGAACGCTTGCCGCTCGCCGGAAAACTCGCGGCCGCCGAGCACGAACTCGCGCTTCGTTACGCCAATTATTTTTTCTTCCGTCGCATGATCGCATTGCCATTCGTGCGGGCCGCTCCCGGTCCGCGCCGTTTTCGCTTCGCCATCGAAAGCGCCGCGGACTTGGCCGAGCAACGCTGGCCGGGGCTTGACGCAATTTGTCGGGGTGTCCTGGAAGCAACGCCGTTTCTGTGCGATACATCCATCGAAGAACCCCTGGGGATGTAAATGAGCGAAATCATTTATTCGCTGAACGGCAAACGCGTGTTCATCGCTGGGCAGGGCGGCATGGTTGGAAAGGCGTTGGCGCGCCGGCTGGAGCAATCCCACTGCCAAATCCTTTCGGCTTCGCGCCGCGACCTCGACCTGGAGAATGAAGCTTCGGTTGCGGCCTGGTTTGCAGCCTGCAAGCCGCAAGCCGTGTTCCTCGCCGCCGCCAAGGTGGGCGGCATCAACGCCAACAATTCTCTGCCGGTCGATTTCCTGGAAAGCAATCTGCGCATCGCCGTGAACGTGATCCGCGCCGCGCACGAACACCGCACCGAAAAACTCATGTTTCTAGGTTCCTCGTGCATCTATCCGCGCGAGGCGCCCCAGCCCATGAGCGAAGATGCCCTGCTCACTGGGCCGCTGGAGCCGACCAACCAATGGTACGCGATCGCGAAGATCGCCGGCATCAAGCTTTGCGAAGCCTATCGCCGCCAATACGGCGACGATTTCGTCTCGGTGATGCCGACCAATCTCTATGGCCCTGGCGACAATTATCATCCCGAGCACAGCCACGTCCCGGCGGCGCTCATTCGCCGCTTTCACGAAGCCAAGCTAAGCGGCGCGCCTGAGGTTGCGGTCTGGGGCACTGGCGCGCCGCGGCGCGAATTTATGCACGTAGACGAAATGGCCGACGCGTGCGTGTTCGTCATGGAGCGTTATTCGGGCGCGGGCATGCTCAATATCGGCACAGGCGAGGATATCACGATCGCGGAATTTGCGCGCCTAGTGGCTGACGTGACCGGCTATCGCGGCGCGCTCGCTTTCGACGCAACGCGACCGGACGGCGCGCCGCGCAAATTGCTTGACGTCTCAAAGCTCGCCGCGCTCGGGTGGCGCTCCCGCATCGCCTTGCGCCAGGGCCTTGAGGAAGCCTACCAAGATTTCCTCAAAGGCCACTGGCGCGAGGCTTAGATTGGTATCAACCGCCAGCAGAGGACTTGGTCACGGTCTGGTCATGAACCGTGACCTCAATGGGTTAAATCCGTTGGAGACGAAGTGCACGCGCACGCAATCATAAGGCTGCGAGAACGTCAGTGCGATCTCACCCTGCTGGCGTTCGCCTGTCAGCAAGACGTCCTCGGCGCGATAAGCGTCACCCGCCTCTGGGCTGCAGTGGCGGATAATCATGACCCGCACGTACTTGTTGGCGGTCCCTTGAATTGAATATCGCGCGGTTACGGCGTCGCCCGGGTTTACGGTAGTGTTCCCTAGGATTGCAGAACCGTACCCTTGCGAAAGGTTCATCCTAGCGGGCGGCCCCGCATTTACCGTGGACGGCGCTTCCGCATCCCAGGTGTATTGCTCGCTCGCCGGCCCCGCGGGCGCGGTTGCGCTGTTGTTCGCGGGGCCGCAGGCCGAAAGCGCAAGCGCGACAGCCGCCAGCAAAAACGAGAAACTTCCGCCAAAAACCTTCATGGTTTACTCCCCAACCTACGGCTGAAACCGCGATAATCCGTTTGATGGCATAGTTCCTTCGCCAATACTGTCAATATGGCTCCTGTCCGGACTTAGTTGAGTGAGTGACGCAGCGTCGAGTCCGTTCCTTCGGCGGCAGCTCCGCGTCCGAAAAGACGTCAAACCGGCAGGGTCGCGGCTGCCGTTCACTCGGCGCCAACCGGCCTTGGCCCGAAAGCGGCGGTGTCGCTGGTGCGTATCTCGTAGAGCCTGAGACGGCCCGTGTCGTAGACCAACTGCCCCAATCCTTGAATTCCGACGTAATCTCGCGGGAATCGCCTTCCTCGAGCTGAGCTGCGTTTCGGCCTGGAAGTGGGCAACATCAAGGTCTTAGGCCCATTGTCATAAAAATAGCCCATCTGATAATTGGGCTGATATCGCGTCAGGCTCAGCGCCACATGGCGCCACGATCGGCGTTGCAATGACGCACCTAAGCGAGCGTACATTCACCTCTGACGAGGCCGTCAGTGCGCATATCGTATCGCGCAAGAAAGGTGTCGGTCCCGGCCACGCCCGGAAATCGGGATGAGCGTTTGGCGGGTAAACCAGTTGCAAGTCACGCGCATGGCGCCGCCGCCGGCGGGTATGGTGACGGTGTTGCCGGAGGTAATCGTCAAGAGCGCCAGGAGAAGTATGCACAGCGGCGCCGCGTTGGTCATCGCCTTTTGGAAGAGATAGATATCATCCCTCGCAATCATCGCGACCAAGCCCATCAGCACGCCCCCGCGCTGCCATCGGTCGGAAAGCCGCGCCAGACTCCGGTTTCCATCACTGTCAGAAGCGCAAGCGATAGCGCCGCGGCGCCTTCGAATTGTTTTGGATCCGCGCGCAACTGGCCCAGCGACGCACCCAGGGCGCCAGTGCTAAGCATCAGCAAGAGCGCCAAGACCGGCCAGGCCCATGCTTCCGCCGGGCCCACATACATGTACAAGGGAGCCGCAAGGAGAACGGTGGCCGCAATTCCAAGCGCCGGCGCAAGCGCGATGCCGGCGAGAAAATCCGGCGCCTGCTCGCCGCGAATTACCCGAGGCAGCCAGATCCCAAGCGGCAACCTCATCAAGGTCAGCGTTATGATCAACATAATCGCGACGGCAATTTCGTAGTGCATTCAGCCTCCGGCTATAACGCGAACGAGATGACGCGATGGATAGGGGTGCTTGGCGTGTGCGCTATGTCATAGGAAATGAAAGCCAGAATGAGCTGAATGCCAAGGATAACGCCATAACCGAACCGCACGGCTCCACCTGGGTCGCCGACGCAGGCGTGTCCTGCGCCTTGGGACCGCAGGCAGCCAAGCCGAAAGCAGCCAAGAGCGCGACGAGGTTTCTACTGTGCATCATAAATCACGCGCAAATAATTGTAGCAAAACCGCTTGCAGGCGTTCACGGCATGCCGCCAGGCGAACTCGCCGATTACCCGCCCGATGCTCAAACTGCTCACCTCACCGGCATAGCGCGATTTCATTGGCACATCCATGACCGCGTCGTTGAGCGTTCCCAGCCTGTTCGGAATTTAATTCGCAACACCAATAGCGGCCCCCAATTTGGAGAAGCGGAAGCAGCGATGACGGTGCAATCGCTCCCCCTGTAGCCATTGCTTGGATCGAACGTTCGCCAATAGCCGGTTGAGAGCTTAGTGAGAAGCGAAAGCGCGGCGTTGCCAAGCAGGCGCGAGAACGGCATGCCCCGCACCGATCCGAGCGAGAAAAACCGGTTGCCCTTGGTGTAATCGGCCAGGCCCAGCGCTAGCGGGCGAACGAAGGCGGGCAGCAGCGCGGGGTCCATCTGGCCGTCGCCGTCGATCTTCACGGCGATATCGGCGCCGACCTCCAGCGCGCGCCTGTACCCCGTGACCATGGCGCTGCCGACGCCTTGGTTTTCGCCGTGGCGCAAGACGTGACGCGCGATCCGCATGCTGACGTACAGATCGCCAGTGCCCTCGGCAGGCGTCATCGACGACATGACGTCATCACCAAGCCGCATCTGGCCAAACGCCCAAATATGTTGCGAGACCCGTAGCACGGATATCACGCAATGCGGAGTGCCGCCGGAGATTCGCCGCCGACAACATTTTCCCTCCCAAAAACTAGTTCCCCTTTACGCCAATGTATACTATTCCAGCCACATAAGCATAGCCCCAACTAATATTACACATAGTTTGTTTATACTGCCGCTTCACCGAGCGGCACAAAACAACGAAAGAGCCATGAGGTAGCGCACAATTCTATTCGCTGCAGATCAGAACCCACGCATCGAGACGATTCCATAGAGAAGCAGCGCAACCCAGCAAGCAAGAAAATTGTCCGTAGCGATGTAGCGTAGTTTCGGCGGAGCCTTAACAGAGCTGCCGATGCTAGCGCGAATGCAGATTGTAGCGCCAATAAATACATTTATCTTTTTCTGCAAACTTTTCGTTTCTCATTTGGGTCACACCGGCTTCAGGTAATGAGCAAGCGCAAGTCGCCGGACGCGATACGGCTAGGAACTCATTGGCTTCCCCCCCGCTGAGGGATTCCCCCGCATTTCGGATGATTGCATGCGCAGTTTCCGGCGGCCACGTGGAGAGGTTTGCGTCCTTCAGACAGCGCGCGCCATTTCTGTCGGAAGCGGAATAGCACTTTTTCTGCAAACTTTCCAAGGGTGTTGACCAAAGCGACAATTAGGAGGCCTGCATCAAGCCTTCTGCGTATCTTTTCGGCCCACGTTTCTCATTTGGGTCACACCGGCTTCAGGTAATGAGCAAGCCAAGCGCCGGACGCGATACGGCTAGGAACTCATTGGCATCGACCTATCGCTGGGGGAAATTGGAGCGCCCGATGGCATTACGTTTCTGCCTGGCAGGGTAGAAGCCCTGCCCTTTCCGCACAAATCATTCGACACCGTGGTTTGCACTCACACAATCGAACACGTATTATACGACAAGGCAGCGATTACGGAATCCCGCGTATGGCCGCCCCGCGGCTTATCATAATTGTCCCCAGAGAGCGCGAGTACAAATACACGTTCAATCCCCACTCGCACTTCTTTCCTTATGCTCATTCGTTCTACAGCGACTCAGCCTTGCCTTCCGCGCACGTCAGCACCCCCCATGACTGAGAAAAACATCGCCCTCATAACTGGCGTCACCGGGCAGGACGGCGCTTATCTTGCGGAACTGCTCTTGGCCAAGGGCTACGTCGTTCACGGCGTCAAGCGCCGCTCCTCCTCGTTCAACACAGCCAGGGTCGATCATCTTTATCAGGACCCCCACGAGGGAAAGTCCAATTTCCATTTGCATTATGGCGACCTGACCGACGCCACTAATCTGATCCGCCTGGTGCAGGATATCCAGCCCACCGAAATCTACAATCTGGCCGCGCAAAGCCATGTCCAGGTCAGCTTCGAGACGCCCGAATACACGGCCAACGCCGACGCCGTGGGGACGCTGCGCCTATTGGAAGCCATCCGCATCCTCAGATTGGAGGAGCACGTCCGCTTTTATCAGGCCTCGACTTCCGAGCTTTACGGCAAGGTGCAAGCGGTGCCGCAAAACGAGACGACGCCGTTTTACCCGCGCTCACCCTATGCCGCCGCGAAACTCTACGCCTATTGGATCACCGTGAATTACCGCGAAGCCTACGGCATGCACGCCTCCAACGGCATCTTGTTCAATCACGAAAGTCCGTTGCGCGGCGAGACGTTTGTCACCCGCAAGATCACGCGCGCGGTTGCGGCCATAAGCCTTGGCCTGCAGAAACGCATCCATCTGGGCAATCTTGACGCCAAGCGCGACTGGGGACACGCGCGCGATTACGTCGAGGGCATGTGGCTGATGCTGCAGCGAGAGCAAGCCGACGATTTCGTGCTTGCCACGGGAGAAACCCACAGTGTGCGCGAGTTCGTGGAGCTGGCGTTTTTCGAGATCGGTCGTCGCATCGTTTGGCGCGGCGAAGGCCAGCGCGAAGAAGGCGTCGACGCCATGTCGGGCGAGGTGTTGATCGCGATCGATCCGCGCTATTTCCGCCCCACCGAGGTCGAGCTATTGCTCGGCGACCCAAGCAAGGCGCACAGGCTGCTTGGCTGGCGGCACAAGACCAATTTCGCCGATTTGGTGCGTGAAATGGTGCAAGCAGACCTCAAGATCGTCGCGCAGGAGAGCGCGCGGAACGACCGTCACGGATGAGAGGATAGATTTAATCTATCCGACCGGTTCGGGAGCGGGCCGATAATGGGCAGCCATCCAAGAGGAGCCCATTCTTGCCCAATTCCCCCAATCTGCTGTTGCCCTATCTAGCCGCCGGCCAGGCGCAGAAACACATCAGTGTCAACGAGAGCTTGCAGCGTCTGGACGCGCTGGTTCAGCTGGCGGTCGCGAGCGCCACAACAAGCGCGCAGCCAGGCTCGCCCGCGGACGGACAAATACACGTCCTTCCCGCCGGCAAAACCGGCGCCAACTGGGCCGCGATGGCCGACCAGGCGCTGGCTTATTATCGCGACGGCGCCTGGGAGCAGATCAGCCCGCGCGAGGGCTGGCTCGCTTATGTGAAAGACACCGACCTTTTGCTGGCCTATTCCGGCGCCGCCTGGGGACTGTTTCCGATTGCGAAAGTGTTGTCGTTTGCCGCCACCGACAAGATCGCCGGGCGCATCTCCGCCGGCGCGGGCGCGGCCGAGGAAGTCACCTTCACCGACCAGGCCAGCAGCTTTGCGATGATGCAAGCTTTCAGGCCATGTGCGCGACGCTTGGAACTTGGCGGGTGCTGGCGGCCTCAGCGGCGGCGGTTTCGCACACCGGCAACACCAGCGAGACGACGCTCGCGACGATCACGATCCCTGCCGGGGCCATGGGCCCAAACGGCCTTGTACGCGTCGAAGCCACCTACAGCTTCACCAGCAACGCCAATAACAAGACCGCGATCTTTCGCTTCGGCGGAACCGGGGGGACGCAATATCTCGCCACCATTGGCACGACGCAGGGCCACGCGCGCTTCTCGCGCACCATCTCCAACCGCAACAGCGCAAGCTCGCAAGTCGGCGCCTCGCACAACAATGCCGGCGGCTGGGGTGTAGGCGGCGGCGGCGCGGTCCTCACCAGCGCGATCAACACCAGCGCCGCCGTGGACCTGCTGATCAGGGGGCAACTCGCAAATGCCGCCGATACGATTACGTTGGAGAGCTATGCTGTGGAACTTTTGTACGGCGCTTGACCGTGCGGCGGGACGCGTTCCGCTTCGACCTCCGCGCCTCTGGATCCGGCTTTGCTTGGAGATCGGGTTGCGCATGCGGCGAAGCGCCGTCCGCCGCGGCCTCCGCAACGCCATCAGTGACCGGACCTTCCTGCGAGTCGGAGTTAGCAAGGCGATTTACCTTCGCGCGCAAGTGCGCGTTTTCGTCCACTAGCGCCGCCGCGGCGGCGTCGAGTTTCGACACGATGTCAGCTCGTTCATTCGCATGATGCGTGAGTGAGCCATCAAGCTCATAGCCCCAAGGCTCAAAGGCCCATGGATACATTAGGCGAACCTGCTCGGCGGTGTTGGGCGCCATCTCTTCTTTCCAGCTGCCAATTTGGCCCCTTCGGAACAAGGCGATGCCTGGTTGAAAGCTCCCCGCCAACGCCCGCGTCAGATCGGCGATGTTGATATTCACATCGAGGACGGAACATAGATTTAGTGCAGTCGCCAACTGGTCGGAAAACAGCCCATTGCCGCGCGGCCCAACAATATCCTCGAAACGAATTATCGTCGCGCGCTTGTCGTTGACCCACCTCGTCATCATGCGGAGATACCGCTTGGCCATCGGCGGCTGGGCGCCCCCATTCGGGGAAATTTCTACGCCGCCGCTTATCCAGTGCTGCATCTCGTGCAGGCTTGTGTCCCGCGACGTATTGTCTTCGGAGTAGTCTCGCAGATGGTGCGCCAAGCTAACCACGAAATCGAGCGGATTGCGGATAAGCGCAATCGCTCGGATGTTGCGCTTCGCCAGCTTGTGGATCAGCGCGCTGTGGTATGGAATATGGTGCAACACGAAATGACGATCAGGCATTGCATCGAGCAGCGCCACCAGCGCTTCCGCATGGCTCAGTGAGACCTCCGGGTCAGGATCCAGGAGCCCAGCGCTCAAGTCGCCCAGTTCGCACTCGTGACGCTGGAACCCCAGTCCCCTCATAACAATATTGAGGAGATGCGTCCCCGACTTGGGGAGTGTCGTGATCAAGGCCTTGGTCAAGTTATTTTATCTCTTTCGGCGCCGAATAGCTGGTATGAACAAAGGTCGGATGATCCGCGCGAATAAAGAACATGTGCATTTGCCAAAGTGAGAAATCGCCCGGCCTGTACAAGGGATCGCACATGTCGACGCAGCGGAAACCGAGAGCCTTCAAGTGCAGCGACATCTCATCGAAGGTCAAGTTCTTGAAATCCATGAACCGCAGTTTGAAATTGTAAACCTCCATCATGATCAGGGAGGTTTGCGCCAGCACGTTCTCGGCGCCCGCAAGGATATCGAGTTCGGCGCCGTGAGTGTCGAACTTGAGGAAATAGGGTCCCCGCAAGGAATGGTCCCGCGCCAAACTGTCGAGGCGGCGGAATTTTACCGGCTTGGCGTCCGCCGCCCGCGCCGAGCCTTCCTTGACGATGGCGCCGCCGAACTGGTCGCTCTTCAACTGCAGGCCATCGCGGTCCTCGCCGGCCGCCGCGCAGATTTCATAGCGCAACTTCGGGGTTTTTTGCCGCAGCCGCTGAAAATCCGTTTCGAAGCGTTCATCCATCTCGATCAGCAGCAGATCGGCGTTCGGCCATTGCCGCAGCATCGCCACGCTATCGGCGCCGGCGCCGGCGCCCAGGCTGATGATGCCGCCCACCTCCACCGGACGGTGCGCGAGTCGCGCCAAGGCGTGAGGCAACACCGGCAACTTGAACTCAGTCATGAACTCGCCCCTGCTCATACCGCTCCGCTTCATAGACAAACGGCGCACCGTGGAGAATTCCATCGCAGATCCCGTCGAGCCCTGGATGGACGCCCGGGGCGAGTTCGTCCAGGCGCTCGATGGCGATGTCAAACATAGAACCCTTGCCGTTGGGCGTCAGGAAGGGCAGCGGAATCATGCGGCGGAAGAAAAAGTGGTACGCATAGCGCAGCGCCCGCTCGCGATCCGGCCGCGGCATGCTGTCGCCAAACGGGAGTCGCCCGAAAAGCTCGAAATAATGCGACTTGGATTGCGCGTCGTGGGTCAGGCCCTTGCCACGAATCCAGGCTTCGCCGGCGACAATGCAATGCATGCCCAGGGTTGCAAGCTCCACGCCCATTTTGGTGCCGTAGATGATGGCGGCGTCGCTGGCGGCGCAGGCGGCGTAGGTTGACACATCTTCCTCGGGGCCGGCGATGAACACGTTGCCCGGCAAGTGCGGAAATGTCGCCGCCAATTCGTCGGCTACGCGCTGGCGCGAGACAATCGCTCCGCGCGCCTCGGCCGGGTGCACGCGGATCAGCAATTGCAAATCCGGGCGATCCGCGAACCAGCGCACGGTTTCGATTAGCCACTCGCGCATGCCGGCGAATACGTTCATTGGGTAATGTAATTGCGCGTCCCACATGACGTTGGTGAGCGCTGTAATCAGCGGCTTGCTTAGATCAATACCGCGGACGCTGGCGAAGTCGGAAAACTCAGCATTGGGCTCGCGATGAAAATAGATCCAGTCGCGCCCGCCGCCAGCGCGGCTGGCGAGATAGTCCTCGACCTCGCATTGCTGCGCGGCGGTCAGCGCGAGATGCTCCCAGGCCTCCGTCGGCTCGGCAATGAGCGTGTGGTGGTAGGTGTCGTTGTGGCTGAAGATGAAGCAATGTTTCCGATACGCCACCACCCATGTCGCCACCCGCGCGCCGGCGCGGCGCAGCGCCTCTGCGGCGACGCCCTGAGGGCTGTAGATGCCGTGATGCAGCAGAGCGGCGTCCGGGCGTTCTTGCGCAATCAACCGCTCATAGGCGCGCGCGGCGAGCGCTGCCCCTTCCACGTAACGGCGCAGCACCGCCTCGCCGTGGGGCTCACCCTCCAGGTCGCCGCGCGCGAAATAGCGCAGCGCGCCCGCCAGCGCATGCTCGCCGACAGGGAACCCGCCGGGCGCCCAAGCGCAAGCTCCGCGCTTTGCTTGGCCTCCGCATCCACTTGCAACGAGCGGCATAGTCGGCAGGCTGAAGAAAATCGCTCAGGCGCAGGACTCGGCAAGCCGTGTCGGACGGTACAGGTTTGTGCCGCGGTTGAAGCATGCCTTGCAAAGCGCGCCGAAAAGGCCCCCGTCCGCGATCAGCTTTGGCGGCGTGGCCTGGAGTACGTCGCCATCAGGCAGCCCTGCAGAACGCCATCGCACAGGACGTAGCGCACGCGCGCGCCGCGCAAGCGTCAGCGCCACGCCCAGCAGCGCTGTCCAAGGTCATGACGGCGCCATGCATGCCGGTATTGGAGGCGATCAGAACAATGGGACCGTTGGCGTGACGCACGGCGCCATCCGCGCCGCGTCGCGCGCAATCAGCGACGGCCAATCGAAGAAACCTGATTCGGGGGCGAAGGGCGCGCGGGCGCCCGGAAGCGGCGGCGGCTTCAACGGCGCGGTGATCATTTCGTTGGCCAATCCGAGGCGGCGCGCTCTTCGGCGCTCAATTCACGCATGATTTTCGCTGGGTTGCCGGCGGCGACGACACCGGCGGGCAAAGACGTGACGACAACACTGCCGGCGGCAACGATGGTATCGTCGCCGATCGAGACGCCCTTCATCACGATACTGTTCATACCGATCCAGCAGCGCCGGCCTATCTCCACTGGGGCGCTGTCGATTTCATTGGGCCAGTCTGGTCTTTCTCGCCGATCATGCGCCGAACTGCAGTTCGCGCTGTCGGCGGAGATCGGGTGAGAGTTGTTGTCGAACACCTGCACGCCATGCGCCAGAATGTGGCGTCGCCGATGGGACGCTTGTCTTTAGCGCTGACCACTACGCCGTCGCCAAATAACAAAACCGCCCGATCTCAAGCTCCGCCACTGGCTTCCAAACTTGAGAATGCCGCGGATGACGCAATCGCCGCGCAGGCGGGCGTTCTGCTTGGTCGCCGAGATTGATCATTGCGCGCATTTAGCCCAAGCCGGACATTGGCGCCGATTTCGGCCCCCTCGTCGAACTGGCGCCAGACCGCATGCAGGACTTCGGCTTGGCGACGGTCAGCGCAAGGACGCAGGTCTCGACTTCCGCCCATGCGGCCTCTACCGACCCAACCCGCGCAAACGCAAAGCCATTAGCGAAGGCATGATCACTTGCTCCCAGCGTCCAGGCAGGCATCTAATCCCCCTCTTTTCGGCATTTGGTAGGCGCTCACCGACCCCTAAGGCAAGGCGCTCATGCCGCCGCTGAGCCCGGCCTTGTCGGCCCGTCCCCAATTTGTGCTAACTAGGTGCGACTCTGCGGGCGCACAATGAAAATCGGCCTTCGCCTATTCTATAATCCGGGCTGGATGGGGGGGGTGAACTACGTCCTCAACTGGGCGCGCGCGCTGCGGGCGTTGCCGGCCGGGGAGCGGCCGCAGGTCACCCTGCTGGCGGCGACCCCCGCCGCCCAGCGGCTCGCCGAGGCGCATTCCGAGCTGGGCGATGCGATCGCGCCGTTTCAGCAAGCCGCGCGCCTTGGGCTCGATTTCGTCTATCCGGCAACGCAATTGGCCGAAGCGCCGTTCGGCGTTCCCTGGGCGGGTTGGATTCCAGACTGGCAGTGCCGCCACATGCCGGATTTGTTTTCCACAGGTGAGGCGACGCGCCGGCTGCTGCAATATCGCGTGCTGGCGCGGCAAGCGCCGCTTTGCGTGGTTTCGAGCCATATGGCCGATGAGGACACGAGCAGCCTCTTCCCCGACGCGCAAACGCCGCGGCGGGTATTGCGGTTCCCCGCCGTGTTCGCCGACGATGTTTACACCCGCGGCGAGGAGCGCATCGCCGAAACAAGGAAGCGGCTCGGCGCGCCAGCGCGGTACGTGATTGTCTGCAATCAGTTCTGGCGGCACAAGAACCACCTGATCGCGCTGGAGGCCCTTGCCCGCGCGAAAGAGCCTGACGTGCATCTGGTGATGAGCGGCGCGCTCGCCGACGATCGCTGGCCGGACTATGTGAGCCAAGTGCGGGCGTCGCTGGCGAGGCCGGACATCGCCAAACGCACGACCATGTTAGGCCCGATCGATCGCGACGATCAGATCGACTTGATGCTTGGCGCGCTTGGCGTGCTGCAGCCAAGCCGATTTGAAGGCTGGAGCACGGTGGTGGAGGAAGCCCGCGCGCTCGGTTTGCCATCGCTGCTTTCCGAGTTTCCGGTGCACCGCGAACAAGATCCGCCCGGGGCGACTTTTTTCGACGCGAACGAGGCCGATGCGCTTGCGGCGCAACTCGATTCCTGGTTCTCCGCATCGCCGCAGCGCTTGCCGCGCGGTGCGGCCCGCGAGCAGCAGCAGCAATACGTTGCCGCGTGCGCGCAAAGTTTCATGGCCATCGCCAACGAAGCGCGGGCGCGCTATGACGAACGCGTGCACGATCCAAAGCCGATTACAGCGCAGGCGCTCGTGGATCTCCGCGCCGACCGTGAGGCGGGCCGCATTGATGCGGCGGCCGAAGCCTTATTCCAAGCCAATGCGCGCGCATTGTTCCGCGAGCATCCCGAGGAATTGGCCGCGCTCGGCGGCTATATCGGCCGCGAGGGCTATCCGCTTTATCCCGAGGCTATGTCGATGATGATTCTCGCCAGCTTGGCAAAAATGAGCGCCGAGGCGCGGCAGCGCTTCTTCGATGCCGAGCTTGGCGGCGACGCGGCGGAATTCGCCTCGACGCGGCGCGCGATCGCGTCCCCCAGCGGGCTCATGTCGCTCAGCGTGATCGCCGCCGCGGCGAAGACGCGCGCGTTCGTTCGCGAGAAGCTGAAACTGTGACCATGTCGGCGCCGGAAAAACCCCTGATCGTGATCGATGCAAGCGAAGCGCGCAGGCCGCTTCTGCCCAGCGACTTCTGGCGGTTCCGCGATCTCTTGTCGCAGATGACGCTGGGCGCTTTCCGCGCCAAGTACCTGCATCTGAAATCGTCGTTTTTTTGGTATTATGCCCGCCCTTTGACGGTTACGCTGGTCTTCGTGATGCTGAAGGCGGGCTCGGGCGTCGACCTCGGCGCGGGCGCGCCCTATCCATTGTTTGTGCTTACGGGCGTTTGTTTCTGGTTCCTCTTCGCCGATACGCTGACGGCCGCCGCCGGGGCGTTGGCGCGCGACGCGGGTCTCATTCAAAAGGTATATTTTCCGATCCTCATTCTACCCCTTGCGCAGACGTTGGCGCGCCTCGCGGATGTCGGCCTCGCCCTCCTCGCTATCGCCGGCCTGCAAGTCGCGCTCGGCGTCAGCGTGGATTGGGAATTGCTGATGTTGATCCCGGTTGTCGTGCAAGTGATGCTGCTTTCGCTCGGATTGGGTTGCGCGGTGGCGGCATGGTCATTGGCCGTGCCCGATGTTCGCGAGGGCGTAAATATTGCGCTATACCTTGGGCTGTTTCTCTCGCCGGTATTTTTCGCGCCTAGCGCCATGCAACCGCTGGCGCGCGCGCTGCTGCACGTCAATCCATTGGTGGGCTCGCTTGAGGGCGCGCGCGGGGCGCTCTTTTCCACCGCGCCATTCCCATGGGCGGCGTGGAGCTATTCGTGCGCGATGACGGGTGTTTTCTTGCTGCTGGGGCTCACCTTGCTCAGCCGCGCCAGCCGTAATGCGGCGGAACATCTGTGAGCGTCGCGGTATCCCCTACACAGGAGGCGCCCCCGGCGCCTCAGCTCGCAGTCCGCGTGCAAGGCCTGGGGAAAAGCTATTTGCTTGAGGGCGTGCGCGGCGGCGGCGCGTTGCTGCAAGCCAACCTCAAGGCGGATCAGACCTTTTGGGCGCTACGCGGCGTCTCATTCGAAATCGCCGAGGGCGAGCGCGTCGGTATTATAGGGCGAAACGGCGCGGGTAAATCGACGCTGCTGAAAATCCTCTCACGCGTGGTCGCGCCGTCGGAGGGACGCGCTGAAATTCGCGGGCGGGTCGCCTCGCTGCTGGAGGTCGGCACCGGCTTTAATCCGAGGCTGACCGGGCGCGACAATATTTTCCTCAACGCAGCGTTGCTTGGCCTGTCGCGCAAAGAGACCGAAGCTAAGCTCGCCGACATCATCGGCTTCGCGGAAATTGGCCGTTTTATCGACCAGCCGATCAAGTCCTATTCCACCGGCATGCGCGCGCGCCTCGGCTTCGCCATCGCCGCCCACATCGACCCCGACGTGCTGATGCTCGACGAAGTGCTCTCGGTCGGCGATGCCGCGTTTCAGGCCAAATGCTTGCAGCGCGTGGGGGAAATGGTGGGGGCGACAAATCCAACGCTGCTCTTCGTGTCGCACTCGATTGCGGCGGTGCGCAGGTTTTGCGATCGCTGCATCTGGCTGGACAAAGGCGAATTTGTCATGGACGGCGACGTTGTGACCGTGACCGAAGCTTATGAGGAGAAGCTGCTCAAGGTGAAAGGCGAGTATCGCGCGCCGCAAAAACTCCGCGCCGAGACCCAGACGTCGCGCGTCCTCACCGACTCGGAACAGGACGAGGAGGCCGCAACCGTTGTATCCACATCTGTGCTTAACGCGGCGGGCGAGCAGACAAACAGCGCCCGCATAGACGAGCCGGTTCACATCGAGGTCGTATTCGACGTGTTCATCGCTGGGCGTCGCATCGAGCCCGCTTTGCATTTTTTCAATGAGCGCGGCGATGTCGTCTTCGTGGCGGCCTTTACCGATCCCAACGCGCCTCACGCCATCAATGAACTCGGCCGATATCGGACAACGGCGCGAATTCCAGGCAACTTATTGAACGATGGCGTACACCGCGTGAGCGTCGTGCTGGTCACCGCCGATCCGCTTATTCGCCACGAGACGCTCGACAAGATCATCTCCTTCAGCATATTCGAGCGAGAGGGCGCGGGGCTCGACCAGGTGGCCCGCGGCCGCTACGCGCGGCGGTTTCCCGGCGCTGTGCGACCGAAATTGTCCTGGACGCATTCGCGGGTGAACTGAGGTGTTGTTCGACGAGCCATTCTACCAATCGATCAATGAAGCGCGCTGGGGCGCGCTGGCGCATTTGTTGGCCATAGCGGACGAACATATCGGTCACATTGATGACCTGCTTGACCTTGGCTGCGGACCCGGGTGGTTCGCGGCGCGCCTCTCACAAGCGGGACGGCGCGTCCACGGGTTGGACGGCCGCATTGAGCTGGTCGAGGAAGCGCGCTTGAGAGCGCCGCTTGCCTCGTTTGAGGTGTTCGATTTTGACGCGGCGGCGATGGACGCCGCGCGCCTCCGAGCCGACGCGGTGATTTGCTTTGGTTTACTCTATCATTTGGAAAACCCGCTGCGCGCATTGCGCATGTGCCGGGCCATGGCTCGGCGCGTGTTGTTGCTCGAGTTGATGACGCTGCCGGAGGACGGGGCGATGGCGCGCCTCGTGCCGGAGAACGCGAACGAAACCCAAGGCATGCGGCCCCTAGCGCTTTTGTTGACGCCCGACGCTATTGCGCACGGCCTCCTGGGCGCGGGCTTCGGACACGTTTATCGCTATGATGGCGCGGCGGTCGCTCATGAAGACTATATTGAAAACCCGAGCCGCAGGAAGCGCCGAGACATTTTCATGGCCTGCGACGTGGAATTGGCGGCGCCCAATCTGGCGCCGTACACAGCGCGCCCTATCTCACGTCATAAGTTTTTACCTTAGTGCGAGAACCGCCAAATCCGCAAATGGCCGGAACGTTTCCGGTACAAATGCCGCGATCATGACCATCTCGTTACGGAAAAATGATGTCACAGCGCCTCCCCGCAGCCTAAGAATAAGCTGCACGTTAGGAGCGGAACATGGCGCGCGGCGCGTGGCGGCTGAAATTCAGGCTGGCGGAGGATGAGGCGCCCTCCCGCCCCCACTTCTGGGACCCATCCTTGCCTGGCCGCGACGACGATCCCAGCCTACCCCAAGCCATAATCTTGCCGACAGGCGGCGTCGCCGGAAACGGCAAGACAATCCTGGATTGGGATCAAGCCGCGGCGCAGATCACTCGGGAAAGCGGCGGATGGGGTGCCGGCGCGAGCGTAACCTATGCATTCCGCTCCACCGCCCCCGCGGTCATGCCAAGCGACACGAGCGGCTTTTCGCGGTTCAACGGCCCACAGATCATCGCCGCTGAAGCAGCGCTGGCGATGTGGGCCGCTGTCGCCAACATCAATTTCGTGCGCGTCGGCGGCAGCGGTTACTCGAACGCCGCCACCATCTTGTTTGCCAATTATTCCGCCGGCGAAGCGGGCGCATCGGCCTTCGCGTTCTTGCCTGGATCGACTGCGGCCGGCGCGCTCGCCGGCGACGTGTGGGTCAATATCACGCTGCCCGACAATCAGGATCTCACGCCCGGCAATTTCGGCGCGCACGTGCTCGCCCATGAAATCGGCCACGCCATCGGACTCAGTCATCCAGGAGATTACAATGGCGGCGCTCCGACCTACGAACTCAACGCCGCTTATTGGCAGGATTCCCGCGCCTTCACGGTGATGAGCTATTTCGGCTCGCCCAATGTCGGCGCCGCGCTGCCCGAGTTTTCGGCCGGCCCGCAATTTCACGACATTGCAGCGGCACAGCTCCTCTACGGCGCAAACCTGAACGCACGCATCGGCAACACAATCTACGGCTTTAACTCGAACACTGGCCTTGAGCATTTCACGCTGACATCTGGGCTCGCCGGCGCGACCTTCGCGATCTGGGATGCGGGCGGGCTCGATACGCTCGATCTCTCCGGCTACAGCGAAAACGCCGATATCGATCTGCGCCCAGGGTCGCATTCAAGCGCGGGGCCAACGTTGGACCAGGGGCCGGCTGTGTACAACATTTCCATCGCCGTCGGCGTGATCGTCGAAAACGCCATCGGCGGGAGCGGGAACGATACCCTTACAGGCAATGATGCGAATAACGTGCTCAGCGGCGGGATAGGCCACGATACGCTGCTCGGAGGCATTGGCGACGACGTTCTCTTGGGCGGCACGGGCGCAGACATGATCGACGGCGGCCCCGGTCTCGATACGGCCAGCTACGTCGGCTTTAGCACCGGAGCCTTTGTCGATCTCTCCGATACTCTGGGCGACGGAGACGCCGCCACGCTGGTTGGCATCGAAAATCTGATTGGATCGAACTCCGGCGATAATCTTGTTGGCGACGCCGGTGTCAACATTATGATTGGGGACGGAGGTGACGATTACCTCGACGGCGGCTTGGGCCCCGACATGCTGGTGGGTGGCATCGGCGATGACGTGTTTGTCATCGACGACGCGGGCGATGTGATTGTGGAGGCGGCCGGCGGCGGTCGCGACACCGTTATCTCGAGTTTCAGCTTCACGCTTGGCGCCGAGTTTGAGAATCTGATGCTTACAGGGCCCGCCACAAACGGCGTCGGCAATGCGCTGGGCAACCATATCACTGGTAACCTCACCGCGAGCGCTTCGCCCACTCTCCTTCAGGGATTGGGCGGCGATGATGTTCTCTGGAGCGGCTCAAGCGACGACACACTTTTGGGCGGCGAGGGTGACGATCTCATCATCGCGGGCGACGGGGTCAATATCATCGACGGGGGACCTGGCGCGGACACGATCAGTTTTGCCGGTGAGATGATCGCTGTTGTCGTGGACCTTGTTGCTTTGACCGCCAGTCACGGTGGAAAAACTGACACAGTTCTCAATGTCGAAAATGTCGATGGCGGCCTGCTTGGTGGCGTCATCGTCGGTGACGACGCCAACAACCTCCTGAGGGGATTCTTCGGGAACGATACGATCAGGGGCGGCGGCGGCGACGATGTGATCATTGGCAACGCTGGAGACGATGCGTTGTTCGGCGATGCGGGGAACGACGTGATCTGGCTTTCACTTGGCGATGATTTGCTCGACGGAGGCGCCGGAATAGACGAGCTCTATTGCCTGACCGGCGCGGTTGTTGGCGTCGCAATTGACCTCACGCAACCTGCGTACCTCACGTTTGAGAACGTGACGGGCACCGAAGGCGCCGATACCCTGATCGGCAACGATTCCGACAACATTTTTTTTGGTTTCCTCGGCGCCGACACTATTGCCGGTGGCGCGGGTTCCGACACGCTCGACTTTTCCCGCTGGCACCCGTCGTTTGCCGCACCGGTTACGATCAACCTAACCACCCAAACCGGGGGATTGCCATTCGATCAGGACAATTTCAGCAGCATCGAAGACGTCTTCGGCGGGCTTGACGCCGACATACTCGTCGACAGTGCGGGCGCCAACAGGCTGAGCGGCCAGGCCGGCGCCGACCAGCTGTTCGGGTTAGCCGGGAACGATACGCTCGATGGCGGGGCCGGTGCAGACACTATCTTGTACAGCTTTGGCGACGGCTCGGACGCCATCGATGGCGGCGCGGATGCGGATACGCTGGCCATATCCGGCAGCGCTAACGATTTCGATCCTGAACGCGGCATACAATGGCTCCGCGCTTTCCGGTGTGTTCGGCGGCTCGATCGTCTATATTGAGATCGTCAACGCCGACATGGGCGCCGAGACGATTGGCTGGTTTACACGGCGAGCGTCGGCGTCAGCGTCGATCTCGGCGCGGGAACGGCTTCGGGGTTCGCTTCGCTCATTGGCGTTGAAAACGCTGTTGGCGGGGCTGGCAACGATGCGCTGACCGGAAACGCCATCGCCAATCGCCTCGACGGCGGCTTGGGCGACGATACCCTCTCGGGCGCGGCCGGTAACGATATCTTGATCGGCGGCGACGGCGCCGATGCGCTTGCCGGCGGGCTCGCTGGCGACAATGTCCAGGGCGGCAATGGAAATGACACGCTGAGCTGGAATTGGGGCGATGGCGCCGATACCCTAAACGGCGGCGCTGATTTCGATACGCTGAACGCCTTCGGCAGCGGGCTCGACAACATTTTGCGCACGAGTTGGAATGGCGCGGCGATCACCAATCTGTTCGACAATGTGCTGATCGGCATCGAAGCAATTCATGTCGATATGTCGGCGGGGACCGATTGGCTGATCTACACTGCGAGCGCCGCGGTGAGCGTCGATTTCGGCGCGGGGACGGCGTCGGGATTCGCTTCGATCGTCAGCGTCGAGAACGCCATCGGCGGCGGCGGCAATGACACTCTCACCGGCGGCGCGGGAAACAATCGTCTCGACGGCGGCCTCGGCGACGATATTTTGAGCGGCGCGGCCGGGATCGACACGCTGCTCGGCGGCGACGGCGCCGATACGCTGGCCGGCGGGCTCGGCAACGACAGCAACCAGGGCGGCGCCGGCGCCGATAGCTTCGTCTGGCTCTGGGGCGACGGGCGCGACACCTTCAATGGCGGCGCCGATAGCGATGCGCTCAATGCAACCGGTAGCGCCGCCGAAAACATCGTCCGCGCGACTTGGAATGGCTCTGCGATCACTGGTTTGTTCGACAATGCGCTGGTGTCGATCGAAGCGATCAACCTCGACATGGCCGGCGGGACGGACTGGCTGATCTACAATTCCAGCGCCGGCGTTACCGTGAACCTCGGCGCTGGAACCGCAACCGGGTTTACCTCCATCGCCAGCATCGAGAACGTCATCGGCGGAAGCGGCGGCGACACGCTCACCGGCAATTCCGGAAACAACCGCCTCGATGGCGGCGCCGGCGACGACACGCTGATTGGCGGCGGGGGCGCCGATGCGTTTGTGTTCGCCTCCGGCGGCGGCAGCGATGCGATCGCCGATTTCGACGCCGACGCGATAGGCGGTCAGGACCTACTGGATATCCTCGCCTTCGGCATCAATGCCGGCAATTTCGCCGCCCGCGTCGCCATCGCCGATCTCGGCGCCAATACCCTGATCAGCGTCGACGGTATCATCGCCATCACCCTCGCCGGCATGACTGGCGACGGCGACAATGTCATCACTCAGCCGACTTCATCTTGGGGCCTTAGGGGTCCGTAGGTCCCGCCGGTTGCCCGTTTCACGCGCCCAGCCTATAAGGTTCCCAAATTGTGCAGGCAGGCGGACATTCATGGCAAAGCGCGAATTGATTGTGGAAAACGTCGTCATCAACGACGACAGCGACGTGTTCACGATCGCCGAAATTGGCCACAATCACCAGGGCGATCTGGAAAAGTGCAAGGCCTTGTTCCGCGCCGCCAAGGAATGCGGCTGCAGTTCCGTCAAACTGCAAAAACGCGACAATCGCGCGCTCTACACCCAAGCGATGTATGACGAGGCATACAATTCCGAGAACGCCTATGCGCCGACCTATGGCGCGCACCGCGAGCATTTGGAGTTCAACCGCGAGCAATACGCCGAATTGCTCGCCTACGCCCGCGAGCTGGGCATGGTGTTCTTTTCCACCGCTTTCGATATTCCCAGCGCCGACCTGCTCGAAAGCATTGGCGTCCCCTGCTATAAAATCGCCAGCGGTGATTTGAAGACGCTGCCGCTGATCAAGCACGTGGCGCGCTTCGGTAAGCCGATGTTCATCTCTACCGGCGGCGCGCACCATGGATGACGTGCGCAGGATGTACGACGCTATCGCGCCGATCAACAGCCAGTTTTGCATTCTGCAGTGCACTTCGGGCTATCCGCCGCCCTATGAAGAGCTCAATATCCGGGTGATCGAGAGCTTTCGCAAGGCCTTCCCCGAGACGGTGATCGGGTTCTCCAGCCATGACAATGGCATCGCCATGCCGTTGGTCGCTTACATGCTGGGCGCGCGCGTGGTGGAAAAGCACTTCACCCTCAACCGCGCCTGGAAAGGCACCGACCAGGCGTTTTCGCTGGAGCCCGCCGGCATGCGTCGCGTCGTGCGGGACTTGCAGCGCGCCCGCATTGCGCTGGGCGACGGCGCCAAGCGCGCGTTCGAGTCCGAGGCGAAACCGATCATGAAGATGGCCAAAAAGCTGGTCGCCGCGCGCGATCTGCCGGCCGGCCGTGTGCTCACGGAAGCGGACATCACGTTCAAATCGCCTGCCGATCCGGGCGGTTTGCCGCCCTACCTTGTTGAGGACTTTGTCGGGCGCAAGCTCACAAAACCGCTCATGCGCGATGAAAATCTTAGTTATGAGGCGGTCGGGGCCGCCGTTTCGGTCGCTTGAGCACAGCTTCCGCACCCCAGGTCGATGCCGCCGATCCCATTTTCGCAGCGCGCGCGCGCGCTGTGAAGCTGCTGGCGCTCGATTTCGACGGCGTCATGACTGACAATGGCGTCTATGTATTTGAAGATGGCCGCGAAGCGGTGAAGTGTTCGCGCCTTGAAGGATATGGGCTGCGCCGATTGGCCGCCGCGGGAGCGCTGAGTGTGATCGTCTCGACCGAGGCCAATCCCGTGGTCGCCGCCAGGGCTCGCAAACTGGGCCTGCCATGCGTGCAGAACATTGACGACAAAGCGGCCGCGCTTGAGCAGCTTATGCGGCGCCATGGCTTGGCTTGGGACGAGCTTGGCTTCCTCGGCAACGACATCAATGACCTTGGCGCGCTCGAACGCGTCGGACTGCCCGTGATTGTGGCTGACGCTCATGAAAGCGTGGCCGGGCAAGGCTTCTTTCGAACACGGCGCGCTGGTGGCCATGGCGCAGTGCGCGAATTGTGCGATGCTATTGCCGAAGTGCGGGAGCGCGCGCGATGAGCAACGCCATGGCCGCGCTGTTTTCGCTTGAGCGCGAGATCATCGTCGTCACCGGCGGGTACGGGCTGATTGGCCGGCGCCTGGTGAGCGGCCTGCACGACCTGGGTGCGCGGGTGGCGGTGATCGAGATCGGCACAAGCGAGGCCAAAACCGCCGCAGCCTTTGGCGCCGTGGCGCCAAGCGAGCGGCTTTGCGTGCTGGAGGCAGATGTCGCCTCACGCCCCACGCTCGAGCGGGCGCTGGCGACGCTGAGCGCTCGCTGGGGCGCGCCGACGGGGCTGGTCAACAATGCCGGCCTCGATTCTCCCCCAGACGCGCCCGCCGCCGAGAACGGGCCGTTCGAGAGCTACCCCGAGGCCTCCTGGGACCGGGTGATGGAGGTGAACGTCAAGGGCGTTTTCCTGTGCTGCCAGGTGTTCGGCGCGGCCATGGCCGAAGCCGGGCGCGGCGCCATCGTCAATGTCGGCTCGATTTATGGGACAGTCTCGCCCGACCAATCGCTCTACGAATACCGCCGCCAAGGTGAGGAAAAGTTCTTCAAGCCAGTCGCTTATTCCGCGTCGAAATCGGCGCTGTACAATCTCACCCGGTATCTCGCCGCCTATTGGGGGCCGCGTAATGTCCGCTCAAACACCGTGACGTTCGCCGGCGTCTTCAACCACCAGGACCCGCGCTTCCTCGAAGCCTATGCGCGCAAGATCCCGCTGCGGCGCGGCAAACCGCATCTGGCCAATATGGCCGAGCCGGACGATTATCTGGGCGCGGTGGCGTTCCTGCTCTCGCCGGCCTCAGGCTATATGACCGGCGCCGATATTCGCGTTGATGGCGGCTTCACGGCTATTTGATTTTGACCAGGATCATCCACTCTCTCGTCGCTGGCGCCGAACAAGCGGGCGCCGGGCGCATGCCCGTACTCAATCCACACAATTGCGAGCGCATAGCCGAACTCGCGCTTGCGGATGAAAATGTGGTCTGGTTGGCGATCAAAGCCGCTCGCGGCGCGTTCGCGCCATGGGCGGCCACACCAGCAGTGAAGCGGGGTGAGATCCTCCTGAAAGCCTGCGCTTTGATCGAGGAGCGCGGGGAGCAGCTTTCGCGCATTGTGGCGGAGGAAGCCGGCAAAGCTCTGAAGGACGCGCGCGGAGAGACCGGCGCGGCGATCCAGTGCGGGCGCTTCTTCGCCGGCGAGGGCCAGCGTCTGTTCGGCCGCACCATGCCGTCCAATACTCCGAACAAGTATGCGATGACGATCCGCCAGCCTTGCGGCGTCGCCGTGCTGATCACCGCCGCCAACACGCCCGCTCCGAACTTTGCCTGGAAGGTGTTTCCCGCCCTCATCTGCGGAAACGCATTGGTGCTGAAGCCAGCCGAAGATACGCCCATTTCGGCCGACTGGCTGGCGCGCGTGCTGATCGAGGCGGGCGTGCCGGCGGGCGTGCTGAACGTGGTTCAAGGGCTTGGCGGCGAGGTCGGCCCCGCGCTGACGCAGCACCCGGACGTGGACGTGATCTCCTTTACTGGCTCCGATCGGGTCGGCCGCGCCATCGCCCAGGCGGCGGGAGCAAACCTCAAGAAGATATCGCTCGAACTCGGGGGCAAGAATGCGTTCGTCGTCTGCGACGACGCCGACCTCGACAAGGCCGCGCGCTGGGCGACGCTGTCGGCGTTTTCCAACGCCGGCCAACGCTGCGCCGCAGGCAGCCGCATTATCGTACTTGACGCCATCTACGATGCATTCATCGAAAAATTCGTCGCCGCAACCCGCGCGCTGAAGCTAGGCGTGGACGAGGATTGTGATCTCGGCCCTGTAATCAACCAACGTCAGCTTGACGCCATGATCGCCGCGCTCGATCGCGCATTGAAGCAAGGCGCGTGCGCGCTAACCGGCGGCAAGCGCGCGGGCGGCGCGTTGGCCAGCGGCTTCTATCTGGCGCCGACAATCGTTGAAGGCGCGGCGGAAAATTCCGAGATCAGCCTCACCGAATTGTTCGGCCCGATCGCCGCGCTCTATCGCGCCAGCGATTACGCCGATGCGTTGCGGCTTGTGAACGCCTCGCCCTACGGTTTGACCGCCTGCATCCACACCCGCTCAATCGACCGCGCCTGGAACTTCGCGCAAGCGGTCGAGACCGGCGTCGCCGTCATTAACGGCGGCACGTTCGGTTCGGAACCGCATATGCCGTTCGGCGGACGCAAAGCATCCGGCAACGGCACGCGCGAGCCTGGCACTGAAGCGCTCGATGTCTACAGCGAACTGAAGGACATCTATCTTTGGATCGACCCGCCATGAGCGCCGCGCCCAAAGCCGTCGCCCTGATCCCAGCGCGCGCAGGCTCGAAGCGCATTGCCGACAAGAACATAGCGCCGCTCGCGGGCCATCCCCTGCTTGCCTACACAATCGCCGCGGCCCGGCGGTCCGGCGTGTTCGACGCGGTAATTGTCTCGACTGATTCCGAGCGCTATGCGGCAATCGCACGCCATTACGGCGCCGAGATCCTCTCGCTTCGGCCCGCCGATATATCCGGCGATACCTCGCCCGATATCGAATGGGTGCGCTACACGCTTCGGGAACTTGCGCGCGCTGGCCGGATTTTTGAAGTTTTCTCCCTATTGCGGCCGACCAGCCCCTGCCGCAAACCAGAGACAATCAGGCGCGCATTCGCGCAATTTGCGGGCGACACCGCTGTGGATTCGCTGCGCGCGGTCGAGAAATGTGAACAGCACCCAGGGAAAATGTGGGTCATCCGCGGCCAACGCATGCACCCGCTGTTGCCGATGGGTCCCGCGAGCGTACCTTATCACAGCACGCAATATGCCGCTCTTCCAGAAGTGTACGTGCAAAATGCCAGCCTGGAGATGGCCTGGACGCGCGTGCCGCTGGAAATGAACTCAATCGCCGGCGAAGTGCTGACTCCGTTCTTGACCGAGCGCGACGAGGGGTTCGACGTCAACCGCCCCGACGACTGGCGCTTGCTGGAAATGGCGCTCGCGCGCGGCGAGGCGAGCCTGCCCCACATCGACCGGCCGAGCTTTACCGGCTGATCGATCAGGTTGGCGCGCGCTCATCGACTTGGCGTTCGCCCTCCGGCGCGGTGCCTGCACCAACTTCCGCCCGCAGCGCATCGTAGCGCTCGACCATCCGCTTGGCGACATTCCTCACCCGCGCAAGTTCATGCTGCATCGCCTTGTACTGGGTCATCATATCACTCAGGCGCGCCCGCACTTCGGCGTCGGTGCTGCGCAGGATCGCGAGCTTGGCCTCGCCAGCCTTCCGCTGTTCAATCGCTTTTTCGAGAACCAAGCGAAGCTCCGCCTCTCCTTGGCGCCTGCTGGACAGTTTCTCGTTGGAAGCCTTGAGCGCCGCCTGCAATTGGGCATTGCGCTCCAGCAATGCTTCGTTTGTCCCTCGTACGCTCGCCAAACGCTCTTGTGAGGCCGCCTGGCCTTCTCGGCGTTTTTTCATCTCCGTTTCCAGAGTTTGTCTAAGCTCGACATCAACTTGGCGCCGGCTCGCTAGTTTCTCGTTGGAAGCCTTGAGCGCCGCCTGCAATTGGGTATTGCGCACGAGCAAAGCTTCGTTCGCAACTCGCAAAGCCGCCAAGCGCCCAACTGACGCAGCTTCAGCGCCTTTGCGCATATCTGATTGAGCGACAACCTGTTGCCTGGCCAATTCATATGCGGCGCGCAGCTGCGCGTTTTTTTCTACCAGTCCATCGCGCTCGCGTTCCGCGGTTTCGTTTCGCAACTCGAGCGCGACAATAGTGTCGCGGAGCGCCGCGACCTTTTCACTGCCCTGCTCGATCAGTCGATCGCGTCCTTCGAGTGAGGCTGTAAGCGAGCGCGCCGCGTTTTCCGCGTCCGCCGCGCGTTTGCGCGCTTCTATCCAAGCCAACTGCACCGCGCGCATCGCGTCGGCGGCAGCCTCCGGCGCGGCATCGCCCACTACACTACCGGCGATTTCCGCGATCTTGCGCTCCAGCGCGTCCGCCTCCTGAAGCGTCTGCCTTTGCCCCGCATAGCGTCGCAACAGCGCCAAGGCCGCGAGGTTGGCGTCTGGAGCGCGAGATACATTCGTCTTTGTCAAGGCGTCCAGCAGCCGGCGTTCGCTTTCACCTTCGCGCGCAAGAAAAAGATTTCCGCTAAAGGGCTCGTCGTACGACGGCAGTTCGGAAGCCCCATCGGCGCCGCGGCGATAGACCCGCAAGCCCAGAGGTTGCAACGAGACGATCGCCTGCTGCAATTCGCGATGGCGTTCCGAGCTGAGGTTTTTGTGCGAATATTCGAACTGCACGATGGCGCCGCGCGATCGGCCGAGCACATCGCGGGCGCCCGTGAGAACGGCCGCTTCACCGCCCTCGACGTCGATTTTCAGCAGATCTATGGATTTCACTTCGCAAAGCGCTGCATCCAGCGTGGCGACCTCAACTTCGATGGGCTCGGCTTCGCGCGACCGGTTGGTTTCGTGCAGCGAACTGAACGACACATCTTGCGCCACATGGAATTTCGCGCGCGCCCGGGCGGCGCCTATCGCCGCCGCAATGGCGGTCACATCGAGACCGTTCTCGGCGATATTGCGCTCCAGCATCGCGAAGGCGCCAGGCGCGGGTTCGAACGCATAGACCTGCCCCAACGGCCGCGCATAAACAGCCGCGCTCACGGCGTAGAGGCCAAAATTGGCGCCGACATCGATCACCACCGAGCCGGGCCGCACCAGACGCATGAACGCTTCAAAGTCGCGCGCCTCGCGCAAATGGCCGGCCGCGACGGTAGCGGCGAAAATATCGCTGGCGTCGACGGTGAAACGAAGGCCCGACAATGTCCTGAACTTGGCGACCGCGCGCTCACTCGACGCGAACACGGACCGCAGCCTGGGCGTCGTGACCGCGGAGAGCTCTATCGCCAATGCGGAGTCAAGTGAAGCAGCCGCCTCGCCCAACTCAAGCAGCGCGCACAGCTCCGCATCCGGTGGCGGGTCGGCCAGGGTGAAAGCGCGCGACCGCGCCAGCGCGCGCAGGTGAGCGCCAAGGGTGTGGGAAGGGGACGTCAAGACCGCGCGCGCTCTCCACAATTGACCCAATTAGGTCAGATCGTCTAGGCAACCCACACCCGCCCTCGAAGCAAACCGAAAATAAGTATGGCAGCCCCCCTAATACAAGTCGATTCGCCCGCGGCGATCGTCACGGGCGCGGGCGGCTTTGTCGGCTCACAAGCGGCCGCGGCCTTGGCGCGGCGCGGCTGGCGCCTTGGACTGGTCGGCAACCGTGGTCGCCCCTCTGATTTGGCCGCGGCGGCGCGGTGGGGGGATATCAGCAAGGAGGCGCTGACCGAACTTGCAACCGAGCTTGGCGACATTTCGGCGATTGTTCATTGCGCCGGCGGTTCATCGGTCGCCGCCTCGCTGCACGCCCCGGACTTGGACTTTGAGCGCACTGTTGTCTCGACAATGAGGGTGGCTGATTTCGTGCGCCGTAGCGCGCCGCGCGCGCGTATCGTGTTTCTGTCGAGCGCGGCCGTTTACGGCGCCAGCGAGCACGAACCGCTCAGCGAGGATCAACCGAAGCGCCCGATATCGCCCTATGGCGCCCACAAGGCGATGGCCGAAAATCTGTTGACGCATTGGTCGGAATGTTTCGATCTCGACATATCTATCCTGCGCCTGTTTTCGGTTTACGGCGTTGGCTTGCGCAAGCAATTGCTGTGGGAGCTGAGCAAACGCGCGTTGGCGGGGGAATCGCCGCTTACTTTGTTTGGCTCGGGCGCCGAGCGCCGAGACTTCTTGGCGGTAGAAGACGCGGCCGAACTCATCGCCATGGCGGCCGATCCCCAACGCCGGCCGCCGCGGGTGTTGAACGGCGGCAGCGGACAGGCGACGACCGTGAAGGCGCTCGCGGAGGGCTTGGCATTGGCGCTCGGCGTCGACACGCCGCTCCGTTTCAGCGGTCAAACCAAGGGCGGCGATCCCGCCACATTAGTCGCCGACACACGCCGTGCGCAGAGCTTCGGCTTCTCGGCGAATGTTGCGCTATCGGATGGCCTTGCGCGCTACGCCGCATGGGCGAAACGCGAAATCTAGAAGTCGGCCGCGCTCACGCCGGCGCTTCGACCAAAGTTTGCGACAGATCGGGGTCGGGCGGCAAACGCATCGGCCGCGCCAAGGGCGAAACACTTTGGCGAAGATGGTAGGCTTTGCCGGCGCTCAAGAGCGGATCCAAGAGCGAGACGTGGCGCGCCGCAAAAGTGTTATGCCAATCGCGTTGCAGGAGACCGGCAATCTTCTCGCCGCTATTAATCTGAAATCCGCGGCCCAGCGCCTCGCGCGCCAATTTCCAGCCAACGCGCCGCGTCTGCCAAATCAAATCATGCCGCGCAAAGCGGTCGTACTTGGCCGCGTACAATTGGTCGGCTTTGCTGTGGTGTTGTCTTAAGGCTCGCCATTCAGGCGTGTCGGGATCAGTCGGCCAATTCCTGTAATGGTGGACCGCCACGGCGCGCGTGTAAACGACATCGCGGCCTAGAAACAAAACCTTCGCGGTAAGATCTGGGTCGATGCCGTAGAACCCGAACGCCTCGCTAAAATAGCCGGCCCTGCGAAGCACGCTCGTGCGCAGCACTCCCTGGTTGACATTGAGTACGCCTGATTTGGATATGCCCCCGATATAGGGCGCCTTTACGAAGGGGCCCAGCTTGTCGCGCACTTTCAGCCCAACCATGCCAATTCGCGGCTCGCCTTCGAGAATTTCGACGGCGCGGTCGAGGCCCGCATTGACGATTTCGTTGTCGTCGCTGAGCCAGGCGGTGAAGGGCGCGGTGATCGATTTGAAAACCTCGTTATAGGCCCTGGCCTGGCCAAGCTTGCGGCCCACCAAGATCGGAATCAGATCGTGCGCGGCGGCGCTTCGCAAATAATCCACAGTTCCATCAATGGAGCCCGCATCGGTGACGTAGATCGCGGTCGGCGTACGCGTCTCGCGACGAATGCTTTCCACGCAGCGCATGATCTGATCGAGCCGGTTGCAGGTGCCGACAACGACCGCCAAGCGCGGCGTCCAATCAGGCCCTGGAGCCGAGTATGCCATTGATATTCCTTGTATATTGCTCCATTGGCGCGCTCCGTCAGCGAGTTTAGTCGCTTGCCCATGCTAGGATATTTTTTTCACCAATGTCGATTCAATCGCGTGGGCGGGAGTGTCCAGAATCCGATATGCATACCGTTGCCAGAGAGGTCCCGGAAGTGATTAATGGGCGGAACCTGCTTGAACGTTGGACATACAGCGGCGCAGAGACACGGGTATAGCGGCGGTGGCGGCGGACAAATTCCTAGCACGGGCGCGCACGCAGTTTTCCGCATTCGCGGAAATGCTGCGCATTGGAACTTCCCAGCCCCCTGCCCCAGCACAGCTTCCGTTCCTGGCCGACGCGGAGGTCGATCCGCTCCGTCCGCAGCGCGCCAATCCGCCGCCGCCGCGTCCCGTCGTCGCCAGCCAAGGGCGGAGCCCGCCTTCGATCGATGCCCGCCCCGAAGTTTCGGTGGTGCTCGGCAGCTTCAATCGCTCCTGCCTGCTGCAGGGGGCGATTGAATCGGCGCGCGAAAATCTCGACGGGCTACGCGGCGAAATCATTGTCGTCGATGGCGGATCGACCGATGGTTCGATCGAATGGCTTGTTGAGCAGAAAGACATCGTCGCCATCGTCCAGCACAATCGCTACTTGGCTGACGGGCAAACCCGCCGACGCATGTCGTGGGGGCGGTTCATGAATATTGGCTTTCGCGCGGCCGGCGCCGAGCGCATCGTCATGATTTCCGACGATTGTTACCTGCTTCCAAACGCGATTTCAAACGCGCTTGCGCGGATTGACGAGGCCGAACGCGTCGGCCTCAATGTCGGCGCCTGCGCGTTCTATTTCCGCAATTGGCCGCTGGAATCGGATTATTACGTGCAGCGTACGTTGGGCGGCAATTTGATGGTCAATCATGGGGTTTATTGCCGCGCCGCGCTGGCGGCCGCCGGCTATGCCAATGAGGACGATTACGCATTCTACAAAGCCGACAGTGATCTCTCACTCGCGATCTGGCAGGCGGGCTATGCAATTATCGACGGACCTGGCTCGGTGTGTGAACATTTCATGAGCCCGCAAGAGACCGCTCGCATCGCCAACAACGCGACAATGGACCATGATCGCCGCCAATTGCACAAACGCTGGCGCTATCTGACCGGCCGCGCGGCGACCCGGAAGATGGGCAAGAAAACCCTCGACTGGCGCGACTGCACCGGCGCCGCCGAGCGCGCCTTCGGCGATCAGCTGCATACAGCGTCCGCGTCGTCGAACGCGGCGCTAGGCTAGGATTTCTCCGAGCCGGCCGTAGCAGCGCTCGCCATGGCGACCGCATCCGGACCCGATTTGTCCACGGGTCCGGGGCTTGCCAGCATTTCGCTTACGGCCCGAAGATGAAGTCGGCGGAGGTGATCACATTGTCGCCGTCGCCGGTGACGTTGCTCAGCGTGATCGTGATAACGCCGTCGATGGTGAGTAGCGTGTCGGCGCCGAGATCGGTGATGACGACGCGGCTGCCAAAATCGCCGCCGTTGATACCGAGCGCGGAGATGTCCAGCAAATCCTGGCCGCCGGTTGCATTGGCGTCGAAGTCGCTAATGACATCCGCGCCCGCGCCAGCCGCGTACAAGAAGCTGTCGTTGCCGGCGCCGCCAATCAGCGTATCCGCGCCGCCGCCGCCGGTAAGGGTGTCAGCGCCGCTCGAGCCGCCCAATGTGTTGGCGTTGGCGTCGCCGGTGATGAAGTCGTTGAAGGCGCCGCCGAACGCGGCTTCGACGCCGGCCAAGCTTACGCCGCCGCTCGCCGCGCCGGTCGCGAGATTGATGGTCACGGCCGCGGTCGATCCGGCGAAGGCGACGACATCGATGCCGCCGGCAAGATTGACGTTGAGCGTCTCAACACCGGTGACCGATCCGCCTTCCGAGGAGATGATGGAGGTTCCGTTGAACACCAGATCGAGCGTTTGACCGTTGGCATTGCCGAGGATGGCCAGCGTGTCGAGGTCTGCGCCGCCGTCCACGCTATCGATACCGTCGCCGAAATTGTAGTTGATCGTGTCATTGCCAGCGCCGCCGATCAGCGTATCTGCGCCGCCGCCGCCAGCGAGGGTGTCGGCGCCGCTTGAGCCGCCCAAAGTGTTGGCTTGATTGTCGCCGGTGATGAAGTCGTTGAAGGCGCCGCCGAAGGCGTTCTCAACGCCAGCCAAGGTAGCGTTTCCGCTTGCCGCACCGGTCGCCAGATTAATCGTCACGCCTACTGACGATCCGGCAAAGGTCACAGTGTCGATGCCGCCGGCGAGATTGGCGCTGAAGCTCTCAACATTGCTGACCGCGCCGCCTTCGACCGAAATGATCGTGCTTCCGTTGTACACGAGATCAAGCGTTTGCCCGTTGACGTTGCCCAGGATCGCCATCGTGTCGGCATCGGCGCCGCCATCGATCGTGTCGATGCCGTCGCCGAAGGCGTAGTTAATCGTGTCGTTGCCGGCGCCCGCGTTTATCGTGTCGCCACCGGCGCCGCCGGCGATGATGTTTGCCGCGATATTACCCGCAATTATATTGGCGAGCGAATTGCCGGTTGCGTTAACCGCGACGACGCCCGTCAACGTCAAGTTTTCTACATCGCCCGCCAGGGAATACGTGGCGGAACTTAGCACCGCGTCTGTGCCCCCATTCAGGAGCTCGTTGACGAGGTCGCCTGTGGCGTCAACTGTATATGTATCGTCGCCCGCGCCGCCATACATGCTGTCAACACCGGCCCCGCCGTTGATCGTGTTGTTGGCGGCATTACCGAATATCACGTTCGCGAGCGCGTTTCCTGTGCCGCTGATGGCGGCGCCAATCAAGGTTAGATTTTCAAGCTCGCCGCCGAGGGAGTAATCGATCGAACTCTGGACCGTATCGACGCCGCCGCCGCCCAATTCGGTGATCGTGTCGGCGTCGGCGATGATGTAGAGGTCATTGCCAGCGCCGCCGATGAGAACATCGGCGCCGGCGCCGCCATCGAGCGTGTCGGCGCCGGCCGAGCCGCCCAATGTATTGGCATTGCCGTCGCCGGTGAGGACGTCATTGAAGGCCCCGCCAAATGCGCTTTCCACATTGGAAAGGGTGACGCCGCCGCTAGCGGTGCCAGCGGCGAGGTTGACGGTCACGCCCGCGGTTGATCCGGCGAAGGCGATGAAATCAATGCCGCCGGCAAGGTTGGCGGTGATCGTCTCAACGCCAGTGACCGCGCCGCCTTCCGAGGAGATAATGGAGGTTCCGTTGAACACAAGATCGAGCGTTTGGCCGTTGGAATTGCCGAGGATCGCCAGCGTATCGGCATCGGCGCCGCCATCCACGCTATCGATTCCGTCGCCGAAATTGTAGTTGATCGTGTCATTGCCGCCGCCGGCGCTAAGCGTGTCGTTGCCGGCCCCGCCTTCGATCACATCGCCAATGCTCGAACCGGTAATCGTATCTGCTCCACCTAGGCCAAAATAGCGCCCGCCAGCAGCATTGGCGACCAAATTATCGACCCCAGAGGTGCCGAACACGTCGTCGTATTGATCGACGATGGTCACCGCGACGGCGTCATCGTCAAACATCCCGCCCACATCGGTCGCCCGCACAATCACTTCATAGACGTTGTTACCGCCCACATCGCTCGGCGCATCGAAATCTCTTCCTGAAACGAAGCTCAGGGCCCCCGTGTTAGAGTCGATAGCGAACAAGGCAGCGTCCGCGCCGCCGGCGAGCGAATAGGTGTGGGTATCGGTCGGATCCTGATCCGATACGGTCACCGAGAGGATTGCGGTGGCGTTTTCGTTCACGTTTGCTGTTGCGCTGGAGGTAATCGTTGGCGCATCGTTGGCGTTGGTAACAGTAACCGCGATGGCTTGATCGTCAAACAACAGGCCCGCGTCGGTCGCGCGAACAATCACGTCATAGACGCCATTGCCGCCAACATCGCTCGGCGATTCGAAATTCCGCGCCGAGACGAAGCTGAGTGCGCCGGTGCCGGAATCGATGCCGAACAGAGCCGCATCCGCGCCGCCGACGATTGAATAAGTTTGCGTGTCGCCAGCGTCGTCAGAGACCGTCACGCTGGTCACCGCCGTGGTGTTTTCGGCCACGTTGATGGACGCGCTGCCGCCGCCGCCATTGGAAGTGATGCTCGGCGCTTCGTTGACGTTGGTAATTGTAACCGCAATGGCTTGGTCGTCGGTCGCGCCTTGCAGATCGGTCGCGCGGACAGTTACGTCATAGACGTTATTTCCGCCCACGTCGCCTGGGGCCTCGAAATTGGGCGCACTTACGAAGGTCAAAACGCCAGTTGTCGAGTCGATATTGAACAAGGCGGCATCGGCGCCTAACTTCGAGTAAGTCAGCGTCTCCGAAGCGTTCGCATCGGTTGCATCGACATCGGTCACGGCGGTGGAATTTTCCGCTACGTTGATCGCCGCCGTCGCGAGACCGCCGTTCGAAGTGATCACCGGCAGGGCGTTGACATAAAGCGTCGTCGTGTCGGTGTGGGTGACGCCGACGGCGTCGGTCACACGGAGGCTGATATTGTGGCTGTTCAGACCTAGCGCGGTCACTTGCGCGGCGCTCAGGGAAAGCGTCGAATTCGTCCCATCGTCGAAACCGTCGCCATCATAGTCCCACTCATACGTGATCGCATCGCCGGCGGCTGCATTGGGATCGGCCGAAGCGCTGCCGTCGAGCAAGACGCCGCTGCCCTGGGTGACCACATAGGGCCCACCCGCATCAGATACGGGCGCCGTGTTGGGGCTGCCGGCGGCAGCCACCGTGCCGTCGGCGAATTGCAGGGATTCGAAGCCGGTCAGCGTATCGGTTCCGTCCGCGCCCGAGCGATGCAGCACGATCAAATTGGCGCCGGCAGTGTAGACGTAATAATCCGCGCGATTGCCCGAATAGATTGCAGTGTCTGTCCCGAGGCCGCCGGTCAGCGTGTCGTTACCGCCGCCGCCAGTGATGGAATTGTTGCCGCCGTCGCCGATAATGACGTTGGCGACAGCGTTGCCTGTACCAGCGATATTCACGCCGCCGAACAGGGTGAGATTTTCAATGTCAGCTCCCAATGAGTACGATACGGACGAGGTGACAGTATCCGTGCCGCTGACGTCGACCACCGTGTCCGAACCGTCATCGACAAAATAATTGTCGCTGCCGGCGCCGCCATCCATGGCGTCGGCGCCAAGCCCGCCATTTAGAATATCGGCGCCGTCGCCGCCGTTGAGAATGTCATCGCCGCCGTCGCCGCTCAGACTGCCGCCGCCAGCGCCGCCGTTCAGCGTGTCGTTGTCATCGCCGCCGCTAAGGGTATCGAGGCCATCGCCGCCAGACAGCGTGTCCAGTCCGATCCCGCCGTCGATGGTGTCGTCGCCGTCCGATGTGATGATCACATCGTCGCCATCCGAACCAAAGAAAACGGCGCCCCGGCCCAACAATTCGTCCGTCAAATCGGCGGTGCCGCCCGCAGATAGAGTGAGCAGGACCGTCGCGCTTGGATCGCTCGCGTCCACTCTGATCGTGTCAAAAACTTCGAATTGATCGCCCGTCCCCGTCACCCCCGATCCGGCGTTCAGCACTTCGAGGTTTTGGAGCGTGAGCGCAGCCAATGCGCCGGAGGCGTTCAATTGATCGGCGCCGAGGCCGCCCTCGATAAGGCCGGAATTGAGTTCGTCGCTGATGGTGATAATATCATCGCCTTCGCCGGCATCGATAGACGCCAAGCCACTAAGCGAAAATACGTCGCTGATGGTGTCATTGCCGAGGCCGCCATCTAGGATGTCGTCGCCGGCGCCGCCAGTAATCGCATCGGCGTCGTCGCCGCCGGCGATACTGTCATCGCCAGCGCCGCCATCGATCGTGTCGAGGCCGGCGCCGCCGTCAATCGTCTCGTCTTGGGACGAGCCCGTTATCAGGTTGTTGAACTCGGAACCGTTGACGAGAATCAAGTCTCGACCGGGAACCCAGTCAACGAAAGTGATGCTAGACAGGTCAAGATCGTCCGCGCCAACCGCTCCCAGGATTAGCGATTGGCTGGAACCCGTATCTTCTACGCCTTGAACTGTTTGGAAATTGAAATTGTCGAATCGGAACTGCGCCCCGTGGGTGAGCTCCAAGAGCTCAATTCCGCTAATTGTGACGTTGGTGAAGTCCGCGAACGCGTCGGCAGCTATGATTTTCAGGCGATCGCCGGTCCCGGCGCCGCCATCATAGGTCTCGCCAGCCTCCACTTCAGCGCCAGCATTGACGAGCAAGGTATCGTTGTCGGCGCCGCCGAACAGGCTGTCCATGCCCAGGCCGCCGGTGAGCGTATCGTCGCCGCCATTGCCATTAAGGGTATCGTCACCGGCCAGGCCATCGGCGACCTCGTTCGTGTTATCGCCATCAAAAATGTCGTCGCCTGTCGTCGCGCCAAGACCTGGTGTCCAAATACCCATGGTAAACCCCCCAAAACTGTGCCGAACTGATCGCCAGGAATGCTTGTATGCCAGCGCGGCGCCAATCGCAGCGAACAACACCCAAGGGGAGGATGGACTAAAGTTAACACACCAATGGGGGGAATATTCTCCGCAGCGTTGCCCCGCATTGGGTTGGAAAGACGAGGGGTCGCACGGACGACTTGCGTCTCCCGCAAACTCGACGACGCCACCGCAAGAGGCGCCGCGTCTCGCCGAGAGCGAACGCATCACCCACGCGGAGGCTTTCATCGCCGGCTTGTAAGGCCGTCGCCATCGGCGGCGACAGGCCTATATCAGCCCCCAACCGACACCGGCGCCCTCCGCTATCCGAGAGGTCTCAACCTTTCGAGACGATTTGAGACGACCTGAGATGGTGTGCTCGAAAGGCCGAAAAGAGGGCTTGGTGCGCCTCTCGGCGACAGGCTTCCGGTGGTTGAGGCCCGGTGAAGGTCAGCTTACGGGCGGTGCAGCCGGTTTTCGGAATGTCGGTTCCTGGGATTGAGCTCCGCCGCGGGCTGAGGCCCCCCTGCCCGAGCCGGATTGGCCCTGTCCGGTCATTGGCGATCGATCAGGCCCCGCCGCCGGTTGCCTGGATCAACAGTCGCTCAAGGTGAACTTGCTGCAGCCGATATTGGCCACGATCAAGAAATTGCGGATCGGCGCGAACTCATGTCCCGCGCTTGATGGCGCGCCCGGCTTTCTCGCCAGGTTCAACCGTCATTGCGCGGCGAGTTCCAGCTGCGGACGCTGGCGGGCGGCGCGAATGCCAGGAAAAAGGCCGCCGACAATGCCGATGATCATTGCCGTCACGATCGCGGCGACAATGATCGCGGGCGAAAGCTCGAACTTGAACACCAGTTGGGTGAAGCCCGAACCCAAAGTCGAGGTGGTTCGGCCATTGAAAGCGAGGAAGGCGAGCGCGATGCCAATCGCGCCGCCCAGCGCCGAGAGCGAGAGCGCCTCCACCATCGTGCCGAAGAACGCCGCGTATCCCGAAAAGCCGATGATGCGCAACGTGGCGATCTCGCTCGCGCGCGCCGCGACCGAAGAATACATGGTGTTGAGCGCGCCGGCGAGCGCGCCGATCGCCATCATGATGCCAAGCACCGAGCCGATGATCATGAAGCCTTGCGAGGATTGCGAGGCTTGGCGCGCATAATAAGCGCGCTCGCTCATCACCTCGAGGCCGCTCAAGCGCGAATCGGCCTTGGCCCATTCCTGGAACGCCGGCATTGCCGCCGGGCGAGGCGAGCTGGATGCGCATGGTCTGATAGACGTTGGGGCGATTGAACAAGCTTTGCGTCACCGCGATGTCGGCCCAAAGTTCGCTCTCGAACACCGTACCCGGCGCCTCGAAAACGCCGACCACCTGCCATGTCGTGCCGCGCAAGCGGATGGTCTTGCCGAATTCGAAACCGGAAAACTCGCGCAAGAGCCCCGCGCCCACGACGATCTCGTTGGTGCCGGGGCTGAACATGCGCCCCTGGGTGATGCGCACGCTGCGGCGCAGCGCCAGACCCTCCTGGCCGATGCCGCGGAACGGCATGTTGGCGTTGGTGCCGGTCGAGCGCTTGAGCGCCATCGACGATCACCAGCAACTCGCCGGACGCCGAAGCCCGCCCCTCGCGCTGCACGACGCCGGGGCCGGTGGAGAGAATGGAGAGCTGGTCGCGCGTGACAACGCTGTTCAGTTCGGCGTTCGAGCCTTCGCGAATGATGATGGCGACATCGTCGGCGCCGGAACCCTTCACCGTTTGCGCCAGGCCATTGGAGAGCGCCAGGAAGAACAGCAAAACCGCGATGGTCAGCGCCACCGCCACCACGCTGGCGACCGACATCATCGCGCGCTGGGGTATCGAGCGCACATTGAGCGCTGTCACCGCGCCGATCTGATTGAGCAAGGACGCCATGGTGTAAACTCCGTTCAGCGCCGGCCAAGCGCGTCGACAATGCTCATGCGATAGGCCTGCAGCGCCGGCGCAAGCCCGGTGAGCAGCCCCAGGCCCAGCGCAATGAGCGCGCTCCACGCCAGCGCCGCGGGCGCAAAGCTGATCTTGCGGTCCCGCGCCGCCGCCCGCGCTTCGCAGCCATAGCCAGCAGCCCCACCGCCAGCAGCGCGCCGCAGCGCCGCGCCGATGAACGAGAGCAGCATGGATTCGCCCAGGACCATGCGCAGCACCCGCCCCGAGGAGAAGCCAAGCGTCTTCATCACACCGACTTCCTTGGTGCGCTCGCGCACCGCCAAGCGCCATGGTGGTGCCGACGATCAGCAGGATGGCGATGAAAGCCGAGCCGACCACCAGCGTGATGACCAGACGCGATATTGCCGAGCTGCGCGGTGAAGGATTTGTTGAACGTGGCCTCGTCTTGGGTTGAGGTTTCGTCAGGCGAATTGGCGAAACGCTGATCGATGGCGTGAGCCACGCGGTCGTTGAGTTCGGCGGAAGTGGTCAGAAATGGCACCCAGCCGATGTGGTCGCGGCCGAAGGTGATGGTCTCATTGAAATAATCGTATTGGATCAGCACCGAACCGGTTTGTGAACTGCCCTGCGGCGTCGGAATCGTGCCGACCAAGCGTGAATTCCCACGTGGAGTTGCCGGTCGTGCTGTTGGTGAAAATATTGCTCTTGATCGGAATGCGCTGACCGATGCGCCAGCCATAGCGCTCCGCCACCGGCGCCGCGACAAGCATGGCGCGTGCGCTCGTTGAAGAAAGCGTCTCGCTGCTCGGCTGGGATCTGCAAATCCTCGGAATAGACCTGGAAGTAGGTTTCGGGATCGACCGCGAACACTGGCAAAAATCCGGTGCGCTGATCGCCGAAATAGCCGCCGAACCAATTCATGTGGGTGGCGACGGCGACCCCTTCGGTGCGGGCGATGCGGTCGTAATGCGCCATCGGCAACGCCTCGGTGAAATTGATCTTCGACAGCGTCACCATGCGCGTCGGCAGCGTGCGGAAATTGCTCACCGCGTCATTGAAACTCAACATCACGCACAGGATCGCGAACGCGATCATGATCGACACCACCAGCAATATCGTCCGCACCGGCTTGCGGAACAAATTCTTGCGCATCAACACCAGGTCGTTCATGCCGCCAACTCCGCTTGCTCGAAGCGGCCCTTATCCAGATGCAGCACGCGCTTGGCGAATTTCGCGGCGGCGGCGTCGTGGGTGACCATGATGATGGTCTTGCCCAGATCCTTGTTCAGCACTTGCAGCGTAGCGAGGATTTCGTCGGCGGTGGCGCGGTCGAGGTCGCCGGTGGGCTCGTCGCAGAGCAGCAGCTTGGGGTCGGATACGATGGCGCGCGCGATCGCCACGCGCTGCTGCTGGCCGCCCGACATTTCGCGCGGCCGATGCTTGGCGCGATCCTCGAGGCCCACGATCTTCAACGCGGTGGCGACATTCTCGCGCCGCTTGGCCGGCGAAAGCTTGGTCAAGAGCAGCGGCAATTCGACATTCTGCGCCGCGGTCAGGATCGGCATCAGATTGTAGAATTGGAAGATGAAGCCGACATTGGCTGCGCGCCAGGCGGTCAACTGGCCTTCGTTCAGATTGTCGATGCGCTTGCCGTCGAACTCGATGGCGCCCTTGTCGGCCTTGTCGGTGCCGCCGAGAAGATTGAGCAAGGTTGTCTTGCCCGAGCCCGAAGGGCCCATGATGGCGACGAAATCGCCCTCTTCGATGCGCATGGTGAGTTTGTCGAAGATCGATATCTTCTCCTTGCCGCGAGTATAGCCTTTTTCGACGTCGGTCAGGCGGATGAGGTCGGTCATGTCGGTCTCCATTGCGCCGCCCTGGGCGGGCCTTGAAATCAGGGTGCTGGGTCAAGGAAACGAACGCTGATCGCCATCTCCGGCAGGATGCGCGGGTCAAGCTCATCGAAGCCGATGCGCACGCGCACGGTGGCGCGGCTGCGGTCGGCGGAAGGGATCGTGGCGATGACGCGCGCTGGGAAGGTCATGTTCGGGTAAGCGTCGAGCACCGCCTCTACGCGCTGGCCCTCGGAAACCCGCGCGATATAGGCCTCGCTGACATCGACCTCGATTTCGAGGCTCGCCATATCGACGATTGTGCACACCCCGGTGCGGGTGAACCCCCCGCCGGCCGAGACCGGCGAAATGATCTCGCCCGGTTGCGCCGATTTGTTGACCACCACGCCGGAAAACGGCGCCCGAATTTCGTAGCGCGACAAGCTGCGCCGAAGCGCGCTGCGCGTCGCTGTAGCTGGCGTTGCGCTGCGCCAGCGCCAGATCGTAGCGCGACTGCGCCGCCGTCAGCGCGGCGTCGCTGGCGTAGCCTTGCTGCGCCAGCGCGCGGGTGCGGTCAAGCACGCGCTGCGCTTCCGCCAGATCGGCGTCCCCTGCCGCCGCGCGGGCGCGCGCGCTGCCAAGATCGGCGCGCGCCAAAGTCGGCTCCAGCACCGCCAGCACTTCGCCGCGGCGCACGCGCTGGCCCTCCTCGATGCGCACCTCCAGCAGACGGCCGGTCACCTCCGCCGCGACCGTCGCTTGCCGGCGCGCGACCACATAGCCGGACGCGACAAGGCCTGCCGGCCGCAACCGACGATCCGCCAGCCGACTCTGCGCGTTTTCCACAGGCGCTGGCGGAGCGGAGGCGGCGCCGGCTTCAGAAACCACCCCACCAAACCACCCACCACAAGCATCGCCGCGCCCACGCCAACGGGCGCGACCCAACCGGCGAGCACGCGCCTCGGCCTCCTCCTCGCCGCCGCGCTCGATGCGCAGCGACTTCAAAAGATCGGACTTTTCACTCACCGGATCGCACCAAACGCCCCCAATTCAGTCACTATGCCAGTGGTCCCGGAGGGTGCGCGCAACGACATGTGAAAACATCTGCGCCACCAGCCAGGGAATTTCAACCGTTCACACCCCGGCGGCGATGCGTGCGTGCGGCTGATTTGTATGGACTAAACCCATGAACCTAATCGCGGTCGCGGTTGCGGGCGCAAACGTTCGAGGGCTTAAATTCGTGACCCGCGAAATCCTTACCAACAATTTGCCAACACGAAGCTGAAAATCAATGCGACGCGCCGGTTTGGAGTGCGACGGCGCGCCCTTCGCCAACCTAAGCGAAAAAACCTTTCAAATCAAAATTTTCGAGACGATTTGAGACGGCCTGAGACGGTGTGGATAAGGGCCCGAAAGAGAGGGGTTGGTGCGCCTGCGTGACTCGGGCGACCACAAAAATTGACGCTGCATCAACAAGTTAGAAAGTCAAGATATTGGCAGGTTTGCCAACATACCAACAGCTTTGATCTGTTCTGGTGTTCGAGTCGCAATTTCAACCCGTGATGTACAAACACCACGCTCAAATCGTCTCTGCGCGTGTCAAACCGTCTCAAGAGGTAGACGAAGCGCCCACTGCTTTGGCGACGCCAAAGTCGATCTGCAAGCTGCTTTCCGGGATTGCGCGGCGCGGGCCCCCTTTTCGCCTTTCCAAGCCGCACGTTGTTGCGCGAGTCGCGCTATCAAGGCGCTTTCGTCCGGTTCGCTCGCCTTGACCACACCCCCGATCGACATCGCAACCGTCCGCGCCTTGCTGCCCGCTGAGATTTTCAGCCGCGGTCGGTCGTATGTGCGCTCCGGCGCAGTCGGCCCGCTCACGCGGCGCGGCGATCTCATTTCCGCCGATGTCGAAGGCAGCGAGGCCGCGCCCTACCGAGTTCGTCATTCGCCTCTCTCAAGCGGGCATCGCCGAGGCAAGGTGCACCTGTCCATATGAATGGGGCAAATATTGCAAACACGTTGCGGCAACGCTGATCTGCCTGGCCGAACGTGCCGGCGACGTTCGCACGCGCAAACCGATAGACGAGATTTTGTCCGCTATGGACAAGCCAACGCTCGTCGCGCTGATCGCGCGGTGGATCGCCTCAGACGACGACTTTGCTCTCTGGCTCGATGCAGAATTGGAGTTTGCGCCGAATCCGACGCCAAGAAAGGGCGCAAAACGTCAGTCGCTCGTCGATCAAACGCCGATCAAGGACTATGCCCACGCCCTCATCCGCGACCGTTACCGGCCGCGGCGCCATTGGGACGATTTCGAAACCTCGGGCAGCGCCGAGGAATTACAGCGCCTCGTCGAGAAAGCGACGCCGTTCCTGGAGCGCGGCGATGGGCGCAACGCCTTGCGTGTGCTTGAAGCCGTGACCGACACATTCGTCGACGCCTGGCTTACCGACGGCCATGCCGCCGACGAAGATATGTATCTTCTCTTCGACGATCTCGCCCGCCTCATTGCCGAAGCGGCCCTGATCGGCGATCTCGCGCCGGCGGAGCGCGACGCGCTGGCCGGGACCATCGAAGACTGGCGCGAACGCCTGTCAGACTACGGCGCAGGGGACGCATTTCCGATCGCAATCCGCGCGCTGGAAGCCAGCTGGGACGACCCGTTGCTGCAAAAGGTGCTGGAGGGCAAGGCCCGCACTTGGCCGCCCGCACGGAGCGCCGATACCGCAGAGAGCGCACTTGTTGCAGTCCGGTTGCGCGTGTTGAAGGCGTGCGAGCGGTTCGAGGAATATCTCAACCTGTCGCGCGCGAGTGGCGCCCACGCCCAACATTCAGGGATGCTCGCCCAATTGGGACGCCTTGACGAGGCCCTCGCTTACGCCCGGAAAAAGTTCAAAACGCCAAGCGAGGCGCATGATTTCGCGAAGGCGCTGCGCGTGTTGGCGCAGGATGACGCCGCCATGGTCATGGCCGAATTCGGTCTCGCCATGCCCGAACGCCAACCAGGCAACTCAACGGCTGCATACGATGCCCTCGGCGCCGATCGCGGGCGCCGCGCGCTCGCGCATTGGCTGCGGGACTATGCGGGGGCCATGGGCAAAACCAGGCTGGCGCTGAAGGCAGCTATGTTGGCCTTCGCCACAACCCATTCCAGCGAGGATTTTCGCGCCGCCGAGCGCTGGTCGAAGACAAAAGGCGCCGGCAAGGCTTGGGCAAACGTACGAAAAATCTTGCTGGAAGAGTTACGCGCCGCCGACTTTGCCCATGAGCGTGTCGAGATCCTCTTGGCGGAGGGAATGGTAGCCGAGGCAGTCGAGGCTGCGGGCGAAAACGGCGCCCGAGCCGGCGATTCCAGGGTTTTGATGGACCTGGCCGCCGCGGCTGCCCCATCGAATCCCGTTTGGGTCATCAGCGTGGCGCTTTCCCGCGCCAACGCCATCATGGATGAGGGCCGCTCCGGTCATTACGCGGAAGCGGCGCGCTGGCTTGAAGCAGCGTCACACGCCTATATTGCGGCGGGGCGTGACGATGAATGGCGCGAACTCATCGAGAGCCTCATCGAGACCCACCGGCGCACAGCACAAATTGCGACCACTTCTTGAGAGCCTAGTATAGCAACGCCAACCTACAATACCGGCCCACACTTGGCTGGGTTTCGGCCGGGTTTGAAGCCCACTACTAAATTCGCCCTTCCCCGATTATCGGTTTTTTGATACATTTCCTATGATGATAGGTCGCTCAGTTAGAGGTTTTGTATCAATGCCCCGTGCAAGCCAGCAACGCCAAGTCGCCAAGACCCTGCTTGCGGCGCGCGGCATGGCGCGCCTGGCCGAACTGCGCGGCGCCGGCGTCACCGCCGCCACCGTCAGCCGCATGGAGCGTGACGGCGAAATCGTGCGCCTTGCACGCGGCCTCTATCAGATCCAGGGGGCCGAACTTGATACCCAGCACACTCTCGCCGAGGTCGCGAAGATCGTGCCCAAGGGCATCGTCTGCCTGACCTCCGCACTCGCTTTCCATAGCCTGACCGACCAACTGCCGCGAAAGGTATGGCTGGCGATCGGCCAAAGCGATTGGGCGCCACAACGCGCGCATCCGCCTATCCGCGTCGTGCGCATGACCGACGCGCTGCTCACGCATGACATCGAGGTGCACACAATCGAAGGCGTCTCCGTCCGCGTTTTCGGCGCCGCACGCACGATCGTCGATTGCTTTCGACATCGCCGCTCGGTTGGCCTCGCGGTCGCCATCGAAGGACTGCAAGAAGCGCTGCGCCAGCGCATAGTCAAAGCGAGCGATATTGCTCGCCACGCCGACAAGGGCGGCGTCGCGACCATCATCCGCCCTTACCTTGAGGCGCTGACCGCCAATGGCTGACAAGGTCAAAAATATGGGCGCATCCGTGCGCGCCCGACTGCTCAATATATCGAAGCAGCAAGGCCAGCCCTTCGACCTTGTGCTCGCGCGCTTTGCCAATGAGCGCCTACTCTACCGCCTCAGCACGTCATCGCATGCCCAGCGCTTCGTGCTTAAGGGCGCCGCGCTGCTGATGACCTGGCTTACAGAACCCCATCGCGGCACGCGCGACCTTGATTTGCTCGGTTTTGGCGACCCAAGCGCTGAAGCGGTTCTCGGCGTGTTTCGCGAAATTCTCGCCCAAGAAGTCAATGACGGCATCATGTTTGATGTCAGCGCCCTCAAGGTCGATCGCATCCGCGAAGAGCTAGCCTATGGCGGCCTTCGGCTGACAACGACCTCCAATGTCGGCGGTGCACGCTTCAAGGTCTGCATCGATATCGGTTACGGCGACGCGTTGGAGCCCGGCGACGAGGTGATAGATTTCCCCGTCCTGCTCGACATGCCGGCGCCGCGCCTGCGGGCCTATGCGCGAGAGACAGTGATCGCGGAGAAATTTCAGGCAATGGTTGCGCTCGGCCGGGCCAACAGCCGCATGAAGGACTTCTACGACATCTGGATTCTGAGCCGCACCTTCGCCTTCGATGATGATCGGCTCGCGCGCGCTGTTGCCGCAACCTTCGCGCGGCGCGGCACGGCGATTCCGAGTGAAACGCCCGATGCATTGACGCCAGCGTTTGCCGGGGACGACCAAAAGAAGACTCAATGGCGCGCGTTTGTTGCAGACGTGGCGATCGACCCGGGCTCGCTCGACAGCGTCACCACCGAGCTTGCCGCATTCCTCATGCCGCACGCCGTCGCGGCGCGAGGCATCGGCGGTTAGACCCGCCTACTTTCCGGAGCCGTAGCCAAGCCACCGAATACGAGCCTCCGCCCTGGCGCCCGCGAAGATGTTGAGTTGAAGGCCGTGACATGCTCGGTCACGAGGCCTAGGTGACTCGCGTGCTCACAATGCTCACAAAACGCTCCGGAAGCGCCTAGTCGGTCGGACGAATATCCGCGGTGGTTGGCGATGCCTTCGCGGCGCCGCGAGGTGGAATGCGCATGTCGCTCTCCTGGGAGCGAACGAAACGCAACGCCATCTCAACGCCGAGGCGCGCGGGCCGTTTCAAACTCCGCCAAGGCGCGCCAGATCGTGCCGCACAGCGCGCGCGCGTCATTCATCGCCGATCGTCTCGGCATGAGCATGGAGTTCGATCAGGAGCGACACGGAGACGTCGTTCTCGCGGTCGAGTTCGCTGATGCGAAGGCCTGGATCGGCGGAATTGGCCTTCTCGCTGGAGCCGTTCTGCGAGTTCGGGCGATGTGACGATCGCATACCCTTGTCGGAAGATGGCCCGAATGGCTCCTATTCTCGGCCACCCTGATGGCGACGGCGTCATCGATACTGTTCGCAACTATGCTCACGACCAGCGCCGACAAGCGCGCGGCCTCTCGTCCGAACGGATCGTCGACAAGGGGAGCGATACCCGCTCTTGCAAGGTGTAGAGCACACCGCGCAGGCAGGTTTCGGCGCTGATGCATCACGCGAGTTCTCCCATGTCCATCATCATCCTCAGAATTTCCTTTCGGTGAATGTGGCCGCCGTTCACACCCGACATGACCAAGACAATCGCGCGATGCGGATCGTCCTCGAAACTCCTTGCGGCCGTGATCCACAGCACGCTGGCCTTGAAAGCGCTGAACAGCCGCCACCATTCCAGCGCGGCGCGATCCATCCTTCCACCGCTCGCGTCTTCCCAAATCGCCAGTCCCTCTTCGAGCGACAGATGGCGCGTCATCGGCCACATAACGTCCAGCGCCCACGCAATGTCTTCGACGGGGTCGCCGATGTGGCACATCTCCCAATCGAGGATCGCGGAAATCTTGCCATCAGGCGTGAAGAGGAAATTGCCGGACCGATAATCGCCGTGGACGATGCACGGCTTATTCGGTTCCGGCGGCAAGGTGCGCATCAGTCTGCGCAGCGCACCGCGCACGATCGGCTCTGGGTGAAGTTCGTTCTTGTCGAGCAACGCTGTCCAGTGCGTCAACTCGCGCTGCGCAAACCCCGCGGCTCGATCCCCATTGCGGAGCGCCATGCAATCCCGCCGCCTTGTAATCGAACGCGCGATAAATCGCCCAAGCGTCCGCCAGAACTGGCGCGCAATGTCTTGCCCAAGCCCGTCATAGGGATCGCCTGGCGTATAGGGATGTCCCGGCTTGCCAGGCGCGATATCCATAATGAAAAATGGCCGCTCCAGCCATTTTCCGTCGAGCTCGAGGAAATGTGCGCGACGGAACCGGAATGCCCGCCCCCGCGAGGCCCTGATAGACTTTGAACTCCAGCCCGCGCTCGGCCTCCACCAACCCGGCGGTTGGTTCACGGCGCAGGATGAGCCGCCGCTCGAACGCGTTCGCCGTTTGCAAGCCAGGTCGCGCGAAAGCGGAACATCTCCTGGCTGCCGCCGCCGTGAATCCGCGCCAGGTCGTCAACAGCCACGGCGCGCGCATCGGGCATGCGATGTGCGAGATAAGCAGCGATCTGCAACTCCATGGCGCTCATGGCGGTTCAAACATAGAAGTGAGGCTCGCAATTCGGCGCGACGTCTTGTTAACACCACTAGCGCGTTGCAATGCGTCAGGGCAAGCGTTAGGGAGAGATTGTGGATGCATCCGCCGGCAAGCTCGACATAATGACGGCTTCGAGGCGCCCGTCGCCGACCTGGGAAATTGATTGGCGCGTCGGCCTCTGCACGCTTTCGCCGTGTTGGTCTGGCGCGGTGCTTGGAGCGGCCGGAAATCGTTCCTTGCTTTTGCCTAGTGCGCCTCCAAAGACGTGACTGGCGTGGAGGGCGTCATCGACGATGGACACAGCCTTCAGGGGCCGCGCGGGCGCGTCGGCTCACAGCGCGCTATGACCGGCGGCGTTTGCCTGTCTATCAGGCCGGTTTAGCCAGCTCCGCCTCCAGGGCGGCCATCAGGCGTGGGTCGTCGGCAGCGACATCCGGGGCGAAGCGCGCGACGACTTCACCTTTGCGACTAACCACGAATTTCTCGAAATTCCACTGCACTTCGGGTTTCGGATTGACTGCAATGCCGTAACCAGCAAGGCGCTCGCGCATCGGGCCGTCGCCGGTGGCGTCGGGTTTGGCTTTGGTCAAGGCGGCATAGAGCGGATGCTGGTCTGCGCCGACGACCGAGACCTTGGAGAACAGCAGGAAATCCACGTCATAGGTTGTCTTGCAGAAATCCAGGATTTCGGCTTCGCTGCCGGGCTCCTGCTGCCTGAAATTGTTGGCCGGGAAACCGAGCACTTCGAGGCCCGCCGCACGCTGGTCGCGGTAGAGCTTTTCCAGCCCCTCATATTGTGGCGTCAGGCCGCACTTGGACGCCACATTGACGATCAGCAGCACCTTTCCGGCATGGGCTTTGAGCGCATCGGGCGCACCGTCGATGCGCTTGAGGGGAATATCTTGGATGGCGGACATGGAGGGGCTCCTTGATGGCAAAATGCGGCAAGTTACCGTCTCACAGGTTGCGCAAAACATAGAGCGACCGGAAACTCCCGCATAGATACGCACAAGCTCCGGGCCCTGGCTAGACCGCCCTCGCCGCCGAAACCAACCGCGCCATCCGCCAAATCCCAGCGAGATGACCATATCGAAAGTCTAAAGCCGTCGAGACGTCGACTGCCCTTCGGACTTGAACCGGTTGAGCCGACGCGACGAATTGCGCGTGCGGGTCGCTTCCGGTCATGGCTTCGCCGATGACGCCAGCAACAGGCGGGCAATGTGTCGTCGATGCTGGATTGGGCCTTTAAGCCGCACGCCCCCATGAAGGAACAGGAGCATGGAGACCGCCCATTCGATCGCTCATCGCGTGGAACGCTTCGTGCGCGACGTCGTCGCGCCGTATGAAAGCGACCCGAGGTGCGGCGCACATGGGCCGTCGGAAACGCTGGTGGCGGAGCTCCGAGGTAAGGCGCGCGCGGCAGGCGTTCTAACGCCGCACATCCTCGCTGATGGCGCCCACCTCAGCCAACGTGACACAGCCATTGTGTTGCGCGCGGCCGGCCTCTCCCCGCTCGGACCGATCGCTGTAAATGTCGCAGCGCCTGACGAAGGCAATATGTATTTGTTGGGCAAGGTCGCGGGCGCCGAGCAAAAGCAGCGTTTTCTAAAGCAATTGGTCGAGGGGCGCGCGCGTTCGGCGTTTTTCATGACCGAACCCGCCAGCGAAGGCGGCGCCGGCTCCGATCCTTCAATGATGCAGACCACCGCGCGGCCCGACGGCAATCATTGGGTGATCAACGGACGCAAAGCCTTCATCACCGGCGCCGATGGCGCGCAGGTCGGGATCGTGATGGCCAAAGCAGAGGAAGGCGCATGCTTGTTCTTGGTCGAATTGCCGAATCCAGCGATCCGAATTGAACGCGTGCTCGACACCATCGACAGCTCCATGCCTGGCGGCCACGCCATCGTGGCGATCGAAGATCTGCGGGTGTCTTCGGATCAGATGCTGGGTCATGCCGGAGAAGGCTTCAAGTACGCGCAAGCTTCGCCTCTCGCCGGCACGGCTTTCCCATTGCATGCGCTGGCTCGGCGGCTGCACCCGCGCCAACGAAATCGCGACGGCTTATGCATGCAAAAGGCACGCATTCGGCAAGCCGCTGATCGATCATGAGGGCGTCGGCTTTATGCTGGCTGACAATCTCATCGACCTGAAACAAGCCGAACTGATGATCGATTGGTGCGCGTCCGTGCTCGACACCGGTTCGCTGGGAACCGCGGAAAGCTCGATGGCAAGATCGCCGTGTCAGAGGCCTTGTTTCGCATCGCCGACCGCTGCGTGCAGATCATGGGCGGCACAGGCGTCTCTGGCGACACCATCGTGGAGCAAGTATTCCGCGAAGTGCGGGCGTTCCGCATCTATGACGGTCCAACCGAAGTCCACAAATGGTCGCTAGCGAAGAAGATCAAGCGCGATGCGCGCGCAGCCGAAACCGCTTAATCGACCCACCGATCACGCCGCGTCTGGGCCTTGCCGCAACCGCGCCAGCAGCGCCGGGCCGGCTTTATCGCCGTTGAGCATGTGGTTCTGGCGGTGATCGATCTGCCAACCGCCGTCGGGCTTACGCGAGAGCTGCAAGCGCGAGGCGCTGAGGCGGCCGACGAAGAAACCGCTCTCGCCATTCATGACGACCATGGTGTGGCAGGTGGCCGTCGCGCTGTCGCCATCCAGCACCACATACGGCAAGGTCGAGATGTGCGCGCATCCGCGTCCCACCAGACCCAGATGGCCAGGATCTCGGGTAATCGCCTCGATCTGCGCGCGGCCCTCGAAGGCGCCAATGTCGCCGACGGCGTAGATTCCGTCCTCGGCATAGACCGAGCCCACCGCTTCGGCGTTGCAGCCATCCACGGCGTAGCCATAGCCGCAGATCAACTGATAGATCGCCAGCCGATCCTCCATCGCGCGCAAGCGATCCTCGATGGACATTGTGGCGTTGCTGCTCATGACTATTTCTCCGTGCGCCGCGTCAGCCGACCATCACGCCGCCAGCGTCGCAATTTATAGATTGGCCGGTGATGGTGCGGCTCTCGTCACTGGCGAGAAACAGGGCCAGATTAGCGATGTCTTCAGGTTGCGAAATGGTGCGCAGCGCCACGCCCGAGAGCGCGCGGGCGCGCCAAACCTCGAACGCGATCCCCTGCTCGGCCGCCTGCCGCTTGCCCCAGTTGGTCCAGAGTTCGGTCTCGATGCCGCCGGGCACCAGGCAATTGCAACGGATGCCATACTCACCGGTTTCCAGCGCCACGACTTTGGTGAACGCGCGCAGCGCCGCTTTGGCCGAGACATAATGGCTCTTGCGAGGCATGCCGTTCCAGCCGGCGGTTGAGGAAAAGTTGATGATCGAGCCCGATTTACGCTCCAGCATGGAGCGGTTCAGCACTTCGCGCGTGCATAGCATCGCCGCATTGAGGTCAATCGCGAGCGTGGCGTTGAAGTTCTCGAGCGTCTGCTCCCAGATGTAGAGATCCTTGCCCGGTGCGGCGGCGTTGTTGAGCAGGATGTCGACCTGCCCGAATTCGCGCATCGCCCGATCCACCATGGCGCGGACATCGTCTTCGTTGGTGACATCGGCGCGCATGCCGACCGCGCCTTCGCCAGCCTGGCGCGCGGCTTCCATCACCAGATCCTCGCGCCGCGCCGAAAGCAGTACGCGCGCGCCCTCGCGCACGAACGTCTTCGCCATCACCGGCCCGGTGCCGGTGCTGGCGCCGGTGATGATTGCAACCTTGCCTGCAAGTCGGCCCATCTGCGCTTCCTTACTCTTGTGTCGTTGATGGCGCGGGCGGGGGAAAAATGCCGCCGGGCGAGATTTGGGTATGGATGTATTTGAGCCGGCGGCTGGTGAACACCCATCTGCCGTCCCGCTTCTCATAGGTCTCGAAATAGTGGCCGAAACCGATGAACCAATGCTCCTCCTCGCCTTGGCGCCAGAACGAGCTTCCTTGCATCGCCCAGATTCCGTTGGCGCGCGTCGGCGACTCGAAGGTGATCTCCGGCGTGTGCGAGTGGTGGGCTGTTTTTAGATGCTCCATGATCTTGCTGACATTGGCGATCATCTCCTTCGCCGTGGTCCAGGGCGGATAATCATCGTTATAGGAATGATGATCGGGCGCGTGCAGCGCCTCGTAGCCCGCCCAATCCTTGGTGTCGGCGAAGCGATCGCGCCTGGCCTTCAGCAGTTTGATCTCTTCGATGGCCAGCAGGCGCTCGAGATCGGTCATCGCTTCCATGCGCGCCTCACAACTGGCGTGCGCGCGGGACGATCTCCTCGCCGAACCATTGCACGTTCTCCACGTATTGCGCACGGCTCTTGTGCGGCAGGTCGACCATGCACCAGGTGATGCCGGCCGTCGCCAGCGCCTCGACCTCGCCGAGGTAGGGCTCGACCTGCTCAGGGCGCGAACTCGCGATGCGTGTGCGTGGGCCTATGACAAAATCAAATGGGTCTGTTTTGTTTTGTGCTGCACGCAATTGCCGGAGCCGCCCGATCATCTCCGCCAATTGCTCGACCGATTGTATGGAGCTGTCCTGATTGAGCTTGGTCATGGTGGGCGCGCCGAAAAAGGGCGACCAGCCATCGCCCCAGCGTGCGGCGCGCTCCACCGCCTTAGCGCTGCCGCCGCCGATCCAGATGGTAGGCTGCGGGCTGGGTGCGGGACGCGGTTCATTGCCCACGGCGTTGAAGGCGCCGCCTTGCTTTACGACCGAGCCCCCGGACCAAGCCAGACGCAGCACTTCAAGCGCCTCGTCAAACAACGCCCCGCGCTTATGGAAATCGACGCCGAGCGCCTCGAACTCAGCCTTCTGGTAGCCGCCGCCAACGCCCAGGATCATTCGTCCGCCTGACAGCACCTGCAAAGTGGCCGCGGCCTTCGCGGTGACGAACGGGTTGCGGTAGGGAAGCACGACGATGTTTGTGTGCAGGCGAAGTTGTGTGCTGGCCGCGGCTACGAAGGCAAGCGCCGTGAACGGGTCGAGCGCATCGTGACCATTTGCGTGCAACCATTCAGTGGAGGGCGCTGGATGGTCGGTGACATAGCAGGCGTCGATCCCCGCCCTCTCCAACGCCTGGGCCATCTCACCAATGGCCGCCGCCGATTGGAATTCGCCCGGAGCGATCTCGCCGATAGGAATTGCCAGTGTGAACTTCATGAGCGCCATCCTTGTCGATGCTTATGCCGGCGCGGGCAGACCGCTTCTACACTTTCACCCATTGGGCCTTGGCTATCCGACGAATAAACTCCGACAAATGGAAATTCAATGGCTGGAAGCCAGATTGCCCGCTCCCCTCCTCCGCGTGGTCGGCGGTTTGAGATTGATTGAAGCTCGCTGCCGGCGATTGCGCCTCGGGCGGGCTTAATCGCCTCGCACAACGCGCTTCGCCCATCCCATGTCGCGAAGGGCGGCCGTTACAAGGTCGTGCGTGCCGGCCTTGGGCTTGCTTTCAACCAAGCCTTTCGCGGTGAGAACGCGAACAGCTTCGCGATAGGCGGTGCGCGATACTTTCAGCGCCGCCGACTGCTCAATCTCCCCACCAATGCCCCGCCCGGCTTGAGCTTGCCCGAGACGATGGCCGTCCCCAATTTCCAAGCCAGCGCCTGGTGGATGCGTAGTCCTCTTTTCTCGCCAGTGCGCACGCACTCAACACCCTTCAGCTTTCGAACCGATCAACACGACAGGATCGCCCGCAAAGGAAAGCGTCCGCCACGATCTTGAGCGGGGCCAGATCGACATCGCTGGCGCCGCGGCGCACCAAGTCGATGAAGTGCCGATACATGCTCGGGTATTCCGCCTGGGGCAAAACCGCCTGAACAATTCCGTCTATCACAAGCTGACTGCCGCCAGAGCCAAGAATTAGGACGCTTTCTTCCGTTTCAACACGGATGTCCCAAGTTTGCAGGCCAGTTTGGCGCCAATCGAACTCTGCGGCGATTTTCGAACCGGAAACGCTGGCCATGCTCAGCCGCGCGGCGATCGGCGCCTGGCGATTGTCTGGCGTCGCGATCTCCGCATCGATCACACGAACACCTTCCCCAACGATCTCCGTGAGGATCGACAGCGCATTGATGCCGGGATCGAACACGCCGAAACCGCCTGGCGCCAGATCCATTCCTGACCAGGATGCCAATGGCGCACATCCTCTTTCCAAGCGATCGAGATGTTTTTGATCGTTCGCTCGGCCATCCATTGTTTCGCTGTCGCCACCCCAGCGGCGAAGCGCGAGTGCCAGCTTGCGAACAGGGTAACTTCGCTGCGCGCGGCCAGTTCAATCAGCGCCTCGACTTCGGAAACCGTAGCGCCGGGCGGCTTCTCCAGGAACACATGCTTTCCTGAGCGCAACGCAAGGCAAGCGGCGTCAAAACGCGCTTGCGGCGGTTGACAGAGGACGATGGCGTCGAGCTGTTCCTCATGCGCGATCAAGCTCTCGATGTCGCGATAATTGGTCACGCCGTCCAAGCGCGCGTTACGGCTTGCGACGGCGACAAGCTCAACGCCTTTGGTCATGGCGATGGCAGGCACGTGCTGATCGACCGCGATCTTGCCGAAACCCACAATGGCGACGCGGAGGCTCATAGCGGCGCCACTTTCACACTCGCCGCTTCGCCCGCGCGCGCGAGAGTATTGCGCGCAGGAAAATGAAACGGCGCGGCGGCAATTTCGAATACGTCGCCCACTTCGGTCTTGATCTTGTCGCTGAACGAAAGTGTGGCGGTCCCGAAAAAATGTACGTGCACATCGCCGTGGCGGCGAAATTGCGCGTATTTGAAATGGTGATGTTCAAGATTGGCGATACTATGCGACATGTTGGCTTCGCCAGAGAGGAACGGCTTTTCCCACAATGTTTCGCCGCCCCGCAAGATGCGGCTTACGCCGCGTACATCGGCGGGAAGTTCGCCAAGCAGGAGCTCCGGGCCAAGCGCAGCCTGTCGCAATTTCGAGTGCGCGAGCCAAAGATAATTGCCGCGCTCTATGACGTGGTCGGAAAATTCATTGCCAAGCGTGAAGCCGAGCCGCACCGGTTGACCGGTCTCATCGATCAGATAGATTCCGGCGATCTCTGGCTCTTCCCCGCCGTCTTCGGCGAAATCCGGCATTGTAAGCGGGGCGCCGGGGGCCACGAGGATTGAACCGTCGCCCTTATAGAACCATTCAGGCTGAACGCCGACTTCGCCGGGTTTTGGCTTGCCGCCCTTTTCGCCCATCAAAAACATACGCATGGAATCGGTGAGTGTTTCACCGCCCGCCGCAGCCCGATGCATCTTGTCTCGCCCCTCGGCGGAGCCAAGATGCGTGAGGCCGGTCCCGCTGACCATGACATGCGCGGCGTCTTGGTGATCGATCGGCGCGAGCAGTGTGGCGGTGGGCAGATCGATCGGCTCGCCCGCGCGCGCGCTTGCGAGTTGAGCGAGGGAAGTTTGCGCGGCGAGCGCTTGCCGCGCCAAGTCAAGCGTGGATGGCGCGCCCAGGATGACGCTGGCGGCGCCATCGGCGCTCAGGCCCGCAACGCCGCGCGCGCGCGCCCGCTCAAATTGAACAAGCGATCGGATCATCGCACGCCGCCGCCCATCATGCCTGCTCCTCAGTGATTATCGCGCGGCACGCCGCGCGTTTGCGCGATGCGCTGGAACAATTCCGCGCCTTCCAGGATCGCGCCGCTTTCCAATTGCCCAACGCGCGCGCGTTGCATTTCCTGCCACGGCGTTTGCGAGGCCGGATAGGAATACCCCCCAGCCGCCGCGAGCGCCTTTCGCCGGGCCAGAAGCTCGTCTTCGCCGATCAGAACATTCACGACGCCACGCCTGAGATCGATGCGCACGCGGTCCCCGCTCTGCAACAGGGCGAGGCCGCCGCCGGCAGCAGCTTCCGGCGACGCGTTGAGGATAGATGGCGAACCCGAGGTTCCCGATTGGCGCCCGTCGCCGAGACATGGCAGCGCCTGTACTCCCTCGCGCAACAAATAAGCAGGCGCGCGCATATTAACCACTTCGGCTGCGCCTGGGTAACCAATCGGTCCCGCGCCGCGCATCACCAGCAGCGTCTGAGCTGTGATGCTCGTCGCGGGATCGTCGATGCGCGCATGGTAGTCTTCAGGCCCATCAAAAACGGCGACAGGCCCTTCGAACGCTTCGGGATCATCGGGATTGCTGAGATAACGGGCGCGGAACTCGTTGGAAATCACGCTCGTCTTCATAACAGCGCTGTCGAATAAATTGCCGCTCAGCACAAGAAAGCCCGCGTCCTTGCGCAAAGGCTGATCGAAGCGCTTGATCACCCTTTCGTCCTCGATCGCAGCATTGCGACAATTTTCGCCAATGGCGCATCCATTGGCGGTCAGCGCGCCTTCGCGAATGAGGCCCTGACCCATCAATTCATGCACCACGGCGGGTACTCCGCCTGCATGATAGTAATCCTCGCCCAGATATTCGCCGGCGGGCTGCAAATTCACCAAAAGCGGAATCTTGTGGCCGTACTCCTGCCAGTCTCCAACGGAAAGCTCGACGCCCATGTGCCTCGCAATCGCGGCGAGATGGATCGGCGCATTGGTTGAACCGCCAATCGCGGAATTGACGACAATGGCGTTGAGAAACGCATCGCGTGTCATGATGTCGGAGGGCTTCATGTCCTCGCGCACCATGTCAACGATACGCAGGCCGGTGCGATAAGCGTTTTCTTGGCGGTCGCGATAGGGCGCGGGGATCGCCGCCGATCCAGGCAGCGACATGCCGAGCGCTTCGGCGAGGCTGTTCATGGTCGTCGCCGTGCCCATGGTGTTGCAATAGCCCGTGGACGGCGCCGATGACGCGACGAGCTTGATGAAGCCCTCATCATCAATCTCGCCATTGGCGAGCATCTCGCGCGCGTTCCAAACGATCGTTCCCGAACCCGTGCGCTCTCCTTTGTGCCAGCCATTCAACATCGGGCCGACGGAAAGCGCGATGGCGGGAATGTTGACCGTAGCGGCCGCCATCAGGCAGGCCGGCGTGGTCTTGTCGCAACCGATGGTGAGCACGACGCCGTCGAGTGGATAGCCGTACAGCACTTCGACGAGTCCGAGATAAGCGAGATTGCGATCAAGGCCGGCCGTGGGCCGCTTGCCGGTTTCCTGGATGGGATGAACGGGAAATTCGATTGCGACGCCGCCGGCTTCGCGAATTCCGTCGCGAACACGCTCGGCCAAGACGAGATGATGGCGGTTGCAGGGCGAAAGGTCCGAACCGGTTTGCGCGATGCCGATGATCGGTCTGCCGCTGCGCAATTCATCAAAGCTCAAGCCGAAATTCAGATAGCGCTCCAGATAGAGCGCGGTCATGTCAGTGTTGGCGGGATTGTTGAACCACGCGGCGGAACGCAGCTTCCGGGCCTTGGGCGGTGAGTTCGACATGGAGCCTCGGCTCGATCGTGAAAACTGACGGGGGCTCGGGCGGATACGAACGGAGCGATATACTCAGACAAATCCCAAATCAATGAGGAAGTTGCCTGCCCGGCGCCCCCAGCCCGCATCACAACGCGAAAGCGGCGTCAGTCCTTCTGTGCGCCCTTGGTGATCTCCCTGCCGAGCACGAACACCGAGGTTGTGCGGTCGATCGTGTCCGGGAAGTCGGACGCCTTCTCCGCCAGCTCTTGCAACAGCGCTTCAGCGCTGTCGGCCTCGAACTCGGTAATGTTGACATAGGGCTTGTCGATGCGGTTCTGCGCTTCGATCTTGAAGCGCCGGACCGATGTGGCGCCGGTTATCGACATCAGATCGGCGGCGTGGACCTCGTCATACCAGGCGTTATATTTGGCCTCGTCGCCCTCGCCGCTGGTGGGGCCATTGATTGCAATCAACAAGTATCTTGGCATCGACGCGCTCCTACGTCTTGTTCATTCGCGCCGCATTGGACTTGCCCAATCGATCGCATTGCACACGCGCGATCACGTGAAATGCAACCGGCGATACTTTCCCCTGAAATACAGCAATGGATCGCGGTGCGGTTCGAACCAGGCGTGATCCACTTGGCCGATAAAGATCAAATGGTCTCCACCCTCTTGCACGGCGTATTTCCGGCAATCGAAAGAAGCCAGCGTCCCACCTAGAATTGGCGAGCCGTTTTCCGACCGGATCGACCAGTCCACGCCCGCAAATCGAGGGGCCTCGCGCCGCGCGAAGCGGTTTGCCAACGGTTGCTGGCCGATGTGCAGCACGTTGACTGCGAACCGTTCTGCTTCGCTGAAGGCGGCGAGATTTCCCGAGCGCTTGGATAACGAGAACAGGATCAAAGGCGGGTCGAGCGACACAGAGGTGAAGCTGTTGGCTGTCAGCCCTATTGGCTCACCGGCGCGATTTAATGTCGTGACGACGGTAACGCCGGTGCCAAAACAACCCAGCGCATCGCGCAGCACGCGCGGCTCCGATCCCCCGATGTAGCTCAGAGGTTGAAGCGGTGCGTGGCGCTCAAGGAAATCCAGTAGGATGGAATTGAACGCATCCTCGCGGTCGGCGCCGATCAGGTGGCCGGCGCCTTCGATTTCAGCGATTTCCGCGCCGCGCATCATCGACTGAAGCCGTTGCATTGTTTCGTTCGAGATGCTGGCGTTCAGCGAACCGCGGATCAGCATCACCGGATTGGTTATGCGCGAAGCCGCCGCGCTCAGGCGCTCTTGCTGGTCGACGAGGTTGCCGTACGCCAGCGCCCGTGGATCGCCGCGCCATTCAAGCCGCCCGTCCTCACGCGTCGCGAAGGCCGCCAGCGAACGGCCCGGTCCCGCCGGCGCCGGCTCGCCAGGATGCGCCGCCGCGATGGCGTCAGCGATCTGCTGCGGGGCGTCGGCGCCCATGGTCCGCTCCAGCAGCGCGGCATGGAGCCGCTTCAGCTCTGCTTCCTCAAACCAGATATTGATGTCGACCAGTGAGAGTCCGGAAACGACATGAGCATCGCTCTCACCGACCGCCAAGAGAGCGATGATCGCGCCTAGTCCGGCCGCAACGATCTGCGCCCGGCTGGGCAGCGCCGCCAGAATTGCCCGGAGATCCTGGGCATAGGCATCGAGGTCATATCGTCCATCGGCGGCGTGACCACTGTCCCCGTGCCCGCGCAAGTCGATGCAGATTGCATAGCGTCCAGCCTGGGCGAGCGCCCGCGCAGACCCGTGCCAGAATTCCTTGGTCTGACCGCCGGATGGGATCAGCAAAACGAGCGGGGCATCCTGCGATCCAAATGCATCGCCAGCGAGCCGAACGCCGCCGAATCCTTCGAATTCACACCCTTCCATGGGCTCGGCCTCATCCCCGCAGCAGCGGGTCAACATGATAGAGATATGCTACAACGCATTTCAGACATAGCGGGCTATGATGACGTGGCGCAAGCCATCCGCGCCGCTGTGCGCGCGCTGCTCAACGGGCGCCCAGATCGTGATATTCCAGGAAGTGCATTCTGGTTTAGACGCCCAAACGGGCATAGCTCTCGTGACGCAGGAGCGCGCTTCCGAGACGGGTGATGAAGGTCTCGATGACAGGCGGCTCGACCCGCCGCGTGATCGCCCAGAGATAATAGCCCCAGACCATGGCGGCGCGGTATTGCTCCCGCGCCGCTTCGAAATCCGGCGTCTCACAGCCATACACGCGCGCGCGCTCGATATACTCTCGAAGCAGATTCCACTCTTCCCGTTCCGCCACCTCGACAGGGAGCACGGCGGCAATGTGATAGGCCACATCGAGCGCCCAGCCGCCGCGCTGCAGCAATTGCCAGTCGATCAGCCCAGGCCCAGCCGGCGTCTGGAACAGGTTGCCAGCATGGCAATCACCATGGACCAGCGTCTGAGACTGCGTCGCATCGTGATCCGCGAGCGCCTTCAAACCCGCTATCAGACGGCCAGCATCGCGCGCGCTCGGCTCAATCCGCGCGCTGCGCGGCCCGTCCAAGAGCGCCTGGAGGATCGCTCGCGGGACGATATCCGCATTGGCGAAATCGCTCACGCGGCGCCCGATCCAGGAAGCGCGCTCAAGGAGCGCCGCGTTTGCGTGCAGGCGCGCGAGCTGGTCGAGGCTGGCGGCCGCCAGGTCCGGGTCGAGCGGCTCAAGCGCCGTGCAGAAGCGGGCGCCCTCGGCGATCAGGTCGCGCATGATGATGACGCCCTGCCCCGCGGCGCGATCGACGAAATGCGCGACACAGACCGGCAAGCGCAGAGAGAGGCTTGGTGCGATTTGCTCATAGAAGTCCGCTTCCGTAATGGTGACGGCAGCGCCCCTGGTCAATTCCGCATCGACGTCGAGAAAAGCTTTCAGAGCAAAATGCGCCGGCCCCGCCCCCTCCCAGCGCGCGTGAAACGCACTTTGGTGGCCATCGTGCGTAGGACCTCGACGATGTGACGTCCATAATCGCAGCACCGCCGGTCACGGACGCAAGAGCACGTCCGAGCCAAGCTGGATCCATCGCCTGATCCAAAGTGCGTGGAATCTCATGCGAGGGCGCGTCCGCCGCCTGCGATTCCAGCCCGTCCGACATGAGTTGAACTCCTAAGCTGGCGGCGGCGCCAAGTGATCTTATAACTTCAGGCGTGCGGCTAATGCGGCGTGGTCGGGCAGCGGGGCGCCCTTGATCTTGGCCGTGCTCACCGCCAAGCAGCCAATTTTGAGGGCCGTGAAATCCTCATACCAGTCGAGGTCGTCCGGCGAGACTGCCAGTTATATCCCGCCAGAGCGCGATGGTCTCTTCGCGCGTGCCCATCCCTTCAAGGCCCGCCCGGTCCGTGCATGGTCTGACAAGAAAAGCCACCAAGCAAGATCGTGAAGCGCGCCGCCGAGCGACGGCTGCTCCCAATCCATCATCGCAACGACTGCAAACTCGTCGTTGAACATCAAATTGCCGAGACGCGCGTCACCCCAGTCAGCCCACCGGCTGGTTCTTTGGCCAACGATCACGCAAACGAGCGAGCGCCGCATCCAGCGCCGGCAAGGCTTGATCCCGACTAATCCATGCGACGAAGCGAACATACTTATCCCATTCCTGCTCCAGGCCGGCGCGCGCGCCTTGGGGGCCTTCCAGGAAAGAGAGTTCGGCGACGGGGATTTTCTGTAGTGATGCGAGCTGCCGAACGCCGTTTTCCCAAAGCTTTGCACGTTCCGCCGGGCCGCATCTGCGACCCACCCGACTTGCGCATAAGGTGGCACGCTGACCGCGACGCGCCCGTGTAGTTTCTCCATGACGAAAAACGGCGCACCCAAAATGTCAGAGTTCTGCTCGAGCCAAAATACTTGCGACGGGCACCCAAGCGCGCTCGTGGAGGAGATGCATCAGCTGATATTGCCGATCGAACAGATCATCGGGATAGACCATGTGCGCGGTGGGCTTGATCCGCACCACCATGCCCTGTTCGCGCTGGCTACTCTCCTCGACCAATTGCGTCGAAGAGAATGGTCTCGTGCGACTGGCCGGCGCCCAATGGATAGGCGAGGTTCTGGATGCGAACGTCCCTCACACCGGCCAGCCTGGTGGCGAGCCATACGGTCAGTTGTCCCTCAAGGACCCTAAGGTCCCGCACGCGGGGCGCGACAATCACACCACTCATCTGAGCATCACACACTGCTCCCGTGCCCGCTCGGCGTCACTGTCACCCCGGCTCGCCCGCCGCTGCCGCACGTTGGCGCCGAGCCTCCGGCGTCTCCGCAGGCAGGCGCCGAGCGGCCAAGAAAAGCAACATCGCCGCGAAGGGAACCACCAACAGGAGACTGTAAAGCCCCGTCGTCAACGAACCAGTCATGGAACTCACCTTCCCCGCCCAATAGAGCCCCATCCCCGACCCCACCAGGATAAGGACGAGCGAGAAGGCCGCCGCAGCCGCGCCGCGCATACGCTGCAGGACGAGGTCCTGGATCAAGGCCGCAATTCCGCCCGCCCACGTCATGCTGAGAAAAACGAAGGCGCAATAGGGCAGCACGAAATTGGCCAAGTCCTTCGCCTGAAGCATGACGAACAGCGCTGGTATCGGCGTCAACAGCGCCAGCAAGCTAATCCAAATCGGCGCACGGCGATCCCGCCGCTTCCAACGATCGTTGAGGAGGCCACCCAACACAACACTGAGCCCCGCCGACAGAGCGCTGCCCACACCGATGAAAATGCCGACCTCGCCTGGGCCCGCGCCAAGCTCTCGCATCGCATAGCTGGGGCTCCAGCCCTGCACCGCGCCGACGAAACACGCCAGCAGCGCTGCGCCGGTCATCGCCAGAACGAACGTTGGGCAGCCAAACGTCAGACTGTACAGCGGCGGATCACGCCTGCGAATGACGCTGGCCCACGTGCTCACCGAGTAAACGCCAAGAGCCACCGCGGCCCATTGGGGCCAATCGCCTACCGCGGCGGACAACCCCACTGCGCACAGCGCAAGAGCCGCGGCAAAGGCTAGATTGCGGAGCACCGCCGGGGCGCCGCCGATTTGAAAGAGATTCAGCAGCGTGAACGGCGGCGCCGCCGCGGACATCTCGGTGACAATCACCCGCACCGCGCCTGCCCTCTCCGACGGCTTCGCCCTGGGCGGTTCGCGCAACATGAAGATCGCCACCGCCAGCAACAGACCCGGAAGCCCCACCACAATGAGCACTGCCCGCCAGTCCGCTATTTGGCACGCACCGTTGGGGAACACAGAGCAGAGCGTGCTCCAATTCTGCAAAATCAGCCCGCCCAGCACCAGCGCGCTAGCGCCGCCCAGATGGGTGCCGAGCAGATAGACCGCCAACACTGACGAGCGCTGGCGAGCGGGAAAGTAATCCGACAGCAGCGAATGAGAGCACGGATTGGCCGTGGCCTCCCCGATCCCGACGCCCAGCCTGGCGGCGGCCAGCCCCGCGAAATTGACAGCAAGGCCGGCGAGGGCCGTCATTCCCGACCAGAGCGCGAGCCCCATCGCCATCATTCGGGTTCGGGTCAAAACATCCGAGATGCGGCCCATGGCGATGCCCACCACGCCGTAAAAGACGGCGAAGGCCGTGCCCATCAAAAACCCGAGTTGCGCGTCAGTCAGATTTAAATCCAACTGCAGGCTATGGCCGATGATGTAGATGATGCTGCGATCAAGATAATTGAAGAAATTCGCCAACGTGAGGAGAGCGAGGGCGTAGTAAGGGTAAAGCCCGGTCCGCTCTGCGTCGGGCAAGGCCTCGACGCCGCCGACCGCTGCATCGGCATCGGTGTGATCGGCCATTACGCTTCTTTCTTCGATTTGGCGGCAATCCAGCTGGATTTGGATCGGCGGTAACACGGACGATCGATGCAGTCTCCCAGCCGATTGCTATTATCTGCCCATTCATTGATATACATTTGATCTGAAAGAGCAGGAGTGGCCACGTTGGATCTGAGGCAGATGCGACAGTTCGTTGCCGTCGCCGAGGAGCTTCATTTCGGCCGGGCCGCCACCCGGCTCAACATGGCGCAGCCGCCCTTAAGTCAAGCCATCCGGCGGCTCGAACTGGACCTGGGGGTCGATCTCTTCAATCGTTCGCGGCGCAGCGTCGAATTGACTGACGCTGGACGCGTCTTCCTTGTGGAAGCTCGGCGCACCCTGCTGCAGGCGGGTGTAGCCCGCAAGATGGCGCAGAGCGCCGCCGCCGATAGGCCCGAAGTGCGCATCAGCTTCATCGGCCCCGCCCTTTATCAAGTTCTGCCGGCAGTCCTCGTGGGCTTTCGCGCATCTGTCCCCCATGTCCATGCGCGCTTGTTTGAAAGTCCATCTCCGCAACAGGTCAGCGGCATTCTTGCCGGCGATTTTCACATCGGCTTCATCACCGACGGCATTCCCCACTCTGGCTGCGAAAGCATGCTGGTTGAGCGCTCTCGCTTCGTGGCCGCTGTTCCAGGCAATTCTCCGCTGGCCAATCGCAACTCGGTCAGCCTGGCGGACCTGGCGACGCAGCCCTTCATTCTGCCGCCGCAGAAATATGCGGACCACTCGGAAACGATGAACCTCTTCAAGAACGTCGGGGTGGTGCCTCGGGTCGAGCAGGAAGCGAGCCAAACCGCGACCACCCTGAGCTTGGTCGGCGCTGGATTGGGCTGCAGTGTGGTCATGGCCACAGCCGCATTGCAGGGCGCCCAAAACGTTCGCTTCTTGCGCATCGAAGACGACTTGCCGTATGCGCGCTGGGAGTTGGCTATGGCTTGGCGACCAGACCATTTGAGCCCGCAGACAACCCAGTTCCTTGAGTTGGTTGCCAGCCACGTGAAGGAAAACCCGCAATTGCTGGACTTGGATTCCTACCGTACATGGCTTTAGGCCGCACATGGCGCAGCCGAACGACGCCGCGCCGGCAATGGCGGGCGGCCCCCAGCTTTATGATCAGGATAGTATCAAAATGACCAGCGTTGATATTTGAAACGTGGTCTAGCTGGTGCTACGCAAGGGCCAAGGAGAGATTATCATGGCCGAGCAGACTCTGTCGTCCGGTATGGTGGAAATGCAGCCCACGGACGCGCGGGGGCCCAGCGTCCGAAAGATCAACGCGCTGATCGTGGATGCGGACGCGCATGTGAACCCGTCGCACGATATGTGGGCGGACTATCTGCCGGCGGCGCTCAAGGATCTGGCCCCGAAGATCGAAGATCGGCGCCGACGCCGCCATCCCTTCCGCCGCGACCAGGCCGGGACGCAAGAGATCGCCGGCGCCGAAGCCGGCGGCGGAGGCTTGCAAGCCCAAGCGCGCGAAGCTCTCGAAAATGACGTTCGAGAGCATGGCGAAATTGCCCATGATGAAGGCGAAGGCGCCGACATAAAGCGTCTTCTTGATCAGGCTCTGGATGATGTCGGTGTTCTGGCCCCAGGCCCAGAACAGAGCCGCCAGCGTCACGTCGATGACGATCAGGATCGCGGCGAGCGAAGTGACATCGCCCGCCACCAGCCCAAATCCGGAATCGATGTAGCGGATGAAGGTGTCGAGGAAACCGTCGATCGCGGAGAAATCGTTCATCGCTTGCGCCCGTCTATTGCCAAGGCCGCGCGCCGGGATGCGCATTGGTCGCGCCCTGGAAGAAGCGCTGATGTTCGGCGCGGGCGGCGGCGCGCACCTCCATCTCCCGCGCGCGCTCGATGGCTTCGGCGCGCGACTGCGCCACCAACAGCGATTGCAGGCGCATGTTCTGTCCGGCCTGGAAGGCGAGAAGCTCGTTGGTCGCTTGCTGGGCGGCAAGCGCCCCCTGAGCGCCCTGGCTGGCGGAAGCCAAAGCCTCCAGCGTGCCCCTGTCGGCGCGGATTTGTTCGGTCATTTGCGCCTGCAGCAGCAAGGCGCCGCGCAGCGCCTCCCGCGACGCGTCGATGCGCGCCTGCGCCGAGCGGGCGCGGTCGGCGACGCTGGTTCCGGCATAATCGCCGCTATAGAGCGATTGCAGCGCGTCGCGGGTTTCCTGGACGCGCAGCGCCACGCCGCGCGCGGAATCCATCAATTGATCGATTTGCTGGAGGCGCTGGAGCAGCTGCGGGGCAAAGCTGCGCCCGAGCGACATCAGGTTCCGCGCTTCGTTTTCGAGGCTGCGGATTTGATTGTTGATCTGCTGCAGCGTCCTCGCCGCCGTCAGCGCATTCTGGATCAGATTGGTCGGATCGATGACCGCAAATTGCGCTCTTGCGGCGGGCGACACGGTGAGGAACGCGATCATTGCGCCAAATAGAGCGCTGGCTTGTTTCAGAATTTCACGTCTGCGCATGACTTCTCAGCTCCATCATGGTGGGGGGTGGGAAAAAGCGATCGACCCGGGCGCGTTCTTGGACGCGTTGGCGGCGCCCGAACGGATCGATCAGAAGGTCGGCGAACCAACGCACCAGCGGCACGGCGGCCAATACAAGCGCGAGAGCAACACGCGCGATAGCAGTGAGGATTGCGAGCGCGCTGACGATGAGGCTTGCACCGAGGCCGAGCGAAAAACCGATGCCCGTCGCGGTCAGCGGATCAGTGTCGGGAACCAACGGGATTGCGAGCGAGACGGCGCCATAGGCAAAGCCGAACACGGCGCCGGAAATCATCAGTGAGAACGACAAACCGATCATGGGACTTCCTCCAGAATTAGGGCGGAGGTCGCTTTGCTTGACGTGACCGGTTCGATCACGGTCTCACCCAGCGCCTCCAGAACCCAATCGAGTCTGCGGGCGGCCAAGAGCGATTTCCAGAACTTTGTTCTGGGCGTGTTCGCTTTTTCCAATTGCGTGATCAGCGCGCGCGAGGCCGGATCGGACGCGGCGCAAAAAGCGAGCGCGACGGGACCGAGCGCGAGATCGAACACGCGCCGGCCTTTCGGGCTGGCATAATAATAATCGCGCTTGCGCTGCGCATTGGCGATCAGTTCGATCTCGGTTTCGTTGAGACCGAATTGCTCGTAGGCGCGGCGCTGTTGCGGCTCAAAGGCGCGCTCGTTCGGCAGATAGATGCGGGTCGGACACGATTCCACCAAAGCCGGCGCAATCGCCGAATTGGCGATGTCGGCGAGCGATTGGGTGGCGAACACCACGGCGACGTTCTTCTTGCGCAATGTCTTCAGCCATTCGCGAATGCGCGCGGCGAAGAGCGGCGAATCCAGAAACACCCAGGCCTCATCGAGGATGAGCAAGGTCGGCTTACCGTCGAACATCTCTTCCAGGCGATGGAAAAGATGCAGCAAGCGCGGGCGCGGCGGCCTTCGGCCGGCTCATGATCTCTTCCATCTCAAAGAGCAGGATATCGGAGAGCTGGAGCCGCTCTTCGGCGCCGTCGAAGATGGCGCCATGCGCCCCGTCCTGGGTGTAGGGAAGCAGGGCCGCTTGCGCGTGGGCGTCCTGCACCAGCAGGCGCAAGCCCGTGAGATGGCGTTGCGCGGCCGGCGCGGAGGCAAGGCTGGTCAGCGCCGCCCAGATTTTTTCCTTAAGCTCCGGGCGAAGTCGCCGCCTCCTCTTGGGCGAGCAGCCCCATCACCCAATCGAGCGCGATGGAGCGCTCATGGGCATCATCGATGCGGGCCAAGGGTTGGAACGCCGGCGCATCGCTGGCGCCGAGATCGATCGCCTCGCCGCCCATGGCGCGCACCGCCGCACGCGCCGAGCCGCCCTTGTCAAAGATGAATATCTGCGCGTCGGAATAACGACGCCATTGCAAAGCGAGCAGCGACAAGCAGCACGGATTTGCCGGCGCCGGTCGGTCCGACCACAAGCGTGTGGCCGACATCGCCGACAAAGAGATCGAGCCGGAACGGCGTCGATCCATCGGTGCGCGCCAGGATCAGCGGCGGCGCATCCAGATGGCGGTTCCAGTCCTCGCCCGCCCAGGAAGTCGCAAGCGGCGCCACATGCGCGAGGTTGAGGGTCGAGACGATGGGATGGCGGACATTGGCGTAGGCTTGGCCCGGAATGCTGGAGAGCCATGCTTCGACCGCGTTCAGAGTTTCAGTGACGGTGACGAAGCCGCGCGCATTGATCACCCGCTCGGCCAGGCGCAACTTTTCGTCGGCGTCCACGGCGGTTTCGCCGAGCACAACCAGCGTCGCCGTCAGATAGCCAAAGCCGATCAGCTTCGGCCCCCAATTCCAGCAACGCCGCATCGACTTCCGCGGTCTTGGCCAGAGCATCGGGATTGGAGAGCGCGGCTGCTTCCTTGGTCAGCATTTCCTTGAACAGCGCCGCGAGCGATTTGTGTTTGGAAAACCAAAGCCGGCGCCATTTGACCAATTCCTTTTCCGCCTCGGTGCGGTCGAGGCAGAGGAAGCGCGTCATCCAGCGATACGAAATCCCCGAGTGCATTGAGATCATCGAGAATGCCGGGCGCGGTGAAGGGCGGAAAGCCCTTGATGGTGAGCACGCGCAAATGCTTGCCGCCGAGCACGGGCGCGGCGCCGCCGACCAGCGCCGCGTCGCAGAGCAAGCCGTCGAGGAACGCCGCGCTTGCTGGGGCGCGCACCTTGTGGGGCTTGGGGGAGATCGTGCGCTTCAGATAAGTCAGCGTCTCGTCGTCACCCAGCGCATGGAAATCGACCGTCAGGCCTTCGAACAGCCCAAGCGCCCAGGACGCCGTGCGCTCGAAATGATCGAGCGCCTCCTTGGCGAAGCGGGTGTCGGCCGCCTTGGCGGCGGCGATGCGTTCAGCGCGGTCTTTTTTCTTTGTGGGCTCGCCCTCATCATTGGCCTGGTCAATTTCGAAGAAGAAAGCCGAGGCGCGGCGGGTGGCATCGGCCGGCGGCGCCCATTGCAAGGTGATATGATGGATGGTCTCGAATTGCGCGCCCGCCTGCTCAAATTGGGCGGCGCGTTCGGCGTCGACGAGACGCGAGGCGTCGTCGGCGAAATCGCCGGAAGGGTAGTCGCGAATTTCGCGGCGTTCGGCCTCGATATAAAGCGCCCAGCCGCTGCCCAGGCGCTTGAACACGTTGTTGGCGCGCGCGGTGAAGGAAATGAGTTCCTCCGGCGTCGCCGAGCGCACATCCGGTCCGCGAAAGCGCGCGCTCTTCTGGAACGAGCCGTCCTTGTTGAGGATCACGCCCGGCGCGACCAGGAAACCCCAGGGCAGGAAGTCTTCAAGCCGCGACGGCGTGTGGGAATATGGCGCCAAACTCAGCATTCGAGCCGTCCCTTGATTTTCATGGCGCGCTGCAAAACCTCGACCGCGTCGGCGTCGCGCCGCGCGAGGAACACGCCCGCGGCTTGGCCGATGATCCCCAGCGCCACGCCCCAGATCGGCGCACCGGCGAAAGCAATCACTGCGGCGAGCGTGCCGTTGAGGATCGCGTAGGATCGCGGCGCGCCGCCCATCAGGATGGGCTGCGTCAGCGCCTGGCGCACCGGCGCCAGATAACCGGGAATGTCGCGGGGATCGCGCATGGCTTAGGGAACCAACGCGCCGCCGCCGCCCACGAGCGGCAGGAAGAAGGTCGCCGCCGCGAACGCGATGGCGAGGCCGAACAGGATTTGCAGCAGCTTCTTGAAGCCTTGCCCGACATCGCCGAACGCGAGTGTCAAGCCCGGTCGCGACGATGATCAGAATGGCGATGATCCGCGCCGTCGGGCCGGTGATGGAATCCATCACCGCGTTGAGCGGGCCTTCCCATGGCATCGCGCCGCCGCCAGTGGTGGCGGCAAAAGCCGGGCTGGTCATGGCCGCCGCCAGCAAGGCGAGCGGGATCGATTTCAAGAAACTCATGTTTGGCTCCGTTCTGGGTGGGATGCGTGCTCCCCCGCACGCTTTGGGGATTCGCGCCGCTGTTTCGGCGCGAGGATTTCTGAAACGACGCGGCCGGCGGGACCGCCGCGCGCAATGAAGACGATGAGATCGATTGCTTCCTCGATCAGCGTCGTCGGCGGCCGCTCGCAGACTTCCATGCAGAGCTGTTCGAGCCGCGCCAGCGCGGCCGGCGCTGAATTGGCGTGGATGGTGGCGATGCCGCCGGGATGGCCGGTGTTCCAGGCTTTCAGCAGATCGAGCGCTTCGGGGCCGCGGACTTCGCCGACGATGATGCGGTCGGGCCGAAGCCGCAACGTGGAGCGCACCAGGTCCGACAGCGACGCCACGCCCGGCTTGGTGCGCAGCGCAACCACATCTTCGGCGGCGCAGGCCAGCTCGCGCGTGTCTTCGAGAATGACCACGCGTTCGTCGAGCGCGGCGATCTCGGCAAGCAGCGCGTTGGCGAGCGTGGTCTTGCCCGATCCGGTGCCGCCGGCGATCAAGATGTTGGCTTTGGCGCGAACGGCGCCGCGCAATGCATCGCTCTGCGCTTCGCTCATGATGCCGGCCGCGACATAGTCCTGGAGCCGGAACAACATCTGCGCCGGCTTGCGGATGGCGAAGCACGGCGCGCGCGACACCGGCGGCAGAATGCCCTCGAACCGCTCCCCGTGAGGGGGCAGCTCGGCGGAGACGATCGGGCGTGTTTGATGCGCCTCGGCGCCCGTCAATGTCGCCACCAGGCGAATGACCCGCTCGACGTGCGACGCCGCCAGGGTGAGGCCGGTTGCGATCCGGCCACGCCCATGGCTCTCGACCCAGATGCGTCCGTCCGGGTTGGCGATGATTTCGATCGTGTCCGGCGCTTGCAGCGCGGCGGTCACCGCCGGGCCAAGCGCGGTTGCGAGCATGGCGAGGCCGCGCGACGGATCGTGGCTCGGCAAAGCGGAAACGGCGTCACTCATGGCGCCGCCTCCGTAGATCCGTTTCTGACCTGCGCGCCATTCGCAGTGGGCGCCATTGCCTTCGGCGGGCGCCATCGCCGGGAAATGATCCTTCCACACGCTCTTGCCTGCGCCGAGACGCGCCACGATGGCGGCGATGATCCCACGAAAGCGTTCGGCCCCGCGCGCATTGGCGTTGGCGCGGTCGGCTTCGGGCATGTCCGGCGCGACGCTCATGGAGAAGCGCGCCGCATGCGCGGTGAACTCAAACAAAGTCTCTTGGCTGCGCTCGATCATTCCGAGCCGGCGCTGCATAGCGTTGAGTTTGGCCATCAGCGCCGCATGTTCGGCGTCGCGGCTGGCGCCCATCAGCGTCTTGGCGATGGCGTCCTCGATGATGTCGGAGACGCTGCGATCCTTGATTGCCGCGACGCGCTTTAAGGCGTCGGCCAAATCTGGCGGCACATAAGCGGTGATCTTGGCGCGGACCATGGATCAGCTCCCCGCCAGATCAGGATGATCGGGATCGATCCCGAATTGCCTGCGCGCGAGGTCGCCGGCGCTGACCAGGCCGACGTCGAGATCGTCACTTGCATCATTGGCCCCGGCCGCGCGCTCAATTACGGCGTCCGGCGCGGCCTCCGGCGCAAGTTCTGGCGTCATGCCGGGCTTCTGGCTGAAATCGAAACCGTGTTGCTTCGGATCGCTCTTCGCCGCCTGCGCTGCCGTCGGCGTTTTCTTCCGAATCGGCGCGGAACTGGGCGAGGAGATGAGACCGTCCCAAGCGCTTGGCCGCCCACCTCCCGATGGAGGCGTGAAGGCGAACGCCGGTTTGACGCGCTCCTGGAAAAGCGGATCGGCGAAGTAACGGACTTTCTTGGCGCGTATCGGCGGAGAGCCGCCGACAAAGACGAGTGCATCGCTTTCCGGCAATTGCATCACTTCGCCGGGCGTCAGCAGCGGCCGCGGCACTTCCTGGCGCGACACCATGGTGTGCCCAAGCCAAGGCGCCATGCGCGAGCCGGCGTAATTCATCTGCGCGCGCGTTTCGGTGGTCACGCCAAGCATGTCGGAAATGCGTTTGGCCGTGCGTTCGTCATTGCAGGCGAAGGCGACGCGCACATGGGCGTTATCCAGAATAGAATTGTGCTCGCCGTAAGCCTGCGCAATCTGATTGAGCGATTGCGCGACCAGGCAGGCCTTGATCCGATAGCCGCGAATGTAAGCCAGCGCGTGCTCGAAGAAGTCGAGCCGGCCGAGCTGGGGAAACTCGTCCAGCATCAGCAGCACGCGCCGTCCGGCGCCATTCTTGCTGGCCGGCGATCTCGGTCAGCCGTTTCAGCACCTGGTTGAGGATGAGGCGCAGCAGCGCCTTCAGCCGAGAAATCTCTTCCGGCGGCACGATGAAATAGAGCGAGACCGGACGCTCGCCCAGGAAATCAGATCCTCGATGTCGAAATCCGAGACTTCCGTGGCGTGCGCCAGCACCGGGTCGCGGTAGAGCGCGAGAAAGCCGAGCGCGGTGGAGACGACGCCGGAGCGCTCGGCTTCCGCCATATCGAGAAGCTGGCGCGCGCCGGCGGCAACGACGGGATGGACCGCGCCGTTCAGAATCGGCCGCGTCAGCATGTCTTCGAGCAGGGAGAGGACCGGGCGCTTGGGATCGGCCAGTAATTCGGCGATGCGGGCGAGCGTCTTTTTCTCTTCCGCGTAGAGCGTCCAGAGTATCGCCGCGACCAAAAGCTCGAAGGCGCGCAATTGCCAGTGCGAGCGCTCGCGCAAACCGCCTTCGGGATCGACCAGCATGTCGGCGAGCACTTGCGCATCGCGGACTTCGGCTTCGCCGCGCCGGATTTGGGTTAGCGGATTATAGCGGTGCGTGTCCTTGCTGGTGGGCGCGAACCGATAGATCGGGCCGAACGCGCTTCTCACCCCCGATGTGATCGCCCAATTCTCCCCCTTGAGGTCGAGCGCGATATAGGAATGGCGCCAGACAAGCCCGGTCGGCAGCGAGACGCCGACGCTCTTGCCGGTATTTGTCGGGGCGATGACGAGGACGTGCTCGTCGCCGTCATGACGGAGCAAATGTCCTCGCCACGAGCCAAGAATGACGCCGTCGCCTTGGGTGAGCTTCAGGCGTTCGATGTCGCGCCGTTCCGCCCAACGCGCCGTGCCATAAGTCTTCGAGCGCTTCTCGTCGCGCGAACGCCACAGCGAGAAGCCGAACGCGGTCAAGACCGAGAGCACGCTGCCGGCGAGCATGATCGCCCCGCCGGCCTCGAAGATCGGGCGCGCATAGGAATCGTATTGGAACCACCAGATGAAGAAGCGCCAGGGCGCATAGATCGGCGTGCCGAACAAAACAGCGTCGGGCGCGCCGAGAGCGGGCTGATATCCAAGCTGAGCGGCTGTCCATTGCGTGGCGAATGCCGCGCCGAGCATGAGCACGCTCAGCACCGCCAGCACTTGCCCCCAATAGATGCGCCCAGCGCCCATCCTCGCTTCCCCCGCACGCGTTTCAATGCGTTTCATCGCGATGATCGAACCAAAATTCGCGATTGCGCGAGCACTCGCACCCGCGGCGCTCGCCGCCGGGCGCTGTGGGCCAGCCCCGCGAATTCGCCGACAGGAATTGGACGCCTGGCCCAATTCTTAACCATGCGCCTGGCCGCAGGAATTTGTTAACCGCCGCGCTTTAGCCGTGCGCGAAAAATATAAATCGTGCTGGGGGTCTTCGGTGGCGTTCAAGGGCAAGGCGCGAGACATCGTCTATTCGTTTCATGAGCGCAGCGAAGCAGCGCTGTCGCTGCGTGCGCTTGCAAGCTTGCTGTTCGAGGCCGTCGATATGCTCGGATTCCGTTACGCGGCCTGCGGCGCCCATTTCGATCCACAAGCGCCGCCATCGGGCGCCTTCCTCTGGCACAATTATCCCAGCGCCTGGGTCGAGCGCTTTAGCGCCAAACGCTACCACCGCCTCGATCCGATTTCGCGTTACGCCGAATCCACCAGGGAAGTCTTCTCCTGGGATGATCCCCTGTTTCTCGCTGGCCTTAGCGAGCGTCAAAGGCGCATTCTCAACGAAGCGCGGCTGCATCGTCTGGCCCACGGCCATACTATTCCGCTCTGCCATGATCCCTATTTGCCCGCTTCGTGCTCGTTTGTCTCCGAGACCGGCGACATCGCCCCTGGCGTGATTGCTCTGGCGCGAAGGATCGCCACCGTCATTCATGGCCGCGCTATGCTGCTGGCGCGCACCGCCGGCCAGGGCGAAACCATGAGGCTCACACCCCGCGAACGCGATTGCCTGGCGCTGAAGGCGCGCGGCGCGGCCGACAGCGACATCGCCCTTGCGCTCGCCATCAGCCGCTCGACCGCACGCCGCCATATCGAACAGGCCAAGCACCGCCTCTCAGCCAAAAGCCGCGAACACGCCGTCGCGCTCGCCATCCAAACAAGGCAAATCCGATGAGCCGGCGTATCTGGTTGATCGGCGCACTCGCCCTTGCCGGCATCGCACTGGCGCTCGCGTCGTTTGGAGCGGCGCGGCCGATGATCATTTGGAACTTCACCGCTAGCGCGCCGGTTGGACTCTATTATGTACAGGATCGGCCATGGAAGCGCGGCGATTGGGTCGCGGTTCGGCCATCACCTGATGTCGCGGATATGCTCGCGCAATTCGGAGCGCTGGAGCAAGGCCGTCTCCTCGTGAAACGCGTCGCCGCCGCCGCGGGCGATCAAGTGTGCCGCAATGGCGTGGACGTTGTCGTCAATGGCGCGCCCGTCGCGCGAGCGCGGAACGCCACGACCTCCGGCGTTCTGCTTCCGGCATGGGAAGGGTGCCGAATTCTTTCGGCCGGCGAGGCCTTTCTACTTGGCGAAGCGGAAGGGTCCTTCGACGGGCGGTATTTCGGGGTGACAGCGGCCAGAGAAATTGTCGCTCCGGTGGATCAATGGCCCCGTGATCTCGGGGCCGGCGCCGCGACGCCTTTAATATAGCGCGACTCACTCGTTCATGTTAAAGGCTGCCTTTCGCATGAGGCATAGGGACTGGTGGTGTTAAAGGCTGAAGATAGCAGTGGCCGCAGCGGTCGCTATATTCGCCAACCCAGCGGCTATCGCGCCTTCATGCCCGCACCCTTGCCGCCCGAACCGCCGATCGCCCAGAGTGGGCCGCTCCAGCGTCTTCTCTCGGAGGCCGACCTCGCGCTCGGCCGGCTGGACGGGTCGATCCAAATCCTGCCGAACCCGGACCTGTTCGTCTATATGTACGTCCGCAAGGAGGCGGTGCTCTCGAGCCAAATCGAAGGGACGCAATCTTCCCTGCAGGACCTGCTGGCCGCCGAAGCCAGCATCCTCTCGCCGGATCGGCCGCGGGACGTCGCGGAAGTGGTGAACTATGTCGCGGCCATGAATTACGGGCTCGCGCGGCTCGCCGAGCTGCCGGTGTCGGTGCGCCTCATCCGTGAAATCCACGCGCGGCTTTTGCGCGGCGTGCGCGGCGCGCATCTGACGCCGGGCGAATTACGTACTACCCAGAACTGGATCGGCCCTTCCGGCTGCACCTTGAACGATGCGACCTTCGTGCCGCCGCCCGCGCAAGAGGTGCCTGAAGCGCTGGGCCAACTCGAACGCTTCTTGCACGATCGAAGCGATTTACCTCTGCTCTTTCGCATCGGCCTGGCGCATGCGCAGTTCGAGACCATACATCCGTTTCTGGACGGCAATGGCCGCACCGGCCGGCTTTTGATCACGTTCCTGTTGTGCGAGAACGGCGTACTGACCAAACCGGTTCTCTACCTCTCGCACTATTTCAAGAAGCACAGGCAGCGCTACTACGATCTCTTGCAAGCGACGAGGGATAGAGGCGATTGGGAGGCGTGGATCGCGTTCTTTCTGGACGGCGTGCGCGAGGTCAGCATCGAGGCGGCGGAAACCGCGCGGCGCATTCTGGGCTTGCGCGAAACGCACCGCTCACAAATCGCCGACGGCCTCGGTCGCGCCGCCGGCAATGGCCACCGCGTTCTGGAACACCTTTACGCAAAACCGATTGTCTCGGTCAACCAGGTTCGCGATTTGATCGGCGCCACGTATCCAGCCGCCAACGCGCTGGTCGATCGCATGGTGGGGCTCGGCATTCTCACCGAAATCACCGGCCAGTCGCGCAACCGCCTTTTCCAATACGCACCCTATGTGCGCCTGTTCCAGGAAGCGTGAAACAAATGGACGGGAACTCAAGAGTGGTGCGTGTCCTCATCTGAACTGGATAGCAAACTTCATCTTGGGGCATCATCGACGATGTGAGCGCACGCCTCCCTCGATGGGCGTTATTTCGGCGCCACCCCAGCAAGCGAGATCGTCGCATCGCTCGAACTCATTGGCGATGGCGCCGCGACCGACGCTACCGACGCATTGGCATGGGGGACGGTAGCGCTGCGCAAAATCCCCAGCTGACCTCCCCACCCCCCGCGCCGGGCGCATCATTCATCGCACGGCACGCCGGCTCATGAGGTCAAGGGCGCTTCGCAACCCTTGACCTCGCCGGCGACCGTGCCGGGCGAGCCACGCCCGGCGCGATGGTCGCGTGCGGGCGATGGAGTACATCATCATGGAAGACATCGTCATGATCCCGCTCACCAAGCTGGTCGAGAGCGAGGACAATGTTCGCCGCGTCAATCGCAAGGATGCAATCAGCTCGCTTGCCCAGAGTATCAAGGCTTTGGGGCTGATCCACTCGATCGTGGTGCGCGAGAACGGCAACCGCAAATTCGCGGTCGTCGCCGGGGGACGCCGCTTGCGCGCGCTGCGGATGCTGGCCAAGACCGGCGATATCGAGAAGAATGCGCCCATCCCATGCCGGGTGATTGCCGGCGACAATTCCGTCGAGATTTCGCTGGCCGAAAATATCGCGCGCGAGAGCCTCCTGGCTTGGGAAGAATTGGACGCCTACAAACGGCTCATCGAATGCGGCGAAGGGCCGGAAGCCATCGCCGCCCGCTTTGGGGTTTCGCCTGCCCATGTCGCCCGCAGGCTCAAGCTTGCTCGCGTCAGCCCACGTTTGATCGAAGCGCTGAAGCGCGAGGAGGCCACCCTCGACCAACTCGCGGCGCTCGCCTTCAGCGACGATCACGCCGCCCAGGAGAAGGCCTTCTTCGAGGCGCCGGACTGGGCGCGCACGCCGGAGCGTTTGAAAGCCCAGCTCGCGCAAGCCCACGTGCAGGAGACCGACAAACTCGCGCGTTTCGTTGGCATCGACGCCTATGAAACCGCAGGCGGAACAATCGTCTCCGACCTGTTCGCCGAAGCCAATGGCGATGACACCCGCTATCTCAGCGATCGCGACCTCCTGGTGCGGCTTGCCGCCGCCAAGCTTCAGCCCATCGCCACTGCCACCCACGACGAAGGCTGGGCTTGGGTGGAGACGGCAATCGACGGCGTGGCCTGGGCGCAAATTCCCGAGCGCGTCCGCGAACATCGCCGCGAACTCAGCGAAGCAGAACGCGCCGAGCAGGATCTTTTGCTGGCCAAGCTGGACGAAACCGAAGACGAGGCCGAGATTGCGCAGATCGAAACCGCGCTCGACGCCTTCGCGCTCTCGCACTGGGCGCCGGAAGAAGTCGCGCTCGCCGGCGCGATTGTTTGCTTGAACCATGATGGCGAGCCCAGGATCGAACGCGGCCTGGTCAGAGCCGAGGATGTCAAGGCGCTCAGATCGCTACGCCGCAAGCTCGCCAAGCCCGATGGAAATGCGAACGGACACGGCGACAACGCCGCAACCGCCATGCCGAAGCCCCGCCTGTCAGCCAAGCTGATCGACGAACTCATGGCCCACAAGACCTTGGCCTTGCGCGCCGAGATCGCATCGCAACCAGACCTGGCGCTGCGGTTCACGGTCTTCGCATTGGCCGCCAACGCCATGAGCGAGCTTGGCCCGTTGTCGCTGATCCGCGTCCGCGTCGATGAGGCAGATGTTTCAAGGCACACCACCCGAATGGAGAGCAAGGCGCCGGGCACCTACGCCGAGTTGCTCAATGCGTGGCGAGAGCGTCTGCCATCGGACACTGTCGCGCTATGGTCGTTCATCGCAGCGGCGGAGACTACCACGTTGCTCGATCTGCTCGCGGTTCTGATCGCGCCCGCAATCGAACTACGCGCCGGCCGCGGCGAGCACATCGGCGAACTCCTCAGCCAAGCCGCAGGCCTCGACATGAGCAAATATTGGACCGCCACGCCGGAAAGCTACTTCGAGCACGTGCGCAAGGACGTTCTCATCGATGCGATCAAGGAAGAAAAGCCCACGCTCGACCGCTCGAAGCTCGACAAGGCGCCGAAAGCGGAACTCATCGCGCGCGCGAAGCGGATGTTCAAAGGCAGCGCCTGGCTGCCCGAGCCGCTTCGGCTTCGGTCGTCCGCGCCGATTGAGGCGATTGCCGCGGAGTAACGCCGTCCACCCCCGATGAGGGTCCAACTCCTTCACGGGGCTTGTGCGTGGTCTTGCCCTCGGCTGGCCGGCTAATTATGGGCGTCGCCCCACAGCGAGCACATGACTCCAGAACTCTTTCCGGGGAGCTTGCCAAAACCGGACAAATCGCCTGCTACAAATTCCGTACATATTCCGTGTTATCGACAAGCGCCAACCCGGCGCCAAACCGGCGCTTGACAGTCTGTAATCTATATATTACACACAATCCGTGGCGCAGCTGCTTCGAACCGCGACCTTCGACGACTGGTTTAAGGGGACCTCCAAGGCCGCGCGCGCATCGATATGCGCATCAGACGCCTTGCAGGCGGAAACCCTGGCGATGTTCGCCCCGTCGGCAAAGGCGTCAGCGAACTCCGGATCGATACCGGCCCGGGCTACCGCGTCTATTACGCCACGCGCGGCGATGAGTTCATTGTCCTCTTGGCCGGCGGCGACAAGTCCAGCCAAGCCGGCGACATCGAGACAGCGTTGGCGCTGTGGGAAGATTGGAAGGCAGAGAAACGATGAGCAAAGTCACCACCCGCGCCTATGACAGCGCCGACTATATCGATAGTCCCGAAGCAGTCGCCGCGTTTCTCGACGCCGCACTCGAAGACGGCGATGCGCAAATCATAGCCGCCACGCTCGGCGACATCGCCCGCTCCAAGGGCATGGCGATAATCTCGGAACGAACCGGCCTTGCGCGCGAAGCGCTGTACAAGTCTCTCAGCGCTGAAGGCAATCCTCGCCTCACAACCTTGCTCGGCGTGCTCAAGGCGATGGGCCTTCGCTTATCTGTCACCGTGGATGCGCACGAAGCGGCGTAGTGACCTTCGGCGCGACTCTCGGCGTCAGCGACATCCCAGAAACGGGAGTCCGGCACGGCGGACGGAATGTGCTTTCCGTTGGCTGACATTCCGGATCAACCGGCAACCGAGCATTTATCGCCGGTAGCTGCCCTTCCCGTGGCTGTATGAAGAGTGCAAAAGCCGGATTCGCAGCCACCGAACGGTCCAGCGCACCGGAACAAGCGTTCAATCGGCGGGCCCACGATTGGCGTGGCGAGGAAGGAGGACGCACCGCACTGTGAGTGCGATGCTGCGCGTGGCGCTATTATTCGCCGGCGCCAGCTGCGGCGGTGAGTTCGTCCTCGGAGCAATGAGTTGGAAGCCAAATCGCAACCCTAGTGATTGCGGCCCGCCAGTAGGATGCGCTCCGGGAGCTTTGCCGGGCAGCGCGAAAGCTGTCATGACACGGCCTCGTGCAAGCGGAGCGGACAATAATGAACTTCTCAATGGAATGGCTTTACGGAACCAGCCTTGCGATCATCTGGCCGACGAGCGTGGTTCTGCTCATGGCCTGCGCGGCCGCGGGCCGGGCCATCGGCCGCTGGCGCGCCGCGAAATTTGGCGCCGCGCCTACACAATCCATCGGCGTGCTGGAAAGTGCGGCGCTCGGTTTGGTGACGCTGATGCTGAGTTTTACTTTTTCAGCGGCGCTCGATCGCTACGATGCGCGCAAAGCCCTGGTGGTCGCGGAGGCCAATACGCTGAGCAGCGCGCAACAATGGGCCCGCATGCTGCCTTCGCCCCATGCCGCGGTTGTGGACAGCCTGCTCGGCGATTACCTTCGCGTGCGCATATCCATGGATCAGCGCGCAGCGGGCGGACTTGCGCGCATCGCCGATCCGACCGTGGCCGTGCAAAACCGGTTGTGGGCCGAAGCCGTCGTCGCCAACGCGCTCGATCCGCGCTCGATCCCGATCGGCCAATTCACCCAATCTCTGTCGCACCTGATCGACATCCATGAAGAGCGCTTGGCGGCGGAATCCAATCATGTGCCGGAGGCGGTGTTTCTGCTGCTCTACGCGCTGGCCGGGGTGGCGCTGGGATTTAATGGTTTTCGCGCCGGGCTCGGCGGCGGCAAATCGGTCACGCCTTCGGCGATCATGGTGGTGCTGTTCGCCACCGTCATCGCACAGGCGCAAGACCTCGACCGCCCGCAGCGCGGCTTTATCGTCGTCAGCCAGCAGCCGATGACCAATATCGACGCCGCCGCTGACCCGGCGCATTGAAAGCAGCGTCATCTGAGAAACTTATCTTGCACGAGTGGATCGGCAAGCTACCTGATCCCAGACCTTGGAAAAACAGAGCATGCCGCGGGTTTGACCGAGCTGATCGCGCATTGCCTCATAAGGCGCCCTCAATTCGTCATCGCTCAAATCTGCGGCGAGCAATTCGTAGGGATCGTTGAGTTCATGCACGCGCGAAATCTTCAGGCGCGGCAGCGCGATGTTGGAAAGCCCGTGCGTCAGATTGGTGAAGTAATAGCCGCGCATGCGCGTTCTGGTCCTATTAATGCAGCCGTTTTCGGATATTGGCGTCGGTGTCGTGGTATTCGGATTCCTTGGTGTAGGATTTCGCCATCTCGCTCATGATGCGCGACACGCGCGGGTGGGTGTATTCCATCGCCCGCGCCCAGCGTTCGAATTTGGCGGCGAGCTCGCGCTCCTGGTCTCCGCCCCTGCCGCGCGTGACCACGCCGCGTTTGTTGTGCAGGCCGACATGGATGCCCGCGGCCATGTCCTGGCTCAGCACGTTTTCGAGCGCATCGCGGAGCGGCCGGAGCGGCCAAACGCCGTCTTCGTCGACTGGCGCATGTGCGAACAATTGGCCCATGCATTCATCGCCCATCTCGCTCCGCGCCAACGCGACGCAGCCTTCGCGGACTTTCTTCACCCAAGTTTCGACCTCGCCGGCGTCGAGCTGGCCCAAACGGTTGCGGCCGGGAATGCGCCGCAATGCCTGCAGCAACCGATAGGCGTTCTGCGCCCGCGCTGAGCGCTCCTCCGGCGTGTTGGCCTGGAGTTCAGGCGGATCTTCGGCGTCGTCCTTGCGCTTGTAGGCAAAGGCAACGGCCTGCACGAACACTTCCGGCTGCTTCTCGATGTGGCGTTCGAGATTTGGGATCTTGCTCTTCGCCCCCTCGTCGTCATCGTCGGGATCGAGCACGTCGAGATAGAGAAATTCGAGACCAGCCAATTCCATTTCGTTAAGCTCGCCGCTGGCGCGCAGCGCTTGGAACGCCTTGGTCACGGTGTAGCATTCAAGCTGGAAGGTCTGCGCGCATTCTGCCGAACCCGGTATCGCCTCCATGAGCGCGAAGAGCGCGCGCGGCTGCAGCGCCTCTTCGATGTCCATGTGAATGAGTTGGAACGCCGCGCGCGGACGGCCAGCGGCGATGAGATGCTCGACCGCGTAAGCGAATTCGGCGGGCGTCTGCCGGGCCCATCCCGGATACACGTCAGCCCAATAGCCGGCGCACACACCCTCGCCCTGAGCCGTCAGCAAATCCCAGGTCACTTGCCGGAACGGGAAAAGCACCAGCGCGTGATGCAGCGCCGCCGCAGGCAGCTTCGCGGCGACGGCGCGCAAGATCTCGCCCTCGGTTTCGGGCGGCAACGCGCCCAGCGCGCCAGCGGCGAGCTGGCGCAAGGGAAGCGTCTCCGCGAATGAGTTGCGGTTGATGATGACAGCGATCGCCTCCGCCAGCGCCGCCGGCTCAGCGATGATCTTGGGCAGAAACCAGCCGATGATCTGCGCCGCTTCGCCTCTACTCGCGAGTTCGATCAAGCCTTCGACGCCGCGCGCCGCCAGCACTTCTTCGAGCGCGGCGAGCCGTTGCGCGTTGATGCGTTCATCGCGCTTACGGAAATCGACCTCTTCGTCCGCGAATTCGTCGGCGGTTTCATCGACCCAATGCTTCTTGAACAGCCAATCGTGCTTCAAGATGACATCGCTCGGCGCCAGCGCCTCATAAACGCGCCGCGCCGCATCGCCGCCTCCGCCCTTGCGCCGGCGCGCACGCCGCGTCAGCGCACTGCCGCGGATTTTCTCGCGCAGCCAGGCGCGGTCTTCTTCACTGGCGCTTTCGCTCCAGCTCTCGACCAGAAGCCAGACCTCGCGCTGCTTCGGCGGCGGCAGTTCGCCGATGGCCCCGACCAGGTCGCTCAGAGTGTCGCGATCGTGTTCGGGCCAATTGAGCGCAAGTTCCAACGCATGCAGCGCAAAGCGCCGCATTTCACCCATGGTGACCGGCTCGCCCTTGCCGTGGCCGTCGGGGCGCCAGCGCGGCTTGTGGCTATAATGGCCGACGGTGTTGCGCCGCCCATCGAACTGATCGACGGCGATGGCCCACGCGACCTTGGGAAAACGCTGCGCGACCAGATCGAGCACACGGATGCGCTGTTCGACGTCCGCGCCGGTTTGCGGCATCCAGGCGCGGAAAATGGCGCCCAGCGAACCCGCGGGTTTGTTCATCCAATTGTCGGTGATCTCGATCTCGCTCATGCGCGTCAGGATGAGGGCAACGCGCGGCAATTGTTCGCTCGACCAAGCAAGGCCTTCGAGCGCCCGGAGCAAGCCAGAGCGCGGGCAGCCGCCGCCGAACAGCGCGGTGGACGCCGGCTTCAGGAGCGACAGCACCACCGGATCGTCGCTGGCGAGATCGGCTTCGAGAATGTCGAGGAATTCATCGGGCGCCGCTTCGGCGTACATCGCCAGATCGTCGCTCTGTGCGCGCAAACCCCGCGCCGTCATCGGCGTCAGCAGATCGCGTACCAGCCGGCGCACGCCGCCTTCAATGTCCATGCCGATGCGCGCGCGCATCAAGAGATCGCCGTGGACAGCGAGCAGCACCAGCGTTTCGCCCAAGCCTTGGCGCAAGGCGCCGGAAATTTGCCGCGTCTTGCCGTGAATGCCGGCCATCCAGCGTTCGTCTTCCGGCAGATCGAGTGAAGGATCGTCTTCCGACAGCACCAGTTTGGCGACGTTGAAGAAGCGGTCGAGATCGGCGCGCGTGATGGCGCGCGCCACCGCAAAGAGTGCGTCGATCTTGGAGACGACGCCGCGGAAATTGCCAATCGACCAGACCGGCGCGTCGTCGAGCAGCAAGAGCGCCGCCAGATACTTCTCCAACTGCTCATAGTCGGCGTCGGCGGCGAGGAAGGACAGAATGATGCGGTCGGCTTCGTTATTGGCCTTCCAGGAGCCCGCTAACACGAAGGGGATAACGAAGGCCGCGAGCTTGGCGTCCGCGGCCCAGGCAGGCGTACGCACCGCTTCAAGCGTTGAGAGCCGCCGGCGCAGTACGGTTCGTGAGCGCGCAGATTCGCGGCCGTAGCGCTCAATGTCGTCGCGCGCGAGACCCATGACGGTGAGCGCTTTCTCGAAGCCTTCATGGCTCAAGGGTTCGAGCACGATGTCGGCTTCGGCGCTGGTTAAGTTGCGCGGATAGATGATGATCGACCGCAGATCCTTGAGGTGCGGCGCCAGTTCTTTTTCGACCTCGGGGCTGGCAACAACAGGTATAAAAGACGCGCGTTTGACCGCCAGCCGCGTCAGCGCGCCAGGCTCCGTGAAAATGGCGATGCGGTCGCGGTAAAGCGCGAGATCGGCGTCGTCGCGCGCGAACAGGCGATTGAGGAAGGCGATCGCCTCGCCAGTGGAATCGGCGGTGATAACAAGCGACGCGTCGGCGCCGCCCTTGGCGAATTTGGAGACGGCGATCGCGCTCGCCGCCTTGGCGGCTTCGTCGAACAAAGCCTCGCTCAAGGTCGGCTGGCAATCGGCGGCCCATTGTTTCCAGCCGCCGTCGAGCGAAAGCACGCCTTGCGACGGCGCCCCGGTTTCGTTGGCGAACCAGGCCTGCGCCGCGATCGATTGTTCAAGCCATTGTTCGAGATCGCTCGCACCGAAGGCCAGCACCTCTTTCCATTGCTTCTCGGCGCGGCGGTCTTTCAGCCACGCGGCTTTGCCGGCCCATGTGCGCGGCGTCACGAACACGAAGGTGGTGGCGGCGCGTTCGGCAGCGGAGTGCTGTTCGATGCTCTTGGCGTAATCGCCGTCTGCCTTGGCCTTGATGTCGCGATTGACGCCGAATTCCCAGCCCGACGCGCCGGCCGGAATCCAAGGCGTCGCCTGGTGGCGGCGCCGAAAATCTACCTGCGCGACAGCGGCATCGTGCATGCGCTGCTGAACGTCGCCACGCGCGAGAGATCTGTTCGGCCATCCCGTGGCGGGCGCATCCTGGGAAGGCCTGATCGTGGAAACGATCGTCGCGGCGGCGTCCGATCGCGCAACGCCGTTTTTCTATCGCACCAGCGCCGGGGCCGAGATCGATCTGGTGTTGGAACTTTCGCCAGGGCGTCTGGCGGCGTTCGAAATCAAGCGCAGCGCCCCCGCTGGCCCGCGGCATTTCGCAACGCGTGCGACGATATCGAGGCGGCGCATCGTTTCATGGTGTTTCCCGGGCCCGACGGCTATCCCATGAGCGGCGGCGTTAGCGCCTTGGCGGCGGCGGAGATCGCGACGATTGTACCAGAGCTGCGATAGCGGCCGGCGATTGGAGCGCGACGGTGAAGTTGGAAGTACGGTAGATCGCAAGATAAAGCAGGTGCGGCGCTTATGGGCATAAGCGCCTGTCTGCACGTCGAAAATTCCACGGTGGAAACCCCTCACGCGTGACGTGGAAAAAAGGCGCGGTCGCCGATGGCGCGCAAGCGCTCGAAAATGGCGCGGGATCGCCGTTAACTGCGCGCCATGGGCCCGCTCGATAACGATTTCGAACTGCGCATCGGCAAAATCGGCGCTGATCGCGCGCCGATCATGGGGCCGCTGAAAGGCGCAATCGGCCGGGCGAAACGCGCCGGCGGGAAAGCCATCGGCGCCGGCCGCGCGCCCTCCCCGAAAGGGCTGCGCGCGCATTTCGCGAAAGGCGGCGGGAAGGCGGCGCGGCCCGCGCGCACTCACGCAGCGCCGCGTCGTCGTCAAAGCGCGGATCGTGCCGCATGGCGCCGGCGGCGGCGCGCCGCTCAAGACCCATGTCGCCTATCTCGCGCGGGAGGGCCGCGCCCAGGCGCGCGCCGAGGCGCCGGGTTTGGCGCACGAGACCGAAGCGGAAGCGCCGAAGCCGGAGCTGACCCACCAGGTCGATTATCTCTCCCGCGAAGCCGCCGAAGGTCGCGCGCTCTATGATTTCTACGATGGCGCCCACGACGGCGTGGACGCCAAGGCGCTCACCGCCGCCTGGTCGGACGATGTCCGCCATTTCCGGCTCATCATCAGCCCGGAGGACGGCGCGGCGCTGGGGGATCTGAAGCCCTTCATCCGCGAGGTGATGGCCGATCTCGAAACCCGGCTCGGCACGCGGCTCGAATGGGCGGCGGTCGATCATTGGGACACCGACAATCCCCACGCCCATGTGCTGATCCGCGGCCGGCGCGCCGACGGGACCGACCTCGTCATTCCCCGCCAGATCATCAGCCACGACATCCGCGAACGCGCGCAGGAGGTGGTGACGCGCGTGCTCGGGCCGCGCCCGGCGCTGGCGCCGGAAGTGGCGCGCGCGCGGGAGATCGCCACGCCGGGCCTGACGCCGCTCGACCGGGAGATCATGGCGCGGGCGAAGAACGGCATGCTCGATTCCCCCGAACGCGGCCGGATCGATATGCTTCAGCGCCTGGATCGGCTGGAAGTCTGGAACCTCGCCGCGCGCCATCCCGATGGCCGCTGGGCGCTGGCGCCGGACATGGCCGCCAATCTCACTTCGCTCGCCGAGCGCACCGAGATCACGCGCATGCTGGCAGCGCGTCGGCGGCTTAGGCCGCGCCGATTACGACATCCTCGAAGCCGATCGCTCCGCCCCGGCGATGGGCCGGCTGGTCCATGTCGGGATCGTCGATGAATTGTCCGAACGCGCCATCGCCATCATCGAGGATGGCGACGGGCGCCTGCGCTATGCCGGCTTTGACCGCACCGAGGATCAGGCCGTGTTCGCCGGCATCGCGCGCGGCGCATTGGTGGAATTCACCCCGCGCGTCGCGGAATTGCGGCCCGCCGACGAAGCCGTGGCGCGCATCGCCGAGCAGACCGGCGGGCTCTATTCCGTCGAGCATCACGCCGCGCTGGAGCCGCACGCCGATCCGGCGCTGATCGCCGGCAATGTGCGCCGCCTGGAAGCGATGCGCCGCGCCAACTTGGTGACGCGCCGGCCCGATGGCGTGTTCGAGATCGCGCCCGATCATCGCGCGCGGGCGCTCGCGTTCGAGGCCAAGCGCTTGGCGCGCACGCCGGTTTCGGCGCGGGTGGCGAGCTATTGGACGCTTGGCGAACAGGAAAACGCGCTGGGCCTCACGCAGCTTGATCGCGTTCTGGCGCATGAGGAATTGGCGCCGGAGGGCGCGGGCCGCTTCGCCCGCGATTTCGAGGCGGCGCTGCAAAGGCGGCGGCTGTTCCTGATCGAGCAAGGCTTGATGGGCGCGGGCGAGCTTAGCCTTGGGAAGGATGCGCTTGACCGGCTCGCCGCGCATGAGCTGCAATCGACGGCGCGGAAGCTCGAAGCCGAAATCGGCCGCCCGGTGCTGACCCACCTCACCAATCGCGTGGAGGGCATCTACGCCCGCCGCATCGACCTCGCCCAAGGCCGCATGGCGCTGCTCTGGCAGCGGGACACCGCGCAGCTTGTCCCCTGGCGCCCAGCGCTGGAGCAATTCGCCGGCCGGCATGTGCAGGGCATGGTGCGCGGGCAATCGATTTCGTGGAGCTTGTGGCGCGGGAGGACGATTGGGTTGCCGCCGATGTAGCACGGCACATCCGCCGCAAATTCGTACGCCGATTGCAAACTCTGGACGCCATCGAATTTCCGACCAGCCTACCAGCGCCGAATGCAGCGAGCAGATGGTGAGTGGAACCTTGAATTTGCAACGTGGGGGGCGTCCGAGGGCCGCACGCCCGACATCCAAACATCCCAACCAGATCGAGTTGTTCGGGATGTTCGAGGGTGAAGGTGTGGCCGCGTCCACGACCCGGGTGGAGTGCGCCAATAAACCCGCGCCGCATCGCATTAAATGGCCGGCGAAGGAAGAAAATTCGCGCTCGCGTTCACCGGCGCCCGCCGCGCCCCCGTCCCGAATTTCAATCTTGTCGAGCATGCCAGATTACAGCGACGCCGAATGCGCGATTGTCGATTGCGCCATTGCCGCCCTTCCCGCGTCGAAAATCTGGTTCACCTATGCCGACATTGCTGCGAGCTTTGGCGTGTCGCGCGCCACCATTGCGAGAAAAGTGAAAGCAGGGCTTGTGCCCGATATCCGTTTTGACGGCGACCGTGTTCTCGAAGATGGCCCAGTACGGCGTTTCACGCGCCGCCAAGTGCGCTTCCTGCTCCTTGCCGTCCGGCGTCGTTGAGACAGCGACCAAGGCGTCGAAGCGGTTCGCGACGACTACGAAAACAAATCCGCCTGTGAAACGGTCGGCAAGCGCGCCTTGCTCACCTTTAGTCGGTCTAGGTAATCCGCCCACCATTGCATCATGCGCACGCGCTCATCCCAGTATTGGGCGCGATTATAAGCGCGGCGCACTTTGTCGGGCTCGCCGTGCGCCAAGGCCTTTTCGATCACCTCCGGCGAGAAGGCAGAGTGCTCGTTCAAGAGCGAGGACGCCGAACTCCTAAAACCATGCGCGACATGCACGCTGCCGTCGACGCCCATAGCGCGAAGCGCGGCGTTGAGGGCGCCATCGCTCAGATGGGCTATTGAGCGACCGGATCGAGGGGAAACAGCGTTGCCCACGTCCAGTGATCTCCTTCAGCGCTTCAAACTTCTCCGCTGCCTGGTTCGAGAGGGGAATGCGGTGCTCGCGGCGCATTTTCGTGCGCTGCGCCGGGATAATCCAGAGCGCGGCCCTTGATATCCACCTCTGGCCATTCCGCCTGCCGCAACTCGCCAGGGCGGGGAAATGTCAGCGCCAACAGCTGAAGCGCGATCTTAATGCGTCTTGTGCCCGTCATAGCCGTCGATGACGCGCAGCAGCGCGCCAAACGCCGCCGGATCGGTCACTGCCGAATTGTGCCGCGTCTCCGGAGGAAGCAGCGCGCCTCTGAGCGGCGCCGCCGGATCATTCTCGATAACATCCTCGATCACAGCCAAGCGAAACACCGAGGACAGCACGCCACGCATGCGCCGGGCAGTTTCGCGGTTCCCTTTGGCCTCGACGGCGCGGAGCGCCTTTAATACGTCGCGCGGCGTGATGTCGGCCATCTGATGGGGGCGAAGATCCTTGGCCAGGTCCTCCACAATCCAGCGCGCCTTCTTGATGGTTGGCGCTGAACGGCCGGTCTGCGGCCAGGCGCGTCAAGGTAGCTGTCGGCGAACGCGGCAAAGGTCGTCTCCTCCAGCCGCTGCGCCGCTTGTTCTTCGCGCTGCCGCTCTGCTCCGGGGTCCTTGCCGGCGCGCAGCGAGTCCTGGCGCGCCTCGCGCTTCTTTCGCGCCTCGAGCAAGCTTACGATGCGGGTACGGCCCAAAGGACAGGACGCGCTGTTTGCCGGCGTAGCGATAGCTGAGCCGCCACAGTTTCTTGGTGTTCGGATAGACGTGCAGGAACAGCCCGTCGCCGTCGGCCAGCTTGATCCGGCTTGTTTCCGGCGAAGCACTGGCCTTTCTGCACTTGAGATCGGACAGCTTCACTTGTGACTCTGTATAAGGCATCGGTGTTGGTAAATTCGTGACCCGCGAAATCCTTACCAACAATTTGCCAACACGAAGCTGAAAATCAATGCGACGCGCCGGTTTGGAGTGCGACGGCGCTCCCTTCGCCAAGCGAAGCGAAAAAACCTTTCAAATCAAATTTTTCGAGACGATTTGAGACGGTCTGAGACGGTGTGGATAAAGCGCCGAAAATGAGGGGTTGGTGCCGCCTGCGTGACTCGAACACGCGACCCCCGCATTACGAATGCGGTGCTCTACCGGCTGAGCTAAGGCGGCACTCAGGGCCCCGGCATGGCTTTGAGCGGCCGGCCTGGGCGACCCGTGTCGTACGCGCCCGCGCGGCTCAGGGCAAGGCTCCTCGCTTAGTGTCCTGAACCAGAAATTCGCATCGAGCCCTCCATCATCTGCTGGCGAATTTCTGAATCGCCACACTAGCCTGTCGTAGTCAGCGCCGCCGCTCGGTTGCGCGGCGGCCGAAACGATGGCACAGACCGACCCCGGCGAAAACGCGCCTGAGGCGCTCTACGAGGGGTATTTCACATGAAGCGTTTTGCACTTGCGATGGCTTTGGCTTGCTCAATGTTCGCGCTGTCGCCGACGCCGGCCAGCGCCGAGGATGCGGTCGGCACCCACGAACTCGCCTCGGTGATGGAACGCCCAGATTATGCAAGCCAGCTGAGCGGGGTGCACGTAGAATGGTCAAGCGCCACGCAATACAAATGCGCGGCTGGCTTCCTGATGGCCGGCGTCGCGCTCAAGGGCGACGTGGTTCTGCTGGACTGAGCCGGATCTGCGTCTCTGCGCCATCATTCCGAGTTATCGTCATGTGACGGAATTGCCGCGCCTGACGCGGTCGCTTGGACCGATTTGCGAGACCGTTTTCATCGTCGATGACGGCAATGCCGCGCCGGAACAGGAGGCCATCGCCGCGCTGGCCGGGCCCAGCGTCGAGGTGCGTCGGCTTGAGCGCAACGCAGGCAAGGGCGGGGCGATGCTGGAAGGCTTCCGCGCCGCGCTTGCGGCGGGTTTCACCCACGCCTTGCAAATCGACGCCGATGGCCAGCACGATGTCGAGGACGCCGCAAAATTCGCCGCCGCAGCGCGCGCGCGCCCTGCCGCGCTGATTTGCGGCCAACCCATTTACGATCAAAGCGTCCCCAGCGCGCGCAAATTCGGCCGCTACATCACGCATTTCTGGGTCTGGGTCGAAACCGCGTCGCTGGACATCGCCGACACGATGTGCGGCTTTCGGGTCTATCCGCTAGCGGCGGTGGCCAAAGTCATAAAGCACGCAAACCTCGGCAAGCGGATGGATTTCGATACCGAGATCGCGGTGCGCTTGCATTGGCGCGGCGTTGCGGTGGTCAATATGCCGACGCGTGTGGCCTATCTCGAAGGCAATGTGTCGAACTTCCGCATGCTTGCCGACAATGTGTCGATCTCGCTGATGCATACGCGCCTGGTGCTGCAGGCGCCGTTCCGGTTGCTCTGGAAACTGATCGCGCACCGAGATTAGTCTAGCGCTCGCCGGGGCGTTCCTGGACCGTCCCACACCAGCGTCAGCGCAAAATCCTCCGCCAAGCTTTCGTACAACACGCCGAGGCCGCTTGGCAGCCGGGTAAGGGCTGTGCTTGCGCCGGCTATTTCTTGCATCAATGCCCGCGTCGGCGCCTCCCCGACGGCCTTGAAATGGGCCTCGTAGAAAGTGAACGCCCGCCAACCGGCCAGGCGGTTCGCGGGCCTCTCACCCATCAGCCACGCGGCAATCTCTATGATTGGCCGCTCCGGCGCGCAGAACTCGAGATCGACGCCGACGCGCCCGCTGCTGGCGATCGCCGCCGCCGCCCAGTGGCGGGAATGGGCTTTGCAGCTGCCCCCGGCGCCGGCCGCGACGGCGAGTTCCGCAAGCAGAGCCGCCGCCGCCGCGCTTTGCCGCGCGCGCCCGGGACGGGCGCTCGCCGGCGGCCCGAACGCGCGCGCCGCCCAAAGCGGACCGTTCGAATTTACGTGGGCGATATCGGAGACTTGGATCACGGAAGCATCTAGTATAGGCTTTATTCTCGGTGCGGGAGTGGGGGATTTGGCGTCGTCGTTGGATTTCGAGGTCTGTACCTGGGCGGCTCTGATTGGCGGGAATCCCGGCGAGCGTCTCGGCGCGCTGCGAGAGCGCCGAGATCATCCCACCCCAGTTGCGCCGCCGGCTGCCCGCGTTCAGCCGAGACATCGCCCGCTGCGCCCTTCCGCTATTACGCGACGATCCAAGCAGCGATGTGGTGTTTTCAAGCTGCAATGGCGACATCTCCAGCGCCGCGACGCTGCTTGCGGATTTGGCCAAGCGCGAATTGCTTTCGCCGGCGCTGTTTTCGATGTCGGTGCACAACGCGCCGCCCGGAATCTTGAGCTTGTGCTTCGGCGCGTGCGGGGACCACACAGCCATCGCCGCGGGCGAAGCCAGCCTACACGCGGGATTGTTGGAGGCATTTCTGTGCCTCCGGGAGGCCCAATCCGTGGTGCTGGTGCACGCCGACCAGCGCCTGCCGGAATTCTACGCCGAGCTTGGCGGCAACGCGCCTGCGATCGTGCTGGCCATGCGGCTCAAGCTGGCGCCGGCGGGCGCTCCGCCCGGGCTGGCGGTCTCGCGATCCAGCGCGGCCGCACCAGAAATCATCGACGCGTTGCTGGGCGGATTGCGAACGCTGCGCTGCGCCGAACTTCAAGCGCTAGCCGCATGATCGCCGCGCTTGACCGTTTCTGGCGGTTGATCAGCACGGCGATTTCCTTCGCGCTGTTCGGCTTGGGCGGCTTGGCGCTGGCGATCAGTGTATTTCCGCTGCTCAATTTGCTGGTCCGCGACAAGGCGCGGCGCGCGGCCATGGCGCAGGATATCGTGCATGCGACCATGCGGCTTTATCGGTGGGTCGTCTGCTCGCCAGTGGGACCGGTGTCGTGCGAGTGCGCTGACGCCGCCATCCTGCGCGCCGACCGCGGTTGTCTTGTAGTGGCCAACCACCCCACGCTGCTCGACATCGTGTTCCTGATGTCGGTGATGGAGCGCACCCAGTGCGTGGTGAAAGGCGGCGTGTGGCGCAATCCGTTCATGCGCGGAGTGGTTACGGCGGCCAATTATATTCCCAACCTCGACGATCCTGAGAAATTGCTCGACGATTGCGCCGCCGCGCTGAAAGCCGGCAATAATCTGGTCATTTTCCCAGAGGGCTCGCGCACCCCGCCAGGGAAAAAACGCAAATACCAGCGCGGATTTGCCTATGTGGCGCTCCGCTCGGGCGCGCCGATCAGGATTGTCACCTTGACATGCGACCCGCCGACCCTTTTCAAAGGAGAGCCATGGCACAAGATCCCGGTTCGGCGGGCTCAGTGGGTGATTCGCGTGCATGAGCGCCTGAACCCAGTGAAAGACGATGTAGAGCCCGGCATCGCCGTCCGGCGCCTGTGCGCCCAGGTCGAGCGCCGCATTGAGGAGTTGCTGCCCGTATGAATCCTTCTGAAAACGACCTGAAGTCTCTGATTATAGACGTGCTCAATCTGGAGGGCGTGACGCCTGAGCAAATATCCTCGGAGGAGGATTTGTTCGGCAATGCCGGCCTGGCTCTCGATTCGATCGACGCGCTTGAGATTGGCGTGGCGCTGCAGAAGCGTTACAGCATTAAACTTGATCCCGAAGATAAGAACCTATCCGCCCATTTCAAAACGATCCGCTCTCTGGCGGCGTTCGTGGCGAAGCAAGCCTGACGAGTACGAGCATGAACCGCCAAGACATGTATTCCCAAATCGCGGAATACCTCGTTACCGCCTTCGAAGTGCCGCGCGATCTGATCACGCCGGACGCGGATTTGGTCGATAAGCTGAATCTCGACTCGATCGATGCGATCGATTTGATGGTGCGGCTGCAGGAAATCACCGGTCGCAAGGTCGAGCCAGACGATTTCAAATCAGTGCGCACCATCGACGATGTGTTGAACCTGGTGCAGAGGATGCATGCGCAAGGTTGACGCGTCGGCCGCGGCGCTTGCTGCATTGTCGATCGTCTATCCGCTTGTGGCCGCGCTCCTGGTGCGCAATGTCGGGCCGGGCTGGGTGGTGCTGGGATTGCTGGCGCTGCTGAGCTTGCGGGGAGTTCTGGGGCTCAAGAAAATTCCTGGCGCGCTGACCTTCGGCCTGTTGTTTGTCGCCGCGGCCGTGGCGCTTGTCGCGCTCTATGACGGCGAACTCTCGGTGCGACTCTACCCGGCCTTCATGAACGCGGCCATGCTCATCGCCTTCGCGCAGACGCTCTGGGTTGGACCCAGCATGATCGAACGTTTTGCGCGCCTGGCGGAACCGGATCTGCCTGACCGAGGGGTCCGCTACACACGGGTGATCACCTGGCTGTGGGTGATTTTCTTTGCGCTCAATGGCGCGATTGCGGTGTGGACCGCATGGTTCGCCAGTTGGGAGATTTGGACGCTCTATAACGGCCTAATCGCCTACCTCGCCATGGCCGCCTTGTTCCTCGGCGAAATGGCGGTGCGCGGGTTTTTCCGCGGGCCAAGGCAAGCGCGATGAGCGGGTTGCTCGATGCGCTGGAACGCGCTGACCCGGCGCGCGCCTTGTTCGCGCGGGGCGATGCTTGGATCGACGCCGGCGCCGTGCGCGCCATGGCGGCAAGCCTCGCCGGCCGGATGGGCAGCGCGGGCGATATTATATTTCTGCACACCAATTCGGCGGCGCACTTCCTGGCCGGATTGCTGGCAGCCGCCCGCGCCGGAAAAATTATCGCCCTGCCCGCCCATACCCAAAGCGCCTACTTGGCCGAACTCAATTGCCCGGCGGAAGCTTTGTTCGGCGATGACGATTTCAAAAACACTTCCAGCGCCGATGTGAACGCGCGCTCCGACTACGCGAACGATCCTTTGTTGGTTTTCTACACATCCGGGTCTACTGGTGCGCCAAAGCGGGTTGAGAAAAACCTGTCGCGCCTTGAAACCGAGGCGCGCGCACTTGAGCTATTATGGGGCGGCGACGCGGGTCATGTCAGCGCCACGGTTTCGCATCAACACGTCTACGGCATGATCTTTCGCGTTGTCTGGCCGCTGCTGGCCGGCCGCACCTCCGACGATTACGCCGCGATCTATTGGGAAGAGCTGGAAGGTCGCTTGGCCGGCCGCACGCTCGTTTCCAGCCCGGCTCACCTCACTCGTCTGCCTCCCCGCACCGAGACGCTTACGCCGGCTCTGGTATTTTCATCCGGCCAAATGTTGCCGCGCGACGCAGCGGCGGCTTGTTCGCGCGCCTTCGGAAAGCCGATCACCGAAGTGCTGGGTTCAACCGAAACCGGCGGCATCGCCTGGCGCCGGCAAGTCTCCGCCAATGACGCATGGACACCATTCCAGCACATCGAAATCAGCCAGGGCGAGGATGGCGCTTTGCAAGTGCGCTCGCCCTATCTGCAATACGACGCGCCGCAGCCGACTGGCGACGAAGTCACCTTGCTTGAGGATGGGCGTTTCCTGCTGAAGCCGCGCGGCGACCGCGTCGTCAAGGTCGATGGCAAGCGCGTCTCGCTCACGCGCGTCGAGGAGGCGCTGGCGGCGCTGCCCGACATTGATTCCGCCGCCGTGTTCACTCTGCCTGCGCGCAAGGAGGCGCTCGGCGCGCTTGTTGTGCTGAGCCCCGCGGGAAAAACAGCGCTGGCGGAAAGCAACGCGTTTGGCCTATCGCGGGCCTTGCGCCGCGCGGCGTCGGCTGCGTTGGAGCCAGCGGAGCGGCCTAAGCATTGGCTCTTTGTCGACGCCATCCCGGTCAATAGCCAAGGCAAGCAAGTGCTTTCCGATTTGCGCGCGCTGTTCGACAATGACGATCCGCTTCATGCGCTGAAGCTCAACGTGCTCGCCCAAAGTGAGACCGAAGCCAGCATCGCGTTAACGCTGGCGCCGGAGCTGATTTTTTTCGAGGGACACTTTCCCGGTCACCCGATCTTGCCCGGCGTGGCGCAAGCGCATCTTGCCGTGCTGATCGCGCGCCAGTTGTGGGGAAGCTGGCCCGCCAAGGCTGGGCGCCTACAAAGGCTGAAATTCCGCCGCGTGCTGGTCCCGAACGATGCCGTCGTGCTGCAATTACGCCGCACGCCCGCCACCGGCGCGGTCGCGTTCAGCTATCAATTCGGCGACATCAATGCATCGCAAGGCGAAATCGGTTAGCTTGTACAGGAAACACAATTGCGTTTTCACCCATCCCCGGATGAATGCGCGGCATTCAGTCCGGGGCCCATAAACGCCGACGGTTTGTGTTTATGGGCCCCGGACTGCCGCTTCGCGGCATCCGGGGATGGGTGGTGAGGCATTCCTCCTGAGCGGCGGCTTAGCGCGCCGCCGACGCCAGCAGCAGAAACGCGAACAGGCACAACACCACAGCGCCGGCGCCGCGCGCCCAGACCCCTGCGCCATTGGCGTGGAAGATGGCGCCGATCGCGATCCAGGCGGCGCCGGTGAGCGCGACCATAACGAGAAAAGCGGCGACATAGGGCGCGGCGGCGACCACAGCGCCATCGCGCAAAAACGGCAAAATGACGAACGCGAACACCAGCGCTTTGGGATTGAGCGCGGTGGCGATGAGCACGCGACGGAACGATTCCGGCGCGGCAATCGCCTCGGCGCGAGTGCGCCACAATTTCCACGCCGCGTACAACAAATAAGCCGCGCACGCCGCCTGCAACACGCGCTCAGCGCCCTGGGCCCCGTTTGTTATCGGGGCGACTGCCAATGTAAGCGTCAGAATCGAGATGAGATAGCCAAGCATCCCGGCGCCCACTAGGGGAAGCGAGCGTCTGAAACCCGCAGCCGCGCCAGAAGTCGCCAGCAATGTGTTGGTGGGCCCGGGCATGGCCAGCAGCCCAAGCGACGCGAGCGCAAACAGAATAGGATCGCTCAAGCGTTCGGCTCAACGATCCCCGTCGCGGGCGGGGCGATCGGAGCGGAGCGCGGTCCATACCGCGCTGATGGATAGGGCCTGCGTGGTGTCGTCGCGGTGCAGCGGGCTGTCGGCATTGGCCGCGCCCGCCAGCGATCGCACGCGGTAGGTCAGGTACACATTCAGGCCCGGCTGAAACTCGCGCCGCGCCGAAATCTGCAAATGCGTCCCGAGATAGCCGCCTTCGGCTTGATAGGCGGGCCGATCGAGCGTCGCGTCCGCGCCATCGACGCCATAATAATAATCCTGTACGCCTTCGCTCGCCCACACCGCCGCCAGGCTGGAGGTAAAGCCCATGCGCAGTTTGCCGGGCCATTGGCGGCGGTAGGTCAAAGTCGGCTGGAACAGATAGCCGAGGTCCTCCCAATGGCTGAAATCAGTCGCGCCCGCCGCGCGCACCGGCAACAACACGCGCAATCGGCTGCGGCCGCGCTCGTTCCAGCCAGTGTCGATCACGTTGATGGTGAGCTGCGGCCCGATTTCCAATTGGGTGTCGAGATCGGCCATGCCTTCGCGGGCATCGTTATCGTCGGCGCCGTAATTTGCGTCTACCGAAAGATCGATCTCGAACAATTCTTCCTCAACAGCGATGGCCCGGGCAATGGCGTTCGGCTCATCGCCGCCAATGCGCAGCCGTTCGCCGCGATAGATGAAGATCGGCGCGCCAATGCCGCGCACATGGTATTGATCCGATCCTGGATAATCCGGCGCGTAAAGCGCCGAGCCGCCAAGCCGCAGCTCCCACAGCGGCAATGCATTTTCCGCCGTCTCAACGCTTACGCCGGCGGTGGCCTCTTGCGCCGCGGCCCCGCCGCCGCTCAGGGCGAACGCGCCGAACGCCGCACAAGCGGAGCGCAACATCCAATCCCTGCCCATGAATCCCCTCCGACTTGACGCCACGAGCTAATGTGCCTTGGCAAACACCAGCGAAGTATTAATCCCTCCGAAGGCGAAATTGTTCGACACGCAATATTCGGCGTCGATGGCGCGCCCTCCAGCGCCAACATAATCCAGATCGGCGCAACGGGGGTCTTTTTCCTGGAAATTGGCGATCGGCGCGATCCAACCGGCGCGCAGCATCTCCAACGCAAGCCAAGCCTCGATGCCGCCGCAGGCCCCCAGCGAATGACCGAAATGGCCTTTCAGGGTATGGAACGGAACCTTGTCGCCATAGACGGAATTGGTCGCCTGGCTCTCCACAACATCGCCGGCGACGGTGGCGGTGCCGTGACCGCTGATGAAGCCGACCGCGCCGCGGTCGATCCCCGCGCAGCGCAGCGCCTCAGCCATGACGCGCGCCTGGGTGTGCTGCTCGGGATGGGAAATGTGCGCGCCGTCGGAATTGGTGGCGTAGCCCACCACTTCGGCCAGCGGCCGCGCTCCGCGCGCCAGGGCATGCGCGCGCTCCTCCAACACCAGAAATCCCGCGCCCTCGCCGACGACCATGCCGTCGCGCGATGCATCGAACGGTTTGCTGGCGCTTGCCGGCGTAAGGTTCGCGCCGGCGCTGGTGGCGTAGAGACGATCAAACACCATCGCCATGGTTGGGCAAAATTCCTCGGCGCCGCCGACAATCATGATGTCGGCTTGATTGGCAGCAATGGTCTCAAAGCCATAGCCCACGCCTTGCGATCCCGACGTACATGCCGACGACGTGGTGATCACGCGGCCGGTTAAGCCGAACCCAACGCTGATGTTCACCGCCGCGGTGTGCGCCATCATGCGGATATAAGAGGTGGCGTTGAGGCCGCCGGCCTTGCCTGTGTCTAGGAACGAGACAAAATCCCGGATCGGCGCGGTTGAGCCAAAAGAAGAACCGCAGGCCACGCCGGCGCGGCCGCCGGTCAACACCGGATCATCGACGAGCCCCGCCTGCGCCAGCGCCCGCTCGGCCGAATGCATCGCCATTACCGACACGCGCCCCATGGAGCGCATTTTCTGCCGCGGATAAAATCCCTCGTGCTTGAACCAATCCACCGGCGCGCCGACTTTACAGGTCAGGTCGCCCAGCCGGTCCCACGCCTCGATGTAGCGCGTGCCAGTTTCGCCGGCGCGCATCCGTTGCTCAATGGTCGGCCAGTCCCCGCCCAGAGCGGTGAGGCCCGCCATTCCGGTGACGACGACGCGGCGTGTCAAACCAATCCCCCGTTCATGCCTATGACTTGCCGGGTAATGTAGCCTGCTTCCGCTGAAAACAGAAACGCCGCCGCCGCAGCCACTTCGTCCGCAGTGCCCATGCGCTGCATGGGGATGGCGGCGAGGATTTCGGCGGGCATATCTCCGCTCATCGCCGTCTCGATCAGGCCGGGCGCGAGGCAATTGACGGTGATTTTGCGCTTGGCCAACTCAACCGCCAACGCCTTGGCGGCGCCGATCAGGCCGGCCTTTGAGGCGCTGTAATTGACCTGGCCGCGGTTGCCGATAACGCCCGACACCGAGGCCATTGCGACAATCCGGCCGCCGTCGCGGCGCCGGATCATCGGCATGGTCAGCGGGTGCAGCACATTATAGAAACCGTCAAGATTTGTACGCAACACATCGTCCCAGCCGGCGCCGTCGATGGCCGGGAAAGCGTTGTCGCGGGTGATTCCCGCGCTTAGCACCACGCCCCAGAACGCGCCGCTTTCGATCCGTCGCTCCAGCGCCGCGCGCGTTGCTTCACGGTCGCGCACGTCGAAGCTGATGATATCGGCCGACGCGCCCGCATTGCGCACAGCGGTCGCGGTCGCTTCCGCGCCAGTTTTGTCGGCGCCGTAATGGACGCAAATCGGAAAGCCGGCGCCGGCGAGCCGCAGCGCGATTGCGCGGCCGATACCCTTGCTCGCCCCCGTCACCAGAACCGGCTTGTCGACATTCATTGCAATTGTTCCTTCAGGAACCCTTCTGGATCGGCGGGACGATACACGTTGATCACCGCGCTCGCCAGTTCGGCGCCAGCGGCATCGAGGATGCGGCATTCGAACGAGGCCATGCCCTCCTCGCCCAGCAGGGAAGTCGCCTCGATGGTTAGCGTCTCATCCCGCAGGAAATATTGCCGCGTCGTTTCGTATTTGCGGCACCCCAACAGAAAGCCGATCGCCGGCGGTTTGCCATTGCGACGCCGGCGCAGGCCGTCATAGGCGCTGATGGTCTGCGCCATCAACTCGAAGCCGACATAGGCAGGCACGCCGCCGGTCTGAAAAAAAAGGTGGTCGGCGCGAATAATTGCTTCGCTGCGCACCAATTCGCCCTCGGCCGCGATCACGCGATCAATCAATCGCATGCCCGTGCGGTGGGGGATTAATTCCTCGATAGGCGGAAAGGCGCTCATGCGGCGGCCAGCACCAAAGCGGCGTTATTGCCGCCAAAGGCGTAACTGGCGCTGACAATACGGGACACGCTCGCCCGCTCCCCAGGCGCCGGCAAGCGCAGCGCGGCCAGCTCAGGATCGCGCGCGCCATCCCATAGGTGCGGCGGCAAGCGCCCGTGCTCCATCGCCAACAGACACAGCGCCGCTTGCACCGCGCCGGCGGCGCCGAGCGTGTGGCCAGTCAGGGGTTTGGTCGAAGCGCAAGCGGTTTCAGATCCGAACAAACACTGCGTGACGCTGGCTTCCATCTGGTCGTTGAGCTTGGTCGCGGTGCCGTGCAAATGTACAAAATCTATCGCCGCAGCCTCCAACTGGGCGACCGCCAGCGCGCTCCGCATCGCCTTTTCCGCGCCGGCCCCGGTAGGGTCGGGCGCGGACATGTGGTGGCCGTCGGCGCTCGCGCCCCACCCTGCCAGCCGATGGGGGCCTGGCTCTCGCGTCAGCACAAACAAGGCGCAGCCCTCGCCGATATTAAGCCCCTTGCGGTTGACGCTCATCGGATTGCTCGGCGTCTCGGCAAGCGCGTCGAGCGCGGCAAAACCATTGAGCGTCAGCCCGCACAGCGAATCGGCGCCGCCGCACAAGACAGCGTCGCACAATCCCGCCTGCAACAGCCGCGCGCCGGCTATCATCGCCCGCGCGCCAGAAGTGCAGGCGGTGGATACAACATAAGCAAGGCCCCTCCGCCCCAGCCAAGAGGGCGCGCGAAGCGCGCGCAGTCGCCAAGGCTTTGCTGCTGGAGCGAAAAGCCCGCCGGCCAGGCGCCCGATTGCAGCTTCTCCGCCGCCGCTTCACCCGCCTCGCCGATGCCGGAGGTCGAGGTGCCGATCACGATTCCCAGCCGGCCGGCGCCGAAACGCTGGCGTAATTCGGACACGCGCGCGGCGAGCGGGGCGTAGCAATGGGCGATCAATTGATTGGTGCGCGTCTCATGCGCCGGCCCCGCCAAAGCGGCGGCCACCGCCCCCACCGGCACGGCGCGCCCATCGCTCAGCCGCGCGATGCCGCTGACCTTTTGCGGCGTCGGCGCAAACAGATTCGCGGCGACCGTTCGCTTTCTCGTCGCCTAACGCGCAGACAATGGAATAATCCTCGATGAACACGGGCGGGCGCATCATTCCAGCACCTGGCTGACAATGGTGATTTCATAACCGAGCGCGAAATTGCGCGTGGTCACGCGCATTTCCGATTCGCGGCGCACTTCCATGATCGGCTCACCAGCGGCGCTCAAAGTTCGCGTACCGTCCTCGGCGACGGTCAATTCCACGCCCTCGGGCAGCGCCGCGATCACAGCTTCGGGCGGCCAGAGTGAAATGAACATGTCGGCCAAAATGTTTTCAACCGGCACGCCTTCCGGGGCCAGCAAAGTGCGCTCTTCGCGAACGCCGGCCTTGTCCCAAGTGATGGTGGCCAAGCGCGGTCCAAAGGCTGCGGTGACGACGATCTCCACGGCGTGGGGCGAAAGCGACACCACCGATTCAAACGCCGCCGAAAGCAATCCGTAACGCGCGCGCAGCGTCTGGGCGATAGTGCGGGTCTCAGGATAGCCCGGCGGCGTTGGCAGCGTCAGCGCCAAATCCTTGGCGATATGCGCGCGCGGACCCTCATCCGGCGCCGATGCGCACGCGCCAAGCGCAAGGCAGAGCATCAACGCGCGCACAATTCATCCACCAAACGCATGAACCGGCGCGGCTGCTTGACGAAATTATTCTCCCGGTCCCACGCATACCCAGCCAGCACCGAAGTCAGCATGCGGCTGACGTCGGTCATGCCCGGCGGCCGATTGAAAATGATCCGTTGCAAGGCGCCGGAATACCACGCATCGACGCAAGCGCGAAATGTATCGATGCCGACATAGAGTTCCTCGGCGAATTCCTTCTGCCAGTCCGGCTTCTCGCCCTTCAATTGCCGATCGACCAGGCCGGCGGCGAGGCTGGCTGATTTGAGGGCGATGGTGACGCCGGATGAAAACACCGGATCCAAGAATTCCGCCGCGTTGCCCAGCAGCGCATAGCTCGGGCCGACCAGGCTTTTGACGTTGCAAGCGTAGCCGGTAATGGTCGCGATCGGGCGGTAGATTTCGGCATTCTTCAAAACAAGCGCCTTGTAAGGTACCTCGCCGATCAGATTCCACAACCGCTCGTGATCATTGGCGCCCGCCGCCTCGATCGCCTCCTGCGGCCCGACAGCGCCAATTGAAGACAATCCGTCCTTGAGCGGAATCAACCAGTACCAGATTTGCGGATTGCTTGGATTGATCGAGATCAGGATCTTGTCGCGATCGAAGCTCGGCTCGCTGATGTGATCCACCACCTGCCCGAAGACGGCGCGGCGCACCGGAAAGTCCGATGGCGTTTCCAGTTCGCACAGCCGGCTCAGCGTGCGGCCGAAGCCGCTAGCGTCGAGCGCGAAGCGCGCTTCGATGCGGCGTACAAGCCCGGCTTCATCGCGCACATCCAGAGCCGCGCCGCTTGCATCGGAGCTGAACGCAATCACTTCCTGCCCAAAGGTTACCTTCGCGCCGCGCTTCGCCGCGCCTAGCGCGAGGATATTGTCGAAGTCCGACCGCATCACTTGAAACGTGGTCGATGGGCCGGGCGCGCTCTTGTCGGGAAAGTAGATCGACGTTGACATCCCATCGAGGTGGAAGACCGCGCCGTCCTTGAACTGGAATCCATGCGCTTGCACATCTTCGAGCAAGCCCGCTTGGCCCAGATACTCGACCGATTGCGCCAGCAGACTCTCGCCGATCGAAAACCGCGGGAAATGCGCGCGCTCGATCATCTCGACGCGGTGGCCTTTCGCCGCCAGCACGGCCGCGGCCAGCGAGCCCGCGGGCCCCGCGCCGATAATAACAACATCAGTCTGCGTGACCTGCACCGGCGCGCCCCCTCTTGCTGGGATTTGGGCCGGGATTTGGCAAAAACGACGCCAGATAGGCGGCTGTCACCCCGGCGGCAACCGCCAGGCCAAAACTTCGGACCGGAAATGTCCCGCTGAGGCCCAGCAATCCCATAGACAAGATTGTGGTCAACGCCGCCAGGAAAACCACAAGCTCTTTCGCCTGATCGTCGGTCTCGGCGGCTTCGAACAGGAACACCGAATGGTCTATCCCCGCTCCGATCACCACAAAAAGCGCGGCGATGGAGAAGAACGATGCCGGCGCGCCCAGCGCCAGCGGTACCGCCACCGCCATCGCCACGCCGAGGGCCGGCGCGGCCAGCACCCGCAAGGCGCGCCAAGTCCGGTACAGCGCCAGCACAATCAGCGCGCACACCAAAAAAGCCGCCGCCACCGCCCCGGCGGCGCGCGCGCGAAACAAGGCGAAAGCCTGGCTGTAGCGCGCCGCCGGATCGACCAGCACCGCCCCTTCCTGCTGAGGCGGCGACGCCGCCGCGGCGATGGCGCCGAGCGGCGCGACCAAATAATGCACCGCTCCGGTTTGCCCCTCCAGTGCGGCAAGCATTGCCGGCTTGGCCGCCGCATCGACTGGCGCTAGCGGGTCAGCCTCCGGCATCTCCAGCAAGGCGCGGCGCGCCGGCAAATGGGGATTGTACAATTCGCGCCGCAACAAGGCTTCGTTTTCGGCGCGGCGCGCACTGGAGGGATCGAACCGGCTTGCCGCCAGCACATCGGCGGCAAGCTCGCTCGGCCAGCGAGCCAGCGCGGCCTCCTCGCGCTGGCGCGCCTGATCGGCGCTACCTCCGTACGACAACAAGAACGAAGGCGATGCGCTAAACCCCAGAGCCTGGCGCACCTGGGCTTCCTCCGACGCAAGCTCGGGCGAGCGCGGCTGAAACAGCCGCACATCGTCAAGCACATCGTAGCGAAGCGCGCCGACGCCGATCGCAACCAGCGCCAGCAAAGCGGCGGCGATGGTATGCGCCCTGGTCCAGTTGAATTTCAGAAACGGCGCTTCGAGCTTGCGCCACCAGCGCGACATGGCGCCTGAGTCGCGGGCGCGCACATCCATCAGCGGCAGCAGGGTCAGCGTGAACCACCATGCGGTGACGATGCCGGCGACGGAAAACACCGCCACCTGATTGAAAATCGCCACGCCGAACAGCCCCAGGCTGGCGAACCCGGTCGCCGTCGCCAACGCGCACGCCGCCAACGGCCGCGAAACCAGCTTGATACGATCGCGCACGGGGGCCCAGCCGGTTTGCGGGCCGGTGGCGAGATAATGCAGGGCGTAGTCTGAGGTAACGCCAATCAGCGCCGAGCCGAACACAAATACCAGCACATGCACACTCGGAAACACCAGCAGCGCCGCGCCGAGCGAGCCAGCGCCGCCCGCGAGCGTCACCGCCAGCGTGCCAAGCACCGCTTCGGGGCGGCGGAAACATACGAACAACAAGGCCAGGATCGCCAGCAGCGAAACCCCGCCGATCAAGGCGATTTCCCGCCGCGCCTGACGCGCGCCATGCTCGGCGAAAAACACGGCGCCAGCGCGCGCCGCGGACACGTCCGGCCAGCGTTCGCGCCAAACCTCATAGACACCCACGAGCTTGTCCTGCACATCGATGCGAAACGCCGAGCCCGACAACGCGCCGGACACCAGCGCGCCCTGGCTCGCACCCGCGGCCCGCGCCAAGCATTGCGCGAGCTGCAACGTTCGCAAAAACGGATCGCGCGCGAGCAACTCGCCCGAAATCGGCGTCATCGGCGCGTACAGCAGAGCCAAAGATCGCCGCGCCGCCGCCGCGCCGTCGAACAGTGCGGGATCGGTTTCGCAGATGAGCTGGTTGCGGTTTGCGAACAACCAGCGTGCGAGCAATTCGCCGTCGGATTGGTCGGAGGCGAAGGCGCCGGTCTGCGTGAACTCGCGCTCGAGATCGGCGGCGGCGAGTTCGGCGCGGGCTTGGTCGGCCCCGGAAACCAGCACCACAACCCGGCGCGACGCCGCGTTCGAGGCGTCAGAGATAGCGGCGCGAATCACTGGTTCGAGCGCATTGCCCGGCAAGATGTTCTGGATGTCGGTATCGAAGGCGCCGCCGCCCTGAACGCGCACGCCAATGACGACGCTGGCCGCCACGCACCATAGCGCACAGAGAATGGCCCCCCAGAAACGCACGCGCTGCTAGCTTCCCAGCGCCGAAAGAGCGATTTCCATCCAGTCGCCGCTGGCTTGACGCACTTCAACGCGCTCCACACGCTCACAGCCGCCGATCGCTATGTGCGACACGAACCGCGCCATGCTGGCGGCGCGCGGGGTAAGGCGCAGCCGCCAAGCGCCGGAGGCCGCGGGCGCATCGCGCGCCACTTCATAATGCGTTCGCAGCGCCGTGAAATTTCCGGCCAACAGATCGAACAAGCCGGCGCTGGACAAGAACGCGTCGCCGCCGCCTTGCGGCCCCAAGCTTTGCGGCGCGCCCCCATCCACCGCCTGAGTGATGCCGGCCGGCGTGATGGTGGTGCGGATGTCGAGCGGCTCGGTGACGCGCCAAACCACGCTTTGCGCGGCGACCTCCACCCGCCCGCGAGAAACCAGCGGCGCGCGAACGCCGGTCAAATGCCGCGACTGGGTAAAGCTGGCCGCGCCGTAAACAACGCCCAGTTCGAACGGATCGGTGCAGGCAGCGTGCGCGACGCCAACGCCGAAAACTCACGAAGCCGGCGGCAAGAACGGCCGCAATTTTTCGAGCAAGATGGCCGGGCAAACCCAGAGCATTTCGTTGTCCGCGATGGTGACCGCCACTTGCGACGAACTGGCGCGCATCACCCGCTCGCCGGACGCCGCTTCCTGTATTTGGTAGGTGATCCGCAGCATGTTTTCCCATTCGACAATCCCCGCGCTGATTTTCACCGGCACATTCAAACGCATCGAGCGCGCATAGCGCATGCGCAGATCGATCACCGGCCAGGCAAAACCGGAAGCGACCATCTCTTCATACCCGTAGCCGATCTTGGTCATCACCGCCATCCGCCCCAATTCCAAAAAGCGGGGATAGTGGCCGTGCCAGACGATGTTCATCGGATCGAGATCATAGAATTGCGGCGTAGCTTCGGCGGAGGCGCTGACTATCGCCTTCATTCAGCCCGCTCCCGGTCATGGTCCCAGTCAAGCCGCCATTGCCGGCGGCTAATGGCATCGACCATTTGGGCGAGAATTTGCGTCCAGGGGAGCGTCCTCCTCGATGAAGGGCGCGCGCGCCATTAATTCCGCGATCTCGGCGCCCATCATCGCCGAACTGATCTCGCCGGCCATTTGCCGAAGGCGCAGCGCCTGGCTGCAGGCGATGACGTGGGCGGCGGCGACCTGCTCGGTCAATTCCAGCACACGCAGCGCGTCGCGCGCGGCGATCGAGCCCATCGAGACTTTGTCCTGGTTGTGACACTCGGTCGATCGCGAGAACACGCTCGCCGGCATGGTCAGCTTCAGCGCTTCGGCGGTCCAGGCCGAAACCGCGATCTGCACCGCCTTCAATCCGTGATTGATCGCCGCCCGCGCGCCGGTAGCACCCGAAAGATTGGCTGGCAGGCCATTGTTGAAGCGGGTGTCGACCAACAGCGCCAATTGACGGTCCATGAGATCGGCCAGGTTCGCGACCAGGTTTTTCAGACTGTCCATGGCGAAGGCGACGTGGCCGCCGTAAAAATGCCCGCCGTGTAGAACCTCGCCGCTCTCCGGATCGAACAAGGGATTGTCGTTGGCGCTGTTGATCTCGGTTTCGATGGTCGTCCGGAATACTGGCAGCATGTCCTCCAACACGCCGACGACGTGGGGAGCGCAGCGGATCGAGTAGCGGTCCTGCAAGCGCGACGGCTCGTGCAGCCGCGCGAACGCGGCAAGGTCAGCGGCGATGCGTGCGGCGACCCGTCCTTGGCCCGGATGAGGCTTGGCCAAGGACAAGCGCGGATCGAAGTGGGCCGGATTGCCGAGCAGCGCCGATAGAGGCCATCGCCGTCGAGCCGCGAACTCAGCCGGCTCAATCCTTCGGCCCGCACCAGCGCCAGCGCCGCCAGCCCGGTCATCATCGCCGTGCCGTTCATCACCGCCAGCGCTTCCTTGGGACGCAACACTATCGGTTTGAGGCCTGCTTCAGCGAACGCCGCCGACGCGCGCATGCGCCGCTCGGCGAACATCACCTCGCGCTCGCCGACCAGCGCGCCGGCTATGTAGCTGAGCGGGGTCAGATCGCCGCTCGCGCCCACCGATCCCTCGGCGGGAATAAGCGGCAGGATATCGCGCTCCAGCATGGCGCAGAGCAGCGTCGCCAATTCCACCGACACGCCAGACCAGCCGCGCAGCAACGCCGCGAGCCGCACCGCCATCACCGCCCGCGTCTCCGCCGCATTGAGCATGCGGCCCAGCCCGCAGCCGTGAAACCGGGTCAAGTGCAGCGGCAGCTCCGCGATCAGCGCGGGGGGAATTTCGGTTGTACACGAATCGCCATAGCCCGTGGTGACGCCATAAATCACGCCGTCGCGCGCCAGCGCCGCCTCGACATGCGCCGCCGAACGGCGAACGCGGGCGAGCGCGGCCGCCGACAAACGGGGTTTGGCCGCGCGGTGCGCCAGCCGCCACACCTGTTCGATCGATAGATCGCCTTCGCCAAGTTCAATGATTGCCGTCACGCGCCCCACCCTCGGCGAGCGCTTCCGGCTTCGCCCAAAAATCGTAGAAATTGAACCATTGGTACGGCGCCGCCACAACCAACGCTTCCAGCGCGCGTGCGAAGCGTTCGACCAGCGCCTGCAGCGCCTGTTTGCGATTATGACGCGGCATGGACGCGGTTTCATCGTTCATCAGCGAAACTTGGACGCGGTGGCGATTGTTCTGCTTGGTGCAGAACATCAAATAAATCGGGCAGCGCAGCGCCGCCGCCAGCACGAACGGACCTTGCGGCATGAACGCCGGCGCGCCCAGGAAATCCACCTTGACCCCGCGCATGCTCGCCTTGACCGGCATGCGGTCACCCATCATCACCACCCATTCGCCGCGTCCGACCGCTTCGGAAAGCGTCATCGCCGTGGTCACGTCGAAATTCCCAGCCTCGATCAAGGCGACCCGCGAATTGGGCGCGAAGCGCTTGATCATGTCGTTGTACTGTTTCGCGTTGGTGGTGTGATAGACGACATTGACCCGCCTGCGCTCATGGCGCGAAGCGATGGCGCGGATGATCTCGGTGGCGCCTACATGCGCCGATAAGATCAGCGCGCCCCTGGGATCGTCGCGCAACGCCTCGAAGCCCGGGCTGGCCATGGCCTCGACGTCATCGCGATCAATGTGTCCGATCCAGGCCGCGAATTTATCGATCAAGGACTCGCCAAACGCGAAAAAGTGCAGCAGCCCATGCCAATGCCCCGGGCGACCCGCGCGCCCGGAAACGCGCCACACCCGCGCAAGATAATCCTGCGAAGCGCGCCGCTGCTTGGCCCCCGCCAGGTAGAAATAGAAGATCACCGGGGCCAGCACCGCCAAGCACACGCCGCGCCCCAACGTCCGGTAAATTGTCGCCATCAGGGCGGGGCCCCAATCGGCGCCGCGCTCACCCATGTCCGCCCAGTGCCTCGCGCGCTCCAAAATCCCCGTCGCCTTTCTTCCCGGGCTTGTATCACGCCCAATGGGGATTGGCCGAGTCCAGTAGGCGCGGCTTATCGTCAGGCTTTACGCCTTGCCGCCCCTTAGCGCGGTGGCGACGCGCTTTGCGGTGCTGGCGCTGACGGTCACAGGGTCAATCTGGGCCCCAAGTATTGTGTTGCAGGATGGGCACGAAAACACGACCGCCGGGAAAGCCTTCTTGTCCAACCCGGCCTGGATCGGCTCAATCAGCAGCTTCGCGACCGTCTTGCCGCATTTGGGACATTTGCTTGCGCCAGCCATTGCGTGCACTCCTCAAAAGAAAACATGCGCTCGCCTATCGCATCTGCGCCCCTTTACGGCAAGGTCAAACGCCAGCCGCCCGCGCCAGCGATCCGGCCCGGTCGTCGAGCGGCGCAACCAAGCGAGCGAGCATTTCCTTGGGGCAAATTTGCCAGAAATGACGGCTTTGGATTTGCCAGCCGTCGAGCATTTCCTGGGCCAGCACCGAGCCCGTGTGAGCGACGTGCGCTTCAAGCAGAGCCCGCAATACGCCCTCCCAATGGGCCGACGCGAGGCGATTCCAGACGACGGTGTCGGCATTGACCATCAAGGCGAAGCGCTCGCTTGGATCGTAAACAAACGCCATGCCGCCGGTCATGCCCGCGCCGAAATTTTCGCCCACCGCGCCGAGCACGACAACTGCGCCGCCAGTCATATATTCGCAGCCATTGGCGCCGCAGCCTTCGATCACCGCGGTCGCGCCGGAATTGCGCACTGCGAAACGTTCGCCAGCCAAACCGGCGGCGAACAATTTGCCGCGGTGGCGCCGTAAAGACAGGTATTGCCGATAATGGCGTTGGCGCGCGCGGCCTTGGCGTCTTGCGGGCGCGGCTTCAGCGCAATCAGGCCGCCCGACAGACCCTTGCCGACATAATCGTTGGCGTCGCCGGTGACGTCCAATTCTATGCCCTGCACCAGGAAAGCGCCGAGGCTCTGCCCGCACGAGCCGCTAAGCAGCACTCTGCAGCCGCCCCTCGGGCAACGCGTTCATCCCGAATTTGCGTACAACATGCGCCGAGGCGCGCGCGCCAATGGAGCGATGGGTGTTGCGGACGCTGAAATTCAGCTGTCGCTTGTCGCCGCTCTCGAAAAACGCCGGCGCGTTGGCGAGGAATTCCTGGTCGAGCGCGGGGTGCGGTTGGTTGCGGCCCACGCGCGTACAATAGGGCGGGTGGGGACTATCCACTCGCACCAGCAGCGGGTTGAGGTCGATATCGTCCAGATGTTCGGCGCCGCGGCTGATCTGGGCGATCAAATCAGTGCGGCCGATGATCTCATTGAGCGAACGAAAGCCGATCAGGGCGAGTATCTCGCGCACTTCTTCGGCGATGAAAGTCATCAGATTGACCACCTTGTCGGCGGTGCCGGTGAAGCGCTGGCGCAGCGCCTCGTCCTGGGTGCAGACGCCGACCGGACAGGTGTTGGAATGGCATTGGCGCACCATCAGGCAGCCCATCGCCACCAAGGATGCGGTGCCGATGCCAAACTCTTCCGCCCCCAGTATGGCGGCGACAACGATATCGCGCCCGGTGCGCAGGCCGCCATCGGTGCGCAGCCGCACGCGGTGGCGCAAATTGTTGAGCATCAGCACCTGATGCGATTCGGCGAGCCCCATCTCCCAGGGAATGCCCGCGTATTTGATCGAGGTTTGCGGGCTCGCGCCAGTGCCGCCAACGTGCCCGGAAATCAGGATCGCGTCCGCGCCAGCTTTGACCACGCCCGCGGCCACGGTGCCGATGCCCGATTGCGACACCAGTTTCACGCACACAGTCGCGTCCGGATTGATCTGCTTCAGATCATGGATTAACTGCGCCAAATCCTCGATCGAATAGATGTCATGGTGCGGCGGCGGCGAGATCAAGCTCACGCCCGGCGTGGCGTGACGCAGGCGCGCGATCAGCTCGGTGACCTTGAAGCCCGGCAATTGCCCGCCTTCGCCGGGCTTGGCGCCTTGCGCCACCTTGATCTCGATCTCCTGGCACTGGTTGAGATATTCGGCGGTGACGCCGAACCGGCCCGAGGCTATCTGCTTGATGGCGGAATTGGCGTCGTCGCCATTGGGCATGGGCTGGTAGCGCGCCGGATCCTCCCCGCCCTCGCCCGAAACCGAGCGCGCGCCGATGCGGTTCATGGCGATGTTCAGCGTACCATGGGCTTCGGGAGACAGAGCGCCGAGGCTCATGCCGGGCGTGACGAAGCGTTTGCGGATTTCGTTGACGCTTTCGATCTCCTGCATCGGCAACAGGCTTGAAACCTCGCGCATCTCCAACAAGTCGCGCAATTGGATCGGTTCGCCGAGGCGCCGCTCGCGCACCCGCGCCGAATATTTCTTGTACAATTGATAGTCGCCGGAATTGCACGCCGACTGCAGCTGGTGGATGAGGTCGGCCTCCAGCGCATGGCGTTCGCCGGATGCGCGGTTGCGATAGAGGCCGCCCATGGGCAGGCTCAGCACTTGGCGCTCAAACGCGCTGGCATGGCGTTCGGCGGCCTCATGCGCGATGCCGCCCAGGCCAATGCCGGAAATCCGGCTGGTGAGACCAGGGAAAAATTCATCCACCAAGGCGCGCGAAAGCCCGATCGCTTCGAAATTCAGCCCGCCGCGATAGGATGAAATCACCGCGATGCCCATTTTCGAAATGATCTTGAGCAGCCCCGCTTCCAGGGCGGCGCGATAATTGGCCGCCGCCTGCTCCGGCGAAAGCCCGCCCGAGAGCCCGCGCGCGCAACGATCGGCGACGCTGGCGAACGCCAAATAAGGGTTCACAGTGGTGGCGCCGGCGCCGATCAGCACGGCGGCGTAATGCGTGTCCAGGCATTCGCTGGCGCGCACGCTGAGCGAGCAAAACGTGCGCAGGCCCTCGTCCACCAGATGATTGTGCACCCCGCCCGTGACCAGGATCATTGGGCAAGCGATTCGGTCCGGCCCCTGCGCTTCGTCGCTCAGCACGATGTGCGAGCAGCCCGCCTCGATCGCCGCCTTGGCTTCCGCGCGAATGCGATCCAAAGCCGCGCGCAGCGCTTCCTGCGGGCCTGATGTTCCGATCTCAAACGTGCAATCGATGCGCGCGACATCGGCGCCGAATTCGGCCATCAGGCGGTCGAACATGCCGTTGCTGAGGATCGGGCTTGAGAGCAGGTAGACATTGGTTTGGGTTTTGTCCTGCGCCAGTATGTTGCCCAGGTTCTTGAAGCGCGTGCCCAAACTCATCACCCGATCTTCGCGCAGGGCGTCGATCGGCGGATTGGTGACCTGGCTGAAATTCTGCCGGAAATAGTGCGACAGCGGGCGGGCGCGATCGGAGAGCACCGCCAGCGGCGCGTCGTCGCCCATCGAACCGATGGCCTCCTTGCCCTCCTCCATCATCGGCGCGAGCAGTAATTCGAGATCCTCGATCGAGAACCCCGCCGCGCATTGGCGCGAAAGCAAATCCGTACGGTTTTCGAACAGGCGCGGCTCCGGCCCCTTCAGCTTGGCGTCGAGATCGATTACGTTGGAAAGCCACTCGCCATAGGGGTGTTGCGCCGCCAGCACATCGACGAGTTCCTCGTGTCGGTAGAGCCGGCCTTCCTTGGTGTCGACCGCCACCATTTGGCCCGCGCCGAGCCGGCCTCGTTCGCGCACGTCGCGATCATCGAGCGGGCACATGCCGGTTTCCGACCCCACCGCCAGCAAGCCGTCGCCAGTGAGCGCGTAGCGGAACGGCCGCAAGCCATTGCGATCAAGGCCGGCGACCGCCCAGCGGCCGTCGTACATCGCCAGCGCCGCCGGCCCGTCCCACGGCTCCATCACCGCATTGCAATAAGCGTAGAGCGCGCGGTGCTCGGGCTTCATGGTTTTCGATTTCGCCCAGGCCTCCGGCACCAGCAAGCTCTTGGCCATCGGCGCCGAGCGGCCGGCGCGCACCAGCACTTCGAACACGTTGTCGAGCGCAGCCGAATCCGAGCCGCCCGGCTGCACCACCGGCTTCACCATCGCGTCCGCCGCTCCGAACGCATCGGAGGTCATGCGGATTTCGTGGCTCTTCATCCAATTGACGTTGCCCTTCAGCGTGTTGATCTCGCCATTATGGGCGAGCATGCGGAACGGCTGCGCCAAGCGCCAGGTCGGGAAGGTGTTGGTGGAATAACGCTGGTGATAGAGCGCCACTGACGAAACAAAACGCTCGTCGCGCAAATCGGGATAGAAGGCGTCGATCTGTTGGGCCAGGAACATGCCCTTGTAGATCAGCGTGCGCGCCGACAGCGAGCAGACATAAAGCTCGGTGATATTCGCGGCCAGCGCGCGCGTCTCGATGCGGCGGCGACAGATGAACAAGTCGCGATCGACATTCTCACCGCCGCGCATTTGCGGATCGTGGAACAGCACTTGCTCAATTTCTGGGCGGGTGGCGTTTGCTTTTTCGCCGAGCGCGCCAATGTCGATCGGCGTCTGCCGCCAGCCGTAGAGCGAAAAACCGGCGCGGATGATCTCGCTTTCAACAATCACGCGCGCCCGCTCCTGGGCGGCGAAATCGTTGCGCGGCAGGAAAATCTGGCCGACGAAAATCGTACGCTCGCCGGGCTTGTGGCCGGTGCGCTCGACGATTTCGCGGAAAAAACCTTGCGGCGGTTCGAGCAGAATGCCGGCCCCGTCGCCGGTCTTGCCATCGGCATCCACGGCGCCGCGATGCCACACCGCTTTCAGCGCCGACAGCGCCAGCGTCACCACATCGCGACGCGGCTTGCCGTCAATGGCGACCACCAGGCCGACGCCGCACGCATCGCGCTCGTCGCAGGCGCTGTAGAGCCCTTCGCGCTCCAGCCTTGCGGCCTCGCGCTGGTAGCGCTGCGTTTCAGCGTGCGTGTGGTTCATATCCTTGGACCGCGCGTCTTCAGACGCGCTTTTGCTGGCGAAGGTGATGATGCGCGTCTGAAGACGCGCGGTCCGTGGCGACGCATCGGCGTTACTCTGCGGCGACGCGCGCGGAAGCGACGCGTTCGAGCAGGAACACGTGCATCGCTTCGGCCGCCTCGCAACCCTCTTTTAGCGCCCACACGACCAATGATGCGCCGCGGACGATGTCGCCGGCGGCGAACACGCCTGGAAGATTGGTGGAATAGGTGCGCGGGTCGATATGGGGAGCGCCGGTGCGCGCGGTTTCGAGCTGTGGCAGGTTCCACTTGGCGCGCAAATCCTCGGCGTCAAAGCCGAGCGCGGCGATGATAAGATCGCCGTGAACATTGTATTCGCTGCCCGGCGTTTGTTCCGGCGCCTGGCGCCCGGAAGCATCGGCCTGCCCGAGCCGCATGCGCACGGCTTTGACACCCGGCGCCTTGCCGCCTTGCAACGCCTTCGGTTGCGCCAGCCAATCGAACAATACGCTCTCTTCCTCGGCATAGCCCACTTCGCGCTGCGAGCCGGGCATGTTGGCGCGGTCGCGCCGATAGAGGCAGGTGACGCTTTTGGCGCCCTGGCGCACCGCCGTGCGCACGCAATCCATCGCCGTGTCGCCGCCGCCGATCACCACCACGCGCCGGTCGGCGGCGTTGAGCGTTCCATCGGCGAATGCCGGCACGTCATCGCCGAGACCGACGCGGTTGGCGGCGATCAGATAATCGAGCGCCGGCTGGGCCAGATCCGCGTTCGGCGTTTGCAACGGACGCGCGGCGTAAACGCCGGTCGCGATCAGCAAGGCGTCGTGACGCTGGCGCAATTCGTCGAAGGCGACGGTCTCGCCGACATTGCAGCCGAGTTCGAACTCGACGCCGCCATCGATCAACCGTTGGGCGCGCCGCGCCACTACGTCCTTGTCGAGCTTGAAATTCGGGATGCCGTAGACCAGCAAGCCGCCGATGCGATCGTGGCGATCGTAGACGATGACGCGATAGCCGCGCCCGCGCAGATTTTCCGCCGCCGCCAGCCCCGCAGGGCCCGCGCCGATAATGCCGACGCTTTGGCCGCGATCGCGCCCCGGCCTCAGCGGGGCAACCCAATTGCGATCCCAGGCTGTGTCCGTAAGATATTTTTCGACCGCGCCGATGGTCACCGCGCCGTGGCCGCTTTGCTCAATGACGCAATTGCCTTCGCACAAACGGTCCTGCGGACAGATGCGGCCGCAGATTTCCGGCATCGGATTGGTGGCGGCGGAAAGTTGATAGGCCTCTTCCAGCCGGCCCTCGGCGGTGAGCTTAAGCCAATCGGGAATGTTGTTTTGCAGCGGACAATGGGTCTGGCAGAACGGCACCCCGCATTGCGAGCAGCGCGCCGCCTGCTCGGCCGCCTTCTCGGCGATGAATTGACGGTGGATTTCGTGGAAGTCGCCGGCGCGCGCGGAAGCAGGCCGCTTTTCGGGCGGCCCGCTCTCGATGCTGGTGAACTTCAACATGCGTTCGACCATGAACGCTCTCCAAAGCCTGAATGAGGCAAGATGTATCCTTTGTGGCGCGATTTTCGCTCAGTTCAAGGAACATCTTGCCTCAGGTATAGTCGCTATTGGTGGTAAGCGACTTCGCCATGCTCCTGGTAATCGAGCCCTTCAAACTCGGTTTCCTTGCTGACGCGCCCGCCGGTCAAGCCGCGCGCGACGACCCAAACGATCAGGCTGCCGACCGCCGACCAGGCGATGGTCACAGCCACGCCCTTGGCCTGGGCTAGCACTTGCGCAGCCATGCCGGGATAGACCGCCGCGCCGCCATTGGCGTAATCGACAATACCGGCGCCGCCGAGCGCGGGGCTGACGACGATTTCGGTGCCGATGGCGCCGACAATGCCGCCAATTCCGTGGATTCCGAAAACGTCGAGGCTGTCGTCATATTTGAGCCAGGACTTCAACGCCGAGCATGCGAGCAGGCACAAGGGCGAGACCACCAGCCCGAGCACCACTGCCCCAGCCGGTCCGGCGAAACCGGCGGCCGGGGTGATGACAACAAGCCCCGCCACCGCGCCCGAAGCGAGGCCCAAAAGGCTCGGCTTGCGCTTGAAAATCCACTCCGTGAGCATCCAGGACAGCGCCGCCGCCGCCGGGGCCACGAAAGTGTTGACCAGCGCTAAGGCGGCATAGCCGTTGCTTTCAAGGTTGGAGCCGGCGTTGAAGCCAATCCACCCGACCCACAACATGCCTGTGCCGATCAGGGTGAAGGCGAGGTTGTGCGGCGGCATCGGTTCCTTGCGGTAGCCAGTGCGGCTACCGAGCAGGATCGCGCCAACAAGCGCCGCGATGCCTGAATTGATGTGCACCACGGTGCCGCCGGCGAAATCAAGCGCGCCAAAGCTCCAGATCAAGCCCGCGCCTGCGGAGACCGCTGCAGCGTTGGCCGGATCGGAGGCCATGATCGGCCCGCCCCACCACCAAACCATGTGCGCCATCGGGTAATAAACAACGACCGGCCACAGGATCGAAAAAATCACCACAGTGCTGAACTTGACCCGCTCAGCCACGCCGCCGAGCACAAGCGCGCGTGGTGATGCAGGCGAAAGTCATCTGGAAGGCGACGAAAACCAGTTCTGGGATCGCCACCCCAACCGAGAAAGTCTCCACCCAGGTCGAAGGATCGACGCCGGCCAGAAACGCCTTGCCGAGGCCGCCGACGAAACGGTTGAGGCCTCCCCCATCGGTGAATGACAGACTGTAGCCGACCAGCAGCCACATCACCATGCCGATGGCGGTGACCACGAACACTTGTGAAAGCAGCGAAACCAAATTCTTGGCCCGCACCAGGCCGCCATAGAACAGCGCCAGGCCGGGAATGATCATCGCCAGCACCAGTACGGTGGAGACAAGCATCCAGCCCGTGTCGCCCTTGTCGATGGTCGGCGCCGCCGCTTCCTGGGCGAATGCCAAGGCGGGGGCGAACGCGGCGAACGCCGCTCCCAAGCCGATTGCGCGAGCGAATTCAGAAAATTTCATGCCGAGACTCCCGTCAAACTGGTCGAGCCGATTTGCACCGGGAACAGGCGCTCGGGGCAAGCGCGGCGGGGGAATGCGGGGATGATGGGGTGGGGTTTGCTTAAATTTTGGGCGTAGGCGCCTGTTTTGTGGGTTGAGGGGGCGCTTGAGCGAGCGGGGTTCAAGTCGAATCGCTACACCAATCCCCGGATGGCGCGAAGCGGCAGTCCGGGGCCCATAAACGCCACGCATCGTGTTTATGGGTCCCGGGCTCGTTTCTTCGCAACGCCCCGGGAATGGGTGTGTGTTTTAAACTGCTGGCTTTTGCTCAAGCCATGAAGAAAACCGATGACCATCGCGAAATCTGGTGACCGTAAAGGCGCAACCGATTGGCCGCGGCTGAAGGCGATGTCGGACGCACAGGTGCGCCAGGCCGCGCTCGCCGACCCGGATGCGCAGCCGCTCAGCCCGGCGCAGCTCAAGACCATGCGGCGCGTTTCGCGGGTGAAGGCGCTCCGCCAATCGATGGGGCTGACCCAGCAAGAGTTTGCAATCGCCTTCCATCTGCCGCTGACGACGCTGCGCGATTGGGAACAGCGGCGCTCGACCCCAGACGCTCCCGCGCGCGCTCTTGCTGGCGATTGAACGCGACCCAAAAAAGATGCTGGCCTTGCTCGCGCCGGTGGAGGCATGAGCCGGCGCCGCCCTTGAGCCCCACCCCAAATTCGCGCACCATCCCCCCCATGTCCTCCGCTGAATTCTACAAGATCCGCCGCTTGCCGCCTTACGTGTTCGAGGAGGTGAACAAGGTGAAGGCGCGGTTGCGCGCCAAGGGCGTTGATATTGTCGATTTCGGCATGGGCAATCCGGATTTGCCGGTGCCGGAGCACATTGTCGAAAAACTGTGCGAGACCGCGCGCAAGCCCCGCACCAATCGCTATTCCGCCTCGCGCGGAATCGCTGGTCTGCGCAAGGCGATGGCTGGCTATTATGACCGCCGCTTCGGCGTGAAGCTCGACCCCGACCGGCAAATCGTCGCCACGCTCGGCTCCAAGGAAGGCTTCGCCAACCTCGCCCAGGCCATGACCGCGCCGGGCGATGTCATCCTCAGCCCCAATCCCTCTTACCCAATCCACGCTTTCGGCTTTGTCATGGCCGGCGGCGTCATTCGTCACATCGAAGCGCATAGTCCGGAACAATATCTCTCCGGCATCGGCCGCGCCGTGCGCCATTCGGTGCCGCCCCCCATCGCCTTGGTCACCTGCTACCCCGCCAACCCCACGGCCCAAACCGCCGGGCTCGATTTCTACAAAGAGGCGGTGGCGTTCGCCAAGAAGCACGACATGTTCTTGCTGTCCGACATGGCCTATTCGGAAATTTATTTCGATGGCGAGCCGCCGCCTTCAGTATTGCAGGTCGAAGGCGCGGCGGATGTCGCCGTCGAAGTCAACACGCTGTCGAAGACCTATTCGATGGCCGGCTTTCGCGTTGGCTTCGCGCTCGGCAATGAGCGGCTGATCGCGGCTTTGGCGCGGGTGAAATCGTATCTGGACTACGGCGCTTACACGCCGATCCAAGTCGCCGCCGCCGCCGCGCTGAACGGCCCGCAAGAATGCGTCGAAGAGATGCGGCAGATTTACAAAAGCCGCCGCGACGCGCTGATCGATAGCTTTGCCCGCGCCGGCTGGAATGTGCCGAAGCCGAGCGCCTCGATGTTTTGCTGGGCGCCTTTGCCGGAAAAGTTCCAGCACCTCGGCTCGGTCGAATTTGCTAAACAGCTAATGGAAGGCGCCGAGCTCGCGGTCGCGCCCGGCGCGGGCTTCGGCGAATACGGCGACAAATTCGTGCGCATCGCCCTGGTCGAAAACGAACAGCGCATCCGCCAAGCCGCCCGCAATTTGAAGCGGTTTTTGGGCGAAGGGGGTTAACTTGGACCGCGAGCCTTCAGGCTCGCTCTTTTTACCCCGGCGCCATGCGCGTCTGAAGACGCGCGGTCCAGCGCTAGCCCGCTGGCGGACGGACGATGCGACCTTGCAGGTTCGCCTGCACTTCGCGCGCATCGAAGGCGTTCGCATCCGCCGCGGGCTTGGCCCCGGTGAACATGGCGATCTCGGCGATGGCTTCGTAGCGGGTGATTTCGCGATAATTCATCGGCTCGTCCCAAAACGGATCGCCCCAAGCGCGCCAGCCGCGGCGCGGTGAGAAATACCAATAATCGAAAGCAAAGCGTGAATGCGCCGGCCCCAGGCTCTGCAGGCGCGAGTGCTCCTCGGTGTCGCGGTTGGCGACGACGAAATAATCCTTGCCGTTCGCCAGCGTCAGTTCCGCCGCGCGAAACAACAGATAGCTCTCCACCGTATCGCGATCAGTCAGGGAATTGCCGCGAAAGCTGATGCGCACCCGATTGGCTTCGATTTGCTGTTCGTGGAAACCGTAGCGATCAGTCGCGGCGGGTTGATAGGGCGTGGCGGTGGCGCAGGCGGTTAGCGCTCCGATCATCGCAGCGAGCAACAGAATACGCATATGAGCTTCTCCGATCCCACTTATGTAGGCGGGCGCGGCTCGGCGCCAATGCCATTTTAGTGATGATGGATCAGATCGACCTTGCGAAAAGCCGCCGGCGCCAGGGTTTCTCCGGTCGCCAATTGCACCGAGTGGATCACAGCCTCGATCTCGCGGCGCCAAAACTCGAGAAACTTGTGCAGCCGCGGATAGGCAGGCGCGAGGTCAAGCGTTTGCCAGACGAAGCTCTGCAGCAGAGCCGGGTGATCGGGCATGTAATAAAGCACTTCGGCGGTGGCCAGCCGCCAGCCGCCAAGTTTGAGTCTCAGGTCCTCGTGATCGTCCGCGCGCGCGCCCATGAAATGGCTCCCCAAGTCCCGCCTGGACAGGGTGCCGATGAAATCATTAACAAGTCAATACGCTGATACTGCTAGCAATTTCAGCGTTGGGCTGCCAGCAGCGCCTTGGCCATGACCAGACGCTGCGAGGCGTAATGGCAGGCGAGGTAGCCGATCATCAAGGGCGGCGCGCCGATCGCAACAGGCAGCATTGGCGGCAAGCCGCCCTCGGCCAGGGCCCACGCCACCAGAAACAAGGTTAGCGGAAAGCCGATGGCCATCAGCATGATGCCGGAAATGCCCAAGACGCCCGCTTCCGCGCGCAACGCCGCTGCCGAAATGTGTAAACGAGACATGAAGCCGACCTTGCGAAATCGGCGCCAAGCTGAAAATCGCTTGAAAACTCCGGCTCGCGCACCATGTCCGATTGGTTAGGCGCGCCCGGCTTTGCTCACGTAACCTTAAGGCCGCTTGTTGTATCTTCACGGGACGTCTCGCCGAATGCGAGGCGGGAGCGCAGGACATGAAGCGCAACTGGCCGCTAGCCGCCGACCCCGCCGAGCTTGCCGCTCATTATCCAAACCGAGCCGAGCATGCCGCCGACGGCATAGTTCACGCCATCGGCCTTGCCGCCGCCCTGGTGGGCGGGGGCATGTTGGTGGCTGCGGCTTTGGCTCATCAGGGTGTGCCTATGGCCACGGCGAGCGCGCTCTATGCGCTCTGCATGACAGCCATGCTGACCGCTTCGGCGGTTTACAATTTTTCCAAACCAACCCGTGCGCGCCGCTTGCTGCGCCGCATCGACGAGGCGGCGATCTTCCTCATGATCGCCGGCTCCTACACCCCGTTCACCATTAAGCTGTTGCCGCCTGATTTCGCGCTTTGGGTGACTATCGCGATCTGGGCGGCGGCGCTCACCGGCGCGGTCGGCAAGGTGTTCTGGACTTCGCTCTCGGACCGGGCTTGGTGCCTAGTGTATTTGGCCTTCGGCTGGCTGGCGGTTTTGGTGCTCGGGCCCGTTGCGCCAACGCTGCCGCCGCTGGCGTTCTGGCTGCTGGTGGCGGGCGGGGCGGTCTATTCCGGCGGCGTGCTGCTCTACCTCAACCACGCCCTGCCCTTCCGCCGCGCCATCTGGCACGCCTGCGTCGTGCTCGGCGCGGCCGGGCACTACGCGGCGGTGCTGGTGGGGTTGGTGCTTTAGGTTCGAAACGCGCCCCCGACATCGGGCCTAGCATATCACGGCTCGCGGAGCGGATCAGCTTCCTCGCCTAGGATTTGAGCAAGCGTCCAGCGCAGTGCTTGGTCTGTGACGGCGCCAGGCTCGTCAGACTTGAACGCACGCGACGCGGCCTCTCCGGCTTCCTGGTGTAGCTCCTCCAGTTCCGCCAGAACCGTGTTGCGGATGGTGGGGGTGAGCTTTCGCTTCAGATTGCCACGCAGGGCGACAATTTCGCCCTCCCAGTGCCCTTTTGGCTCGTGGCGCTGGGTCCAGGCCAGCTTATAAAGGTGGATGAGAATCTGGACCGTAAGGCTCTCGCTTGCGTGCACATCGCTCTTGCCCAAATCCTCAACCTCCTCGGCCACCCGCTCCCACTCGACCGCGTTCGAGCGGCGCTTGCCCTGCCCGGCGGCGCGCAACGCCTCCGCCTGCCCCTGGGTCCAGAGGTAAAAGTCGCGTTGATACAGATCGCCGGTCATCAACCCCATATAGCACAACGAGACGGCAAAATCACTTGTGGCGTTCTACGCTGGCAGGATGGGCAGCGCGAGCGCGTTGAGCTTTATTAGGCACCCACGAGCAAAGGATTTCGCCGTTAGAATTCCGATGCCAACAAGTGACGCGTTTCGTCAATTTCGTCTTGAAACTCAAACCTGAAGACTTGGAAAACGTCAGATCCGGCATCTGGGTTCTGGGCGGCCAAGCGCCCGGAAAGGGCAAAGGTCTGCCGGCTCAGAAGCCAATACCTCTCATGGTCCCGTCGAATCTGAACAATCACACTGTCGTGACTGATCTTAAACACTTCAAGGTACTCGCCGGGCGAAACCTCTACCCCAATGCGTCGATCATCCGTCATCGGCGTTTCAAAGACGGTCACGACCTGATTGAATCTCTCCGAGGAGCGAAGCTCGCGACGTTGATAATTCCTCGCGTAGGACGAATTGTTCTCAAGAGGTGTCCATGCCGACCGATCGGGGGTCGGAAATGATTCTTCAGTTCGCGCGTGAATAGACTCGGGATCAGAACACCCTATTCCTATGCCAACTGAGCACAGAAAATAGCGTGCGCCGCCGAGATTCGAAATAAAGCCGACAAGGGCCGCAATGATTGTTGCGCTCGCAAAGGCGAACGCAAACCAAGGGGAGCGTTTCCTACTCATTCTTCCCGCGCTTCTTATCCCGCTCCGCCAGAATCCGCAGCCTAAGCGCGTTGAGTTTGATGAAGCCTTCGGCGTCGGCTTGGTTGTAGCCGCCGGCTTCGTCGAAGCCGACGAGTTCCTTGGAATAGAGTGAATAGGGCGAAGCGCGGCCCACCACGCGCACGCCGCCTTTGTAGAGATTAAGCTTCACCTCGCCCGTCACGCTCTCCTGCGACGCATCGATCGCCGCTTGCAGCATGCGGCGTTCCGGCGTCCACCAGAAGCCGTTATAAATGATGCTGGCGTAGCGCGGCATCAATTCGTCCTTCAGATGCATGGCGCCGCGATCGAGCGTGATGCTCTCGATGGCGCGGTGGCCGTGCCAGAGGATCGTGCCGCCGGGGGTTTCGTAAAAGCCGCGCGACTTCATGCCGACATAGCGGTTCTCCACCAGGTCCAGCCCGCCGATGCCGTGCTTCGCACCGAGGCGATTGAGCTCACGCCAGCAATTCATGCGCCTTCATCGGCTTTGCCGTTGATGGCGGACGAGATCGCCGCGTTCGAACGCGAGCGTGACCACTTCCGCCTTATCGGGCGCTTCCTCTGGCGTGATGGTGCGGCGATCGCTGCGTTTGGTGACGATATCGGGAACCTCAACGTCTGGATCTTCCAGCGCCAAGCCTTCAGAAGAAGTGTGCAGCAAATTCGCATCGATCGGAAAACGGCGCGGCTTGTTCCTTGCCTTGCGCGATCTGGATGTTGTGTTTCTTGGCGTAGGCGATGAGATCGGGCCGGCCCTCGAACTCCCATTCCCGCCACGGCGCGATCACTCTCACGTCCGGCTTCAGCGCGTAATACGAAACCTCGAAGCGCACCTGATCGTTGCCCTTGCCGGTGGCGCCGTGACACACGGCGTCCGCGCCGACCATATTGGCGATCTCGATCTGGCGCTTGGCGATCAGCGGCCGCGCGATCGAGGTGCCGAGCAGATACTGGCCCTCATAGAGCGTGTTGGCGCGGAACATCGGGAACACGAAATCGCGGACGAATTCTTCGCGCAGATCGTCGATGAAAATATTCTCGCGGCTTGACGCCCATCGCCAGCGCCTTCGCCCGCGCCGGGGCCAGCTCCTCGCCCTGGCCGAGATCGGCGGTGAAGGTGACGATCTCGCAGCCATATGTCTCCCCCAGCCATTTCAGGATGATGGAAGTATCCAGCCCGCCCGAATAGGCGAGCACGACTTTTTTCACGGTGTCTTTGCTCATGGGCGATTACATAGCTGTGCGCGCGGCGGCGCGCTACCTTTGTACCGCCAGCTCCCGCCGGCAAACAACGAGCAGCCGGCCTGGAAGCCGGCGGTACGGAGCGGGCTTGCGCGCGGCGCGACATTGTATACATTGTATACAAGGAGCATCCCATGTCCGATTCCGAAGTTCTCTCCATCCGCCTGCCGCGCAAAGTGAAGGCCAAGCTCGAAAAGCTCGCCAAGCTCAGCGGCCGCAGCAAATCCTGGCACGCCGCCGAGGCGCTGGACGCTTATGTCGATTACCAAATGCCGATCGTGAAGAGTATTGCGCAAGCGATGGAAGACGGCCGGGCGGGAAAGGCAATACCCCACTGAAGACGTGATCAAGCGGCTGAACGCACGCACTTGAAGCCATGGAGCGGCACAAGGCAAAGCGCGCTTGAGGAGCGTTGAGCTCGGTCTCCGGCGCCGACAAAAGGACCTTGATGAAATCACCGCCTTCATCGGGAGGGACAATCCACTTTCCGCCCGACGCGTCGGCGAGAGAATTGGCGGCGCCATCGCAGCGCTCGCCTTCATGCCTGCCGCCCGCGCTGGAAGAATGGCCGGCACATTCGAAAAGCCCGTGCGCGGTCTGCCCTACATCGTCGCGTTCGAGCTTCCCGGACAAAACAACGCTGCGCATTCTGCGCATCATTCACACATCGCGCGATTGGCCGGCGGGCGGCTGGCCGGAATAAGACCTCATCACACCATCACCTGGTTCCCCAACTCCACCGCCCTCCCCGTCGGGATGTGGAAGAAGTCCGTCGCGTTAGTCGCGTTTCGCGCCAGGAAGATGAACAAATGATCCTGCCAGAGCGGCATGCCGGATTGTTCGCTCGGCACCACGCTGCGCCGGCTCAGGAAGAAGCTGGTCTTCATGATGTCGAATTTCAGCCCGCGCTTGCGCGCTTCGGTGAGCGCCTTGACCACGTTCGGGGTTTCCATGAAGCCGAAGGTGAGCGTCACCCGCTTCACGTCGGGCAGGAAATCCTCGACCTTGACGCGCTCGCTTTCCCGCGCGCGCGGCATGTTGAGGGTTTTCACCGTGAGCAGGATGATTTGCTCGTGCAGCACCTGATTGTGCTTGAGATTGTGCATCAGCGCCGCCGGCGCGATTTCGGGATCGCTGGTGAGGAAAATCGCGGTGCCGCGCACGCGGTGCGGCGGATGGTGCGAAAGCGTCTCGAACAATTTCGCCACCGGTTCGTCGCGGCGCACCACGTCAGCCAGGATGCGGGTGCCGCGCACCCAGGTCCAAAACACGATGATGAGGCCCGCCGCCAGCGCCAGCGGCACGAAGCCGCCCTGCCATCACGCGCTGCAGATTCGACGACAAGAAGATGAGCTCGATCAGCGCGAACGGCGTGACGATCAGAGCCGACAGCCAAATTGGCTGCTTCCAGAGCTTCCAGATGACGATGAACATCATGCAGGTGCTCATCAGCATCTCGCCGGTGATGGAAATGCCGTAGGCCGCCGCCAGCCGCGTCGACGAGCCAAACGCGAGCGTCAGCACCAGCACGCCGGCGAGCAAGCATCCAATTGATCTGCGGCATGTAGATCTGGCCGGCTTGGGTTTCCGAGGTGCGGCGGATTTCCATGCGCGGCAACAGGCCAAGCTGGATCGCCTGCTGAGTCAGCGAAAACGCGCCGGAGATCACCGCCTGGCTGGCGATCACGGTCGCGGCGGTGGCGAGAATGACCAGCGGCAAGCGGATGATTTCCGGCGCCATCTGAAAGAACGGACTGAACTCGAAACGACGTGATCGAGCCCGCTCGCGACGATCGCAGCCAGGCGTATTCGCGGTTGATGCTTCTCGATTTCGCTGAGCGCAAGGCGCCCTGGCCGAGATAGTTCAGCGTCAGCGCCGGCAACACCAGACGCGCCCAGGCCAGCGGATCGGCGCGCGGCCAAAATGGCCCATGTCGGCGTAGAGCGCTTCGGCGCCGGTGACCGCGAGAAACACCGAGCCCAGCACCACGAAGGTCAAGAGCGCCGTGATTGAACGCGAAGCTCATCGCGTGCGTCGGCGACAGCGCTTGCAGCACGCTTGGGTCGCGCAGCAATGTGCATCAGCGCCCAGCGCGCCCATCACCACGAACCAAACCGCGGTGATCGGGCCGAAATATCTCCCCACCACGCCGGTGCCGCGCGACTGCACCGCAAACAGCGCCACCAGGATGCCAATGGCGATCGGCAGGATCAGCGGCTCGATGTTGTCGCCAAGCGCGGGCACCGCTTTCAGGCCCTCGACCGCCGACAATACCGAGATCGCCGGCGTGATCAGTGCGTCGCCATAAAACATCGAGGCGCCGGCGACGCCGATGACGAACAGAAGCGGCGTGCGCTTGCCGAGCGCGCGTTGCGCCAGCGCCATCAGGGAGAGCGTGCCGCCTTCGCCCTTGTTGTCCATCTGCATGACGAAGATGACGTATTTCAGCGCCACCACGATCATCAGCGCCCAGAAGATTAGCGAGACGACGCCCAAACACTTCGTGGCGTTCGAGCCCGCGCGCCGCCCTGCATCACATGCGGCGATGCTTTCCTTGAACGCGTAGAGCGGGCTGGTGCCGATATCGCCATAGACGACGCCGATGCAGCCGATCAGCAGCGCCCAAAAGCTCGCCGTGCTGAACCGCCGAGGTCGCAGCGTCTGGCGAATGCGGCGCGTCAGCCGGGGCCTGCGCCATTGATAAATCCCCTTCAGGGCCGCCGATCATTCCAGGTCGCCCGGGCCGCGCGTTTAGACCTTTTCACACGCGGGAGCAAATTGCTGCCAGCGGTTTGCGCCGCTCAGCGCGGCGCTTGAACTCGCGCCCGCCTCGCTCTCGATATCTCTCTCCATTGCCCAGTGAGGAGCATATGAACCAACTCAAGACTTACGCGTTGCTGGCGGGTCTGACCGCTCTGTTTCGGAGGCGTCGGCTATCTGATCGGCGGCCAGACCGGCATGCTGATCGCGCTGGGCGTCGCGGCGGCGATGAATGCGTTCGCTTATTGGAACGCCGATAAGATGGTGCTGTCGCATTTCCGCGCCCAGCCGGCCGATGCCAACCATGCCGACGGCCGCGTGCGCGCCTATGTGCCGGACACGCTGGCGCTGGCGGCGCACGCAAACCTGCCGGCCCCCAAGGTCTACATTATCGATAATCCCCAGCCCAACGCCTTCGCCACCGGGCGCAATCCGGAAAACGCCGCCGTCGCGGCCACGAGCGGGCTTTTTGGCCTGCTCTCGCGCGAGGAAATTCGCGGCGTCATGGCGCACGAACTCGCGCACGTGAAAAATCGCGACACGTTAACCATGACCGTGACCGCAACTATCGCCGGGGCGATCGCCATGCTGGCGAATTTCGCCTTCTTCCTCAGCCCCCGCGACCAGGAACGGCAATTCCAACCCGCTTGCCGGCTTGTTGATCATGCTGCTTGCGCCGCTGGCGGCTTCGCTGGTGCAGATGGCGATCAGCCGCGCCCGAGAATACGAGGCCGATCGTATCGGCGCCGAAATCGGCGGCGAGCCGGAAGCGCTGGCCAGCGCGTTGCAAAAAATCGAAGCTTATGCACGCCAGCGCGTCAACATCGACGCCGAGCGCAATCCGGCCATGGCGCATCTGTTTATCATCAATCCCCTGTCTGGGCGCGGCGCGGACAATCTCTTTTCAACCCACCCCAACACCAAGAACCGCATCGCCCAACTCACTGACATAGCCAGCCGTTCCGGACGGCCAACCATGTCCAAGCCTGGGCCGTGGAGCCCGCCGCCGCAAAACAAGCGAGGTCCTTGGGGCTGATTGGCGCCCAAGACCGCGATTGGCCGCAAGACCGCGATTGATGGTCCATTAACCGCGTCACGCCAGCCTTGCGCGGCTCGATATGCGCTACGCTTCAGCCTTCCCAGCCGCGCTTTGCGCGGCGCTCTGCGTTGCCGCGGCGCCGGCGCGAGCGCAGAGCCCGGTCGCGATCGAGGGCGTCGATGAAAACGCCCGCAAGGCATTGCTAGAGCTGCTCCCCGAACGCGATCGCCCGACTTCATTGTTCGAAGCCGAGCGCATCGCCGAGGAAGCCGCCGCGCGCGCGCGCGTCTGGCTGCGCTCGGAGGGCTATTACGCCGCCGAGGTGACGCCCGAGGCAAGCGACTCGCCGCCGCGTGCGCGCCTCCTGCTGACGCCCGGCACGCGATTCCACTTTGCGCCGCCGCGCTTCAGCTTTGAAGGCGCGCCGCCCGACGAACTTGCAGCCGACGCGGTTCGCGCCGCGCTAGCGCAAGTGAGCGAGGGCGCGCCCGGCGCGCGCCGCCGCTGTGCTTGACGCCCAGGCTTCGGCGCTCGCGGCGCTGCAAAACGCCGGCTACGCCGACGCTATCGCCGGCGAACGCCGCGTTGTCGTGGATCACGCGCTGGCTTCGGTCAGCGCCGAGTTTCGCTTTTCCAGCGGCGCGCTTGCGCGCCTTGGCGCTGTGCGCGCGGAGCCCGAAGGGCCATTTCGTCCGAGCTTCACCCAGAGCTTGCGCAATTGGGAGCTTGGCGCGGTTTCAACGCCGGCGCAGCTCGCGCGACTCCGCCGCGACATGAGTTCCACGGGCGCCGTCCCCGCGCGACCACGCGCCTGGAACCGCCCGACGCAGAGCGGAATCCGCGCTGTCGTGCTGGAAGTGGAGCCGGCGCCGAACAACGCCTACGAGCTGGGGCTTGGCTACGCCACCACGGAAGGGCTTGGTCTTGAAGCGCAATGGACGCGGCGTAATTTCTCCGGCCGCGCCGACGCGCTGAAGGTGGAGGCGGCGCTGGGTGAAATTCAGCAGAACCTCACCATAGCGCTCACGCGGCCTCATGCGGCCGGCCTCGGTCATGCACTGAGCTTCGGCGTTTCCGCCGGGCGCGAGGCGCCGCAGGCTTATACGCGTCAAGGCATTGCGCTGCATGCCTCCGTCGACGCCTCCTCGCGCCTGCGCATCAGCCGCTCCTATGGCGTGCGCTTGTCGGCCGACGAGTACGACGATGCGGCCGGCGGCGTCTCGAGCGCGCTCGCGCTTTCCGGTTTCGCCAGCCTGCGCAGCGATACCACCGAATTCTCGCTCGATCCGCGCGATGGCTCGATCGTGGAATTCCGCGTCGAGCCGGCGATTTCCACCGGCGATGCAACCATCGCCTTCGTGCGTGGAATCGCCGAAGGGCGAGCTGTATGAATCCTTCGCCAAGGATGACCGCGTGACGCTGGCGGCGCGGTTGCGCGCGGGTTGGCTGGAAGCGCTCGCCGGCGCCGCCGACGATGCGCCGCCCGATCGGCGGTTTTACGCTGGCGGCGGCGGTTCGGTGCGCGGCTACGATTACAATTCCATCTATCCGCGTGAGCGCGACTTGCTGGGCCTCTCGCCGGGCGGGCGCGGCTTGCTCGAGGGTTCGTTGGAGGCGCGCTGGCGCTTTGGCGAACATCTCGGCGCCGCCGCCTTTGTCGATGGCGGGGCCGCGTTTGACGATTGGAGCGATGCCGGCGACCTGCGCCTCGGCGTCGGCATTGGCGCGCGCTACGATCTCGGCTTTGCGCCGCTGCGCGTGGACATCGCCTTCCCGCTCGATGACCGCGACGCCGCCCCCGATTACGCGCTCTATATCAGCCTCGGACAGGCGTTCTGATGGCCGCGCGCAAAAAACGCCGCTGGCGCGGCCCCGCGCTTGGCGCGTTGGTTGCGACCGGTGCGATTGCGTGGGCAATCGGCCCGGGCGCGGCGTGGATTGTCGACGCCCTCGCCGACGGACAGAAAATCTGGCGGCTCGGGCGCATCGACATCGACGGCGTCTCCGGGCCCTGGCTCGGAGACCTGCGCGCGACGCGCGCAAGTCTTGCCGACGAGACGGGATTGTGGCTGCAAGCGGAAAATCTCGCGCTCAGTTGGCGCCCGCTCGACATCGCCTTCGGCGCGGTGCGGCTGGAGCATGCCAGCGCCGAACGGATCGAGATCCTGCGGCGACCCGCGCTGTCGCGGCCTCGGCCTGTCGGCAACATCAATTTGGACGTCCAGATCGGCGATATCCGAATTGAAACGCTGGCGCTCGCCGAACCCGTGGTCGGCGCGGCGGCGACGTTCGCGGCTTCGTTTTCGCTTGACGTCAGCGGCCAAGAGTTGCGGGCGCTGGAATTGGAGCTAGCACGCACCGATGCGGCGAAAGACTCAGGCGCTGATCGCGCAATGATCCAATACCGGTCCGGGGAACAATTTGCGCTCCAGGTTGACGTCGAGGGCGCGCCCGGGGGCGTGTTCGCGCACGCGCTTGGCGCCGCCGATCAGGGGGTTCGCGCGACCGCGCGCGGCGATGGCGGCGCCAACGAAGGCCAAGCACGCTACGACGCGGCGCTCGGCGAGCGCGAGCTGTTTTCAGGCGCGGCGCGTTGGGGCGCCGAGAATTGGCAATTTGACATCCAGGCTCAGCTTGACGCCGCCCCAGCGCTCCGCACCTTGGCGCGGCGCATCGGCGCAAGCGCGTCGCTCAACGCCGCGGGCGCGCGCGCCGGCGTTTTCAACCTGCACGCGCAAACGCCTTTCATCGCCGTCGACCTCGACGGCAAGCTCACCGAAGACTACGCCCTCGATGGCCCGGCCCATTTCGTCGCCTCGACCGAGCGGCTCTCCGACATCGCCCGCGAATCTCCGTTTGCACACGGCAAGACGCGCCTGCGGGGTCAATTGCGCCGCGCCCGCGGCGTGACCGCGATCGCAGCCAATCTCGAGCAAAGCGAGGTAAATGCGCTGGGCCGCGCCACTACATTCGCCGGACCCGTCAGCGCCGCGCTAACCCCAGATCGCTTCACGCTGCGCGCCGATGTGCGTACGCCGGAAGCAGCGCCCGCCCTGTTCGCCAACGCGCGCCTCAAGGCGGAGCTAAGCTACGACCGCACGCGCGAGCGGTTTTCGCTCGACCAAGCCGAACTCTCAGGCGATGCGGTGATGGTGGACGCGCGCGGCTGGGTCAATCGCGGCGACGGGGAATTCTCCGGGGCTTGGCGCGCACGCCGCCTGGACGCCTTGCTCGGAATCCTCTCGGGCGCGGCTGCGGGGCGCTGGCGCGCTTTTTCCGAACCGGGCGACAGCCCGCGCGTGTGGACCACCAATGTCGATGGCGTTGGCGAGCGGGTTGGCGGCGCGTCGACGATCGTCAACCAATTGCTTGGCGCGGCGCCGCGCATCGATGCGCGCCTGCGCTATGAAAGTCGCGGCCTCACCGTGTCGCACGCCCGCGTCGATGGCGCCCGCGTGCGGGCCGGCGCGGCGGGGCGGATCGTGCGCGGCCAAACCGACTTGGCGCTGGAGGCCAGCGCGCGCGGGCCCCTCTCTCTAGGCAACGCGGAGATTGCCGGCGCAATTGACGCCACTGGCCGCCTCACCGGGCCACTGGCGCGCCCAAGTCTTGAAGCGCGCGCGACATTATCCAGCCTCGCCGCCACCGGATTGACCATCACCCAGCCGATGCTTGAATTTACTTTGACGCCAGCGGGCCCACATTATGCCGGCCAGCGCGAATGCCGCCGGATTTGTCGCCGGCCAGGCAGCCGCCGCCAGCGCCGACATTGCACTTGCCGACGGGGCGGTTGCACTTGCCAATCTGGAAGCGCGGGTCGGCGCCATGCAGGCTCACGGCGATGCGCGCCTTGGCGCGCGCGGGGCCAATGCGAACCTGCTGGTCAACGGTCAACTCGACGGCCTTGTCCCGGGGCTCAAGGGTCATATGAGCGGCGACCTGACGATTACGCCGGCGGCGTTGACGCTCGACGCCGACATCACCAATGCCCAGGCCGGTGAATTGCGCGTCGCCGCGGCAAGCCTGCACGCGGAGGGTCCCGCCGATGCGATCGCCGCGCGCTTTGATTTGCGCGGACGTTTGCGCCGCGCGCCGCTTAGTTTCGCCGGAACCGCCACGCTTGCCGCCGCGAACGGCGCGCGCGTGCTCGCGATCGAGGGACGCGGCGCGCTGGCGGGCGCCGATTTGTACACCCGCGCGCCGCTGCGGGTGCGCTGGCGGGCCGACGCGGCGGAAGCTTCGCTGAATGTCGCCATCGCCGACGGCGTCGTTGGCGCGCAATGGAGCGATCGGGGGCGCGCGCTCGCCGGCAGCGCCCAAATCGAGGACGCGCCGCTCGCGCCGCTGGCGGCGATCTGGGGCGAGCGCGCGGCGGGACGCATTGACGGACGCATGGAATTCGCCAGCGTCGGCGGCGGCCTCAGCGGCGGCGCCGATCTTACCCTGACCGATGCCCGCTTCGCCGGACGCCAAAGCGGCACGCTCGACATGCGCATCCTCGCCGACCTCGACCCCGGGCGCCTGGATGCGCGCATCGATGCGCGCTCAAGCGATGGGCTGGTCGCGCATTTTCCACGCCGATGCGCCAGTCGTGACCAGCGCCGCGCCGCTGCGCATCGCGGTGGCGCCGGAACGACGCGGCCGGGCGAGTTGGTCGGTGCGCGGCCCCGCCGAGAGCTTGTGGGCGGCGGCGCGCCTGCCCGATCAATCGCTGGCGGGCGAATTGAACGGCGAAGGCGAATTGCAATTCGGCGCCGGCTATCTCGCCGGCGAAGGCCATGTTGAAATCGGCGCCGGGCGCTTTGAGGACAAGCTCACCGGAATCACGCTCGTCCGATCTGAACGCGCGGCTCGCCCTCAATGAGCGCGGCGTGACGCTGGAGCGCTTCGCCGCGACCGGCCCAGGCGGCGGCGCGCTCACCGCCACCGGCGGTTGCTTCGACGCGCGCGAAGGCCGCATCGATGTCCGCGTCGCCAATATGCGCGTCGCCGATCGCCCCGACGCGAGGGCCAGCGCCAGCGGCGACTTGGCGTTCGCATGGGAGGGTTTGCATTCAACCCTCAGCGGCGCGCTCATTATCAACGAAGCCGAAATCGACATCGCCGCCAGTCCTGATTCCGGCATCGCCGTGCTCGATGTTGTCGAGATCAACCGCCCTGGCGAGCTGGGCGATTTTCCCGCCGATCCTCCAGATCCGCGGCGCAATGGCTCGACCGCGATTGACGTACGCGTCGCCGCGCCGGGCCGCGTTTTCACGCGTGGGCGCGGGCTCGATGCGGAATGGTCGCTGGATTTGCGGCTTGACGGCACGGCGCGACAGCCCGCGCATCTTTGGGCAAGCGCGCGCTGTGCGCGGCACGTTGGCGCTCTCCGGCCAACCGTTCGAGATCGAAAGCGCGCGCATCCTGTTCGATGGCGATCCGCTCGATGCGCAGATCGAGATGACTCGCAACCCGCGATACGGCCGACCTCACCGCGCGCGTTCGCCTCACCGGCACCGCGCGCGATCCGGAGATCGCCTTCTCCAGCGATCCGGCGCTGCCCGAGGACGAAATCCTGCCGCAGATCCTGTTTGGCCGCTCGGTGGAGGACCTTTCCGCATTCGAGGCGGCGCAGCTGGCCGCGAGCTTGGCGGCGCTTTCGGGACGCGCGTCGCTCGATCTTGTCGATGCGGCGCGGGCGGCGGCTGGCTTGGACCGCTTCAATGTGCGCCAGGACGAGGCGGGCGGCTTCCTGGTGGCGGGCGGGGTTTATCTGACGCGCGATGTCTATGTCGAACTGGCGCGCACCGGCCTCGGGCAGGCGCAAACCCGCGTTGAATGGACGCTCCGCCCGCGCCTGGTGCTGATCACCAGCTTCCTCGGCAACGGCGACCAACGCGTCTCGCTGCGCTGGCGGCGGGAAAGCGATTGAGCGGGGGGGCGAAAGCTGGGTCAACTGAAAACGATAAAAATCGATGCCCGGACGGTGCCGTGTTAGCCCAGAATTAGATCGGATTCGGAAACCTGGCTAAGTTTGGGCGAGCATACCAGCGGGCACCCGACCCACGTCCGCGCGTCACGATGAAACCGTTTGCAGGGCGGGCTAGAGCTGTGTGTTTCAACCCGTATCGGACTTGTCTTCCTTTTCGTCCGCATACTTGAATAGCGGGGGTGTCTCGTTTGGCGGCAGCGGTAACTCGTAGAACATGACGGGCGTCAGCGCCTGCCGCCGGCACTTATTCGCTAGCCCTTGGTCGCCGGTGTAAACCCGATCCGCCTTCGCAATCTTGGCGATGGCGGCAATCTGGATGTCGAACTTCGCCTTGGCCCAAGAGTCCGGCAGCGACGCTTTTTTTCCCACTTTGTCCAATTCATGCCGCATAATCTCGGCCGCCTCGATTGCCGCACGCCGGTCGAACTCTGCAATTCTGAAGTTCTTGTTCTTGTTCAGCAACGCAACAATAGGCGCGCCCCGCTGCGCCCGCGCGCACTAGATTTGGCGAACAGCATTTGTTTGGGATAGTGATTTGGAATGCAGGGCAGCAGAACATAGCCGGGCGTCGTTGTTTTCAAGGAACGGCGACATCCTGGATCATGTTGATTTAGACATTGTCGAGGGCCACCACGTTGCCTGGCTTGAGCCCGAGGTCCAGCTCCTGCTCTACATTAGCAAGAAAGCATTCGCCGTTGATCTTACCGTCGAGCTCGAAGGCGCTATCAATCCCTCTGCGTTCATTCCTTCTATTTATTTCTAGTCATCCAGTGGCCTTTCTTCTCTCTTCCTATCTCTCTCTCTCCTATGTCTCTCCTATCCCCGCGCCGCCTCATCTCCTTGTTCTTCCAGGTCTCTTCTGAAAAATCATTCGCCCTCATATTTCATTCCGCGCCTCGCGCCAAGCGCGCCGCGCTTCGGCCTCGTCGGGCCTCTCCTGATCGCTGTCTTTCTCTTTTTTCTTTGAAACTGTCTCCTTCGTCGGCGAAAATCCGCGTCAGCATAGCTGTAACTCCGAGAGCGCAGGCGTCGGAATGACAATTCGCGTCGTCGTCTCTTCAAGCTGCGCGATCAGATACTCAACGCGCTCCGCAAACTTTGTGAGCGGCACGCCGGTCGCCGGGTCCTCGGGCACATCCATCTTGCCAGGCTGCTGCCACGCAACCAGATAGTTGGCGTCGAGAACAACAGCCATGCCGTCAATCCTCGCTACTCAAGCGCGCTAGCTCGGCCAGCGGGTCTCTGATTTCTCGCCAGCCGTTGCCCTCAATCGCACGCCACTTCGCAATTACGTGCGACAGTGGCGTGTCGTCGAGTTCCTCAAACTTGATTGCCTTGAACGAAAGCTGTTTCCATTCGCCCTCACGGTCGCGCTGAAAACGCGCACTGCCCGTTACGCGAATCGTCGGGCCGAATAGGTAGTGACACATGTCCATGGCAAGACCGCGCGTCATCTCACAATTAAAAAATGCGTCGCCGTCTTGGATGTGAGCGTGAATGCTCCTGTCCTTACCACCGATGCGCACAAGCTGACCCTCAATGGTCATGTCCTCATCTACCGGCCCGTAGATCGGAGAATGCACGCGCTCGCGACCAGGGAACGGGAGCACGACCGCCGAAAACTGAAACGAGCCCACGGCACGGTCAGCTTCCAACAGGTCGTTCATTTTATTGAATGCCGACAGCGTCGTTTTATCGGCCGTTCCGGCCGCAATTTGCGCAGGACGCTCGACAACTTCCTCGGCGTCTTCCTTCGGCGTCCAATACTTAATCCTTAGGCTACCTGGCTCTACGCGCTCAAAGTGGAGGGAGTCGCGCTTCCCCAATAGCTCGGCCAGGACGCCCATGTACTCGGCGAGCCGAGCCATCGGGATGGTCTCAGGCGTAAAGGAGTTGATCACGAATTCGCCGAATTCGCGATCCACTTTAACGTGAGGGCCGCCCAGCGTGTCCATGATCGCTTTCTCGTCTGCTCCTAGCGAACAAAACGTAACCGTTTGACGGAGGCATTCAAGAGGTCTCTGGCCGTCGGCGAATACCGGCATGGCGCGACGTCCCGCGTTAATGCGCTCTGTTTTCACCGCACGGCACCCCCAACGCTGCGCTCGCACCCCCTCGATCACCCGGCCTGGCTCGTCCACGAACGTGCGCGCGCCCACAAAACGACTGCGGTTGCCGGCTTTCACGCCAGCGGCCATATACACAGGGCCATGAAATTCCTCGACCAGACCAAGATCATCATCCGCTCCGGCAATGGCGGGGCTGGGGCGGTTTCGTTCCGGCGGGAGAAATTCATTCCGTTCGGCGGGCCCGATGGCGGCGATGGCGGCAAGGGCGGCGATGTCTGGATCGAGGCGCAGGACGGCCTCAATACGCTGATCGATTATCGCTACCAGCAGCACTTCAAGGGCGCGACCGGCGGCCACGGCATGGGCCAGAACCGCCACGGCGCCGACGGCGAGAGCGTCACGCTGAAAGTGCCCACCGGCACGCAAGTGCTCGACGAAGACAAGGAAACGCTGATCGCCGACTTGTCCGAGGCCGGCATGCGGCTTGCTCCTCGCCAAGGGCGGCAATGGCGGCTTTGGCAACGCGTATTTCAAATCCTCGGTCAACCAGGCCCCGCGCCACGCCAATCCGGGGCTCGAGGGCGAGGAGCGAACGCTTTGGCTGCGGCTGAAGCTGATCGCCGACGCAGGGCTGGTAGGCTTGCCGAACGCCGGCAAGTCGACATTCCTGCGCGCCGTCAGCGCCGCGACGCCAAAGGTCGCCGATTATCCGTTCACCACTTTGCATCCGCATCTGGGCGTTGTCAGCATCGGCGAGAGCGAGCGCTTCGTGCTGGCGGATTTGCCGGGACTGATCGAAGGCGCCGCCGATGGCGCGGGCCTGGGCACGCGCTTCCTCGGCCATGTCGAGCGCTGCGTGGCGCTGGTGCATCTTGATCGACGCAACCCAAGAAAGCGCCACCGAAGCCTACCGCACGGTGCGGCGCGAAATTGAATCCTATGGCGGCGATCTGGCCGCGAAGCCCGAGATCGTGGCGCTCAACAAGATCGACGCGCTCACCCCCGCCGAAGCCAACCGCAAGCGCGCGGCGCTTTCCCGCGCCATCGGCAGGCAAGTCCGCCTGGTGTCCGGCGTGTCCGGCGCGGGCGTGCGCGATCTGGTCAACGAGATCGCAGCGCTGCTCCGCGCGCGCCGTGTGGCGGAAGCGCCAAAGCCGCTGCAAGACGCGGACTGGGCGCCATGAACGCTCTTCTCCACGCCAAGCGCATCGTCATAAAAATTGGCTCGGCGCTGTTGGTCGATGCGGACAGCGGCCAGCCGGCGCGCGCTTGGCTCGCGGCCTTGGCCGACGATGTCGCAGCGACGCGCAAAGCCGGGCAAAGCGTGCTGATTGTTTCCTCCGGCGCGGTTGCGCTTGGGCGACGCGTGCTCGGCCTGACGCGCGCGCTGAAGCTTGAGGAAAAGCAAGCCGCCGCCGCCGCCGGACAGACGCGGCTGATGAGCGCTTACGAGGAAGCGTTCGCGCGCCACGGCATTCCTGTTGCGCAAGCTCTGCTGACGCCCGACGATACCGAGCGCCGCCGCCGCTGGCTCAATGCGCGCGCGACGCTCGAGACTCTGCTAGGCCTGGGCGCCGTGCCTATCATCAACGAGAACGACACGGTGGCGACCGCGGAAATCCGCTATGGCGATAATGACCGCCTCGCAGCGCGGGTGGCGCAAATGATCTCCGCTGACGCATTGATCCTGTTGTCCGACATTGACGGGCTTTACGAGCGCGATCCGCGCCTTGACCCGCGCGCGCGCCACATCGGCGAAGTCAAACAGATCAGCGCCGAGATCGAGGCCATGGCGGGCGAGGCCAATGCCGGTTCCGGCGTCGGCTCGGGCGGCATGCGCACCAAGATCGAAGCGGCGAAAATCGCCACCGCCGCAGGCTGCGCCGTCGCCATCATGCGCGGGCAGGAACTGAACCCTTTGTCGCGACTGGGCGACGGCGCCCGCGCCACCTGGTTCTTGCCGCACGCATCGCCGCAAGCAGCCTACAAGGCTTGGATCGGCGGCAGCCTCGCGCCGCAGGGCGCGTTGGTGGTCGATGCCGGCGCCGCGAAAGCGTTGCGCGCGGGCAAGAGCTTGTTGCCGGCAGGCGTAACCGATGTGCGCGGCGGCTTCGAGAAAGGAGACGCCGTACGCATCCTCGACCTCGAAGGCAGCGAAATCGCGCGCGGCCTGGCGCGTTATGACGCCGCCGACGCGGCGCGGATCAAGGGACTGCATTCTGGCGCCATCGCGGAAATCCTGGGCTATGCCGCCGGCCCCGCCCTGGTGCATGCCGACGATTTGGCGCCGACCACATGAGCGGGCTCGAAACTCAAATGCGATCGCTAGGCCAACGCGCCCGCGCCGCCGCCAAGGCCGCGCGCGACGCAGGCCCGGAGCAGCGCACGCGCGCGCTGTCGGCGATGGCGGCGGCGGCTGCGCGCGAACGCCGCAATCATCCTTGCGGCTAACGCCGAGGACGTGGCGCGGACGCGGGCAAACAAGTTGACCGATAGCTTTATCGACAGATTGTCGCTGGATGCGTCGCGCCTGGAGGCGGTCGCCGCAGGCGTCGAGACGATCGCCGCCCTGCCCGACCCGGTGGGCGAGATCATGGCGCATTGGACCCGCCCCAATGGCCTCGATATCTCCCGCGTGCGCACGCCGATCGGAATCATCGGCATGATCTTCGAAAGCCGGCCCAATGTCGCCGCCGACGCTAGCGCGCTGGCGCTGCGGGCTGGCAACGTCGTGATCCTGCGCGGCGGCGGCGATAGCAGCGATAGCTGTCAGCGCGATCGTCGAGGCCTTGCGCGCGGGGCTTGCGGAAGCGGGCTTGCCCATCGATTGCATCCAGGCCGTGCCCAGCAGCGACCGCGCCGCTGTCGGCATGATGCTGGCGGGACTTGATGGAAACATCGACGTGATCGTGCCGCGCGGCGGCAAATCGCTGGTGGCGCGGGTGCAGGCGGAAGCGCGCGTGCCTGTGTTCGCTCATTTGGAGGGCATCTGCCACACTTATGTCCACAGCGCCGCCAAGCCACACGAGGCTATCGCGCTGACGGTCAACGCCAAGATGCGCCGCGTTTCGGTGTGCGGCGCCACTGAAACATTGTTGATCGATACAGCCATAGCGCCACAACTGCTTCCGAAAATCGCCGCGGCTCTGGTCGAACGCGGCTGCGCGCTGCGGGGCGATGAACAAGCGCGCGCCATCGTTGAGATGGAGGCGGCGAGCGAGGAGGATTGGCGCACGGAATATCTAGAGCCGATCCTTTCCGTGCGCATCGTCGCCGGCATCGAGCAAGCCATCGCCCATATCGCGACGTATGGCTCGCAGCACACCGATTGCATCGTCACCGAGGACGCAGGCGCGGCGGCGCAATTCCTTAGGGAAGTCGATAGCGCCATCGTGTTGCACAACGCCTCGACTCAATTCGCCGACGGCGGCGAGTTCGGGTTTGGCGGCGAAATCGGCATCGCCACGGGCCGCCTGCACGCGCGCGGCCCCGTGGGCGCCGAACAACTCACCATCTTCAAATATCTGGTGCGCGGCGCAGGGCAGATCAGGCCGTGAGGCGCGGCCTGCCCCTCGCCTTTCCGGGCATGCGCATTGGCCTGTTCGGCGGCTCGTTCGACCCTGCTCATGAGGGGCATGCTCATGTTGCGGAGACCGCGCTTAAGCGACTGAAGCTGGCCCAAGTCTGGTGGCTGGTGGCCCCGCAGAATCCGCTGAAACCGAAATCCAGCGCGTTTTCGCGGCGATTGGATTTGGCGCGGCAGCAAGCGCGCGGACCCCGCATGATCGTCACCGACCTGGAACAGCGGCTGAGCTGCGGCTACACTTTTGAGACCTTGCGGAAGCTCAAGCGCTATTATCCTGGCGTGCGCTTCTCCCTCATCATCGGCGCCGACAACCTCGCCGATTTCCGTAAATGGCGGAATTGGCGCGAAGTGGCCGCCGCCATACCCGTAGTGGTGGTGTCGCGCCCGGGCGCCGGGCTGCGCCATCGCGTAAGTTGGCCAAAACACTGGATTTTCCTGAATGCTCGCCACCATAAACAAAGCTCAACCGCGCTGCGCACGGCAAAGCGTCCGGCAGTGGCGAGGGTTTCGTGGAAGTGATAGCGTGCCAGACAGGGATATTCCCAAAATGAGGTCATTGAAGGAGCCAAGCCTGTCGCCTGAAATGAAACGCACCCCAGCTGCGACCAAAGCTGGATCGCCCCCGGCCAAAAAGGCCGCCAAGAAGTCCACGGCGAAAGCCAAGCCGGCAAAAGCCGCTCCAGAGCTTGAAACGCCCCGTCCCGCGCCAGGCATTGACGTCGAGGCCGCCACTCGGGTCATTCTCGCCTCGCTCGAGGATGACAAGGCCGAGGACATCCTCGCTATCGACATTCGCGGCAAGTCATCGTTCGCCGACATGTTGGTGGTGGCCTCGGGCCGCTCGACACGCCATGTCGCGGCGCTGGCTGAGCATGTGATGCGCAAGCTGAAAGAGGCCGGCATTAAGGATTTGCGCGTCGAGGGCTTGCAGAGCGCCGACTGGGTGCTGGTCGATGCCGGTGACGTCATCGTCCACTTGTTCCGCCCGGAAGTGCGCGCATTTTACAATATCGAGAAAATCTGGGCCGGCGGCCAAGGCCCAAGCGCCGCGCTTTCAAACTAAAGTGCGGCTGCTGATCGCTGCTGTCGGCAGGCTGCGCGAGGGTCCGGAAGCGGCGATGAGCGCGGATTATCTGGCGCGCGCGGCCAGCGCCGGCCGGCAGATCGGCTTCAAATCCGCTGACCTGGTCGAGGTTGAAGGCAAGTCTCCGGGCGAGCCGCGCGCCGAAGCCGCCGCGCTCTACCGGGCAACGCCAGACAATGCCCGCAAAATCCTGCTCGACGAGCGCGGCGCGGAATGGACCTCGCGGCAACTCGCTGAAAAGCTCGCCCGCTGGCGCGATGACGGCCTTGGCTGCGCTGCTTTTTGGATCGGCGGCGCGGACGGCGTTTCACAAAGCGTTAAGGATCAAGCTGACGAAAAGCTGGCTTTTGGCCGACAAACTTGGCCGCATCGGCTGGTTCGAGTGATGTTGGCCGAGCAAATTTACCGAGCTGTGACAATATTGTGCGCTAGTCCTTATCACCGGGATTAGAACAAGCCCGGGCTTGGGTATGGGTCATGGCGCGAAGTACAGCGCGCGCCCTCGCCGTTTGCGCGGCTGGGGGCGCGGCGATTTTCCTTTGGCTTGGGCCGGCCCAAGCCACCCGCACAATCGCCCAGGCCGAGGGTGATCGCCGGGCCGCGGCCGCCCATGCCGAGCAATTGCGCGCGCAGGCGGCCAGCGCCCAGCAGCAAGCCAACGCGCTGAGCGCCAATCTGGCGGAGGCCGCTCGCAAGCGCACAGAGGCCGAGGCCGTCGGCGCCCTCGCCGAACAGCAACTCGCCGAACTGAACGCCCAGCTGCAAGCCGACACCGCGAGCCGAAGCGCCGCCAGAGATAGTTTCGAGGCGGCGCTGATCGCCGCTGCTTTCGCCTCGCGGCGGTTGGAGCCGCGCGCCGTACGCGTCGGCATTTTCGCCCGCGCCGCGGTTCCGGCGCTGATCGACCGCGAGCGCCGCAGCGCCCGCGCCATCGATCAGGCCAGCGGCGCCGCGCTCGCCCTCAACCAGGAGCAGGCCAACCTCGCGCTTGCGCAGGCCGTCATCGACGCCGAACGAACCCAATTGGCGGCGCAGCTTGAAAGTCAGCGCACCACGCACACCCGACTGACCGCCGCCGCCGCCGTCGCTGACCGGCGCATGCTCAGGCTGGCGAGCGAAGTCCGCACCCTGCGAGATTTGGCCGCTCGGGTGCAGGCTGCAAACCGGCGAGCGGCGCGTCCTGCGCAGGGGGCGTCCAATATCCCCGTGGCTTGGGTGGCGCCGGCGGAGGGACGCCTAGCGCGCGGCTTCGGCACTCGCGATGGCCAAGGCCCCCCCTCTCAGGGTGCGGTATTGCGTACCCGCTCCGGCGCTCAAGTGGTATCCCCCGCCGCTGGCGAGGTGGCGTATTCCGGCCCCTTCCGCAGTTACGGCAATGTATTGATCCTAAACCTTGACGGCGGCTTCGCACTGGTTCTGACTGGTTTGGAGACAATCGGCGCCCGGGTCGGCGACAGGGTCCAGCCGGGCCAGCTCTTGGGCGAAATGCCGACTGCTGACACGCCGGCGCCGGAATTGTATGTTGAAGTCCGGCGGAACGGCCAGGTGGTCGATCCGGGACGCTGGCTCATCGCACGCGGACTTAATGCGGGCGGAGGCGTCCAGGCTGGCTAAGGGCGGGCATTGGCCCCGCGGAGTTGAGTGATGCGTTTGGTGTGGATTGCCGCTCCGGTAATTGGTTTGGCGGCGTGCATTGGGGCCTTGGCCTGGTCAGCGCCCGGCGATCGCGGGCGCGGTGACCTCTATCGCCAACTTGAATTATTCACTGACGTGCTCAATCGCGTCGAGCGCGATTATGTCACCGAGATCGACGAGGAAAAAGCAATGGAGGCGGCCATCCAGGGCATGCTCTCCTCGCTCGATCCGCACTCCACCTATGTCAACGCCGACGCCTATCGCGAAATGCGCGCCCAGACGCGGGGCCAATACGATGGACTGGGCGTTGAGGTCACCAGCGTCGATGGCTTGGTGCGGGTGATTTCGCCGATCGACGGAACCCCCGCCGCGCGCGCCGGCATCCAAGCTGGCGACCATTTCATCGCCCTCGACGGCGTCAGCCTGATCGGCCTGACGCTGGACGAAGCGGTTCGGCGCATGCGCGGCGTCGCCGGCACCCAGGCCACGGTCACCGTGGCGCGCGAGGGCCGCGATCCGTTCGATGTGGTGGTGACGCGCGAAGTGATCTCGATACGCGCGGTGACGACGCGGATCGTCGATGGCGATATCGGCGTCATTCGCATTTCCACCTTCATCAACGAACGCACCGGCGCGCTGTTGGAGGAAGCGATCAGTTCCATTCGCCGCGATACCGGCCCGCGCTTGAAGGGCGTCGTGTTGGACTTGCGCAACAATCCCGGCGGATTGCTTAATCAAGCCATCGAGGTTTCCGACGCCTTCCTGGACGGCGGCGAAGTCGTTTCCACGCGCGGTCGCCAACCGGACGATGTGCTGCGTTACCCCGCCCGCCGCGGCGAAGCCTTGGCTGGCGTGCCTGTCGTTGTGCTGATCAACGGCGCTTCCGCCTCCGCGGCGGAAATCGTCGCTGGCGCGCTGCAGGATCACAATAGGGCGCTGGTGGTGGGCACTACTTCGTTCGGCAAAGGCTCGGTGCAGACGGTGATCCCGCTGCAAGGCGGGCGGGCGCTGCGGCTGACGACCGCGCGCTATTACACGCCGGCCGGCCGCACCATCCAAGGCGCCGGCATCGATCCGGACATGGAGGTGGCGGCGCGCCGAGTTGACATGGAGCGGTTGACCCGGCTGGGCTTGTCGGAAGCCGATCTGCCGAACGCACTCAACAACGAAGCCGGCGCGCAACGCCGCGCCTTGCACGCCCCCGACGACCAGCCGCCGGAAAACTGGAACCCCGAAGAGGATTACCAGTTGAAGCGCGCCAGCGATTTCTTGCGTCAAGGCCTGGTCGCCGAGCGTTTGCGCGCGCGCGCGGGATGAGCGGCGGCGTTAACGCTTGATCAATCAAGGTTAATCCGATCGGCAGCAGCGCTGCTTGATAGTGACGCGAGCGCCGAATTGGGTGATGTTCCGCGCAGATGATTTGCTTGCCATTCAGCGCCCGCGCGCGAAGGCCCGCCTCGCCGCCTCAACCACGACGCGCGCCCAGCCATCGCCTCGCCGCCCTCGGCGTTTGCGGCGCGTTGGCGATCGGCGCGGTCGTCGCGATTCAGGTTTTCGGCGATCCGAGCGCGGCCGGTCCACGGCGCGTCGTCTCGCTTTCACCGAGCGAAGCCATCGCCAACGCGCCGCGCGTTTCATTCGCCGATGTCGCCGCCGACGGCGCCGAGTTTGAGCAATTTTCGCTGGAGGAATTGCCGCAAGCGCCGGCCGAAATCGGCGAGATCGACGCCAACGGACAATTGCGTGTGGCCGTGGTCGAAACGCCGGGTGCGAACGCGCGCCCGGCGGCTCCGCCCTTGCCGCGCGCGCCGCTCGCCGGCTTGACCGAAGCTGGACCAGGCGGCCCGCTGCCGATCGTCGCCGCAAACGGCCGCACGCCGTCGCAAGCTTATGCGCGCCCCTTCTCGGCGCGGCAGGACAAGCCGATCATCGCCGTGGTGATTGGCGGGCTTGGCTTCAACGCGCGCGCAACCACCCAGGCGATCGACGAATTGCCGCCCGAGATCACGCTCTCCTTCGTGCCCTATGCGGCCAATTTGCAAAGCTGGATCGACCGCGCCCGCGCTCACGGTCACGAGGTGATGCTGGAATTGCCGATGGAGCCGTTCGACCCCGACGCCGACGACACTGGCCCGCAAACCTTGCTTGCCTCCGCGCCAGCGCAGCAAAACATTTCGCGGCTCGAGCATTTATTGTCGCGCGGCGCGGGCTATTTCGGCGTCACCAATTACCAAGGCGCGCGCTTCGCCACTTCAGCCCAGGCGTCGCAGCCGATCGTGCAGGCCTTGCGCCGACGCGGGCTGGTGTTCATCTCCTCCGGCATCGGCCAGCGCACCGCGCTCAGTTTGGAGGCGCAGCGTGCGGGCCTCGCCAGCACCGCCGCCGACCGCATCATCGACGCGCGTCGAGAAGCTGACGCGATCGACGACCAATTACTCAATCTGGAAGCGCTGGCGCTGCAAAATCAAAGCGCGGTCGGCGCTGGGTTCGCCTATCCTGTGACCATGGAGCAGGTTGGACATTGGGCGCGCGATGTCGGCGCGCGCGGCTATCAATTGGCGCCCGCGTCGGCCGTGCTAAATGCACGCGCCGCCCGCCGATGACAGCGCCGCGCGATCCAAAACTCTATCGCCCAAATGTCGGTCTCGCGCTGTTTCACCGCGAGGGGCTGGTGTTTCTCGGCAAGCGCGAAGGCGCGGAAGGCCCTTATCAATGGCAAATGCCCCAAGGCGGGGTCGATCGCGGCGAATCGCCGGTGCAGGCCGCCTATCGCGAGCTTGAGGAAGAAATCGGCGTACGCGCCGAGCACGCCGATTTGCTCGAGGAAACGCCGGACTGGCTTTATTACGAATTTCCCATGGATCTGCGGAAAAAAATGCAACACCGCGGACGCTATATTGGGCAAATGCAGAAATGGTTTGCCTTCCGCTTTCGGGGACGCGACACTGACATCAAACTCGATGCCCACACGCCGGAGTTTGGCGATTGGCGATGGGCGCCGCTCGCAAGCGCGCCTGATCTTGTGATACCATTCAAACGCGCCACTTACGAAGAGGTGGCCAAGCGTTTCGGCAAATTCAGCGCGGGGGAAGCCAAGTGAAAGTCAGCCTGATGGGCGCCGCGCGAGCGAAGCGCGGATGAAAAAATCAACGATCGCAACGCCAATCGTGTTTGTGCACGGGGCGTTTTGCGGCGGTTGGGCGTTCGACGCCTTCCGCCAACATTTCGAGGCCGCGGGCTTCGAGACCCACGCCCCAAACCTGGCGCACCACGAGCGCGGGGCTGACCTTGAGCAGCTGGCGCTCACCGGGCTCAAGGAATATGCGCACGGCATCGCTCGCTATCTACACGATCTGCGCGCGCCGCCAGTGCTTGTCGGTCATTCGCTCGGCGGGTTGGTTGTACAACTCGCGGCGATGCATTCGCCGGTCGCGGGTCTGGCGTTGCTCGCGCCTTCCGCGCCATGGGGCGTTCCGCCCACCACTTTGGACGAACACGGCAATCATTTCGGCCTTTCCCTGCTTGGCGATTATTGGCGCCGGCCGGTGCCGCCGGATTTCCGCGTCGCCCGCGCCACTACGATCGACCGGCTGTCGCGCGAGGACGCGCGCCGCGCTTTTGCCCGCTTCGTGCCGGAATCGGGCAGAGCCATTCGCGAGGCGATGCAATGGTGGCTTGACGCCTCGATGGCCAGCCAAGCGCCGGTTTACCGCATCGCCGCCCCAGTGCTCGGGCTTGTCGGCGGTCGCGACAAGGTCAACCCGGCCTCCACCGTCCGCCGCGTGCTGGGCGCGCTTCCCCGAGGGCCAAGCCCATTTCCACGAGTTTCCAGAAATGAGCCATTGGCTGGTCGGCGAACCGGAAGCGCCGGAAGTGGCCAAATTGATCCTGCAATGGCTGGAAGCGCGCGAGATCGGGCCAAAGCCAGTGAAAGCCAAGCGCAAGACGCTATCGCTGTTCGGCCTGGGCGACGGCGCCCGGGCCTGAGGCTCATCGCTTCAGGCACATCAGCAAACCATCGCCGATGCCGACCATGACGGCGTGCACGCGCGGGTCGGCTCTGACTTTTTGCGCCAGCGCACGCAGCGCTGCGGTGTCGGCGGTTTGGTTGGCCGCATCCGCCACCGCGCCTGACCACAAAACATTGTCGAACAACATCATTCCGCCAGGGCGGAGCAGCTGAAGGCCACGCTCGTAATAATCGCCATAGCCAGTCTTATCGGCATCTATAAAGCCGAAATCGTAGCTGCCGGCCTCACCGGCGGCGAGCCGCGTTTGCAGAGTTTCGAGGGCGGGCGCGATGTGTAGATCGATCAGCCCTTCCACGCCAGCCTCGCGCCAATAGGAGCGCGCTTTCGCGGTCCATTGCTCGGAGACATCGCAGGCCAGCAGGTGCGCATCCGCGCCGTGCATGTCTTGCATGGCAAGCGCCATTGCGAGCGAGGAATAGCCGGTGAACACGCCGACTTCGAACGCGCGCTTGGCCCCGATCATGCGCGCCACAAATGCCATGAACGCGCCCTGCTCAGCGCTGATCTGCATGATTGAAACCCCGCCCAACGCAGCGGTTTCCTCGCGGCAATTTCTGAGCGCGGGATGCTCGGGCGGATTGGCGCCGGCGAGGTACGCGACGATTTCAGCCGAGAGCGCCAGCGAAGTGGACATGGCGCCAGCTTACGACAAGCGCTTCAATTGCTCCACCAAATCCGTGCGTTCCCAGGAAAAGCCGCCTTCATTGTCGCTCTGGCGGCCGAAATGGCCGTAGGCCGATGAGCGCGCATAGATCGGCTGGTTGAGTTTCAAATGCGTGCGAATGGCGCGCGGCGTGCAACCGCCCATCAATTCGGGCAGCAATTTTTCCAGCTTTGCCGGATCGATGCGTGTCGGCGCCGTGCAGATCGACATAAAAACTGGTCGGAGCAGCCACGCCGATCGCATAGGAGATTTGGATCGTGCAGCGTTGCGCAAGGCCCGCCGCCACCACGTTTTTCGCAAGATAGCGGCAGGCATAAGCCGCCGAGCGATCGACCTTGGTCGGGTCCTTGCCGGAAAACGCACCGCCGCCATGGGGGGCCGCGCCGCCATAGGTATCGACAATAATCTTGCGGCCGGTGAGGCCGCTATCGCCGTCGGGCCCGCCAATTTCGAAACGCCCCGTCGGATTGATCAGCCATTTGGTTTTCTTGGTGATGAGATTGCTTGGAAACACCGACATGGCGTACGGCTTGACCAGATCTTCCATGCGCCGGGTGGTGTAGGATTGCGCGCCGAGCTTCTTGGTGTGCTGGTGGCTGACGACAACCGCCAGCGCCTCAACCGGCTTGCCGCCTTCATATCGCAACGTGACTTGGCTCTTCGCGTCGGGCTCCAATTCTGGACGCTCGCCGCTATGGCGCACTTCGGCGAGGCGTTTGAGGATGTTGTGGCTGTATTGCAGCGTCGCCGGCATCAATTCCGGCGTTTCGCTGCAGGCGTGGCCAAACATAATGCCTTGATCGCCCGCGCCCTCATCCTTCTTGGCGCTAGCGTCCACGCCCTGGGCGATGTGGGCGGACTGGCCGTGCAGGAAGCAGGCATATTTGGCCTTCTCCCAGTGAAAGCCCTTTTGCGCGTAACCGATATCCTTGATCGCGGCCCGCACCTTCGGCTGCAGCGCGGCGATGATCTCCTTGGTGAACTTCTTGTTTTCGGTTTTCGACTTGCCGGGCTGGCCCGCGCGAACCTCTCCAGCCAGAATAATGCGGTTGGTGGTGACCATCGTCTCGCAAGCGACGCGCGCTTCCGGATCGGCGGCCAGAAACGCATCGACCACGGTGTCGGAAATGCGGTCGGCGACTTTGTCGGGGTGCCCTTCGGACACGCTTTCGCTGGTAAACACGTAAGAGCTTCTGAGCACGCGGATTCTCCGACCCCGGTTAAAACGAACCGGCCCTCATAAGGATAACCGCGCCGCAGCGCAAATCGGCGGCCTCAGCTCTCCTTGCCGGCCTCGGCGGCTTCCTCGGCCAGCGCCCGAACCAAATCGACCACCCGCCGGCGCACCTTGACGCTTTCAATCGAGGCGAACAGAGCCATCAACTGGGACCCCTCCGGGGTGGCCAGTACATCTTCGGCGAAATCCCTGTGGCTCTCGGCGACCCCGCCAGCGCGAGCGGAGGTCAGCCCTTCGAAGAACCGGGCGACCGGCATGTCCAGCGAAGCGGCGATGTCAAAAAGCCGGCTGGCGGCGATGCGGTTGACGCCTTTTTCGTACTTCTGCACCTGCTGAAAAGTCACGCCAAGCAATTCGGCCAAGCGCTCCTGACTCATGGCGATCTCCAGCCGCCGCGAGCGGACGCGCTGGCCGATGCGCTTATCCACGGCGTTGGCGGAGCGTTCGTCGTTCATGGCCCTAACCTCTGGCCACCCGCCCCGGTGGCAAAAACCGCAGCCCAGCTACCATTAGAAGTAGAGTGAGAACAAGCCAGTTCCCGAATTGAGCAAAGGTCGTTTCGGACAAGGCAGCCGGGATTTGCGCCTCGGCAAAGCCCCCGGACCGCCAATTGGCGCTGACTTCGCGGCCGTAAGCGTCGATGATGGCGGAGACGCCGCCCGCGGCCGCCCGCGCCATTGGCAGGCCCTCCTCGATGCTGCGATAGCGGGCCATGGCATAATGCTGCCAAGGGCCGGTGAACCAGCCCATGTCGCCAAACCAGGCGTCATTGGTCACGCTGACAATCCATCCCGGCCGCTCAATGCCGCGCGGAATCATGCCAGGAAAAATGGCTTCGTAACAAATCAGCACCGTCGCCGGCGGCGCATCCGGCGCGACGAGGCGCGCCGGGCTCGCGCCAGGCTCGAAGCCGGCGCCGATGCGCTGCAGCGGCGCGATGTTCAGTTCCCCCAGGAGCGACCAAAACGGAATATATTCGCCGAACGGCACCAGATGATTCTTGTCATAGATCTGCCCCAGGCGCGGCACGCCGCTGACGCCGTCGATCAAAGCGGCGGAATTATAATAGACCAATTCATCGCCGCGCATTTCCCGGCGCGACAGGCCGACGATTAAAGCCCGGTCGCCAAGCCCGCGACCGATCGCTTCCATGAATTCGGGATTCTCCAGCATGAAAAAATTCACCACTGGAATAGCCCCTTCCGGCCAGATCACGATGGCGGCGCCATGGCCCTCATCGCCCCGGCCGCTCGCCTCCAGATAACGCTGCAACACGCGCCATTCCTGGTCGACGCGCGGGGCCCATTTTTCCGCCTGGCTCATGCCGGAATCGGTGACCCGCACAATCGCGCGCGCGCCGGGCGGATCAACGACCGCGCCGGTCAGCCTCTGGCCGCCCCAACCCCACGCCATGCCCAGCGCCAAGCCCGCCGCCAGCAGCGGCGCAAAGCGCTTGCCGCCGCTTGCGGCCGCGTCGGCCATGCTGGCTGGCGCAACCAGAATCAGCAAACTCGACAGCGACAACCCGTAAATGCCGACCAGCGAAGCCAATTGCGAAACCGGCTCTCCAGGCGCCCACACATAGCCCGGGAGCAGCCACGGAAAACCGGTCAGGATGTTTCCGCGCAGCCACTCGCTGACAAAAATGCAAGCCGCAAACAGCGGCAAGCGACGCAGATCCTTGGTCCAAAACGCAATCGCCAGCGCACAACCAAAACCCCAAAATAAAGCCAAGCCCGCCGCCATCGCCGCCACCGCAGGCACGCCGTAAGCCGGGCCCCAAGCTTCGGAATCCACCAGGAATGCTGACGAAATCCAGTAAAGCCCCGTGCTGAAATGACCGATGCCGAAAAACCAGCCGGTCGAAAACGCCGCGCGCAGGCGCCGCGGAAGCGTGGTCTGCATTGCGCAAACATCGAGCAACCACACCAGCACCGCCAGCGCCAGCGCATAGGCGGGAAGGAAATGAAACGGCGCGTGCGCCAAAGTGGCTGACCCGCCCGCCAGGAACGCCAGCCCCCGGCGTTGCCACGGCGAGCGCGCGGACATCCAAGTCATGAGGCGCGACATTGAAGCGTCGGGCGGTGACGCGGCCAAATTCTCAACTCCCATGAAAGCGCGTCAACCTCGCTTCAGCCGTATGCGCTTTACTCGGCGGGGATCGGCGTCGATGATTTCAAGGTCGAGGCCCGCTGGGTGACGCAGAATTTCTCCGCGCTGCGGCAATCGTCCGGCCAACGCAACCGCCAAACCGGCGGCGGTGTCGAACTCGTCTTCATGATCCGGCAGGGCCAGGCTGACGCCAAGTTCGGCCTCTAGCTGATCGATCGGCGCGCGGCCATCGGCTTCAAACGCGCCGGCCGGCCGCTCCAACACCAGGGCCGCATCCACGTCGTGCTCGTCCTCGATGGCGCCGACGATCTGCTCGACCAGATCCTCCATCGACACCAGCCCATCGGTGCCGCCATATTCGTCCACCACCAGCGCCAGATGCGTACGGCTCGATTGCATCTTCAGGAACAAGGTCGCCAATGTCATTGACGACGGCACGAACAATATTTCCCGTTTGATACGCGAAAGCAGCCGATCGGAAAGCTTGGCGCGCGCCTCTCCTTCCGCGCTTGGCGCCAACAGCGACAGCACGTCGCGCACATGCACCAGGCCCTGGGGATCATCCAGCGTTTCGCCATAGATAGGCAGACGAGAGTGCTGGCTTTCGGAGAAAGCGCGCGCGGCCTCGCCCAAAGTGGCATCCGCTTCGATGGCGACAATGTCGGCGCGCGGCCGCATCACATCGGCCACTTTCAACCGATCGAAATGCGCGGCGCGCAGGATCATGTCCTTGTGCGCGAGTTCTATCGGCGCGCCGTTTTGCTCGCGCTCGCGCAAAACCTCCTCGACCTCGGCCGCCGAGCCGGATGGGTCGCGCGCGAAAAAACGAGTCAGACGCCGCACCAAACGCCCTCGCGAGGAAGGCTCGGCCGGTTCGAACGCATCCGCCATCTTTGGTTTATCGCACTCCTGTGGCCGCTGTTTCACGCATATGGATCGTCGATGCCAATGGACACCAGAATCGCGCGTTCGCGCGATTCCATTTTTTCCGCGTCAGCCGGCTCGATGTGATCATAGCCCAAAAGGTGCAAAAACCCATGCACCGCCAGGTGCGCGGCGTGATGCTCGAACTGCTTTCCCTGAAACTCGGCTTCCGCGACAATGGTTTCGACCGCAAGCGCGATATCGCCCAAGAACCCATCTCCGCCACCGCCGGTTTCCGCCGGCGGGAACGAAAGCACGTTTGTCGGCCCTTCCTTGCCGCGAAATTGCTGATTCATCGCGCTGATCGCCGCGTCATCGCCAAGCAAAAGCGAGACGCTGCCAAGCTGGCCCTCGGCTTCCGCCGCGGCCGCCAATGCGCGCGCCAACAATTCCTCATGCCCGCGCCACAAGGGCGAGCCGCCGACAACATCGACCTCAAACGCACGCTCAGCCATGACCGCCCTCGCTGCGATCATAGGCATCGACAATTTTAGCCACCAGCCGGTGGCGCACCACATCTTGCGTGGCGAAGCGGATCACTTCGACCGCCTCAATGTGCTCCAGGATCGAAATCGCGTGCGCGAGCCCGGATTGCTCGGCGCGCAGCAAATCCACTTGGCTGGGATCGCCGGTCACCACCATGCGCGAGCCCTCGCCCAGGCGGGTCAGCACCATTTTCATCTGCAAGCACGGTGGCGTTTTGCGCTTCATCGACAATCACAAACGCGTTCGACAAAGTGCGTCCGCGCATGAAGCCGAGCGGGGCCACTTCAATCTGCCGCCGCTCGCGCCGCGTCTTCAAATCATTCTCATTGATCTGACTGCGGAACGCATCCCAGATCGGCGCCAGATAAGGATCGACTTTCTCGGCCAAATCGCCGGGCAAATAGCCCAGTTTCTCGCCCGCCTCGACCGCCGGGCGGGTGACGATGATGCGATCGACGCGCTCCTGCTTCATCGCCTCCACCGCCGCCGCCACGGCGAGAAATGTCTTGCCCGTGCCAGCGGGGCCGACGCCGAAAATGAGGTCGATGCGCCTGGTCGCGCAGCGCTTCGACATAATGCACCTGGCGCGGCGTGCGCAGCGTCAGCCCGCCCAATTGCGGCAGCGTCATCGGACCTGGCGCTTGCGTTCGGCCCCTCGGAAAAAGAGATCGCCGCCAGCACTTCGCCTTCGCGCACCTTGCCCTTGCGGCGGGCAAGCTCGGCCAGCGCCTCGACGATGCGTTTGCGCGCGCTCGACATCGGCGCCGCCGCCGGCGCGCGCGCGCAGGGTGAGGTGATCGCCGTGCGCATCGAGCGTGAGCCGATAGGCGGGCGCGCCGCGCGGCGCCGCGGAATCGCGAAACGCTTCCTGGATATGCGCCAAATGCCGATGCAGCGGGCCGAACACGGCCTGCGCCACGCCCGGATCCGACAGCACGATCACGTGCATGAGTTCGCCGCTGTCGCTCACGTCATCGCCATCGCGGGGCGCGTCGCGCGCAACGAATTTTGCGCGGCGCTGACGATGCTCACCTCAACGATGTCGCCGGCGCGTGCGCGCGTATCGTCGAAATGGACCGATTGCTGATAGGGCGAGCGGCCGTGCTTTTGCCCCGGCATGCGGCCATCGCCGGTCACCAGGACCGGCAATTTCTTGCCGATCTGCGCCTGGTTGAAAGCACGTTGCTGGCCGCCGAGCAGGTCCTGCAATCGCGCCAAGCGCTCGGCTTTTCAAGGCTTCGGCAATTTGCCCTCGCATCAGCGCCGCGGGCGTGCCTGGGCGCGCGGAATATTTGAACGAATACGCCGCCGCGAAGTCTATCTCGCGCACCAAATCCAGCGTCGCCTCGAAATCCGCCTCATTCTCCCCCGGGAAACCGACGATGAAATCGCTGGAGAGAGCGATGTCCGGGCGCGCGGCGCGCAAGCGGCGGACGATATCGCGATAATAGGCGCCATCATGTTTGCGGTTCATCGCCTTCAAGATCCGATCCGAGCCTGACTGCACCGGCAGGTGCAGGAACGGCATCAGTTTCGGCTCTTCGCCATGCAAGGCGATCAGCTCATCGCGCCATCTCAGCCGGATGCGAAGTCATATAACGCAACCGCGCCAGGCCGTCGATTTCGGCAAGTTCGCGCAACAGCTTTGCAAAGCGCGTTCATCGCCATAGGCGTTCACATTCTGCCCCAGCAGCGTGATTTCGCGCACCCCGCGCTCGACCAATCCGCGCGCCTCGTCCAGCACATCGCCCGCGGGCCGCGAATATTCCGCGCCGCGCGTGTAGGGAACCACGCAAAACGTGCAAAACTTGTCGCAGCCTTCTTGTATCGACAAAAACGCGCTGACGCCATCGGGCGCGCGCGCCGGCAGCGCATCGAATTTTTCCCGTGGCGTAAAATCCGTCGCCAGCCGCTCGCCTTTGCTGCGCGCCGCGCGCGCGATCATTTCCGGCAGCTTGTGATAAGCTTGCGGGCCAATCACCAGATCGACCTCCGGCGCGCGCTTGATGATTTCCTCGCCCTCGGCCTGCGCAACGCAACCGGCGATGGCGATAATCATCGCTTCGCCTTCATCGGCGCGGCGCTGCTTGTGCGCGCGCAGTCGGCCGATTTCGGAATAGACCTTTTCGGTGGCCTTCTCGCGGATGTGGCAGGTGTTGAGGATCACCAGATCGGCGTCGTCCGGCTTTTCCGCGGCGACAAAGCCTAGCGGCGCCAGCACATCGCGCATGCGCTCGGAATCGTAGACGTTCATTTGGCAACCATAGGTCCCGATGAACACCGACTTGCGGGGCCCGGACATGTCAGCCCTTGCCCGCCTCAAGCGGCATGCCGTACAATTCCATACGGTGATCGATCAGCTTGTAACCAAGCCGGCGCGCCACTTCTTGCTGCAAGCGCTCGATTTCCGGATCGACGAATTCGATCACCTTGCCGGATTTCATGTCGATCATGTGATCGTGGTGCGACTCGCGCGTTTCCTCGTAGCGCGAGCGCCCGTCGCGAAAATCATGCCGCTCGAGAATGCCGCTTTCCTCGAACAGGCGCACAGTCCTGTACACAGTGGCGATCGAAATCCCAGCATCGACCGCCGCCGCGCGCTTGTGCAATTCCTCAACGTCAGGATGGTCGACGCTTGACGAAATCACGCGCGCGATCACGCGGCGCTGCTCCGTCATGCGCATGCCCTTGTCAGCGCACATTTTTTCGATGCGTTCCATGATCTCCTCGGCGGTTCGCGCAGGATACTCCCTGGCCCCGGTTTGTGTCCACACCAGACGCTCATAGCGCGCGGCTCATAATCAGGGCATCGGCGGACCCGCTTGCATAATATCCACGCCGCCGCCCGGTTTGCTCGAAGCCCAGCTTGGCGTAGAGCGCCCGCCCGGCCACATTGTCCTCGGCGACTTCAAGGTGGAGGGAGCGGCCTCCCGCCGCGCTGGCTGCTGCCGCGGTCGCCCGCACCAGCGCCGCCGCAATGCCTTTCCGGCGCGCCTCGGGAAGAACGGCAAGGGTCAGTATTTCGGCTTCGTCGGCCGCGATCCTGGCGAGCACAAAGCCCGCCGGCTCGATCTCGCGCGCCAACAGCGCAAACGCCCCGGGGCTTTGCAGCAGCGAGGCCAATTCGCCGGCGCTCCAAGCTTTATCGAACGCGCGAGCGTGGAGCGCGGCCAGCGTCTCGGCGGCGTCGGCGCCGATGGCTTCGATCACCCGCCGGCCCCCGCAAGGGTCACATGCGGCGCGCGCAAATAGAGCGGATCGGGCTTGTAGAGCGCCGGATCGAGCCGCCCCGCCCGGCGCGCCAAGGCGACGATGGCCACGGAGGCGCCCGGGCGCTTGAATTCGAAGGGCCGCCCGCCGGCCGTCCGCCAAAACAAGTCCTCATGGCCGCCGCGCTCAATTGGCCGCGGCGCAATGAGCGGCGCGGCGTTATCGTAGAGCGCAAGGTAAGCCGCGCCCGGCGTTTCGATCACGGCGCCGCGCAAACCCGCTTCCCCCTCCCCAAGCGCCAGCGCTTCCAAGCTTGAGACGCCAATGCAAGGCTTGTTCAGCGCCAGGGCCAGCGCCCGCGCAAACGACAGCCCCACACGCACGCCTGTGAACGAGCCGGGCCCGGTGGTGACGGCGATGCGGTCAAGCGTCGGCGAACGCGATTTGCGCTTCGCCATCACTTCGCGCGCCATTGGCGCGATCCGCTCGGCCTGCCCGCGCGACATCATTTCGCTGCGCATGGTCAGCGGCTCGTCATCGCGCGCAAGGCCGACGGAGCAAGCATCGAGGCTGGTGTCGATGGCGAGAACGAGCACTCAGCCTTTCGGCAGCGGCTTGAGCGCGTTCAGAACATCGCGCGACGACGGCAGCTGACCTTCCCAATGGGCGATGATGACATCCTTGTTCAGCTCGATCCACTGACGAACCAGATCGAGATCGCGCTTGCTCAGTCGCCCAACCACGACCTCGACGCTTGGCCGAACCGTCACGCTCGCAATCCAGTTGGGAGCTTTGTGGGCGAATTTCACGCGCACATCGTGTTGGCCCTGCCGCTCGGAAATGTAGGCGAGGAACGGCAATCCGCTTTCGGCAGGTTGCACGTTCGACATCAGATACAAATCCTCGTCCTGATCCTGGAGTGTGAGAGTATCCATTGCGACTCGCTTTCAGCGCAAGTCCGTTGCGCCGGGCGCACCATAACACGAATCTTGGGAATTTTCGCTGAGAGCGAAATTTTTTTAGGCGGATTTGGACGTCCCAGCGCGTATGCCGGCGAGGGCGCCGGCGGTCCGTATTCAGCCCAGATCGCGCGCCCTAAACCACCTGCTCCACGCTGAGCACTTCGGGCACGTAATGCTTGAGCATGTTCTCGATGCCCTGCTTCAGCGTCAGCGTCGATGACGGGCAGCCAGCGCAGGATCCCTTCATGTTGAGGCGGACAATGCCGGCCTCATGGTCCCAGGAATGAAACGTGATGTCGCCGCCGTCGCGGGCCACGGCTGGGCGCACGCGCGCTTCGATGATCTCCTTGATCTCCTTGACGATGCCGGCCGCCTCGCCTTCGTAGACGATATCGGCTTGGTCATCCAATTCCGCCGGCGCGTCGGCGTCGAGCAAAATCGGGCGCCCGGAGGTAAAATGATCCATGATCGCCGCCAGCAAATGCGGCTTCAGGTGCGGCCACTCGATCGCGTCGAGTTTGGTGATGGTGAGAAAGTCAGCGCCAAGATAAAGCCGCTCGACGCCGGCAACCGCAAACAAAGCTTGCGCCAAGGGCGAACCAGCTGCAGCGCTTGCGCTCGACGAATTCACGGCTGCCGCCGCCGAGCACATCGCGCCCCGGCAAAAATTTCAGCGTGCGGGGATTTGGCGTGGATTCTGTTTGAATGAACATGGGCTTGAAGTGGGCTTTGGCGGGGCTTGGGTCAAGCCGGCGTCCCGCCAAGCGGCAAGGCCAGCGCGCGAATTTCAGCGCGCGTCATGCCCCCGGGCACGACCAGCACCGGCACGGCGCGCCCGCCAAGACCTTGGTTCTTGCCCAATTGCACCACCAGCGGCCCTGGCCCGCTCGGAGGTATCGCCGCCGCCAGGACCACAAGCTTGATCGAGACATCGTCCTCCAGCAGCTTGCGCAATTCGGGCTTCAGATCGCCGTGGCACAAGACTGGCTCGGCATTGACGCCGCATTCGGCCCAAATCTCGGCGGCGAAGCGCTGGGTCAATGTCTCCGCCGCGGCCTGCGCTTGGCGCTGCATCTCCTCGCTGACCGAAGCCCAGGGCGCGGGATCGGACGGCTCGATCACCCGCAGCATCACCAGCCGCCAACCCGTGCTTTTGGCCAACAGCCCCGCATAAGTCAGCGCCGCCGGAAACTCCTCGCTTTCGTCGGCGACAACCAGCAGGGCGAAAGTGCTCATGGGCGGAATTATGCACCGCCCCCGCCCCCGCCGGCAATGGCGGTCATGTCTTGGCTTTCCTGCTTTTGGTCCCCAGCGAAACAGAGGCGCGGCGCAAAGCTTCGTTGATCCGCGTCTGCCAGCCAGCGCCGCATGCGCGGAAGCGCGCGATCACGTCGGCGTCGATGCGCAAGGTGACTTGCTCCTTGCTGCTCTCCAAGTTTGCGGGACTTGAAGCCCCGCGCTCCAACTTGCGCGCGTGGCGCCACCTGCTCCTCCCCCTGCAACGGGGAGGCTGGGAGGGGGTCCGGCGCTGAGGTTATGCCGTTAGCGGCGCATGCATTCTTTGGTCGTCGCGCCGACCCCCTCTCAATCTCCCCGTTGCAGGGGGAGAAGCAGGTGGCGCTAGCTGCGCTACGCCCTCCCTCATCACCCCCAAAACCCAACCCGCTCCCGCACCTGCGCCATGATTGGCGCGGCGATGGCGCGGGCGCGGGCGGCGCCGTCACGGAGGATGGCGTCGAGTGCGGCGGGATCAGCATTCAACCGGCGCATTTCCGCGGCGATGGGAGAGAGCTTGGCGGCGAGCGCATCCGCCAGCGCCGGCTTGAACACGCCGAAGCCCTTGCCGCCGAATTCCGCCAGCACATCGTCGACGCTGCGTTCGCTCACCGCTGCGTAAATGCCGACCAGGTTTTCCACCTCCGCCCTGCCCTTCAAGCCCTCCACGCTTTCAGGCAGCGGCGCCGAATCGGTGGTGGCCTTCTTGATCTTGTTCTGAATCGCATCGGCATCGTCGGTAAGATTGATGCGGGACATGTCGGAGGGATCGGATTTCGACATTTTCTTGTTCCCCTCGCGCAGGCTCATGATGCGCGCCCCCGGACCCTGGATCAAAGGTTCCGGCAGTGGGAAAAATCCCGGCGCTTCGTAATCGTTGTTGAATTTCTGGGCGATGTCGCGCGACAGCTCCAAATGCTGTTTCTGGTCCTCGCCGACCGGAACATGGGTGGCTTTGTACAAAAGGATATCCGCCGCCTGCAGCACCGGGTAATCGAACAGGCCGACGCTCATGCGTTCAGCGTGCTTGCCGGCCTTGTCCTTGAACTGGGTCATGCGTTCGAGCCAGCCCATGCGGGCGACGCAATTGAAGATCCAAGCCAACTCCGAATGCTCGCGCACCGCCGATTGCACGAAAATGATCGAGCGCTTCGGGATCGACGCCGGCGGCGATGTAGGCGGCGGCGACTTCGCGCGATTTCGCCGCGATCTGCTTCGGGTCCGGGCCCCGCCGTGATCGCATGCAGATCGACGACGCAATAAATGCATTCATAGCTCTGCTGCAGCGCCACGAATTTTTGCAGCGCGCCGAGATAGTTTCCCAAATGCAAACCGTTGGTGGGCTGCATGCCGGAGAACACACGTTGCGGGCCGGAATAAAGCGGTGGAGGGGCGTCGGTCATGTTCGTTGTCTCATGGGGCGCTGCCTATCAGGGCTCGGCGGCGGGCGGCAAGGCGCTTCCCGGTTCGCGGCGCAAGGCGCGGCGGATTTCGCCCAAATTCACCGCGCGCACGGCGAACGCCAAAACCGCGTAGAAGGCAAATCCGCTCATCGCCAGCGCCAATACTGCAAGCTCTTTCGAGCCCCATAACAAAGCGATCATCGGCTCGCGGAAAGTCGCGGCCAAGCCAAGCGCCGCCCCCATCAGGCCGGCGGCGAGCGCGATGCGCCCTAAGCGCCCGCGCGTCGCCGCACCGATCCGATATATGCCTTCCCCGGCGAGCGCGCCGGCGAGCATCGCCACATTCACCCAGGAGGCGACGCTGGTGGCGATGGCAAGGCCGACAAACCCAGGCATGTTCGCCTCGCGAAACAAGAAGAACAGCCCCGCGCCGAGCACAACATTGATCGCCACCGAGATCATGGCAAAACGCATCGGGCGCCTGGAATCCTCGCGCGCGAAAAATGGCGGGGTGAAAATCTTCACCAGCACGAAAGCCGGCACGCCCCAGGCGAAGTGCTGCAAGGCCAGCGCCGACATGCGCGCGTCCTCCGAGGTAAAAGCGCCGCGGGTCCAGAAACCGTCCATCAGGAAAAACGGGATAATTCCGAGCGCGACCGCCGCGGGCAGCGTCAACGCCATTGCCAGCGCCAAGGCTTCGTCGAGCGTCTTGCCCTCTTCGCTGGCATCGCCAGCCTGCGTCGCGCGCGCGAGCCGAGGCAGGATTGCAACGCCGATAGCAACGCCGATCAGGCCAAGCGGCAATTGGTAGAGCCGATCGGCGAAGCCAAGCCAGGATTTCGCGCCCACTTCAAGCGAAGCCAGCGCTTGGCTGACGACGATGTTGATCTGCACCGCCGATCCGGCGAGCGCTCCAGGAAACGCGACCGCGGCGATGCGTTTCACGTCCGGGGTGAGCCGCGGCCAGAAAAACCGCAGCTTGATTCCAAGCCGCGCCATGCCAAGCGCCAGCGCCAGCGCCTGCGCCACGCCCGCCGCCGTCACCGCGATCGCGGCGGCGTATGCGGCCTGGTATTGGTCCTGGAACGGAAGCACCGCGGCGAGCACTATGAGATTGAGCAAAGTCGGCGCGAAAGCCGACAGCGCAAAGCGCCCGGCATTGTTGAGCACGCCGGCAAACAAGGCCGACATCGCCATGCCGACGAGATAGGGCATGGTCAGCTGCGTCATCGCCACTGTCAGCCCGAAATGCAGCGGATCGTCGCGGTAGCCGGCGTGCAGGACCAGCATGATCCACGGCATCGCCGCCTGCGCCAGTATGCACAGGCCGGCGGTGATCGCCAGCAGCGCGTTCATCGCTTCGGACGCAGCCTGGCGCGCGGCCTCGGCGCCGCGCTCGGCTTCGATGCGCGCATAGATCGGCACGAACGCCTGCGAAAACGCGCCCTCGGCGAACAGGCGGCGAAACAGATTGGGAAATTGCAGCGCCGTCTGCCAGGCGTCGCCCACCGGCCCGGCGCCGATGCGCGCGGCGATCAGGGCGTCGCGGGCAAAGCCAAGCACGCGGCTGCCAAGCGTAAACGCCGACTGCACCAAAGTATTGCGGGCAAGGCTCATGGGAATTTCGACTCCGTTGAAGCGGCGCCGGGAATCAGAATTGCGTGATGCGACTTTACCCATTCCCGGATCAATGCGCAGCATTCAGTCCGGGACCCATAAACGCAAGTCGTTTGAGTTTATGGGTCCCGGACTTCGCCTTCGGCGAATCCGGGAATGGGTGTGAGTCACCTTCACTGACGCGATTCCTAGCGCGCCGTTGACGCGGGCGCTACCGCCCAAGAATTTCGCGGATCTTCGGCGATCACGCCGGCGGCGAGGACAATTTCGAGCGAAGCGCGCAGCTCTGCAATGCGCGCCGGATCGACGATCTTGCCGCCGGCGGTCTCTTGCACATAGAAAACATCCGATGCGCGCGCGCCATGGGTGTCGATATGAGCGCTGACAATGGAGACATTCGCCGCCGCGCAGACATGCGCCAATTCCGCCAGCAGACCGAGCCGGTCGCGGCCCGACGCCTCGATCACGGTCGCATCCTGGCTGACCTCGTTATCGATGCGCACCCAGGGTTCGATGCTGAAAGCGGAATTGCGGCGCGAAACCGGGCTTGGCGGCGGCAAGCTGTGATCTTCCACGGCCGCGCGCCGCAATCGCGCGGCAAGCGAGGTCAAGAGGTTGCGATCGTCGCCCCCGAACGGCTTGTGGACGGTGGTCTGGATTGAAAACACGTCGAAGGCGGCGCCGCCCCGGGTGGTGTGCACGCGCGCGCCGGCGATATCGGCGCCCGCCGCTGAAATCGCCGCCGCAAGGTTCGCGAACAGGCCCGGATGATCATCCGCGTAAATGAGCACTTCAGTGATGCCTTGCGCCGGACGCACGCGGGTGGCGATGTATGGCGTTGCGCCAAGTTCCACTTGGCGCATTTCGCGCGCGTGCCACGCCAATGCTTCAGCGTCGTGATTCAACCAATAACCGTCCTCGAACGAAGTGAGCCAAGTGTCGTGCAGAGCGTCGTCGCCGCCTAGGTCAGCGGCGAGCTTTTGCCTTGCTTGCGCCGCGAGTTCCGCCATGTGCGCGCGAACTCCCTCCTCGTCGGAGCGTCCGCCATGCAGCGCCGCTTCGGTGAGCCGGTAAAGATCGCGCAGCAATTGCCCCTTCCAATCGTTCCACAAACCAGGACCGACGGCGCGTATATCGGCCACTGTCAGCACCAGCAGCATGCGCAAATGCTCCACCGAGCCGACCACGTTCACCAGCTGCGCCACCGTGCGCGGGTCGCTGATGTCGCGCTTTTGCGCCAGTTCGCTCATCAGCAAATGATTGCCGACCAGCCAGGCGACCAGTTCAACCTCATCCGCGCGGCAGGCCCAGCCGCTCACATGCGGAGCGCGCGGACTTTGCGCCCTCGATCTGCTGGTCGCCGTCGCCCTTGCCGGTGTCGTGCAGCAGCATGGCGAGATAAAGCGCGCGGCGATTGATGATCTTGGCGAAGATTTCGGTCGCCAGCGGATGCTGATCCTGGTGGCGGCCCTGCTCGATTTCCGCCATCGCCTCGACTGCCTGCAGCGTGTGCTCATCAACCGTGTAATGGTGGTACATGTTGAACTGCATCTGGCCGACGACGCGGCCGAACTCGGGCACGAACCGCCCGAGCACGCCGGCTTCGTTCATCAGCCGCAAGCCGCCGCCGGGGTTTCGCGGCGAGGTCGCCACGCTCAGGAACGCGGCGCGCGCCTGTATCGTCGCGGCGCCAATTTGGCGGCGCGCGCCGCACGCGCCGCGCCGCTTCGCGCAGCGCAATCGGGTGGATGTCGAGGTCGCGCGCCTCGGCGGTCGCGAACAGACCCATGAGGTTGGCCGGCGCATCGAACACGGCGGGCGAATCGATGCACAGCCGCCCGCCATCGACGTGAAAACCAGGCGCCACCGCGACTCGCCTTGCGTCTGCGCGCGCCGGCCAGAAGCGCTGCAGCGCGCGCGGCGCGGTCTTGGCGTGATCGGCCTCGAGCTTGGCGCACAGAATGCGCGTCAGCCCGCCCACTTCCTTGGCCACAAGAAAATAGCGTTTCATGAAACGCTCGACCGCGCTTTGGCCGGCGCGGGCGTTATAGCCCAAGCGCTTGGCCAATTCCGGCTGCAAATCGAACGTCAGTTTTTCCTCGGCGCGGCCGGCGACGAAATGCAAATGGCAACGGACACGCTCCACAAGAACGACAAGGCGCGGCGAAACACATGAAATTCCTCGGCCGTGAATATGCCGGCATCGATGTATTCGCGCGGCGTCGGTGAAGCCGTAGCGCCGGCGCGCCATCCAGAACAACGTGTGCAGATCGCGCAGGCCGCCCTTGCCTTCCTTGATGTTGGGCTCGACCATGTAGCGCGAGGCGCCGATGCGCACATGGCGCGCATCGCGCTCCTTCAGTTTGGCGGCGATGAATTCGGCATGGCCGCGCTCGGCCACGTCCTTGCGGTAGCGCGCGCTCAAGTCCCCCGCCAGGGATTCGTCGCCAGCCACGCATCGCGCCTCCAGAAGCGCCGTCTGGATGGTGTAATCCTGGCGCGCCAACTTGATGCATTCGTCGAGATTGCGAGAGGATTGGCCCACTTTCAGGCCAAGATCCCAGAGCACATAGAGCAGGTATTCGGTTACGCTCTCGGAAAAGGGCGTCTGCTTGTAGGGGCGCAGGAACAGGAGATCGAGGTCGGAGAAGGGGGCCAATTCGCCCTCTGCCGTAACCCCCTACCGCCACAAGCGCCAGGCGCTCCCCCTCCGTCGGGTTGCGGGCGCGAAATACGTGGGTGGTGGTGTAATCGAACAGCGCGCCGACGACCTGGTCGGCGACCCCGCACAGCAGCCGCGAGACCACCCAGCCGTTTTCCCCGGCCTCAAGCCGCGCTCTGGCAAGATTTTGCCCTTGAAACAAGGCCTCGGCCAGCACGGCCTTGACCGCGGCGCCTGCATTATCGCCTTCGGCCTCGAACGCCGCGCTCAATTGCGCGCGCAGCCGCACGCCATCGACCAGGCTCTCTTGGTCAGTGAATCTCAGGCCGGTTTGCATATCAATTCGGCATTTCGCCTTGGCTATGTGATTTGTTTGTTAAATGTTGCTCTGCGAACCTTGCCTCATTTCGCCGGCACAGCCAAATAGGGGGCGGTGGAATTTCTGGGAGAGCATCTCTATGCGCAGCAAAGGCGGCAAGACCATTCGGCTCAACCCGGTTGACGACGATGATCACGTTCAGGATCACCCGGCGCGCGCCGGCCTCGAAGCCATCATGGATCAGAAGTTATTCGCCCAACGCATCAAGAGCGAACGCGCCGCGGCCTATTGGTTCGCCGCTTCGCTCTGGGGCATGAGCGGCTTGGTGCTTGGCGCATGCCTAGGCGCCATCATGGTGTTCACGACCATGGATTCTTCCTTGCCGCTGGCGTCCGAAGCGGTCACGCGCGGCATCGCCGTTGAACGAGCGGGTAACGAAGCCGAGGGTCGCCCCAGCCTACTCAGCGATCAGCCAGCGCAGCAGCCTTGAGCCGGTAGAGCAGCTCAAGCGCCTCTTTCGGCGACAGCGTATCCGGATTGATCTCGGCCAGCGCCGCTTCGAGCGCCGAGGGGGCGTGCTCGGCCATCACTTGCGCGAACAATGGCAGGTCTTCGGCGATATCAACGCGCGTTGCGCCGCCATTAGCCTCGAGCCGCGCCAGCACCGCGCGCGCGCGCTCGACCGCTCCCTTGGGCAGGCCGGCCAACTTCGCCACTTGAATTCCGTATGATCGATCCGCCGGCCCCGGCGCGACCTCGTGCAGGAACACCAGATCGCCTTTCCATTCCTTGGCCCGCAAGTGCGCGTTGGCGCCGGCTTCAAGCTTGTCTCCCAGGCGCGTGAGCTCGTGGTAGTGCGTGGCGAACACGGCACGGCAGGCGTTGGCTTCGTGCAAATGCTCCGCCACCGCCCAGGCTATGGCGAGGCCGTCAAACGTCGCCGTGCCGCGGCCGATTTCATCCAACACCACCAGGGCGCGCGGGCCGGCTTGATGTAAAATCGCGGCGGTCTCCACCATTTCGGTCATGAAGGTGGAGCGCCCGCGCGCGAGGTCGTCGGAGGCGCCGACGCGCGCGAACACGCGGTCGACAATGCCGAGCCGCAGTTTCTTCGCCGGCACGAACGAGCCCGCCTGCGCCAGCACCGCCAGCAAGGCGATCTGCCGCAAATACGTGCTCTTGCCCGCCATGTTCGGCCCGGTGACGAACAGAAGCCGCGGGCCGCTTTTGCCTTCCGCGTCGAGGCGAACGTCGTTGGGGGTAAAGCCCTGCCCTTCGCGGCGTACGCCTTGCTTCCACCACCGGATGGCGCGCGCCTTCGGCCAGCAGCGCCGCGCTCTCATCGACCTCCGGGCGCACCGCCTGCACCTCCTCCGCCCATTCGGCCAGGCCCGCCGACACATCGAGCGCGGCCAGCGCCTCCGCTGCGGCGCGAATTTCGCCTTCGCACGCGATCGCCCGCGCCGCGAAATCCTTGAACAGCGCCAATTCGCGCGCCAGCGCGGCATCGCCGGCGCGGGCGATCTTGGCGTCGAGTTCGATCAATTCGGTGCTGGTGAATTTCACCGAGCCGGCATTGGTCTGGCGATGAATGAAGCGGGCGTTGAGCGGCGGCGCCATCAGCGGCTCGGCTTGCTTGCTGGTGGCGTCGATATGATAGCCGAGCACATTGTTGTGCTTGAGCTTCAAATTGGCGATGCCGGTTTCCTCGCCATAGCGCGCTTGCAGGGCGGCGATCACTTTGCGGCTGTCGTCGCGCAGCGCCGCGCGCATCGTCGAGCGTCGCATCATAGCCCGGCGCGATAAAGCCGCCGTCGCGCGCGAGCAGAGCCAAGCTCGCTCGCCAGCGCCCGCTCCATGGTTTGCGCCAGGCTCGCGCTTGCCGGGTGCGCCGCCAGCGACAGCGCCGCGCAGGCAAGCGCGATTTCACTGGGCGCTTCGCCCTGGCCGACCCCCAGGCAGCACGCCGCCGCGCGATCGCCAGCGCCGAGCCCGTCGCGCAAATGCGCCAAATCGCGCGGCCCCCCTCGCCCCAGCGCCAGCCGCGTCAAAGCACGCGCCAGATCGCCCGCCGCACGCAGCTCCTGGCGCACGCCGGCGCGCTGCGTGGACGACAAGAGGAAAAACTCCACTGCGTCGAGCCGCGCTTGAATCGCGGCAACATCCGTGAGGGGCCGGCCAATGCGCTCGCCGAGCAATCGCCCGCCGGGCGCGGTGATGGTGCGATCGACGCACGCCAGCAGCGAACCCTGCCGAGCGCCGCCGCGAAGCGCTGAATTGTTACCGCGCTCCAATTCCAGCGCCGCGCGCGTGGCCGCGTCAATCGCCATGAAAGCGCGTTCGCCGCTGCGGCGCGGCGGCGACAGGCGCGGGGCCGCGCCCGCTTGGGTCAGTTCGACATAATCCAGCACCAGCCCCATCGCGGAAAGTTCGAGCGCGCTGAAATCGCCGAACCCATCCAGCGCCGCGACCTCGAAGGCAGCCTTGATGCGCCGCGCGGCCGCTTTAGCATCCGCCTTCACCGCCGGGCGTGAGGTAAGCGCCGCGCCGACGATGCGCGCGGCCTCCTTTGCCCGCACCGCATCGGCCTCGATTGTCAGAATTTCCGCCGGCGCGAGCGCGGCCAGCTCTTCTTCAACCGCCGAAGCCTTCAGCGCCCGCGTCTCGAAAGCGCCGGTTGAAACATCCGCCCAGGCGATCGCCGCGTCATCGCCATCGAACACGCAAGCCGCGAGCCGATTGGCCGCGCGCGCGTCGAGCAAGCTTTCCTCGGTGAGGGTTCCGGGCGTCACCACCCGCACCACGGCGCGGTGGACAATGGATTTGCCGCCGCGCTTGCGAGCTTCGGCGGGATCTTCCATCTGTTCGCACACGGCGACCTTGAACCCGGCGCGGATCAGCTTGGCCAGATAATTTTCCGCCTGATGCCACGGCACGCCGGCCATCGGAATGGGATCGCCTTCGTGCTGGCCGCGCTTGGTCAGCGTGATGCCGAGCGCCGCCGCCGCGTTCACCGCATCGTCGAAAAACATCTCATAAAAATCGCCCATGCGAAAAAACAGCAGGGCTTCGGGATGCTCGGCCTTGGCGGCCAAATATTGCGCCATGAACGGGCTCGCGCGCGCTGGACTGGGGTGCGAGGAATCGGCCATCGAGCAGCTTTAGCGCCGCCCAGCTCTGGCGGCGAGGGGAAGCTTTTGCTAGTGTTCGAGGATGGATGCTGGAAAAAACCGTGACCGTAACCCTGCCGGCCGACTTGGTGGACTGTGTCGATGCCGCGATTGAGGCTGGCGACTATGCGTCATTGGACGAAGCCGTCCGCGTTGCCCTGGAATCTCTGGAGGCCGACCGCGCGATTGAAACCCTCGGCTTGAATCGTGTTCGCGAGCTGTGGCGCGAAGGCGTGGAGAGCGGCCCATCGGTGGACGCAGGCGCCGTGTTTACGCGATTGTCGGCCAAATATCGACGCATGGCGCAAGAGCGCGGTGGGTGATCGGGCTCGAATTTTCCCAGCAAGCCGAGCGCGACCTTGAAGAAATCGGTGATTTCATTGCGCGTGACAACCCGCTCGCCGCGGACAGGATGGTCGCCGCCCTACGCGCCAAGTGCGAGGTCGTCGCCCAGCGCCCCTTGCTCTACCCGGTCCGCGAAGACATCGCCCCTGGCTTTCGCAGCGCCCTGGCGCGACCCTATGGAATTTGGTTTCAAGTGCTGAGTTCAAGCGCCGTCCGCATCGAGCGCAACGTCCATGGCGCGCGCGACCTCGCCTCGCTTTTTTGAGCCAACGCCGAACTCGCCCTTGCAGGGGCGGCGGACGCCGCTAGGTTCTGCCTCCATGTCCGATACCAAACAGACTTTCACCGATTCCGAGGCGCTTGACTTTCATCGCTTGCCCACGCCCGGCAAGATCTCAATCACGCCGACAAAGCCGATGGCGACGCAGCGCGATCTTTCGCTCGCCTATTCGCCGGGCGTCGCCGTACCGGTAAAAGCCATCGCCGAGGACCCCGACAAAGCCTACGATTACACCTCGAAGGGCAACCTGGTGGCGGTGATATCCAATGGCACCGCCATACTCGGCCTTGGCAATCTTGGCGCCATCGCCTCGAAGCCGGTGATGGAAGGCAAGAGCGTCCTGTTCAAGCGCTTCGCCGATGTCGATTCCATCGACATCGAGGTGACGACGCAAGACGTTGAGGAGTTCATCACCACGGTGCGCAATATCGGGCCGACATTTGGCGGCATCAATCTGGAAGACATCAAGGCGCCGGAATGTTTCGTTATCGAGAGCCGGCTGCGCGATGAGCTCGACATTCCCGTGTTCCACGACGACCAGCACGGCACCGCCATCATCGCCGCCGCCGGCCTCATCAACGCCTGCGAACTCACCAAGCGCAAGCTCTCCGACATCAAGGTGGTGGTGAACGGCGCCGGCGCGGCGGGGCTTTCGTGCATTGGGCTGATGAAACATCTCGGCGTGCCGCACGACAACGTCGTGGTTTGCGACTCGAAAGGCGTGATCTATCGCGGCCGCACCCAAAGCATGGACCAGTTCAAGACCGCTCACGCGGTCGACACCAAAGCCCGCACGCTGGCCGACGCGATGAAGGGCGCGGACGTGTTCATGGGGCTCTCGATCGCCGGCGCGGTGACCAAGGACATGGTCAAGTCGATGGCCAAGAACCCGATCATCTTCGCCATGGCCAATCCCGACCCCGAGATCACGCCGGAAGAAGTGCATGAGACCCGCAAGGACGCGATTGTCGCCACTGGGCGTTCGGATTATCCGAACCAGGTCAACAACGTGCTTGGATTTCCGTACATTTTCCGCGGCGCCCTCGATGTGCGCGCCCGCACCATCAACGAAGAAATGAAAGTCGCCGCCGCGCGCGCGCTGGCGGCGCTGGCCAAGCAAGACGTGCCCGATGAAGTCGCCGCCGCCTATCAGGGCAAGCGGCTCAAATTCGGCCCCGACTACATCATCCCCTCCCCGTTCGATCCGCGGTTGATCTCGGAAATCCCGCCCTATATCGCGCAGGCAGCGATGGAGACCGGCGTCGCCCGCAGGCCGATCGCCGACATGGTCGCCTACAAACACAGCCTCGCCCAGCGGCTCGACCCGACTGCGGCATTGATGCAGCGCGTCCAAACTTTGGTGCGCGGCGCGCCGAAATGCATCGTCTTCGCCGAGGGCGAAACCCCGGCGGTGATCCGCGCCGCTTATGCGTTTCAGGAGCTTGGGCTCGGCCGCGCCGTGCTGGTGGGACGCGAAGAAAACGTTCGCGCCAACATGGCCCAAGCCGGCGTTCCCGACAGCGCCGAGATCGCCATCGTCAACGCCCGCATCTCCGAGCACAACAGCGCTTACACCGAGTTTCTTTACAAGCGGCTGCAACGTCACGGCTTCCTGCGCCGCGACGCGCAGCGTCTGGTCAATCAGGATCGCAACGTGTTCGCGGCGTGCATGGTCGCGCAGGGACACGCCGACGGCATGGTCACCGGCATTACCCGCAATTACGCCACCGCGCTCGACGATGTCCTGAAAGTCATCGATCCGCAGCGCGGCGAGCGGGCCATGGGCATGTCGATCGTGCTGTCCAAGGGCCGCACCTTGTTCGTCGCCGACACGGCGGTGGCCGAATTTCCAGGGGCCGAGGAATTGGCGCAAATCACGCTGCAAGCAGCGGCGATGGCGCGCCAGGTTGGGGCGATTCCGCGCGTGGCTTTGGTTTCGCACTCCACTTTCGGAAACCCCAAAATGGAGCGCTCGGAAAAAATCCGCGCCGCGATTTCGCTGCTGGATCAGCGCGAGGATGTGGATTTCGAATATGAGGGCGAGATGAACGTCGATGTCGCGCTCACTGAAAACATGCGCGAGCTTTATCCATTCTCGCGGCTGACCGAAGCGGCCAATGTGCTGGTGATGCCGGCGCTGCACTCGGCTTCGATCTCCACCAGCCTGCTGGCAGCCGCCGGCGGCGCCACCGTCATCGGCCCGGTGCTCACCGGACTTTCATTCCCAATCCAAATCGCCCCACTTGGCGGCGCGGTATCTGACATCGTCTCGTTCGCGACCATCGCCGCGTTTCAGGCGGCAAGCGGGAGCTGATGGGGGCGAGGGTCGATTCGACGGCCAGGCGCCTCACCCGGGCCAAGGCGGCGGCGCTCTATGCCAAGCTCGCGGAAATCCGCGCCGATCCGCGCACCGAGCTTGAATACGCCAATCCCTACACCTTGTTGGTCGCCGTCGCGCTTTCGGCGCAGGCCACCGACAAAGGCGTCAACCGCGCCACCCGGGACCTGTTCAAAATCGCCGCCACGCCCGAGAGAATGCTCGAGCTTGGCGAAGACGGCCTCGCCAAACACATCAAGACCATCGGCCTGTGGCGCAACAAGGCCAAGAACGTCATCGCGCTTTCGCGGGCATCTGCTCGAACAGCACGGCGGCGAAGTGCCGCGCGAGCGCGAGGCGCTTGAAGCGCTGCCCGGCGTCGGCCGTAAGACCGCCAATGTGGTGCTGATGGAAGTGTTCGGCGAAGCCACCATCGCCGTCGATACGCATGTGTTCCGCGTCGCCAACCGCACCGGCCTGGCGAGCGGCAAAACCCCCGCCGAGGTCGAAGCGCAATTGATGAAAATCACGCCGGCGAAATATCTGCACGGCGCGCACCATTGGCTGATCCTGCACGGGCGCTACACTTGCATCGCGCGCAAACCGGAATGCCCGCGCTGTCCGATCTCGGATCTCTGCCTCTATCCGTCCAAGACGCGCGCGAGCGCATCGACGAAAAAGCCGCGCGCCCTCCGGCGCGAAATCCAAGAAGAGATAAGGCTCGATCGCTTCGATCTCGATCACGCGCCACTTGCCATCGTCGCCCAGCACCAGATCGATGCGCACATAGAGCAGATCCTGCGGCGCCTTCGCGCGCGCCGATTCGGCGGCCTCAAGCGCTTGCGCGGGCGGCGCTCGGCGATGAAATCGCGTCTTGCCGGGAATGTTCGCGCAGCCAACTCGCCCTCGCGCGGCGCTTTGCGGATGGCGTGCGAATACATCGCCGCCGAACCAGAACAGCGAACGCTCGCCCTCTGTCTCGATGGAGCGCAGATAGGGCTGGATCATCGCCGGCCCGCGCGGGCCGTCGCGCAGATCGGCTTCGCTCCAGGCATTGCGCTTCAGCCGCACGGTTTCGATCGAGCCCGCGCCCACTTGCGGCTTCACCACGATTTCGGCGGCGTCGAGCGCATCGAACGCTTGCGCCACGTTGTGCGCGTCGGCGCGCTCGGCCCAGATGGTTTCGATCGCCGCGCCGCCCGAGTTCTTGCAGATAAGTCTTGCGCGCATTCCAGCGCACGACCTCGGACGAATTGAACACAGCGCAGGCCGGCGCGCTCGTGCGCTTCAAGCGTCGGTGACGAATTCGTCCGCCGCGCTGGTGATAGTCCCAGCAAGTGCGGATGATCGCCGCGTCGAAGCCGCGCGCGGCCAAGTCCGGCTCATCCCAATAGACCAGTCTCGAAGGCGATGCCGCGCGCCGCGCCGGCGGCGACGATCAGATCGCGGCTCCGGCTGCTCCAGCGCCGGCACGTGCGTCGGGCGCAATGGCGACGCCCGCGATAGGTGCGGCCGTTGAGATAGGCGACGCGGGCCATTAGCGCGCGCGGCGCTTGCGCGGCGCATTGCTCGAGGCTCGGCGCCGCCTCCCCCGCGCGGCGCGCGCTGGCGTGCGCTTGCGCAAGCGCGTGGCGTTCGGCGCGCGCCAGCTGAACAACGAGCAGCAAGCGCGCAATTTCGGAGCCGATAGGTCAAGCGCCGCGCCTGCGCCATCCTGACGGGCGATATCGAGCGGCCCAGAGCGCGCTCGATCTCCGCCCGCGTCGGCGCGTTCGCTCGCGCCCGCCGCCGCCAGCAACCGCGCCGCCTGCGAGCGCACGGCAGGCAGCCTCGGCCACGATCGGCGCGGGCGCGGGCGTCTCAAAGCCGGCGGCGGCGCCGTGGCGCAAGCGGTCAAGAGCCAGGAGCGCGAGGAGCATGAATCTCATGGCCGCGACCATGCCGCCGGAATCGCCGCGCGAGCAATGCTTGCCAGCGCGCGCCGCGACGCAAGCTCTAAGCAGACCCGCCCATCACAGGATTCAGCACCCATGACCTCATCGCGCTATGACGTCGTCGCCGTCGGCAATGCGATCGTCGATATTCTAAAAGCCGTCCCTGACGCTTTCCTAGCGGAAGAAACCATCGCCAAGGGCGCCATGACGCTGATCGACGATGCCCGCGCCGATCATCTGACCGCGCGCTTCGCGGGCGCGATGGTCGCCGCCGGCGGCTCCGCCGCCAACACCATGACCGGCGTCGCCAGTTTCGGCGGCCGCGCGGGCTATATCGGCAAAGTGGCCGACGACGAGCTGGGCGCGCGTTTCACCAACGAATTCCGCGCCGCCGGCGTCGCCTTCGCGACGCCGCCGCGCCCGCGCCGCCCGGCACGGCGCGCTGCCTGATCGCGGTGACGCCCGACGGCCAGCGCTCGATGAACACCTATCTCGGCGCCTCGACGCTGCTTGTCGGCCGACGACATCGACGCCGAGCTGATCGTCGCCGGCGCCGACGCTTTTTCTCGAAGGCTATTTGTTCGACCGCGACGAAGCCAAGGCCGCGTTCGTGCGCGCCGCCGAAATCGCGCGCGCCGCCGAGCGCAAAGTCGCGCTGACGCTGTCGGATGTGTTCTGCGTCGAGCGGCATCGCGACAGTTTCACGCACCTGGTCGCCGGACACGTCGATATCCTGTTCGCCAACGAGCAGGAAATCCTCTCGCTCTACGAATGCAGCGACCTCAACGTGGCGCTGGTCGCGGCGCGCAAGGCGTGCCCGATCGTGGCTGTAACGCGCTCGGAAGTGGGCTCGCTGATCGCGGCGGGCGATGAGACGATAATTGTGCCGCCGGCGCCGGTCGCGCGCGTCGTCGATACGACCGGCGCGGGCGACCTTTACGCGGCGGGGTTTCTGTTCGGCTATGCGCGCGGCCGTCCCCTGCCCGAGTGCGGCGCGCTCGCCTCGCTGGCGGCGGCGGAAGTCATCTCCCACATGGGCCCGCGCCCGGAGACCAATCTGCGCGCACTCGCCTTGGCCCAGGGCTTGAGCGTTTAGGCGCCTTGCTGCGGCGCCTCGGCGGGAAAGATCCGCGCCCACAAGCCGCCAGGGCGCACCCATCCAATCAGGACGCGGCGAGCGCCATGCCAGCCGGCGCCAAGAATAAGCACGAACGCGCCAAGCGTCAGCAAGGTGCCGGCGGCGAGCGCGCCTGCGCCGAGGCCGATTTCGTTCATCAAAATGCCAATCGCAATCCCGGTTGTAATCAGCGCCGAGACAATCAGCGCGCGCCGATTGATCAACAGCGACACCAGACCAAGCAAGGCGACAATGACCAAGGTTGCAATTGCTTGCGCGGCGGCGCTATCCGAGCCAACGGCGCCGATAAGGCCAGCCAAGCGGGCCTGCGCCGTCTCGCCGCCGAACGCCATGCCGACCAAGCCAAACGCGCCGGTCAAGATCAGCGGCGCGGCGGCGAAATGGAGCCAAAATCCGTTGTCCGAAAGTCGCGTCGCCCGCTCCGGATCGCGCGCGTCAAAGGCAATTCCCGCAAAGAATAGTAGCAGGCCAAGCGCCAAATAAAGCATCGGCAGCGCCTTCATTGTGAGTTCGGCGTTAAACGACAGGCAGGCAACGATAACCAGCAACGCCGCGCCCGCTCCCGTCATGCCCAGCGAAAACGGCAACCGAAAGCGCGCGTAAAATGCCGCCGGCGCAATCGCCGCAAACGAGGCCGCCAGCAATATTCCGGTGCGGATTTCGGGCGGCATCACGCTCCAGTCAAGCTCGAGTTCTGTCCGCAGCAAAAGGCCGAAATAGAGTGTCGCGACGGCTGCTATCGCGAACATGGTCATCGACACGACGATGGCGATAGCCGGCAGAAACAGCCGGCGGCGGCGCGCGAAAAATTCGCCCAGCAGCCACATCGCCAAGGCGGCCCCGGCGCAAAGCGCTCCTGTCATCGCGGTCGCGCCGGGCGCGCCAAGCAGCGCCGCCGCGCTGGCAACATATGCACCAATGCCTGTCGCCATGCCGATGGCGAACAAAATTATGCCAATCGCCAAGAACACGTCATGGAAATTGCGGATGAAGCGGAGATTTTCCTCGCCGGCGGGAGCAGCCAGCGCGCCGCCAGCGCGCGCTGCAAGAAATTCATGGAGCGGGCCTATCTGCTCGGCCCCCAGCACGCCGGCCGCGGCGGCGGCCTCCAACCCAGCGCGGTCAACCATTGCGAACTCCCCGGCCATTGCAACGGCAGCGGCATGATGGATCAGCCGGCCGCTCGCCGCCAGCGCAAATTCAGCTCGCGAGTTTAGGCCGCGCTGGCTGACCGCGCGCGCTTTGGGCCTTGCGAGCGCAGCAGCTCGGCGAAATCGGCCGCCGAAACAGCGGCGCCGTAGAGGAAACCCTGCCCCCACAAGCAGCCGCGGCGCGCCATGAACGCCGCCTCATCGCGCCGCTCGATGCCTTCGGCGACGACTTCCATATTCAGCGTCTGCGCCAAGGCCAGGATCATGTCGATGATCGCAGGCGCCTGCGCTTCGCCGCGTTGCAGCGCGCGCAAAAATTGCTGATCGACCTTGATCACGTCGAACGGCAGTTTGGACAACGCCGCTAAATTCGAGTGGCCGCAGCCGAAATCGTCGATGGCGATGCGCACGCCGGCGGCGCGCAACGGTTCGATCAGTCGCAGCGCCCGCTCCGGATCCTCCATCACCACCGATTCCGTGATTTCCAATTCCAGCCGCTCCGGCGCAAGCGCGGCCTCATTCAGGCAAGCCCATACCTGCTCGGCAAAGCCGGAATCGCGAAATTGCAGCGCCGATACGTTCACCGCGACATTGGCGCCGTAACCCGCGCGCGCCCACGACGCCGCTTTCCAACATGCCTCGCGCATGATTGCGTGCGAGAGCGCGGCGATCAGGCCGCCCTCCTCCGCGACCGGGATGAAACGGTTCGGGCCAATCATGGTCCGATCCGGACGCTCCCAACGCGCAAGCGCTTCGCAGGCCTCGATCCGGCCCGTGACCAAATTGACCTTGGGCTGGAAATAAGCGCGGAACTCGTTCCGCGCCAAGCCGCCCCGAATTTCCCGCTCCAGCGTCAGGCGCGAGAGCGCCTCGCGGTCCAGCCCGGCGCTATATATTCGCAGGCCAGCCGGCGAAAGCTGCGCGGCCCCAAGCGCCACGCGCGCGCGCCGGATCAGACGCTCGGCCCCGCAGCCAACGCGCACCGCGATGGCGATGCCGCAAAAAGCGGCGAGCGTCATTTGATGTCCGCGCCAGTGGATCGCTTGGTTCAAAGCGGCGCTGACGTGCTTACCAAAACCCACGGCCTTGGCCGCGTCGCTTAAGCCAGGCGCGAACACCGCGAACTCCGCCGCGCTCAAGCGCGCGGCGATCAAGCCGCGCTGATCGGTCTCACGTAAGGCCGCCGCGAACGTGCTTGGCGACAATTCCGAGCAGCTCTCGCCCGGCGCCGGCGTCCAATGTCTGCAGCAATTTCGGCAGGCGCCGGAGTTCGAACACAAACAACGACGCTCCAGCCTCGGCCGGCGTCTTATGGACCTGGGCTTTTTGCGCGCGTTCGATCTGAAGCGCGAAGCGATCGTGATTTGGCAATTGCGTGGCCGCGTCGATGAACGCCGCTTCCTGCAAGCGCCGCGCCGAACGCGCGACCCGCGCCATCATTGTATTGATCGCCGCGCCGAGCCGCCCGATCTCGTCATCGCCTTCAATTTCGATCGGCGCGGGGCGGCGGCCATGCTCGCCAACGTTCTTGGCATAGAGCGTCAGCGCGTCCAGCGGCGCGAGCGCCCGGCTCGCCACCCGCGCCGTGAGCCAAGCCGCCCCCAAGGTGAGGATCGCCGGCGCGGCGAAAAACGCCATCAACCCGAGCCGCTGCACCCCGAAAGCAACGGCGCACGCCGACAGCCCCGCGGAGAGCGAAACCAACGTCGCCGTAAATAGCACCGCGCGCGCCGCCAGGCCGCTGGGCAGTCGCATGCGGGCGATGCTCAAGAGCGAAGGCATGGTCTCTCCAATACGCGGGCGCGCGCGAAGACCATTGCTTGGATTGGTTAGCATGGGCTGAATGGCGTTGTGTTTCAGCGCTTTGCTTTGAGTTCAGCTCTCGTACAAGAGCCGCGCGGCTGGCTTTGGCGCCGGACGATGAAGGATTTGGTGAGACAGATTAAAAAACCCTTCAACGCGCGCGCTTCAGGAACACGTAATAAGCGCCGGCGCCGCCATGGCTGCGGTGCGCCTGGGCGATGCCGGACACAAACGGGCGCAGCTGCGGGGCAGCCAGCCATTCGGGAAGGCGGCGCTTTAACACGCCCTCCCCGGCGCGCCCCATTCCGGTGACGACAATGATCGTGGTTTCTCCGCGCGCCCGCGCCGCGTGCACGAATTGCGCCAGCGCCTTGGGCGCGCTATCTTGGGTGTGGCCATGCAGATCCAAAGTCGCGCCGAACTCAAGCTTGCCGCGCCGCACGCGCTTTTCCCCGGCGCGATTGGCTACCTCGCTTGGCGGTGCGGTTTTGCGGCTTGGAAACGGGTTCGGCGCTGGCGTCGGCGATAATCTCGGCGCCGGCTTGGCGGCTGGTTTTTCCGGCGGCGGAGGCGCCGATGCGAGGGGCCGGCGCGGCTTGACGCCCGTGGCGACGCGTCGCCACAGTTTTCTTTCATCGGCAGTGAGTTCGCGGCTGCTCTTGCTCACGCCCAGCTTACGCCGCCGCGACGCGCGCCAGCAGCCAATTGGGATCGGACGCGCGTACGTTGCGCTCGAAGGTCCAGCGCTCGCGCGCATCGCGAACGCCGTGGGCGCCCTCGGCGAGCTCAGCCTCGAACTTGACGGTGACGCGGGCGGTATCGCCTTCAAGCGCGGCGTCGGTAATTTCGGCGCCGCGCAAACGAACAAGTTCCGGGCCCGTCGCGCCCTTCGCCTCGCGCGCCGCGATCGCCGCGACATACGAATCATAGACCCGCGGCGTCAGCAGGCCGCGCAGCGCGTCGCGGTCGCCTTTTGCGAAAGCGCCAACGATCAATTCGTACGCCGCGCGGGCGCCTACAAGAAAATGTTCGATGTCGAAACTTGAATCGGCCCGGATGATCGCCATTACGCTATCTTCGGCTGGTCCCGCCGCGCCGTTCTGCGGGCCGGGCGCGGACCCAATAGGTTCGCGCGGCAATTCGCCTTGCGCCGGCGCGGGCTGCGGCGGACGCTCTGCGCCGGTTCGCCGGCCCAAAGTGGCATAGAGCCGGTAGAGCACAAAAGCCGCCACAAAGGCCAACACCACGATCTCAAGCGTACTCTGATCCAAAGCTGGACCTCCTCGCGCGCGCGTGCGCGCTGTTAAGATAGGGCCGATGCAGCCATTCCGCCAGCGGAGTTGCGTTGTCGGCTTCCTCACCCCATGCTAACCGCCCTCCCCCTCACACTTTCCGCAAATGGATTGGCGCAATGGAATCGCAATTCGAGCCCGAGAACGAGCCCCGCTCGCCCGATCCCCCGCCGCCGCTTCGCGGCTTGAGCCAGTACGTGAAGGAATTGTCATTTCATAATTTCATGGGCGCCGCAGCCGGTCAAGTCCATGACGGGCAACCAAAAATTGAGATGGCGGTTGAAGTCCTGTCGCGCCCCATCGGCGAAGAGGGCGAAGCCTTCGAGGTCGATTTGCGTATCGATGTGCAGGCCAGGCGCGGCGACATGAAGATGTTCAGCGTCAACCTCGTCTATTCGGGCTTGTTCCAGATTCTCAACTCATCGCCGGAGCGCACCGAGGAATTGATCTGGGTTGAGTGCCCGCGGCTGCTTTTACCGTTCAGCCGGCAAATCATCGCTGACGTCACCCGCGACGGCGGCTATCCCCCCCTGCTGATCAGCCCAATCGATTTTGCGCCGCTCTACCAATCCGAGCAGCGCGCCCGGCAAACACGCCAAGCAGAGCAATCTATCCCGTTAGCTTGAGCCACAGCGCTTGCTCGCCAAGCGCGGCGACGAAAGCGTCGTGCGCTTGCGCCTCTTCTGCGCTGAGCAGCGGCGGCAACGGGACTGGCCGCTGCTGTCGCGGCGTCAAGCGAACTGCGCGCGCCTCGCCATAGCCGGCGGACGCTTCCGCCGCGAAGAACGCCAGAGTTTGTTCGCGCCCGCCTTTCAGTTGCAAATACACTTCGGCCAGGATGCGCGCGTCCACCAGGGCGCCGTGTCCGCCGGGACCCTTGCGGGCGGCCAGATCAAACCCATAGCGGTCGAGTTGGAAGCGTCTGGCCAGCGCATCCAACGAACACGACGCGCCCGGAAAGCGTTTGCGCGCGATCGCCAGCGTATCGACGAAACGCGCAGCTCCCAGCGGCTCGCGTCCGCACCGGATCAGCTCGGCGTTTATGAAACCCTGGTCGAATGCCGCATTGTGCGCCACTAGCGGCGCGTCGCCGACAAAGGCCAGGAACGCTTCGGCGGCGGCGCTGAACTTGGCGTGCGTCTTCAGGAATTCCCCGGTGAGGCCATGCACGCGCACGACCTCATCGGAAACGGCGCGCTCAGGGTTGAGGTAGGCGTGAAATTCAAGGCCGGTGCGCTCGAGATTGATCACTTCAACGCAGCCGATCTCGACAATGCGGTCGCGCAGGCGCGGTTCGGCATGGTCGGGGAAAATGCCCGTGGTTTCGGTGTCAAACAGAATTTCGCGCATGGCTCCTACATTTGTACCGGAACCCGGAATTGCGTGATTGGATCAGACAATTCCGATTCCGAGTACTGGCGCTAACCGCGTTCGCCAAGCGCGTCCAGTATGGCGCGGACCTGAGCTCGGGTAGCTTGCAGATCACCGCCGGTATCGACCACGAAATCAGCGCGCGCGCGCTTTTCCGCGTCCGGCATTTGCCGCGACAGCAGCGCCTCGAACTTCTCCGCGCTCATGCCCGGCCGCGCCAACACGCGCGCGCGCTGCGTCTGCGGCGGCGCTGACACCACGACAATGGCGTCGATGCCGTACGGCGGGCCGGATTCCAGCAGCAACGGAACGTCGAGCACGACAAACCTAGCGCCCGCCGCGCGCTGCGCCGTTAGGAACTTGTTTCGCGCCTGGCCGACCAAGGGATGGACAATCGCTTCAAGCCGCTCGATCGCCGCGGCGTCGCCCAGCACCCGGCCCGAGAGCGCGGCGCGGTCGATGCCGCCGGCGCGGGTCACGCCGGGAAACGCCGCCTCCACGGGCGCGACCGCCGCTCCGCCGGGCGCATAAAGCGCATGCACGGCTGCATCGGAATCAAACGCCGGCGCCCCCTCCTCCGCGAACATGTTCGCGACCGTGGTCTTGCCCATGCCGATCGAGCCGGTGAGGCCAATGACCATCATGGGTTCAGCGCGGCCAGCAAACGCGCGCGGGCCTTGGCGGTGTCAGGCTTGATCCCGAACCAAAGTTCGAACGCGCGCGCGCCTTGGTGGATGAGCATGCCGAGGCCATCCATTGCCGCCAAACCGCGCCCGCGCGCCGCGCGCAGCAGATCTGTTTCAAGCGGCTGATAGACGGTGTCGGCGACAATAGCCGTAGCGCGGCAATTGGCGACCGGCCAAGGGGGGCTGGGCTCGCCCTCCATGCCGAGCTTGGTCGCCTGCACGATAAGATCTGCCGCGCCGAAGCCGCGCTCGAGATCGTCCCAGCGCAGGGCGCGGCCATTGGCCATGCTCGCGGCCGCCGCCTCGGCGCGGTCGAAGCTACGGTTAGCGAAATGGATGACGCCGACATGCGGCGAGAACGCCTGGCCGATCGCCAAAGCCGCGCCGCCCGCGCCAAGGATCAACACCCGGCCAAGCCGCCCGCGCCAATCCGGGGCCCGCTCGTCGAGCGCATCCAAGAAGCCAATGCCGTCGGTGTTGAACGCCGAGAGCGAGCCATCGGCCTCCCAGCGCAGTACGTTCGCAACCGCGCCCTCGCTACGCTCAGCCGCGCGTGCGGCCGCTTCCTTGTGCGGCATAGTGACGTTGAGTCCCTTGAAGCCGTACTGCCGCAAGGCCCGGATCGCAGCTGCCGCGCTGGCGCTTTGCAGCGATAGCGCCACATAAACCGCATCCAGCCCATGGTCGGCGAACCAGGCATTGTGCATTAAGGGCGAAAGCGATTGGCGCACGGGATCGCCAATGATCGCGTAGACTTGCGTGGACGAGGTTATGTTCATGTCGGCGCGATCTTGTGTTCGCGCAAGAACGCCAAAAGCGGCAGCAGCGGCAAGCCGAGCACGGAAAAATAATCGCCGTCCACGCGCTCAAACAATTGCGCGCCCAAGCCTTCGAGCTGATAGGCGCCCACCGAGGCGAGCGCGCCCTCCCCCGCGCGCTCCAGATAATTGGCGATGAATTCCTCGGACAAAACCCGCATACGCAGGCGCGGGGTTTCAATGTGCCGCCAGATCAATGCGCCATCGCGCGCCACGCAGGCGGCGGTGATCAACTCATGGCCGCGCCCGCTAAGGCGCCGCAAATGCGCGCGCGCCTCTTCGCGATCCTTCGGCTTGTCGAGGGTTTCGCCTTCAATCGCCAGCATCTGATCGGCGCCGATGACGAGGCCCGGACGTCGCCGGGAAACCGAAAGCGCCTTCAACTCAGCCAGCGCATCGGCCTGGTCGCGCGGCTTGAGCCCATCCGCGCGCAAGCTTTGCTTGGCGCTTTCCTCATCGACGCGTGGGATTTCCACTTCGAATGCAAGCCCCGCCGCATGCAGCAGACGCTGGCGGACCGCGCTGGCGGAAGCGAGGATCAGGCTCATGCGCCGCGGTGCTCCACCAACAGATTAAGCACCGCCGCCGCGGTCTCCTCGATCGAACGGCGTGAAACGTCGATGGTTGGCCAGCCCTCGCGCTCGAACAATTTCTGCGCGTCCATCACTTCGCGGCGCACCGCGTCCTCATCGGTATAATCGCCGGCGCGGGTTTCCTTCATCGCCATCAGCCGGTTGCGGCGTATGTGGATCAGCCGATCGGCGGAGATCAACAGGCCGACAACCAGGGGTCGGTTCTCGGCGAACAATTCCGGCGGCAGCGTCGCCCCCGGCACCATTGGCACATTCGCCGCCTTCACGCCGCGATGCGCGAGGTAAACGCTGGTCGGGGTTTTCGAGGTTCGGCTCACGCCGACAAGCACAACGTCGGCGTCGGACAATTCAATCTGCTGCTGGCCATCGTCATGGTACATGGCGAAATCAAGCGCATCGATGCGCTTGAAATATTCGGCGTTGAGCCGGCGCGAGGCCCCTACTCTGTGGTTCAGTTCCTGGCCCAGATAGCGCGACATGGTGTCGAGCACCGGGTCAAGCACGGCGACGCACGGAATTCGCTTTTCCTGGCAATGGGCCTCCAGCATGCCGCGATGCTCCAGGTTGGAAAGCGTGAACATAACCAATCCTGGGGCCGATTCGATCTCGCGGACGACGCGCTCAAGTTGGCGGGTCGAGCGCACAAGAAAGTAGGAATGCTCGACCGGCAGGATGTTATCGAACTGGGCGCAGGTCGCCCGCATGACCCCAGCCAGGGTCTCCCCGGTGGAATCGGAGACCAGGTGGACGTTGAAATAGGTGCCTAAGCGTTCGCGCATTTCATCCATATCGGCCCAGCGGAGCTTGTGAACAAGCTGTTGGTTAGTCGACGGCAATTCTCGGCCGCATCGGAAAATCGGCGCCCATTGGCGCAATGACCATCGCCGATCCGTGATTCCCTCCAGCGCTATCCACAAAGGCCGATCGACCCCAAAATGGAATCAAGCCAGCCGCTTCCGAGGTATAAACCCCTCCCCCCGAAGAAACTTTGGCTGGTTCTCCTGGCGAACAAACTTCGGGATAAAAGGTGAGTATGGAAATTGTCCCAGTTTCGATATCGCTACAACAACGAGTCCAATTAACCTCGATTCATAAATTAGATTAAGAAGAGCGTTATGGTCCTTCCCACTTCCGTGCCTTTGCTATTGCACATCTTGAAGGGAGAGAAAGCAGCCCGCCCGCCGATTTGGATTATGCGGCAAGCGGGACGCTACCTTCCGGAATACCGCGACTTGCGCTTGCGGGCGAAAAACTTCCTTGAGTTCTGCTATTCCCCTGCCCTGGCGACCGAGGCGGTGATGCAGCCGCTGCGACGCTTCCCGCTCGATGCGGCGATCCTGTTCTCGGACATATTGGTGATTCCCGACGCGCTAGGGCGAGCTGTGTCCTTCGTCGAGGGCGAGGGTCCGCGGCTACGGCCGCTGATTGAGGAAAGCGAGTGGCGCTTCGACGATCCGGAGCGCGCGTTGCAGCGCTTGTCGCCGGTCTATGAGGCGGTGGAGCGGATCAAGCGCGGACTAGCCAAGGACGTGGCCTTGATCGGCTTTTGCGGCGGGCCCTGGACGGTGGCGACCTACATGTTGCAGGGCGAAGGCGGCGACAAGGATCGCTGCCGCCGCGCTGCGTACGAACGGCCCGGCGATGTCGATGCCTTGCTGGCTGTGCTAGTGGAAATGAGCGCGCAACACCTGGCCAAACAAGTCGCCGCCGGCGCCGATTGCCTCCAGGTATTCGAAAGCTGGGCGGAGGGCTTGCCGGAATCCTTGTTCGAACGGGTAATCCTAAAGCCAACCAAGGCCCTTCTCGAACGGCTGCGCGAGCTTGGCGTCAGCGCGCCGGTGATTGGCTTTCCGCGCGGCGCCGGCGCTTTACTGGGGCGCTATGCGCGCGAAACCGGGATCAGCGCGCTCGGCGTCGATACGCAAACGCCCGCCGCATTTGCACGCGAGAACGCGCCCGCCGAAATGCCGCTGCAGGGCAATCTCGATCCGCAATTGCTGGTCGCTGGGGGCGCGGCGCTGGAGCAAGGCGTGCGCCAGACCATCCAGAGCTTTGCCGGAACACCGCATATTTTCAACCTCGGCCACGGCATCACGCCCGAGGCCAATCCGGAAAATGTGACCCAAATGGTCGCGCTGGTAAGAGGCGTCTGAGCGCCGAAGGATCCGGACAAGCTACACACACAAATGGTGCGACGGGGCTGCTCCAGAGCGCAAATCGATGAGGCCATTGCATCGGGCGCGCAATTTTCCGCGAAGAATTTGGAGACAGGGGGTTCGGCGACGCGCTATGTTAACCCCGTGACAGGCCGTTCGGTGACGATAGACGACGGCACAGGCGAGGTTATCCATGTCGGCGGCGACGGATTCGTTTACTGAGATTGTGCACGCTCGGCTTCTGGAAGAAGGCGTGGACGTCTGGCGGCCGGGGCGCTCGAATGGCGTCTACGAACTTGCTCCCGAACCGGCGCCAGAAGATGAGGTGTGGGAGTTCAAGCCCGGGGAGCTGGTATCGGTCAAAAACCGCCCGCTTGACGATGGGCGCACCGAAATTGCCACCAGAATTGCAGTGTCGTGCGCACCGAAGCGCGGCGAGCCGGCAGGTCGACATTAAGCCATCAGGTGCAAGGCATTGAGCGCGCAACCGCTAGAGGAATCGCCGCGCAATGCCCGAGACGGCGTTCGCATCATGACCTCGCGCCGCGTGGCCATCATTCTGTTCAATCTCGGCGGGCCGGATTCGCTTGGCGCGGTGCAGCCTTTCCTGTTCAATTTGTTCAATGACAAAGCCATCATAGCTGCGCCGCAGCCATTGCGGTTTTTGCTGGCGCAATTGATCGCGCGTCTGCGCGGCAAGACAGCGCGCGCCAATTACGCGCATATGGGCGGTGCCTCGCCGCTCTTGCCGGAGACGCTTAAACAAGCCGCGGCGCTGGAAGCGGCGATAGCGGCGCGCGTGAACAACGTCACCTTCAAATGCTTTCCGGCGATGCGCTATTGGCGCCCGTTTGTGAAAGACGCGGCGCGCGCGGCCGAGGATTGGGGCGCGACCGATGCGATCCTGTTGCCGCTCTATCCGCAATTTTCATCGACCACGACCGGCTCTTCGCTTGCCGCCTGGAAGCGCGCCTCCGCCATCCCCTGCTCCACGATCTGCTGTTACCCCGAGGGGCGAAAATTCGCGCAGGCGCATGCGGACGCGATCCTCAAGCTTTGGCGCGAGCGCGGCTCGCCGCCGAAACCGCGCGTGCTGTTTTCCGCCCATGGCCTGCCGCTGAGCGTGATCGAGCGCGGCGATCCCTATCAATGGCAAGTCGAGCGCAGCGCCGCCGCCGTGCGCGCTTTGCTGCCGGGCGATTGGGGAAGCAGAATCTGTTATCAATCGCGGGTCGGACCGATGCGATGGCTGGGGCCCTCTACCGAGGAAGAAATTCGCCGCGCCGGGGCCGACAAAGCCGGCGTATTGGTCGCGCCGATCGCCTTCGTTTCCGAGCATGTCGAAACCCTGGTCGAGCTTGACATTGAGTACGCGCAACTCGCGGCGCGGCTCGGCCTGCCATATTATTTGCGCGCGCCGGCGCTGGGAACCGGGCCGAGTTTCATTGATGCGCTGGCGGACTTGGCGATGCGCGCCCTGGCGGCGCCGGGCGGATTGTGCTCTGAGGATCAAGGCCGGCTTTGCCCGGCGGCGTATGGCATGTGTCCGCACGGGAGCGCGCGATAATGGACCACGTAATTGGTTATGATCTGGCGCGCGGCCTGCATATCATTGCTGTCATCGCCTGGGTGGCGGGCCTGCTGATGCTACCGCGCTTCTACGCGTACATCACCGCGTCGCAGCCCGGCGGCGAAATGGAAGCGGCGATGCTGAAAGCCGCGGCGGGATTGCGAACCATCATCCTGGCGCCCAGCCTGATCCTGACCTGGGCGCTCGGCATTTTCCTGTTCGCCACGTACATCACCGGCGATTGGGACCGGCCTTTGCTGGAGATCCTGGGCGGTACGCCGCATTGGTTCTGGGGCAAGCTGGCGCTGGTGCTGGGGTTGGCGGGCTATCACGGTTTTCTGGTTGCCTCCGGTCGCAAGCTCGCCGCCGGGCAGCGCCAACATTCAGATAAGTTCTGGCGGTTGATGAGCGAAATTCCGTTCCTGGTGGCGATCGCCGCTGTGCTGCTGGCGACGCTCGAGCCTTGAAGTCCCGAGCAACCCAGGAATTGCGGCTTACAGAAATATATCCGCCATTAAAATATCCGTCATTCCGGGGCACGCGGAGCGTGAACCCGGAACCCAGAGGCCTCAAGCACGGCGCCCCACGATCCCCTGGGTTCCGGGTATCGCTCCGCGATCCCGGAATGACGAGGGTTTGTTATTCTAGGATTGTCGAAGTGTGGCGCCGTTAGCATAGACTTGACGCCGCAAGCGCGTTGTGGTGTCCATGCGGTCGCGCCGGATCCAACGGTTGCATGCGCCCGGCGGCGCACCCTCCTCTCCGCCGGACTCCCTTGCCATAGACTGACGCCCTCGCCGCGCGGCGCCTCGGGCCCGTCATCACATTCATTACCCGAGAAATTCATGACTGAAGAACAAGCACTTGAAGGCCTAACCTCGCTGACGCTGCAAGAGCTGAAGCGCAAGCCCGCCGCGGAAATCCTGGCGCTGGCGGAATCGCTCGAGATCGAGGGCGCCAACACGCTGCGCACCCAGGACATGCTGTTTGCGATCCTGAAGCAAGTGGCCGAGCGCGGCGTTGAGATCGGCGGCGCCGGCGTTGTGGAAATCCTCTCCGACGGCTTTGCTTTCCTGCGCTCGCCGCAATCGAATTACTTGCCGGGCCCCGACGACATTTACGTGTCGCCGCAGCAGATCCGCAAATTCGGCCTGCGCACCGGAGACACAGTCGAAGGCCAGATTCGCGCGCCCAAGGATGGCGAACGCTATTTCGCGCTGGTGAAAGTCAACGCCATCAATTTCGAGGATCCAGACCGGGTTCGCCACAAAGTGCATTTCGACAATCTGACCCCGCTCTATCCAACCGAGCGGCTGAAGATGGAAATCGAAGATCCCGACGCTGAAGGACCAGCACCGGCCGCGTCATCGACATCGTCGCCCCGATCGGCAAGGGCCAGCGCGCGCTGATCGTCGCCCAGCCGCGCACCGGCAAGACCGTGATCCTGCAGAACATCGCCAAGGCCATCGCCGCCAACCACCCGGAAGTATTCCTGATCGTGCTGCTGATCGACGAGCGTCCCGAGGAAGTCACCGACATGCAGCGCTCGGTGCGCGGCGAAGTGGTGTCCTCCACCTTCGATGAGCCGGCGACGCGCCACGTCGCGGTGGCCGAGATGGTGATCGAAAAGGCCAAGCGCCTGGCCGAGCATGGCAAGGATGTGGTGATCCTGCTGGATTCAGTGACGCGTCTAGGCCGCGCCTACAACACAGTGGTGCCCTCTTCCGGCAAGGTGCTCACCGGCGGCGTCGACGCCAACGCGCTGCAGCGCCCCAAGCGCTTCTTCGGCGCGGCGCGCAACCTCGAGGAAGGCGGCAGCCTCACCATTATCGCCACGGCGCTGATCGACACCGGCTCGCGCATGGACGAAGTGATTTTTGAAGAATTCAAAGGCACCGGCAATAGCGAGCTTCAACTCGACCGCAAGGTCGCCGACCGCCGCATCTTCCCGGCCATCGATGTGCTCAAGTCCGGCACGCGCAAGGACGAGCTGATCACGCCGAAAGAGCACCTGCAGAAGATGTACGTGCTGCGCCGCATCCTCTCGCCGATGGGCACGCAAGATGCGATCGAGTTCCTCTTGGACAAGCTCAAGGGCTCGAAGAACAACGAGGATTTCTTCCAGAGCATGAATACGTAAGCGGACAGGCTCGATGTGCTGGGGCCCTTTCCTCGACCGTTTCTGGCGCCGCCCGCCGACGCGCGAAGCGCGCAACGAACATAAGAAAGCGCTGGCATCGCTTACCAACGCGTTCGCCATTACCATGATCGCGACTGGACTGGTGGGGCCGCTAATCAATCCCGCTCTGGGCGGCAGTTTGAGCCCGTCAGACAGGGCGTGGCTTGTTGTTACAGGTGTGGCGGCGCATATTGTAGTGAGGGCAATCTTGTGGAGCCTGGAGGACAGATAATGCCATCAGCCGAAGTCCTCACCATTATCGCGCTTGGCTTTGGCGCTATTGGCATCCTCGTGCTCATCCATGTGCTGCAGGGCCCGCCGCCGAAAGAGCCGCCGACATTCGCCGAGTAGAATTCGGTTAGGGCACAAGCACCAAGCTCCCGGTAGTCTTGCGCGCTTCCAGATCGCTATGCGCTTGCGCGGCGTCGGCGAGCGCATAGCGCGTCGGCGGCGCGATCTTCACCGCGCCTCGCTCCAGCACAGCGAACAAATCCGCCGCGGTTTCGTCGAGCTGCTCGGTCGTCGCGGTGTAGTGACCACAGCGTCGGCCGCGTGAGGAAGAGCGAGCCTTTCTGCGACAGCAGCAAGCGGATTGATGTCCGGCGGCGGGCCCGAGGCATTGCCGAAGCTCACCATCATGCCAAGCGGGCGCAGGCTGTCGAGCGAGCCGGCCCAAGTGTCCTTGCCGATGCCGTCATAAACGACGTGCACGCCCTCTCTCGACGATCGCGCGCACGCGCGGCGCGAAATTCTCGCCGCCAAGCACCAGCACATGATCGGCGCCGAGCGCACGCGCGATCTCGGCCTTGGCTTCGCTGCCGACGCAGGCGATCACGTGCGCGCCGAGATGCTTGGCCCATTGTACAAGAATCTGCCCGACGCCGCCGGCGGCCGCGTGGATCAAGCAGCCAATGGCCCGGTTCCACGCGAAACGTCTTGCGCAGAAGATAACGCGCGGTCATGCCCTTCAGCAGCGACGCCGCGGCGATGTCGAACGCGATCGCATCCGGCAATTTCACCGCGCGCGCTTCGCGCACCACATGCGCTTCGGCATAAGCGCCGATCGGCCCGGTGCAATAAGCGACGCGATCGCCAAGCGCGAAGCGCGTGACGCCTTCGCCGATCGCATCGACAATGCCGGCCGCCTCCAGCCCCAGCCCGCTCGGCAACGGGATTTTGTACAAGCCGCCGCGATGATAGGTGTCGATGAAATTCACGCCGATGGCCTGCGTGGCGCACGCGGATTTCATGCGGGCCCGGCGTGGGCGCTCCATATCGACGAGGCCCATCACCTCGGGCCCGCCGTGCTATTCGATGCGGATGGCCTTCATGCGCCGTCCCCGGTCGTCGGCTTCCAGCCGGCATGCGACCGCCAGAACCACAACAGACCGCATGATGGAACCGTACTATGCCGGCTAGAAGCCGGCGGTCCGGGGCGGGTCAGCGTCATCGCGCGCCCACGCATTGCATCGCCGCCATGCCCATCCACGCCGTCGTGCGCATCGAGATCGCGCGCCGCCGCTCGCAGGCGCGGTCAGTCGCGATCAGCGCCAGGCCGGTTTCGGCGAACGCGGCGTATTGCTCGTCGCCCGCTTCGCGCGAAGCGTTCGTCCCACGACTCGCGCCCGCCGAGCGTGCCGAACATCGCCTCAACGCCGCGCGCGGCAAGCGCCACGTTGAGCGCGGCGTTCGGCTCGTTCGTGCCGGTCCACGCCAGCATGCGCGTGAGATCGACGCCGCGCGCGCGCCAGCTCATCGAGGTCGCTTTCGCTGTGCGATCGATTGACCGAGATCATCAGCTCCGGCGCCAGGCGATGCACGCGGATGGCGGCGTCGACGCTGTAGGTGATGAAGATCACGCGGTTCGCCGCGTTCGGCCGCGCGCACTTCGGCGATCACATCCTCGTAGGAAACGCCGCGCTTCACATCGAGTTCGAGGATGGTCTTGCCCGTCGGCCCAATCCAGCGCCTCGCGCAATGTCGGCGGCGTGCGCATCGAGCACGTCGCCGGTTTCGTCTTCAAGCGACAGCGCCTGCAGTTCCGCCAGCGTCGCCTCGCGCACGGCGCCCGCGCCCGTCGTCGTGCGCTCCAGCGTGTCGTCGTGCATCAGCACCAGCGCGCCGTCGCTGGTTTCGCGGATGTCGATCTCCAGCAGCGCGGGCGCCTGCGTGAGCGTGTTCTCGAACGTGGGGATCGCGTTCTCGGCAAAGCCAGGCTCCGGCCCGCCGCGATGCGCGGCGACGACGGTTTGTCCGCTCTCGCGCAGGCAATCGAAGAACGCGGCAGATGTCGTGCGGCGCCAGCGCATGTGCGACAGAGGCCTGGTGCCTACAGGCAGCCGCAGAGCGTCGTCGAGCCGGCTCGGCTGCGCATCGCGGATGCGCAGCGCAGCGCGACAGCGCCGCCAAACGAATAGCGAGAGCAGCGCCTCATGCCAGGTGCGCCTTGAAGAACGCGATGGTGCGCCCGTCGGCGCAGCTTCGCCGCCGCCGCGTCATAATGCTTGCCGCCTTCGCGGGTGAAGGCGTGATCCTGTTCGGCATAGGTGTGCAGCGTGACCTTGGCATTGCCGCCGAGGCCGGCGTGCATCGCGTCTTGCGCGGCCTGCGTCGACGAAGCCGTCCTTGCCGGCGATGTGCAGCATCAGCGGCTTCTTGATGTTGGCGGCCTCGCCGACGAAGCTCGGGATGTTGACGCCGTAATAGCCGACGCTGGCGTCGCATCGGTGCGCGTGGCGGTGAGATAGGCGAGCAGCCCGCCCAGGCAATAGCCGACCGCGCCGACCTTGCGCGCAGCCCATGCGCGCGCGCATGCGTGATCGTCGCCTGGATGTCGCGCACGCCGGCATCGACATCGAAGCGCTTGAAGTAATCGAACGCCTGCGCCCATTCGGCTTCGCTCTGGTCGGTGATGTCGATGTCCTTGCTCAAGGCGCCAGAACAGGTCCGGCGCGATGGCCAGAAAGCCCTCGCGCGCCAGCCAATCGGCCTTCCGCGCATCACCGCGTTGACGCCGAAGATCTCCTGGATCGCCACCACGGCCGCTCTTGGCGGCCGATGCCGGCCGCGCCACATAGGCCCTGAAGGCGCCGTCCGGCCCCTGCACCTGCACCCATTCGCCCATGGCTTGCCTCCTTCTGTTTCGTCGGAGCCGGGCGCGTTATAGACGCCTGACGCGAACAATGCGCGAAGGAATTCGAGCCATGAAGTTCACCGTCAATGTCGAATGCAGCCCGGAGGAAGCGCGCCGCTTCATGGGCCTGCCGGATGTCACCCCGATCAACGAGCAGCTGGTCGGCGGAGATGGGCAAGCGCATGGAGGCCAACATGGCGCTGATGAGCCCGGAGACGATGATGAGTTCCTGGATGAGCGTCGGCACGCAGGCGCAAGACGCCTTCGTGAAGCTGATGACCAGGCGGCGGGTGCGCGCGCTAAAGCCCTAATCAGCGCTTAGAAATTTTCACATGAAACCGGGCACGATCGTCGCCTTGGCGTCCGGCGCGGGCCGCGCCGGCGTGGCCGTGATCCGGCTTGTCCGGGCCGCAGGCGGGCGCGGTGCTGCAAGCGCTGACCGGGCGCGGTTTGCCGCCGCCGCGCCGGGCGACGCTGGCGCGCTTTCGCGATCTCGGCCAGCGGGCGATGAGCTCGATCGACGGCCTGGCGCTTTGGTTTCCCGGGTCCGGCGAGCTTCACCGGCGAGGATGTGGCCGAACTGCACGTCCATGGCGGGCCGGCGGTGATCGCCGCGATGATCGAGGCTTGCCTTGCACAGCCGACGGCGTGCGCGCCCGCCGAGCCGGGCGAGTTCACCCGCCGCGCCTTCGAGAACGGCAAGCTCGACCTGGCCGAAGCCGAGGGCCTGGCCGATCTGGTGGACGCCGAGACCGAGGGCCAGCGCCGCCAGGCGCTGCGCCAGGCCAAGGGCGCGCTCAGCGCGCTCTATGAGCGCTGGCGCGCCCGGCTGATCGAAGCGGCGGCGCTGATCGAAGCCGAGATCGATTTTCCCGACGAGGACTTGCCGGGCGCGCTGGCGCGGCGGGCCGGGCCGATCCTGGCGGCGCTGGCCGCCGATATGGGCGCGCACCTGGACGACGCCCATCGCGGCGAGCGGGTCCGCGACGGCTATCGCATCGCCATTATCGGCCCGCCCAATGCCGGCAAGTCGAGCCTGCTGAACGCGCTGGCGCGGCGCGAGGCGGCGATCGTCTCCGAGCTTCCCGGGCACCACCCGCGACGTGGTCGAGGTGCGGCTGGTGCTGGGCGGCTTCCCGGTCTGGATCGCCGACACCGCCGGGCTGCGCGAGGCCGCCGACGCGATCGAGGCCGAAGGCGTGCGCCGGGCGCTGGAGCGGGCCGAGGAGGCGGATTTGCGGATTGGGGTGGTGGAGGCGGCGGGCGGAGGTTCCGATCGTCGGTTCGCTTGGCGCTCTGGCCCGAGCGACATTCTGGTCCGCTCCAAGGTCGACCTCTATGGACCGCCGGCGTCCCACGCCGGCCAGCGCCGAAGCTGCCGGCGGGACGCCGGGCGGTTCCGGATATCAGCGCCAAGTCCGGGTGTGGGCTTGCCGAGCTGGAGGCGGCTCCTGGCGGCCCGCGTCGCCGACGCGCTTGGCCGCGAGGAAGCGCCGGCGCTGACGCGGGCGCGGCATCGGCGGCTGGTGGAGGAGGCGCGGGCGGCGCTCCATGCGGGCGGTTCCGGCGCTTGCGGAACAGCCCGGAACTGGCGGCGGAAGACGTGCGCGCTGGCGGCGGCTGCGCTCGGCCGGCTGACCGGCCGGATCGATGTCGAGGATCTGCTCGACGAGATTTTCTCCAGCTTCTGTATCGGCAAGTAATCGCAACGCTTTTTCGCCGGTTCCACACGAAACAGGTGAAGCGCCTTTTACGTGGCTCACCCGGTTCCACGTGGAACCGGGAGCGCAACGGATGGCTCGCGCCCGGCGCGCGTATTTGCGGCTATGAACCGCGCCCTCATGAGCGATCCCAACGCATACGACGTCATCGTCATCGGCGGCGGCCACGCCGGCTGCGAGGCCGCGGCGGCGTCCGCGCGGCTGGGCGCGCGCACGCTGCTGCTGACCCACAAGCTCGAGACCATCGGCGAGATGAGCTGCAACCCGGCCATTGGCGGGCTGGGCAAGGGGCACCTGGTCCGGGAGATCGATGCGCTGGACGGGGTGATGGGCCGGGTCGCGGACGCCGCCGGCATCCAGTTCCGCCTGCTCAACCGCTCCAAGGGCCCCGCCGTGCGCGGGCCCGGGCGCAGTCGGACCGCAAGCTCTACCGCCAGGCCATGCAGGCGGCGCTGGCGGAGCAGGCGGGGCTGACGATTGTGGCGGCGGCGGTGGAAGACCTGATCTTACCGTCCCTCGCTTGCGGGCGCCGGGGTGCGCGAACGCGGAGAGCCAGGGGGTGACGAGCCGTTGCGCCGCCGCTGGGTCCCGGATCGCGCTTCGCGCGCGTCCCCGGGAAGCGGGGGTGCTGGGCGTCGGCGTTGCGCCGACGGCCGCGAGTTCCACGCCCCCCGCGTCGTGCTCACCACCGGCACCTTCCTCAAGGGCGTGATCCATATCGGCGACAAGCGCATCGCCGGCGGGTCGCCACGGCGAGGCGCCGGCGATTGGGCTGTCGGATCGGCTTTACGGCGCGGGCTTCGCCATGGGCCGGCTGAAGACCGGCACGCCGGCGCGGCTCGATTCCAACACCATCGATTGGGCCGCGCTGGAATTGCAGCACGGCGACGAAGAGCCGTCGCCGTTTTCGTTCCTGACCGATCGCATCGCCAACCGGCAAGTCGCCGTGCGGCGTCACCCACACCAACGCGGAAACCCATCGCATCATCGAAGAATCGCTGTCGCAAATCGGCGGTGTATTCCGGCGCGATCAGCGGGCAGGGGGCCGCGCTATTGCCCGTCGATCGAGGACAAGGTGGTGCGCTTCGCCGACAAGAGCGCGCACCAGATTTTCCTCGAACCCGAAGGGCTCGGACGACGACACGGTCTATCCGAACGGCATTTCAGCACCTCGCTGCCGGAAGATGTGCAAGAGCGCTTCATCCGCACCATCGCCGGCCTGGAGAACGTGCGCATCAAACGCCACGCCTATGCGATCGAATACGATTATGTCGATCCGCGCGAACTGATGCCGACGCTGGAGACCAAGCGCATCGCCGGGCTTTATCTCGCCGGCCAGATCAACGGCACCACCGGCTACGAAGAAGCCGCCGCGCAAGGCTTGATCGCGGGCCTCAACGCGGCGCGCGCGGCGAGCGGAGCGGCGCCGTTCGAGATCAACCGCGCCGAAGGCTATATCGGCGTGATGATCGACGATCTGGTCACGCGCGGCGTCACCGAGCCCTATCGCATGTTCACCTCGCGCGCCGAGTATCGGCTGTCGCTGCGCGCCGACAACGCCGATCAGCGGCTGACGCCGATGGGCATCGCGCTGGGCTGCGTCGGCGCGGAGCGGGCGCGCGTATTCACGCGACAAGATGCGGGAAATCGAGGCAGGCGCGCGCGCTGGCGCGATCGCTGTCGCTGACGCCGGCGCAAGCCGCGAACGCGCGGCCTGCAAGTCAACCAGGACGGCGTGCGCCGCGATGCGCTGCAGCTGCTGGCGTACCCGTCGATCACGCTTTGAGCAGCTCGCGGCGATCTGGCCGGAGCTCGACGCGCTGTCGCGCAGCAGGCGCGCGAGCAGATCGAAATCGATGCGCTGTATGCCGGCTATCTCGAGCGCCAGGCGCTCGACGTCGAAGCGTTCAAGCGCGACGAGGATCTGCGGCTCGATCCGGCGCTCGACTATGCCAGCGTCGGCGGGCTTTCGAACGAAGTGCGCGAGAAGCTCGCGCGCGCGCGGCCGGTGACGCTCGGCCAGGCTTCGCGCATCGAAGGCGTAACGCCAGGCGCGCTGACCGCGCTGCTGGCGCATGTGAAGCGCCGCGACAGAGAAGCGGGCCTGAAGCGATGCGCGATACGGTTATCCGTCCGCGCGCCGTTCGAGGATCAGACGCTCGAAACTGCACTCCGTCATTCCGCGGCGACGCGAAGCGTCGAACCCGGAACCCAGGGGATCGATGTGGCGCATGTCCCTTGGCGCCCTGCGGTTCCGGGTTCGCGCTCCATCGCCCCGGCAATGACGGAGTGGGTTGACCGCACCCGTGAGCGGGTCCGTGACCCGCTAGCGGGTCGCCCGAGTTCCAGCGCGACACCGGCGTTCCACGCGAAACGATCGAGCGCCTGGAAACCCATCGCCGGCTGCTGGCGGAATGGTCGCGAGCGGATGAATCTGGTCGGACCGAGGGAGTTGGAGCTCTATTGGTCGCCGCCATGCGCTCGATTGCGCACAGCTGGTTCGCCTGGCGCCGCAGGCGCGGCGCTGGGTGGATCTGGGCTCGGGGGCCGGGTTTCCCGGGCATCGTGATCGCCTGCTTGATCGCCGACCTGCCGGACGCCTGCGGTTCATCTCGTGGAATCGACAGGAAAAAAAGCGCGCTTCCTGCGAGGCGGTGGTCGGCGAGATCGGCCTGCCGGCGCGAGGTGTTCAATGTCCGGATCGAGGATTTCGGGGCCGGGGAGGGGCCTTATGACGTGGTCACCGCCCGCGCGCTCGCGCCCTTGCCGCGACTCATCGCCTATGCGAAGCCGATTCTCGATCGCGGCGCGCAAGGGCTCTTCCATAAAGGCGCGGATTTCGACGCCGAGCTGGCCGCCGCGAACGACGCTCTGAAGCGTGGGGACTACCGGGCAGATGTGCTGGAGAGCCTGAGCGATCCGCGCGGCCGCATTGTTCGCATCCGCAAGGCCGCCTGACGCTCCGGCTCCGCAAATGGAGTTGCGGGACATGCGTGCATTGGCGATCGCCAACCAGAAGGGCGGGGTGGGCAAGACCACCACCGCCATCAATCTCGGCACCGCGCTGGCGGCGACCGGCAAGAGCGTGCTGATCTTCGACACCGACCCGCAGGGCAACGCCTCGACCGGCATCGACATCCATCCCGACGACCGCGGCGATCACTTCCTATGACGTGCTGGTCGGCGCGCAGCCTTTGGCCAAGGCGATCGTTGCCGACCAAAGTGCCCAACCTGTACATCATCCCGGGCGACGCCAACCTCTCCGGCGTCGAGACCGAATTGATGTCGGGCGGCGCGCGCGCAATTTCGTTTGCGCGATGCGCTGACCCAATTTCGCGCCGAAAGCGAACTGGGCATCGATTACATGCTGATCGATTGCCCGCCGTCGCTGAACGTCCTGACGGTGAACGCGCTCACCGCCGCCGACGCGGTGCTGGTGCCGCTGCAGACCGAGTTTTTCGCGCTGGAAGGCCTGGCCCAATTGGTGGCGACGATCAAGGCGGTGAAGGAGAATCTCAATCCGGCGCTGGAAATCCAGGGCGTCGTGCTGACCATGTACGACAGGCGCACGACGCTGTCCGACCAGGTGGCCGAGGAAGTGCGCACGCACTTCCCGGACAAGGTCTACGAGACGGTCATCCCGCGCAACGTGCGGGTCAGCGAGGCGCCTTCGCACGGGCTGCCGGCGATCATCTACGACCAGAACGCGCCGGGCTCGAAAGCCTACATCCAGCTGGCGCAAGGAATTGATCGAGCGCGAACGGGCTTTGATGGCGGCGTAAGAGGGAAATTTTTACCGATCGGTAAGAATTGCCTAGCAAAGTTTAACGCATGACCGAATCAGGTCGGAGCGGAGCTAGCGGCATGAATGATTTTGCGAGACCACGGGGGCTGGGGCGCGGCCTCTCGGCGCTGCTGGGCGAGCCGGTGAAGACGGCCGCGCCCGCCGCCGCGCCAGCCTGGCCAACGCCCGCCGACCTGCGCCGCCGCCAGCCGCCGATCGAGCCGCCGCGCAATGTGTTCGAGCTGCCGATCAGCAATCCGCCGCGGCGCCAACGCCGATCGCGCCGCGCCCCGCCAGCGCCAGTGAGCGCCGGCGCCGATGCGGCCCGCGCGGCTTGCCGATCGATCTGGTCAGCGCAATCCACAGCCAGCCGCGCAAGCATTTCGACGAAGGCGAACTGAACGAGCTCGCCAACTCGATCCGCGCGCACGGCGTGCTGCAGCCGATCCTGGTGCGGCCGATTGCCGGCGGCAAATACGAGATCGTCGCCGGCGAACGCCGTTGGCGCGCGGCGCAGCGCGCCGGCCTGCATGCGATTCCAGCCGTGGTGCGCGAGCTCAACGAAGTCGAAGTGCTCGAAATCGCCATCGTCGAAAACGTGCAGCGCACCGATCTCAATCCGATCGAAGAGGCGCAAGGCTTCCAGGCGCTGATCGATCGCTTCGGGCGCACGCAACAAGACATCGCCGACGCGGTCGGCAAATCGCGTCCGCACATCGCCAACATGCTGCGCTTGCTGGCGTTGCCGGAGGATTTGCAGGAAATGGTGCGCGACGGGCGGCTCAGCTCCGGCCATGCGCGCGCCATCCTCACCGCGCCCGATCCGCGCATGCTGGCGCAGCGCGTGATCAGCGAAGGGCTGAACGTGCGCGAGATCGAGCGCCTGGCGCAGCAGGCCAAGGACGAAAAGCACGGCCCGCGCGTGACCATGCCGCAGGCGGAAACCAAGAGCGCCGACACCCGCGCGCTGGAGCAAAGCCTGGCCAACGCGCTCGGCCTCGATGTTTCGATCGCCGAGAAGGGCGGGGCAGGGGAGCTGCGCATCACTTATAAGAGCTCGAGCAGCTCGACGACGTGATCCGCCGCCTGCGCGGCGGCGCGTGAGGCGGCGTCGCGCCGCGACAAAATCACCCACCACCTATCCCCGGGTTCGCGAAGCGAAGCCCCGGACTGAATGCTGCGCATTCATCCGGGGATGAGTGGAACATCAGCAAGAGACCAAGGAAAAACACATGGATCAATTCACGCTCACCGCGCTGGCGACGCTGCTTGCGCTTATTGTCTATTTTACAACCAGCATCCGCGTGGCGCGCGCGCGCGCGAAGTACAAAATAGCCGCGCCGGCGACAACCGGCGATCCGGACTTCGAACGGCACTTTCGCGTGCAGATGAACACATTGGAATGGCTGCCGATCTTTCTGCCCTCGCTTTGGCTGTTCGCCGCCTATTGGGGCGATGCAATCGCCGCGGCGCTCGGCGGCGCCTGGATTGTCGGCCGCGTGCTCTACATGATCGGCTATTCGCGCGCGGCGCAGGCGAGGGGGCCGGGGTTCTTGATCCAGGGCTTGTCAGCGCTGGCGCTGCTGATCGGCGCCCTGATCGGCGCCGCCCAAGCGGCGCTGGGCTAAACTCGAAGGGCGCGGAGGGGGAAGCCTCCGCGCCCTTCGTCCTTGCCGGCCGCCCCGGGAAAGTGGGAGCCCGTTTCCGAAGCGGCGGGGGATCAGGCGAGCATCCGCGCGGCTTGCGAGAGGGCGGCGAACGCGGCCGGGGCGTACACGACGCAGGCGGCGACAAGGGCGATCAATTTGGTCATCGGGGCTCTCTCTGAAATTCGGTTTTAAGGGGGTTCAGGCGACCATCTGCGCGGCTTGCGCGAGCGTGACCAAGGCGACCGGCGCAAACATCAGCGCCGAAAGAACCAGGCTGGAGATCATGCGAACGGTGCGGGTCATGTGGGGTGCTCCTCGTGCCGAAGCGCCATCGCTTCGATGAGTGCAAGCTACCCGCGGGCAAGGGCTGGGGATGTGACCGTGGGCACGGGGCGGCGCAATGGCCGGAAAGCGCGCGTCGCCAGCCATTTGGCCGGGGCGCGGCGCAGTTTGGCGCAATGCAGACGTTGACGAAATGGGATGTTCGCGCCGACGCTATCCGAGCATGAGCGAACTCTTCATTGCAGAAATCCCGTACGAGAGCGGCGCGCGACACTGTCGCTACGCGCGCTACCTGTCAGAGGACGGAACGCGTTGGGTGCGCCACGGGCCGTACCAAGCCTCTACTCTTCAGGTGCGCTCAAATCGGAAGGGACCTACCAGCATGGCCTCGAAAGTGGCGAGTGGCTCGATTTTCACGCGAACGGCCAGCTTGCCGCGCTAGGACAGTATGAGGACGGCGTAGAAGTCGGCGATTGGAAGTTTTGGGACGCAAACGGCAAGCAAGAAGAGGGCGTGACCTATTGACGTCTGCCATCGGCTTAACGTCAGCCTTCGGCGATCTCCGACCCGCTGCGCATGTTGCGCCGGATGGCGTGCGCGGCCGAAACCGGCCGGCTGCCAGCGTTAACTCCCCACCAGCTTCGCCACGCCGCGATACGCATCCGCCGCGATCAGCTCTTGCGGCGCGCCGGCGGTTTTGGCGCGCAGTTCGGCGGCCCAGAGCACATCGAAGGCGGCGCTGAGTTTCTTGCCGGTCCACAGCCGCGCTTGCGCCGCGACCGCGTCGCGCTCTTTCCAGAACACGGGCGGGCGGAGTTTTCCGACCGCATCGGCTGGCGCTCATGCCGCGCGTCGATCAGCGCGCGCGCTTCGCGCAATTGGTGCAGCCGGCGCAGCAGCGCGCGCAGCGCCGAAACGCCGGACAGCGCATCGATCCGCGCCAGCGCTTCCACCGCGTACGCGGCGCGCCCCTGGGCGGCGGCCAGGCTCGCCGCATCGAGCGCGCTTTCCGCTTCGCCGGCCATCAGCTGCGGCGAGATCGTCGTCGCTGAGCTTGCGGCCAAGGTCGTGCGCGATAGAGCGCGAGCTTTTCGATTTCCTGGCGCGCGAGGCCGCGATCGGAGGGGAGGGCGGCGAGCAACCTGTCTTCCGCGCCGCGCTCGAAGCTCAGGCTCGAGCTCTTTCGCCAGCGCCTTGGCGAAGCCGGCGCGCTCGGCCTCGGTCTCTTCGTAGAACGCGATCGCCGGCGGCGCTCTTGGCGGCGCCGAAGGCCTTCACCAGCTCGCGCCGTTGGAGCCGAGGTCGCCGGCTTCGACGATCAGAAAGCCGCCGGGCTCGCCGCGCTCGATGCCCTCAAGCGCATCGAGGATCGCCGCATCGGCGGCTCTTGCCGTCGATGCGCGCCCACACGATGGTCGGCCCGCCCAGCAGCGATTGCGCGGCCAGCGCGTCGGCCAGCCGCGCGCTGTCGCGCTTGATCTCGTCCTCGCCGAGCTTGGTGATGGCGTAGGGATCGTCGGACTTGCCCAGCGCCCACGCCGCCAGCTTTTGCGCGGCCTCGTGCGACGAAGCTTTCGTTCGGGCCGTAGAGCAGCACCGCGCGGATGCGCTTTGTCCGGCGCGTCGAGAAAGCGCCGGATGCCGGCGCCGGCGATTTTCATCGCTGCGGCGCTCTCCGACGCGCTTGCGCCATGCGCAGCGCCAGTTCGGCGCGGAAGCGCTGCGCCATGGTTTCGGCGGCGCGCTCGCGGGCGTCGTCCTGCGCGGTGATTTCGCCGAACGCGGCGGTTGGGATGTCGTAGTTCACGACCGTGGATGACCGAGCCGCGCATGACCCGGCCGCCATTGCGCGGGCGTCAGGACGTAATTGGCGATCAGCGCGCATTTCGGCGCGCGTGGCCGATTCGTCGAGGCGCATGCCGAGCTGCGATCGACTTGCTCCAGCAGGGTGATCTCAAGCCGCGCGGGCGGCGCGCCGTTGTTCTCCACCGCCAGGATGCGGTCGAGCTCGGTCCTGCAGCACGTGGCCGGCCTTGCCCGTCGATCTGGGCGATCTGCACCGGGCCGATGGCGGGCCCGCCGCCGCGCTGGCGCGTACATCGGCTGAAAGCCGCAGGCGGCCAGCGAGCAGGGCAAGACTGGCGATCAACACGCGCATTCGAGCTTTCTCCTAGCCGGCGACGATATTGACGATCCTGTCGGGGACCACAATCACCTTGCGGACATTCTGCCCCGCCAGGAACTGCGCTTCACTCCTGGTGGGCGAGCGCCAGCGGCCGCGAATTTCGGCTTCCGGCGCGCCCTTGGCCGCCTCGATTTCGCCGCGTTTCTTGCCGTTCACCTGGATCGGCAGGGTGACGGTGTTGCGCGCGGCCAGCGCCGGGTCGGCCTTGGGCCAGGGCGCGGTGGCGACGAAGCCTTCGCCCGCCCAGCGCCTCCCAGCACTCCTCGGCCAGGTGCGGCATGAACGGGGCGATCAGCTGCGCGAGGATGCGCAGCGCTTCGCCGCGCGCGAAGACGCTGGCGTCGTCCTCGCCCTTCAGCTTGGCGATGGCGTTGACCAGTTCGTAGGAGCGCGCCACCGCGACGTTGAAGCGGAAATGCTCGATGTCCTCGGTGACGCTGCTGAATGGCGCGGTGCGCAAGCTGGCGCAGCGCGTATGGACCGCCGGCGTCCTCGCCGGCAGCGCCGGCGATGCCGGCGAGGGCGCCGGCGGTCCATATTGCGTGGGCGTGCGCCTCCACCAGCGCCCAAACCCGCTGCACAAACCCCCACGCGCCTTTGACGCCGGAGGCGGTCCACTCCACATCGCGCTCGGGCGGAGAATCGGAGAGCACAAACCAGCGCGCCACATCGGCGCCGAAATCGGAAACGAACGCATCGAGATCGACGACGTTCTTTTTGGACTTCGACATTTTTTCGATGGGGCCGACTTCGACGGGGATGTCGGTGCCGCATGATAACAGCGAGTGCCGTCGCGATGCTCCACTTCGTCCGGCAGCAACCAATGTCGGCGGCAGCTGAAGCTCATCAACGCATCCCGTTGTGCGCGATCGACGTCGCTGGATCGCTCATCGCGTCGGCCGTCGTCGAGCAGCGACCTCAACGTTGGTGCCTCGGATCACCAACTCTGCCTGCGTTGATCTGTCGAACTCGGGATCTCAGTTCGTTGGCGCGTCGCTCGATACGTCTCATGCACCACCATGCCTTGCGTGAACAAGCTCGCGAACGGCTCGCCGCTGGGCAAATCCAGATACCGCAATCGCGCATCGCGCGCGTGAAGAAGCGCGCGTAGAGCAGGTGCAGCACGGCGTGTTCGACGCCGCCGACATATTGATCCACCGGCAGCCAATACGAAGCGAGCTTCTTGTCGAACGGCGCGTTTTCGTTGTGCGCATCGGTGAAGCGCGCGAAATACCAGCTCGAATCCACGAACGTGTCGAGCGTGTCGGTCTCGCGCTGCGCCGCGCCGCCGCATGTCGGGCAGGTGGACGTGCTTCCAGGTCGGATGCCGATCCAGCGGATTGCCGGGCTTGTCCTTGCTCGAACGTCACGTCCTCCGGCAGCGTGATCGGCAAATCCTTTTCCGGAACCGGAACCACGCCGCACTTGCCGCAATGGATCGCCGGAATCGGGCAGCCCCAATAACGCTGCCGCGACACGCCCCAATCGCGCAGCCGCTATTGCGTCGTCGCTTCGCCCTTTTCCGAGCTTCACCAATTCTTCGATGGCGCGCGCGATCGCGTCGCTTGGTCGGCAAGGCCATCGAGGAAGCGCGAATTGTAGGCAACGCCTTCGCCGGCGATAGGCTTCGTCGGTGATCGCGTGCGTGGCCGCATCCGCGCCCGGCGGCAGCACCACCGGCTTGAACGGCAATTTGTACTTGTTGGCGAAATCCAGGTCGCGCTGATCGCCGGCGGGCGAGCCGAAAATCGCGCCCGTGCCGTAAGTGCGAAAGCACGAAATTCGCCGCCCACACCGGCAATTCCCAGCTTCGGTCGAACGGATGCTTCACGCGAATGCCGAGATCGATGCCGACCTTCTCGGCTTTTTCGATGTCGGCTTCCGAGGTGCCGAGCGTTGCGCAATCGGCGATGAATTTCGCCACGGCGGGATTGTGCTCGGCGATCGCCTTGGTCAGCGGATGATCCGGCGCCAGCGCCAGGAAGCTTGCGCCGAACAAGGTGTCCGGGCGGGTGGTGAAGACTTCGATCGGATCGCGCGCGTGGCAGCGTTCGCCTTCGCGGCAGCAGCGGCAGGAAGTGCTCGGCGCGCTCGCGATGTCCCACCAGATCTTCGCGCCTTGGCTTTTGCCGATCCAGTTCCCCTGCATCAGCCGCACTTTGTCGGGCCATTTGTCGAGCTTCCGAATCGCATCCAGCAGATCGTCGGCATACGCCGTGACGCGGAACATCCATTGTTCCAGCTCGCGCGTTTCCACCGGCGCGCCCGAGCGCCAGCCCTTGCCGTCGACCACCTGCTCGTTGGCGAGCACGGTGTTGTCGACCGGGTCCCAATTCACTTTCTGCTTTTTGCGATAGACCAGGCCCTTGTTCCAGAACGCCAGGAACATCGCCTGCTGGTGCTTGTAATAGCTCGCATCGCAGGTGGCGAATTCGCGCGACCAATCGATGGCGAGGCCCAGCAATTTCAGCTGCTCGCGCATCGCCGCGATATTGTCGTAGGTCCAGCCCTTGGGATGGATGCCGCGCTCCATCGCGGCGTTTTCCGCCGGCAGGCCGAACGCGTCCCAGCCCATCGGATGCAGCACGTTGTAGCCGTTGGCGCGGCGGAAGCGCGCGATCACATCGCCCATGGTGTAATTGCGCGAATGGCCGACATGGATGCGCCCGGAAGGGTAGGGGAACATTTCCAAGATGTACGCCTTGGGCTTGCCCTTGGCTTCATCCGGCGAAAGCGCGCGATCAATCTCGGCGGCGGCCCAGCGCTCGCGCCATTTCGGCTCGACTTCGCGGTGATTGTAGCGAGACATGGTTTCGTCAGCGCCCTTGGAGGCGCTTTGGTGCTGACAAAAGCGCCGTTGATGTCTAGTTAGTTGCCGAGCGTGCTGAGGCGAAGCTGGCGCGCGCGCGCGCAGGATCGCGTTTTCGATCTGGATCTCGGTGTCGGGATCGACCGTCGCGTCGTGCCAGCCATTGGCGCCGCGGACTTGGCGGAACATCGAGACGTTCAGCGCGTCCGCGCGCAAGCGCGTGTCGAGAATGTAGACCGTCGCCTTGAAGCGTTCGTTCGGCGTGGTCGGATCGGAATACCAATCGGTGATGATGACGCCGCCGAAAGGATCGGCCGACGCCAGCGGCATGAATTTCAGCGTGTCGAGCGAAGCGCGCCACAGGAACGAATTGACGCCGATGCTCGGCGTCGCCTCCGCGATTGCCGCCGCCGCCGCCGCCGAGACGCCGGCGCCGGGATTGTCGTCGGCGCGCGATTGGCCGGGTGCGCTCGGGCCGCCAAAACAGGCGGAAAGCGCCAGGGCCGCCACCAACAAAAGCGCGCCCTTCAAGAGCTTCCGCTGCAACATCAAGTCTTCCTCCGCTAGGTCAGGCCCCGTGTCTCCGACCCGGCGCGCCCGCCCATATATCATGGGCCCCAGCTAGGGCCAGGGGGGACTGCGAAGTGCGCCGCGGGGTCAACATGTGGCGCCGGCGCCCCCAGAGCCCAAAAAACATGGTTAACGTTCGCAGCGCCGTCATTTTGACGAAATATTCTCCTCGACTGTGTCTTAATGTCACTGCGGAAGCGGTTCAATTGAGGTAGAGTGCCGGGCAGTGAGTCTTGCTCCCAGGCCTCGCGAAGGGGAAGTGCCGTGTTTAGGCCGTCTGTATTGCTCATCGCAGGCGCCGCCTGTTCGCGACGGCCGGCGCCGCACAGGCGCAGGATCGGCCCAATCGCGCCGAAATCGCCGCCGATTCGGAAGCCGCAACGCCGTGGTACCAGCGCTTTACCACCTCCAACGGGGTCACCGAAGCCATTACCGGCGATGCCGAGAATGATCGCCTTCCAGCGCCCGCCTGGAAGATCAGCCGGCGCTGGGGCGTCACCGTCGATGTGCGCGAAGCGCAGCGGATCGAGCACCTGCCCGAAGGCGGCCGCGGCGACCAGACTTCGGTCGGCGCGTTTTACCAGTTTACCCCAGGCGTGCGGGTCGGCGGCGCGCTGAGCCTGGAGACGACGGAGCTCCCCGGCGCTGCGCCGGGCCGAAGCGCGCGAGCCGCTGGCTGGCGTTCGCATCGAATTGGCGTTCCGCTTCTAAGCGCGCGCTAAACCTGAAACAGCGGCCATCCCAGCAAATCCTCGCCCCGCGAGCCGGCGCGCCTCGGTTGCGCCGACGCCTCCCAACGCAATGACCGGAATTGTCGCCGCGCGGGCCAATTGGCTGGCGTGGAACAAGCCTAGGGGCGCGTTGGCCGAGGCGCTCTTGGTCGCGAACACCGGCCCCAGCACGCAGCAATCAGCGCCGAACCTGCGCCCGCGCCAGCGCCGCGGCTGAGTGCGCCGCGACGCTGATCAACCCGGCGCCCGACGGCGTCGCGGCAGCAGGCGCTCGGGCCAGTGTACTCCAGCCGCGCCAACTCGTTCCGCCAATGCCGGATCGGCGGCGATCAGCAAAACCAGCCCGCGACGTTGGCAGAGTTCGGCCAATCGGCGCGCCGTGCGAACGCGGTCGGGAGCGCCGAAATGGCGGTAGACCACGGCGCTCGCGCGCGGCAGGCGCGCGGCGATGCGCAGCGGGTCGGGCGTACGCGCCGGGTCGGTAAGGAAGAAGAGCGCCGGGATCGCGGGCGAGCCGGCCTCGGTGTGAAGCCGCCGGGCCTGCGCAGCCAAGAAGCGCGTGCGATCCAACATTTGGGCCATTTTACAGCCTGAAAATCGCATACATAAGGCCCATGGACTTGATTTCCGAAATCGCCGCCGCGCGCGCCGCTATCCTGGCCCGGATCGAGAGCGCGGCGGATGCGGCCGGGCGCGCAGCCGGGCAGCGTCGCGCTGGTCGCGGTTTCGAAGCAGCAAGACGAGGCGCGCGTCGCGGCGATGTTGGCGGCTGGGCAAAAGTGCTTTGGCGAAAACCGCGTGCAGGAGGCGCAGGCGCGCTGGGGCGAGCGGCGCGCGGACGCGCCTGACCTGCATCTGCGCCTGATCGGCCCGCTGCAAACCAACAAGGCGCTGGACGCCGCCGGGCTGTTCGACGCCATCGACAGCCTCGACCGCGAAAAGCTGGCCGCAGGCGCTGGCCGAGCGCCGCGCAAAGGCTCGGCAGCTGCCCCGAGATATTGGTCCAGGTGAATACGGGCGAGGAGCCGCAGAAAGCCGGAATCTTCCCGGCGGGCGCCGACGCCTTCATCAAGCTGGCGCGCGAGACTTATGGCTTGCCGGTGAGCGGGCTGATGTGCATTCCGCCGGCGGACGAAGAGCCGGCCATGCATTTTGCGCTGCTGGCCGAAATCGCCGCCCGCAACGGCCTGGCCGACGCTGTCCATGGGCATGAGCGAGGATTTCGAAACCGCCATCCGCTTCGGCGCCACCCAAGTGCGGGTCGGCTGCGCCTTGTTCGGTGACCGCCCCTGATTTCGAAGACGTGACAGGACTTATGGCCGCGCCCGCGCTATGATGGCGCCGGCGATGACACGCGACGCCACCATTCTCATCATCGATGACGATGCCGATCTGCGCGCAGGCGCTGGTCGAGCAATTCGATCACGAGGATGGCTTTGCCGGCCTCGGCGCGGCCAGCGCGGGGGAGGGGCTTGAGGCCGCCGCCGCGCACAAGCCCGCCGCCATCGTGCTCGATGTCAGCCTGCCCGACATGGACGGCATCGAGGCGTGCGGCAGCTGCGCGATGCAGGCGTCAAGGGCGCCGATCATCCTGCTCACCGGCGCGGCGCGCGAGGAGCCGGACCAGGTCAACGGGCTCGACGCCGGGGCCAACGATTATGTGCTGAAGCCGTTCAAATTCTCGGTGCTGCTGGCGCGCATCCGCGCGCATCTGCGCAGCCACGAAGGCAGCGAAGACGCGTTCTACCGCATTGGGCCTTACGAATTCCGCCCCGGTATGCGCGTGCTGATCGACCCGGCGCAGAAAAAAATCCGCCTCACCGACAAGGAAGCCGCGATCCTGCGCTATCTCTATCGCTCCGGCGAAAAGCCGGTCGGGCGCGAGGAATTGCTGCGCGAAGTCTGGGGCTACAATGCCGCGGTGACGACGCACACGCTGGAAACCCACATCTACCGCCTGCGGCAAAAGATCGAGGCTGACGCGCAAGCGCCGAAACTGCTGATCACGGAAACGGGCGGGTATCGGTTACGGGGGTAGGGGCGACTAGCCGCCAGGGAGCGAGACCATCGAGCAAGGAAAGAAGAGCGGCAGCAAGGACGAGGAGGTTGCCAATCAAAAAGAGGTTGAATCGCTTGCGATGTGACCGCCAAAGATCCCATTGCGCAACCGCCTTTAGCCCAATCCACGCGGCAATAGGCGCCCACGAATTCGTTGCGATGAAGACAGCGTAGCCGGCGAGTTCAAATAAACCGATGATCCAGTTATACCAGTAGTCGGCGTCGTCCGGGTCGTTATGAAAACCTCCGAACGACTTCCAAAAGCGGGCCCAAAAGTTTTTCAGCGGACTAGATTGTCCGATGGTCCGCAGCACTGAATGAACCAAGCGAATGGCGACGCCCAAAAACAAGACCGTCGCTAAAAATTTGATCGGGTCAGAAATGGTCCACGCTGCAGGCGGCCCGCTGAATTCTCCCATTTCTCAATCCTGCGGTTCGAGCGCGCGTGCGCCGCCAATGTTCAGCCGCCACCCCCCAACCCCGCCGCCAAATTCCGATGCAGATGCACGATCGCGCTTTCAAATCGGCCGAACGTGAAAGCGTCGTTGGCGTCAGCCGCGAGCCCGCGCTGGATCGCCATCACCATGGCGCGGTCTTCTTCGGCGCCGGTTTGGCTGACGAAAGCGGTGTCCTTCTTGGCGGCGGCGAGGGCGTCTTCGCTGTGGCCTCTGTTGGTGAGCAGGTAGGCGATCTGATTGTGTGCTTGCGACGCCGGTGGGCTCCAGCACCAGCATCACCGTGTGGTTCGAGAGCCGGATCACCTGCACGTTGGGGAAGATGTGGTACACCAGCGTGACGTAGCCGGAAACGTCGCGCTGCGCGGGCGCGCACGTCGCGCAGTTTCTCGATGCGCTTGAACGGAAACACCACGCGTGCGTGGCGGCCGAACGTTTCGACCACGTTCAGATTGTCGAAGCCGTAGGGCAGGAAGCTTTCGGGATGGGTGGTGCGGATGTGGTAGCCTTCGAGGAAGCCCTCCAGCATGATTTTCCAGTTCGCCGGCGTTTCGCGCATATTGCTTGAGTACACCAGCTGATCGGCGCCGATGATTGCGGGGATGTCGGTGAAATAATCGGCGCCGGGCTCGCCCTCCTGGGTCACGAACACCATCCCGGCGTGCTCGGCGGCGTGAACCTGCTTCAGGCCGTGCGCGGATTTGTCGAGATCGGGAAAGCCCGCCTTCTCGTGCGGCACGAAGCGCAGCGCCGCCGTCGAGCCCATAGGTCCAGCCGTGATAGCCGCACACCAACGCCTTGGCGCAACCGGCGCCGTCGGCCACGCGCATGCCGCGGTGGCGGCACACGTTCTGGAACGCGCGCACCTCGCCGTCCTCGCCGCGCACGACGACGATGGGCACGCCCGCCGCTTCGCGCGCCAGGTACGAGCCCGGCTCGGGCAGCGACGCCGAAGGGCAAAACGGCGTCGGCGTGGCCCGCATCAGCGCAAGCTCCGCCTGCAGCCGCGCCGGATCGCGATAATTGCCCACCGGTTCGCGCCAAATTTCCGCGCCAAGATCGGTGCCGCGCTCGGCGGCGTGCGCGAAAATGCGCTCGGTCAGTTCGTGGTCGTTCAACAGCGCGGGCAAGGACGCCTCCGAATTGCGAAAGGTATAGCAACGGCCCGAGAGCGTCACTCGCAAACAATCTTTGTCATTCCGGGCGTCATTCCGGATGCGCGGAGCGCGATCCGGAACCCTGGGGATCATAGAACGCGGTGCTTGAGGCCCCGGAATGACGAACCTGGGATGGATGGGTCACGCTCTGGCCGGCCCCTTGTCCTTGCGTAAACTAGCCCGCCGCGCGCCCGCCGCGCGCTTGCTCGATCCGCGCCACCAGCGCGGCGTGCTCGTCCCACAATCGCTTGCGGCAGGCGCGCGCCGAATTTTTCGTAATGCGGGGGGATCAGCGAGGTTTCCTCGGCCCAGACGTCGAGGTCGACGCTGAGCAATGTCATCGAGCGCTTCCGGCGAAGCGAAAGCCCGCTGACGTCGAGCGCATCCAGGGCGGGCACATTGCCGATCGGCGTTTCTACCGCTTCCGCCACGCCGTCGAGGCGCTGGCAAATCCATTTCAGCACGCGCGCATTTTCGCCGAAGCCGGGCCAGATGAACTTGCCATCGTCGATCCTTGCGGAACCAGTTGACGAAGAATATGCTGCGGCAGCTTCGCGCCTTCGCGCTCGCCGATGCTGAAGCCAGTGGGCGAAATAATCGCCCATATTGTAGCCGCAGAACGGCAGCATCGCGAACGGATCGCGGCGCAATTCGCCGACTTTGTTTTCCGCCGCCGCCGTGCCTTCGCTGGCGACGTTGGAGGCGAGGAACACCCCGTGCGCCCAGTCGAACGCTTCCGTCACCAGCGGCACCGCGCTCGCGCGCCGGCCGCCAAACAGGATCGCGTCGATCGGCACGCCCTTGGGGTCTTCCCATTCCGGCGCGATCACCGGGCATTGGCCCGCGGGCACGGCGAAGCGCGAATTGGGGTGCGCGGCGGGAAATTTCGAATCCGGCAGCCACGGCATTGCCCTGCCAATCGGTGAGGCCGGGCGGAGGGTCCTTGGTCAGGCCCTCCCACCACACATCGCCATCGGCGGTGAGCGCGACATTGGTGAAAACGGTGTTGGCGTAAAGCGTTTCCAGCGCGCTCTTGTTGGTCTTTGAGCCGGTGCCGGGGGCGACGCCGAAGAAGCCCGCTTCCGGATTGATGGCGTAGAGCCGGCCATCCTCGCCGAAGCGCATCCAGGCGATGTCATCGCCGATGGTCTCGGCCTTCCAGCCAGGAATGGTCGGCTGCAGCATGGCGAGATTGGTTTTGCCGCACGCGCTGGGGAAGGCGGCGGCGATATATTTCGCCGCGCCCTCGGGCGAGGTGAGCTTCAGGATCAGCATGTGCTCGGCGAGCCAGCCTTCGTCGCGCGCCATCACCGAAGCGATGCGCAGCGCGAAGCATTTCTTGCCCAGCAGCGCGTTGCCGCCATAGCCCGAGCCGTAGGACCAGATCTCCCGCGTCTCCGGGAAATGCACGATCCACTTTTCGTCGTTGCACGGCCAGGGCACGTCTTTTTGGCCGGGCGCCAGCGGCGCGCCGAAAGTGTGCACGGCGGGAACAAAGAAGCCGTCTTCGCCCAATTCGATCGAGCGCGGCCTTGCCCATGCGGGTCATGATCCGCATCGAGGCGGCGACATAGCCGCTATCGGTGATCTCGACGCCGAGCTGGCTGATTTTCGAGCCGAGCGGGCCCATGCAGAAAGGCACGACATACATCGTCCGCCCGCGCATGCAGCCGTCGAACAAACCATCGAGCTTGGCGCGCATCTCGTCGGGCGCGACCCAATTATTGGTGGGGCCGGCATCGATCTCGCGCTCGGCGCAGATGAAAGTCCGGCTCTCGACCCGGGCGACGTCCTTGGGATCGGAGGCGGCATAGAACGAATTGGGTCGCTTCATTGGGTTTAGCCGCTTCAGCGTGCCGGCGGCGACCAGTTCGCCGGTCAGCCGCTCCCATTCGGCCTCCGAGCCGTCGCACCAATGGACGCGGTCCGGCTTGGTCAGCGCGGCGATGCTCTCGACCCAGTCGATCAGCCTGCGGTGGTTGGTGGGCGCGGGGGCCGGCTTGACTATCCTTAAGGTCACGAAATCCCTCCAGGTGCGAGCCCCGGGCGCGCTCCCCTGGTAGCGTCCTAGCCCAACTCAAGCCCGCCCTGATAGCCCCGCACTGGCGCCCCCCGCCGTTAGATCGCAACAACTACGACGCTGCCGGCCGCAGCGACCAAAACCGAGGCATGACCTCAGCAAATTTGAGCCTAATTAGGGCCCAGCGGCTGTTACTCAGAATAACAATGGCGAGCCGCCTGCCGGTCAGATTTTGTTGATGCTGGATATTCTTGTCGGTGGTTACAAGGACCTCGAAGCCGCCCGCTTCAGCGGCGGCCAACAAGTCGCCGTTCTTTAGCGTGTCCCAACCCCGCTCTCGCGCTTCTTCAACGCAATGACCGGTCAGCGCGGCCGCAAGCCCGCGCGGAACGCCATTATCGAATAGAATGCGCATCAGCCGGTGGCGTGTCCAAGCTCCGGGCGGCGAATTCGAGCACGCTTTTCACTTGTTCCAGCGACAGCGCGAATTGCTCCATAACTTCGTCGATGCTGAGCCCATCCTCTAGGTTCTCAAACACCGCCGCTACTGGCGTGCGTGTGCCACGGAACACCCAGGCGCCGCTGACCTTGCCCGGAACGCTCTCCACTGACGGACATTGGGACCAGTCCAATGCGGGCATGTCGCCACCTCCAACCAAAGAATAACACGTTGCCGGCGCTCCCGCCATTCGCCGCGTTGCGCCATCAGGACAGGGGCGCTAGACCACGGCCCTTTCCCTCCCCTGATTCCCTGGAGCGCCACCATGGCTCGCGCAAAGATCGCCCTTATTGGTTCTGGCATGATTGGCGGCACGCTTGCCCATATCGCCGCGCGCGAGGAATTGGGCGATGTGGCGCTGTTCGACGTGATCGAGGGAACGCCGCAAGGCAAAGGCCTCGACATCGCCCAGGCGAGCCCGGTGTTCGGCCGCGACAGCGCGCTTAGAGGCGTCAACGATTATGCCGGCATTGCCGGGGCCGACGTCTGCATCGTCACCGCCGGCGTGCCGCGCAAACCCGGCATGAGCCGCGACGATCTCTTGGGCATCAATCTCAAAGTGATGAAAGCGGTGGGGGAGGGGATTGCCAAGCACGCGCCGAATACCTTCGTGATCGTGGTCACCAATCCTTTGGACGCGATGGTGTGGGCGTTCCGGCAATTCTCCAAGCTGCCGCACAAGAAAGTGGTCGGCATGGCCGGCGTGTTGGATTCTGCGCGCTTCCGTTATTTCCTGGCGGAGGAATTCAAGGTTTCGGTCGAGGACGTCACCGCCTTCGTGCTCGGCGGCCACGGCGACACCATGGTGCCGCTGACGCGCTACTCGACGGTCGCCGGCATCCCGCTGCCTGATCTGGTGAAGATGGGCTGGACCAGCCAGGAAAAGCTCGACGCCATCGTGCAGCGCACGCGCGACGGCGGCGCCGAAATCGTCGGCCTCTTGAAAACCGGCTCGGCCTTCTACGCCCCCGCCGAAAGCGCGATCCAGATGGCGAAAACCTATCTGCGCGACAAGCGCCGGCTGCTGCCGTGCGCGGCGAATTTGAGCGGCCAGTACGGCCTGAACGACATCTATGTCGGCGTGCCCTGCATCATCGGCGCTGGCGGCGTGGAAAAAGTGGTGGAGATCGAGCTGACGGGGGCCGAACGGGCTATGTTCGATAAATCCGTCGATGCGGTGAAGGGACTGGTGGAGGCGTGCAAGGGGATTGATGCGGGGGTGGGGTAGAGCGATTTACCGGCGTGGCTTGCGCCATGTCGGATGCGTGGATCGACGCCTTCGTTGCGCGCGTAAGTCACGGCGTTGTCGACGATTTCGGCAAGCAGCCAACCACGGCTGTTACTGCGGCAAGCGCCGCCGCAAGGGTATTAAGGGCAAGCAGCACCATATCCACTGTCGTCTCCAAGATTACATCAGAGGTGACACCAGAGTACCGATTCGGTTATCAACAGATTAATGCGACGGAGCTTCAGGTCGAGTTGGCCGCTGACGCCGAAACGACCGAGTTGGATCAACAACGATTGCACCGCCGAATTGTTGGCGACGCGGAATGGCGGACAAAACCCTGAATAGATTCAGGATTTCCCCGAGGACTCGAATTCGGATTCAAGCTGTGCGCTGGTTGAACTCCCGCCAGCGCTAACGCTCCCGATGAGGTTACATGGCGTCGGACAATCGCCGAGTTCAATTCAGCCTTCGCCTTCGTCCAGAAGATAAGGATGCATTCGCCGCTGCGACGGAGAAATGCGGCATCGACCCGAGTGTCGCCGCGAGGCAGATACTAGAACTCGTTGTGCAACGCGTGGCTCTCGGCGGCGATTTTCTCGATGCGCTCCACGAACTCAAGAGCGCGTGGGGGGTGCCGAGGAAGTCTGAGCTAGAGTTGAGAACTCGAAGCTCTCAATCGAGCGTTGGCAAATTTCACCCCATCAAATGATCACGCAGCTTTGGTTCACAAGATCGAAGCGGTTGAAAGAGAGCTAGCCCAGCAGAGCTCTCAATCGGATACTCGCGCCAAGAAAGCGTAGTATCCTTCACTCCCCAAACATCTCCCCCAACCGCCCCAGCACCGCCTTCGCCTCCGCCGCACTCAGCGCCCCCACGCGTTTCGCCAGCCGCGCTTTGTCCACCGCGCGCATTTGATCGAGCGCGACATCGGCAGCAACGCGCGCCACCTTCACCGTCACGCGCGTCGGCCAGGGGCGGCGCACCGAGGTCAGCGGCGCGACGATCACCGTGCGCAATGCGTCGTTAGCTTCATCGGGTGAAATGATCACGCCCGGCCGCGTTTTGCCGATCTCGGCGCCGAGCACGGGATCGAGGCGCACGACATAAACCTCGAAGCGCCTGGGCGTAGGCTTACTCGTCTTCGGCATCGATCGGCGCATCGAGCCAGTCGCGATCCTCCTGGTTGAGTTCGCCTGGGGCGTCGGCGTCAAAGGCCTCAGCCCAGCCCGCGCGCGGCGCGTGAATCGGCGTCAGCACCACGCGTCCGTCCTCGATAGTTAGTTCAGCGGCGTCAGTGAACGCGCACGCTCGAGCACCGCCTTGGGCAGGCGCACCCCACGCGAGTTGCCGATCGGAATCACCGAGATTTTCATGGCGCGTACTTACAATGTAATCACGCCCAGAGCAAGGCGCACGGGCGGTCCCGGCGCATTCCGCATCCAAATCCCACCCCGGCGGCCACTACCCGGCATGGAGGATTTGGCATGAAGCTTCAGTGGTTGATTCTCGCTGGCGCCGGTGCGCTGGTTGTGGCGAGCTGGACCGCGGCCGCGGCGGCGTATTTCTTTTTTGAGCCGAGCATTGCCCTATGGACGGGCTTGGTCACGGCGGCGGCGCTCAGCCTGGAGGCGTTCTTCTGGGTTGGCGCTGGGGTGCTGGGCTGGTCTTTCCTGGCCGGACGGCGTGAAATGTTGTCGCGCCTGAAGCGGCGTTGCTTTGGCGGGTGAGAGCATGATGGAAAACGCTGCTGTCGCGCTGCTGATTTTCGCCGCCATTGGCATAGCCATGATCGCGCAAGGCTGGGTTTCGCTGCTCGACCATCAGCGTCGCGGCCAGGTTCTCGACGTCATCAAGGCGGCGCTGCAGGCGGGCAAGGAGCCGCCGGCTGAACTCTATGCGCTGCTGCGCAGGGATAGCGCGCCGAAGCCGCCGTGGGGCGAGGTGCTGGTGTTTGGCGCTTTGTCTGTGGGTTTCTGGGCAGCGTTTGCATTGTCGGAAGAGCGGCGCATGGCTTTCCTGGTAATCGCCGCCACCATGACGGTGACCGCGCTCGGTTGTCTGGCGCTAGCGCTTCTGAAGCCCGGCCGGTCGCGCGACGATGAGCGGTCATGACGAGGCGAGCCTTGTCGCCGTCGCTCGCGCGGGGGATGGCGCTGCGTTCGCGGGCCTGGTCATCGCGCATCAACAATCTGTGCGCGGATTCTTGCGGCGCTTCGTCGGCGATTGGAGCGATGCCGACGATATTGCGCAGGAGGCGTTCGTGATTGCGTGGGGGCGCCTCGATCGCTTTGAGGGCCGTTCGAGTTTTCGCTCCTGGGTGTGCGGCATCGGCTATCGCTTGGCGCGCGACGCGCGCCGCGCGCGCGGACGGGAGCGGGCGCGCGAAACCGATTGGGCGACCGCCAGCGCCGAAAGCGCCGAGGCGCCGCTCGAGGACCGGATCGCGCTGGCAAGCGCCATGGCGGCTTTGACGCGCGACCAATGCGCGGCGGTTGCGCTTTGCCTGGGGGAGGGGTTTTCTCACGCCGAGGCTGCAACGATCCTTCAATTGCCGCTCGGCACCGTGAAGTCGCACGTGACGCGCGGGCGCGAGCGCCTGTTGCAGGCTTTGAGAGCAGACCATGAGTGAAGAGGAGCGTTTGCTGCTGGTTATGCGCGCGGCGTCTGCGCCGGCGCGTGACGGCGCTTTCGTTGTCGCGGTGCTGGAACGGGCGGAAGTCAGGCGATTCCGCACGCAACGGCTGCGCGCGCTGCTGCGCGGCGCCGGCGGCGCGGCCGCGGCCGCGGGATTCGCGTCTCTGATCCTTGCGGCGGCGCCGGCGCAAGCCGCGGCGGAGGGCGTGGCCGCCGCGCTAGCGCTTGGCTTGTTCACAATCATCGTGCGCCGCGCGGCGGCCCGCGCGTAGCGCCGTAAGTTCGCTGCGACGCCATCGCTACACGGCGGCTTTCGGCGCGGGGCGGCAGCGGCTAGATAGGCGCATGAGCACCCCCACCCTCACCACCGCCCGCCTCATCCTGCGCCCGCCCGCGCATGCGGACTTCGACGGCTTCGCGGAGATGTGCGCGGAAGCGGAAACCATGCGCTTCATCGGCGGCTTGATGCCGCGCGATGAGGCTTGGCGTTTGCTGGCGATGCTGGCGGGGTCATGGGCGCTGCTCGGCTATGGCATGTTCTCCGTATTGCGCAGGGACACGGGCGAATGGATTGGCAGGCTTGGGCCGTGGCGTCCTGGCGGGGAGGAGGGCTGCTTGGCCGGGGCCCGAGATCGGCTGGGGGTTGAAGCGCAACGCGATGGGGCAGGGCTATGCTTACGAAGGCGCAACCGCCGCGATCGACTGGACCTTCGATTCCCTGGGTTGGGAGCGCGTCATCCATTGCATCGATAAAGCCAATGCGCCGTCGATCGCCCTGGCGCTGAGGCTCGGCTCGGCGGTTGAGCGTGAGAATATCGCGCTGCCGGCGCCGTTCGACGCACACAAGGTCGACATATACGGTCAGTCCCGCTCACACTGGCGCGCGCGCCAGCGCAAGTAAGGTCGCTTGGCGCTGGCAGGGCGGTCTAGCGCTGCGAACAAGGGGGATTTCCGATGAAGAAGGTCTTGGCGGCGTCGCTGGCGCTGGCGCTTATATCAGCCGCGGAGGCGCAGACGCCGGCGCCCGGTTTCGTACAAGCGACCAGCCCGCCGCCCGCCCAGGCGCAGGCCGCGACGATTACAGCCGAACAGCAGCGCACGATTGACCGCCTGCAAGCCGCCGCGCTTGAAAGCGATCACGCCTACCGAATCGTCGAAAGCCTGGTCACCGAGATCGGCCCGCGCCTTGCCGCCTCCGAAGCGGAAGCGCGCGCGCGCGACTGGGCGGCGGCCATGCTGCGCGCCAACGGTTTTTCCAATGTGCGTATCGAGCCATTCGCCATTCCGTATTGGGATGCGACGCGCGAGCAAGCCCATATCGTCTCTTCGCCCGGCGCGCAGCCCATGGTGGCCGCCGCGCTCGGCGGCTCGCCTTCGACGCCGGCCGGCGGGCTGGAGGCGGAGTGGTGCGCTTTGCCGACATGGCTGCGCTCGAGGCCGCGACGAGCCGCTGGCGTGGCTGGCCGCATCGTGTTCATCGACGAGCGCATGGTGGCGATGCAGGATGGCGCCGGCTACGGCGTGGCGGTGCGCAAGCGCGGGCGCTGCGCGCCGGTGGCGCAAGCCAAGGGCGCGGCTGGCTGCCTGATCCGCTCGGTCGGCACCGATCCGCATCGCTTCGCCCACCAGGGCGGCTCCTCGCGCCAGGCAGGAAGGCGCGTCGCTGCCGGCGATGGCGATCTCGCCCGCCGATGCTGACGTACTGGCGCGTCTGGTCGCGCGCGGGCCGGTGCGCGTGCGCATGACGATCGAGGCCGACATTCGCGAGAACGCGCCGTCGGGCAATGTCATCGCCGAAGTGCGGGGGCGCGAGCGGCCCGATGAGATCGTGCTGATCGCCGCGCACCTGGATTCCTGGGATTCGGGGCAGGGCGCGATCGATGACGGCGCGGGCGTCGCCATCATCACCGCCGCCGCGCGGCTTGATCGACCAATTGCCGCGCAACCCGCGCCGCACCATTCGCATTTTGCTGGCGGGGTCCGAGGAAAACGGCGTTCACGGCGGCGCCGCCTATGCGCGCCGCGCATGCCGGCGAGCAACCACATCGTCGCGCTGGAGAGCGATTTCGGGGCCGGGCGCATTTATAGCTTGAGCACGCGATTTGCCGAGCCGGCTTTATCGCTATGCGCGCGCCGTTCCAGCGCGCGCTTGCGCCGCTTGGAATTTTGCCAGGCAACAACGAAGCGTCCGGCGGCGCCGATGTCAGCGCGATCGGCGAGGCCGGCGCGCCGGTCGCCGACCTTAACCAGGACGGGCTCGATTATTTCGATTACCACCACACGCCAAACGATACGCTGGACGCCATCGACCCGGCGGCGCTCCGGCAGAATGTCGCGGCATGGGCGACGTTTGTCTATTTGGCGGCGGAGAGCGATTGGGAATTTGCCGCGCCGCGCTAACCTGACGCCATCTGTTCAGAATAGTGTCGAAGCCGCGGCGGCGGCAACGTCATTGGGGAGGAGGGTGACTGATGTTGAAGATGCTCAAGCGCCTGGCGGTGGTCGCCGCACTGTTAATGGGCGCGTGTGCTGCGCAAGCGCAGACGCAAGCTCCTCAGCTCGCCGCGACCATTGAGGACGCGTCCTGGCTGGCCGGTCGCTGGGTCGGCACGGGGTTTGGCGGGCAGATGGAGGAGGCCTGGGCGCCGCCTGTCGGCGGGCAAATGGTCGGGCATTTCCGCTATTGGCGCGACGGCCAGCCGCAATTCTATGAATTCCTGATGATGGACGTGGTCGAGGCCGGCGTGCGCATGCGGGTGAAGCATTTCAATCCGGACTTGGTCGGCTGGGAAGAGAAGGACGCTTGGCATACATTCGAGCCAGTGTCAGTCGGCCCCGATGCGTTGCTGTTCAGCGGCTTCGAGATCCGCCGCGACGGGGCCGATCGCATCGTCATGAAACTGCGCATGCGCCGCGCCGGCGTTGTCGAGGAGGAGACATTCCACTTTCAGCGCGCACCGCTATGATGGGCCCATGTTCGATCCCCGCGCCACGCCCCGCATCGAGACCGAGCGGCTGATCCTGCGCGGCTGGCGCGAGGACGACCTGGGCGCGCTGGCCGAAATGATGGCCGATCCAGAAGTGGCGCGATTTCTCACGGGCGATCAGCGCCCGCTCGATCGTGCAAGCGCGTGGCGGCATCTGGCGCTGTTGGTTGGCCATTGGGCGCTGCGCGGGTACGGACTGTTTGCGGTTGAGGAGCGCGCGAGCGGCGCATTTGTCGGCCGCGTCGGCGTTTGGCAGCCAGAATGCTGGGTCGGTTTCGAACTTGGCTGGGGTTTAGCGCGGGCGCATTGGGGCAGGGGCTATGCTTTGGAAGCAGCGCGCGCCGCCGGCGATTGGGCGTTCGCGAGCTTTCCACTTGAGCGCCTAGTGAGCCTCATCCATTCCGACAATGCGCGCTCACAGCAATTGTCCGGGCGGCTCGGCATGCGCGTGGGCGCAAGCACCATCCACGCCGGAATGCCGCACGACATTTGGGAGATCGCGCGAAGCGAATGGGGCGACTTGCCGCCATAAGCTTGGCAGCGTAATTTCGCGAAGGAGGCGCTCATGCTCAACAAATTCATCGCCGGCGTGATGATCGTCAGCGGATTGCTGACACTCACCATGCTCTACGCCGCCATCTCTCCCGTCGCCGCCGTCCAGTCCATGTTTCAACAGGCGCCTGAGGGCGCCGTGGCCGCGATCGTAGTTCCCAATTGGGGCGTGTTGATCGGGCTGATGGGCGCGCTGTTGATCTTTGGCGCCTTCAACCCGGCCTCGCGCCGGCTTGCGCTTGTAATTGCCGGCGCCAGCAAGGTCGCGTTCATCGCCTTGGTGTTGATGCATGGGCAGCGCTATCTCGATGGCCTGGGCTTGGCCGTAGCCCTCGATAGCGTGATGGTGGTTCTTTTCGCGCTGTTCTTCTTCCTGTCCAGGCCGCGCGCCTAGCGCGAGCGCCACCCCGGACCGCCGGCTTCTAGCCGGCAAGCAACCGCCCAAGTCACGCAGGTCTGCGACAGCTGAACCGTTGCTTGCCGGCTAGAAGCCGGCGGTCCGGGGTGGCTCGGGAGCGTGAACGCAGCTACAAGCGCGCGATCAATGACAAATTTGCTGCGCAATGTCGCAACGCTCATCGCCGCGATCGCCATTTTGCAGCTTGCGGGCGGCTTGCTTGGCGTGCGCATGCCGCTCGCGTTCGTGGCGGACGGACATTCGCGCACCGAGTTCGGCCTTGTCGCCGCCGCCTATTCCGCCGGTTTCATGCTCGGCGCGATGATCGCCACGACATTGCTGGCCGCGCGTCGGCCACATCCGCGTCTATGCCGCGTGCGCGGCGGTGTTCGCGGCGGCGACGTTGATGATGCATTTCACCAACGATGTTTGGTCGTGGGGCTTGGCGCGCATGGCGGCTGGCGTGAGCGTGGCGCTGATGTTCGCGGCGATCGAAAGCTGGATGAGTTTCTCGATCGGCACGCGCGTGCGCGGCGAAGTGCATGAGCGTCTATATGGTGCTGACCAAGGGCGCGTTGGCGCTGGGTCCTTCTCTTGCGTTTGGCTATGCGCCGGAAGCGCCGGAGCCATGGATGATCGCCGCGATGCTGGCGGCGTTATCGATGGTGCCGATCTGCTTTACCGGCGCCGAGCAGCCCGATCCGCCAAAAGCGCAGCCCATCGCGCTGGCCGAGCAATTCGCCACCGCGCCGGCGGCGGTGATCGCCAGCTTCGGCGCCGGCCTGGTCAATGGCGGCGTGCTGGCGCTGGCCCCGCTCTATGCGTCGCAACATTATGGCGCCGAACGCCGCAGCGGAATTTTATTCGGCGGCGTTCATCGGCTCGCTGTTGCTGCAATGGCCGGCGGGGCGCCTGTCCGACCGCGTCGATCGCCGGCTGGTGATCGCCGGGCTCGCCGCGCTGGCGGCGCTGGCTTCGTTCGCGCTGGCGCTGTGGAGCGGGCAATTGCTGAACTGGTCGGCCATATTGCTGTTTTTTCTGTGGGGCGCGGGTGCGCTTTCGTTTCTACGGCATCGCCGTCGCGCACATGGCCGATCGCGCCGAGCCGGGCAGGCTCGCGCAATCGGCCGCGGGGTTGCTGTTCGTGTGGGCGGGCGGTTCGATCCTCGGGCCGATGATCATAGGGCCGCTGGTGGATTTGTTCGACGTCGCCGGCATGTTCTGGTTTGCGGGCGCCGCGGCGCTGGCAGTGTGCGCGGCGATGTTCTGGCGGAGCAGCGCGCGCGGCGCGGCGCTGCAGAAGGAAGAGTTCTCGCCGCAACAAGGCACCAGCGTCGCCGCCGGCGAGATCGCTTATGGCGAAGAAAACCCGCACAGAGCGGCATGATTGCGCTCCCAATCCGCGCTACGCGCGATGACGTCGCTTTCGCGCTCTTCGCGAATCGCTCAAAATCGGCTGCCTCGGCTTTGGCGGGCCGGTGGGGCAGGTCGCGCTGATGCATCGTGTGTTCGTGGAAGAGCGCAAATGGATCGACGAAGCGCGCTTCCAGCACATGCTGGCGTTCTGCATGCTGTTGCCGGGACCGGAGGCGCAGCAGCTGGCGACTTATGTCGGCTGGCGCTTGCGCGGGTCGGTCGGCGCACTGATCGCGGGCTGGCTGTTCGTTGCGCCCGGTGCGCTGATCGTGCTGGCGCTGTCGTGGCTCTATGTGAATTACGGAACCTTGCCGAGCGTGGCGGCGGCATTCGACGGCGTGAAGTGCGCGGTGCTGGCGCTGGTGGTTGAAGCGCTGGTGAAAGTCGGCAAACGCGCGCTGAAAACGCGCGTCGCGTTACTGATCGCACTCGCGGCGTTCCTGGCGCTAATGCTCGGCGCGCCATTTCCGCTGGTGATCGTGGCGGCGGGGCTGGTTGGGTTCTTTCGCGCCACCCCCCGGGACGTGGCGAGCGAAAGCGAACCGTGCCCCCTCGCCCCTCGGGATCGCGAAGCGATCCCGAGATGCCTCGTCGCCGGCCGCAGAGCTGCCGGTGGGGGGAGGGGGAAAGCAGGCCTTGCTCTGGCTCATCCTCTGGCTCGCCCCCGTCGCGCTGATCGGCGCAACGCTCGGGACCGAGCACATGCTCTTCCAGATCGCGCTGTTGTTTTCGGTGTTGGCCTGCGTGACGTTCGGCGGCGCTTACGCGGTGCTGGCGTATCTCGCGGCGGAGGTTGCAGCGCGCGGCTGGATGACGCCGGCGCAGATGATCGATGGACTGGGGCTCGCCGAAACCACGCCGGGGCCGCTCATTCTGGTCAACGAGTTCGTCGGCTTCTTCGCTGGCTGGGGCGAGGGCGGGCTGGCGCTTGCGCTTGCCGGCGCGGCGTTGGCGCTGTGGTGCACTTTCGCGCCTTCGTTCGTGTGGATCTTCGCCGGCGCGCCTTATCGCCGAGCGGCTGCAAAACAACGCGCGCGCGCAGGCGCGCTCGCGGCGATCACCGCCGCCGTGCTTGGCGTCATCGCCAAGCTGGCGCTGTTCTTCGCCGCGCACGCTTTGTTTGGGGCGCAGCTGCTTGTTGGTCCGGTCGAACTGCCCGATCTCGAGCACGGCGCGGCTCTGGATGCTGGGCCTGGCGCTCGCCGCGGGCGTGGCGCTGATGCGCTTCAAGGCGAATTTGCTCGCGGTTCTGGCCGCTTGCGCGCTGGCGGGCTTGGCGGCGCACGCGGCTGGCCTGTAAGAAGGCGAGCTCGAATTCGAGGGCCCCATGAACATTCACGAATACCAAGGCAAGGCACTGCTGAAGAGCTTCGGCGTGCCGGTCCCGCGCGGGTTTCGCCGCGTTCACGCCGGAGGAGGCGCGCGACGCCGCCGCCAAGCTCGGCGGTTCGGTGTGGGCGGTGAAGAGCCAGATCCACGCCGGCGGCCGCGGCAAGGGCAGGTTCAAGGAGCCGGAGGCCGGCGAGAAGGGCGGCGTGCGCATCGCCAAGGCGGCCGAGGAAGTGGGGCTGTTCGCCGAGCAGATGCTGGGGCGCACTCTGGTGACGCTGCAGACCGGGCCGGCCGGGCGCGTGGTCAGGCGCCTCTACATCGAAGAAGGCGTCCGCATCGCCAAGGAATTCTACCTCTCGGTGCTGGTCGATCGCGAGAGCGGGCGGGTGGCGTTTGTCGCGTCCGAAGCCGGCGGCATGAACATCGAGGAAGTCGCCCACGATACGCCGGAAAAAATCACCAACGTGCCGATCGATCCGACTGACCGGCCCGACGCGCGCCGATGCCGAGAAGATCGCGCGCGCGTTCGGCGTCAGCGGCGCGCAGGCCGAGCAATGCGCCGACCTGGTGAACAAGCTCTACGAAGCGTTCGTCAAGAGCGACATGAGCTTGCTTGAGATCAATCCGCTGATCGTCAGCGAGGACGGCGAGCTGATCTGCGCCGACGCCAAGGTCGGCTTCGATTCCAACGCCGAGTTCCGCCACAAGGAATGGGAAGCGCTGCGCGACCTCGGCGAGGAAGATCCCAAGGAAATCGAAGCCTCGAAATACGATCTCTCCTACATCGCGCTCGACGGCGAAATCGGCTGCATGGTGAACGGCGCTGGCCTCGCCATGGCGACCATGGACATCATCAAATTGTTCGGCGCCGAGCCGGCGAACTTCCTCGATGTCGGCGGCGGCGCGACAAGGAGAAAGTCACCGCCGCGTTCAAGATCATCACCGCCGACCCGAAAGTGAAAGGCATTCTGATCAACATTTTCGGCGGCATCATGAAATGCGACGTGCTGGCCGAAGGCGTGGTCGCGGCGGTGAAGGAAGTGGGCCTGGCCGTGCCGCTGGTGGTGCGGCTGGAGGGCACCAACGTCGACGCCGGCAAGCAGCATCATCCGCGAAAGCGGGCTGAACGTGATCAGCGCGGATGATCTGGAAGACGCGGCAAGGAAGATCGTGGCGGCGGTGCGGGGGTAGGGGATGGAGTCTCCCCTTTTGATTTTCTGGAGTGTGCTTTTCGTCCTGCTATGGGTCGCTGCGGCCCTGTTGGGCGATGCAAGCAGCCGGCGTCGGATGGCGCCTTGGGCGCTGCTTGTTTGGCTCCCGATCGCAGGCTGCCTCATTATGGCTAGCGGTGTGTTCGAGTTTGGTCCCGAACGTGAGGTGATCGGGTGGTTCGTGGCGTTTGCGTTGGTCATACTTGGGCTGTTGGCGTTTCTTCTCGGTGTCCTTGTACTGGTCGACGCAATAGCTTCTGCAAAGAGACGGGGCGTCAACTTCGTTGAACACGTCGGGAATGCCGGCCGCGCTATCGTCGCGCGGGCAAGAAAGCTCCGCGGATTTCCGGATGATTGAGCACAGAATGCGGGTGCGAAACTCGGTGCTAATACCGCGCCGTGAAGCTTGCGGCTTTGCCATTGGCGATGATTTCGCTATGATCAATTCATGACCGCCATCACCCTCCCCCCCGATCTGCTCGCCTGGGCCCGCGCCGAGGTGGCGGCTGGGCGCGCCGAGAGCGTCGAGGCGCTGGTGGCGCGGGCGTTGAACGAACGCCGCACCGAGGTTGAGTATGTACGCGGAAAACTTGACGAAGCCCGCGCCAGCCTGGCGCGCGGGGAGGGTATCGACGGCGATGTCGTCCTGGCGGAAATGGATCAATGGATCGCGGATCTGGAGGCGGAAGCCGAGGCTGAGCGGCGTGCGCGGTGAAGTGGCGACTTCGGTATTCGCCGGAGGCGCGCGCCGACCTTCAATCGGCCAAGGACTACTTGTACCAGGAAGCGGGGCCACGGGTGGCGGCGCGCTACATTCGCTCTCTGCGGGACCGGCTGGACCGACTGCGTGAGATGCCGAAGACCGGTGTCGCGATTCCGGAATACGGCGCGACCGTCCGGTTTGCGCCGTGTCGGCGTCACCTGATCTACTACGAACTCGAGAATCGCACAATTGTTGTTCTCCGCATTCTCCACTCCGCCCGAGATCGCGACGCCATCATGAGCAAGAAAACCGAGTGACCGCGCGCGGTTTGCAATGATAGAATTGTGCTTACAAAATGGAGCGCCCTATGATCGGATACGTCACGCTCGGCACCAACGATCTCCAGCGCGCGGCGAAATTTTATGATGCGATCGCCGCGGAGTTCGGAATCAAGCGGATGATGGAGTTCGACAGCTTCATCGCCTGGGGCGAGCCGGGCGGGGCGCCGGGCTCGCGCTGACCAAGCCGTTTGACGGCAATCCCGCGACAATCGGCAACGGCGTTATGGTGGCGCTGGAGTGCAAGGACCGCGCCCAGGTCGACCGCGTCTACGCGCTGGCGATGTCGCTGGGGGCCAAGGACGAAGGCCCGCCCGGCCCGCGCGGCGAGACCTTCTACGCCGGCTATTTCCGCGATCCCGACGGCAACAAGCTGAACGCGTTCATCATGGGGTGAGCCGGGCGCCTGCTCCCGGGTTTGCAACTTGGTTTGACTGGGTTATGCCCGCTCGGCCCCGTATCGGTCGGGGACGGCGCAGGGGTTCCATGTCCATTCTCGTTTCCGCCGCCACCCGCGTCATCTGCCAAGGATTCACCGGCAAGAACGGCACCTTCCATTCCGAGGCGGCGATTGCCTACGGCACGCAAGATGACTGGCGGGGTCAGCCCCGGCAAAGGCGGGCAGACGCATCTTGGCTTGCCGGTGTTCAATTCCGTCGCCGAGGCCAAGGAGCGCGCCGGCGCCGACGCCACCGTGATCTACGTGCCGCCGCCCGGCGCGGCCGCCGCCATCGAGGAAGCCATCGACGCGGAAATCCCGCTGATCATCTGCATCACCGAAGGCATTCCGGTGCTCGACATGGTGCGGGTGAAGGCCAAGCTGGAAAAATCCAAGTCGCGGCTGATCGGCCCGAACTGTCCCGGGGTGCTGACCCCGAACGAATGCAAGATCGGCATCATGCCTGGGCAGATTTTTCAGAAGGGCAAAATCGGCGTGCTCTCGCGCTCGGGCACGCTGACCTACGAAGCGGTGTTCCAGACCACCAATGAAGGCTTGGGTCAGAGCAGCGCCGTCGGCATTGGCGGCGATCCGGTGAAGGGGACGGAATTCATCGACATGCTGGAGATGTTCCTGGCCGACGCGGAAACCCAAGCCATCATTATGATCGGCGAAATCGGCGGCGCGGCGGAAGAGGACGCGGCGCAATTCCTGGCCGATGAGAAAAAGCGCGGCCGTTGGAAACCCATTGTCGGCTTCATCGCCGGCCGCACCGCGCCCCCCGGCCGCCGCATGGGCCACGCCGGCGCCATCATCTCCGGCGGCAAAGGCGACGCCGAAAGCAAGATCGCCGCGCTGGAAGCGGCGGGGATCCGCGTCGCGCCACACCCCGCCGCGCTGGGGCGGACGATGGCTGAGGTGTTGCGGGGGTAGGGTGAGGCGGACATTTGTGATCGCACGGACTGCGGCGTCTTTGACGGTTTGGTCGGGCAATGCGCGCGCCCAGGTCGATCCGACCAATTGGGTTGCTGGGCAGGAAGGGTATGCCAGTTTAAAGCGTTGATTATAAAAGTCTTTTGGCCTGCCGTCGGTTTTATGAGTATAGATTATACATATAATGCCTGGACAGGAGATGCGAACAGGCTTAGTGAGCATTGGCTATACGTGATAAAAACAATTGATTTCATGATATTGCGAGAAATAGCCGGTTTAATTCGTATAGGATATACTGATGAGAATCCCGGCGCGCTCACCGCCACTTGCGGAAATAAAAAAAAGGCTGACCGAACAGCGGGACCCGGCGCGGCTTGCGAACCTGTTCGGACGCAAAATTGTCGATGAAAAGGGCCGCTATCTGCATTGGGACGATTTTCGCCGAAAGGTGAGCGATGACGGGCTTTCGCCTGAAGAGGGTTGGTTCGCGATGCGGACAGCCAGGGTCGCCGCCGCCCAGTCCGTGCCACTGTTTGACACCGAGGGGCGACGCTTCAGTTTTTGCGAGCCTGCGAGTCTCAGGGCGGCGCTGCAATTCGCGGATCTGAACGCAGGAGGCATATTGGGAACCGCGGCGCGGGGCTTTACCCAGGCCGACGGCGCCCGACATTTCGCGCGTTCCCTGGTCGAGGAACCGTTCGCCAGTTCCGTCATTGAAGGCGCTGCGACGACCAGGCAACGTGCTAAACAGATGATTTTTGAAAAGCGTGCGCCGCGCACCCGCGACGAGCTTATGGTATTGAACAACCATCGAGGGATGGAGTTCGTCAAGACGATCCTCGCCGAACCGCTTACGGTCGAGGCCATCCTTGAGACCCATCGGATCATCACGATGGACACGTTGGACAATTCCGAAGATGCAGGCCGAGTGCGCCAGAACAACGAAGTACAGGTGGTTGACGACTCCAGCAACGAAATCCTTCACCAACCGCCATCTTTCGAGACGCTGGAGGAGCGACTGCAAAAGCTCTGCGATTTCGCCAACGCAAGCGATGGGCCGGGCGATTTTGTCCACTCGCTTGTGCGGGCCATGATCGTGCATTTTGCGCTCGCCTATGATCACCCTTTTGTCGATGGCAACGGGCGAACGGCGCGCGCTCTGTTCTATTGGTCGGCGCTGCGCAGCGGATATTGGCTCATCGAATATGTTTCGATTTCGAGCATTATTGCCGAAGCCAAGACAGCATACGGCCAAGCTTTCCTGAGAACGGAGACTGACGAGAGCGACCTCACGTATTTCTTGCTCCATCAGGCGGGGGCGCTCAAACTGGCGATCGAGCGGCTCTTGCAGTATGCGCAGCGCAAGCGAGAGGAAGTGGCGGCATTTGAGCGGCGCGTGCTCGACGACGAAGCCGAGTTCAACAGGCGGCAGGCCATGCTACTCAACGACGCCGTTCGAGGCCGCGTAGCTTCAATAAGCATCGCCGAGCACGAGAAACAGCACAAAGTAAGCCGCCTGACCGCCCGGTTCGACCTGGAAGAGCTTGTACGGCTCGGTTTGTTCAAGAAGCGCAAGCAGGGGCGCTCCAACCAATACATTCCCGCCAAGGACCTGACCGCCCGCTTGGCTGCGCGCTCGCCGGACGTGGCGGTGGCGAAATAACAAACGCGCGTGCGCCAGCGCGCACTACTTTCCTGCCGCGAAGCACCTTAGAAGGGGCGCGCGAGCGCCCATATTGCGCTTGCGAAAAGATCGAGGTCCGCGCGCCCATGGCCAATATCGCCCGCAGCCTGCCCAACCAGGCGCTTGCTCGAAACCAGTTTCCTGCAGGGCGCCAACGCGACCTTCGTCGAGGAAATGGCGGCGCGGTATTTGGCCGATCCCGGTTCGGTGGATCATTCCTGGCGCGTGTTCTTCCAGCAGCTGAAGGACAATCCCGACGCCATCCGCGCGCGCGGTCGCCGGGCCCGTCCTGGTATCGCGCCGAACTCGCGCAGCCGAAATCCACCGAAACCACGGCTTTGCTGGACGGCAATTGGGACGGGCTTGCCGAAAAGCTGGAGCGCAAGGTCAAGGCGCTAGCCCCGCAAGCCTCGGCGCAAGAATGTACAACAAGCCGCGCGCGACAGCGTGCGCGCGCTGATGATGATCCGCGCTTACCGCACGCGCGGGCATTTCGCGGCGAAGCTCGATCCCTTGGGGATCGAGCAGCGTGAAGCGCCGGCGGAACTCGATCCCTCGAGCCATGGCTTCGGCCCGAACGATCTCGACCGGCCGATCTTCATCGACGGCGTGCTCGGGCTTGAAAGCGCCACCGTCAACGAGATGCTGGCGATCCTGCGGCGCACTTATTGCGGCACGGTCGGCGTCGAATTCATGCACATCACCGACCCGGCCGAGAAGAGCTGGATTCAGGAGCGCATCGAAGGCCCGGACAAAACCATCGCCTTCACCCCCGAAGGCAAGCGCGCCATCTTGAAGAAGCTGATCGAGGGCGAGAGCTTCGAGAAATTCGTGCACAAGCGCCATCCCGGCACCAAGCGCTTCGGCCTTGACGGCGGCGAGGCGATGATCCCGGCGCTGGAGCAGATCATCAAGCGCGGCGGCGCGCTCGGCGTCGAGGAAATCATTTTCGGCATGGCGCACCGCGGGCGCTTGAACGTGCTGGCGGCGGTGATGGGCAAGCCGTATCACGCGATTTTCCATGAATTCCAAGGCGGTTCGGCGACCCCTGACGACGTGCAGGGCTCGGGCGATGTGAAATATCATCTGGGCGCTTCTTCCGATCGCGCCTTCGACGGCAACAATGTTCACCTCTCGCTGACCGCAAACCCTAGCCATCTCGAAATCGTCAACCCGGTTGTGCTCGGCAAGGCGCGCGCCAAGCAGGCCAAGCGCGCGACCTGGAATGAGGACGCGCAAGGCTTGCACGCGCTGCGCGCGCGGGTGATGCCGCTGCTGATCCATGGCGACGCGGCGTTCGCGGGGCAGGGGGTGGTGGCGGAGTGCTTCGCGCTTTCGGGGCTGCGCGGCTATCGCACCGGCGGCACCATGCATTTCATCATCAACAACCAGATTGGCTTTACCACCGCGCCGCACTATTCGCGCTCCTCGCCGTACCCGATCGGATGTCGCGCTGATGGTGCAAGCGCCGATTTTCCACGTGAACGGCGACGATCCCGAGGCGGTGGTGTTCGCCGCGAAAGTCGCGACCGAATATCGCCAGCATTTCGGCAAGGACGTGGTGATCGACATGTTCTGCTATCGCCGCTTCGGCCACAACGAAGGCGACGACCCGACCATGACGCAGCCGCTTATGTATCGGCGCGTGCAAGCGATCAGCCGACGACGCTGACGCTCTATTCCGAGCGCCTGGTCAAGGAAGGCGTGGTCAGCGCCGCCGATGTCGAGGCGATGGTCCAAGCGTTCAGCGCCTTCCTCGACGGCGAGTTTGAATCCGGCAAGAATTATCGCGCCAACAAGGCCGATTGGCTGGACGGGGTGTGGTCGGGCTTTGCCCTGCCGGAAGACGACGACCGGCGCGGCAAAACCGACGCCCCGCTGGATAAGTTGCGCGATCTCGGCCGCCGCATCACCGAATTGCCGCGCGATTTCGACATGCACAAGACGGTGCAGCGGGTCATCGAGGCCCGGCGCAAGGCCGTGGAGGAGGGCGAAGGCATCGACTGGGCGTTCGCCGAGCATTTGGCGTTCGCGACCTTGCTCGATGAGGGTTTCAATGTGCGTCTGTCGGGGCAGGATTCCTGCCGCGGCACCTTCAGCCAGCGGCATTCGCACTTCATCGACCAATCGAGCGAGGAGCGTTACACGCCGCTCAACAATATCGGCGCCGGGCAGGCGCATTATGAAGTTATCGATTCGTTGCTCTCGGAAGAAGCCGTGCTTGGCTTTGAGTATGGCTACACGCTCGCCGACCCGAAAACGCTGACGCTGTGGGAAGCGCAGTTCGGCGATTTCGTGAACGGCGCGCAAGTCGTGATCGATCAATTCATCTCCTCGGGCGAGCGCAAATGGCTGCGCATGTCGGGCCTGGTGATGCTGCTGCCGCATGGCTATGAGGGCCAGGGGCCGGAGCATTCCTCGGCCCGCATCGAGCGCTTCCTGCAGCAATGCGCCGAGGATAATCTGCAAGTGGTCAATTGCACCACGTCCGGCGAATTATTTCCACGCGCTGCGCCGGCAAATGCACCGCGACTTTCGCAAGCCCTTGATCGTGTTCACGCCGAAATCGCTGCTGCGCCACAAAAAATGCGTGTCGACGCTGGCGGAAATGGGTGAGGGCGCCTCGTTCCACCGCATGCTCTGGGACGATGCGCAGACCCAAAGCGGGCACACAAACGATCAAGCTGCAGCGCCGACGCGGACATCCGCCGCGTGGTGCTGTGCTCCGGCAAGGTCTATTTCGACCTGCTCGACGAGCGCGAAAAGCGCGGGCTCGACGATGTCTATCTCATGCGCCTCGAGCAATTCTATCCTTGGCCGATGAAGTCGGTGATGACGGAATTGCAGCGCTTTCCCGAGGCGGAATTGGTCTGGTGCCAGGAGGAGCCAAAAAACATGGGCGGCTGGACGTTTGTCGATCCGTGGCTGGAACTGACGCTTGGCAAGCTTGATGTGAAGAGCTAAGCGCGCGCGCTATGCCGGGCGCCCGGCGACGGCGTCAACCGCGGCGGGACAGATGTGCAAACACGTGAAGGAATTGGAAGCTGCTCGAAAGCGCTGGATGAAGGTAGTGCCTCCTGCCATTGCGGCGCTGTTCGTTGAAGCGAAGGCCCGATTGGGTGCTCGACTGCAATTGTCGCATGCCGGCTCATGGCGGCCTTGGCCTATTATCCGCAGCGCGAGGTGCTTCGCAGCCGCCGACACCTTCATCTACATGTGGGGCGATCGCGTTGGAATTTCACCATTGCCGACTGCGGGTGCGCGACGCACACGAATTGAACGACGACGCCGACGGATCGCGTCAATGCGGCTCATGCGCGGCTGACCAAGCGCGTGCGGCTCGTCAGAAGAATAATGGCAATGACGGCGTGTTTTGGACCAAATCGATTCACCTGTCCTGCCCAGCATGATGCACCGCAACAGCGAAGTGAATAGATGACCGATATCGTAGTGCCAACCCTGGGCGAAAGCGTTTCCGAAGCCACTGTCGCCAAATGGCTGAAGAAAGCCGGCGATGTCGTGCGCAAGGACGAGACGCTGGTGGAGCTCGAGACCGACAAAGTGTCGGTCGAAGTCTCCGCGCCCGAGGCGGGCGTGCTGACCGACATCGTCGCAAGTGAAGGCGCCATCGTGGGGATCGGCGCGCTGCTTGGTCATCTTGGAGCGGCGGGCGCGCAGATTTCAGCGCCAGCGCCGACAGCGGAAGCATCGCCGCGACCCGCGCCGAGCGCCGCGCAAGCGCCGCCCGCCAGCGCCGCCCTCGGTGCAGCGCATCGCCGCCGAGAGCGGCATTGACCTCGGCGCTTTCGCCGGCACCGGCAAGGACGGCCGGCTTACCAAGTCCGACGCGCTGGCGGTGCTGGAAGCGCGCGGGCCCGCGCCCGCGCCGGCCGCGCCAAGCCTGCCGCCGCGCTCGCTTGGCGAACGCGAGGAGCGGGTGAAGATGACGCGGCTTCGTCAAACCGTCGCGCGGCGGCTGAAGGAAGCGCAAAACACCGCCGCCATGCTCACCACCTTCAACGAAGCGGACATGTCGGCGGTGATGGCGCGCGCGTGCGAAATACAAGGATCAGTTCGAGAAGAAGCACGGCGTCAAGCTCGGCTTCATGAGCTTCTTTGTGAAAGCCTGCGTCGCGGCGCTGAAGGAAATTCCCAACGTCAATGCCGAGATCGACGGCGACGACATCATCTACAAGAATTATCTACGACCTCGGCATCGCCGTCGGCACCGATCGCGGCCTGGTGGTGCCGGTGGTGCGCGACACCGACCACAAGACCATGGCCGAGATCGAGCGCGAGATCGGCGAGCTCGGCATCAAGGCGCGCGATGGGCGCTTGAAGCTGGAGGATTTGCAAGGCGCGACCTTCACCATTTCCAATGGCGGCGTCTATGGCTCGCTGATGTCGACGCCGATCCTCAACGCGCCGCAATCGGGCATCCTCGGCATGCACAAGATCCAGGAGCGGCCGATCGTGATCGACAAACAGATCGTGGTCCGCCCGATGATGTACCTGGCGCTCAGCTACGATCACCGCATCGTCGATGGCAAAGAAGCGGTGACGCTTCCTGGTGCGGGTGAAAGAGGGGCTGGAGGATCCGGAGCGCATGCTGCTGGATTTGTGAGCGCTGCTCCAGTGCGAGGAATTTCACCGCCCGTTGAGCGCCCAATCGTAATCGTGGCCGGCGATGCGGGTTGTGCGCGCCAGCCGCGCCGCCAGTTCCGGCGATGCATAGCGGCGAAAATGGGCGATAACGCTGGCGTCGCTGCCGCCGAAATCTTCGCGGAACCATTGATAGATGCTGGACACACGCAGCGATCCCTCAGCGTCCACGCTGACCCCGCGCGCATGATTGATGTAGCCGCGCGCGGCAGCGTCAAGATCGGCCTCCAGCGTGCCCGCGCGCCAAGCGCGGCTCAACAGATTGGGGCAGCCGAGCGAGGCGCAATTGATAGCGTAGTGCACGCGCGGATCGGCAAAGGTGGGGCGTAGGATCGCGTTCTCGATGTCGTCGAGCGAAAGCCGCCGCCCTTCGACAGTCAGGCGTTTGGTGCGCCACGGCCCAATTAGACCGCGCAGGTCGAGCCCGGTTCCCTCGCTCCTGATGTTGCGGATCGAGCGCACCGGGTAGCGCTCCAGGATCACTTGCAGCGTCACCGCGTTGTAGAGATTGATCCAATAGGCGAGCGCCGGTTCGCGCGCGAACGAGGAGGGCCGCTCAGCGGCGAGTTCGGTCACGTAGGCGTCCAGCCCGGCGCGGTCGGCTGTGCTGGCGCTCCAGCTTGCGTAATCGACCCGGTTGATCCCGTCGGCGCTGGCCGAAACGTAGCGGCCCAGCAGTGCGTCATAGGCGTCGTCGTCAGCGGCCGCCGGGGCCGCGATCAGGAACAGGGCCGCCAAGGCGGCTAGAAATGTGCGCATGGTTGATCCTCGTTGGTGAGAATACGCCTCAGACCCAAAGCCGGTTGCGCTGGCTTTCCCCTGGCGCTCAACTTCGCCATTCCGGGGCGACGGACCGAGTTCACGAGCCCCGGAATGACGAAAACAGGTTGAGGCCGTTTGCTTGGCCGCCCCGACGCGCCAAATCGAGGCACTTGGCGGAAGCGCATAAGCGCGTGTAAGTTGCCCCGGCTCGGGGGAGCGCTGGGGAGGGGACATCCCATGACGTTCATTGCGCGCGTGCTGGCGATATTGGCGCTTTTGGTTTTGGTTTTGGCGAGCCTGGCGCCGGCCGTCGCCGCGACGATCGTTCTGGCGGGGCTCCCGGTCGATCTCATCGCTGCGCTCGGCGCCGAGGCCGCGGTGCAATTGCGCGCCGACGCTGGCGCCACGACTTGGCTTGAGGTTGGGCTCTGGTCCGCCGCCGGCTTGTTCTTCCTGATCGCCGCGATCCGGCTGCTGCGGCGCACCCAGGGCTTCTGGCTTTGGCTGCTGGGCTTTGCCTGCTTTGGCGCGCGCTGGGCGGTGCCGCAGCAAAACGATCCGCTGGCGACGATCCAGAATCTGGACGTGAACACCTATCTGAAGCCGGATGCCCTGGTTGCCGCACCAACCTCGCCCGAGACGCAATTGGGCTTTCTGGGAATCGTGCTGGTCATTGGAGTGCTGATCCTGATCGTCGACGCCGCCGACCGCGCGCACTGGAACCAGCAAGAGGAATAACGCCGCACTGGACCGCCGGCTTCCAGCCGGCATCCTCGCTCTCAATCACGCAGGCCTGTGAAAATTTCGCCCGTGGATGCCGGCTGGAAGCCGGCGGTCCGATGTTGCTCGCGCCGTTGCCGGCGGGGGGGCCGGCGGTCCATAAACTCCGCACGATTCGCGGGAAGCATGCATGGCATACGATCTCGTCATTATCGGCGGCGGCCCCGGCGGCTACAATTGCGCCATCCGCGCCGGCCAGCTCGGCCTGAAGACGGCGATCGTCGAAATGCGCGGCAAGCTTGGCGGCACGTGCCTGAACGTCGGCTGCATTCCCTCGAAGGCGCTGCTGCACGCCAGCGAATATTACGAAGCGGCGCGCAAGACTTTCCCGTCCATGGGCGTGCGCATGTCGGGCGCTTTCGCTCGATCTGCCGCAAATGCTGAAACAGAAGGACGACGCGGTCGATGGCCTGACCAAAGGCGTCGAGTTCCTGATGAAGAAGAACAAGGTCGATTACGTCAAAGGCGCCGGGCGCATCGCTCGCCGCCGGCCGCGTTCGAAGTCACCGCATCCGACGGCGCCAAGCAAATGCTCGAGACCAAAAATATCGTCATCGCCACCGGCTCGGTGCCGGCCGATTTGCCGGGCGTCGCCATCGACGAAGAGCAGCATCGTCAGTTCCACCGGCGCGCTGTCGCTGCCGCAAGTTCCGGGCAGGATGATCGTCGTCGGCGCCGGCGTCATCGGGCTGGAGCTTGGCTCGGTGTGGCGCCGGCTCGGCGCGGAAGTCACCGTCGTCGAATTCCTCGACCGCATCACCCCGGCATGGACACCGAAATCGCCACCGCCTTCCAGCGCATGCTGAAGAAGCAGGGCATGAAGTTCGAACTCGGCCACAAGGTCTCCGGCGTCGAAAAGACCGGCGCCGGCCTGCTGGTCGTCGATCGAGCCGGCGAAAGGCGGCGGCGCGCGCGGACGCTTGAGGCCGATGTCGTGCTCGTCGCCATCGGCCGCAAGCCGTTCACCACTAATCTCGGCCTCGAAAGCGTCGGCGTGCACTTCGACCAACGCGGCTTCATCGAGACCAGCCATCTCAAGACCAATGTCGAAGGCATCTACGCCATTGGCGATTGCACGCACGGGCCGATGCTGGCGCACAAGGCCGAGGAGGAGGGCATCGCCGTCGCGCAAATCATCGCCGGCCTATGGGGCCACGTGAATTACGACGTGATCCCGAACGTCATCTACACCGACCCGGAAGTCGCCAGCGTCGGCAAGACCGAGGAAGAACTGAAAGCCGCCGGCATCGACTACAAGAGTCGGCAAATTTCCGCTTCATGGCCAATTCGCGCGCGCGCACCAATCACGAAACCGAAGGCATGGTGAAAGTGCTGGAGGACGTCGCCACCAAGAAAGTCGTCGGCGCGCACATGGTCGGCGCCGGCGTCGGCGAAATGATCGGCGAAATCTGCGTGGCGATGGAATTCGGCGCCTCCGCCGAAGACATCGCCCGCACCTGCCACGCCCACCCCACCATGAGCGAAGCCATCCGCGAAGCCGCCAAGGGCGTCGATGGCTGGCTGATGCAGGCGTGAGCGCACTGGAGCGACTTGCGCACATTGCGCAATGCTCACTTTCCTTGGCGCGCGCCTTGGGCTCTGCTGACCTCGCAAAGCGAGGGGAGACGTGATTTGCTGATACTCACAGCGGGGCGCTTGGCGCTCCTGGCGCTGGATGCGGACTTGGCCACACTTCAGGCCGGCAGCCGCACCGCGTTTTTCAACGCCATCGCCGTCATGCACGAGCCGTTGTGGCCGCCGGCGCCGTTTGAGGTGTCCGGGCTCGATTGGGCCGCGCAACATCTCGCGCAGCGATCCCGAGGGCCAAGGCTGGTACGGCTGGGCGCTTCTGGCCAATGAAGGCGACGAGCGCATGCCGCCGCGCCTGGTCGGCATCGCCGCCCTGATCGGCCGCCCCGACGAGGATGGCGATGTCGAACTCGCCTTCGGCCTGATGCCGGAATATCGCGGCAGGGGCTATGGCGGGGAAACCGTGCGCGCGCTTGCGGGCTGGGCCTTCGCCAACGGCGCCAAGCGCGTCATCGCCCATCTCGACGCCGAGGATGTCCACGCCGCGCACACGCTGGCGGGCAGCGGCTTCGCCGACACCGGCGAGCCGCCTTATCCGGGCGTGGCGCGCTGGGCAATCCGCGCGGCGGCGTAGGCTCGCCGGCGAGATCACGCGGCGCGCCGCATCCCGCCGCTGAAGGCTGCGATCAGGAGGCCCGGCTCGATGAAGGCAGTGACCAGGAAATGGCTGACGATGCACGGCGCGAGATTGCGATCGCCCAGTAGGTAAACGATCGCAAGGCCAAGGCCGAGAATCGATGTCGCCACCACCGAACCGAGGGCGTTCGCCCAGCTTCGATGCAGCCCGCCCCAGACGACGTGCATCAGGCCGAAGCTCAATCCCGACACGAGAACCTGAACGATGGCGTCGCTTCCGGCGCGTTCAAGCCAGTCCATGAGCAGTTTGCGGAACGCGATTTCTTCGAGCGTGCCCGCCAACGCCGCCAGCAGGAGCGCCATCAGCTTTAAGGCCGTGCGGCCGAACCAGCCAGGATCGCACCGCTGGAATGCGCGTGCAAAACCAAACATAAGCTGCCGCGAGCACAAGTCCGGCGACCCAGGCAACGCTTACGCCTTCAAGCGGCGCCTGAAACCCGAACACTGTCAGCGCGTCCGGTCGCGCGCGATTCAGCAGCATGAACACGAACGGCGCCATGAAGGCGCTGAGCGCCAGCATGGCGAGCAGGCTCTTGGTTTCAGCGCTAAGTTTCAATCGGGACATGGTCATGTATTCCTTTTGCGGCGCGCGCCGCACCTATTCCGCCGCGCTGAGCAGCGCTTGGATCTTGTTCAGATACTCGATCCAGGCCTTGCGGCCCTTGACGGTGAGGTGGACGTTGGTGCGCGGTTTTTTGTCGACGAAGCTCTTTCGATGCGCACGTAGCCGGCCTCCTCAAGCTTGCTGAGATGGGCGGAGAGATTGCCGTCGGTGGCGTTGACCTTGGTGCGCAATTCCACGAACGGGGCAGGGGAGGCGGTCGACAGATAGGCCATGATCCCCAGCCGCAAGCGGCCATGAATCACATCGTCGAGCGCGGTGTGATCGAAGCGGGACATGCGGGCTCAGACCAGCGCCGAAGGCTCGCGCCGGAGCAGCATGAAGCCTGGCGCGGCCAGCACCAAGGCGCTCGCAGCCGCCGCCAGCAGGTACGCCCAGGGTTCGTTGGCGAACAGGCTCAGCGCGACCGAGGCGGCAAAGGAGAGCGCGGCGAACGCCGATAGCCATTTCTCGCCCGCCATCGACGCAACCGCGGAAAGAGCTAGGCCAAAAAGCGCGAACGCGGGCGCCATGATGCCGTTAGGCGCCAGCGGGTCGCCCTCGAGCGCCATGCGGCCGAGGCAGCCGATCACGATCGCGAACATGGCGATGCCGACGCCGCTCCAGATCGCGCGCTCGGCGCGCACGCCGATGGCGGATTTGCCGGGCTTGTCGCGTATGCGACGGATGAGGAGGGCCATGCCGATACCGGCGATCACGCCATAGCTTGCCCACAGCGCGGCGAAGCCGGCGCCGCCGGCCTGCGGCAGGCGCTCGCTCAGCAAGCCCCAATGCAACAAATAGGCGCTCATATTGAGCAGCCCCCAAAACACCAGATACCCACCGCCGAGCAGCGGCGCGTGGCGGCCTTCCTCGGCCAGCGTGCGGGCGTAAGCGAGGTCATCGAGCAATTCTTCGCGGGTCATCGGGGAGACTCCAGAGTACTTTAGAAAACAAAGTGCATGGAAATGCCCTGCGTGTCAAGCGGCGCGCCATGGGCCGAGGTTAACTTCGAAATCCGCGGCTAGCAACGCGAAGGGCCGCGATTCATAACGTTAAATTCCCAGCACGTCGTTCATGGAATAGAGTCCGGGAGGTTTGTTCGCGGCCCAAAGCGCGGCCGCCAGGGCGCCGTCGGCGAACACGCCGCGATCCAACGCTTGGTGCGAGAGGGTGACGATTTCGCGCTCGCTGGCGAAGCGCACGTCGTGCTCGCCGACGATGCCGCCGCCGCGAATGACGGAAAAGCCGATGCCGCCCTCGGTGCGCCCTTTACCAATGCCGTCGCGAGCGGGAAGGCGCAGCGCGGCCAGGGATTTTCCGCGCCCGAGCGCCGCCGCCTCGCCGAGCAAAAGCGCGGTGCCGGAAGGCGCGTCCAGCTTGCGGCGGTGATGCGCTTCGGTGATCTCGATGTCCCAGCCCGCGCCTAGTTTTTGCGCCGCTTCGCGCACCAAAGCGGCGAGCAAAGTCACGCCCAGACTGAAATTTCCCGAGCGCACGATGGCGATGCGTTCGGCCGCGCGCGCGATCTGCACATCTTGCTCGGGCGAAAATCCCGTCGTGCCGATAATGGCCGCGCGCACTGGCGAGGCGGGCAGGGCATGCAGCGCCGCGAGACTGGCTTCGGGTGTTGTGAAATCGAGCCAAACGTCAGCCTTGGCGCAGGCGATCGCCGCGTCCGCCGCGGTGGCGACGCCGGGAGCGCTGAGGCCCGCGCGTTCGGTCGCGCCGACGAGGTGAAAGCGCTCATCGGCGGCGGCGGCCGCAACCAGCGCCTGGCCCATGCGCCCGGCGGCGCCGGCGATAGCGATGGAAATCGTCATGGCTAGTTCTTTGGACTGGCAGCGCGTCGTGGGCAAGGACGCCACACTAAACCGCAAAGAGCGCGGGAACCCCCTCCCCGTGAGGGGAGGGGGCAGGGGGTGGGGTGAAACGCCGATGCATTGAGATTATCGGGTTCGAGCGCCGTGCAAATTTTTTGGGGACGCGACAAAGACGAAATGCAAGGCCGAGTCGCTGTATTCACCGACGGCAGCGCTTCACCCCACCCCTGCCCTCGCGGGGAGGGGAAGGCATCTTGAACGCGTCGGGAATGTTGGACAATTGCGGCCCGACTTCAGGACGGCGTTTGCGCCTCGAAGAAGCGCTTTACCGTATCGAAAAACCCCTTGGTTTGCGGATGCGATTCCTCGTCGCAATCCTTGGCGAATTCCTCTAGCAGCTTGCGTTGTTTGGTCGAGAGGTTCACCGGCGTCTCCACCACGATCTCGACATGCAGATCGCCGCGCTCGCGGGCGCGCAGCTGGTGCATGCCCTTGCCCTTGATGCGGAAGCGACGACCTGTTTGCGCGCCGGGCGGGATGGTGATTTTGGCGCGCTCGCCCTCGATGGTGGGGATTTCCAGTTCGCCGCCGAGGGCGGCCTTGCACATCGGCGCCGGCGCGCGGCAGAACAAATCTGCGCCCTCGCGCTCAAACAGCGTGTGCGGCCTTACCGACAAAAACAGATAAAGATCGCCGGGCGGCCCGCCGCGTCCGCCATTGTCGCCTTCGCCGGTCAGGCGGATGCGGGTGCCGTCTTCCACACCTTGTGGAATTTTCACCGATAGCGTGCGTTCTTTCTGGGTCAGCCCGCGGCCGCCGCAGGCGCGGCAAGGGGTTTTGATCGATTGGCCGCGGCCGTTGCAGGCTGGGCAAGTGCGCACGATGCGGAACATGCCTTGGTTGGCGCGCACTTGCCCGGCGCCTTGGCAGGTGGCGCAGGTTTGGAGCGGCGCCTTGCCCTCCGAACCGGTGCCGCCGCAGGGCGAGCAGGTTTGCGCGCGCGGCACGCTGATTTCGCGCTCCATGCCGCGGAAGGCTTGTTCAAGCGTGATTTCGATGTCGTAGCGCAGGTCCGAGCCGCGCTCGGGGCCGCCGCGTCCTCCGCGCCCGCGCCCGAACATATCGCCGCCGGCCGCGCCGAAGATTTCGTTGAACAGGTCGGAAAAGTCGCCGAACCCGCCCGGCCCGCCAGGGCCGGCGCCGCCATTTTGGAACGCGGCCTTGCCAAAGCGATCATATTGCGCGCGCCGTTCGGGTTCTCCGAGCACGGCATAGGCCTCGTTCAATTCCTTGAACTTGTCCTCGCAGCCGCCTTCGCAATCGGGATGCACTTCCTTGGCGCGCTTGCGATAGGCGCTTTTGAGCGCCGCCGCGTCGACGTTTTTCGCGACGCCAAGGATGTCGTAATAATTGCGATCGCTCATGCGCCTTCACCCGCGGGCATGGAAGCTCAAGCGCTTTTCTTGTTCTTGCCGTCGACTTCCTCGAACTCTGCATCGACCACGCCGTCCGCGCCCGGTGTCTCGCCGCCCTCGCCGCCGCCGCCAGGCGCGCCGCCATACATGGCCTCGCCGATTTTCATCGAAGCCTGCACCAGCGTTTGCGTCTTGTCGGCGATGTCGGCGGCATTGTCCGTACCGAGGACGCCTTTCAAGGCGGCGATTGCCGCCTCGATCGCCTGATTATCGGCGGCTGGGAGTTTTTCGCCATTTTCCTTGAGCTGACGCTCGGTCGAATGCACCAAAGCCTCGCCCTGGTTCTTGGCCTCGGCCAACGTGCGGCGTTCCTTGTCCTCGCCGGCGTGCTCCTCGGCTTCCTTGACCATCTTTTGGATGTCGGCCTCCGACAGGCCGCCGGAGGGCTGAATGCGCATCGATTGTTCTTTGTTGGTGGCCTTATCCTTGGCGCTCACCGAGACGATGCCGTTGGCGTCGATGTCGAAGGTGACTTCGACTTGCGGCATGCCGCGCGGGGAGGGGGGAATGCCGATCAGGTCGAACTGACCCAGCCCGCGATTGTCGGCCGCCATTTCGCGTTCGCCCTGGAACACGCGGATGGTCACGGCCTGCTGGTTGTCTTCGGCGGTGGAGAACACTTGGCTCTTCTTGGTCGGAATGGTGGTGTTGCGCTCGATCAGCCGGGTGAACACGCCGCCCAAGGTCTCGATGCCGAGCGAGAGCGGGGTCACGTCAAGCAGCACCACGTTTTTCACGTCGCCCTGCAGCACGCCCGCCTGGATCGCGGCGCCCACGGCGACGACTTCATCGGGATTGACGCCCTTGTGCGGCTCGCGGCCGAAGAATTCCTTCACGATCTGCTGGATCTTCGGCATGCGGGTCATGCCGCCGACCAGCACCACTTCCTTGATGTCGCTCGCCGACAGGCCCGCGTCTTTCAGCGCCGATTTGCATGGGCCGAGCGTGCGCTGCACCAGATCATCGACCAGGCTTTCAAACTTGGCGCGGGTCAGCTTCATGTTGAGGTGCAGCGGATTGCGGTTGGAATCCATGGAAATGAACGGCACCGAGACATCGAAATCGGTGCGCGAGGACAATTCCTTCTTGGCCTGCTCGGCGACTTCCTTGAGCCGCTGCAGCGCCAGCTTATCCTGGCGCAGATCGACGCCATTTTGCTTTTTGAACTCGTCGGCGATGTAATTGAGGATACGGATGTCGAAATCCTCGCCGCCGAGGAAAGTGTCGCCATTGGTGGAGCGGACTTCGAACACGCCGTCGCCGATCTCGAGGATCGAGACATCGAAAGTGCCGCCGCCAAGGTCATAGACGGCGATGGTCTTGTTGTGACCGGCCTTGTCGAGGCCGTAGGCGAGCGCGGCCGCGGTTGGCTCGTTGATGATGCGCAGCACTTCCAGGCCGGCGATGCGGCCGGCGTCCTTGGTGGCCTGGCGCTGGGCGTCGTTGAAATAGGCGGGCACGGTGATCACCGCCTGGGTGACCGTCTCGCCCAGATAATCTTCCGCCGTCTGCTTCATCTTTTGCAGCACGAAAGCGGAAATTTCGCGACGGCGCGTATTGTTTGTCGCGGCCTTGGATCCAGGCGTCGCCATTGGGTCCGCGCACGATCTTGTAGGGGACGATGTCGGCGTCTTTCTTGGTGATGGGGTCGTCATGGGAGCGACCGATCAGGCGCTTCACCGCGTAATAGGTGTGGGTCGGGTTGGTGATGGCCTGGCGCGCGGCCTGGATGCCGATCAGGCGCTCGCCGCTATCGTTGAACGCCACCACCGAGGGCGTGGTGTTCGAACCTTCGGCGTTGACGATGACTTTCGGCTGGCCGCCTTCCATGACGGCGACGCAGGAATTGGTGGTCCCCAAGTCGATGCCGATAACTTTACCCATGTCTCTTCCTCATTCCTTTCAGCGGCGCGGCTGCGTTGAGGGACCCGAGAGCTGGCGTCCTCGAAGCGCGCGTCCTGTTAACGTTCATTCAATTGGCCGGCCCGTCGCCCCCGCTGAAGCGCTCGAGCCGCAGCGTTCATGTGGTGTATCGCTCCGAAGGTGCAAGCCTCACCGGCGCACTATCCGCATTCGCCGCAGGGGAATAGGGGGCTAGTTTGTCCATGACGAGCCCCCGCAGGGAACAAAAATGAAACCGAATGAGCAAATAAGACCGCCAGATGACTCAAGCCCGCAATGACCTCGAAGGGTTCCGTCTCTGGCCCGGCCTGCTCGACCGGGCGGCGCAAGAGGATTTGCGCGACCAAGTGTTCGCCAGGCTCCGCCAAGGCCCGGTCTATGTCCCGCGCATGCCGAAATCCGGCCAGCCGATGCGGGTGCGGATGAGCAATTTCGGTCCGCTCGGCTGGGTCACCGACAAGGAGCGGGGCTATCGTTACCAAAGCGAGCACCCGGAAACCGGCAAGCCATGGCCAGAGATGCCGGCGCGCGTGCTGGAGCTATGGCGCGCGCTCGCCGATTATCCCGCGCCGCCGGAGGCGTGCCTGGTCAATTTGTACGAGAGCGACGCGCGCATGGGCCTGCATGTCGACAGTGACGAGCAGGCGTGGGACGCGCCGGTGCTGTCCATTTCGCTGGGCGACACCGCCATCTTCCGCATCGGCGGCGTGTTGCGCTCGGATCCCACAAGCAGCGTGCGCCTGGCTTCCGGCGATGTCTGCATGCTGGCGGGGCCGAGCCGGCGCGCCTATCACGGCGTGGACCGCATCCTGCCGGGAACATCCTCGCTGTTGCCAAAAGGCGGGCGCATCAATCTGACGCTACGGCGGGTGAGCGTTCCGGGTTAGCGAGGCGCTTGATGACGAAATCAGGACGCCAGCCTACGGCATCCCCCTGATTCCGGTCGTAGCTGCCGCAGTTTCGGCCTATGGATGCACCCGTGCGGGCGGGCCGCGCAAGATCGGATCGAAGAGGAGCTGCGAGCATGCGCCTGGATACGCCGGAAGGAAACCTGAACCCGTCTCGCCGCGCTATTGCCGGTTCGCTGTTTTTTTGCGGTTATGCGGCGGCAGCGGCGTCGGCCAGCGCCGCGCCGATCCAGACGCCGAGCGATGGTCTGGTCATAGAGGATGTATATGTCGCTGGCGCGGGCGGCTATCGGCTGCCGGCGTATCTGGCCCGCCCCAACGCGCGCGGGCGGCGTGGAACCATCATCGTTGTCAATGAGATTTTTGGCATCCACGATTACATCAAGGACGTCTGCCGCCGCTTGGCGCGCGAGGGTTATGCGGCGCTGGCGCCGGATTATTTCGACCGCGCCGGCGATCCCGCGGGTATGACGGATTTCAGCGCCATCATTCCGATCGTCAACACCGCCAACCACGCGCAAGTGATGGCCGACACCCAGGGCGCGCTTGATTGGCTGAAAGCACAGCGCTTCGTCAATTCGCGCGCGTTCGGAATCACAGGTTTCTGTTGGGGCGGTTCAGTGGTGTGGATGGCGTGCGCGGGCTTGGCCGAGATGAAGGCGGGCGTCGCCTGGTACGGGCGACTTGTGCAGCCGCAGGCGGGTAATTTCGGCGCCGACGAAGCGCGGCCATGGCCGGCCGATATCGCGGCGCAATTGCACGCGCCGGTGCTGGGTCTCTATGCCGAGAACGATCGCGGCATACCCGCTCGCGTCGGTTGAAACCATGCGCGCGGCGCTTGCCGCCGCGGGCAACCCAACGCGTTCGGAAATCGTGGTCTATCCGGGCGCGAGCCACGGTTTTCACGCCGATTATCGCGACAGCTATCATGCCGAAGCCGCCGCCGAAGGCTGGACCCGGGCGCTGGCCTGGTTTCGCGCCGCTGGTGTCGGCTGAACGAAAAAGCGGCGGCGCCATTCCAGCGCCGCCGCTCTCGCGCGTCCCCTTGCGTTCTGTCTACTGACGAACAATCGAAATCTGGTACCAACCAGTCGAACCGCCAAGCCCGCTCGCCTGTAGGAAGAACGCGCCGGAGGCATCAGGCGTAAAACGAATGCGCGCATCGAGGCCGGGGCCGCTATCGTCGTCGGAAGTAACCCGCTCATTCTGCTCGTTCATGATCGCCAGAAACGGATCGGCCAAGGGATTGTCGCCGCTTCCCCGCACGTCGATCTGGTAGCGGACGCCCGCCTCGAGCTCGACGCGGAAATAATCGAGATCGCCCGGCAAATCGGCGCGGCTTAAGCGGCCATCGTCAGCGGCGGCGAGGGTTTCGTCGGTGCCGGTGCTGCCGGGCACGTCCGTGTCGCTGACCCGAAGCGAATAGCGCCCGGCGCCGCCGCCGACCCCCGAGGCCGCCGCGTAATAGACGCCGCCGCTCGTGGCGGCGAAGGTGAGGTAGGCGTTCGTGCCGGCTCCGCCGTCATCATCGGCCGCCACTTGCACGCCCTGGGCGTCATAAAGCGTAAGCATCGGATCGACGAGCGCGCCGGGCTCGGCGCTGTCCAAGCTGAAACGATAGGGGCGGCCCTCGATCAATTCGATCGCAAACCAGTCCGTGTCGTCGGCCGCGCCGATCGTGCTGGTGCGCCCTTCGCCGTCGGGAGCGAGCGATTCGGCGCCTTCGGCGTTGCCGCCAATTTCACCGCCAGTGATCGACAGCGCATAGCGCCCTTGTGCTTCCTCGCCAAAGGAGCGGGCCTCGATATAGTGCACGCCTGTCGCGGCGGCTTGGAATTCCATCCACGCGGCAAGCCCGGCGCCGCTGTCGTCGTCGCGCGCGAGCTCGGCGCCATCGGGGCCGTAAATCACCAACAGGGGATCGCCAATCCCTTCCTCGACTTCGCCGGAAGCAAGGCCGACGCGCAATCCTTGGCCTTCTTTCAGATCGACGCGGTACCAGTCGCGGTCGCCCGTCGCGCCGAGCGATCCTTCGCGATAATCGCCATCGGCGCTCACGCTGGCATCGGTTGAGGAATCGGCGGGTATGTCTCCGGCGCGCGCCGTGAGCGCATAGCCGCCAACTCCGCCGCCGCCAAACGCGCTGGCCGCGACAAAATAATTGCCGCTCGCCGGCGCGGTGAACTCCAGATACGAATTCAAGCCTTCGCCGCCATCGTCGTCGCTGGCAATCTGTTCGCCGTCCGCGCCGTGGATGGCGATCATGGTGTCGCCGAGTGGTTTTTCGCCGTCGCTGGAAAGGGTAAAGCGATAAGCCTCGCCCTCCGCGAGGCGCACGCGGTACCAATCGCCGTCGCCTTCATACGCGATATCGGAATGGATGGTTTCGCCAAGCGCGATGCGGCCGCGCGTGCGCGTGTCGCCGGTCGTATTGTCGTCCGGCAGGCGCTCGGCGGTGACGCTGAGCGCGTAAGTGCCGGTGTGCGAGCCGCCCAGTCCGCCGGCTTCGATGAACACCGCGCCGTTTTCCGCGGGCACGAATTCGTAGCGGGAGTTGAGCCCCTCCGCGTCGTCGTTCTGGCCAAGCTCAACGCCGTCGCCGTCGATCACGCGAACGATCGGATCGCCCAGCCCGGTTTCGCCCTCGGTCGCGGTGAGGGCGATAACATAGCGTTGGCCGGTGCGGGCGTTTAGCCGGAACCAATCGACGTCGCCTTCGTATTCGATGCTGCCAGCGGCAACGCGGCCGAGAGCGACGCGCGCGCGCGTGCTTTCGCCATTGGCGATGTCATCATCGGGAAGCGCCGTGGCGCTGGCGCTCAAGCGATAGCGCCCGGCGGCGGACTCGCCAAAGCCGGCGGCGCTGACAAACACTTCGCCGTCTTGGCTCGGAATGTAGCTCAGGGCGGAATTGAGCGAGCCTTCGTTGTCGTCATTGAAGGCAAGTTGGTTGCCCTCGGAATCGGTGACTGTGAGCGTCGGATCGATAATCGCGCCATCCTCGGCGGCAATTCCATCAAGGCTCAGAGCATATCGCTGGCCGTGCTCGACGCGCAGCCGGAACCAGTCGCTATCGCCAACTGGACTGATTTCGCCCTCGATGGCCTCACCGAGATTGAGCCGCGCATTGGTGCTGGAATCGCCCGCCTGGTCCTGCGCGAACGCGGGGTTCATCATCAGAAGCGCCGCGCTCGCCGCGCCAAACCAGAGCTTTCCCCGCATTATCGTCTCCTATCGCTTCCGCAAATCACTACTTGCGCAAATCACTGGCGATTTGACCACGTCATCTCTTTGCCGTCGTCGTGGTTAACAATCATTCATGGTCGCGATAGAGCGGGATTCTGTCCAAATAGCGGTCATTGCGCCGCTGGAATCAGACCTTGATGTCGAGGTTGGGCGCCGGTTTTTCGCCGGCAGGGCCGCCTGACACCAGCACCATGGCGGCGCGCAGGGTTCGGTCAGCGAGGACATAGCCCGGTTGCAGCACTTCCAGCACGACGCCCGCGGGCTGATCCGAGGGCGCCTGCGCTACCGCCTGGTGCAGGTTCGGATCGAAGGCATCGCCCTTGGCGCCCACGCGCCGCAAGCCGTGACGGGCAAACGCCTCGAACAAGGCGCGCTCGGTAAGCTCAAGCCCGGCGATCATATTGCGCACGCTTTCCTCGGCAATTTCACGCGGCGCCGTGGCAAGCGCACGCGATAACGCATCCGCCGCGGGCACGAGATCGCCAGCAAAGCGGTCAATGGCGTAGGCGCGAGCTTCCTGTACTTGACGCTCGGCGCGGCGGCGCGTGTTTTCAGCCTCCGCCAGCGCCCGCAGCATGGAATCGCGTGCGCTCGCCAGCTCCGCCGCCAGCGCCGTGGGATCGGGAGTGGCGGCCTCGCCGGGCTCGGCCGCCCCATCGTTGCCATCCTTGCCCCCATCCTTACTCTGTGCGTTGGTGTCGTTGCTCATTTAGCTCCTCTTCCATTTACCCGCGCCCGTCGAGCACACGGCCGACGACGCGGGCGGTATAATCCACCACCGGGATCACCCGGGCGTAATTCAAGCGGGTCGGGCCGATCACGCCGAGCGCTCCGACCACGCGGCGCTCGGCGTTCATATAGGGCGCGACGATCAAGCTCGACCCCGACAGGGAGAATAATGAGTTTTCCGAGCCGATGAAGACCCGCACCGCCTCGCCAGCCTTGGCCAGATCGAGCACCTGGATCAGTTCGCGGGTCTTTTCCAAATCGTCGAACAGCCGCCTGGCCCGCTCCAGGTCGGCCACCGCCTGCTGGTCCTGCAGCAAATTGGCGCGCCCGCGCACAATCAGCGAGCGGCCCAGTCCAGGCGCTTCGCCGGACCATTCAACCAGACCGCTCTCGATCAGTTTGGCGGCAGCTTGGTCAAGCGCGGCGCGGTCGTGGGTCAGGGCGTCGGTCGCGGCGGCGCGCGCCTCGGCCAGGGTGCGCCCCTTGAAGCGCGCATTCATGTAATTCGCGGCTTCCGCCAGCGTGCTGGCGGGCAGGTCGGGCGGCGTGGCGATGATGCGGTTTTCGATCTGGTTGTCCTCAAACACCAGCACCAGAAGCGCTTGCCCCGGGCCGATCGAGACGATTTCAGCGTGCCGCACCGGCGCCTCGCGCTCTGGCGTCACCACCAATCCCGCACCGCCGGCAAGCCCCGAGAGCAATTCCGAAGCCGCGCCCATCACCTCCTGCGGGTTGGTGCCGGCCTGGGCGATGCGCGCGTCAATCTCGCGTTTTTCCTCGTCCGGCAGATCGCCCAATTGCAGCAAGCTATCGACGAAGAAGCGCAGGCCGATCTGAGTTGGCTTTCGCCCCGCCATGGCGTGCGAGGCTTCGAGCAATCCCAGCGCGGCAAGGTCGGCCATGGTGTTTCGGATTGAAGCCGCCGAGAGCGTGACCCCGCCCAGCTTCGACAAGGTGCGCGATCCCACTGGCTCACCCGTGGTGAGGTAGGCTTCCACGATCTCGCGAAATACTTCGCGCGCGCGCGCGTCGAGCGTGGAAAGGTCGGCGGGGGAGGGAGGCTGCGCCATAGCATTCATCAGTAGCGCCGCCGCAAACTAACGCAAATTGGTGTAACGCAAAGCTGATTCATGACCTGGCCTGTTTGCGTGTCGGGTTTGGCGCAGTTATGGCGCGGCGCATGAATTCGTCGAATTTCGGCACCGTGAACCCGATCAGCCCGCGCTCAGGCGAATAGGCCATGCCTTTCTTGATCAGCTCATCGCGAATCGGCGCCGATTGCGAGGCGCTGAGCCCCAGCAGCGCCGCAACGTCGGAGGAATTGGCCGGGCCCGCGCCCAGCTCGGCCATGGCGCGGGCATAGGCTTTTTGCCGCTCGGTGAGCCTTGCGAGGCGGACCTTGAAAATGTTTTCATCGAGCGCCGCCACGGCGCTGGCGCTGGCCTTTTTGGCGTCCGCCAGCGTGATCGGCGAGCCGTTTGCGCCTTCCCAGCAGTGCGAGCCCCACACTTGCAGGAAAAACGGATAGCCGCCGGTTTGCTCAATGATGAAAGCAAGTGCTTCCTCGGTGTAAATCACGCCCTCGCGCTCGGCCGGCGCGGCGATCGCGCGATGCGCGCTTTTGACATCAAGAGGTCCAATGGAAGGATAATCGAACAGGCGCTCGGCGTAGGATTTGGCGTCGCCCGCGAGCTTGGCCAATTGCGGCAGTCCGCCGCCGAACAGCAACACTGGCAGCTGGCGTTGCGAAATCTTGTGCAGCGCCATGATCAAAGCGCCGAGATCGGTTTTTTCGATATATTGGATTTCGTCGATCAGCAGCACCACGGCGGTGTCGCGTTTGCGCGCGGCTTCGCCCATGGCCACGAACAAATCGGTGAGATCGATGGTGAGATCGCCGGTGCCGCGGCTGGCGGCGAGGCCGAATTCAAGTTCGCCGAGCTGTACCTTGAAAGCGCTGGCGAAGGCGCGCATGGCGTTGAACGCAGCCTGCATGTCGGCGCCGGCTTTCTTGATGCGGTCGAGCCGAAGCAAGATTCGATGCAGCTGCGGCGCCAGTTGCGGCGCCAGCTTCTTGTCCGGATCGGTTTCCAGCATCGCCGTCTGGCAACCGAGGCCGTCGGCGACTTGTTCAAATTCATTGAGCAGCACCGTTTTGCCGACGCCGCGCAATCCGAGCATCACAAAGCTTTTTGACGCTCGCCCCAGCTTCACCCGCTCAATGGCGAGCCTGGCCTGCGCGATCAGCGGGTCGCGGCCGGCCAGTTCCGGCGGCGGCGTGCCAGCGCCGGGGCTGTAGGGATTGTGCGCCGGTTTCATCGCGGGGGCCCTGGATAGGATTGTTAGGTCAATTTAGGCCAAATCGACCTAACGATCGTTCATAAGTTATTTAGGTCTATTTCGCCTGAACTCGGCCTAAATGTCCAAAACATCCCTATAGACGAATCCGGCGGGGCGCTATAGGAATGTTAGGTCAATTTAGGTTGTTTTGGCCTAACTTTCCTATAGTCAGGAGTTCCCATGCGTCCCTCCGGCCGCGCCGCCGACCAATTGCGCGAGATTTCGCTCGAAACCCAGGTTTCGCGCTATGCCGAGGGCTCCTGCCTGGCCAAGTTCGGGCAGACCCACGTGCTCTGCAACGCCAGCGTCGAGCAGGGCGTGCCGCCTTGGCTAAAAGGCCAGGGCAGGGGCTGGGTGACGGGCGAATACGGCATGCTGCCGCGCGCCACTCACACCAGGGGTCGCCGCGAAGCCGCGCAGGGCAAACAGATCGGGCCGCACCCAGGAAATCCAGCGCCTGATCGGCCGCAGCCTACGCTCGGTGGTTGATCTGAAAGCGCTGGGCGACCGCACCATCACGCTCGACTGCGATGTGATCCAAGCAGATGGCGGCACCAGAACCGCGGCCATCACCGGCGCCTGGGTGGCGCTGGCGAAAGCGTGCAAATATCTGCTCGAGGAAAAAGTGCTGAAAGCCAACCCGATCACCGGCCAGGTGGCGGCGATTTCCTGCGGCGTATTCGAAGCCGCCGCTGTACTTGATCTCGACTACCCGGAAGATTCCGGCGCCGAAGTCGATGCGAACTTCGTGCTCGCCGGCGATGGCCGCTTGATCGAAATCCAGGCCACGGGAGAAAAACGCCCGTTCAGCGACGAAGAATTTGCCGAGCTGATCCGGTTGGCCAAACTTGGGTGCGGGACGCTGTTCGCGGCCCAACGCAAGGCGGTGGATTAGGGGTGCGCTTTTCCATCGCCGCGCGGCTGAAGAGTTTTACTCACGCCTTCGTCGGCCTCGCATCCTTGCTGCGCACGCAGCACAATGCCTGGCTGCACCTGATTGCGACGGCGCTTGTCGTGGGCGCGGGATTTACGCTGCACGTCAGCGCTGAGGATTGGCGCTGGCTGATCGCGGCGATGGCTTTGGTGTGGTTGGCGGAGGCGCTCAACACGGCGTTCGAGCATTTGTGCGATGCGGTGCGGCCGGAAATTCATGCAAGCGTAAAGCGCGCCAAGGATATCGCCGCCGCCGCCGTTCTGATCAGCGCCGTGGCCGCGGCGCTGATCGGGTGGGTTACGTTTGCGCCTTATGTATTCTCGTGACGGAGGCGTTCAGATGGTCGTGGTTTCGATCACTCGATTGCGGGTGCGACATTGGCGCTACCTGCCGGGTTTTTTCCTACAGGCTTTTCGCTTGGCGCTGCAGGCCAAGTCGGCAAAGGGCAATCTCGCGGTTTCGATCGTGAGCGAGGCGCGAAACACGTTCTGGACTCGTTCGGTTTGGGAGGATGAGGAGACGTTGCGCGGCTTCATGCTGGCTGGCGCACACGGGCGGAACATGCCGAAATTGGCCGCGTGGTGCGATGAAGCCTCGGTTGTGCGATGGGCTCAGGAATCGGCGCAGCTTCCATCCTGGCGCGAAACCCATCAGCGCATGCAGTCCGAAGGCCGCGCTTCGAAAGTGGCTCACCCATCGCTCGATCATTTGTCGTACACAATCCCAGCCCCGCAAGTGCGGCCGGGGCAAGAGCTGACGTTCAAATGATTCCGCGCTTCTATTCAGCCGCCTGATCGGACTTTTCGAGTTCGGCATCTTGGGCGCTCGGCTCGTAACTCAGCAGCTCTCCGGGCTGGCATTGCAGCACGCGGCAGAGCGCGTTGAGCGTCGAGAAGCGGATCGCCTTGGCCTTGCCGGTTTTCAGGATCGAGAGATTGGCGAGGGTGACGCCGACCTTCTCCGACAGGTCCGTGAGCGACATGCGCCGGTCGAGCAAAATCCGATCGAGAGTGACGCGGATCGCCATCAGATGGTGAGCTCCTGCTCTTCTTTCATCCGCGCGCCCTCGCGGAACACTTCGGCCAGCACGATCAGGATGGCGATCGACATCCAAGTCGAGATGTCGAAATTGAGATTGAAATTGGCGCTGGCGCCTTCCGGCAATCCCACGGCGGCGAAGATGGCCGCGACTGCTCCCAAGAGAACATAGCGCGCGATCTCGACCGTCAGCATGGCGATCCAGATGACGCGCAAATGCGCGGCGTTCTCGCGCCGGAACGGTTCGCCCGAGGTGAAGCTGTCGAACAGGCGCCGCAGCCTATCGACGATGATCAAGCCTCCGCCAATCGCCACGGTCCCGATCGCCAGCGCCGGGACGACAACCGGCCAAGTCGCCCCGCCTGGATTGGAATAGGTGAGGTCAAAGTCGCCGTTTCCGCCGCCCACCCGGGCTTGGCCTTCCCCGCCCGAGAGGATCGTGCTGTCTCACCCAGCCGCTGGCAATCATCGCATGCAGAACGCCGTATCCGATCGCGGCGAGCAGCAGGAGACCGAGCCCAACCCAGAGCAAAATCCAGACGATGGTCAGGCCGACCTCGACAATCGACGCGATCGAGCCTTTTCCGAGCGCTTTCACGGAGTCCTCCCTTCCTAACGAACCAACTCTAGACGGAATTTATTGATAAACGATATAGACCGGCGTCGCTCGCGTCAATCACACCATTTCCAATGCCATTGCCTCACCGGTCGCCTCGTCGTCGCCAGCCACAATGCCGGAAAAGTGCGCGAAATCGGCGCGCTGCTGGCCCCGCTCGGGGTGGAGGCGGTTTCCGCCGCGTCGCTGGGCTTGCCCGAGCCGGAAGAGACGGAGACCAGTTTTGTCGGCAATTCCATCTTGAAGGCGCGCGCCGCGGCTGATGCTTCTGGCATGCCGGCTTTGGCCGACGATTCAGGTTTGGAAGTGGCAGCGCTTGCCGGCGCGCCGGGGGTTTATTCGGCCCGCTGGGCTGGCCCGGACAAGGATTTTCGCGCGGCGATGGCGCGGGTGTGGGCGGAATTAAAGACCCGGAAGGCGGTGGATTTTTCCGCCCGCTTTGTCTGCGCGCTGGCTCTGGCCGAGCCCGGCGGGGCGGTGCGCAGCTTCGAGGGCTACGCAAACGGGCGCATTGTCTGGCCGCCGCGCGGCGAAAAGGGTTTTGGCTACGATCCGATCTTTCTGCCCGAAGGCCAGACCCGCACGTTCGGCGAAATGAGTCACGACGAAAAACTGCCGCTCACCCACCGCGCCCGCGCTTTCGAGCAATTGCTCGCCGCGCTCGCATGAGCGGGTTTGGAATTTATGTGCATTGGCCGTATTGCGCGCGGATTTGCCCATATTGCGACTTCAACGTCTACCGGGCGCGCGGCGGCGACAATGCCGCGCTGCTGGGCGCCATCGTTTCCGATATCGCCGAGCACGGCAAAAGGTTTGGGCGCCGTGAAGCCGGCAGCATATTTTTCGGCGGCGGCACGCCGTCGCTGTTGCGCGGGGAGGAGATCGCGCGACTGATCGAAGCCGCCGGGCGCGCGTTCGCGCTGGCGCCGGATTGTGAAATCACGCTTGAAGCCAATCCCGAAGACGCGGCTTTGTTTCGCTGAGCAGGCTGACGCGGGCATCAACCGCTTCTCCATTGGCGCGCAGGCGTTGGATGATTCATCGCTCAAGGCGCTGGGCCGAACGCACGATTCAGCGGCCTCGCTCGGCGCGCATTGAAGCGGCGGCGGCGACTGGCCGGCGCGTTTCGCTTGATCTCATCTATGCGCGCGAAGGCCAGGGCGTCGCTGACTGGCGCGCCGAACTGAAGCGCGCTCTGGCGCTGCCGGTAGAGCATGTCTCGCTCTATCAGCTCACGATTGAGGCCGAAACGGCGTTTGCGCGCCGGCTCGCGCGCGGCCAATTGGCTGCGCCGGATAATGATCTTGCCGCCGATTTCTACGTGGCGACGCAAGAAATTTGCGAGGCCGAGGGATTTCCAGGCTACGAGATTTCCAATCATGCCCGAAACGCCGCAGCGCGCTCGCGGCACAATCTGCTCTATTGGCGAAGCCAGGACTGGATCGGGATTGGCCCCGGCGCGCACGGGCGCGTCACCCATGCCGGCGCGCGCATCGCCAGCGAGGCGCATCGGCGGCCAGGCGATTATGTCGAGGCTGTCGGCCGCGCCGGAATCGGCTGGTGCGATGAAACACAGTTGAGCCACGAGGAAGCTTCCGACGAAGCGTTGTTCATGGGTTTACGCATCGACGAGGGCGTCGAACTCGCCCGAGTCGAGGGCTTGCGCGGCCGTCCGCTGAACAGATGCGCGCAGCTGGCCGAGCAAGAATTGATCCTGGTCGAGGAGGGGCGTCTGCGTCTCACCGCGCGCGGGCGCCCGCTCACCGACAGGATTGTCGCCGAATTGGTGCGGGATGAGTGATAGCGGTTGGCTGGAACCGCGCGATCGTGGCTCAAACCCTCTTCCCGAAACCGCACGGCGTCCGCTAATATAAGTAGGCCGGGCGCATGGGCGCAGGTAGTGGGGGGATAGGATGAGGAAGATTTTGGCGCTGGCATTGGCTGCGTTCCTGGCGGGATGCGGGACAATGCAATTTACGCCGATGGAATATCCGCTGCGGGCTGGCCTGATTGCCCCGATGCCGGTGAATGGCCCCGCTACCATCGCGAATGCGCAACCATCGACGGAAGCCGTAAACGTCTATTCCTATGGCGGGACCAGGCTCAGCACTAATCTGAACGCAATCACCGCCGTGATGGTGGCGCAAGCGGACGGAGAACTAAACAAGGCGGGGACAATTAATTCCGCCGGCGCGCCAAAGACGATTTCTCTTAGAGTCACGTCGCTGCTGAGCACGTACGGGGTGTTTTCCTGGAGTAGTAATATTGAATTCGATGTCGTGCTGGGCGACGGTCAGTCGTTCTCGATGAGGGTGCATCACGCGAGCGGTTCTGTGGGGCAAGACCTGAACGGCTGCATTGCCGAGGGCGTTTTGAAGCTCCTCCAGGACGAGCGGGTTCGCGCCTACCTCGCGAGCTGAATGGGAGCGCCAAAACCATCATCCCGCCCGCACAAATCCAGCTTGCTCCGCCCCGGCCCATTGGCGTTTTAGGCTCAGGGCTTCGGCGATGTGGATGCGGCGGATGGCTTCAGCGCCGTCGAGGTCGGCGATCGAGCGGGCGACTTTCAGCGTGCGATGATAAGCGCGGGCCGAGAGCGAAAGCGTCTCGGCGGCTTTGGAGAGCAGCGCCTTGCCGGGGCCATCGGGCGCGGCCACGCGTTCCAGCGAATCCAAATCCAACACCGCGTTGAGCCCCGCGCCGCGCGCGGCTTGCGCGTCGCGGGCGCGTCCGACGCGGGCGGCGGCTTCCGCGGTGCCTTCGCTTGGCGGCGGCAAGGCAAGATCGGCGGCGGTGACCGGCGGCACGTCAAGCTGGATGTCGATACGATCCAGCAGCGGCCCTGACAGTCGCGCTTGGTACTCGGTCGCGCAGCGTGGCCCGCGACGGCAAAAGCCCGCGCCGGGCCCGCCGCCGCAGCGACATGAACACGTTGCCTTTTACCCATTCGGAATTTGGCGAATTTCCTCAACAATTCCAATGCCCCCAGAACCGCCTCCTCCGGCAACACTCGCCGAGCATTTGAAGTGTTGCCGGGCACAAACCAAACGCATGCAGATAGAGATTGCCCAAGAAATGGGAGTTTCCGCCGTCACTTATGGGACCTGGGAGCAAGGGGTGAGGCCGGGAGCTAAGCATTGGCCAGCCATCATTGCATTCCTCGGCTATGATCCCTCCCCGCAGCCCGAGACCGCCGGGGAGCGCATCAGATCGGCGCGTCGGAAGGCTGGGTTGACCGCCCAGGCATTGGCTAAGGTGATCGGCTGTGACCGGGAGACGGTGTCGAAATGGGAGCGCAACCTCGGTGAGCCCGGACCGACACATGTCGCCCGCTTGGCCATGGTCCTTGGTCCCAAGTGGCGGGCCGATCCCCAGGCATCAGGCGGCGAAGGCGTTCTCCCCGGTCGGGATTGATGGTAGTCAGAACTGGGCGTTTGCGACCCCACTGACAGCAGCGCAGCAGAAATCCCCACGCGAGCGAATTGACTCTACGGGATTGGCGATGCGTTGAACGGTCTTTGAACGGTGGGGACAAGCATGTCGCACGCAGATGCAGCTGAGCCCGGCACACCTGATTCTGGGCTTACTTGTCTGGTTTTGCTGTTAGGGTTCCACCAGATCGCTGCTGACGCAGAGCAACTGCGCCACGATATGGGCAAGCACGAGCCCGCCGACATTGACGACCTGGTGCGGTTGGCCAAACGCGCGGGCGCGCGCGCCAAGCGTGCGCGGCTCAAGCTCGATCAGATTGGGGCGGCGCCTGCGCCATTCATTGCGTACGACGCTGACGGCGCCTTCTTCCTGGTTGCCGGCGTCCGCGACGAAAGAGTTCTGATCCAGCGCCCTGGCGAGGCGCCTAATCTTGTCGCTTTGGAAGGGCTGACGACGGTCTGGTCGGGGGAGGTTGTTTTTGTAACGACGCGCGCAAGCCTGACGCTGGGAAGCGCGAAGTTTGACGTATCCTGGTTCGTGCCGGCGCTCTGGCGTTATCGGCACCTCCTCCGCGACGTGCTGCTTGCCTCGCTGGTGTTACAAATCTTCGCGTTGGCGACTCCGCTGTTCTTCCAAGTGGTGATTGACAAGGTGCTGGTGCACCGCGGCTTGACCACGCTTGACGTGCTGGCTTGGGGCCTTGGCGCGGTGATCGTGTTCGAGACCGGGCTTGGCGGCTTGCGCGCCTGGCTCTTCACCCACACCACCAGCCGGGTCGATGTCGAACTGGGCGCCAAGCTTTATCGCCACGTACTGAGCCTGCCCTTGGCCTATTTCGAGAGCCGCAGGGTCGGCGACACCGTGGCGCGGGTGCGTGAACTTGAAACCGTGCGCGAGTTCCTGACCTCTTCGGCCGCCACCTTGGTGATCGACCTCGCCTTCACGCTCCTGTTTCTGGTAATCTTGTTCTTCTATTCGATCCCGCTTTTCGTCGTGGTGCTGGTTTCGCTCGCGCTCTACGCGATCATCAGCGTGGCGATCACGCCGTCGCTGCACAAGCGCATCGAGGAACGCTTTCAACGCGGGGCCGAAAGCCAGGCGTTCCTAGTCGAGAGCGTCACTGGTGTTGGCACTCTGAAAGCCGCAGCTGTTGAACCGCAAATGCAAAATAGGTGGGAGAATTTGCTCGCCGCCTACGTCACTTCCGGCTTCCGGGCGGCACAGCTTGGCATCTGGGGCGGGCAAGCCATCCAGTTGGTCAACAAGATCGCCATGCTGGTAATCCTCTATGTTGGCGCTCGCCTGGTGATCGACGGCAAGCTCACCGTTGGCGAATTGGTGGCGTTCAACATGCTGTCGGGCCGCGTGGCCGAGCCGGTGCTGCGGCTGGCGCAACTCTGGCAACAGTTCCAGGAAGCGCGCGTGGGCGTGGCGCGGCTGGGCGATCTATTGAACGCACCCAGCGAACGCGCGCAAGGATCGCGCTCAGCGCTTCCGCCAATCGAGGGCCGAGTGAGCTTCAACCAGGTCTCGTTCCGCTATCGCCCCGACGGACCGGAAGTGCTGAAGCGCATCGATCTCGATATCGCGCCCGGCGAAGTGTTGGGCATCGCCGGGCCCTCGGGCTCGGGGAAATCGACGCTGACTAAATTGGTGCAACGGCTTTATGCGCCCGAGCGCGGGCGGGTGCTGATCGACGGCGTCGATCTGTCCATGGTCGATCCGGCCTGGTTGCGCCGGCAAGTAGGTGTAGTGTTGCAGGAGAATCTGTTGTTTAACCGCACGGTGCGCGAGAACATCGCGCTTTCCGATCCAGCCAGACCCATGGGCGAAGTGATCGAGGCCGCCAAGCTCGCCGGCGCGCATGAGTTCATTCTGGAATTGCCGGAAGGCTACGACACCGAGATCGAGGAGCGCGGCGCCAATCTTTCCGGCGGCCAGCGCCAGCGCATCGCCATCGCCCGCGCCCTGATCACCGATCCGCGCATTCTCATATTCGACGAAGCCACTTCCGCGCTCGACGCCGAAAGCGAAGCCATCATCCAGAAGAACCTATCGCAAATGGCGCATGGCCGCACGGTGCTGATCATCGCTCATCGGCTCTCGGCGATCCGCTCCGCTGACCGCATCATCACTTTGGAAGCCGGCGAAATCACCGAGCAAGGAAACCACGACGCCTTGATCGCCCGCAACGGCCGCTACGCCGCGCTGTGGCGGGCGCAAACCGAGGCGCGCACATGAGCCAGCAGCAAACCAAACCTCCCAAGCGCATCGAATTGGCGTTTCTGCCGGCCGCCCTCGAAGTGTTGGAAACTCCGCCGTCGCCGATCGGACGTACGATCTTGTGGGTTATCTTTGCCGCTGCTGCTCTGGCGCTGACTTGGGCGAGCCTTGCCCAACTCGACGTGGTGGCGGTGGCGGAAGGGCGCATTATCCCTCGTGCTCGGTTACAAAGTGTAGAGGCCGCAGAAGCCGGCATCGTTCGCGCTATCCATGTGCGCGAGGGTCAGCGCGTCAGCGCTGGAGAGCCGCTAATCGGGCTCGACCCCACTTTCGCCGACGCCGATGGTGAAAGCGCGGCCATTGAATATGCCACTGCGCGGCTGGCGCGGGTGCGCACGGAAGCGTTGCTCGCCTACGCCGACGGGCAAATGATCACCCCCGCCTGGCCCGAGGATGTCGACCCCGCCGCCATTGCCGCCGAGACCCAAGCATTGACCGCGCGCATCGCCGCTTTGCGCGAGCGGCTTGCCGGCGTCGATAGTCGCATCGCCGGCGCGCGTGCGGCGCGCGACAGCGCCCGCGCCGATCGCCAGGGCTTGGAAGAGACCTTGCCGCTCAACGAAGAGCAATTGCAAGGCAGGCGCAATCTGGAAGCGGAAGGCTTCGCCGCGCGGGCGCAGGTTGCGCAATTGGAAGAGCGCGTACTCACCCAGCGCCGCGCCATCGAGGCCGGCCTCGCCGACGAACGCCAGGCTGGTGCCGAGATCGCCATGTTGCGGCGGGAGCGTCAGCAAGCATTAGAGGATTTCCGCGCCCAGGCGGCAAGCGAGCGCGCCGAGGCCGAAGCCATCACCGCCACCCGCGCCCAAGGCGTGCGCCGGGCGCAATTGCGCGAAGGCTTGCAAGTGCTCACTGCCCCGACCGATGGAATCGTCAATGAAATTTCTGTTACAACCATCGGTGAAGTGGTGGAAGCGGGCGCGCCGATGGCGACCATTGTGCCGGCCGGCTCGGAGCTGATCGTCGAAGCGCTGATCCTCAATCGCGACGTCGGCTTCGTCGCCCCCGGTCAGCAAGTGATTGTGAAGCTGGAAGCTTTTCCGTTCACTAGACATGGCTATATCGAAGGAATTGTCGAGCACGTCTCCGCCGACGCCATCGCCGACGAAGCCCGCGGCCTCGTGTTTCCAGCGCGCATCCGCATCACCGGGTCGCGATTACGCAACGTCGATCAGCGCTTGCAGTCGTTGCAGCTTGCAGATAATTCTAGCGCGGAGCGGGAGACTCCGATGCGCGAAGCAGCCAGACCGGACCAAGCGTGGGACGCCGCTGTCCTCGCCACGCTTCTCTCCCCCGGCATGAGCGCGCAAGTCGAAGTTATCACCGCCCGCCGCAGCGTGCTCTCCTATCTGCTGTCGCCGATCGCGCGCGCGGCGAGCGAAGCGGGGAGGGAGCGTTGAAGCGCGTTCGCGGACGTTTGTGGGCGCTGCTCGGTGCAACTGTGTGCGCTATTCTGTTGAGCGGTTATCTGTGGCTGGCGAACCAGTTCCCACGCGCGCAAGAAGACACTTCCGGACTCGGTACGAGCCCCATTGCGGTGCGCGTACGGGGTTTGATGTACGCGGGGCCGGACGACTGGACCTCCGAACAGTTGGAATTGTGGACGGCGCGGCAATGCAATATCACCAACGTAGAGAGCGCTCGCGCCTGCGCTAGCGGGCTCGGAATGACCTGCTCGGATGCTGACCCCGCAATGGCCGTCTGCACCTATCATGGCGTCGCGCGCAACCGCATGCTCAACGGTCGAGGTCCTAACGTCAGGCGCTGGCGGCGCGGGAGCATCACAGTCACTTTGACATTCACACCGCCGGGTCCGGCAATGATGCATTATGCGACGGTCGTAGGTTTCGAAGATGAGGCGCCCTGATGCCTGATGGATACAGAATTGTCTCTGCCAACGTCGGCTTTGCAATTGGCATACCTTTCACCAATTGGGGTATCGGTGGCGTTCACAAGTCGTTGTTCATTGTGGACCCATCCGGACAAGTGGTCGCGCGGCTTGATGGAATCGCCTTCGACGCTAATGGAACACAAGTCACAAACGGTTTCGGTTGGCTGAAAGGGGTCAACTCCCTAAATCCCTTGGCGCCGCAAATTACATTCGTTAACCCGGTGGGCGGGGTCATCACTGGAAATCTCGCGAACCCTGGGGACACCGACATCAACTTACAGCACGCGATCAATACGGGATTTGCGACAGTGCTATTTGGAAACGCGACAACGACGCTCGCAAATGTGACACCACGATGGAACGCCGCCCAGCTCGCGATAAACGCTTTGAATTCTTATAACGACGGGCGCGGGATCCTCAAACTCCGGCGCTTGGTACATGGCGAGCTCGGTCTCTCGCGCGCTCTTCGGAGCCGGCGTGTGTGCAAAAAGCGGCGTGCAATAGCGTGCGCGGTTGGCAGTCATGAGCTGCTCAAACTCGCCGTTTGAGAGTTGCGGCAAGGCGTTCACCGCGCCAAGTGGTGTCGAGATGGCAATGGCGCGTGGGGTGCGGTTGCGAATCTGACACGCAAACTGGCTCGTACCGCGCCTCTTGCGCATACTCTGCAGGCACTCAGGGTCCACCTGCATTTCGTCAGCAAGCGCGCGGGCATCCTTGGCGGAGACGCCGCCTGCGAGCTTGATGCTGGTTGATGACATCACCGAAGCGCGCAGTGCCGGTGGCAATTGATCAAGGTTTTGGTGCGCGAGCGTCAATCCCACTCGATATTTACGCGCCTGATTGAGCAGTAGCGCCATCTGCTCATCGACGTATTCCTGGGCTTCGTCGATGTAGAGGAAGACGGGATGGCGCTCAGAGAGCGAGAGTGTCGCGCGCTCCATGACTGCTTGCGTGATCTTCGCAAGAAAGAAACGGCCGAGAATTTCAGCACCTTCCTGGCGCAAGAGGTCCTTGGCGGTCGAGATCAAAATGATCTTGCCGGATTGCATGGCCTCATAGAGGTCGATCTTGCCCTTGGGCTGCGAGAACATCCGTTCAAAGACGGGGTTCGCAAGGATACCCCATAGACGCTTGGCGATCTGCTTCTTGGTTGCGGAGAAGGAGGGGTCGAAGAACTCGCTGTCGAAGAAGCGGCGCGCGGTTCCGTCAAGCAATCGCATGTGCTCACGGAATCGCTCCCCATGTTCCATGAGGTCAAGGAAGGTGTGTAGCGTTGCGCCGGGAATAACGAGCATTAAGCGCGCAAGGAAGCGGAAGATCACGCCCTGTTTCTGTGTCAGCTCCGCGCCAAGAAGCGAGGAGAACACGTACTCGTACATCTCGACGACACCGTTTAGAAGGCGCTCGCGCTCAGCGGGGCCGTAGACGCAAGCCGCTCCTCGGGCAGATCAAACATGCTAAGCGCGACAGGAAACTCAACATCAGCTGGATCAATCAAGATCAAGCGATCAGCGAGCGGACCATCTGGTTCAAACAATGAGAGCCTGGCGAGCGTGCGCACCAAGTCACCTTGGCTGTCGATCACGATGAGGCCTGGCCCCTTCTCACGGGAGAGATCGTGATGAATGAGGTTGAGTAGCAGCTGGCTCTTGCCGTGCCCTGAGCCGCCCAAGATATGCGTGTGCTCAAAACGCACTTCGTCTGGGATTGAGATAGGGACGCTGGCCTCAAAGAGGCCGGCAAGCGGCGTGTCACCGAGATAGTCCGCGACCAATTCCTGCGGTGAGCGTCCCTTGGCTTTGGTGGGGAGATAGACCTTGGTGGTCCAGGCGTTCGGGTCGTTGGGATCAACTCGGCATGCGGTGAGCGCGTTGCGTTCCAGTTGCGCGCGCACGTCGGCGAAGAGATTTGCCTCGGTCAATTCCTTGGCGAAGCACAACTGCCACGCAAACTCGATGTGCTCTGCGGGATCGTGAAGCGCGTCAAGCGCGGATGCGTCAAGCTGGAGTGCGCCTTCTTCCTCAACCGGATTCTCGCCCATTGCATCAAAGATATTTGTCAACAGGAGCGTGGCGGCGCGGCAGCCAAGATCGAACATCTCCTCGGCGCCCCGTAGTGAGTATCCTTGCGAAGAGGTAGCTACGCAACTCGCTCATGGCGCGAAGGTCAAGTGTGCCCAGTCGCTCCGTTCACTTCTGGAAAGCCAAGAAACTCGCTCATTAACAGATCGCGTATGGGCTGATACCCAATGGCAATCGCCCACCGGAAATTCTTGACGTTGCTCTCTTCGCAAGCTTCCAAGAAAATGCGTTGCAGCGCATCGTCAATTGCGTCCTCGTTTGCGTAATCTGACGCTCGTGGGCGCGCAACACGCGCGCATAGAGGGTTCGCACGTCTTGCAGATCACGGTCGCGCTCTGTCAGAAATGGATTGGAGAACAGCCCGCGCCCGACGCTTGGTCCGATAGGGCAGGGCGCGCCGGCTTCCCAGCCTTTCTCAAAGCTGCGGCCCATGTCGCTCAACCAATCGGTTAGCCAATCGCTCACGCCGCGATGTTAACCTCTATAACCTCTTCTCTGCCGTCAAAGGTCTCGGCAATAGCAAGGTATTTCTTGAGGTTGGCGCAGGCGATGCGCACCTGCTCCTCTACCGTGAGCAATTCGCCCAAATCCTTGCACTCAATATGCTCGCCGGAGGTGAGGTTCTTGATGGTCAGGAACTTTTTCATCACCTTGTCGGCGATCATTGATCCAAGCGCCGCAAGATTCCCCGCTTGCGCGCGTTCGGCGTTCGCGGTGGCAGCCTCCGAGGAATACACCACTTCGTTCCAGAGCTTATACCGCTCCACCATGCATGCTCCTCTTTGGTGAGGTCGGCCACCACATCGAGCGCAAACAAAACCTTTCCCATCATTCCTGCGCGCTGACTGCGCCGCACTTTAAGCTGCATATGTTTTCTCCCATTGATTGACTTCGCTGGGGGGCAACCTTCGGTGATTCGCGCGCTTTGGGCGCGAGAAAATCAAACGCCACCAACCAATGGTTACGCCGCCCACCGTTTCGCCTGCGCAGCAAGCGCTTCCTCTGGCGTCTGGAAGAATTGTATTGCTTTGTCGAAGACAGTGCTCGTCAAGCCTGGGGGAAATTTGCTCACGTTTTGGCCTGGAGGCGCAAGCCCGGGTAGTGCATGCGTGACGGGAACAACTGGCACGTCGATTTTGCGGAGTTCGTCGAGAATGAGTTCACCTAAAGCATTTCCGCTAGCATTTGCTGGCGAGCCTGACTTTGGTCGCAAGAGCATGGACGCAGTTTCGCCGTCCGAGCACCAACGATTGAGAATTCCCAAGAACGATACGGAAGTTACGGAATTTTCGAGGGCAAATTTGACCAGCGCTGGCACGCCTAAAATTTGTTGTCCATTGTCGGAATTGATGTCCAAAGTCCTGACAATGATGGGCTGTTCAGTTGTAGCTAATCGTTCGACAAACTTTGCTACGTCACCGTCACCAACCACTATACAGTGAGTCAAGCTGCACCTGCGCGAATTGATTGACCGGACAAAATCTCAAGCCGTTGACGGTGGGTTGAATTTCGCACCCTGAGAGAGGATGCGCAACCCCGGACGAACGACGATGAACGCCAGTTGCCCCGAGCCTCAGGTTGCGATGTTTGCTCGCCTAGCGCGAATAATCGCGGTTGCCCCACAAATTGGCGGGGCATTGCATTCCCCAAAGGCCATGGGACTCCGCACGTGCGCGTGCTTCTTCATCGGCATACGCGCCGTCACTGTATCGCGGCCAATCGCGCGCCCAACCTTGTTCTACCAAGTGCGCCGCCACATCAACGCCGCCAACGCTACAGGTGGCGACTTGTCGTCCATAGCGATCCTGTCCGCCAGTTATCGAGCAATGGACGGTTCGCGAACCGATGAAATCCGATAGGGAGAGCGAGGCGCGCTGATACACATTGGCAGAGCCGCACATGGCCCCTCTTTCGGGAGCATCGACACCGTCAAGCCGGATGCGCTGGCCGTAGATTTCAATGGTGTCGCCATCGATCACGCTGGCGACGCCAACGATTTCCGATGCGCTACCCGCCTCAGCCTGTGCGCCTCCTTGAGCGCAATTGGCGAGGGCAAAGCCAAGCGCCAAAATCACGATTGCCGACAGGACGATAGACCGCCAGGTTGCCTTGCTGCCGTATTCGGGATGTTTTTCCCAACCGCTCATGCAAATACCCTCTGCTTGTTGCAGGGTGAAATCAAGCTGAGGGCTCGGCGACTGGGGTTTCAACGCCATCACGTGCGCCCAGATCGATGGCGCAGACGATATCATCGATATGCGAGTCTTCTCGAGGCTCTCGGGGCATCAACCGCGAAGCGAAGGTTGATGCCGACAGCCACACTGCGGTGAAAAATGTTGCTGGAGGCGTCGGACCAAAAGCTCAAAACCCGGAGAGGATTAGGTCGCAGCCGGGCCGGTGATCGTTGCACGCGCTCGCGGAACAGGCGGAATCGTGCTATCTGCGCCACATGGAAGCTGCCAAACTGACTCCGGACGTGTCGATCGTCCAGAAGCTGCTTAAAGACGTTTCGGACACGAACGTGACCGTGGCGTCACTGCTGAGAACGGCCAAGATCATCGCCACCAAGCTGAAGCAGGACGAAGCCCTGGTTTGGATTGACAGGGAGCTGAACGGGTATCCCTCTGAGCTCACTGCCGATGATTTGCCCAAATACAGAAAGCTGAGCGGCACGTGGCGCGCCCACAACCCGTATCACGGTTGGCAGTCGATCCACTTCCCCACGCCCGAGGCGGAACGGCTCTACTCGATGGCACCAATGAGTTCCTCGGTCGTTCACATCGAGAACGGCTTCCTGCGTAGGGGAGATGAGGGCAGCTTCGCCTTCAACCTCACGCCCGAGAAGAAGGCAATCATGTGCGAGATCATCGGCACGAAGACCGAGGTACAACTCGGCCTCGATTCTGGACACCTCTACGCCATCGTGGACAAAGTCAGAAACATGCTACTCGACTGGGCTCTGGAGCTGGAGAAAGCGGGCGTCGCCGGCATCGACATGGATTTCACCGCCGAGGAGCGCAAGGAGGCGACCGTCGTGACGCAGCAAGTCTTCAACATACAAAATGCGGGCGTCGTGGGCAATATCTGCGATCAAGCCAACGTTACTAACAATCAAAGCGCGATAATGCTCGATGTCGGCGCCGTCATCGCGATGGTGCGACAGGCCCGGACTCACTTCGGTTCCCTACCCGTCGAACAGCGCAATGCGATCGACCCAGTACTGAGCCACATCGAGGCGGAAGCCGCTAAGAAGCAGCCGAATCGCGGCTTGCTGCGCGAGTTGCTCACGTCGGCCCGCAGTATCTGCGAAGGTGCGATAGGCAACCTCACCGCCTCCGGAATCGCAGGCATGATAAGCTCGATTTTGGGCACCTGAAGCAAATCGCTTATCTAGGTCTAAAATGGCTGAACCGTCCACGCTTCTTGCCAGTCTTAACAGGGTGCCCGGACACGTCGCGGCTATGTTCGTCTTGTCGTGCTCGATCGCCATCGCTGCTTATTATGCGGATGCACCCGGCTTCTCACTTCTCGACGAGGCGTATGTCGGATTGCTCAGTTTTGGTGCGCTCCTGGGTGCGCTTGTTCTCGCCGCGAAATGGGTGATGTCGCGGCGAAAATTGCAACGAGTTAAGAAGCCGTTCCGCAAACTCGAGGAGGAGCAGCAGCACTACCTTTTGGGAATTCGCGCCACCGGCAGGAGCTGGTTCATGGGTTACGCGGAGGATCAGCCTTGGTTCAAAGATCTGGTGGCTTTTGGCTACGTGGAAATCGCGCGCCCATTCATACTGGTGCATGGCGAGCCGTCGATTTACCAGCTGACAGCACACGGCTCACGTGCGCTGGATCATGCTGCCAAGATGTCGCGGTAGCACGATAAATCTGATTAGGAGCTGCCTGTGGCGCGTCCCGCTGAACTCAAGAGCGTTGGCATCTGGATCAGGGTTTCGACCGAGGATCAGGCGCGAGGGGAGAGTCCTGCGCACCACGAAAAGCGTGCGCGCCTGTACGCCGAAGCCAAGGGCTGGGAGGTCTTCACCCTCTACGACCTCTCTGGCGTCTCCGGGAAATCGGTGATGGGGCATCCGGAAGCCAAGAGGATGCTGAAAGACGTTCACACCAAGAAAATTTCCGGCTTGATCTTTTCCAAGCTGGCTCGGCTCGCCCGCAACACCAAGGAATTGCTGGAATTCTCGGAGATTTTCCGGGAGGACGGGGCGGACCTGATCTCGCTTCAGGAATTTATCGACACCTCCTCTCCTGCCGGCCGCCTCTTCTACACCATGATAGCGGCCATGGCGCAGTGGGAGCGGGAGGAGATTTCAGAACGCATCGCAGCCTCAGTGCCCATCCGGGCAAAGATGGGCAAACCCATCGGCGGTCAGCCCTGCCTTGGATACCACTGGGTCGACAAGAAGCTGGTGCCTCACACCGAGGAAGCCCCGGTCAGAAAGCTCATCTACGAGCTGTTCCTGGAACACCAACGCAAGAAGACGGTAGCCAAGATTTTGAATGAACGGGGGTATCGCACCCGTAATGGCGGCAAGTTCAGCGACACCACCATCACCAGGTTACTCCGGGATCCCACGGCCAAGGGCGTCCACCGCGCCAATTACACCCGCTCCCAGGGACGCGGGAGACCAGCCCTGCTGAAGGCCGAGGAGGATTGGGTTCTCCGGGATGTGCCGGCCATTGTGACGCCTGAAGTATGGGAACGGACCAACGCCATCCTCGACAAACAGGCGGCGGGGGAACGTAAGTTCAAGCGTGGCGAGTACCTGTTCTCGGGTCTCCTGCGCTGCGCCTGCGGTGAGAAAATGTACGTGAAGAGCCCTTCGCCAAAATACATATGCCGGGCATGCAATCGCAAAATGCCCACTGACGACCTGGAAGAAGTGTTCCGACACGAGCTCCACAGCTTCTTCCTATCGGAGGCCGACATCCGCGCCTTCCTTGAAAAAGACGACCAGGAGATTACCGCCAAGGAAGAGCAAGTCCGGGTACTTGAAAATGAGCGCCGCAAGGGCGTTAGCGAGATGGACCGCATCTACCGCGCCTTCATCGCGGAAGAACTCCCCGCAAGAACTTTCGGCGAGCTTCACGGAAAGCTGAAAACTCGCCAGGAAGAAATCGACGATGAGGTGGCAAAGCTCAGCGCTGAGGTCGATCTCCGCAAGATTAACCACCTCTCAAACGAAGAGGTGGTGGCAAGCGCCCGCGACCTCTATGGCCGCTGGGCTTCGCTCTCATTTGAGGAGAAGCGAGCCATTGTTGAAGCCATCGTCGAGGACATCACTATCGGCGAGACGATAGAGATTAACCTCTCGTACATGCCGCCAGCCCCTGGCGGCGGAGGCGGAAACAATCCGCCTCATAACTCCTTCGGAACTGACGGGCAAAAGGCAACGCGTCAACATGGATTCATCGCCGCAGCCAGCAAGATGCGGGCAGGGTAGGTGACGTGATGGTTGGCGCGGGCGATCAGCACGCTGCCGGATTCGAGCGGCTGGCGCAGCGCATCGAGCGCATGCTGCGAAAATTCCGGCAATTCGTCGAGGAACAGAACTCCCTGATGCGCCAGGCTGATTTCGCCAGGCTTAGCCCGCAGGCCGCCGCCGACCAAAGCCGCCATCGAGGCCGAATGGTGCGGCGCGCGGAACGGGCGGGTGCGCGTCAGCCGGCCGCGCTCAAGCAGGCCAGCCACAGAATGCAGCATCGACACTTCCAGCAATTCTTCGGGCGAAAGCGGCGGCATCAAGCCGGGCAGACGCTGCGCCAGCATGGATTTGCCCGCGCCTGGCGGGCCCACAAACAAGATGTTGTGCGCGCCGGCGGCGGCGATTTCGAGCGCGCGCTTGGCTTGCTCTTGGCCGCGCACGTCACGCAGATCGGGCACGCCCGCGCCAGCGATCAGATCGCCGCGCTCTGGCGGTTTTAGCACGGCGCCGCCGCGAAAATGATTGACCAGCGCCAACAACGAAGGCGCGGCGATAACTTCGCCGCCCGCCCATGCCGCCTCCGATCCGCACGCTTCTGGACAGATAAAGGCGAAATCCATGCCGTGCGCCGCCATCGCCGCCGGCAGCGCCCCCGGCGCCGGCGCGAGCGAGCCGTCGAGCCCGACCTCGCCAAAGCAGACCACGCCATCGAGCGCATCGTGCGGCAGCGCGCCGATGGCGGCCATCATCGCCAGCGCGATCGGCAAATCGTAATGCGTCCCCTCCTTGGGCAGATCGGCCGGCGCGAGATTGACGATCAACCGACCAGCTGGGATCGCCAGCCCGATCGAAGCGAAAGCAGCCCGAACCCGCTCACGGCTCTCGGTGATGGCCTTGTCGCCGAGCCCAACGATGACAATGCCCGGCTGGCCGCCGGCAAGCTGGACCTGGACCTCGACGCGGCGGGCCTCAAGTCCGGAAAAAGCAACCGTAACCACATTGGCGCAGGTCTGCATGGCTCACGCTCTTATCCACAGGGCACAGGCGATAGTGTACGCGCCGCGAACAAAAAGGCAACATAAATCGAACGTCGATCAACTCCCGGGGCCGGGGAACCTTCGCGGCGCGGAATTGAGCACGGTCACGGTGTTTTGCCCCACTTCGATAATCGCGAGCCCGCGCTCAATTGCGCCGCTTGGGCGGAAACGGAAAAGCCCGTCCGAACCGGCAAAGCCCTCCTGGTTTTCGATCGCGCCGCGGCCGAAACCCTGTGCGCCGCGATCGCGCGACAACAGCGAGGCGAGCGCGACGGCGTCATAACCGAGGCTCGAAAGCCGCGTCGGTTCGCGGCCAAAAGTCGCCTGGTAGCGGGTTTCGAAATCGGCGCGCGCGGCCGGATCGGCTGCCGCGTACCAGCCGCCGGCAAGCGCGGGCTCACGCTGGGCTTCCCCGGCCCAGGCGCTAGTGCCCATGAAGCGAACGCGCCGCTGGTCAACGCCGCCGCGCACCAGGGCCGCGCCGATCGAGCGCAGCGGCCCGCCGCTATCGGCGATCAGGATGGCTTGGGCGGGTGCGGTTCGCAGCGATGCCGCAAGCGCGGTCGCCGCGGCGGACGCTTCCGCATCGGTGCGGTTGTAAAGTTGCGCTTGTTGGATTGCCACGCCGCGCGCTTGCGCTTCAGCGCGCAGCGCCGTCTCGACCCGGCGGCCATATTCGTTCGCTGGCGCAAGCAAGGCGATGGTGCGAACATTGCGCTGCGAGGCGAACGCCACCAGGCGGGCGATTTCGTCCTCCAATTGGAAGCTCAGCAGATAAACGCCGTTGCCGGCGACGCCGCGGTCGGACGAAAAACCAATCACCGGTATGTTCTCGCCGCGCGCCGCTTGCGCCGCGCCCGCCACGCCTTCGCGCAGAACCGGACCGATAATGATGTCAGCGCCGTCCGCCACCAGAGCCCGCGCCGCCGCGGCCGCCGATCCTTCGTTGGAGCCGGCGTCACGCGGGATCAGCAATGTGCTCGCATCGCCATGGTCGAACAAAGCCAATTCGGCCGCATTGTAGAGCGCGGCGGCGTCCTGCGGCCGCAGCGAAAACGGCAACAGCAGACCCACGCGGACAATGCGCTGGCCGCGCATGAAGGGCGGCGTCACCCCCTCGCGGGTCTGAACCTGCACTTCGGGCGGGATGGCCGGGCCCGGTCCGGGCCTTGGACCCGAGGTCGTGCCGCAAGCGGCTATGAGGGCCGCCAACCCAAGGGCGGCGCCATTCTTCAGGCTTGGCGCGGAGGCGACATGCGGCGATGATCGGCGCGAGACCATGAGCAATCCTTCGTCAGACCCAAAAAAAACAGCCGGGCGTGAACCTATCGGCGCCCGCCAGGCCAGTCCACCACTGGAAGCGGGCCTTTATGTGGTCGCCACCCCGATCGGCAATCTTCGCGACATTACGCTGCGGGCCTTGGACATTTTGGCCGCCGCCGAATGCGTCTACGCCGAAGACACCCGGGTCACGCGCAAATTGCTGGACGCCTACGCGCTCAAAACCCGGCTCAGCGCCTATCACGAACACAATGCCGAGGGTGCGCGGGTGGAAATACTGGCCGCCCTGGCGCGCGGGGCCAGCGTGGCGCTGGTTTCGGACGCCGGCACGCCGCTTATTTCCGATCCTGGCTTCAAGCTGGCGCGCGCGGTGATTGAGGCTGGGCACAGGGTGTTTCCGATCCCGGGCGCCTCGGCGCTGCTGGCGGGCCTGATTGTTTCCGGGCTGCCCAGCGACCGCTTTCTGTTCGCGGGCTTTCTTCCTTCCAAGCAAGCCGCGCGCCGCGCGGAACTGGCCGTGCTGGCCGAGTGCGGTTGCAGCCTGGTGTTCTACGAGAGCGGACCGCGTCTGGCTGAAAGCCTTGCCGACATGGCCGAGACTTTGGGCGCGCGCCCCGCCGCGATCGCGCGCGAACTGACGAAAATGTTCGAGGAAACCCGCCGCGACACGCTTGCCGCCCTGGCCACGCATTATGCCGAGGCCGGGGCGCCGAAGGGCGAGATCGTTGTCATTGTCGGCCCACCAGGAGCCGCGGCGGAAGTAGGGGACGAAGCGCTGGACGCTTTTCTGGGCGGCGCGCTCTCACGGGGGGTCAAGGAGGCGGCGAGCGAAGCGGCCAAGGCGCTCGGCGTGCCGCGCAAGCGGGCCTATGCGCGCGCGCTGGCGCTGAAAGCCACACAATGAGCCGCCGCCGAGCTGAGCTGCGCGGCCGCGCCGCCGAATGGGTGGCGATGTTGTTTCTGATGGCCAAAGGCTATCGGATCTTGGGTCATCGCCTGCGCACGCCGTTCGGCGAAGTCGATATCGCCGCTTGGAAAAGCGGAATTCTGGTTATCGCCGAAGTGAAGGCGCGCGCCAGCTATGACGAGGGCGCCTATGCGCTCACTGCGCGCGGCCAAGAGCGCATCGCCCGCGCGGCATCCGTGCTGGCCGGCCGATGGCGGCTCAATTCCGCGCCGATCCGCTACGATTTGATCGTCATTGGCGCCGGCTATTTGCCGAGGCACCAACGCGCCGCCTGGGTGTGCGAGCGTATCTAAAGTGGGATGGACGCAGCCGCTTGAGTTAGCTCGCGAGGTAGGCGCGAACCCGCTCGTCCTGGAGGAGCTTCAAAACGCCCTCGGCAATGCAGCCGTTTAGGTCCTGCCTCAAATCGCCGCTGGCGTGAGACACCCTCATTGAGAAGGATTGGCCGTCGCCCAGCACAACATCGAATTCAATATTGCTGAGCCAGTGAAAAGAAAAACGGTACCGGCTCTGCAGCGACGTGACTCGAAGCGAAATCGTCTTTGGCGCGCCGGCGGAATTAATCGTCCCCGCCTTGTTTAATTCTCCGTCCGCTTGCGCCACCATCAGCGCGGTGATTGCGTTCAGATTAGAACTGAGCCTCGTCCCGCCGTAGGAATAGACATTTACGGCGTCCGTGGATGGTTGCGCGTTCACGATGGTGGTGGGGCCATTCACCGGCATCGGGGCGATCAGGCCAGCCCGCAGCGGATATTCCGTCGGAGTAAATTGCATTGTCCCGCATCCCGCCAGGAACGCGGCCAGCGCCAGCGCCAAAATTTTTCTCATCTTATCCCCCCACCTGCGCCTACGCGCCCGGCATACTTAGCTGATCAGGGCGGCTTTGGTAGTGTTTCTTAACCGGCGCTGAGTTTGATCGCGCCATGGCGACGCCCGTCCCCGCTTCCGCCCCCGCTTCCGTTCGCGGTTTCGATGCGTTTGACGCTTTGCCCGATCCAGCCGCGATCATCGCGCAGGACGGAGCAGTGCTGCGCGCGAACGCGGCTTTTCGCGCGGCGTTTCGGCATTGGATCGGGCGCCATCGGGCGCCCTGGGGCAGGGTGACGCCGCCGCCGTTTGAGCACGGCATGCGCCGCTTCGACGCCGCCGTACCCGATGGCCGCCGTTTCGAGTGGGTGGAAAGCCTGCTGCCGGACGGCGCCCGTTTGGCCGTGGCGCGAGACATCACCAAACTGGTCGCCGCCGCTGACGCGGCGCTGCGCGCCAAGACCACTTTGTTCGCCACGCTGACCCACGAATTACGCACGCCGCTGAATGGCATACTCGGCATGGCGGGCTTGTTGGCGCTGGGCAAGCTCGAGCCCAACGCCAGGAGCTACACCGACGCCATCAAACAATCGGGCGAACATCTTCTCGAACTGATTACCGAGATCCTCGATTATTCGCGGCTTGAAGCCGGCCGCATCGAACTTGAGGCCGCGCCCTTCGATCCGGAAGCGGCGATGCAGGATGTCGCCGAATTGTTATCGCCGAAAGCGCACGACAAGGGGCTTGAAATTGTCGTGTCGGTGCGAAGCGACGCGCCGGCTTGCGTTGTCGGCGACGATGGGCGCTTGCGACAAATCTTGTTCAATCTCGCGGGCAATGCGGTGAAATTCACCGCTAGCGGCGGTATCGTGCTGGAATTGGGGCCGCGTCCGGGCGGGCGCTTGCGCTTCAGCGTGCGCGACACCGGCCCGGGTGTGCCGGCCGATAAACAAGCGCTGATTTTCGAGGAATTCTCCCAGGCCGACGCGGGCATAGCGCGCCTCCATGGCGGCGCAGGCCTGGGGCTCGCCATTGTCGAGAAGCTCGCCCACGCCATGGGCGGCGAGGTCGGATTGGTGAGCCGGCCGGGCGAGGGGGCCACCTTCTGGGCGGAGCTGCCGCTGCCGGTGAGCGCCGGCGGAGCGCCGCCTCAATCACTTGCCGGCGTGCGGATTTGCGTGCTGAGCCCGTCGCCGCTGCTCGCGCAGTCGCTGCGCGCCGCAGTGACCTCCTTGCGGGCGATTATCACCGAACCGGGGCAGCGTTGCGATGTTGTCTTGTACGATTGGCGTGGCGATGCGGACGCCGCCGCTATCGCCAAGCTCAAGCCGAACGCGCGTGCCGTGATTGCGCTGATCCCGCAAGAGAAGCGCGATCTTGTCGCCGCTTGTCGCGAGGCTGGAGCGGAGCATTATGTTCTGAAGCCGGTGCGCCGGCGCTCGCTGGCCGAACGCATTAAGACGGCGCTTGGCGAACCAGGCGCGGTCGCGCCGGCGGCGGCGGTTGCAATCGATGACGAAACGACATTGCTCGCCGGCTTGCGGGTTCTGCTTGCCGAGGATAATCCGATCAACGCCTTGCTGGCGCGCACCTTGCTTTCCCGCGCCGGCTGCGATGTCACCGTGGCGCGCGACGGCGAGGAAGCGGTCGCCGCCGCCGCGGCGGCGGGCTTTGACCTGATCCTGCTCGACCTGCGCATGCCCAGGCTCGGCGGCGTCGGCGCCGCCCAGCGCATTCGCCGGGGCGCCGGCCCCTCGGCCAAGGCGCCGATGGTGGCGCTCACCGCCGATACCGGGGAAGAAGAACGCGCCACGGCGTTGGCAGCCGGTATGGACGAGTTCATCACCAAGCCAATCGACGCCGCCCGGCTGATCTCCGTCGCCGCGCGCTTTACCGGACGCGGGAATAAGGCCACGGTTTAGCGCAATAAAAGGAGAGGCTCATGACTGCGGGTGCGAGCGCGGCGAAGAAATACGGTTTCCGTGAGTCGCTTGCGGCGTTGAGGAAGCCGCGCGTCGCGTCGATGCTGGCGCTTGGATTTGCGTCCGGCCTGCCGTTTCTGCTGACCGGGGCGACGTTTGGCTATTGGTTGCGCGACGAAGGCACCACGCTCACGGCGATTGGTTTTCTTTCGTGGGTCGGGCTTGCCTACACGTTCAAGGTGTTGTGGTCGCCCTTCATCGATCGCTTGCCAGCGCCTTTTTTCGGGAAACTTGGTCGCCGGCGAGGCTGGGCGCTGATATCGCAGCTTGCCATTGGCGCCGCGCTGGTCGCGATGGCGCATCGTCGGCCCGCACGGGCCAGGCGGTTTGGCGACCATTGGCGCGCTGGCTCTTGTGGTGGCGTTCGCCTCCGCGACCCAGGACATCGCCGTCGATGCCTGGCGCATCGAGGCGGCCTCCGACGCGGACGAATTGGGTCTGTTCACCTCGGTGTTCCAATTGGGTTACCGCGCCGCGCTGCTGGTGACCGATGCGCTGATATTGGTGTTTGCCGAATATTTCGGCTGGCCGATTTCTTACGCGCTGATGGCGGTGTTCATGGGCGTCGGCGTGTTCGCGGCTCTTGCGCACGCCCGAGCCCTCGCGCGCCGACGCGGTGATGGCGGAAAAAGCCAGCGCCGCGCCGTTATGGTCGCCGCGCGGCTTCGTCGATGCCGTGGCCGGACCGTTTGTGGCCTTCTTCAAGACCCACGGTGCGATTGCATTGCTGATGCTGTTCATGATCAGCGTCTACCGTCTACCCGAATTCCTGATCGGACCGGTGGCCGGGCCGTTCTATTCCGACCTTGGGCTTGAGAAAGATGTTGTCGGGGGCGTGCGCGGAACGGTCGGCCTGCTGGCTTCTATCCTCGGCATCGCCGCCGGCGGGATCGCGGCGGTGCGGCTGGGCTATATGCGCTCGCTTATCGTCGGCGCCGTGTTGCAGGGAATTGGCGTGGCGGCTTACGCACTGGTCGCCATTTTCGGACCCAATATCGCGCTGTTCAGCGCGGCAATGGCGACCGACAATTTCTGCTATGCCTTCGCCGGCGTTGCTCTCATCACCTATATGTCGAGCCTGACCAGCCTCGGTTACACAGCGACGCAATACGCGTTGCTGAGCTCCACCTACACTCTGTTCGGCAAATTCCTGAAGGGATTTTCAGGCGCGGTCGTGGATGGAGTCAATCAAAGCGGCCGCACTCTGATGGAATCGTACGCCATTTTCTATATCGGCGCCGGCGCGATTGCGATCCCGGCGCTACTGCTGTGTCTTCTGCTCGCGTCGCGTCAAGGTAAGAAGGCGTCAACGCCAACGACCCCAACCTAAACGGAATAGCCGTGCCTGAGGGGTACACCAACGCGAAGGGCCGCGACGAGCAGCGCAAGCTGCGGGGGCGGTCTTCCTCAACAATCTTGCCGTGACGGCGGCAATTGCGGCGGTTCTTCGGCCGCTGTCGCCGGGCGATGGCTCCGCGCTTTTAATCCTCGGCGGCGCCAGCTATATATTGCATGCGCTGGCGCGCCATGAGGTTCGGAGAATGGAATCATGATGCCGGAGCTTGCCATTGCCTTGTTCCTGTTGCTCCTCGGCGGCGCGGTTGTCTTAACCGGCGAGTTGGATGAGCGGCGTTGGCGGCGTGAAGCGGAAGCTCGCCGGGCGCGAGGGTCCGCGGTCGAATAGAATGGACCCGGCGGTTTGGCGACTATTGGCGCGCTTGCGCTGGTGGTTGCGTTCGCCTCCGCGTCCCAGGACATCGCCGTCGATGCGTGGCGCATCGAGGCGGCCCCCGACGCGGGCGATTGTGAGGCCATCGGGCGTCCGTTGTGGGCGACGGCTTCCACTTCGAAACGCCCAAGCCAAGCAAGAAACGCTCGGCAGGGACGGACTCGCCCAGGCGTGTTTCCTCCAAGAAGCCCACCCCTCCTAAGGCCGAAAGCCGCCCGTCCTAGGGCAACCGATTTAAATCCGGCTCATCGGTGGCGGGCGCGGCCACGATTTCAAGGGAACACATGAGCTTCTAAGGGGCGGCGACGGCTGAAGGATGCGCAGCGCTGAAGCTCGAAGCTCGGGCGCTTGCGATGCGCGCGGGCAAATCAGCGTCTGAATTTAGAGCAGGTCAATCGGCGGCGTTCGATGCGGGAGCGGGGGCTTCTTATGACCGGAGAACGCATCTGACCTCGATGGAATGAAGCGAAAGCCCAAGAGCGAAGAGGGGCGCATCACGCGCCCCCCTTGCTCGACATGGTTCAGATGGAAGCCATCGCCGGCTTGGCCATCTTGCGGGCGCCCTTGCGAGCAACCTTGCGGGCCGGCTTCTTGGCGACCTTGCGGGTCGTCTTGCGGACGGTCTTGCGGGCGGTCTTGCGCACGGCCTTCTTGGCGGTCTTGCGCTTGGCGACCTTGCGGATCTTCTTCGCGGCGGGCTTGCGGGCGACGCTCTTGCGAGCTTTCGGGGCGGCCTTCTTCGCGGTCTTTCTTACTTTCTTAGCCATCTTAGTTTCCTCATTGTTACTGTGTTGCACTTGGGTTGGATGGGAGTTGTTTGACTCTCCGAATATGTGTTTGCCTCAATTTGGTTTGCGAAAAGTTTCCATGCAAACAAGCGCGTAGTTTTTTTCGCGGCTTTTCTTGTACGAAAAACATGCTGTACAAAAACCGCTGCGGCCCTTGAAAAATAAGGCGCGCGAGGCTGTGCGCGCGCACGAAAAAGCTCACGCGCGAGGGTGCGCGGCGCGGTAGGCCGACAATATTTTTTCTGCTTCGATGCCGGCATAGCCCTGAGTCGTCGACAAAGATTCGTGCCCGAGCAGCTCCTGAATCGCGCGCAAATCAGCGCCGTGCGCGAGCAGGTGCGTGGCGAAAGCGTGCCGCAAAGCGTGCGGCGTCGCCGAGGAAGCCAGGCCCAAACGTCCGCGCAAGCGCTCCATCAGCGCCTGCGCCATGCGCGGCGAGAGCGCCCCGCCGCGGGCGGCGCGGAACAAAGGCGCTTCCGCAGTCAACGCGAATGGGCAGAGCGCCGCATAGCGTTCAACCGCTTCGCGCGCGGCCGCCAATATCGGCACAAGCCGCTGTTTGCCGCCCTTGCCTACCACGCGCAGGCTCTCCGGCAGCGGCCGGTCGGCGCCGTTTAGCGCCAGCGCTTCCGAGATCCGCAGGCCCGCCGCGTAGAGCAAAGTGACCAGCGCCGCGTCGCGCGCGCCATGCCATGGGAGCGCCGCGTCGCCAGCGTCGGCGATGAGCGCGCGCGCCTCGTGCTCTGAAACCGGGCGCGGCAGCAGCCGTTTCAGTCGCGGTCCGCGCACCAGCACCAGGCGCGCATTGGCGATGCCGTGGCGGCGTTCGAGGAAGCGGTAGAAGCTGCGTATGGCGGCCAGCGCGCGCGAAACCGAGCGATCGGACAAGGCCTCGGGGCCTTGGCGGCGATACGCGAGGTAGGCTCTCAATCGCGCGGTTCGAGCGACGCAAGGTCGGCGGCGCTGGCTTCGTGGCCGAGATGGCCGGTCAGGAAGCCCAGGAAGGCGGCGACGTCGCGCTGATAGGCATCGGCCGAATTGGCGGCGAAACGGCGTTCCTCGCGCAGATAGGCGAGCCATTGAACCAAGAAGCCGGCGGCGGACATGGGCGGAAGCTAGCGCCAATTGCTTAAATTGAACCCTCAAAAGCCTCTTCCCTCAAGGGCTAGCGCCGCGTTTTGGATGCGCCGGAGCGCCGCCGGGGCGGTTTGTTTCGCGCGCCGATTGCACCCGCTCGGCCGATCAGGGACAGTGTGCCAAGGGAACCGTGACCAGATTGGAGAAACCATCCGTGACCAAAGCCAAAGCCAAGGCTAAGTCCAAGCCGAGCCCAACGCTCGATTGTTCCGACATCGACAATTATCTCGGCAAGCCGATCCAGCCCGCGCGCATGGTCGAGCCGATCGCCAACAACGATATTCGCCGCTGGGCGCAGGCGATGCACTACCCCAATCGCCTCCACTATGACGCTGGCTATGCCGCGCAGAGCCGCTGGGGCGGGCTGGTCGCGCCGCAGAGTTTTCCGGTGGTGATGGATTGCGGGCATGGCTCGGCGCCATCCTGCATCGGCGGCATCCCCAATTCGCACATGCTGTTCGGCGGCGACGAATGGTGGTTCTACGGCCCGCGCATGAAAGGCGGCGACCGCATCGTCAATGAGCGCATCCCGTTCGATTACGTGGTCAAGGAAACCAAGTTCGCCGGCCCCACCTGCTTCCAGCGCGGCGATAATTTCTACTACAATCAGGACGGCGATCTCATCGCCAAACAGCGCTCGACCTCGATCCGCTATGGCCAGGAAGCCGGCAAAGCCAATGTGCCCACTGACGGCTTCGAAGACCCGGTGTGGAGCGATGACGAACTCGAAGCGCTGGAAGCCCGCAAGATGCAATGGATCCAGATGCTCCACGATCTGGGGCACAATCGCCGCTGGTGGGACGATGTTAAAGCAGGCTCTGCGCTGCCCGAGCGCGTGTTCGGCGTGCATTCGATTGTGTCGTTCGCCACCGAATGGCGCTCTTACACGTTCACGCAATGGGGCGGCACGCACCGCCGCACCGATCTCGACATGGAAGGCCTCGGCTTCGTCAAGGAAATGGCCGGCCATGAAAACGACCCGGTGATGGAAGCCATCAATCCTGAATTCACTGACGGCGCCTATTGGGGCCCTTCGCGCGGACATCTGTTTCCGCGCTGGGCGCGTTTCATCGGCATGCCGCGCGGCTATGGCTATGGCGCCTCGATGGGCGCGTGGATCACCGATTATTTCACCGGCTGGGCCGGGGAATGGGGCATGCTGCGCCATTCGGTCTGCAATTACCGCTCTCCAGCGCTGACCGGCGACATCACGGTTATGACCGGCAACATCGTCGAGAAATACAAGGACGAAGAGGGCCGCCACATGGTTCGCGTCGATTGCAAAATGGCCAACCAAACCGGCGCCATCCTCGCCACCGCGAAAGCCGAAATAGAGCTGCCGAAAAAACCGGGTTGAGTGCGTCCTGTACTGGGCTGATGAGCGTCTCTTCTCCTCGTTCCGGGGAGAAGATGGCGCGCAGCGCCGGATGAGGGGAGGGCTCGCGCTAGCTTTACGTGGCGCCAACCTCCTCATCCGGCCTTCGGCCACCTTCTCCTCCGCAGAGGAGAAGGGACGGGCGCGCGCGCCGCCGTCGCAAGTGAAGCCGTCAAGCCGCCCCCGCCCTTCCCTCGAATCTCCCCACGCCCTAGATTTCCCCCGATGTCCCCCATCGCCCGCCGCCGCGCCTTGGATGCGCTGAAGCGCCGGCGCTCGCATGCGCCGGCGGGGCCGTTGTTTGCGGTGGCGGAGGAGGGGGCGGAATTTGTCCACGATACGCTGGACAAGGTCGCGGTGCTGTTTCCGCTGCCGCTGCCTGAGCCGTTCGATTATCGCGCGCCGGCTTCGCGGGGGATCGAGCCGGGCATGCATGTGATCGCGCCGATCGGCTCGCGCTTGGTGCGCGGCGTGGTGTGGGCGGTGGAGCGGAACAATCCCGGCGCGGCGAATTTGAAAGCCATCGAGGAAGTGCTGCCCGGTTCGCCGCTGCCGGCGATCTCGCGCGCCTTCATCGAATGGGCGGCGAAATATCTCGTACGCCCGCCCGGAGACATTCTGCGTATGGTGGCGCGCTCGCCGGAGGCTTTGCTGCCGGCGCCGACCTACAGCGTGATCGCGCCAACTGGCGCTGCGCCGCCGAAGCTCACCGAAGCGCGCGCGCGGGTGATGGCGGAGGCGGCGAAGGAACAGGTGAGCGCCGCGGAATTGGCGCGGCGGGCGGAGGCTTCGTCGGCGGTGGTGAAGGGGCTGGTCGATTGCGGCGCGCTGATGCGCGTGGAGATCAGCGAAGACCCGCCGTTTCAGGAGCCAAGGCTTAATGAACCCTCCCCCGCAACGGGGGGAGGGCAGGCGAGGGGGGGCGTGCAGAACATTGCGCTAGCGGCGCCGCGGCGGTTCCTTCTGAACGCCCCCGCACCCCCAGCCCCCTCCCCCGTTGGGGGGAGGGGGAAAACAGCTCTCCCCCATCCAGCAGGCCGCCGCCGATGAAGTTTGCGCTTCCGTGCGCGCGGGCGGGTTTTGCGTGTCGCTACTCGACGGCGTTACCGGGTCTGGCAAGACCGAAGTGTATCTCGAGGCCGCCGCCGAAGCATTGCGCTTGGATAAGAGCGCGCAGGTCCTGGTGCTGCTGCCGGAAATCGCGCTGACGCAAGCGGCGATGAGCCGCTTCGAGGCGCGCTTTGGCGCGACCCCGGTCGAGTGGCATTCCGCCATCGCCCACAAAGCACGCCGGCGCGCTTGGCGCGAAGTTGCGGCGGGGCGGGCGCGGCTGATTGTCGGCGCGCGCTCGGCTTTGTTTCTGCCGTTTCCAAATCTGAAGCTCATCGTCATCGATGAAGAGCACGATTCCTCCTACAAGCAGGAAGAGGGCGTGATTTATCAGGCGCGCGATCTTGCCGTTGCGCGCGCCAAGCTTGGTGATTGCGCGGTGATCCTGGCGAGCGCCACGCCGTCGTTGGAAACGCTGGTGAATGCGCAAGCCGGTCGCTACGCGCATGTGAAGCTGCCGTCGCGGCACGGCGGCGCGGAATTGCCCGACGTGGCGCTGATCGACATGAAGCTCGACCCGCCGGAGAAAGGCCGCTGGATTTCGCCGAAGCTGATCCGCGCCGCCGGCGAAGCGCTGATCCGCGGCGAACAGGCTTTGTTCTACATGAACCGCCGCGGCTATGCGCCGCTTAACGCTATGTCGCGCGTGTGGGCACCGCATGAAATCGCCCGACAGCGATGCCTGGCTGGTCGAGCACCGCTATACCGGCCGGCTGGTTTGCCATCTCACTGGCTTTTCGATGCCCAAGCCGAAAGCCTGCCCGGAATGTCTTGTACCGGACGCCTTCACCTCGATCGGCCCTGGCGTCGAGCGCATCGAGGAAGAGGTGCGGAGTTTTTTCCCCGAAGCGCGGATCGAGATCTTTTCATCCGACACCACGCCTAATGGTGAAGCCGTGCGGTCATTGGTGGCGCGCATGGAGGCGAGCGAGATCGATATTCTGATCGGCACGCAGATCGTCGCCAAGGGCCACAATTTTCCGAATTTGACGTTCGTTGGCGTGGTCGATGCCGATCTCGGCTTGAAGGGCGGCGATCTGCGCGCCGGCGAGCGCACGTTCCAGCTGGTGAGCCAGGTCGCCGGGCGCGCCGGGCGCCACGAGAAGAAAGGCCGCGCGCTGATCCAGACTTATGCGCCGCACGAGCCGGTGATGGTCGCGCTTGCAGCGCAGGATCGCGACGCTTTCTTCGCCGCCGAAATCGCCGAACGCGAAGCCGCCGGCATGCCGCCTTACGGGCGGCTCGCGGCGATCATCGTCTCCGCGCCGAACGAAGCGCTCGCCAACGATGCGGCCAAGCTGATGGGCGAGAAAGCGCCGGTCGTCGATGGCCTCGACCTCTGGGGCCCCGCGCCCGCGCCGCTCTCGTGATCCGCGGCATGCACCGCCGGCGCTTCCTGGTACGCGCCGACCGCGGCGTGGATGTCAGCGCGTTCCTGGCGGCGTGGTCGGGGCGCGTGAAACTGCACTGCGCCGTGCGCGTGCAGATCGATGTCGACCCGTATAGCTTTTTGTGAGGAGTTAGCGAACCTTCTCCCTTGCGGAGAAGGTGGCCGCGAAGCGGCCGGATGAGGGGCGTTCCGACACGCCAGCGTCGGCGCGTTTGCCCGCCCCTCACCCCCCGCCCCCTCCCCGCAAGGGGGAGGGGGAGCGCGGCGGTGCGCGATGTCATAAGTTCGAGCGCGGCTTGTGGTTTAGCGACACCTATGTGCGCACGCGCGAAGGTTGGCGCTACGCCTTCGGGCAGGCTTCGCAGGCGCTGCCGGATTGAGCGCCGCCCGTCAGATATTCTCGGCGCCCACCGCCGCCTTGGCCGCGCGCTTCTTCTGCGCGTTGCGCGAGAGCATGTTCAGGCCCTCGACCAGCGCCGAGAACGCCATCGCCATGTAGATGTAGCCTTTCGGCACGTGCACGCCGAAGCCTTCCGCGATCAGCACCATGCCGATCATCAGCAGGAAGCCCAGCGCCAGCATCACCACGGTGGGGTTGGCGTTGATGAAATCGGCCACCGGATCGGCCGCCAGCAGCATCACTGTCACCGCCACGATCACGGCGGCGAACATGATCGGCACGTGGTCTGTCATGCCGACGGCAGTGAGGATGGAATCGATGGAGAACACCAAATCGAGCAGAATGATCTGGAAAATCGCCGCGCCGAAATTCATCGCGACCGGGGCCTTCTTGTCGAACAGATCGTGGGACGGTGCAGGATCGACATTGTGGTGGACTTCCTTTGTGGCTTTCCAGACCAGGAACAGGCCCCCGGCGATCAGGATCAGATCGCGCCAGGAAAACGCGGTTTCGAAATCTCGAGAGCCATGTTCGTTGAGCGCGCCCTGAATGCCCAGATCGAACACCGGCGCGGTGAGCGCGACGATGAAGGCGATGGTCGACAGCAGCACCAGGCGCATGCCAAGCGCCAGGCCGATGCCGATGCGGCGCGCCCGCTGGCGGTCGGCCTCCGGTAATTTGTTGGTCAGGATCGAGATGAAGATCAGATTGTCGATGCCGAGCACGACTTCCAGAACGATGAGCGTGACCAGCGCCGCCCAGGCGGCGGGGTCGGCGAGCAAGGGCGCGATGTTCCAGTCCATGAGTGAGCGATTCCCAGTTTGACGTCCGGTGTCTAGGGGTTCGCGGCGGGTTGGGGAAGGGGCGTGAGGGGCGGCGCCTCAGCCTCGGCGCGGCTTGGCCTGGACAATTCCGCGCGGCTATCTCTATTTCGCCATCGCCTTTTCGATCGGCGTGGAATTGCTCAACATCCGCGCGCGGGCAAAACACGAAGCTGAAGCGAAGGGCTGAAATCGAGTCCGCGCGGCGACAGCGCGGCCTCCACCGCGCTAGCGCGCCAGCGCGGCCTTCATCGCTTCCAGCCGCGCCAGCACGCGGGTTGCGGCTTCGCGGCGCTCGTCGGTGTTGGCGTCGCGCACATCGTCGGCGGCGTTCTTCAGGTCTTGCTCGAAGCGCGCGGGCTCGATGTCGGCGAGATCGAACGCCTCCTCGGCCAGCACGGTGAGGCCCTCCGGGGTCACATCGGCGAAGCCGCCATTGACGAACAGGCGCCGTTCGGCCCCGTCATTGAAGACCCGTAGCGCGCCCGGCTTGATCACGCTCATCACCGGCGCATGGTGCGGCGAAACCCCGAACTCACCCTCCACGCCCGGCACGACAACATGATCCACCTCGCCGTGAAACACCTCACGCTCCGGCGAGACAAGGGCGAAATTGAGTTTGCTGGTCATGGAGGTCTCTTTGCTCAGCTCGGTCGCTGTTGCGCTATGATGCGCGCGGTGAATTTATGCCGGCCGCTGGCTTGGCCGAACGAGGTTTCGATAGCGGCGAGACGGCCCTCGCCCAATTCCACCCGGTACACGCGCGCGCGCATGCGCGCATCGGCTTTGTGTTTGACTTCGTCGAGCTGCTTGGCCTTTGGAAACGCGCGCAACAAGGTCTCGTGCAGAAGCCGCGTCACGTCCATGATATCGCCGCCGGCGAACCAAACCGTAAACGAACTCGTTGCCGCGTCGAAGAATACGCCTTCTTCACCGGCGGCGTAGAACAGCGTGATGCCCGGTTCGGTGAGCCCAAGTTTCTGGCGCTCAGCCTCGGCAAGCCTTGCCGGCGCAATGGGCGTTGTTCCCTTCACATTGCCTTGGATGATCGGCAGACAGCCCTCCACGATCAGCGATGCTGCCAGCGCCGCGCACGAAGCGGGGATGTTCGCCGTGTCGTTCACGCCGCCTCCGCCGCAAGTTTTTGCGCTTTGGCGATGGCGTCTTCGATGGTGCCGACCATGTAGAATGCGGGTTCCGGCAGATGATCGTAGGCGCCGTCGACCAGACCCTTGAAGCCGCGCACGGTGTCCTTCACGTCGACCAGCTTGCCTTCAAGGCCGGTGAACGCCTGCGCCACGAAGAAGGGCTGCGAGAGGAAGCGCTCGATCTTGCGGGCGCGGGCGACGGTGAGTTTGTCTTCTTCGCGAGAGTTCATCCATGCCGAGAATGGCGATGATGTCCTGCAGCGCCTTGTAGCGCTGCAGCGTCTCCTGCACGCGGCGGGCGGTGTCGTAATGCTCCTGGCCGACGACGTTGGGATCGAGAATGCGCGAGGTGGAATCGAGCGGATCGACCGCGGGGTAAATGCCCTTTTCCGAAATGGCGCGGTTGAGCACAGTGGTGGCGTCCAAGTGCGCGAACGAAGTTGCCGGCGCGGGGTCGGTCAAATCGTCGGCGGGCACGTAGATGGCTTGCACCGAGGTAATCGAGCCCTTGGTGGTGGAGGTGATGCGTTCCTGCATCTGGCCCATTTCCGTGGCCAGCGTCGGTTGATAGCCGACCGCCGAGGGAATGCGGCCCAGCAGCGCCGACACTTCCGAGCCGGCCTGGGTGAAGCGGAAGATGTTATCGACGAAGAACAGAATGTCCTTGCCCTGATCGCGGAAATGTTCGGCGATGGTGAGGCCCGACAGCGCCACGCGCGCGCGCGCGCCGGGCGGCTCGTTCATCTGCCCGAACACCAGCGCGCAGCGCGAGCCTTCGCCGCCGCCGGCTTTGTTGACGCCGGACTCGATCATTTCGTGATAAAGGTCGTTGCCTTCTCTTGTACGCTCGCCGACGCCGGCGAACACCGAATAGCCGCCATAGGCCTTGGCGATGTTGTTGATCAGTTCCTGGATCAGCACAGTCTTGCCGACGCCAGCGCCGCCGAACAATCCGATCTTGCCGCCTTTGGAGTAGGGGCAAAGCAGATCGACGACCTTGATGCCGGTCGCCAGCATTTCCGGCACCGGCTTTTGATCGACGAATGCCGGCGCCAATTGGTGAATGGCGCGGCGCATTGTGGTTTTCACCGGGCCAGCTTCGTCCACCGGTTCGCCGATCACGTTGAGGATGCGCCCGAGCGTTTCCTCGCCCACCGGCATCTGGATCGGGCCGCCGGTGTCGCCGACTTCCTGCCCGCGCACCAAGCCGTCGGTGGCGTCCATGGCGATGGTGCGCACGGTGCTTTCGCCCAGATGCGTCGCCACTTCGAGCACCAGGCGGTTGCCGCGATTGATGGTTTCGAGCGCGTTGTAAATGTCCGGCAGCGGCCCGTCGAACTCGACATCGACAACAGCGCCGATCACCTGCGCCACGCGGCCTTTCATGGGTTTCGTCATTTTGCTCTCTCGTCCTTATTCGAAACTTGGTTTATCCTGATGAAACCCCGCAAACACCCATTCCCGGATGAATGCGCAGCGTTCAGTCCGGGACCCATAAACGCCAACGCTGGTGTTTATGGGCCCCGGACTCGCCGCTGCGCGGCGCTCCGGGGATGGGTGGTGAGTCCATTTCACCGCTGACGTCAGCGTCGCATTGGCGCGGCTCATCCATCACAACGCCTCCGCGCCGGAGATGATTTCGATCAGTTCCTTGGTGATGTTGGCTTGGCGCTGGCGGTTGTAGCGGAGGGTCAGCTTCTTGATCAGGTCGCCGGCGTTGCGGGTGGCGCTGTCCATGGCGCTCATCTGCGCGCCGTAGAAGCCGGCCTGGTTTTCCAGCAGCGCCTGCAACAATTGGCCGTTGAGATAGCGCGGCAGCATTGCCTCGAGGATTTCCTCTTCGCTGGGCTCGTACTCGTAGACGGCGCCCTTCAGGTCAGGCGGGTTTACCCCTTCCGGCGCGCGCGCCGGGATCAGCTGCAGCGCCGTTGGCGTCTGGCTGATCACCGAGCGGAAGCGCGAGAAGAACAAAGTCGCCACGTCGAACTCGCCCGCCTCGTACAATTCACGCACGCTGTCGCCGACAATATGCGCGGCCTCGGCGCCGAGCGTGCGATAGCCGGAGAGGTCGATATATTTGATGATCTTGTCGCCATGCAGCCGCTTCAGCTGGTCGCGGCCCTTTTTGCCGACAGCGAGAATTTTCACGGTCTTGCCGGCGGCCAGCAGTTCGGCGATCTTCTCGCGCGCGAAGCGCACGATCTGGGTGTTGAAGCCGCCGCACAGGCCGCGCTCCGAAGTCATGGCGACGATCAGATGCACCTGGTCCTTGCCAGTGCCTCGCAACAATTTCGGCGCGCTGTCGCCCGACACCGCCGAGGCAAGATTCGCCATCACCCGCGCCATCCGCGCCGCATAAGGCCGCGCCGCTTCGGCCGCGGCTTGCGCGCGCTTCAGCTTCGCCGCGGCCACCATCTGCATCGCCTTGGTGATCTTCTGCGTGGATTTCACGCTGGCGATGCGATTGCGGAATTCTTTTAACGTCGGCATGCGCGCTCCAAATCCTCCGCTACACCCAAAATCACGCGAAGCCCTTGCCGAATTCTTCCAGCGCGGCTTTGATCTTGTCTTCGATGCCGTCCTTGGAGATGTCCTTCTTGTCGCGGATCGCCGCCAGCAGATCGGATTTCTTGGCGCGCAGCCAAGCGGTGAGTTCGCTTTCGTATCGCTGCACGGCGCTGGCCTCGATCTTGTCCAGATAACCGCGCGTACCGGCATAGATCAGCACGACTTGCTCCTCGACCGGGCAGGGCGAGAATTGCGGTTGTTTCAAGCAGTTCGGTGAGGCGTGCGCCGCGGTTCAGCAGACGCTGCGTGGCCGCGTCCAAATCCGAGCCGAATTTCGCGAACGCCGCCATTTCGCGGTATTGCGCCAGTTCGCCCTTGAGCGGCCCCGCGACTTGCTTCATCGCCTTGATCTGCGCATTGCCGCCGACGCGCGACACCGAGATGCCGACGTTCAGCGCCGGGCGAATGCCAGAGAAGAACAAATCGGTTTCCAGGAAGATCTGCCCGTCGGTGATCGAGATCACGTTGGTGGGGATGTAGGCCGAGACGTCATTGGCTTGGGTCTCGATGATCGGCAGCGCCGTCAGCGAGCCGCCGCCATTGTCCTCGTTCAACTTCGCCGCGCGTTCGAGCAAGCGCGAATGCAGATAGAACACGTCGCCCGGATAGGCTTCGCGGCCCGGCGGGCGGCGCAGCAGCAGCGACATTTGACGATAAGCGACCGCCTGCTTGGACAAATCGTCATAGATGATCAGCGCGTGCATGCCGTTGTCGCGGAAATATTCGCCCATGGTGCAGCCGGCGAACGGCGCGATGAATTGCAGCGGCGCGGGTTCCGAGGCGGTGGCGGCGACGATGATCGAATAGCCAAGCGCGCCCTTGTCCTCGAGCGTCTTGACCAATTGCGCCACGGTCGAGCGCTTCTGGCCGATGACGACATAGATGCAATAGAGCTTTTCCTTTTCGCTGAGATTTTTGTCGTGCGCCTCGCGTTGGTACAGAATCGCGTCGATGGCGACGGCGGTTTTGCCGGTTTGGCGGTCGCCGATGATCAATTCGCGCTGGCCGCGGCCGATCGGGATCAGAGCGTCGATCGCCTTGATGCCGGTTTGCATCGGCTCGTGCACGCTCTTGCGCGGGATGATGCCGGGGGCCTTGACGTCAACGGTGCGCCGCTCGGTCGCCGCAATCGGGCCCTTGCCGTCGATCGGCTCGCCCAGCGGATTGACCACGCGCCCGAGCAAAGCTTTGCCCACCGGCACATCGACGATCTGGCCAAGCCTTTTGACCGTGTCGCCTTCCTTCAGCCCGCGGTCCTCGCCGAAGATAACGACGCCGACATTGTCGCGCTCCAGGTTCAGCGCCATGCCTTTGACGCCGCCCGGGAACTCGACCATTTCCCCGGCCTGGACATTCTCGAGCCCGTAGACGCGGGCGATGCCGTCTCCGACCGAGAGCATGCGGCCGATCTCGGCCACTTGCGCCTCGGCGCCAAAGCCCTTGATTTGTTCCTTGAGAATGGCGGAAATTTCCGCGGCGCGAACGTCCATGGTTTCTGTTTCCTCTTAGGCGGATTTGAGTTGCAGACGCAGCGCGTCCAGCTTGGATTTAATAGAGGCGTCGAATTGGCGCGAGCCGACGCGGACGACAAAGCCGCCGATCAGGCCTTCGTCGACGCTTGTTTCAGCTTCAACCTTGGCGCCCAGCGATTTGCCGAGCGCTTCGACGATGGCGGTCTTATCGGCGGCGGCAAGCGGGCGAGCCGACACGATCTCCGCCCGGCGCGCGCCGCGCTCACGGGCGAACAAGGCGCGATAGGCCGATCCCACCCCCGGCAATTCGGCGGCGCGGCGATTGGCGGCGACCACTCCGATCAGCTTGCGGCCAAGCGCGCTGATTCCAAGCTTGGCCGCGACCGCAACAAGGGCGGCGGCTTTCTCCTGCGGCTCGATCAGCGGCGAGCGGGCGGCGGCGCGCAGATCGGAACTTGCTTCCCAGGCCGCCTCGAGCTTGACGAAATCCTGCTCGACTTCGTCTAACGCCTTGGCTTCCTTGGCTAAATCGAACACGGCCTGGGCATAACGTCCCGCCGCTTCGGAAGCCTCGCCGTCGAACTTGTCGGCCACAATGGTCTCGCTGATTTCGCCGCCAGCAGTCCGAGCGCTCGGCGAGAGCTCAGATCGCTTGCGGGGGATGGCGCTCTTGGGAGGACCCAAACGCCAAGGGCTGGCCAACGCGCGACGCGCGGAGCCCAGGCGCGCGCGCGGAGTAACATGGCGCCTTTGGATTTGACAACCGGCGCTGGGCCGGGTGATCAGCGACAAAAGCGCCGGTTTTCCGGCGAGCCAAACAAGCGCCTCGAACCTCTGCCGTCCACAAGCTCGTCGGGGTTCGGCCTCTGCTGCTTGCGAGGGGTATTGCGATTGTAGCAACCTCGGTCCCATGCGGTGCCCGGAAGCTTCTTTCGTCGTCGAAGTAACGCCAGCTGATGACATCGTGTGCAGGGCATCGCGTCAGCCCGAGCAGCGCGTTAGGTTGTCCGATCTCGGAGCCGTTTATGTCGATACAAACGACAGCGGCCCCTGGGGGGCCGATCTTTGGTGGATCCTGTGCGATTTGAACGGCGTTATCAAGGTGTCGTTTCCTCTACTGGCGACAGGCGAAGATACTGTGCTTGATCGTCTCCGAATGCTTCCTGGTTTCCAGATGAAGGGGATAAACTCGACCACAAATGCTCGCTTCCTTTGCTGGCCGTCGTCAACCGCTCCATGAATATTCGCTCGTGCCAATCCGGCTCATCCAGCCGAGACCAATCGCGGGTGGGGGGCCAAACCTGCGCCCCGAACTGAAAGTTCTAGCTAGAACCGCTTGCTTGACCAAGTTGGTCAAGGCCTGCTATTAAAGTTTCATGACCCAGGTCAATCTTTACGAGGCCAAGACGCAGCTTTCGAAGCTAGTCGACCGCGCCGCCGCCGGCGAGGACATCGTCATCGCCAAGAACGGCAAGCCGGTCGCGGTGTTGGTCGCGCCGGAGAAAGCGGTGAAGCGTCGGGTTCCGGAGTTTGGATTTCTCAAAGACGCTTGGCCGCCTATGAGTCCGAAGGAGTGGGACAAGATGTGGGCTGAGAGCGATCGATACCTTGAGGAATTGCTCGAGAAAAGCGCCAACGAAGATCCCTGATGTTGCTCGACTCGAATGTCATCATCTATCTGGTCAACGAACCCAAGGTCATCTCCGCCGCGCTCATGTCGCGGCTGCGCGACCCTCACGAATATAGATGCGCGAGCCTGCTCTCATTCTGGGAAATCGCCATCAAACACCGCAAGGGCAAGCTGCCGATGCCGGCGCAGTTCACCGAAGAGCCGGCGGAGGCGTTCGAGCGCTGGTGCGCGCGCGCGGTGATTGACATCCTGCCGATCGCGCCGCGCCACATTGCGCGCGCCATGCGGCTCAGCTTCCCCCACAACGACCCGTTCGACCGCCTGATCGCCGCCACCGCGCTCTGCGAGGACCAGGAATTGGTCACCAGCGACGGCCGCTTCGAGCAATGCGCGGGGCTGAAGGTGCTGCGCGTGTAGGCCTTGACAAGCGCCGCCGGCTCCTGCCGATCAAAGCCAACAACGACCCCGGGGGATACCATGAGTGCAACGACCGCTAGTCCCGAGGTGACGCCGGCGAAGATGCGCCAGGTCGTGCTCGCCTCTTCGGCCGGCACCATTTTCGAGTGGTACGATTTCTTCGTCTATGGCGCGGTGGCGTCGATCATGACGCCGCACTTCGTAACCGGCCTCCCGGACGCGCAGGCGTTCGTCTTTATTCTGCTGACCTTCGCGCTTGGCTTCATCACCAGGCCGTTCGGCGCGCTGGTGTTCGGCAAGATCGGCGATTCGACTGGGCGCAAGGGCGCGTTCCTGATCACCATCACCTTGATGGGGCTCGCCACTTTCGCCATCGGCCTGCTGCCGACAGCGGCGCAGATCGGCATCTGGGCGCCGATCCTGCTGGTGACCTGCCGCGTACTGCAAGGCTTTGCGCTCGGCGGCGAATATGGCGGCGCCGCGATCTATGTCGCCGAGCACGCCGCGCATAACAAGCGCGGCGCGGCCACGGGATGGATCCAAGTCTCGGCCGCGTTTGGCTTGCTCGGTGCGCTTGCCGTTGTGCTGGCGGTGCGCGCCAGCATCGGCGAAGACGCGTTCAAGGCGTGGGGCTGGCGCGTGCCGTTTCTGCTTTCCATCGGGCTGCTGGCGATCTCGGTCTGGATCCGCTTGCAGCTCGAAGAAAGCCCCGCGTTCCAGAAACTGAAAGCGGAAGGCCAAATTTCCAAGCGCAGCTATCACGAGAGCTTTTTCGAGTGGCGCAATCTGAAGATCGTGCTGCTGGCGCTCTTGGGCATCATGATGGCCCAGGGCGTGGTTTGGTACACGGGCTTCTTCTACACGCAATTCTATCTTGAGCGGGTTCTCAAGATCGATTCCCAAACCGTGAACGTGCTCTTGATCGCGGTAGTGTTGATCTCGGCCCCGCTTTACATGGTGTTCGCGCGGCTCTCCGATTCAATTGGGCGCAAGCCGGTGCTGCTGTTTGGCATGCTGCTCATGCTGGCGCTCTACTTCCCGGGCTTCCACTACATCACCCAATTCGGCAATCCGCCGCTGGCGCAGGCTTCGCGCGTCACCCCCGTCGCTGTCATCGCCGATCCCGCCGATTGCAGCTTCCAGCTCGATCTCACCGGCGGCGCGCGGCAATTTTCCACATCGTGCGACATCGCCAAGGGCGCACTTGCCAGCGCGGGCGTAAGCTACAATTCGGAAACAGCTCCGGCGGGGAGCTTGGCGCGCATCCGCGTCGGCGACCGCGAGATCGAGAGCCTCAGCGCCGAAGGGCTGCCGCTTTCCGAGGTTCGCCGCGTGCGCGGCGAATTCGAGAAATCCTTGCGGCCGGCGCTGGATGCGGCCGGCTATCCAGCCGTCGCGCCCGGCGCCATGCAAGGCTGGAGCGTCGCCGAAGTGATCCGCGTGTTCAGCGAGAAGTTCGGCGCTTTCGTTTTCATGTTGTTGTTCGCGGTCGCGGGCGCTGCGCTTTACGGCCCGCAGGCGGCGACGCTGGTGGAATTGTTTCCCACCCGCATTCGCTATACCGCGCTGTCGCTGCCGTATCATATTGGCACGGGCTGGTTTGGCGGGCTGTTGCCGGCGATCGTATTCGCGATCAACACCGCGACGGGACAGGTCAATTCGGGATTGTGGTTCCCCGTCATCGTCACCGCCATCGCCGCGAGTGTGTGCTTCTTTTTCCTGCCGGAAACCAAGGACCGCGACATTCATGCCTAATCGAAATTCATCGCCTTTATGAACGAGGCCTTAAGCGCGCCGGCGCTATGATCCGGCCATGATTGCGATCTCCCGCGCCGCCGGGGCCATCACGGGCGCCTCAGGCCGTTTCGAACGCGCTTCCCAGCGCTTGCTCGAGGCGGCCTCTGGCGCGGGGACAAGCGACGACATGGCCACGCCGATGGTCGACATGATGAAAGCCAAGACCGAGTTCAAGGCGGCGATCGCCGTGGTCAAATTCTCCGACGCCATGATGGAAGCGCTGCTGAATATGCAGAGCAAACCGCGGCGTTAGGCTAACTATCCCGCTTGCGTCGCCGTCCAATCGCGCATCACCTGTTCGGCCACCGAGAGCGGGACCGCGCCATTGCCAAGCAACGTGTCGTGGAAGGCTTTGAGGTCGAAGCGCGGGCCAAGGGCCGTGCGCGCTTCATCGCGCAGCCGCAGCAATTCCTGTTTGCCGACCATGTAGGAGCACGCCTGGCCCGGCCACACGCAATAACGCTCGATCTCGGTGGTGACCGAGTTTTCAAGATCGCCAGTGGCTTCCATCATCGAGGCGATGGCCTGCTCGCGGCTCCAGCGCTTGTGGTGCATGCCGGTATCGACCACCAGGCGAGAGGCGCGGAACGTCATCGACTGCAAATAGCCGAGCCTGCCGAGCGGGTTGTCGGCATAAGCGCCGAGTTCGTCGGCGAGTTGTTCGGCGTAAAGCCCCCAGCCTTCGCTGAAAGCGCTAAAGCCCATCAAGGCGCTGCGGATGAAGGGGATAGAGCCGGATTCCTGTTGCAGAGAAATCTGCCAATGATGGCCGGGCACGCCTTCGTGATAATTCAGCGTCGGCAGGGTGAAGCGCGGCCATTCGTGGGTATCGCGCAAATTGATGTAATAGGCGCCCGGCGCGCGAGCCATCGAGCGCGCCGCGTTGGTAATAGCCCCCGGGCGCGCCCGCTTCGGTGTAGGGCGGAATGCGTTTGATTTCGAGCTGGGCGCGCGCCAGCGTGTTGAACGCTCTGCGGCATCATCGCGACGATGGCGCGGGTTTGGGTGTTGAGGTCAGCGAGGATTTGATCGCGCCCTGCGTCGGTGTTCGGATAGAGCTGATCGGGCCGGCGCGAGAGCCTTTGGATGCGCTGCGCACGCTGCCGCGGCGCATGCCTTGCGCGCGCAGGATCGCATCCATTTCGCCTTTATATTGTTCGATCAGCGCCAGCGCCCATGGCGTGGATCTGATCGGGCGAGAGATCGGTGGTGGTGCGGCTTCGCAGCGCGGCGGCGTACATGTCCCCGCCTTGCGGCAAACGCCAGATGCCGGCTTCATGCACGGCGCGCGCGCGCACCGCGCGCAAGGCCTCGATCTGGCGGCGATAAGCCGGCAGAATTTGATCGCGCACCGCGGTTTCGGCGCGCGTCGCCATCGCCGTGCGCTCGGCTTCGGACAGCTCCGCGAATTGCGGCAAGCGCCGCACCAGGGTTTGCACCAGCACGGTTTGCGCCGGCGCCGTGCCGGCGAACTGGTTCAGTTGCACCAGCGCGCGGTCGATGGCGAAATCGGGCGGGATCACGCCAGCGCCGCATCCTCGGCGATGATCGCGGTTTCCTGGTCAAGCTGGGCGACGTAGCCGCTCAGCCTGGCGAAATAAGCTTCGGCTTCGTCGCGCGTGCGCAGCGGGTGTTGGCTGTCCATGAAGTCGGGCACGTCGCCATAAGCGCCGGTGAGTTGGGTGACGACGTAAGGCGAACCCGCGCCGCCGCCGATTTCGAAGGCCGAATTGGCCAGACGAATTGCGGAAAGAGGTGGAAACCACATCCAACGTCACCTGGTCGCGCCCGGGCAGGGCCGCGCGGTCGATGCCGCCGAGTTCGGCCAGCGCGCGCTTGCTGGATGGCGCGATAGCGGCGCGCGCCTGCCTTCGATGCGTCGCCGAGCTTGTCGATATAGCGCCCGCCGGCGCGCGCTTCGGTGACGCCAAGGCTGGTGCAGCGCTCCGGCGATTCCCGCAGCATGTCGGTGGAGACCCGCTCAAGCAGCGCCGCGAGGCGCTCGCTCGGGCTGGGCGGGGGGTTGAAGGCGGCGGCAGGTGTCGGCGGTCGTTGGGCCATCGGTTGCGCAACCTGCAAGCAGCGCGGTCGCCGCGCCAGCGCCGAGGAGGGCGCGCCGCGTCTTATTCATGGAATTTCCCCTGTTCTTGAGTTTGAACAATTCTAAGTCCGCGCATGCGCCCCGCAAGCATCGCGCGGCGACGAGCGCCTCAAAGCTTCAGCCCCGCCACAACCGGCACATGGTCGCTGGGGCGCGGCCAGGAGCGGCAGGGCGTGTGGATTTGGAAAGCTTCGGTTCGAGACGCATCCGCAAGGTCGGCGCTGGCCCAGATATGATCCAGTCGGCGGCCGCGATTATTCTTGGTCCAGTCGGGACTGCGATAACTCCACCAGGTGAACAGTTTTTCCGGGTCGGGCCGGTGCAAGCGGGCGAGATCGACAAAGCCGCCAAGCGCGCGCGCCGCCTCCAGCCGCTCGGTTTCCCCCGGCGTATGGCTGACGACATCGAGCAATTGCTTGTGGCTCCAAACGTCATGCTCGCCGGGGGCCACGTTGAGATCGCCCACCAGCACAAGCGGGCCTTGGCGTTTCTTGTAGTCGCGCTTCATGCGGTCTAGGAAATCAAGCTTGTGCTTGAATTTGGGATTGCCGATCGGGTCGGGCGTGTCGGCGCCGGCGGGGACGTAGAGATTGTGGACCTCGATGCCGGCGACCTTCGCGGCGGCAACGCGCGCTTCCTTGTGTGGGCACAGTTTTGGCGCTTCAACTGGCTCCAGCTTCAGCTTTGAGACAATAGCGACGCCGTGCCAGCCCTTTTGGCCGACCACGTGCATATGCTTGTAGCCGGCGTCCTTGAACGCCTTGGCCGGGAACTCGCCCTCGCGGCATTTGATTTCCTGCAAGCATAGCACATCGGGTTTCGCTTCCGTCAGGAAGCGACACACCATCTCGATGCGTAGGCGTACGGAATTGATGTTCCAAGTGGCGATTTTCAGCATCGCGTTGCTTGGCCCGAAACGCCCGAAATACAAAGAAAAAAGTGGCACAAAAAAGAGGCCCGACCGTATTCAACGGCCGGGCCTCCTGAATGCGTCTTGAGGGGGACGCATGCGCCGGCAGGGGAGTCCGGCATGCGGTCGCCGCGCTGGATCCGTCAGCGGGGGGGACGACGCCAATCCAGGGGGATGTGCAACGACCGCTGCGTTGTATGTACGCCACAGGATCGAAAAAAACAAGTGCCATATTGCAGAAATCTCTTGCAAGTGGGAGTGCTTCCTGAATTGCGGCGAACCTGCAGCGCTTGCTTGGCGAAATGTGGCGCGCCTCCCCCTCGATGGGGGAGGTGGCGAGCGCATGCGAGCCGGAGGGGGTGCGCGCGCTGAGCGTGAAAGTGGAGCCTCCAGAGGCTCACCCGGAAACGCCAGCGGGCCTCACCCCCTCAGTCACGCGTGCCGCGTGACAGCTCCCCCATCGAGGGGGAGCGGGTTCGCAGTGCGCATGCGACTCAAGCTTGAATGCGAACTCCGCTACCGCCGCTGCCCGGGCCGGTTGACCAGTACGTCCTCGAGCCGGAACAAGCGTCGATCCAGGCTCGCCGGCTGGCTGATTTCACTCAAGGTAATGCGTGTGCGCGCACCAGTGACGTCGGTTGCATCCCACGAGCGCAGTTCGGCGTTGGAGCCAAAGAAGTGCAAAGTGATCAGCCCATCGGTCTGGCCGCCGCGGTCGCGCGCGGTAATCATCAGCCATTGCCCGGAGCGCGCCACCCTGGTGATGCGCGCATCGCGGGCCAGATCAATCTGCGCGCCCAGTATAAGATGCAGCGGCGTCGAGCGCAGCGGCGTGCGTTCGGTGGTGCGGAGTTCCGTGTCGCGCAGCGCGACCACAGAGCCATCGGCCACCACCAGCAGCGTCGCCGGCGGATCGTACTGAAAGCGCAGCTTGCCTGGCCGCTGCAGATAAAACGCGCCCGCCGCCCGCGCGCCGCCTGGCGCGGTTTGCACGAAGCGCCCCTGCAGGCGGGGCGCCGCGTTCAAGGATTGGTTGGCCAGCGCCAGCGCCGCCGCCCGCTCGGCGCCCTCGAGCGCGACGATCGCCGGCGCGCTGGCGTCGCCGCCGCGGCCTCCGCCAAACGCGGCCGCAGTTCCTGCGCCGCGCCGGGCGCGCCAGCGCGAGCGCGGCAGAGAGCGAGGAGGGGGGCGAAGGCGCGTTTCATGGCGGCCGCTTGTGCCGCATGGCTATGGCGAAAAAAAGGGCTGTCGGAAATGTTTGCGAGTGGGCGCGACGCTAAGCCGGATCGGCTCCAGGATGCGCCGTTGAGAATGCCGATCGCCCTTTCCATCGTGGGATCCGGCGTCGCCGCCACGGGGTTCGGTGGCGATGTCGGGTGTCAGGCCCTGTTGGTCCCAAGTAGCGCCAGACGGACTGGTGAGCACACCTGTGCTGAGCCTCAACATGCCTCCCCGACCGCCGTCCAAGGGAATGACGGTATGAACGCGCGCATTGCCGAAAGTTCGCTGCCCGACCAGCGTCGCGTTGCGCCGTTCCTTCAGGGCTGCCGCCACCGCTTCCGCGCCGCTCGCAGTGTTGCTGTTGATGAGTACGATCAGAGGCGCGCCATCGGTTTCGTCACCACGCTGCGCATTGTAGCTCTAAATGTGTCCTCCGGATGGCATTCGGCGAACGCGCGGACGGTGGTCACAATGCCGCCATCGATGAAGGTAGTCTGCGGCCTCGATCACTTGAAGCAAGAGGCCGCCAGCGTTGTTACGCAGATCGAGATATAGCCGGACGGTTGAAGAACCTCGCGCCGAATGTCCCGAATGGCGTCCCGCACCGCCATGGCGCTGCGGCCCTGTTGGAATTGCTCCACGGTGATAATGCCGACGCTGCCTTCGATGCGCCATTGCACTGGGCGGCGTGCGTTAAGGGCGCGCTGCATCGTGAAGGCAAGCGGTGCGCTGTTACGTTCAACGACGATAGTGACGTCAGAACCGATCTCGCCTTGCAGCCTTTGCACCACCTCATGCAGTCGAAGCCCTGCTGTTGGCTGGCCGTCGATTTCAACTAAGCGGTCCCCGACTCGAATCCCGGCGCGCTGCGCTGGGCCTTCATCGAAAGCGCCTACGACAAGTGGTTTGTCACCGCTCCCTTCCAACTGCACCAAGATGGAGCCCGTAGCCAGCGTACGCCGCACTTCGTCCGTTGGTTGCCATTCGCCGGCGGAATCGTAAACGTGGATCATGCCGTTGATGGCGGCGCGCTCTATCTCGCGGCGATCCGCAGCGGATTCGAGGAGTTCGTCGTACACGCGCGCGAAATCGCTCAATCTCGGCCTGCTCAAGCGTATCGGCGGCTCGGCGCTACGCTTTGGCATGGCGTTGATACCGTCAATCGCGCCTTGAAAGGAGCGCTCAAGATCGACATCGCAATACGTGGTTTCGAGGCGCGCCGCCGCGTCGACCACGAGTTCCAAGCTGGCGGAAATCTGGTTGCTCGACTCTTGTGCGACGGCGATGGAACTGAATTCTACGGTGTAAAGACAGGCAACAATGGTAATCAGGTGAGGTTGCATGGTTCCTCCGCTGCTGTTGTAACAGGACAAACTCGACCGCCAAGCCGGCGGGTCAGGTCCGCGCCGAATCCTATATGGACCGCCGGCGCCCTCGCCGGCATGCTTGGTTCACTTACAAAAAGAGCCGGCGAGGGCGCCGGCGGTCCATAAATGATTGTCAGCCCACATTCGATGAGGCAGTACTCCTTGGCTTGCCGCGCCCTAAGCCCGAGGATACGCCATGACACTCTCTCGACGCGACTTGCTTAGCTCGCTGCTTGGCGGCGCGGCGGCGCTCGCCGGCTGCGCGCACAACAAAGGAGGCCCCGCCATGCCGCACCCGATCGGTCTTCAGCTCTACACGCTCGGCGATGAAATCGGCGCCGACCTTGCCGGTACGCTGCGCGCGGTGGCGGAGATCGGCTTCCGCGAGGTCGAGGTTTCCAATTTCTTTGGCCAAACCGGCGCCGCATGGCGCCAGCTGCTGGACGCCAACGGTTTGCCCTGCGTCAGTCTGCACGTGCCGCTGGCGCCAATGATGGGGCCGGGCGGGCTGAGCTTGGCGGACGTGCCGCGCGTGGCGGGAGAGGCGCACGCAATCGGCGCGCGCATTGTTGGGCCGTCGATCTTTCCGTTCCCGGCTTCGTTCGAGCGCGTGGCGGGTGAAAATCCCGGGCAGATGCTCGCCCGCATGGCGCGCGGCATGAGCGTGGACGATTGGTCCCGCGTCGCGGATTCGCTTGAACGAAAAAGGCGCGCTGCTGGCGCGCGAGGGCCTGCGCATTTTCTATCACAACCACAATTTGGAGTTTCTCGCGGTCGGCGAGGGAACGGCGCTCGACCTGCTGATCGCGCGCACCGATTCGGCGCTTGTGGATTTCCAGCTCGATGTCGGCTGGGTGGCGGCGGCCGGAATCGATCCCGCCGTGTTCATCACCCAATACGGGCCGCGTATTTCATCGCTGCATGCGAAGGATCTCACCGAGACCCCCGCCAACACGGCTTTGGTGTTGCACCCCGCCGATGTCGGCGCCGGCCGCCAGGATTGGAACGCGATATTGCGCGCCGCCAAAGCCGCGGGCGTCCGACATTATTTCATCGAACAAGAACCGCCCTTCGCCCACCCCCGGATCGATGCCGCCCGCGCCGGCTTCAACTTCATTAAGGCCAAATTCCAGGAACTGGATTTCCGCGCGGTGTAGGGACGCTTCAATCTTGCGCTGCGGGCCAGAGCCTGGGGTCGACAAAACATTGGAGCGGGCGATGAGATTCGAACTCACGACCCCAACCTTGGCAAGATCAGAAAGTCGCAATTTTGTTCCGGCGGATGATTTTCGATGCACGAGCCGGATTCATAAAAACAACCTTTAATTCAGCATCATGCCGTGCACAAGCGTGCGGATGCGTTTCGATGCCGTGGCTTGCCAGCGGGCGCAATGTGTGCCCCAATTCCACCCCAATTCGACACTGACCCTGTCTGGTGTTGCTGGTGGAGATATTTGGATGCTCACGGACACGAAGCTGAAAGCGCTTCTGGCCTCGCCGCCCAAACAGCGGACCGAACTCGCCGACGGCACGATTTCTGGCTTGATGTTGCGGGCCGGTCCGCGCGGGAGGCCGACTTGGACGTTGCGCTATGCGATCACCGGCCGTGGCGGCGTAACGGCGCGAGGAAAGGCCCTGGTCGGTCGGAAATTTTATCGGATCAGCATCGGCGAATACCCAAGTGTTTCGATTAAAGAAGCGCGGGCCAAGGCGAGCGTGATGCTCGACGAGGCCGCCAAGGGCAATGATCCGATCCTCCGTCTCGAGAAGGAAGCCACCGTGCGCCACGGCTCCATGGCCGAACTGGCGGAGGATTTCATGAACGCCCATGTGCGCGGCCGTTTGCGCAGCGCGGGAAGCGCGGAATGGATCGTTCGCGACCACATCGTCCCGCGCTTGGGCGACATGACGCCGAAGCAGGTATCCAGAACCGACATCGTGACGTTGCTGAACGATCTGGCGAAGAACGCGACGCCGACCGCCGCGCTCGACACGCGCAAATGGCTTTCGATCATGTTTTCCTGGGCGGTCGATGACGGCCGCGTGGAGGCCAATCCCGTGATCGGCGTGAAGCCGCCAGTGAAGATGAGGGCTCGTGAGCGCGTGCTCTCGATGGAGGAGGCCCGCGCGGTTTGGCGGGCAGCGCAGGCCGAGCCCTATCCGTCCGGTACGCTGATCTGCCTCTTGATGCTGACCGGCGCCCGCCTTCGCGAGATCGGCCATGCCCGCCTCGGCTGGCTTGATCGTACCAATGCCTGTCTCGACATCCCCGGCGACGCCTACAAAACCGGCGACCCCACCATCATTCCCCTCCTCCCCGAGGCGCTGCAGCTGGTTGAGAAAATTCCACGGCCCCCGAACGGGGACTATCTGATCAGTTCCAATGGGGGGCGGCGTCCGGTTTGGACGGCAACCCCGAGGCGCTCTCGCGCATCCGCCACGGGCGCCGAAGCCGATCTCGCGCGCGCCATCGAGCACTGGACAATCCATGATCTGCGCCGCACGGCGGCAACACATATGGCGAGGTTGGGCGTCGATGACATCGTGGTGGAGCGTGTGCTTGGACATCGCATCGGCGGGGTCAAGGGCGTCTACAACCGCTATCGCTATCTCGACGAAAAGCGCGCGGCGCTGGCGTTGTGGGCGAAGGAATTGGGCGCGCAGCCCTGCCCCGACCATACCGTCACAAACGCGCTCAAAACAAAACCAACTGCCGAGAATCGGATTCGGACTTCCGCCTCGAACCCCGCTTAACCGGAGCTGGTACAGTCGTGACGGCCGGCCGCTGCAACAAAGGCTGAGAAGACGCTGCAGGCGGCTCAGGCTTCTTGGCGGGAGGAGCTTTGGGTTGCGGGGTCGAATGGCTGGCGCGATTTTCAAGCCAGGCGCGAACATCGAGCGCGCGGAACAGATTCACTTTGCCGCCAGGTTTGAGGGCCATTGGAAATCCCTTGGACGGATCGCGGCGAATGTCCCAAAGTGCGCGCTTGCCGAGCTTCAGATATGCGCAGACCATCGCCGTGGTCCACCATTCATCATCCAAAGGGCTGAGCTTGGTCACCGACAGGCCTGCATCCACAACTTCACGTCATCGAGCGGACCCCGTGGACACTTGTCCACAGGAAACGCGCAATCGTTGTATTTGCGTTGGATTTGACGCACCCTCCTCGAACGCAATCGCGAACCTAATCGTTGGTGGTGATCGCTTCATGCTTCATGCATTGAAGCGGATCGATCCTTCGATCCGCTTCCCAAGCCAAAGCGACGGCCATGCGCGCGCGTCACACCCCCAAAGCCCGAAGGGGCCGACGGCGCAAGCCGGCGGCGGGGTTGACGCGCGCGCCTGGACGGCGCCCACAACGCCTGCCGGTGAAGTACTGATCGCGCCGACGCAGCATGTTTTTCGTCGATGATGTTCGCGCGCGTCGCGCGAATCCGGCGCGCTGATTTTCGCCAAGCAAGCGCACCTCGCGCGCACCGTGCGAGCATCCCGCCGCACCGTGGATTTTTCGACGTGCAGACAGTGACTTACACGAAGTGTGAGTCACGTCCTTTATCTTGCTCTACTAACCGCTTTGACTTTGTGGGTAATGGGCATGATGTTTTTCTCCTCATTGGCTTGTTGATCACAACACGTGTTTCTCGTCCAGTCTCGCCATCGAAATCGCATCCTTAGCCGCGCTCAAACATCCGCTTCATCGGCATCCGGATCAGACGCGCCATGCACTACTCCGTGCTCGCCGCTGGCCGTTTTCGTATTGCCTGGCCGGCGGGGCGCATTTGTGCGTCGGGTTCGCGGGGCCTCGTCCATCAGGCAATCCAGCGCGATCATCTCAGCTGAGAGTCAGCCTCGCGTCGCACGCAAGATATCGGGCTTTCCCGCCGCCCTGGTTTCGCGTCCTTCTCCTTCTTCCGCGGTCGCGGATCTCGCCAGCGCGTCTGCTTACGCTGATCTGGGTGACAAAATGGTTTGGGCGTTTACGCCGGGACCAGATTGTGGTCCTGGCCGAGCAGACGCATGGCTTTGCTGCGCGCTTCCTCGGCGCTCATCGGCCCGCCAGAATCGAGTTCGAATTCGGTTCCGTCGCGCCACATCGCCCACATCGCCATGGCCAGGCGCCGCGCCACCGCCACGGCCGCCTTGTGATGGCCCTTGGCCTGCATCAGCTTCTCGCCCCAGGTCTTGATCGGGGTCTTGCCGCGATATTTCACCAGCAGGATATGGGCGGCCTCGAACAGGCAGCGGCGCACATCCTTGTCGCCCTGTTTCGAGATGCGGCCCTGACGGTCGATGGTTTCGCCCGATTGCCAGCGTTTCGGCGTCAGCCCGAAATAAGCGCCCACCAGCTTGGAATTCTTGAAACGAGACGGATCGTCGATCGCGGTCTTGTAGGTGAGCGCCGTGATCGGGCCAACGCCCGGGATGGCCATGAAGCGCCGGCACACTTCGTCGCGGGCGACGATGCCGATGATCAGCTTATGCAGCCGGGCGATCTCCTCCATCATCACTGCACGCACCCTGAGCATCGCATCGACGAGCGCCGACAGCAGCGGGTCGTCGCCGACCAGTTCGCGGGCCCGGCCCGCAAAGCCCGGCTTGCCGACAATCCCCATTCTGAGCCCAAACACCTTCAGCGACTGGCGTACCGAGTTCTCGACATCGACCCGCTTGCGCACCAACGTCTCGCGTTGGCCAAGCAAATAGCGCAGCCGATAGCTCGCATCGCTTTTGATATGCACGGCGCGAAACCAGCCGGTGCGCACCAGATTGGCGATGCCGCGCGCATCGTTTTTGTCGGTCTTGTTGCGCTGCGCCTTCATCACCGAGCGGGCGGCAAACGCGTCCAGGCACACCATTTTCAAATCGCGCGCCTCCAATTGGCGCTGCAGCCAAGGCGACATCGAGCCAACCTCGTGGCCGACCCGGCGCAAGCTCAAACGCCATTTCTTCAAAGCCCTTGTCAGCGCATCCGGATCGGTCGGCACCTCTGCTTCAAAGACAATACCGCCCTCCTGGTCGATGACGCACACGGATGTGGCTTTTGTTCCCACGTCCAATCCGGCAAAATGTTCCATGGCTGTCCTCCGTCGATGCGGGCGCGTCAGCGCCCTGGGTTTTGCAACACCGACATCATGGGGGACAGCCGCCACCGGCGGAACGCCAGGAGCGCCCGTTATCAACACCGGCGGGGCAGGATGGGGCGCCGGAGCGGTTACGCCGGCATTACACCGTGCTTCTGTTTTCAAGGCGAATCCTCACTCAAAAACCTCGCGCAGATGGGGAATCGATGAATCGCATGACCAGCTAACCTACAGCCACCAAAATCTGATCCGGCTCGCTTGGATGGTTGGTCCATACTCTAATTCGGGCTTTAGGGCCGCCAACTGGAACCGCACCAAATTCGGTTAGGTGCGCATCAGAGACGGTCACTCGACCGTTCGGGGCCTCGATGAACCCGTCAAATACAAGGGGCAGTTCGGTCTGAAGTTCCGTGTCGGATATTTGAAGGTGAGTTTCTCCGTCGACATCGACAACCGTCCCCACTCCGACGCTCCATTGATTTGCCCAGATGCGTTTCGGCCCGTCCTCAAACTCGGGCATCTCCGCATACAAATCGTCGGTTATCACAACGAAAGAACCTGCCGGCCGGACACGAAGATCAACTCTCATCCTCCCTCCCGCCTTCTTCTCAGCTGCTCCTGCCTGACTTCCCGCATCTGCCGGGTGCTGCATCCGATACACTGGGGCAGAAGGCGCTGCTCTCCGCCGGGCGGATTAAGGGCTGACGGAGGTTGATGGTCGGGGACCGCGTTACCACTCACGGTCCCGGGGTCTCGCGTGCCGCAGGTGTGGCAGCCGGTTTCGCCCATGATCCGATTGGTTTCTGATCGCTCAGCTGGCGTGAAATCGCGCTCCGGACCGCGGGCAGGTATCGACTCCCCGGCGTGCGGCCCGGGCCTAAGCGTCGAAGCAAGCCCATCGACCGCCTCATCCACCTTGTCGCCGATCGGGCCGCGCAGAGCGTCTGCGCCGAGAAACCCAGCCACCACACCGACCACGCCGCCAATGGTAGGATTTTGAGCGGTCTCAACGATCCCTTTTACATCGCCAACCACCGGGATGGAATCGACGGCTGCATTTGCGAATGCCGCAGTGTCAGCCGCAGATGGTTCGGGGCAGTGGGGATGGCACCCAATGGAGATTGCCGCCGATTCTCGTCCGGTCGGGTCGCTACGATTGAGTGGATCATTCGCGACGTAGGCGTAGAGATTGAGATCGTCCTCATACCCCACGGGATCAGTTTGCAGGGATAGTCGGTCCTGACGCGGTTTTTCGTAGGCGTAGGTAAAATCCCTATAAGCGCCAAATCGATAGCCCGCGCTTCGGCCCCTTGACGCCCTCGATTTCCGAAAAATTTCCGTAGAAGCACTTTTCAGTGCGCGCAGCTGGCGCGGCTCTGAGGCGCTTCGGAGGGCGATGGCGGGGCTCACGGATGTCTTTATGCGCCGCGCTTTGATGATCGCAAAGCTCGCTCACGTCGAAATTCGCGTGAGTTCAATTTAGTGTGTGTCCCTATCTCCGCCGTCATTGACCGCAGCGTTTCGATTGCGGGGAACTCCTCTCCCGCAGCGACATCGACAAAACGAAGATGGCATAAAGCACAGTCGCGAACCCCCAGACGTACAGATTTACAGGCTGGAGAGCGACTTCCGCGAATTTGTCGATACTGACCAATGCGTCAGGATTTCCAAGCGCAATCTTCAGCATCAAGACCAGCAGCAAAAAGAGCAAAATATAGCCATACCAGCGGACGGTTGTTTTCAGGAATCTCGGTAGACGCATCACCTCACCTTCGAATTTCGTCGTCAGGATGCTCAGCCACCGACTCCTGCACAGTCCGTGTTGTCGCTTCCGCAGCTACCGCTGCTGCCGACGCCACTGCCACAGTCGAAGACCTCAGGACCTCGCCTCCACCCTGCGTAACGGATCGGGAAAACGCAGCGGTCGCCGCGTTTCCAGCCGCTTCACCAGCGGGAGCCGCAACCGCAGATATCGCCGCATTGCGAAGGACATTCTGTGGAATTGGTTGGCCCTGCGCTTGGTTATCAATCATCGTCACCACCGCTGAGCCCGTCGCCGCCACCGTTGCAGTGGGGATCGCCACTGTTGCAGCAGCCGCTGCACCGGTAGCTCCCGTCAGAGCGACAACGCCCGACGCCAGCCCGGCCGTTGCGCCGACGGCGGCTCCAACGACCGTCGCCGCGATAATCGTGTTGCCATCGAACTCGCGACCAGTCGCCGTTGTTGATGTACAATTGCCGCCCGGTTTCGAAAGCCGCGCCAACGACCGCGCCAATTGCCCCTCCGAGTAGGCCGAGCTCCCCGGTGGGATCGCTACGGTTCAGCGGATCGTTCCGCACGTACGCGTACAGATTGAGCCCATCCTCGTACCCCACGGGGTCAGTTTGCAGGGACTGTCGGTCCTGACGCGCTTTTTCGTAGGCGTAGGGATTTTCCCTATATGCGCCAAATCGATAGCCCGCGCTTCGGCCCCTTGAGGGGGTTCGATTCCGAAAAATCGCCCTAGAAGCACTTGTTGAGCGGCGTGCAAAAAGGACCCCTTAGGGGGGGTGATCGGCGTCGAAAAGGGACCCCTCATCTTGCTCGGTTAGGCCGGGCCGCTTGGCAGCAAGCGGTCGAGATCAGGATGTATGGGGTGGACAAGCGGGTTGAAGTTCGCGCGGCGCACGCCGCGGGCCAGAACATCAAGCAAATGATGCGGCAGCTGGGTCTGTCGCGGCGTTTTGTGCGGAAGGCGCTGCGCGCGCCGAGTGCGGAAGCGGGGTATTCGGCGCGCAAGAGCCAGCCCTTGCCCAAGCTCGGGGCCTTTGCCGCGCGTTTGGATCAGCTGCTGAGCGAGGACGCGGCGCGGGCGAAGAAAGATCGCCTGCGGCTGACGCGGCTCCACGATCTGCTGCGGCGCGAGGGCTTCGATGGCGGCTACGACGCGGTGCGCCGCTATGCGCAAAAGCAAAGGCGGGCGAGCAGACCGACGCCGCCGAGCGAGGCGTTTGTGCCGCTGAGCTTTGCGCCCGGCGAAGCATTCCAATTCGATTGGAGCCACGAGTTGGTGGTGCTGGGCGGAATCACCATGAGTGTGAAGGTGGCGCACATGCGGCTGTGCTGCAGCCGCAAATTCTATTTGCGCGCCTATATGCGCGAGAGCCAGGAAATGGTGTTCGACGCGCATGCGCGTGGGTTTGCGTTTTTCGGTGGGATCACAGCGCGCGGCATCTACGACAACATGACCACGGCGGTGCAAACGGTGTTCATGGGCAAGCAGCGGGTGTTCAACCGGCGGTTTTTGCTGATGGCCGATCATTATGGCTTTACCCCGACAGCCTGCACGCCGGCGGCGGGTTGGGAAAAGGGTCAGGTCGAGAAACAAGTCGGCACGGCGCGCGAGCGCTTTTTCAAGCCGCGCCTGCAATTTCAGACGCTCGAGGAGCTGAATGGCTGGTTGGAAGCTGAGTGCGTGCGCTGGTGCGCGGCGAGCAGCCATCCCGAACGGCGCGAGCTTTCGGTCGAGGCGGCGTTCGCGCTCGAGCGGCCGGCGCTGGCGCCGTTGCGAGAGGCGTTTGACGGCTTTCATGAGCGCGAGGCGACCGCCAGCGCCACCTGCCTGGTCAATTTCGACCGCAACAAATATTCGGTGATGAGCGAAGCGGCGCGGCGTGTAGTGCAAGTGCGCGCTTATGCGACGCGGATCGTCATCCGCTGCGGCGGCAAAATCGTCGCCGACCACGCGCGTCAATTCGGCCGCGACAAGACCATCTACGATTTCTGGCATTATGTGCCGATTTTGACGCGCAAGCCGGGAGCGCTGCGCAACGGCGCGCCGTTCGTGGATTGGGACTTGCCGCCAAATCTGGCCGAGCTGCGCGCCCGGCTGGGCAAGAGCGACGAAGCCGACCGGCGCTTCGTGCGCGTGCTGGCGATGGCGCTGAGCGACGGCTTGGGAGCGGTGGAGGCCGCGATCGCTGAAGCGCTTGCATCGAATGCCGCGAGCGACGACGTAATCCTCAACATCCTGGCGCGCCGGCGTGAGCCGCCCGCGCCAGAGCCGATCGCCGCGCCCGAGGCGCTGGCGCTCGCCCATCCGCCGTTGGCCGATTGCGCCCGTTACGATCATCTGCGCGAAGGCATTGTCCATGCAGCGGCATGAGCTGATCGCGGCGATGAGCGAGCTTGGCCTCAAGGGCATGGCCGCGGCTTACGACGAGGCTGTCACCACTGGAATCAAGCGCCAGCGCGATGTGACCGAAATCCTCGCCGATCTCATCAAGGCCGAGGCGGCGGATCGGGCCATGCGCTCGATCCGCTACCGGCTCAGCGCCGCCAAACTGCCGCTGGCGAAGGATCTCGACAATTTTGTCTTCGAGGGCACGCCGATCAATGCCGAACTGGTGCGCGCGCTGCATGGCGGCGGTTTCCTCGCTGAAAAGCGCAACATCGTCCTGGTCGGGGGAACCGGATCGGGAAAAACGCATTTATGTATAGCCATCACCGCCAACGTCGTGCGCGGCGGCGTGCGCGGGCGCTTCTTCAACGTCGTCGATCTGGTCAATCGCCTGGAAGCCGAAGCGCGCGCGGGCAAAGCCGGCGTGTTGGCGGCGCAATTGGCGCGCCTCGATGTCGTGGCGCTCGACGAACTCGGCTATCTGCCGTTCGCCAAATCCTCGGGGCAGCTGCTGTTTCATCTGATCTCGAAGCTCTACGAAACCACCTCGATCATCGTCACCACCAATTTGGCGTTCGGCGAATGGCCCAGCGTCTTCGGCGACGCCAAGATGACCGCCGCGCTGCTCGACCGGCTCACCCATCATTGCGACATCGTCGAGACCGGCAATGAAAGTTGGCGGCTGAAGCACCGGGGCCGGGTTAAGCGCGCATCTTAACCGACGGGCGCGCCCCCGGCAATTCATCAACCACACTGGGCCCGGACAGGGCGGGCGCGCTGCGCTCCGCATGGTTCCGCGCGCCCGCCCTGTCCTACCGAGAGAGGGGTCCCTTTTCGACGCCGATGGGGGTGCTTTTTCAACGCCGATTGACAAGCACTTTTCAAGGCGCGCGCGGGCGGCGTCCTTGAAGCGCTTCGGAGGGCGTGAGCGGTGTTCACGGGCGCCTCATGCGCCGCGCCGCGATGTTCGCAAAGTTGACCGTGGTGACCCGCTTTCTGAGCGGCGCATTCGGCGCTATTGGTTTCGTTCCATCCACGCACGCACCGTTTTTAGGGCGCTCTCCAGCGCATCTCGAAACTCAGGAATAGCGGCAAGCCAGTCTCTTTGCATTTCCGCATCGTCCAATGTTTCCACAGACCAAGCTTCTATTCTTACGCCGTCCTCCCCGGGCGGCTGAATATAAATCTGGAAGCATTCGCCCTTCGGACTCCAAAGGTAACAAAAGCGCTCATCTCTTCCAGCAAAAGCCTTGAAATCCGCAATGAGTGAGCATTCGCCCAGTCCTGAATTATTGGATCGATGGCCGCGTATCGCATCGTTTTCTACTCGGCTGGTGTTGGGTAGAGCAAAACGGCGAAGAAGACAGCCCAGAAGCCCAGCGCCGTTATCAACGGTCCAGGGTCAGACCTAGGCTGTTGCGGATTTCCAGGATGCGCCTCTTCAGGCGATATTGGCTCACCCTGCTGGTTGAACCTTTCCCACCCATCTTGCCCCGGCGCTTGCGTTTTCCAATAGCCCTCGGACCCACTTTGAGAATCAGGAGGAACCCATCGAGCGGTTCCTCGAGGACCGCTTTCCTGCCGCGGGCCATGAAAGGTCCCAGGCTTCTGCCCCTCCCCAGCAGGCCTCCATGGTCCTCCTGGTATGTTTTCCGGCACGGCCGAAGGTATTTCAGTCTGTCCCGGTGGCGTCGCGTTCGGCGCGGGAGGCGACGGTGGCGGTGGCGGTGGCGGCGACGAACCCGCAATCTGCCGAATATTTGATCGAGCCGCTGAGAAAGAGACGCCCGTCGTGTAATCTCCGGAACAAGAAGTTGCACCAACACGAGAGCACGTGTTCGCCGCGCGACCCGTTGGATCAGCTCGATTCAGCGGATCATTTCGCACGTAGGCGTACAAGTTCAGATCATCCCGGTACCCCACGGGATCAGTTTGCAGGGACTGTCGGTCCTGACGCGGTTTTTCGTAGACGTAGGCAAAATCCCTATACGCGCCAAATCGATACGCGGCGCCTCGGCCCCTAGAGGCCCGCGATTTCCGAAAAATTTCCGTAGAAGCACTTTTCAGGGCGCGCGGACGACGCGGGTCTGAGGCGCTGCGGAGGGCGGCGGCGACGTTCACGGGCGCCTTTATGCGCCGCGCCGCGATGATCGCAAAGCACGCCGACTTGGAAATTGGTGTGTGTCCCCGTTTCCGCCTCCCTCGTTCCAAACCCTCAGAAGTTTCGCGCAGATGAAGAGTACTATCACTTCCAATCTGGCACTTCTAATCTGGTGCCTGCGCGCAGCTGTCCTGGCTGCTCAGCATTTCGTCTATGCCCAGAGATTCACGCACGCTCGGATCGGTGACACGCGTGTCCAACTGATGAAGCCAAGCCAGCCCCTGCTCGCAGTCCGCTCCACCGCGCCCCATTAAGATTGTCACCAAGTGCTGCGTGGCAGTATCGTGATTGAGGTTCGCTGCCGCCGTGAGCCACTCGATCGCTTGGGGTTCCTGATTTGGATCGGCTTCGTAGTGAAGGGCAACTCTGAAAGCTGCTTCGGCATCACCCCGCTCAGCGCTATCCATCATACGCGTGAGTTCAGCCTCACGCAGGACATCACTCGCAACGCTCGCCTCGGTCGCCGATTCCCGTTCGCAGGCCGACATGATGAGTGCTCCAGCTGTGAGCCCGACGCCCAGAAGAAGCCGTTTCTTCATGGGCCACACTTATCCTTGTCCACGCATGCAGTTACGGTTCGACCGATTCGAGTTCCCGTTTCGGGCCCATAGCGAGCCGTCGCCATGCCTGTCGTGGGGTTCACCGTTATGCTGCGAATGGTGGGGCCGGAAGTTCCTTGCCCGTTGGGTGTGAACCGAACGAAGCCGCGCTCTTCGCCGCTGCCGCTCCGATCCTCCATGACCCGGACCCTGACCGAGTCTCCCGGGCGGTATGCGGGACGGTCATCCGTGGGGTCGCGATCGTTCGTGCTCGGATACATCACGAACCCATTTGCGGCGTAGACTTCGGAGCCCGACAGATTTGACAGTCGCTGGGCGAACCGATCGCTTGCGCAGTTGCAGCCGGCTAAGAGTATCCGCTGCCCTTCTTGTAATCCGGCATCTCTGGCCGCGCTAAGCAACCTATCGGCGTTCAACATGGGTCCACGCGCAGTGGTCCTGTCGTCGCGCAGCCCGCTAGGCCCAGCGTGACCTGTTATGGTGAAGAACCCGGGAGCATCGAACGCGTCGGCGGCGGCGTACGCACCTTCCTCAGGGTTGAACAAATTGAGGTCCGATAGTCCCGAAGGATCAACTCGGTTGACAGGGTCAGCATGTACGTACCCGTATAGATTGAGGTCGCTTTCATACCCGACGGGGTCAGTTTGCAGGAAGCGCCCGAGCAGCGGGTCATACACACGCGCTTTGTAGTGGTAGAGCTGCACTTCCGGCAGCGCTGCTTGGCCGGTGTAGCGGAAACGCGCGCCTGTCCATGTGCCGGGCTCCCCGTACGGTCCGTAGGCGTAGCGCACGGTCGCAGCGCCATTCTCAGCCATCACCGAGCCTTGATGATCGGCAATCAAGTGACGTCGGTCGCTCGTGCCCGCGCCTTCATACCAGACTAGAGGTTCATCGACGCCCGGGCCGAACACGTAGCGCCGCAGCACCGTGCCTCCCGTGGTGTATTCCGCGCTTAAGCGATCACCATCATAGAGAAATTGCGTCGTCGCTGCACCCGCCACGGTCTGACGCAAACGTCCGAGCGGATCGTAGCTGAGCGACATCGACGCCGACCCCGCAACCGTCAGCAGCCGGTTCTCGAGATCGTAGGTGAATGTGCGCGCGCCATCGCCGGTCAGATTACCGCGCGTGTCATGGGTGAACGCAGTCCCGCTGACATTGGTGTACTGGTTCAAGCCATTGCGGGTGTAGCTGCGCGTCACGCTGGGCGCGGTCCAGTTGTAATTGTCGTTGGCCGCGCTGCGCGAGGCGAGTTGCGAGGCAGGCGTGAAGCCAAAGCCGAAGGTCTGATCGTCGGCGGTTCCGCCGAGATCGTGCCCAAGCGCGGTCAACCGCGAGGCGGTGTCGTAGGCATAAATCGTCGCCGCGCCGTTGCCACGGGTCAACCCCGCGCGCCGCGACAGCGCGTCGTAAGCGTAGTCCCCCAGCAATTGCGCGCCTGTAAACACGCCGTTCTCGCCAATCTGATCGACCCGGTTCAAGCCATCATAGGCGTATTGCACGAAGAACGCATCGGGCCAGCTCACCCGCGACCGGTTGGAGGCGCCGTCGTATTGGAATTGCATGCGCCGACCGTAAGTCGTCTCGCTGATGAGCCTGCCCGCCGTGTCGTAGCAGAAATCCATGCCTGGATTGTTGGTCGTGCAGGCGGTTGAGACCGCGTCGCTGCTTGCGGTGGAAAAGCGCGCGAACAAACGCCGCCCCGCCAAGTCGTAGCCGGTATTGACGTCAGCGGTGGTGCTCGAGGGGATGTCCTTGAAATTCTCGCGGTTGAGATTGTCGAAGGTGAAGGCGATCGATTGCGCGCTCCTCAGCCGTAGGCTGGTGCGGTTGGAATTGGCGTCATAACTATAGCCCTCGTAATCAGGGCTTGAGCCCGCACCCGAACAGGTGAGCGCACTCTCGGCGATGCCTCCTGTGTTGGCGGCGTTCGCCCCCAAGGTCTGCACCGGGAAATAGAGCCGGCAGAGCCGGTCGAAGCCGTCATAGACGTACGCCGAACGATTGTCGTTGGCGTCACGCACCGAAAGCCGCTGGCCGTTCAAGCTGTAGGTGTAGCGCGCATAATCCTGTTGCAGCGGCGTGCCATCGGCGCGGATGACACGCGTGAGTTGGCCAGCGAGATCATATTCGTTGCGGGTGATGCGCCCTACGGGATCAGTGACGGTGAGCACCCGGTCGAGCGCTTCATAGGCATTGGTGGTGACATTGCCAGCGCCGTTGGCGACGGTCGCCACCTGGCCGGTGAAGGTGTAGGTGCGGGTCTCGCGTGTCACCCAGGTGGTGACCGCACTTCCCGAAAACGCCGTGCCGCCCTCGGTGGAGGTGACCTGACCCAGCAGGTTGTAATTGGTGCGCGCACCCGCCAACAGCGTGGCGGCCGCACCGCCATTGTGGTTGCGCACCAAGGTGGGCCGGCGCATCGCGTCATAATTGGTGGAGGTGGAATTGCCGCGCGGATCGGCGCTGGTCAACACATCGCCGATGCCGTCATAGGTGAATGCGGTCACCGCATTGGCGTGCGGTGAGGCGCCTGGATCGAGCGTGCTCGAAGTCAGATTGCCGCTGACGGCGTCATAGGCGTTCGACACAACGAGCCCGGTAGGATCGGTGCTGGTCGCCACGCGCCCGAAAGCCCCATAGGTGAAACCGTATACCGGCCGGGCGCCTGTAGTGCAGGGCGCTGAGCCCGAAATCGCGGGGCGTGTGGCGCTCAACATTTGCCCTGCCCCTAATCCTGAAGCCAAGTAGGCGAAATCGGTCCGGCAGCCGCGCGCGTCGGTGATAGTGGCGGGCTTGTTCCAGGTATCGTTCCAGGTTGCGTTGACGACGATGTCGACAAGTCCCGCGCCGGGCTTGGCCACCCGGCGCAACTGAGTGACGCGATTGCGGCTGTCGTAGACCAGGCGCTCCTGGTCGAGTTCAGGGTAAATCGTCTTCACCACCCGTCCACGACCGTCCAATTCGCTGTTGGTGGTGCGGCCCAGTTCGTCGATATAGCGCGACGAGCGCACGCCGGTGGCGTTGAAGATGTTGGACAGCACGGCGAAGCGCCCGCCCAGGGGATCTTCCCGTTCGCCGCGCGCGGCTGGAGCAATGCGGAACAGATAGGGGTTGCGCGGCGGGCTTTGCGGGCCCTGCAACGCCACCGCGTCGCGCGCCTCTGACACGCGCCCAAGCGTATCATAGGTGTAGCGGAGAGAGGGTGTCGTCGCGTCGTTGGCATCATAGATCTCCGTCAGCCGGGTCTCCCCGGCGATGACGGCCGTGCTGAACCGCGTCTGCGCGCCAGCAGCATCGGTGATGCTCGTGATCGTCTCGAGCCCCCCGGTCGCGGCGATCGTCGTCGCGCGCGCATCGCCCCCTGAAAGTCCGTTGTCGATACCGCTCCAGCGGAAATTCTGCGCCGACCCTGTGTAGATGTAGCGGATGCGCCGCCCGAGCGAATTGTTCACTTCGGTCAGCACCGGCGCCTTGCATTGGCGTCAAGTTGGGCGTAGGTGAGGTTGACCGTGACCCCTCGCGGGAACGTCCAGCTCGACATACGGAAACCGCGCAATTGCGCTGCGCAGCCCACGTTGCTGGAATTGAGGACGTAAGTCCGCCAATTGCTGAAATTCTGCGTGTCGCCTTCGGCGCTCCTGACTTGGAACGAAACCGCTGTCGTAGAGCCAGCCACGGGTGGGAGAGTAATCGATAAGGCCGCGATTGCGCGCACTTCGGGTCCTGCAGGATGCCAGCGGCGCGCGCGCCGGTCTGGGTCAGCGTCGCGTAAGCTCGCCGCGCCCGGAGTGAACCTACTGACCATCGACGCCGCGCACGAATTGGCGCGTGTTCGCGCCGACACTCACTGTAACGACATTGCCCGACACTTGCCGCAGCCACCATGCGCCCACCAGCAGGGCCGCCGCTTCGCGCTGGATCGAGGCCGCACCCCGATAGATGTCCTGTTGCGCCAAGATCGCCGCCACTGTGCCGGCAGCGGCGCGAGCATCGGTCTCGCCCATCGCTTCCAAGCGCGCTTGCTGAAACGCTCAGCATGTTGTGCCAGTTGCTGGTCCACGGCGCCTGGTGGCTGGGAGTGAACGTCGGGGCCGAGCCGACCAGAGGGAACAAATCCACCGCGCCATATGAGGTTGGCCGACAAACCGGTCCGGAAATTCGCCGTTGCCAACGGACCGAGTCTCAGCGGGGCTGGCGTAGGTAACCCCGCCATTGCTCAAATCAACGCCGATCGCCGACGAACGATCGACAAAGCGTGAGCGGAGTATATCCGCCGCAGTCGAGGGATCGTATCGAGCTTGATGGTCTGCTTGGGCTCCGCCGCCGCCGCCCTTGGCGTTCTCCCCCGTCATTGATGGCGATGTGGGCGATCTCGACTGGTTCGCCATTGACAGAGCGCACTGCGACGAGCGCGCCGCCGCGCTGCTGGGTAGTAAAGTGACCGCACGCCGAAGTCGGCGGAGCCTTATAGAAACCGCCAGCGCGCTGCCCCGGCCCCAGGAATCCCCTCCTCCGAGGCAATGACGTCAAAGCCAGCATTGGCGTAGAGCGCTGACAGCGTCGCCGAGCGCGCCCCCGCCACGCGCTTACGTCAGAGACCATAGGCGGCTCGCCGGCGCAGCTATGTGTCGCCGCAGTGACTGAAGACGTTGTTTGTCCTTCCGCCCGCGCCAGGCCGAACGCTTGAGCCTGCATTGGCGGCGTTGAACTGGTAGAAGCGGCGCGGACCATAGTAGTTGGAGAGATCGTCTCGCTGGCCGGCGGCCTGTTGCCCCACTCGAACCGGGTTGCGGTCGATTGGTATCCGGCATATCGGCGATCTGGCCGGCAACGCTTGCTTCCAGCGCGTCGCGCGTCGCGGCGATGGCGAACATGGCGGCGCGCCGGTCGGCCAGCGTTGGCGCTGCAGGCTGGTGTCGCTGAAGGCGTCATCCACGTCGATGCGGTCGAAGCTGTCGACGACGGTGTAATGGTATGTCCGTGAGCCCGAGCCGGCACGCTGGCGTGCGCCATAATGCTCTGACGTGGTTGGGCATCGGCGGATGACTACGCCGAGCGAATGGTGATGGGTGTAGATCCCGTCGCCGATCGCTGTGTGCAGCCCGGGCCGCGCGCGAGGCCTGCACCATCCAATTTGGCCGCGAGCTGCTCGCGCCGAGCATCGCCGGCTGCTCTGCGCGATAATCGTCCGGGACAGGTTTCGCAAGCGGGGGGAATGGTTGGGGGAATGACGGTTCGTCGCGCTGGCCCCAAGCGTCAATCAGGCCGGCATTCGCATCGCCCCAGGCATTCAGGATCGCCGAACCGCAACATCATGTAGACTGGCTTGACGACTTTGGCGTCCATATACGCCCCGGTCGTCGTCGAAGAGCCGTCCGCGGCGACGGCGTAAGGATGGTTGGCCGATCAACGTCACCGCACCATCACGCAGAAGCACGGCTCCGAGGTTGACACTGTACTGTTCCAACCACAGGCCCCTGCCCGGTTGCGTCTGCCACGCGTCCAGGCCGATGAGGATCGGGGCGGTCTGAGCCGCCTCGCCGAGGCGTGAGTGACGAAATTGGTCTCAACCGCCAGCTTGCGGCCGTAGATTTCATCCACGTAGAGCGCCGGTCGATGATCGATCGGCTGGGTCGAGTCCCGCATCCTCTTGGTGATCTGCCACCGTAAGCGTGGTGCGGTACTGATCGGGAATGTCGCCGCTCCAGCTTCTGAGCACGCTCGCGCCATAGGGGAGGCTGGTCTGCCGTAAGCCCCCGCTCGGGGTCTCGAAGCGGGTGATGCGCTGGCCGCCAACCACGTCTTCGATCGCCGCTGCTGGCGCATCTCGCCCTCGATGTAGGTGAGCAGATCGCTCCCATACGCTGGAGCGTTGCACCGAGCGATTCCGCGTTGAGATTGCGGACGTAAGAGACCCCCGAAGCAGTCCCCGTACTCATTGCCGGCGCTGCGCTCGTTGGATTCGCCTGACCGGCGACCAGACCGGTCGCGGTGTTGAGATTGATCCCGGCCAGCACGGTGTGGGGCTTGTAGCTCGGATCGAACAGATAAGCCGCTGCCGCCAATGGTTACGCTGACCCAGATGTGGCTCAACGTGATGGTCGATGACGTTGGCCGAGCCGTAATTGCAGTCGGCGCGTCGTCGAGCCATTGATGACTGCGGGAATGGCGCCGCTGGACAAGAGCTGACAGGCTGCGGTCGCACTGGCGACCCCCGACCAGGTCATTGAATTGCGCGCCCGTCGACCGTGATCGTTCCGACCTGATAGCTTGCCGTGTAGCCCGCCTCGCGCAACAGATCGACCATGAGCTTGGCTTGGTCAAACGCGGCGCCGCTGCGATCCAACTGTGCGCCCAAAGCGCCCCTTTGCGCAGCCCGTACGCCCATTCGATTTCGACGTTGTTGCGGACGATAGTCGTAAATGAGGTCGACATCGTTTCTGAGTGCGCGCGCCAGTTCGCGGATTTCGTCGGGCCGCTGCGCCAAGCCTAGCCCGTTGGTCGAGCGTGGTCGAGATCCATAATAGGCGTCCGCCGCCGCAGGTGTGATGAGATGCGGCAACCCCAATGCGCGTCGAGGGCAACAGATTGCGCTCATGCGCCGGGCCCTGGCGGCGCGCGAGCGCCAAGATCGCCAAGGCGCAGCGCAACGCTGATGCATTGACGTCGATGACGAAGACCGCAAGCTCGATGCAGATCGTGACGCGCCATTCGCCGCTTCCCGCTTTCGCTCTGATCGTTCCGCTTGACACCGCCACTAATTCGCAGTTGTGGAATCAATCGGAACGAGAAGTTTTCTGAAATTTCTCTCGCTCCAGATGAGAGCGGCCACATGCATCAAAACGTCAGCCCAGGCTCAGGCGTGCTGCATCGCACCAGACCGGTGCGCGGGCGCGGCGCGCCATGAAACGGGTCAATCGACGCTTCCATGTGTCGCCGCAACCGCCTCGGCCGGCTGCCCCTCCCGCTCCCCGCTCCCCAGCAAGGCCGCCGGATCTGGAACCGTCACGCACCACCCATCGACGGCTTGCCGCGGTCTCAGAAGCCACCGATGCAGGATGGCAAGAACATCACCGAGTACCCACCGTTCCCGGGCGGCAATCGCACTCCACCGGCGAAGACACCGCCCAGCGCTGCGCCGACCAGCACGCTGTCGGCTTCGCCCAGCACGATCGCGCAAGGCGCCTCCTCGTCTCTGACCTGGACCAGCGTCAACGCCACCAGCACCGCCATCGACAATGGCGTTGGCAGCGTAACTCCCGTCGCCGGTGGTTCTTGTCTCAGTGTCGCCTGCCGCGACCACGACCTACACATTGACCGCAACGGGTCCAGCTGGCCAACACACCTCGCAAGCAACAGTCACCGTCAGTCCAGCGCCAAGCGGAACCCTGAGCGCATCACCGGGCACGATCGCACCCGGGGGCTCGTCGAACTTGTCGTGGACGAGCGCCAACGCCACCAGCGCCTCTGGATCGCCGATCAAAGCGGGAGCGGTAACAATCCAGGTCAGGATTTGGAATCTGTTGGCAAATCGCCTCAGACCGTGTGGCGGACTGGATAAAAAGACCAGTCTGTGCCGGTTGCGAAGTTTGTATCGGCTTCAAATCGCTGGGATGCAACAGAGGAATGCCAGCATGCGATTCGCATACTTCGACTCTTTCGCTGGTCGGCATTTTTACACGCTCTGGGCGGGATGCCTGGAAGACTCCAGGTGATTCGTATGCATGCTGGCAAGCAAAATTGGGTGAACAGCAGTCGGTAATCGGTACAGGTTACCTAAAGCTACAGGTCAGCCTGACCGATACGTTCGATATGACTGGTATACCTTCCAGAATTGAACAGTTGGGAACTGCGATCCGATTTGCCGAATCGGAGCACAGTGTAATCAGTCAGAACATCGCGAACGTCAACACTCCGCATTACAAAACGCTGGAGATGTCGTTCGATGATTTTCTCGAATCCGCCAGGCACAACAACCCTGATTCTCACTCGAAGGGCGGAGACGGGATCCGGATGGCCAGGGGACTGGTCGAGCGAACCGACGGAAACAACGTCGATCTCGACCGGGAAATGGCACGTTTGAAACAGAACGCATTGCTGTTTCGGACTCTTTCGCAATTACTGATGTCGCAAATGGACATCATGCGAAAAGCCATGACCAGCTAGATCCGGAAACACAAACGAACCTGCTGAAACAGCCGGTCTGTTGCCGCATCAACACGAATTCACTTTTGAGTTCCGTGCGATCGCGCCTGGCAATGGAACGGCGGAGTCAGTCGGCGTTCACCGAATTCCAATCAGGGTTGTAATCATGCCGAATCGCCTTTTCTCATCGACCAGAATCAGTGCCTCCGGAATGTCCGCTGAACGTCAGCGCATGGAGCTGATCGCCAACAACATCGCAAACGCAAACTCGACACGGTCTGCGAACGGCCAGCCGTACCAGCGAAAGAATCTCATCTTTGAGTCCGCTACATCGGGCGGAGCAGGCGGGACTGTTGTTGCCGGGCGAAGCCGGCGAGATGGCCGGAGTGCGGGTCATCGGAACCAGCGCCGACACTTCAGAGTTTCCGACGGTTTTTATGGAAGGCCACCCCGACGCTGACGAGAACGGCATGGTCCGAATGCCGAACGTCAGTTTGCCCAACGAGATGGTGGATCTGATTTCGGCCAGCCGTAGCTACGAAGCAAACTTGCGCCTTTGACGCTGTACAAGGAAATGGTCGAGCAAACCCTGTCCCTGCTTGCCGGAGGCCGTTAATGATTCCTCCAGTCCCGCCCGTCGGAAACGTCCCTGCAACATCGGGAATTGGTCTCGCCAAACAACCAGCCAATGGCGGGGCAAACTTTGGCGAACTGATTCAGAATTTTGTGCAGGACACAGCCAGGACCAACATTCCAGCGGCCAGGCGATCGACAAACTCGTTGCCGGAGAGACGACGAATGTACAGGAAGTGGTATTGGCAGTGGCCAATGCCGAGATGTCGTTCAAGTTTTTCATGGAAATTCGGAACAAGGTTATTGATGCGTGGACCGAGTTGATGCGCGATGCAGTTTTAACGGGGGCAGACTTGAATGGGTAGCGTCAAAAATTTTTCCGACCAGATGTTGAACATCTGGCGAGGCAGTACGCCGGCCGCCAGGATTGGCCTGGCGATGCTGGTCCTGTTGTGTGCCGGACTGGTCGGAGGTGTCAGCTTTGGTCCATGCAGCCGTACTACGTCCTCCTGGCTGACGATCTCGATGCAACCGAAATGAACAAATTGGTGACCGAACTTGACCGGGCCAACATCAGCCACGAGGTACGAGGTGCCGGAAACATTCTGATGGTAGACAAAAAAAACTGGTCCCAGGCCAGATTGCTTGCCCGTAACAGCGGAGTCGAGACCGGCAGTTCGCCTGACCACGAGAGCCTTGGCCCCTGGGACAACCCTTTGAATCAACACGCGAACGATCAAAGGAATCGGGAGCGGTCACTGCAGTTTGCCATTTCTAAATTAATTCGGTGGAACAGGTGGTTGTTCACCTGAACATGCCGAAAAGCCATGATTTTCTGCGTGCCGACGACGAACCAACCGCCAGCGTTCTGTTGACGATGAAACGCAACGAACGACTGACCGAGCGGGAGGCGAATGCGATCGTGCAAATTGTTTCCAAAGCCGTGGACCGCATGAAACCACAGAGCGTGACGATCAGCGATACCGAAGGAAATGTCTTTAATTCGCCGGATGAGAACCTTGCCGTGGTTGGTCGTCAGGACGAGTATGGTGCGATGCGCGAACACGAATTGTCCCGCGCACTGCACAAATGATCTTTGCCCAGGTCTATGGCCACGAAAATGTTGTCGTGAAAGTTGCCGCCGACTTCTCGTTTCCTGATAGTGAAATAACCACCAGACTAATCGATCCGAAGCAAAAGGTCGCGATTTCAGAGACGATCCAAAACTCTACAACAACAGGAGACGGGTTGGTCGCAACTGGAAACCCTGGTACTGATCCGAATCTTGCCAATCAAGCGATTTCGAATCCCACCGGCAATATGTTAACGACCAAAAAAGAAGACCTTTATCAACCTCTACGAGATAGGTGGAACATTCGAGATTCAAAGGCATCACACGCCGGTTTTGAATCTGTTGACCGTTTCCGTCATCGCTAACTCGACCAAGGCTGCCGACGCCTCCGGCGTTGTTCCCGACGAAGAAAAAACAAGAATAGAGAATCTGGTGAAAACAGCCATTGCGTTTCAGGAAGACCGCGATTCGATAACGGTTGATTTTTTTCCATTTGCCGAGAATGTTGTCGAAGAAGTCGTTCCAGTTAGCGCGATTCCCTGGGACCAGATCAACGAAATTCTCAAGAACGCTTCACTTGCCATACGGCACCATTGTGGCATTGGCCGTTGCCTGGCTCCTGATTGGCCGCATCAAACCACAACCAGGCAACGCGGGCACAGGAGCAATTGCTGCCGATGGTGCCAACCGATTGCAGGACCTCGGCAAACTTGTTGAGGAGAACCCGGAGGTGTTCGCACAAATCGTGGCCGCCTGGGCCAACTCAACGGCGGGAAATCGTGACGATTCAGTAACGAATGACACCGTCGCCAGTTCAAAACGTGCCGCCTAAAACCACGAATACACTACCGACCACACCCAGGACTTAGCCGGACCATCATCCATGTCAACCATTATGTTTTCCGCTGATGAAAAGCTGGGTTTGCTGTTGCATTTGCTGGGCGACAAGGCGGTATCGGGTGGACTGAAGGGGATTCCGGCAACCCGGGCCGAATCGATTCGCCGGTATGTTTCGGAATTGGCCGCCGACCCTCCGTCGGCAGACGAGATCAGCTTTGTCCTGGACGATTTTGAAAAGTATTTTCGGTTCGCCCTGAACACGCTCGCGCGCAAAAGAAGAGCAGATGGAAAAAAAAGACCGGCTGGAGGAGTGTCCTCGGACACAACTCCCAGCGTGATCAGTTTTCAGGCGATAAGTTCCGGCCAGGATCTTGCGTCGGACCTGGCACGGCTGGATGCGTGGCAGGTGGCGACTGCACTGTCGGCGGATCAGCCCAAGACGATTGCGATGGTGCTTTCCCAGCTGACGGCCGACGCCGCCGGACAAATACTGTCGCTGTTGCCGGAAGAACTTCGCAGTAATGCCTTTCTTCACATGGCAGCCCCCTTCAATTTGCCTCGTCCTGTTTTGGACCGATTGCTCAGAACGACGTTTGAAAAGGCAAACCAGATTCGCGAACGGCGAAACGAAGTCGATCACACGGATAAAATCGTCGCCATGATGCGTTCTTTGCCCAAAACGGTACGCAGACAGTTGATGGAGCAACTTTCGGCAACCGACGAGAGTTTTGCGACTGCCGTCCGCGAAAAAATGTACCGCTTCGACGACATCTTGCGATTGGACGACCGAGGTATCCAGACCGTGCTTTCCAAAATTGCTTCTGAACAACTTGTCATGTCGCTGACCAGGGCCGACGGGCAAATGTGTCACCGGGTGCTGGGCAACATGTCCAAGCGGGCCCGGCAAACGGTCGAAGAGGAAATCTCGTTTAACGAAAAGGCAACGGAACAGGAAATCGAGTTTTCAAGAACTGAAGTCGCACAGTATTCGGGCCGAATGGACGAGGCCGGAGAAGTTTCGCTTTAACAGCAAGACAAATGAAGTTTCATGGACAGACACAATCATATTCAATTGCGGGAAAACCGATTACAGTTTCGGCCCGTTCGATTCATTCGGCGCGGCCAGTTCGCGTGATTCATCTGGACGGCGAAGTGCCCATCCGCACTCCGGCGAGGCAACAGACCGCAAATCGTGTTGATCAGGGAATCCACGGCTGCCGAAGCATTGCTTCCGAATTGGTGCTGGAATTGCTGGTAGGAATTCAGGAGCGTCTGGAACAAATCGATTCCGCCAGGGCCCAGTCATTGGGTGAACTACAGCGGCTGGCAGTCCGGTTGTCCGTTGTCGTTGCCGAAACTGTTCATTCGCCACGAGCTGAAGACTGACGCGGTCGAATCGAATCGCTTGTATCGCTGGCGATGGAGCAGTTGCAGAGCGAGGACCCAATTCGGATCTTCGCATGCAGTCAAGAATTCGAACGACTGGCAACGGTCCTCAAAGACATTGACGACTACAAGCCGTTATCCAGGCTGATCCAAAACTTCGCCCCGGTGACTTTCGAATCGAAGGTGGAACGTACGGTTTGAAAGTCTTGTGACTGACCAGCTTCAAAATTCAGGAAAAACTGCTGGAGAGTCTCGCTGATGCTGAAACTGAACGTCGACAAGCTGCGGCGAAAATTCAGGACTCGGACGTTTTCCGAACCGTAGGCAAGGTACATAGCGCGGACTCCATGGTTACAGCAAAAATGCCGGCAGCAATCGGGGAACTGTGCGAGATCCAATCGTCCGGGCGGGAAAACTGCCTGGCGGAAGTCATCGGCTTTCGTGGCGGCGAGTCGAGGATCATGACGTTCTCGCCCTTAAACGAACTGAGGCATGGCGATCCTGTCAAATCGCTGGGGCGAAAAGCCAGGATTCCTGTCGGAATGGGTTTGCTTGGTCGAGTCATCAATTGCCTGGGTGAGCCATCGGATGATGGCCCGCCCTTGCAAGATTGCCGCTGGGTGGAACCATCAAACACGCCGCCTTCGCCGATGAATCGCAAGGACATTGACGAGGTTATGAGTACCGGTCAAAAGGCGATTGATACGATGCTTACGCTTGGGAAAGGGCAACGTGTTGGCGTGTTCTCGGGAAGCGGCGTAGGCAAAAGCACATTGCTGGGCGAGATGGCGCGTTATGCAGACGCCGACCTGAACGTCGTCGCCCTGGTCGGAGAGCGGGGCAGGGAAGTCCGCCCGTTCTTGCGAGAAGCACTTGGTCCGGATGGACTGGCCCGGAGTGTGGTCGTCGTGTCGTTGGCCGACGAAACGCCCCTGGCCAGGGTACGGGCCGGCGAAACCGCAGTCACTATTGCCGAATCATTTCGGGATTCCGGCAAAAAAGTCCTTTTGATTTTTGACAGCTTGACCCGATGGTGCATGGCTCAGCGGGAACTGGGCTTGATGTTGGCGAGCCTCCGACCAGCCGCGGATACACGCCGGGCGTTTTTCAAAAACTTTCCGTGATCCTTGAACGTCTGGGAAACGCGAACACGGTTCCATTACAGCGCTTTGACCGTCTTGATCGAGGGTGACGACCTGAACGACCCGGTTGCAGACGCAGCGAGGGGTGTTCTCGACGGACACCTGATTTTTCGCGGGAATTGGCGGCATCCGGCCACTTTCCGGCCATCGATGTTCTGGCAAGCACGAGCCGGTTGTTCGTCGACATCACTTCCATCGAGCACCAAAAACTCGCCCGAATCGCCCGACAAATCATCTCACGATATCGCCAGACCGAAGACCTGATTCAGGTCGGTGCCTATCAACGTGGAGGGGTTCCTCAAACCGATATGGCGGTCGACCTTTACCCGGCTGTTCAGAAATTTCTGGAACAACCAATCAGGCGCCCGACTCACATGACCGACTCAATGCGTGCCCTGAACGACTGCTGACTCCCTGGTTGCGGCGGCTACTGATTTCTATTCCCAGGGCCATCGTATTGACCGAATCCAATGGCAAAACCGGAAAAACAAAGACGAATCGTTACAGACGACTGCTGGACATTGACCAGCGCCGGCTGGACACCGTCTGCGAAACGCCTTCGTGCGCAAACATGGCTGTCGAGGGGCCAAACGGTCGATTGAGGCGCGCAGGAAGAACAGCAGACCGTTATTCGTGAAGCAAATGGATCAAGAATTCGAGGGCCGAATGCCAACCAGTGCCTGGCTGGACTGGTCTGGCGAAGCTGAACTTAACGCTGGAGACGGAATCAGACCCGGCTGGAAGCCGAGCGAATGACATTCTTGACGAATATCACTCTTGGAATCAGACGGGTTAAGGGTTGGGAAACACTGATTGAAAACTTGGGCTTGCGTTGCAAAAATTGAAAGCCGCCGTGAACAGGAAATGGCTGACGAATTCGCCATCAGGCTAAGCGTTAGCCAAACATTCACGACCAGACCTTGCAATCTTTGTTGAACTCGATGTCAAAGGGACAGATATGAAAAGCCTTGTCAAGATTGGTCTGATCGGAGCAGTGCTGTTCGGCGGCTGTACGCTGGCAGCCAGTTTTTTTTGGTAAAAAAACCGGAAGTCAAAGACGAAACCGCTGCAACGGACGATCACGCAATTCCGGCTGCGGGGTCGCCTGTCAAGGAATCAGGATTTTCGGTGGCGCTGAAGGAAAAGGCCGCCACAAAGCCCGAAGTTGCCAAAGAGCACGTGGATTCCATGCCCGTATCGCTTCATCCGGACCAGCCGATCTCGATCGAGGCCGTTCTGCAGTTGAGCGAATCGATTCGAAAAGAAGAAGGCCCAATTGAACGAACGGGAAAAGCTGGTCGTGCGGGATGAGCAGCGGGTCAACATGATGTTTGAAGACGTACAAAGGGAACAGTCGGAACTGACTGCGATGGGCGACAGTATCGACGCAGACTTAGCCGCACGGGAATTGCTGGCAAAATCCAGAATGAACGGGCAGGGCTCGCTGCGGAAAACCCGCAATCAGCCAAGGCTGATGGCAAAGCCGGGACGGCGGCAAAAGCCGGACCTGATGCACGTGTTGCCCAGGCCAAGAACTGGTTTGGCTCGCTGGAACCCGACCAGGCGGCTGATTATCTGAAAGAGTTTGCCAATAACGGTGACATTGGTTTTGCTGCCGAGTTGCTGAACAGTCTCGACGACCGCCAGAAGCCAAAGGTACTTGGAGCGATTGGCGACACGAGCATGGGAAAGCAATTGTTCGACGCATTGCCCATTGGCAAGAAGTAGCATGATTCCCCCGGTTTTGCCGATATCTCCCACAGGAAAGACTTCACATGGACTTTGCACTTGTAACTTTTATCGGTCGGGATTTGCTGATGCAGTCCCTGTTATTGGTCGCTCCGTCGTTCTGGTCAGCCTGTTTTTCGGATTGCTGATCAGCGTGTTGCAGACGATTACCGGGATTCAGGAACAAACGCTGTTGGTTTGCCGCCACGAATTGTTGCGGCAGCGGCGACCATCATCGCGTTGTTGCCGTGGTACCTAAACCGGCTTCAGTCATTTACGGTTGAAATGTTCCAAATGGTCGGCCAGGCATCCCAATGAATGACGCCGCGATATTGGCGTTTTTGCTGGTGCTGGCGAGAGTCTCCGATTGATTGCCGTGTTTCCCATTGTTTGCAAGAGGCAAATTCCGGTAACGGTCAAGGCGGGAATGGCAGTTGCCCTGACTGTTTTCTGGTACGGAACGGGCACTGCATCACTGCCAACCGAGCACCGGTGACCGCTGCATCGTTCGCTCCCGGAACGGTCGCGTTGGTTCAGGAGATTTTTTGCGGAGTCGTGATCGGACTGGTTACCGGATGGATTCTGATTCCCGCAAGAATCGCCGGAGCCTACATCGGCCAGGAACTTGGTTTGACCATGGGCCAATTGATGGACCCTTCCGGAATGGAGTCAGGCTCCGATGTCACCCGGGTTTTTGAAACGATTTCAATGTTTTTGTTTTTTGTGCTGGACATGCATTATTGGGTTTTGCTGTGTTTGCACTATTCGTTTTCCGGTATGCGATGCGTGTCGGGGCTGATGGAAATCCCCACGGAGGCTTTGGTATATGCGATTGGCCAACTGGATGAATACGGATTGTTGGTTGCCGCACCCGTCGCAATCTGCCTGGCAATCAGTCAATTTCGCCGTCTCTGTACCTGAACAAGGCGTCACCCTCATTGAACCTCTTTACGGTGGGGGCTCCCCTGAGACTGATTTGCGGGCTTTTGTGTCTGGTTCTGTTTTGGCCACATGATCATTCGCAACATCGCCGTATCGTTTGAAAACGTGGATCGCGACCTGCTCAACGCACTGTTTCAATAATCAGCCTTGTCCATGGTCGCAGATTGGCAATTGTTGCGTACCGGAGATTTCATGGCAGACCAGTCGGAAGACAAAACATTTGACCCGACGCCGCACCGGATCATGAAGGCCTTTGAAGAAGGCCAGATTGGGTTCAGTTCGGAGTTGTCGGCGGCACTGGTCTTTTTGACGGGGATGCTGTTTTTCTGGATGGCCGGTCCAATGCTCTTGCAGATGTTCGCGTCGTTTCAGATTCGGTTGCTGGCATTTGAGGATTTGATTGCCAGCGATGAATCAATCGGCGCGATTTGCCTGCAATCCATGTTTCCGGTTCTGCTCTGGGTGCTGGCCCTGCTGGGGGCTGTTACTTTTCATTCCCGCGCTGGCAGGTTCCCTGTGAGTAGAAGTTGATTAAACTCACAACAAAGCCGTTGAAGCTGAAACCAGAGACAGTAGATGCAGTCGAAGGATTAGAGAGGCTGTTTTTTCGTCGAGATAGGTTACACGTTTTCTCACGTAGATGGCCCGGCGGCTGTGGTGGCCGTCTGGCCGGCCGTTGGTTTGCGCGTTTGGCAGCCACGACGAGATCGGCTGCTCGAGCTCGGCAAGTCTCGAAGCACGTTCATGGCCTCACGATACATGCTTTCCTGGCGACCGGTCATGATCGCGATGCGTCGCATCGCCATGTCGCTTCAAAAGTGGAAAAACTAACAATGCCAGATAACTTCAGAAGAACAACAACAAAGAGCTCGGACGGTGATGCCATTGATGCATAGCCAATACGAAGAATACAGATGAATGGCTCCTGCGGCCAGGAGGCTGGCAAGATTGAACATGCTGCTGGAACCAGCAGCAGCTATTGAAAGTGGAACTGGTTACAGACAACAAAACCAAGAGGGCGTGGCACAAATTGATGCAAGGTGCACCCAAGGCTGATATTTCTACAGGTGTTGAACTAAACGAACACAACATACCAATCATCAGCAAACACGTTCCAGATCCTATTCCTCTGAAGGACGGCATGAGCAAGATGACTCCGTTGAAGTGTTGGGCAATCGGCGCCAAATCGATTTCGGCGTGGCATCTCCAACAAACCACCTCACGGAGGTGGCCAACCATTCAACTGGCGGGCCTGGCTCGAGCCGAACGATGTTCAACTCTTCGAGTCCTGATCGATGATGATTGGCCACATGCGCAACATGCATAATGATCAGTTTGGAGTGCAGTGGTCAAACTCCTCCGACGAACTCCCGGCACCACCACCTCCACACTCATCGACGCTCCCATCAACTCCGCCTCAGCAATAACCCAAATCCTCCTCTTCCACCATCACCTGATCACTCACACTCATCTTCATTTTGAAGAACTCATCATGCAGCAGCCTGGCAATGAGTCACAAGGCAACTAATTCTTAGAGGTGTGTGTAGGCTTAGTGCACGCACTGTTGCCCAGCCGCCTGGGGCGCCTTTATCCCCAGCAATCCAATGGAAATAATGGGTCGGCTGAAACCGTTCGCATCGATTAGGAGGTGATCAATGTGGATGAACTGATGGCGGCGATGTCGAAATGGATGATGATGAGCCGGCGGGTGAGTGAGTTCCAACTCATCCGCCAAACGTACCATAGATCATTGATTCGATTCCCGAACAGTTTCATTGACCGTATCACAGTTGTGGACACTTGGGAGTTGGTGCTGCGGGTGTTTCGTGGTCAACCGACTTCAAAGTTGGCGCAACAGTTTTTGTGTGCGTCACAACTTTATGGTCAAAGATTTCAAATGGTTCAAATCAACCAACCTTCACAGGCCATTGAATTTTCATTGATCACAACCGTGGCGCCCTGGGTTCTTCGGCTGGCAGTGGCCGAGTTCCTCCTGTTCCAGTAACCCTGGCAATGGTACTGATTTGAGCCAGTGCACTGTGGCCTAATAATAAACCCCGTTTGCATCCGCAACCCCAGTGGCACCTGTGTGGTGTGTGTGCGCATATGCTGTTAAGCAACAATCCCCCAAGTTGTTTGTGTTATTAACAACTGATAATAAACAGGCCATTGTAACAGCGTAAAGTTTTTGCCCGAAATCCGAATCGAGTCGCCAACCACGTAGTCTACAAGGTTAGAGTGGGTCATTTCAGAAGTTGTCATGCAATTGTAAAAAAGCAAGCCTCAACTAAATACATGCACATGTTTCGGGTGTCCAAGGGTGACTGTGGCTGGGCGGCTCGGAGGTTCGAGGATTTTTTTTTTGACGCCAATGATTCGCCAATGAATGCTCGTTGACGACGCTCGTTCTGTCATCTTCGTCGTTAAGAAAATCTTTTGAAATCCACCAGTAGTTAATTGGACCTCGACACGTAAGGCTTCTTTTTAGCAAGTGAATTGAGGATGTGTAGCATCGATGAAGATGGCCGAGTATGGATGTGTGCACAAGTGACATGACCATTCTGATGGTCTGATGCCTCCTGACCAGTCGGCTCTGATTCCCGTCACGTTGACGAAATCGCCCGACGATGGCAAGGAAGATGCAAAAGTTCACCAGTACATGAAGAAGACGCCCTGTTCCAGTGGCAAATGTCAGAATACCGATCGCCTGCCGCACAGATCCTACCCGAAAACCTCGATAAAAACTTCACCCAGCACGTGTACCGGTTCAATTGACGATAATCAAAGAGGTTGAGCATTAGCTCATTTCAGTTCGCCAATTGTTTTCAAGTTGGCCTGGCTAACAGTTTATTCGATACCTGGCACCCAAAAATCATGGATGATCTGGTGGGGTTGAGTTTTCAACGATCAGCCCGACCGACGGCCATGGATAAGTCGGCGCCTGACTTGGCCAAGGTGACCGGTACCACCAGTGACATCCCTGGTTGACGTCGTGTGCAAGCCAACTGCTCAACTTGAAGCATCGCATGATCATGTTGACTCAG
>CAVTAT010000001.1:0-408668 GCA_963732745.1 uncultured Alphaproteobacteria bacterium | reverse complement strand
TATCCCAGATGCGCCGCCGGTGACGAGGACGCGTTGGTTGTGATAGTCGATCATGGGGGCTCCTTTGGCAGCGTTTCGGTAAAACATGGAGTTTGGCGATCAATCCGGCTTCGGCCACTGCGCCGAGGTCCAGTCCTGCGACGAATGGATGATCCGCAGAACGATGAGGTCGTCGCCGCGGATGCGATAGGCGATAATGTAACGTGTGCGTAGAACGCTCTTCTCGCGCAGATTTGCCATCCGCCCTGGCCGGCCAGTATCGCGTTTTGAGAGCGCGACGACCGCCGCTTCCCGCGCGCTCGACGAGCAGCGTGGCGATGCGCGCATCCTTGGCGCGGAAATGGTCGAAGATACTGGTGATGTCGGCGCGCGCTTCGGCGTGCCAAAGCACACGTTTCACGGCTTCTCGGCTCTCGCACCTGTGATCTTGGCGCGCAATTCCGCCATGACTTCTTCATGGGGGATGAGGATCGCTGTCCGTCGTCGATTTCGCGCATCTGAGCCTCGATCGAGGCGCGCAATTCCTCGGGGCTGAGCCTTAGCCGCTCCGGACCGTCATCGAACGCGAGATTGACCATGTCGGCCACCGCGTCCGCCGCCAGCGCCTCCGGGCTGCCGCCCTCCTCAGCCGCAAGCGCCGCCAACCGCCGCGCGGTCTCGGGCGGGAGAGCGATGGTGAGGGTCGCGGTGTCGGCCACGGGGGGAGTTTGTATCACAGCATGCCAGGATACACACGCCTGTATCCCTATGCCCAGGAAGCGCCGTCATTCCGGACGCGCGGAACGCGCGATCCGGAACCCAGCGGCAAACGCACCGCGCCCGACGATCCCCTGGCTTCCGGGCTCGGCCTACGTGCGCCCCGGAATGACGATGTAAATGCACGCACAACTCACCACCCATTCCCGGGCGCCGCGAAGCGGCGAGCCCGGGACCCATAAACGTGAGCCGTCCGTGATCCTGGGCCCCGGGCTTCGCGCAAGCGCGAATCCGGGACAGGTGGGGCGACACCCAGTCAGTCATCAATAGCGAATTTCGCGCTGAGCCAAAGGGCCTCAGCATTGCGCTTCGAGTTCTCAAACGACATGTCGAACGCAAAGCTCGAATTCCTTAGCGCCCCATTGAAAGCATCAACGACTGAAACGGATGCGCGCAACAGGCGACGCTCATAGCCATACTTTGGAGCGGGCGTCGCACCAACAGGGCTCTTCGGCGGAGTCAGCGAGTGGGCCAATCTCTCATCGCGAAATGCAACCAAGGACCCTCGGAACCCGGCACTGGAGACCTTTCTTGCCACACGCATCGCCTTTGCCAACCGTGCCAGCTGCCTTCTGACGTCGCCGTTCGGTGCTGAAATATTCTCGCTCTTGCAGAGATTTGTTGAAACAACGGTAGCTACTGCCGGGTCGTCAACCAGGTCCACCATAGCAGGTATGCTTTCTCGATCCGTCGCTCCGCGATCCCACAAAGCGCAAAGCCTGAGAATTCGTAATTCAGCATTACCCACTGAAGTAAATTGAAGGCGTTGGCGGCATAGGAGGGCGGAATCTGCGACGCGATCGCTGGACTGTAGATGATAATACGGTTCGTTTCGGTAACACCGATGATCTCTTGTAGCTGATCGATGGCACAAGAGACGATGTGTACAGCGCGCTCATATCGCTCGTGCGCACTCAGCGACGCAAACCAAGCTTTCTTGCTTGCCACTCACTCCTCCCCAAACAGCCCCCCCGTTTCCGGCGCGCGCGGCGGCGGCTTTTTGCCCAGCCGCTCGTACGCCCGCGGCGCGGCCATGCGTCCCCTTGGTGTGCGCATGACGAAGCCTTGTTGCATCAGGTACGGCTCGATCATGTCTTCGACGGCGTCGCGCGCTTCGGCGAGCGCGGCGGCTAGAGTTTCAACCCCGACTGGGCCGCCGGAATAGGTTTCCACCAGCGCATGCAGATAGCGGCGGTCGAGCATGTCGAGGCCGTCGCTATCCACTTCGAGGCGTTTTAGCGCCGTGTCTGCGAGCTTAGCGTCGATGGCGCCGTCGCCGGCGAAATCGCGCACCCGCCGCAGCAGCCGCACCGCCACGCGCGGCGTGCCGCGGGCGCGCTTGGCGATTTCGATGGCGCCTTCCCTGGTGATCGGCGCGCCGAGTTTTTCCGCCGCGCGCTCGACGATGCCGAGCAATTCCTCGGCGCTGTAAAAATCCAGCCGCAATGGAATGCCGAAGCGGTCGCGCAGCGGCGTACCGAGCAGTCCCGCCCGCGTGGTCGCGCCAACCAGCGTGAACGGCGAAAGGTCGATGCGCACGGCGCGCGCCGATGGACCTTCGCCGATGATGAGGTCGAGCCGGTAATCCTCCATCGCCGGATAGAGGATTTCCTCCACCGCCGGGGCGAGGCGATGGATCTCGTCGATGAACAACACATCGCGCGGTTCGAGATTGGTCAGCAGCGCGGCGAGATCGCCGGCGCGGGCGATGACCGGGCCTGAAGTCGCGCGAAACCCAACGCCTAGTTCGCGGGCGACGATTTGCGACAGCGTGGTCTTGCCCAGCCCGGCGGCCCGAACAGCAGCACATGATCCATCGCGTCGCCGCGATTCTTGGCGGCGTCGACGAACACTTTGAGATTGGCCTTGACCGCCGGCTGGCCGACGAATTCATCGAATCCGGTTGGCCGCAAGGCCCGGTCGGCGCCTTCTCCAGGCATGCGGGCGGGCGAGAGAACGCGTTCTGCGGGAGCGGACATGGGGCAAAGCGGTAGCGCGATTCGGGGTGTTTACGGCCCGAATGCGTTCACTCAGCGCTGACAAACTCCCCCTCCCCTTGAGGGGAGGGGGCAGGGGGTGGGGTGAAGCGCCGCGGTTGGTGATTTGCTTAGCATGCGTGAGCCTGCGGACGTCGCGCTTCACCCCGCCCCCCAACCCCCTCCCCTCAAGGGGAGGGGGAGGCGTTTCAATCCGAAATCGGCGCGCCTTTAGAATTGCGAATAATCTGGCAGGCGGTCGCGGATTTCGCCCATGCGTTCGTAGCTCAGGAAGGCGAGCATGAAGAGTTCGCTGATAAAACGCCAATAGACCAAGGCCACCGCGCCCACCGCGGGCGCGGCCAGCAATTGCATCAAGCCGCCGCCAAAATTGCCGCCAAAGATGGCGAACACGCCGCTGAGCACGGTGAGCGCGATGCAGCCAAGAATGACGATCGCGCCGATGTAATAGACGATCTTGACCAGCGCCGGGCCCAGCATCCGGTCAAATCTCACAAAACGCTGAAATATGGTTTGCATCGGGACGCCTCGCGAATCGCAATTCCCAATCAAAGCGCGGCGCCGGCCTCGACCACAAGGGCAATGCCGCTGCACTGGCAGGTCAGCAGCAGGCGGAGGGCCGCGAACACATCGTCTTGGTCGTAGCGCGCCACCGGAACCGGCAAACCGGCGACGCGCGCCAGCGCCAGTTCTTCATCGCCCAAATCGCGCTCCAGATCGGCAAACAATGGCGACCGGCGCGCGCTTGCGGCGCTGGGCGCGCCGAGCGCGATAGCGTTGACGCGCACATTGGCGCCGGCGGCGTGGCTGGCCCCGCTCCGCAGTAGCGCCAGCAGGCCGCCTGGCGCGTCGGTCAGGGTCTCGGCGGCGGTAGTCAAAACTATGGCCCCGCCCTGGCTGTTCGCGCCCATCAGCCGGATTAGCGCACGCAGCGACAGGAACGCGGCGTCGAGGTCGGCGGCGGCGCCGCGATCGCGGTCATGCAGGCGCTTGTCGGTCAGCACGGCTTCGCCGTCGCTCACATTGACCAGGGCGAAATCCAAGCGTCCGTATTGCGCTTCGATGAAGCCCGCGGCCTCAATCCAACGGGGCTGGTCGGCGACATCGAAGGCCAAGGTGGAGACGCGCTCGGGCGCCTGGTCGAGCGCGTCGGCGGCGGCATCGAGCGCGTCCGCCTCGGCATCAACCAGGATCAGGCCGCCGGAAGCGTGCGGCGCAAACTCGCGGGCGCATTCCGCGCCAAGCCCGGAAGCAGCGCCAGTCACAAGAACCACCGGATTGATGCGGCCAAGATCCATGGCCCTTCATAGGCCACGGCGCCCCATGAGTTTCAATCGCCAGTCCCTTAAAGGCGCGCTATATCGGCGGCCATGACCCGTTTCGCGCTGCAATTCGGCCAGACCCAGCCCGGCCTCACTTATCTCGAACGCCTGAGCGTCTATGGCCTGTGCCCGCGCGGGGAGGCGCAGATCGCAATCGTGCAAATCGGCAGCCGCGCGCCTTATGAATTTGACCTCCCGGGCGGCGGTATTGAGCCCGACGAGGATGACGCGGCCGCGCTGATGCGTGAGTTTCTCGAGGAGGCGGGGCTCACTATCTGGCCAACCAGCATGATTGGCCGGGCCGGGCAATTCTGGATCAACAAAGGCGAGCCGCGCAATTCGCTGGCCAGCTTCTACGAAGTGGAATTATCGGCCGCCGACAGCGCGCCCTCCGAGCCAGATCATACTTTGCTCTGGATGAGCCCGGCCGAGGCCTTACTCAAGGTGCGTCACGAAGTACACGCGTGGGCTATCCTCCATTGGCTGCGCGGTCGTCGCGGAGGCCAGCATAAAGCTGTCTGATTCTTTCTCCTCCGGTTGCGGGAGAAAGTGCGCCAATTGCTCAAGCAGCGTCGGATTGCGACCCTCGGGGCGAAGCTCAAGCGGCTCAATCGCAGCGAATTGTTCCAGTGATGTGGCCGGCTCTGGCTCCAAGGGGATCAGCGCTTCGCTGTAGGCGCGCACTTGAAGCACGCTCTCGCCGAGCGAAGCAGGCTCGGGCGCCCGCACGGCCCCGCCCATACCGGAATTGGCGCTCGTTTGCTCCAGCATAGCTTGTTGTTCGAGCGGAACCGGCGTTTCGAAGCTGTCGTTGGCGCGGACATAGATCGCGCCCGCCATCGCCGCGACACTGGCCAGCCCAAGCGCGACCGTGGCCTGCACTTGCGCGGGTTTGGGCGGGTTAAGCGCGCGCGCGACCGCACGCAGGCGATCGTTGAGCGCAAGCCAGGGCCGCGCGCTGCGCTCGCCGCGCCAGGCGGCAAAGTCAATCACCGGCGCACGCCGCTCCTTGCGCGGCGCGCCCGGCGCGCGCGCCACTTCAACCAGGCGCGACACGTCCGTAGCGCGCGCCCACTCAAGCATATAATACTGGCCCGGCGCGTCGTACGACCACACCAGCAACACCGCTTCCTTAGCTTGGCGCGAGGCTTCAATTTCGTGCAGCGACTTGCGACCGCAGTTCAAGCGCACATTGAATTGCTCAGCCCCGAGCAAGCGAGCCAGTGTCTCCGCGAACGGGGCGGCGTCATGGGTGTAAACAATGCGAACATCAATCATTGCGTGCGAATCCCAAATATGAAGGATTTCTTAACACGCGATCGGCGCGCGCGGACAGCGCCGCGCGCCGAGATTGTGTGAGTAACCGGCATTGTCCGAAGCGATAGCGATTCCGAACAACACCGGAACAGCTTCTTCCGTCCGGTGAATCGCGCGTCAAAAAGCGTTGCATCAGGGAAATGAGGCGTCGAAGAGTCTCGTTACATATGCGCAAGGTTGCTTGCGCGTGGGGATATCGCCCTTAAGCTGGCGGGGCGACACGGGGCCACAAGCAGCCGTGCGCGGGGAGATAGACATCATGGATATGGCTACAATTCTGCCCTATGCCGTCCAAGCCATTGGCGGCGCGGTTGGCGGCAACATCTTGGGCGCGGTGACGCGCGGCGGCGGCGGCTTGGTGGGACGCACCTTGGTCGGCGCGATTGGCGGCGTGGCGGCGGGTTTTGCCGGCGGCAATATCGAGGCGGTCGGCGGCATCACGTCGATGTGGTCTGCCTTGATTGAAGGCGAGAATGGCGCACATTTGTCGAACCTGATCACAGGCGGCGCCGGTGGCGGCATTCTCGGCCTGGTTGGCGGTCTGCTGATTCGCCCGCGCGACTGAAGGCTACACGTCCCGCCACAGCAGAGACAGAAATTGCGCGTCCGACCATGACGGGTTTGCGCCGCCACGCGCTTGGCGGGCGATGACGATCCCCTGCGAAGGCGATAGGTAAAGTCTCTGCCCGCCATCGCCGGCCGCCATCGCCAGATCCGATGGCGCGGGCGTTGGCGCGCGCCACAGGTCGCTATCGAGGCTGAGCGCATCGCGCGACCGGTGCTGCGGCGCGAGCCAGAGGCCAAATCCGGCTCGCGCTTCCGCCACCGAGCCGCGCAGGGCTTCGCGAAGCACGTTTTCATCGGCCAATTGCTGGGCGCGCCATACGCCTTCGCGGCGGATCAACTCGCCCGCCTGCGCCCAGCCGCGCGCCGAGACCGCCGCGCCATCGTCGAAACGCGGGGCGCCGCCGGGGCCGCGGGTCCAGGCGATGGGCACGCAACCGATCGAAAGCAGGGTTCGCGCGGTGAGATAGCGCGCCGGATCGCTCTCGCGGCCAGCAGCTTCAAGTTTGCGCCGCGCGATTTCCGCCAGCAACAGATAAGGCGCGGCATCGTCGCTGAAGCGCACCCCCGGCGCCTCGACCGGCTCCGCATCGATCAGAGCGGCGAGATCGCGCGCCGCACGCCGTCCGAAGGCGACGCCGCTTGCCCCCGTGAGCAGCGCGCGAATAGTGATCGTGCTCTTTATTGGGTGCGCGCCCCACCCGCCAAGCGTCATCGCCACCGGCTCATCGAGGCTCATCAGCTCGTCTTCAACCAGCGAGGCCGCCAGTAGAGGTGCAAAGCAGCGCGTGCCCGCATAGATCGGCCAGCGCGCATGGGGAGCGCCGCCGGGATAATCCTCGGCCAGCACAATGCCGTGGCGCACGACAATAAAGCTGACCCCGCCGCGCTCGGCGCTGAAGCGCGCCGCGGCGGCAAAGCGCGCGCCCGTTTGCGCCAAAGCGCCCGTCGCGGAAACGCCGGCGGCGAGGGCGGCGGAAACAAAAAGGCGTCGATCCATTCGCCACATTCTAGCGCACTCCAGCCGCCGCGCGAGTGGGAACGGCGCCTGCGGCCGAGATTTTGTGCGCGGGCGCTTGGACCGCGAGCCTTCAGGCTCACATGGCGGCAAGCATACAAGCGTGGGGGCAAGCGCGTCTGAAGACGCGCGGTCCGGAGAGTATTCACCTACTCAGCTCCCGCATCGCGCCGTCCAGCCCCTCGATCGTCAGCGGGAACATGCGGTTTTCGCCGATGATTTCGCGCACGAATTGGATGCTCGGCGTGTGGTCCCAGTGCGCGCGCGGGGTGGGGTTGAGCCAGACGCAGCGTTCGTAGATTTGCGCCACGCGCTGCAGCCAGAGCGCGCCGGCCTCTTCGTTCCAATGTTCGACCGAGCCGCCGGGATAGGTGATTTCGTACGGGCTCATGGTGGCGTCGCCGACGAACACGATGCGATAATCGTGCGGGAATTTGTGCAGCACGTCCCAGGTCAGCGTCTTTTCGTCGTGGCGGCGGCGATTGTCCTTCCACACGCTCTCATAGAGGCAATTGTGGAAGTAGAAGAATTCCATGTGCTTGAATTCCGCGCGCGCGGCGGAAAACAATTCCTCGCACAGCTTGATGTGTGAATCCATCGAGCCGCCAATATCGAGGAACAAGCAGCACCTTGATCGTATTGCGCCGCTCAGGGCGGCAGCACGATGTCGAGATAGCCTTCGCGCGCGCTCTTTTTGATGGTGCTGTCGAGGTCAAGCTCGTCGGGCGCGCCGGAGCGGGCGAATTTGCGCAAGCGCCGCAGCGCCACTTTGATGTTGCGCACGCCAAGCTCGACGCTGTCGTCGAGATTCTTGTACTCGCGCTTGTCCCACACTTTCACTGCGCGGCCCATTCCTTGATTATTGGGGCCGCGCTTGTCGCCGCCGCCGATGCGGACGCCTTCGGGATTGTAGCCGCCATTGCCGAACGGGCAGGTGCCGCCCGTGCCGATCCATTTGGAGCCGCCTTCGTGGCGCTCTTTCTGTTCCTCAAGTCGCTCTCTCAGCGTCTCCATCAATTTGTCCCAGCCGCCGAGCGCTTCGATTTGCGCTTTTTCTTCGTCGGTGAGGAATTTTTCGGTCAGCTTTTGCAGCCATTCGGCGGGGATTTGCGCGTTGATGGCTTCGATCGTGTTGTCAAGTCCCTTGAAAACGTGGCCGAACACGCGGTCGAATTTGTCGAGGTGCTTCTCGTCCTTCACCAGCGCCGCGCGCGAGAAATAGTAGAAATCCTCAACCGTTGGATCGATCACGTTCTTCTCCAGCGCCTCGATCAGCACCAGATATTCCTTGAGGCTGACCGGCACAGCGCGCGGCGCGGAGTTCGGTGAAGAGGCGCTGGAACATACAGCCCTAGTGTGGAGATTGCGCCGCGAAGGTCAAGCTTTAGAGCCGATTTGCGCCGGCGCGATTCTGTAGGAGCGGGCGCAGAATTGGCAGCGCGCGTGCAGGAAGCCGTCGGGCTCGACCAGGCCCTGCAATTCGTGTTCAGGAAATTGCCGCATGATTTGGGTGAGCCGGGCTTCATCGCAGCTGCAGACATCCCCCAATTTGTTCGGCGCGCCCATGCGAACGCCGTCCTGATGGAACAGGCGGTACAGCACATGCTGGGGACCGAGCGCGGGGTCGAGTAATTCCTCATCGCTCAAGGTCACAAACAGCAAGGAGGCGCGGGTCCAATCCTCGCTTGTGTCGCCGCGCGCCGCGTCGCTCGCCAGGCGCTGCATGAGCACGCCGCCAGCGCGCCATTGCGCCGTCGCGTCAGCGCTGACAATCTCGCCGACCGCGAGCCTGACGCAAGTGTCGGTTTGCTCGCTGGCGCGGAAATAATTCTCGGCGCATGCAGCGAGGGTTTCGCCGTCGAGCGGAACCGCGCCTTGAATGATGGGTTTGCCTTCGCCCTGGTCCAGCGTCAGCACCAGCGCGCCGTCGCCGAGCAGGGCCGCTGGGCTCATGCGCCGACTTTGCGCCAGCGCCGCGGCGCCGTCGGCGAGTCGCACATAGCCGCGCAGACCTTGCCGGTTATGCTCGGCGACCAGCAGCGTCACCGGCCCCGCGCCTTGCGCTTGCACCGTCAGACGTCCCTCGGCGTTCAACAACGAGCCCACCAGCGCCGCCAAGATCAGCGCCTCGCCCAGCAGCATCGCCACCGGGCGCGGATAATCGTGGCGGCGCAATATTGGATCGAGCGCGCCGGCGCCCAAGCGCGCAATCCGCCCGCGCACGGGCGCCGAGTCGAGCGAGAAAGGAGCGAGCAGGTCGTCGTTCATGGGAGTGCTATAGGTCATTTAGAGGCGCCTTGCGGCATTGCCGAACTCATGTTATAACTTAAGTTATAACATGAGGAGATAGCCATGTCCGAAGAACCCAAAAAACCCAGAAAAAACGCCAAAGGCGTCAGCGAAGCCGAGCGCGCGGCGTTCCAAGCTCAAAAGCCGGTCAAACCGGCCGGCCGCACCCTCAAAGTGCGCCGCGTCGGCAATTCTCTTGGCGTGGTGCTGCCGAAGGAAGTGCTGGCCAAATTGCGCGTCGGCGAGGGCGATACGCTCATTGTTTCCGACACGCCGGAGGGGGTGGCGCTTTCGGCCGATGACGCCGAAAGCGCCGATCTGATGCGCATGGCCGAGGAGATAATGCGCAACCGCCGCAAAGTGCTTAAGGCGCTGGCGCAGTGAAGACGCCGCGTTGGCTCGGTAAACGCCTCGTTCTGGCTGTCCACGAGCGCCAGCTTGCCGAACATGGCGGCGCTTTCGGATTGCGCGATGAGGGCTTGCTCGAGTTGGCGCTTGCGCGGCCGCTCAACCTGTTCGCTTACGGCGAGGCCGATGCGGCCGCGCTGGCGGGCGCCTACGCTTTCGGCATCGCGCGAAACCACCCTTTCGTCGATGGTAACAAGCGCACGGCGTTTGTGGCGTGCGAATTGTTTTTGGCGGGCAATGGCTATGCGCTCAATGCCAGCGACGAGGAATGTTTGGCGATGATGTTGGCGCTGGCGTCGTCCGAGATCGACGAGACCGAATTCGCCGCGTGGCTGCGCGATAGCGTGGCGGCGCGTTAGGTGTGGCCTCTCATCGAGTCCACGCAGCGACCGGCAGCGATGAAAGTTGACATGGGGCCAGCCGGAGCTAAACCCAAAGGCGGCTTTGTCGCGAGCATCAAATAGGATACGCCCGATGAACCCGAACAAAGCACTCTGGGAAAAAGGCGACTTCACCCGCATTGCCGCGTGCATGCGTGAGAGCGGAGAGACGCTCGTTTCCGGACTTGGAATAACAAAAGGGCTCAAGCTCTTGGACCTGGGATGCGGCGACGGCACCACGGCGATTCCCGCCGCGAAACTCGGGGCGGAAGTGTTGGGCGTCGATATCGCGGCCAATCTCGTTGCCGCCGGCAACAAGCGCGCCAGCGAACTCAGAACTCGCGAACATCACTTTTCAAGAGGGCGACGCCTCCAACCTGCACGAGTTGAAGGATAATTCCTTCGATCTCGTAGTGAGCGTCTTTGGGGCCATGTTCGCGCCGAGGCCATTTGATGTCGCTAAGGAGATGGTGCGGGTTACCAAACCCGGCGGTCGGATCGTGATGGGAAACTGGATTCCCAATGATCCAACCTTGGTCGCGCAAATCTTGAAAACAAGCTCGGCCTATTCCCCGCCACCGCCCGAAGGCTTCGTCAGCCCAATGACCTGGGGCATGGAAGACAATGTCGTTGAGCGGTTTGGCGCCGCAGGGGTTCACAGGGAGAAAATCTCGTTCCTACGCGACACGTACACTTTCAGCTATCCGGGTGCGCCGTTCGAATTCCTCGCTGCATTCAGAACCTATTACGGGCCGACCATGAACGCTTTCGAAGCGGCGGAAAAAAATGGTCGCGCAGGCGATCTCCAAAAGGAGCTGGAAACTCTGTTCCAAGATCAAAACAAAAGCTCAACCAAAGGCGCCACGTCCATCCCGGCGACATTCCTGCGCGTCACTGTCGCGCTGAACTGACGATACCGCCCAGGCTGCGAGCAGCAGTCACAATTTCCCCAAGCACCACATCAGCACCGCTTTCTGCGCGTGGATGCGGTTTTCGGCTTCGTCCCACACCGCGCTCTGTGGGCCGTCGATCACGTTGTCCGTCACTTCCTCGCCGCGATGGGCGGGCAGGCAGTGGAGGAAGATCGCGTCCTTGGCGGCGCGCGCCATCAGCGCGTCGTTCACCGCAAAGGGCGGGAACGCGGCCATGCGCGCATCCTTGTCAGCATCGCCCATCGACACCCAGGTATCGGTGACCACGACATCGGCGCTCGCCACGGCGCGCCCTGCGTCTATACTCACTTCTACATCGGCGCCGGCCGCTTTCGACGCGGCGATTTCCTGCGCGCGCGGGGCGTAGGCCGCTGGCGCAGCGATGCGCAGCTTGAAATTGAGTTTTTCGGCGGCGTGCATGAACGAGGTGCAGACATTGTTGCCGTCGCCGAGCCAGGCGATGGTCTTGCCGGTTATGTCGCCCGCGCGCTCCTCGATGGTCATGATGTCGGCGACGATCTGGCACGGATGCGAAAGATCGGTAAGCCCGTTGATCACCGGCACGCCGGCGGCGGCGGCGAAATTCACCACGTCGTCGTGGGTGTTGGCGCGGATCATCACCGCGTCGACCATGCGCGACAGCACGCGCGCGGTGTCCTCAACCGTTTCCCCGCGCCCCAATTGGGTGTCCGCCGCGCTCATAACGATGCTTATGCCGCCCAATTGCGCCATGGCGATTTCGAAGCTGACGCGCGTGCGCGTCGAGTTCTTCTGGAAGATCATCGCCAAAGCATGGTGAAGCAGCGGCGCGTCCTCGTCGGGTTTCGCCTTGGGCCAACCCACGCGCAGGGCCTTACGCGCATGCGCCTCATCCAGGATCGCGCGCAATTCGTCGCTGCTGAGCGCGGCGATGTCGAGGAAGTGGCGGGGTGTTAGCAAAGTCGAGTTCCGGTGTTGGCATCCCCCGCCCCTGGGGGCGGGGGTAGGGGGAGGGGGCGTACAGGAGGAAATGCGGTGGCGCCGCTTGCTGTGCCTTCTGCACGCCCCCCCTCCCGACAATTCCCCATCGGGATCGCCTGCGATCCCGACATTGTGTGGTCGCCGGCCGCGGAGCGGCCGGTGGGGGGTCCTGCAAAGCTCATGCGCTCGCCTTCACGCCAGCGCCGCATCGATCGCGTCCATCGGCCATGCTCACTTGCGCTTCGTCGATGATCAGCGGCGGGGCGAGGCGCAGCACGTTGTCGCCGGCGACGCCGACCAGCACTTTGCGCTCGCGCAGCACGCCTTGAATGGGCTTGGGATCGACCTTGAGCTTCAGCCCGCGCAGCAGCCCGCGCCCGGTGGTGGCGACCACCATGTCGGGATGGCGATCCTTCAGGCTTTCGAGCGCTTGGCCCAGATGATTGGCGATCTTGTTGACGTGCTCGGCGAGCGCCGGCTTTGACAATTCGTCGTAGCAGGCATTGCCCACCGCCATCGCCAGCGGATTGCCGCCAAACGTAGTCCCGTGCACGCCGCTTGACCATGCCCTTGGCCGCGTTCTTCGTCGCCAGCAACGCGCCCAGCGGGAAGCCCCCGCCGACGCCCTTGGCCACGGCCATGATGTCGGGCGTCACGCCCGACCATTGGTGCGCCCACATCTTGCCGCTGCGCAGCGCGCCCGATTGCACTTCGTCGAAGATCAGCAGGAAGCCGCTATCGTCGGCGAGCTTGCGAAGCCCGCGCAGATATTCATCGCTCGCCGCGCGCACGCCGCCTTCGCCTTGCACCGGCTCGATGATCACCGCCGCCGTGGTCGGGCCGACGAGTTGTTTCAACGCGTCGAGATCGCCCCAGGGCGCCTGGATGTAACCGGGCAGGCGCGGGCCGAAGCCTTCGAGATAGCTCGGATTGCCCGAAGCGTTGATCGCCGCGTAGGAGCGGCCGTGGAACGAGCCTTGGAAGCCGATAATGTCGACGCGCTCAGGATTGTTGTTGGCGGTGTGATATTTGCGCGCGGTTTTCAGCGCGCCCTCGATCGCCTCGGTGCCGGAATTGGTGAAGAACACCACTTCGGCGAAGCAATCGCGCACATATTTCGCCGCCAGTTCTTCCTGGCCCTTGACCTTGAACATGTTCGAGGTGTGCCAGAGCTTGGCGGCCTGCTCGGTCAGCGCTCTTCTGCAGCACCGGCGGCGCGTGCCCAAGCGCGTTGACGGCGATGCCGGCGATGCAATCGAGATATTTGTCGCCCTTGCTCGTCCCAAATCCAGCAGCCCTCGCCGCGCACGAAAATCTGCTCCGGCGGGGAATAGACGGGAAGGATATGGCTTTCTGGCATGGGGCTCATCGGTGAAAAAGAAAGGCGCGGTTTTGGGCCGAGCCGGCGGAGGGTCAAGCATTTTGGACCGCCGGCGCCGGCCAGCGCGGAATTGCCAGGTCAAGGGCGCCGGCGGTCCATACAGCGCGCCATGAGAAAAGACCACACCATCCCCCGCGGCGAACTGCATCGCCTGGTTCACAAATCCGATCGTGCTCGAAGGCAATTCGCTGGGCGATCCGACCGTGCGCGAGTTTTGGTCTGGACGCCGCCGGGCTGGAAGCCGGGCGAGGCGATGCCGCTGCTGGTCGACCTCAAGGGCTATTGGTCCTCGGCGCTGGCGCACGCCAATTGGCAGCCGCATGGCGAGAACGTGCCCGAGCGCCTGGATCGGCTCGCGCACGAAGGCATGGCGCGCGCGCGTCGTGGCGTTTCCCGATTGCTTCACCGCGCTTTACGGCAACCAATATCTCAACAGCGACGGCTCCGGCCGCTACGCCGATTACATCTGCGACGAGATCGTGCCGTTCGTGGAAGCCAAGTTCGGCTGCGGCGGAGCAGGGCAGGCGCGGCGTGTTCGGCAAATCCTCCGGCGGCTATGGCGCGGCCTGGCACGGGCTGAACCGCGCCGATTTCTGGAGCGCCATCGCCATCAATTCCGGCGACATGGGCTTCGATGCGCTGTTCATCCCGACGCTCTATCGACGACCTCGAGCGCCTGCGCAAACATGATTACTCGATCGAGAAATACGTGCGCCACGTCGAAGCGCAAGAACAAACTCGGCCACGGCGACCGCATGACGCTGATGGATCTGCGCCATGGGCGCGTTCTACGATCCCGATCCCACGCAATTCCGCAACATGCGCCTGCCGATCGATCCGCACACCGGCGAACTCATCCCCGAGCGCTGGGACAATTGGATGAAGCACGATCCGGTGGTGATGTTCGACGCGCTGGGCGAAAATCTGCGCAAGCTGAAGCTGATCTACATGGATTGCGGCAACCACGACAATTTCCGCATCCAATACGGCATGCGGCGCTTTGCGAAGAAACTCGCTAGCCGCCGGCATCGCGCATACCTACGAAGAATACGACGACGACCACATGGACGTGGATTATCGCATGGATGTGTTCCTGCCGGCGCTGGCGGGTGCGCTGGCTTAATCCTCTCCCCTTGGCCGCGAGCGCTGCGCCTTTACGTTGCCGCGCCTCACTTTGTGATCGACGCGGCGCTGTTTTTCCGCGCGCGGCACCTTGGTTTTGTGGCGCGGCTTAGGGCGATGCGAGGCGCGCTCCACCAGGTCCACCAGCCGCGCCAGCGCCTCGGCGCGGTTGCGCTCCTGGGTGCGGTGAGCGTCGGCGCGGATGACGATCTCGCCCTCCAGCGTGAGGCGCCGCCCCGCCAGCGAAGCCAGCCGCGCGCACACATCGCCTGGCAAGTCGGAATAGCCGTGCAATTGGAAGCGCAGCTCCACCGCGGTCGAGACTTTGTTCACGTTTTGCCCGCCGGGACCGGCTGCGCGGATGAAGCGTTCCTCCAGGTCGCGCTCATCGAGGCCAAGGTGGGGCGTCACTGGAATCATGACCCAAGCCTAAGCAAGATGGGCTTGGAAATCCCGGCTTTTATTGCAAAGAAGGGCGGCATTAGATTTTGGAGTTTGGACATGCGTGCACTTATTGTCGGCGCAAGCGCGCTCTTTGTAATTGCCTGCGCCGGGGGCGCGGTGCCCGGCCTGTTGCTCGAGGCGCCGCCGGAAGTGGCGGCGGACGCACCGCACATTGCCGCGGCGCTCGCCCATACAAGCCGCCCCGAAGCCGATATCGCCCGCGATGAATTGCGCCGCCCGGCGGATATTTTGGCGTTTGCGCAAGTGCGCCCGGGCCAGGCGATTGCCGATGTCGGCCCGGGCGGAGGCTATTATTCACGGCTGCTGGCGATCGCGGTTGGCGATGGCGGGCGCGTGTTCGCGGTGGACCGCCCCGGCACGGCCGAGCGCCCGCGTCCGATGGCGGCGATCGCGCCGACCTATTCCAACATCACCCACCTCACCGAAGGCTACGCCAATTGGAATGCGGGCGTTCCGCTCGATGCGATCTTCATTTCGCAGATTTATCACGACTTCTATCTGCCGGTTTTCAATTTTGATGTGCCGGCGATGAATCGGGCGATGTTCGCGGCGCTAAAGCCAGGCGGCGTGGTCGTGATCGTCGATCACGCAGCGGCGGACGGCAGCCCCATTGGCGTGACCGATAGCTTGCATCGCATCGACTGAAGCGCAAGTGGTCAGCGATCTGACCGCCGCCGGCTTCGTGCTCGAGGCGCAGACCCAAGTGCTGCGCAACCCCGCCGACGATCGCAGCTTGCGCGTGTTCGAGGGCGACATTCGCGGTCGCACCGATCAATTCGTGTTGCGGTTTCGCAAGCCCGCGGCCTGATGCTGCTGCCGCACAATCCAAACGCGTTCACGCGCTCTCCGCTCGACCGCGCCGGACACCGGCGCGGCAATGCCGCTTGGCTTGAGGCGGCGCTCGAGGCCGACGACGCCAGGGTGACGCCGTTCCACAAGAACCGTCCGTTCGTGATCGAGGAGGGCGGCGCGATCGTATTGGGCTGGCTCAATGCGCACGCACGCCGCAGCATCGCGCCGGCCGACGCGACCCTGCTGTTTTTGGGGCTCGACCAGAACGGGATTGCGCATTTCGCCATCGACATTCCCGACCCCGCGCCGCTTGAAGCCATTGGCCGGTTCGACGATCTGCGCTCGTTTGGCGCGGTGCTGCCGCGCGACGATCTGCCGATCCTGGGCGCGGCCAAGAGCATTTTCGAATGGCACGCCCGGCACAAATTCTGCGCCAATTGCGGTTCGGCCACGCAAATCGTGGAGGCTGGCTGGAAGCGCGAATGCCCCGCTTGCAAGGCCGAGCATTTTCCGCGCTTCGATCCGGTGGTGATCATGGTGCCGGTCCGCGGCGATGCCTGCGTGCTGGGGCGCCAACGGACTTGGCCGCGCGGCATGCATTCGGCGCTCGCTGGCTTCGTTGAGCCGGGCGAGGCGATCGAGGAGGCGGTCGCGCGCGAGACGTTGGAGGAGGCCGGGCTGCGGGTGCGCGAAGTGCGCTTGCATTCAACTCAACCCTGGCCGTTTCCGCATTCGCTGATGATTGGCGCAATCGCCGAAGTGGAGGAAGGCGAGATCGCGGTCGATGCAAACGAACTCGAAAGCGCGCGCTGGTTCACCCGCGCCGAGGCGGCGCAACTGATCGCGGGAAAATACGACGGCGCCTTCTGCCCCCCGCCTTTTGCCATCGCCCACCAATTGCTGAAGAGTTGGGCGGGGTTGGAATAGAAGGTGGCGCCAAGCGCAAGGCGAGGCGGCGGCGTGACGTTAAATTAACGCGCGCACTTGGACCGCGAGCCTTCAGGCTCGCATTTTTTTTTTGCGGTCGCGCCATGCGAGCCTGAAGGCTCGCGGTCCGTGGCTTCACGCCGCCGCCTCGCTTGTGCGCACGCCGCTGAAATGGTGGGGCAGGGTGACGGTGACAATAGTGCCGCGGCCGATTTCGCTTTGGATGGCGAGCTTGCCGCCGTGCATTTCCACCAGCGATTTGGTCAGCGCCAATCCAAGCCCGGTTCCGGAATGGTTGCGCGACAATTCCTGCTCGACTTGCTCGAACGGGCGCGCTAGGCGCGGCAAATGCTCGGCCGGGATGCCGCAGCCGGTGTCTACCACGCGCATGGTGAGGCCCGCTTGGCCGCCGCGCGCGTGCACCATGATCGCGCCGGTATCAGTGAATTTCACCGCGTTGGACAAAAGGTTGAGCAGCACTTGCTTGACCGCGCGGTGATCGGCTTCGATTTCCGGCAGGTTCTCGGCGTCGACGACGATGGTCAGCCCCTTTTCCTCCGCCTTGCGCTTGGTCAAACGCACCGCTTGTTCGATCGCCACGGAGGGATCGAGCGGGCGCGGCGATAGGGTTAGTTTCCCGGCTTCGATTTTGGCCATGTCGAGGATGTCGTTGATCAGTTCGAGCAGATGATTGCCGCTGTCGTAAATGTCGGAGGAATATTGCTTGTATTGCTCATTGCCGACCGGGCCGAACAATTCCTTGGCCATGATTTCGGAAAACCCGATCACGGCATTGAGCGGCGTGCGCAATTCGTGGCTCATATTGGCCAGGAACGCGCTCTTGGCGCGGCTGGCTTCCTCGGCTTTCGCGCGCTCCTCATAAGCTTCGCGCGCCAGCGCCTTGATCTTATATTCCTGGCTCTCCGCGCGCGCCAGCGCATCGGTCAAGCGGCGTTCGTTGCGCGCGAGTTCTTCCTCCTTGCGCTTGATCGGGGTAATATCGACGCCCACGCTGATGGCCCCGCCATCGGCCGAACGACGCTCGACAATATGCAACCATTCGCCGCTAACTAGCTCAACGATGCGCACTTCGGGATTTTCCGGGTCGGTTTTCTCGCGCCGGATATTGGCGGCGGAAGCGGCGCTGATCGCCTCGTACGACGTGCGCGGACGCAAGAGTTCCGGGCCGAGCTTGAACGCGTCGGCGAAGCTCTTGTTCCACAAGAGCAGCCGTTGCCGCGAATCCCATAGCGCGAACGGACCGGAGAAATTCTCGATAGCGGCGCGCAATTGCCGCTCCAAACGCGACACCCGCGCCTCCGCCTCATGGCGCTGGCGTGACATCGACGATCCAGCCGAACAACCGGGTTTCGGCGCGACCATTAGCGTCTTCCACGGACGCGCCGCGCGCTTCGATCACCGCGAAACCGGCGGCGCGGGCGATGCGGAAGCGCGCGTCCAGCACGCCGGACTGGCGGGCGCGGCGAAATTCTTCGTCAAGATTGTAGCGATCCTCGCCGTGCACGAGATCGAGAAATTCGGCGAGCGCCAGCGTATCGCGCCGCGCGCCGAGCAAGCGCGCGGCTTGTTCCGACAATTGCACTTCGTCGGCGCCTGGGCGCCATTCGAGCACGCCGACTTTCGCGCCATCGGCGGCAATGCGAAAATGGGTTTCCGAGCGCGCCGCTTCCGCCTCCGCCAGCGCCGCGCGCTGGCCGTTCTGACGCATGAGCACAAACAGCACGCCGAGCGCGGCCAGCGGCGCCGCGGCCAGCAATGCGAACCGCGCCAACGCCGCCACCCACAGCGCCCATGACGTGGGCGCGGGCGCGGCGGTCAAAACCTGGAAGCCGCCAGTGGAAACTTCGGCGGCGGCCCCGGCCCAGGCGCCGGTCGCATCGCTGAATAGGGCCGCGGATCCGCTTCTGGCGGCGGCGATGAGCCGCCCGCGCGCGGCGTCGCCGGCAGCCTGCAGCGCGGGCGAAACATAGACCACGCCGCCGCCCGGCGAGGTAATCATGATCCGAGCGGAGGCGTCGAACTCGGCCAGCAGCGCGGCGGGATCGATGATGGTGACGATAGCGCGATCGTTGATGGTGCGAACGAGCACCGGCGCGGTGCGCGCCGCGCCGAGGTCGGGCGCGCCCGCCCAGAGGGCGGACTGGCCGGCCGCTCGCACCGCCGCGCTCGCCAGCGCGGTCTCCCCGGCTGAAGTGATGGCGCTGATCTCGCCCGAGCGATGGACAATCGCCGCCGCGCGCGCCGGCGCCGACGATGCCGCCGCCGCCGCCAACGCCGCATCGTTGCTGTTCGCCAGTCCGCCGGCGACGGCTGACGCACCCAGCGCGCTTGCTAAGCCGGAATTCACCCGCTCGGCGACCAGCCGGGCGGAAGCGCTCTGCGCCGCCAGGATCGAAGCCACGGAATTGTCGTGCTGCGTCTTAATTTGAGCACCCATGGCGAAGGCGAACGCCAAGAGGAACAGGCCCACGAGCGCCAAGAACGGCCGTCCTGCGCGATCGGCTCCGCTTGCGCTCTTGGGAAGCGCCGCATCGCGCCGAAACGCTTGGTTTTCATGAGTTATCGACACAACAATTTCCTGGCCGCGCCGAATCGGCTTTCAAATTCGCGAAGCGCGCCAATGGTAACGAGAAGTTTAACCTCGTGTCGAGCAATGCGCGCGCACTATGCCCAGATGGTTACGCCCATAAATCACCCAAGCGTACGCGTCACCATTTCGCTGGTGTTTTTCGACAGGTTCGGCAAGTCCGCCAAACTTTGCAGCGCGGCGCGCGCATGGGCTTGACGCGTCAAATCGAATCGGCGCCACGATTCGAACGGCGTCAGCATGCGCGCCGCGAGCGCGGGGTTAAGCGGGTCGATTTCGGCAGTCAGATCGGAAATAAAACGAAAACCCGCGCCGTCCGCGGCGAAGAAGGCGCGCGGGTTGCGCATGGCGAACGCGGAAGCCAGCGCGCGCACGCGGTTGGGGTTGTGGATATTGAAGTCAGGATGCGCGCGCAGGCGCTCGGCGCGGGCCAGCGCGTCGGCGCGCGGCGCGGCAGCCTGGACGGAAAACCATTTGTCTATCACCAGCGGATTGCTCCGCCAGCGATCGTGGAAACGCGTCAGCGCATCCTCGAACGCGTCGCTTCCCGATTGGCCAAGGGCGTCGAGCGCGGCAATGGTTTCGGTCATGCTGGCGGCGGTTTCGAACGCGGCCCGCAAGGTGTCTTCAAATTCGCCGCCCAGCGAGGCGAGCAATTCCAGCGCGGCGCTCTTGAGCGCGCGCCGGCCTGCCGGCCCCGCATCGGGCGAAAACGGAAGCTCGGCCTTGGCGCGTGCGATCGGGTCCAGCCGGTCTTGCAACATGGCGGCGATGTCGCGGCGCAGTTTTTCGCGCGCGCTGAATAGAAGCTCGGGGTCGGGCGCGGCGGCGGCGAGAATCAGTTCGGAGAGGTCGGGCAGGCGCAAGGTCAGGGCGGCGAAAGCGGGGTCTTCCTGCGCGCGGTCCAACTCGCGTCCAAGCGCCGCCGCCAGCGCAGCGGCCCCCGACAGCGCGTCTTGCGGCTCGTCTTGCGGCGCCAACATCAGCGCGCGGGCGATGGCCTGGCCGGCTTCCCAGCGCGTAAATGGATCGCGGTCGTGCGCCATTTGCGCGAGCCGCATGTCGGCGGAGAGGCCATCGTCCAGCGACACCGGCGCTGAAAAGCCGCGCAGCAAAGCGGGGACTGGCTTGCGCTCAACGCCGGTGAAACGGAACGTCTCGCGCGCGCTGTTCAGCACCAGCTCATGCTCGCTGCGCGGGACGCCCTGACTTCCAGCGATGCTTGGCAATTCGGCCCCGTCAGCGGCGATCAGCCCAATTAGCAGCGGAATTGGCAGCGGCTTCTTTTCAGTTTGCCCCGGTGTCGGCGGATTGAATTGCGACACCGTCAGCGAAAACACCTTGGCATCGGCATCGTATTCGCCGCGCGCGGTCAGCGCTGGCGTGCCGGCTTGGTCGTACCAGCCCATGAAGTCGGCGAGGTCGCGTTCCGCGGCTTCCTCGAAGCAAGCGATGAAATCCTCAATTGTCGAGGCCGTGCCGTCGCGGCGCGAGAAATAGATTTCCATGCCGCGCGCGAACGCCTCGGCGCCGATCAGGCGCTTCAGCATGCGGACCACTTCGCCGCCTTTTTCGTAGATCGTGGCGGTGTAGAAATTGTCAATCTTGCGGTAGCTCGCTGGGCGCACCGGGTGCGCGAGCGGGCCGCTGTCTTCGCTGAATTGGCGCGCGCGCAGGCGCCTCACGTCCTTGATCCGCTGCACCGGGCGCGAGCGTTGGTCGGCGGAGAATTCCTGCTCGCGAAATACGGTCAGCCCTTCCTTGAGGCAGAGCTGAAACCAATCGCGGCAGGTGATGCGGTTGCCGCTCCAATTATGGAAATATTCGTGGCCGACCACGGCTTCGATGGCTTCGAAATCGGCATCGGTCGGCGGTTTCCGCGTCGGCGAGGATCAGCGATGAGTTGAAAATATTGAGGCCTTTGTTCTCCATCGCCCCAAAATTAAAATCGCGCACCGCGACGATGTTGAATGCGTCGAGATCATACTCGCGGGCGAACGTGTCCTCGTCCCATTTCATCGCCCGCTTCAGCGCATCCATCGCGTAGCGCGCGCGCTCGGCTTCGCCCGGATCGACATGGATCGCCAGCGCCACCTCGCGGCCGCTCATGGTGGTGAAGCGGTCGGCAATCACATCAAATTGGCCGGCGACCAGCGCGAACAAATAGGACGGCTTGGGGTGGGGATCGACCCAGATGGCGAAATGGCGCCCGCCTTCCATGTCGCCGCTTTCGGTGAAATTGCCGTTTGAGAGCAAAGTCGGATAGGCGGCTTTGTCGGCTTCGATGCGCACCGCGTAGCGCGCCAGTACGTCGGGCCGATCCAGCGCGTAGGTGATGGCGCGAAAGCCGCTCGCTTCGCACTGCGTGCAAAAGCGCCCGCCCGACATGTAAAGCCCTTCAAGCGCGGTGTTGGCGGCGGGGCGAATGCGGGTGACGATGTCGAGGCTAAAATCCGCGGGCGGAGATTCTATGATGAGCTTGCCTGGCGCCAGGCGGTATTGATCCGGACGCAAAACCTGTCCGTCGATGGCGATGCTTTCCAGGTGCAAGTTTTCGCCGTCAAGCGCCAAAAGCGCGGGCGTCGGGCCGGCGCGGCGCACGTGCGAACGCGCCGCCACCAAAGTTGCGTCCGGCTCGAGCGCGAACACAAGCGCGATCTCGTCGATCAAATATTCTGGCGGCGCGTAATCGCATAGCCGGGTGATGGCGCCGTCCGAACCAGGCATGCCGCAGCTCCTGTCTGGGCGCCTTCCGGCGCCAGAAGGCGCTTCACATGAGCCGCGTTGGCGCGAAAATCAATCGCGCCGTTGCGCCGCGTCCGCGCCCGCCGGTTTTGGCGTCGGCGCATGATGGATGGCGGCGAGGACGGTCTCGGCCTGGTCCGCGAGTTCGAGCAGGTGAGCGGGAGTATCGTGGGTATTGTCGCTGGCGAATTCAATCAGTTCGTGCGCAACCCGCATCAACAACAAAGCGTTGGCGATGAGTTGCGCTTGCTGCTCAATGCGCTGCGGGTCGCGGTCATATTCGGAGATCGGCGTGCGCCAGCCGCCCCAGTCCTTCTCATCGGTAACCACAACCGGAAACGTGCCGGGATAGGGATGACTGGGGTCTACGCTATTGCGGTTCGCGGCGCGCAGGATGCGCCAATTTTCGGTCTCGATTAGGCCTGACTTTGCCGGTTCCTTGTCCTCGGCGGCCAATTCGTGCGCCTGAAACTCGCGTCCCAAGCCGGCGTCATAGGTGACGCGCAGCGGCTCCTCCACACCTTTGACCCAGTGTGGGTTGACGCTTTCGACCACCGCCCAGGTCGCCACCGGGCGAACGAAAACCCGCTGGCCCTTGTGAAAGACCGCTTTTACCATTGCTTTCCTCTGTCAACACTGCAGCCTCACGCATATGCGTGGTTTGAACTGAACGTGAAGCGGCTTGACGCAAAGACACTCTTTCCGCGTCGTGGTTAAGCGCGTTAAGCTTGCAGCGCCGCCGCCAGCCATGGAGATGTTGCGTGAATTTCGATTTCTCCGACGAGCAAAAAAGCCTCAAGGATGAGGCACGGAAATTTCTCGCCGACAAGGCCAAGACCAAGGTCGCGCGGCGCGTGCTTGACGATGCGGCGATCTCTTATGACCAAGAACTCTGGCGCGCCGTTGCCGAGATGGGCTGGCTGGGGGCGGCGATCCCGGAGCAATATGGCGGGCTCGGGCTTGGGCGGCTGGAGCTTTGCGTGCTGGCCGAAGAGCTTGGCCGCGCTTTGGCGCCGATCCCGTTTTCCTCGACGGCGTATTTTTTCGCCGAAGCTTTGATGCTCGCGGGCAGCGAGGCGCAGAAGGCGGCGCATTTGCCGAAGCTGGCGGCGGGCGAAGTGATCGGCTGCTTTGCCTCTTCCGAAGGCCCAGGCGCGCCAAGCGCTTCCGGCATCCAAGCCAGGTTCGACGGCGCCGCGCTGAGCGGCGTCAAGCTTCCAGTGACCGACGGCGATTGCGCCAGCCATGCCGTCGTGCTCGGGAAAGAGGGCGCAGGCGTTTCACTGGTGCTGGTCGAACTCAATCAACCCAGCGTGACGCGCACCACGCTAAAGACGCTCGATCCTACGCGCGGGCATGCCAGGCTCGAGTTCAAGAACGCGAAAGCCGAGCGCCTGGGCGCGGCGGGGCAGGGCTGGGAGCTTGCCGAAGCCGTGCTCGACCGCGCGGCGGTGCTGCTCGCGTTCGAGCAAGTGGGCGGTTCGCAAGCGTGCCTGGAGATGGCGACGGACTACGCAAAATCGCGCTATGCGTTCTCGCGGCCTATCGGTTCGTTCCAGGCGATCAAGCACAAGCTGGCCGACATGTATGTCGCTATCGAAGTGGCGCGCTCGAACGCCTATTACGGCGCCTGGGCGCTTTCGACCGACGCCGGCGAGCTTGGTTTCGCCGCCGCCGCCGCCCGCGCCGCCGCGAGCGATGCGTATTACCTCTGCGCCAAGGAAAACATCCAAACCCACGGCGGCATGGGCTTCACCTGGGAAGTCGATTGCCACTTGTACTTCCGCCGCGCGAAGCTGCTCGCGCTGCAAGCGGGGTCGCCGGCGGTGTGGAAGGAAAAGCTGGTGCCGCGGCTGGAGCGGAGGAACGTGGCTAATCGATTTTTTAACGTCAACCTTGGCGACCGCTTTCGGGAGCCGCCGGGTGCAAGCCCGTTGGCAGGCGCAGACGTCCACGGGGCGCGCCGTGCGCACGACAAAACGTGAGCGCTAAAATGTAAATTGGCGTTTCTCCACATCCTCAAGCAATGGGAAGAGGCCACAGGCCAACCCACGCCATTTTCTTCCGCTGCCCTGGCCAGCCGCTTCAATTCGGCGACACTTATTTCGCCCTCACTCATAAGATCCATGACGCCCTGAATAGGTCCAACGCCTCGTTGAGCTTCTTTGGTATCCTGGAATTGAGCTTCAACGCCGAAGGCAACGTTAATAGCGTGACCAGGAAGTTAGGCCAACAATGACGGCGCCGATGAACAAGATTACTTCGCGAGCAGCGCCACTCAGTAGCTGCGGACTGATTCGCGCCTTGCAACAAAGACGTGGCGTCGTCAATTTGCTGTTGGCGATGCGGATCGTGAATGAGCGCTCAACCCCAGGTCCCTCTCGTGCATGACCTCTTGATGCTCTTGGAGATCGCGCAGCGAAGTTCGTGAACTCGGGGTTCAAGAAGTTCAATGCATGCCGAAATATTGGCCTCAGTTACTTCTCGACCGTCACCGCGGACGTTGATCGCGGGGCCAGCTCTTTCCATGACCTTACCCGTGTGATTGGGACGGTCTGTTGGACTGTCACCCGGGAACAGTGGCGCTCCATGGCGAACTGAAACTGGCCGATGCCGCACCCGTCAATGTCAAAATCGGAGAGCCGCCACTGTCCACGGCAATGATTGTGTGCCGCGGGCGCTCTCGATTGCCCTCGTCTCGGCCGTCCTTAAATTTCTGCGTGCTTGATCGGAAATACACGAAGTGCACGCGCACTCTTTGACCGTCCGGTTTGCGAACGGATCTCGAACCTCACGCCCGGGCGGTGAGAATGCCAATTCGGCTGGAATACCAACGGGAGCGGGAACCATGGCCGCTTTCGGGCTAAAAATGGCGAAGGTTTTTCCTTCTGATTCACCGAGCGATAAAATTCGAGTTCCGTGTGCAACCCATCGGCTTTCCGCGCCGGCCTGACTGGAACCAGTATCAGGCAGTCTGAGTCTTGGAGCCCGGCCTTGATGCCTTCCGTGAGAGACCCGGCGGTGATCGCACCTTCGTCCCGAAATATTGGGTGCAGGGGCTTCCGCCTCCGTCCATCTCAAATGCTTGGAGCCAGGATGCAGTCGGCGAGCGAATTCGATATCCGAGTGGCTGTAACTGATAAACGCGCGGTATCTCCGCTGATCCAAATCTTGGTTCACAATCGCCCCCAAGCCACTCGACCTTTTATATCCGGCGCATGACCTAGGCTAAATTGCACTTTCGGAGGCTCAGTTAGTTGCTCAAGCGCCTTCGTAAATCTCATCCAACGTCAACGTATAACGCCAAGCGACGGCAGCTCCAGCGTCGCACTCGCCACCCCAAGCTCGCTCTGCCGCCAGCCTTTCTCGCCGCGCGTCCAAACATGCAGCTTGCGTTCGTCCGGTTCGACCAGCACGATCTGCTGGATCGTCGCCGTGTCGCGATAATCCGGGACTTTCTCGGAAAAATCCGAATGGCGCGTCGAAGGCGACAGCACCTCGAACACAATGGTCGGCCGACTTGTGGCCAACGCATTGCCGACATACGGACCGCAATCGACGACCACGTCCGGATAGTAACCAGCCTCGGTTTCCTCAAGCGCGACGCGTGCGTTCATCAAATAGGGCCGGCAAGCCGCGCCAGCCAATCTTGCCCTGAGCCCGCCATAGATGTTTCCAGCGATAAGGTTATGCCGCTGCGTGCCCCCGGTCATCATTCGTATCTGGCCGGCGCGGAACTCGTGCTTGTCCGCCTGCGCCTCTTCCCAGACGAGGAACTCAGCAACCGTTCTGGGCCGAACCGAGACGGTCGGAAGGCGGGCTGCGTCTGCCATCGGCGACACATAGCACATCCGACGGCTTCCGTCACGGCGCAATTGCCCGCTTGCGCGCGCGCCCTACTTCCCCCGAAACCCATCCGCCGGATACACCCCCAGCACTTTCAGCGAGGCGGAGAAGAACGACAATTCCTCCAGCGCCAGTTTTACGTTGCGCTCGTCCGGGTGGCCTTCGATTTCGGCGAAGAACATCGCCGCGGAAAAGCCGCCGTCTTCGATGTAGCTTTCGAGCTTGGTCATGTTGACGCCGTTGGTGGCGAAGCCGCCCATGGCTTTGTACAAAGCCGCCGGCACGTTCTTCACCCGGAACACGAAGCTGGTCATGCACGGGCCGGATTCGAGCGTCGCATCGTCGGGCTCGCGCGCGAACACGAGAAAGCGCGTGGTGTTGTGATAGGCGTCGGCGATGTCGGGCTTCAGCACTGTCAGTCCATGAATTTCCGCCGCCAGCCCGGAAGCCAGCGCGCCGACGCTTGCATCGCCCAGCTCGGCGATTTCGCGCGCGGCGCCGGCGGTGTCGGCGGTTTTCACCGGCTCGACGCCCATGGCGCGCAGCAGCTTGCGGCATTGCCCCAAGGCTTGCGGATGCGAGCGCACTTGGCTTGCAGGCCCGCAAGCGTCGCGCCCGGCAGCCCGAGCAATTGGTGCCGGATCGGCTCGAAGCGTTCGGCGACGATGTAGAGCCCGCTTTCCGGGATCAGATGGTGCACGTCGGCGACGCGGCCGGCGAGCGAGTTCTCCACCGGGATCATGGCATAGCGCGCCTGGCCTTCGCTGACCGCCGCGAACGCGTCCTCGAAACTGGCGCAGGGGAGCGGTTCAAGCTCGGGATAAGCGGCGCGCGCGGCGATGTGGGAATTGGCGCCCAGTTCGCCTTGGAAGGAAATGCGGTCGGTTGTTGGTGAGTTTGGCATGGGCGGAGGGTTAGCTTAAGCCGCGCATGTGCGGTAGTGCTCCCGGTACTTGCTCCACCCATTCCCGGATTGCGCGAAGCGCAATTCCGGGACCCATAACCACGGCCGTCTGCGTTTATGGGTCCCGGGCCCGCAGCGTTGCGGCGTCCCGGGAATGGGTGAGACATGTTGAGCTGCTAGGACTTCGAGCATGAAGGCGTCCACATGAGTCCAGCCCAGCAAATCGAAGCGGCGATTTTGGTGCAGACGCGGCGGGCTCTGCGCACGCTTTTGGCCGTGCCGGCGGCGCGCGCTGGCGGTCTCGCGCGGGTCGAGGAACTGGACTTGCCTGGGCCGGCCGGACCGCTCAAGGCGCGCTATTATGAAGCGGCGGAGGCGCCGCCCGCGCCGCTCATAATCTATTTCCATGGCGGCGGTTTTGTTTGCTGCGATATCGACACGCACGATTCGATCTGTTCGTGGCTGGCGAAATCATCGCAAGGGCGGGTGCTTTCGGTCGGCTATCGCCTGGCGCCGGAAACGCGCTTTCCGGGTCAGATCGAGGACGCGCGCGCCGCTTGCGCCTGGGCGCTTCGGCGCGGGCGAGATTTCGGCGCCGCGCCGGGCAGGGTCGCGCTCGCCGGCGACAGCGCCGGCGCTTATCTTGCCGCCACCATGGCGCTTGAACTCAATGCGGCTATCGCCCGGCGCGGCGGCGCTGCAAGTGCTGCTCTACCCGCTGATTCATGTACAAGACTCGCTTTGGGCCGACGAGGAATTGCGCAATTTTCGCATCCTGGGGCGGGTCGCGGTCGCTTATATCGCCCGCAGCCTCGGCGCCGAGGCGCTGCCCTCGCTGCTTGATCTGGATGTCTCGCGCGCGCCGCCGACGATCATCGCCGGCGGCGGTCCGCTCGACCCGGTGCGCAACGACGTGAAAGCTTTCGCCGATAAGCTTGCCCGCGCCGGCGTGCGCGTCACCGAGCGCAAATACCCGGTGCTGCTGCACGGGCAGCTGAACTTCACCGCGTATTCGAAGACCGCGACCGATGCCTTGCAAGAAGTCGGGAGCTTGGTGCGGGCGGAATTGGCCGGTTAAGCGCCGCCCCGGACCGCCGGCTTCCAGCCGGCATAGCTCGGGTGCAATCACACAGGTCTGTTGTAAGTTTGAAGTCGTTGCCGGCTGGAAGCCGGCGCTCCGGAGTGGCTTATGCCCCCAGCGCCAACCGCGCCGCTTCCAAATCCTCCGGGCTGTCGACGCCCTTGGGGAAATCCTCGATGGCATCGGCGTAAATGCTCATGCCCATTTCCAGCGCGCGCATTTGTTCGAGCTTTTCGCGCAGCTCAAGCGGGGAAGGCGGCGCGGCGACGAAACGCGCCAGAGCGGCGCGGCGGTACACATAGATGCCGACATGGCGGAGAATTTCTCCCTCGCCCCACGGCGCGGGCGCTCGGGTGAAGGCGAGGCAGCGCCCGTCCTGCGCGCGAATGACTTTGACGATGTTGGGATTGTCGCGCTCGCGCGGATCGCTGGAAGGCGACACCAAGGTGGCGATGTCGGCGCCCTCGCGCAGCGCCGCCAGCGCGCGTGCGACATCGGCGGCGCGCATGGTCGGCATGTCGCCCTGCAAATTCAGCGCAACGTCGAAGCGCCCGCCTGGGTCGAAGCTCTCCAGCGCCGCGTGCATGCGGTCCGAGCCGGAGGGCAGGGCCGGGTCGGTCAAGCTGGCGTGCGCGCCGGCCTGGAGCGCGGCCTCCATGATTTCGATTTCCGCCGCCGCCACCAGCACCGGGCCGACTGAGGCGGCCTTGGCCAGCTCCACCACCCAGGCGATCATGGGCCGGCCGCCAATGTCGGCGAGCGGCTTTCCAGGCAGCCTGGTGGAGGCCATGCGGGCGGGGATTACGATGATCGGGTTCATCGCCTAGGACTTGCCGTGCGGCGGTTCGCCGCGCAAGCCAAACCGCCCCTCGAAAAACCGCCCGCTTGGAATAGTCCCCGACGCAGGCCATAAGTCCGGCTTTCTCGAAGCTCGGCAGGGCCAATATATGAGCGATCTCAGGTTCAATTCGATTGCCGGGGCGGTGCTCGCCTCGGTGCTGGGCGTCATGGTGGTCGGCATTGGCGCCGACGCGATCGTGCGGCCCAATTATCCCGAAAAGGCCGGGTATCTCCCGGAGATCGTGGCTGAGGCGCCGACGGGCGGCCCAGCCGTTGCCGGCGGGTCCGCCGGATTTCGGCCGGCTCTTCGCTGATCCCGCGGCGTTGGCTGAATTGGTCACGCGCGGCGAGCGGGTCTCGGCGCAATGCAAGTCCTGCCATACGTTCGACGCTGGCGGCGACAATCGCATTGGCCCCAATCTGCATGACGCTTTCGGTCGCGACGGCGGCGCAACTGCCGGTTTCGCATTTTCCGAGGGCATGGTCGCCCAAGGCGCTTGGGATTATTTGGCGCTGAACAAATTCCTACTTTCGCCCGCTCGCGCGGTGCCCGGCACAAAGATGGCGTTCGCCGGCTTGCGGGCCGATCAGGACCGCGTCGCCATGATCGCTTATCTGCGCTCGATCTCGCCGAACACAGTGGCGCTGCCGGCGCCGTTGCCGGAGGCGCCGGCCGAGGCCGCCGAAGCCGCTCCGCCAGAATGATGCTCAGGCGCGCGCTCCTCGCCGCGCTTTTGTTCGCGCCGCCGGCATTTGCGCAGCGGCCCTTGTTCGACGCGCTGACACAAGCCGACGCCAGCCGCGGCGTTAGGGAAGCGCTGGGGCTCGCCGCCCGCAACGCCACCGCCAGGCTTGGCCAACCGAGCGGTTTCTGGGGCGATGGCCGCGTGCGCATTCCGTTGCCGGGAATTCTCGGCCAAACCCAGCGAACATTGGCGCGCGTGGGCATGGCCGGCTCGCTCAACCAATTGCAGGAAAATCTCAACCACGCCGCCGAAGCGACCATGCCGCAAGCCGGCCGCCTGTTCACGGACGCGGTGCGCACGATAACCATCGGCGATGCGATCGAGATCGTGCGCGGGCCGGAAGATTCCGCGACGCGCTTTCTACGCGGGCGCACGGCGACGAGCCTCACCAGCGCCGTGCGTCCGCCAATGACCCAGGCCTTGACCCAATCGGGCGCCTTCAATCTGATGCGCGCGGCGCTGCGCGAAATTGGCCTTGCCGGCCAAACCTCGGCGCTGCGCGCTGAGATGATCAATTTCGCCGCAACAAAAGCGCTCGATGGCTGTTTCTTCTTTGTCGGCGAGGAGGAGCGCGCCATTCGCCGCGATCCGGTGCGCCGCACAACAGATATTCTACGGCGAGTATTTGGGTGAGCGGTCAAAGCGAGCCGTTTCGCCGGGTCTCGTTTGAAATTCCCGGCGGCAGCGTCGCCGGCATCGCCTTTGGGCCGGAACTCGCGAATCCGGACTTGGTTTTCCTGCACGCCACCGGCTTCAACGCCCGCGCCTACCGGGCCATGCTGGCGCCGTTGGGCGAGCGCTTCAGCGTGCTGGCGCTGGATTTTCGCGGCCACGGCCGCACCAATTGCCGGCGCGGCGCTTTGGCTACACTTCGTTCAAACGCCATCGCAACGATTTGATCGCGGTGCTGGACAAACACATGAGCGCGCCGGTTGCGCTGGCTGGGCATTCGTTCGGCGCGCACGGTGGCTTTGCTGACTGCCGCCAAGCGCCCCGACCTCGTGGCGTCGCTGGCGCTGATCGAGCCGGTGATTTTGCCGGCGGCGTTTCGCTTGTTTCTACGTTTGCCGGCAGGGCCCTTGTTGGCGCGAGCGCTGTTTCCGCTCGCCGCCGCCGCCGCCCGACGCAGAGCGCGTTTTGCGAGCCGCGAATTGGCGGTGCGCGCCTTCACCGGACGCGGCATTTTCAAAAAGTTTTCAGCCGAGACAATTGAAGATTATGTCGCCGATGGCCTGATCGAGGATCGGCGCGGCGGTTTCAGGCTTGCTTGCACGCCGGCTTACGAAGCCGCCACGTTTTGCGCGCAACGGCACGATCCGTGGACGGCGCTGCGGCGCGTGCGCTGTCCGCTGGTGGTGTTGCGCGCGGAAAAGAACGCAACCAGTCCCGCATCGACGCTGCACCGCATCGCCGCGCTGAAGCCCGACGCACGCGTCGCCATGGTCGAAGGCGCCGGCCACATGCTGCCGATGGAGCGCCCCGACCGCGCTCGCTCCGCTATCGAAACCGCGATGATGTTGGCGAGAGGGCAAAGTTTGGGCCTGGGCCAAGCTTCGAAGTGACGATGAAGACGCGCCTTTGTTTGGCCGGCGGATTGGGCTAACGCTCCGTGCGCATGAGCAAATTTTTCGCATCCCTGTTTGCCGAGATGGGCGCGCGGCGCAAGCGCATGCGAGAGGCGCTTGGCGATCGGGGCCAGGGTCTGCTGGACTTGCTGGTGCTAGTCGGTTTGTTGACCGGTTCGTTCGGTTTGCTGGTGCGTCCCTGGATGGCCAGCGCTGCGCCATGGGGATTTGCGCTGCCGCTGGTTTTCCTGATCGGTCATGGCCTGATCGAAGCGCGCCGGCAGGCAGCGCCCGGCCAATACGATTGGTGGGTGCTGGGCTGGTCGTTCAGCTGCGCTTTGGCCGGCGGCGCGGCGTTCATGATCGCCTGGAGCGCCGCGCCCGCGCCGCCGCTGGCGGAAATCATCTGGCATCCGCCCGCTGACGTTGTCAGCACCGACCTCGCGCCATGATCGGCCCCCGCGCCTGCACAATAAATGCGGAAACATTGCTTCGCCAACGCCTAGCTCGCGCTAACGATTAGAGCGAGCACTCGGCTTCTCATTGCGAGAGGAGGAAAGCATGTCTGAACGAGCGAGCCTGATCCCACGCGGATCGCTAGGGCTGAAAATGCTGCTGGTCTGCGGCCTGGTGCTGCTGATGTGGGCGCCGCTGCTCATCGTCGAAGCGCAGGTGAAAGATCGCGAAAGGCGCGCCAATGAGGTGACGCAGGAATTGAGCGTGCAGGCGGGCGGCATGCAGACTTTGGGCGGGCCGATGTTGCTGCTGCCTTATACAAGGCCAATTACCACCACCAATTCGCAAGGAATCGCGCAGACCCGAACCGAGCGCGGCACTCAAGTTGTGTTCGCCGAAACCGGCAGCGCCAACGCCAACTTGACCCTTGCCGAGCGCCGGCGCGGCATATATCGCGCCGCCAGCTACGATGCCGACACCACAATGTCGGCGACGTTTCGCCCGCGCGAGGCGCTCAAAGGCGCCGATCCGCGCAACCAATGGGATTGGAGCGGCGCGCGCGTCGCCTTGTTTCTCTCCGATGCGCGTGCGGTGCGTTCGGCGGCTGAAGTGCGCTTCGGCGACGGCTCGCGCGCGCCGCTCGAGCCGGTCGCAGATCTTTCCACTCGCGGCGATTCCGCAATGGCTGGCGCAAGCGAGTCGTATCAAGCGCCGGGCGTCTACACCACCGGCCTGCAAGTGTTCGCCGCGCCGACCGCGCTCAGCGCTCAGCCGGAGGAACTCAAGGTCGAGACCAGGTTTACAATTGGCGGCGCGCAGCGCTTTGCAATCGCCGCCTTCGCTCAGGACACCAGCGTCTCCATCAGCGGCGACCGCCGCGACGCCAGCGCCGTGGGCTTTTTCCAGACCGCCGAGGGCGTGCAATTCAACGAAGGCGGGTTTGCCGCCGCCTGGCGGGTGCCGTTCATCGCCCGCGCCATGGAACGCAGCGTCGATCTCGCCAATTTCAATTTTGCTAATCTGGCCCAGCGCGACATGGCGGTTTCGTTTGTCGGCGCCGACGATGTCTACCAGGGCGTGGTGCGTGCGGTGCGCTACGCCATCATGTTCATCGGCATCGTGTTTCTGGCGACGCTGATTTTCGAAGCGCTCTCGGGCCGGAAAACCCACCCGGCGCAATATGTGTTGGTCGGTTTGGCGCAGAGCGTGTTCTATCTGTTGCTGTTGGCGCTCACCGAAGTGATTGGCTTTGGCAACGCCTTCGCCATCGCCGCCAGCGCGACAGTGGCGCTGCTTGCTTATTACGCCGGCGCCTCGGGCCGGTCGCTGCGGCTGGGGCTTGGCGCGCTCGTCGGCCTGTCGGCGCTCTATGGGGTGATGTACGTGCTGATGACGATCGAGGATTTTGCCTTCTTCGCCGGTTCGGTGGTGGCCTTCCTGGTGATCGCGACCGCCATGATCTCAACCAGCCGCATCAATTGGTACGGTCGGAGCGACGCGCCAGCGCCGACGGCAACGACAGCCTGACGCTACGCCTCACTCATCCCGGGATGCATGCGCAGCATTCGGTCCGGGGCCCGTAAACTCCATCGTTTGGCGGTTATGGGCCCCGGACTTCGCTTCGCGAATCCGGGCATGGGTGGTGTTTCATGTGCGCTAGCAGTTAAATCCAAAGCGGCGCATGAGTTCCTCTCGGCTGGCGATTTCGCGCTCGGCCCCGCGCATATGTACAACTCGTTCGTACACTCCTGGGCTGACCTGACGCCACCATGGCAAGTCGATGGCGCCGCCTTGTTCCAAGTGCGCCAGATATTCGTCGAGGCAGCAAAAACTCTTGCCGCGCGATAATGGCAGATTGGCCACGCACGCGTTTTCGCCTGTCGCGGCAGGTGGCGTTGCGATTTTCGCTCGCGGGGAGCGTCGCTCATGGTTTGTGTCTCGATAGCGGGCGCCGTAGCATCAGCCTGAACGCCGCTCGCGCCGCTACAAGCGACCAACGAAGCGGTACACGCAACCAAAAAAGCCAAACATTTCTTCGATTTCATTTCGCGTCCATCGCCGTTATGTGTCTATCTGAGCCAAGGCATGCCGCGAGCATGTAGTACGAAATTGTGTTCTTGGCGATCATGGTGCGCACCGCGCAAGGGAGGGAAGAATGAGTAGATTAAATAGCCGGTTGGCGCTGCTGCTCGAACAGGATGCGAGCTTTCAGGAAAATCTGGCGGCGCTGGCGCGCGCGCCAGCCCCGCTGACCAGGGCCGACCTTGGCGGCATGATACGCAAAGCCAGCGTCGGGACTGGTGAAATCATGGTTCTGCCCGAGGGACCGGGCGCTACGGTCGCCAAGGGCGCCGGCATTCTGGCTCCGACGGTGAATTTGGCCGGCATGGACCTCTCGGGAACGGTCAACGTGCCAGCGGAGATCCTCCTGGACGACGAAATCACCGGCACGGAGATCGATTTCTTCGGCATCAACCTTGTCGCTGGCCAGACTTATATGTTCAGCGCCTACGGCTCTGGCGCCAATCCGCTGCAGGACACGATCCTTCTTCTCTTCGATGCGACCGCGGGCGACTTCGTTAGTGGCGGATACGGGTTCTTCCCTGAACTTGCTGACGACGACGGCGGCGCCAACACCGCTTCGTTGTTCACTTATACCGCGACGAATTCGGGGACCTATTTTGTTGGAGTTGGCGCGTTTGCCGGCACCGGCCAATACACGCTCGACGCGGTGCTGCAGCCGCCCGTCGATGTCGTCGGCCACACTTTCGCGGGCGCTGCGCCGATCGTCCTCGGCACAACCCAATATGGCTTCATTGAAGCGGGGCCCGGTGTCGTCTACGGCCCAGGTTTCAGCGAGGTGGATACGTTCACCTTCACGGCCGAAGCGGGTCTGCTCTACAGCTTCGAGGTTGCCGGCGGGGCGGATTACAACTCGCTCTTCTTCGACCTGCCAGCCGGCGAACTCGACACCGTAATCGCGATTTACGATTCAAACGGCAATCTCGTCGCCGACAATGACGACATCAACTTCCCGGGCGATATCAGTTCGCACATCAATTTTTTCGCCAAGGAAGCCGGCCAATACTTCATCGACATCTTCTCTTATCAGCCATGGGCGGGCGGCTATTCGATCACTTCGCAAGAGCTCAACCCGGCGGATTTCGATCCGCTCGATGCGCTCACCTGGTTCAGCGCCAACAATGTGCCGTTCGACGCGACCGAAACGGCTTATGTATACTTCGCGCCCTCGGGCGTGAATTTCGGCGAAACCCAAGGCGACAGCAACGCCCCGCTCGAGTCGCTCGGTTGGAACGCTTTCGAGATGGGTCAGGTGATGCTGGCGCTTGAGGAATACGAAAAGATCCTCGGCGTGAACTATGAGATCACCACCGATGTGACCCAAGCCACCTTCCGCCTGGTCACGACGCAAAACGAACCCTACGGCGCCTACATGTACCCGCAGGATCCGACCTTCGGCACGCAGCAGGGCATCGCCGTGTTCAACGTTAATAGCGGCGGCTGGAGGAGCTTCCAACAGAGCCTGGAGCAGGGCGGCTTCTCCTTTGCCGTCATCTTGCACGAATTCGGCCACGGCCACGGGCTCTCTCACCCGCACGACAATGGCGGCGGTTCCGAAGTCCTGCTCGGCGTCACGGGGCCGTTCGGTTCTTATGGCGTGTACGATCTGAACCAGGGCGTCTACACTGTCATGTCCTACAATGACGCATGGGAACTGCACCCCGATGGCCCCTCGCCGTTTACCGTGGCCGGCATCGACAATGGCTGGTCGGGCACGCTCGGCGCGCTCGATATCGCCGCGCTGCAGCGCCGCTACGGGGTGATCAATCCCTACGCGACCGGCAACAACGTCTACCAACTGAAGGACGCCAACGACCGCGGCACATTCTACCAAACCATCTGGGATACGGGCGGCATCGATATCATCCGCTATGACGGCGCCCGCGATGCGCGCATCGACCTGTTGGCGGCCACCATCGATTACACGCCAACCGGCGGCGGGGTGGTGTCGTTCGTCGACGACATCTGGGGCGGGTTCACCATCGCTCAGGGTGTTGTCATCGAGAACGCGACCGGCGGCGCTGGTCACGATTCCATCCTCGGCAATGAGGTCGCCAACGTGCTTCGCGGCAATGCCGGCGACGATGTCCTCGTTGGCCGCGGCGGCGGCGACGAGCTGAACGGCGGCGCGGGCTTTGACGTCGCCAGTTACATCGACGCTTCCTCCGGCGTTCGCGCTTCACTGGAAGACGGCGAAGGCGAAACCGGCGACGCTCGGGGCGATGAGTACTCGAGCATTGAGGGTCTGCAAGGCAGCGCCTTCGACGACAGGCTCGAAGGCGACGATGGCGGCAATCGTCTCGACGGTCTCGGCGGTAACGACAGGCTCGAAGGCGATGACGGCGCGGACATTCTGCTCGGCGGCGCCGGCAACGACAATCTGAGTGGCGGCGACGGCAAGGACGGCCTTGACGGCGGCGCTGGCGACGACCGGATCTCCGGCGGCGACGGCGCTGACATCATCACTGGCGGCGCCGGCAATGATTGGCTCAGCGGCGGCGACGGGCGCGACACGTTCCTGTTCAACACCACTGACGGGCTCGACACCGTGTCCGACTTCCGGAGACGTTCCGACCAGATCGACCTGCGTGGAACCGGCCTTACCTGGGCCGATCTCGACAGCTCCGGCAACGGCGTGCTCGGCAATAACGACGCTTTTGTCGATGTCACGGCCGGCCGCAACGCACGGACCATCATCGATCTGGGCGCAGCGGCGGGCGATGCTTCCGGCCTCAACGTTCTCACCTTGCTGAACGTCACCGGCTTGACCGAGAACGACTTCCTGTTCGGCGGCTAATCCGCTCGGGCAATGCTTGCGGAGCGCGAGCGCGCTCCGCAAGCGGCCGGGCCGGCTCCGGCATCGAATCCCATGTGAAAGAAAGGCGAAGTCGCGGCTTGACGCCCGCGTCGGCCGTCGCCATCACGGCGTCATGGTTGAACTTGCTCTTCCCAAGAATTCCCAAATCAAGCCTGGCAAGCGCCACCGCGCCCCGGGCACGAAGAAGAGCGGCGCCAGGCGCGTCCGTCAGTTCAAGGTGTACCGCTACGATCCTGAGACCGGCGAGAATCCGCGCTGGGATATTTACGAACTCGATCTTGACACGTGCGGGCCAATGGTGCTCGACGCGCTGATCGCCATCAAGAGCGATATCGATGCCACGCTGACCTTCCGCCGCTCGTGCCGCGAGGGCGTGTGCGGCTCGTGCGCGATGAACATTTCCGGGCGCAACACGCTCGCGTGCACCAAGGGCATGGATGAATTGCCGGGCGGAACCATCAGCGTCGCGCCCTTGCCGCATCAGCCAGTGCTGAAGGATTTGGTGCCGGATCTGACCAATTTCAACGCGCAATACGCGGCGATCCAGCCTTATTTGCAAGCCGAGTCGCCGACGCCGGACGCCGAGCGCCTGCAAAGCCAGGAGGAGCGCGCCAAGCTCGATGGCTTGTACGAATGCATTCTCTGCGCCTGCTGCTCGACTTCGTGTCCGTCCTATTGGTGGAATTCCGATCGCTTCATGGGGCCGGCGGCGTTGCTGCAATCCTATCGCTGGATCGCCGACAGCCGCGACGAGCACCAGGGCGAGCGGCTCGACGCGCTCGACGATCCGTTCAAGCTCTATCGCTGCCACACCATCATGAATTGCGCGCAGGTCTGCCCCAAGGGCCTCAACCCCGCCAAAGCCATCGCCGAGATCAAGAAGGCGATGGTGGAGCGGAAAATTTAGAGATTTGTAAATTTGGCGCGGCGGTTCACCACGTAGGTTTTTTTGGCGCTGCCTGGAATTAAATTGAGTGCTCTCCACATCACCATCCCCGGAAACGAAGTCGTTGTCCGGGCCCCATAATTCATCCGGTGATGACATGGTTCATTGATGTGGGCTAGCGCTTGGCCTGTTCCGGCGCCGGCGGATCGCGGTAGGGGCATTCCGGCCCTTCCGGATCGAACGGGATATCGGGCGCGGCCGGCAAAACCCTTTCGACATAATGCTTGATGCGCCGGGTGACGCTAGTCGCATCGCCGCTGGCGTGTTCGCTGGGGATGAGCGGGCCGAAGGTGAGTTTGTAGGTTTGGCCTTGCTTGTTCAACAATTCGTGGAACAAGGTGATATCGCGCAATTCCGGCGAAATGCGCGCGAAATTGTGGAACCAGAACGCGTACGGCCCGGCTACATGGCACGGCAAAATCGGCAGGCTGTTCTTGCGCGCCAGCGAGGTCGCGGTCGCCATCCATTCGGGATCGGTCAACACGCCGCGATGCTCGCGCGCTAGGCGCCCGGCTGGGAACACCAGCAGCGGGCGGTTTTCGGCGAAGGCTTGCTCGGTCATTTTCAGCGTCACCCGCGTGCGCTCGCGGGTGCGTTTGGCCAGCACCCATTCCACCGGGATCAGCGCCTCGCCGAAGCGCGGACACACGCGCTGCGCATCGGAATTGGCGTAGATCAGGACGTCGGGCCGGATACGCTTGACCGCGTCGAACACGGCGACGCCATCGGTGATGCCGGTCGGATGATTGGCCAGCAGCACGAACGCGCCGGATTTCGGCATCCGCTCCAGGCCGCTCACCTCCAGTTTCACGCTGAGCAGCTCGCACACATGCGCCAGCGCCTCGCGCCCGCCGAGCGGGGCGATCGCATCGGCCATGCGCACGGCCTTGTCATAATTGAGCGCGCCCAGCAGCAGCGGCCGCAGAAGCGGCCAGAACGCGCTGCTCGAAAGCTTCGGCGCGCGCTCCTCGATCAGCACATCGACGATGTGTTTAGGACTGGCAGTCAGGCTCATGTGCGGCTTTCACCAAAGGCGGGGCGTGTTACTAAACGGCGTATGTGGAAACGTCCATGATTTCTGGCCGCCTACCAAGTCCGGCTCGATTCCGGCGCCTTGACGCCTGACGCCGCCCAGGCCGGAGCGGCCGCGAAGCTTGATGCATTGGCGCGGGAATTAACCAGGCCCGCGGATCTGTTCGGCAAGCGCCCAAGCCCGCGCGGCATGTTGCTTTGGGGTCCGGTGGGGCGGGGCAAATCCATGCTGATGGATTTGTTTTTCGAAGCCGCGCCAGTGAAGAAGAAGCGCCGCGTGCATTTCCACGAATTTATGCGCACCACCCATTATCGGCTGCGCGAAGCGCGCGCCAAGGCGACCGGCCAGGACCAGGCCATCGCGCACGTCGCCGGCCAAATCGCCGATGAAGCGCGCTTGTTGTGCTTTGACGAAGTGCAGGTCAGCGATATCGCCGACGCGATGATCCTGGGGCGCCTGTTCGAGCGCTTGTTCGCCGAAGGCGTGGTGATCGTCGCCACCTCCAACCGACCGCCGGATGAATTGTACAAAAACGGACTCAACCGGCAATTGTTCCTGCCCTTCATCGCCATGTTGAAGCAGCGCCTGGATGTGATCGAGATCGCCGGCCCGCGGGATTTTCGGCTGGCGCAATTGATGGCGGCGCCGGTCTATTATTGGCCGCTGGGGCCCGCTGCCGCCGAAGCCATGGAGCGGGCCTGGAACAGGCTGACGCTCGGCGCGCTGCCGCAAGCTTTAACGCTCGACGTCGGCGGCAGGGCGCTGAGGGTGGAGCGAGCGGCGGCGGGGGTGGCGCGGTTTGGGTTCGCGGAATTGTGCGAGCGCGCGCTTGGGGCCAGCGATTATCTTGAACTCGCCGAGCATTTCCACACGCTGCTCTTGGAAAACATCCCGCGTCTTTCCCCCGCCATGCGCGAGGCGGCGGCGCGCTTTCGCATTTTGGTCGATGCGCTCTATGAGGCCAAGGTCAAACTCGTCGCCTCCGCCGAAGCCGAACCGGCGATGCTGTATCCGGCCGGCGACCAGAGCTTCGAATTCGAACGGACTTCGTCGCGGCTGATGGAGATGCGAAGCGAAAATTACCTGGCGCTGCAAAGGCGCAACGCGGAATGGAAACAGGGGATCGTGGAATAGGGTCCAGCTGGCGATTGGGAGCGCAAATTCGGACCGCCGGCTTCCAGCCGGCATACGAGGTTTCAACTTCCACAGGTCTTTGAGTTTTACACAAGTCGCTTGCCGGCTGGAAGCCGGCGGTCCGGGGTTGTGCTCGGTCACAAACATCTCATTAACCACTCGCGCCCATGTTCGGCGCATGAGACTGAACCATGTGAGCGCCATCATCGCCGATGATCATCTTGGCACGCGGGAGATCGTGTTCGAAATTCTCAAATCGACCGGCATGCGCGATATCCGCCAGGCCGAGGACGGGGCCCAGGCGTTCGCGCTGGTTTGCGAGCGCGCGCCCGATATCCTGCTTCTGGGGGCGGAACTGCCGTCGGACGCGCTGGCGACGTTGCGCCAGGTGAGGCATGCGGCGGACTGTCCCGACCGGCGGCTTGCGGTGATCATGATGACAGCGTCGGCCACGCCAGCGCGCATCACCGCCATGCGCGATGCCGGCGCCACCGAGATCGTGACCAAACCGCTGACCAGCGGCAAGCTGCTCGGCCGCATCCAGGCCACGCTGCTGCAACCGCGCGAATTCGTGGAAGCCGAAACCTATGTCGGGCCGGATCGGCGCCGCCATCGCAACGTCAATTATGCCGGACCGTTCCGGCGCGCGACAGATGAAGCTGGCGACGTGTTTGAAATCGACGCCGCGTGATGCCCCGGGTACTTTCGCCAATTGGCGAAACCGCCCGGCTCGACGCTTTGCTGCGGGTCGCGATTTTGGACACGGAGAGCGAGGAATTCTTCGAGGATATCGTCGATTCCGTACAGCAAGTGGTCGCCGCGCCGATCGTGCTGATTTCATTCGTGGATGAGCTGCGCCAATGGTTCAAGGCGCGGCGCGGGCTTGACGTCACCGAGACCGAGCGCAAGCACTCGTTCTGCACGCATGCGATATTGAGCGATGCATGCATGGTGGTTGGCGACGCCCGGCTCGACAAGCGGTTCAAGCAAAGTCCGCTTGTGACTGGCCCGCCGCACTTCGTGGCTTATGCAGGCGCGCCGATTAAGCTTGCCGGCGGCGCGCGTCTGGGAACTGTCTGCGCCGTCGATCACGCCCCGCGCGCGTGGACCGACGCGCAGATCGCGCATTTGGAACGCAATGCGCGCCTGGTGGCGCGTCACCTGGAAGCGCGGCGCGCGTTTCTGGAGCAGGATCGCGAGCGTTTCCTAGAAGGGGCGCTGTCGCGCGCGGAATCGCGCTACAAATCGGTGACCAATTCCATGTCGGAAGGCATGATCGTGGTCGGGCCGAGCGGGGCGATCATCGATTCCAATCCGGCGGCGCGGGCGATTTTGGGCCTGAGCGAAAGCGAATTGTTCGGCCGCTTCGCGAAGGATCCGCTTTGGCGCGGCTATAGGCCGGATGGCGCCGAGCTTCCGCCCGAGGATTTTCCCTCCATGGTGACGCTGCGCACCGGCCAGCCGCAATATGGCGTGCTCATGGGTTTCGAGAGTTCGGGGCGCGAACGCCGCTGGCTCACCGTCAACACCATTCCCGTGCGCCGCGCCGCCGACGGCCGCATCGACCAAGTTATCGTCGCCTTCCGCGTCGTGCCCGCTCCGGAAGGCGAATAGGCGCGGGGTGGGGCGGAGCGGACACCGACACGCAAAACCTAGTACCCGGAATTATAAGTGCCTGACACACTCACCACCCATCCCCGGATGGATGCGCAGCATTCAGTCCGGGGCCCATAAACACAGCCGATTGTGTTTATGGGCCCCGGACTTCGCTTCGCGAATCCGGGGATGGGTGGTGAGACATAACTCATGCATCATTGATTGAGGGTACTAGCCCGATATGTTAGCCAGGCCGCGGCAGTCTGAGTGCGGCGCGCAGGCCGCCGAGTTCGCTGCGGCCGAGCGCGATGTCGCCGCCGTGGCTGCGCGCGACGTCGCGGGCGATGGCCAGGCCGAGGCCTACCCCTTTCTGATTGCGCGAGCGGGTTTCATCGAGCCGCGAGAACGGGCGAAACGCTTCTTCGTATAGGTTCTTCCGGGATGCCGGGGCCGTTGTCCTCAACCGCCACTATGATGGCGCTCTCCGCGCCGGTCACGCTAACGCGCACCGTTTCGCCATGAGCGAGCGGCGTTGTCGATCAAATTGGCCAGGCAGCGTTTGAGCGCCTGGGCGCGGCCGGGCGCCGAAGTTTCGCCGCTGCAGGTGAGCGCGATGTCGTCGCCGCCGCGGCTTGCGTCGGCGACAATGGCCTGCGCGAGCGCGGCGAGATCGACTTGCTCGGGCGCTTCCTCGGCCAGGCCCTTGGCGAAGGCGAGATATTCGTCGAGCGTCTGCTCCATCTCGGCAAGATCGGCCTTGGCGGCGTCGATCTCGGAGCGAAGGCGTCATCAACGCCAGTTGCAGTTTGAGCCGCGTCAGCGGCGTGCGCAGATCGTGGCTGACCCCGGCCAGCAATTGCGAACGCTGCTCGATGTGGCGCTTGATGCGCGCGCGCATGTCGAAGAATGCGTTGGTGGCGCCGCGCACTTCGCGGGCGCCGCGGACGCGGAAATGGCCGCCATCCTCGCCGCGGCCAAATCGCTCCATGGCGTCGGCCAATTGCTCGATCGGGCGCACCTGGTTGCGGATAAACAGGATGGAGACGATGATGAGGAAGATCGTCGCGCCCATGATCCAGGCCACGAATAGCGGCCCCGACCGCGCCTGCACGCGGTCGCGAAACGCTTTCAGTTGCAGCACGCCCTCGGCGATCGGCACGCGAATGATCACCTGGTTGCCGGGGCAGGTTGAATTGTACCAGATTTCGCGGCCGATTTCGTATTGCAGCGAGCGCGCGTCAGGAAAGCGGTCGAGGATGGAGCCCGACGGGCGGCACCGTGGGAATGCCCAATGGCGCACTCGGCTGCAATTCGATTTCCAGTCGCAGCGGACTAAGCGCCATCGCGCGCAGGTTTTCGAACGCTTCGGGCGTCGGGTTGCGCTCATAAAGCTGGATCATCAGCGCGACATCGCCGGCGACGCCTTGGCTCATGCGCTTGGAGGTCGCCTGCCAATGGTCGTCCAGGAAAACCAGGGTGATGATCAGCTGCAGCAGCGCCGCCGGCGCGACGATGATCAGCAGCGTGCGCCAGTACAGACCCTTCGGCAGAATGGCGCGCAAGCGGAAAGAATCGCGCCATGCTCAATCCGCCGCCAACCGGTAACCGATGCCGCGCACGGTCTGCAGATACACCGGCGCGCGCGCGTCGGTCTTCGATCTTGCGCCGCAGCCGCGTCATTTGCACATCGACCGAGCGCTCCAGCCCAGCGCCGGTGCGCTTGGCCAGTTCCTCGCGGCTGACCACTTCGCCGGTGCGCGCCGCCAGAATGCGCATCAACGCCACTTCCGCCTCGGTGAGCCGGACCGGCGCGCCATCGCGTGAAAGCTCGCCGCGGGCGCTGTTGAAGCTGTACGGGCCGAAGCTCACCAGTTCGCGGCGCCTCGCCGCGATTGGCCACGGCGCGGCGCAGGATGGCGTTGATGCGCAGCGCCAGTTCCGCCGGCTCGAACGGCTTGGCGACATAATCGTCGGCGCCAATCGAAAGCCCGCGAATACGATCCTCGGCCATGCCGCGCGCGGTGAGCAGCACGATCGGCACATTCGAGGTGCGCCGCACGCTCTCGGCCAGCGAAAAACCGTCCTCCACCGGCATCATCACGTCGAGGATCAGCAGATCGAAATCCATCGCCGCCAGCAGCTTGCGGGCGCTGGCCGCGTCGGCGGCGGCCGAGACGCGCGCGCCGGCCTGCGCCAGATAGCGCTTCAGCAGATCGCGGATGCGGTCATCGTCATCCACCAGCAGCAAGTGGGGCGGGCGGTCGAGCGCGTCGAAGGCGGGTGGGGTCATGCGATTGGCGCGGCTTTATAGCGGTTTGCCGGACGATCCCGCCACACTGGCGAAGCGGCCTAATCTTGACAGCCCTGTCTCTCTTCACTGACAGATCGCGCTGCCAATGAGCGAAAACCATGCCCAGTTCGGGCGCGGCGCGCGCAAGCGCCGCATCATAAAGGACAACGCCATGGCCGCTCAGCCATTTCACGACCGCGACGGCTGGGTCTGGATGGACGGCTCGTTCACGCCCCATCGCGAGGCCAAGGTGCACGTGCTGACCCACGCGCTGCATTACGCCTCCTGCGTGTTCGAGGGCGAACGCGCCTATGGCGGCATTGTGTTCAAGAGCCGCGAGCACAGCCGAGCGTCTGCACAATTCGGCCCGCATCCTGGGCTTCGACATTCCCTTCAGCGTCGAGGAAATCGACAAGCGCCAAGCGCGAGTTAGTCGCCAAGCAAGGCTTCGGCGATTGCTATTTGCGCGCGCTGGCGTGGCGCGGCTCCGAGCAGATGGGGGTTTCGGCGGCGCGCGAGGACGTCCACGTCGCCATCAGCGCGTGGGAATGGGGCGATTATTTCGCCGACAAGATGAAGGGCATACGGCTGATGATCGCGCCGTGGCGGCGCCCCGCGCCCGACACCGCGCCCACCAACGCCAAGGCCGCCGGGCTCTACATGATCTGCACGCTCTCGCGCCACGCCGCCATGGACGCCGGCTTCGACGACGCCATGATGTTCGATTGGCGCGGCCAGATCGCCGAGGCCACCGGCGCCAATATTTTCTTCCTCCGCGACGGCGTCTTGCATACGCCAAAGCCGGATTGCTTTCTCGACGGCCTCACGCGCCAAACCGTGATCGCGCTGGCGCGCCAGCGCGGCGTCGAGGTGCAGTGAGCGGGCGATATTTCCGAACGAGCTTGCGACGTTCAGCGAATGCTTCCTCACCGGCTCGGCCGCGGAAATTACGCCGATTCGCGAAATCGCAGGCCTTGGCTTCAAACCGGGGGCGATGACCGAGCAGCTGATGCACGAATTCTCAGCCCTGACCCGGCGCAAGAACGCGGCGTATTAGTTTTCGCGTCAGAACCATCGATTGCCACCGCGTGGTTGCCGACGAGAACGCCAAGCTGGCGACCAAGGCTTCAAACCCTGGTCTAGCTTCAAGACATTGATCGCCGGCGCACGGCGTCTGCGCCTTGAAAAAGAAGCCGGCCCGACTGCCCACGATTGTATAAAGATGACCTGAATCTGGAGAGGCTGCGTGCGGGAATCTGCTTTCGCAGAGTTCCTGCCGTTCGAAATCCTGGCGCTGGAGCGACCGATGCGCAAGCCGGCGCGCTGACGCCCCAGGCATCCTGATCGCCCGCGATCAGCGACCTTGCGAGCGATTCCAAGTCGAAATTCGTCGTCGCCTCGTATGACACCATGACGAAGGTGAGCGGCTGGGTGAGCCGGCACAAAAACAAAGCGAACCCACCCTCTCCTTGTGCAAGCGGAGCGAAATGAACCAATCTGCACGGTCCCGATTCCAGTGGAAATGAGACCGGCAGGCGAACATGGCGGACGCGCCCGTTTTCCAATATACCATTGCTGTTTTGAGCCCTGCTCGGCCATTCGGACGCGAACTCGTCGAAAGTGAGAGCGAATGCGCGCGCGACCTGATCAGGGCTAAAGCGGACCTCGCGCCCACTGCCCCAGAGGCGATCGCGGCTTTCGCGTTGCCTGAGAGCAGCCGCCAAGGATTCGCGCGAAGGCGATCGTGCTGAAGCCGACGGAGCAGCGACTCTGAAAGCGATCGTTTCCCGGAAGCGATGTAGAATATCGCGGGCGTTCTGGAGGGCTGCATCATCCAGGGGCGCGTCACTCGACACGGCGTTTGGTCGCGCCTGCCCCAGCGCGAACACGCCGCCGCCGATTTCACTCTCCAGCACATACATAAATCCGCCGGTTTCAAAAATCAGCAGCGCCCGAACCGAATCCAAACGCCTGCCGGTACGGGCGTCCATCAGGGCCGCGCCCTCCGGCAAATCGACCACGGCGAAATACTCTCTGCCCACGCCCGGTTCGCCGAGGAATTCCTCATGCAGCACGCGAGCGCTCGCAGATGCGGGCCGGAACATATCGGGCATGACGACGGCATGCAGATAATTGCTGTAGGCTAAGTCCCGCCGCGCCGGATCGCTGATCAGCTCGGCATGGTCCGCGGGCGGACGCCAATAGGAGATGGCGCTCAAGCTGCCGAAATCGTCATGGAACGAGACCCTGCCGCCCTCTCGGTCGTGTTGCTGGTTGGTCCTCATGCCGAGGCCCGAGGGAACCGTCACGGTGAAGTTTCCCAGCGGCGACCTGTAATCCCTGGCCGAGGCGTCCGTGGACACCGCCACACAGGCGGTCGCAACAAGACCGATCAGCGCGATGGCAAGCGCGCGGCGCCATCGATTATGCGATGTCATGGCGATCTCCCTTCCTGGGGGCTCAGTGCGCGCGAACGCCCGCAAAGAATGTCATCCATTCGCCGAATTGTTCGTCGGTGATCGGCCGCACGCTCGGATGAGCAATGCGCCGCGCCAGGCGCGTTGGGCCATGTAGAGATTGTTCGGCGGCGCCTCGATGATCTTGACATAAGTGTAATCGCCCGAGCCGGCGGTGGGCCCATCGCGTGCGAGGTCGCACGCGATCGAAAAACTTGTGGTCGCCAAGCCGTCCTCGACGCTGCTGACCGGCTCGCTGAAGCTGGTTTGGCCGCATGCGGCGCGGTAGACTGCGGTCATTTCGTCAAACATCGACCGTCCCGTCGGCTTCGGCCTGCCGCGCGTCTCGATCGTCATGATGGTGATCATCTCGGTCCAGCGTTCCACCGCCTGGCCCTGCGGCACGAACTCCATGACGATTGCGCGACGCCCGCCGTGTAGGCCTTCGTTGTAGGTCATCGACCAGGTCTGCAGAAGCTCCGGCGGAAACATAATACCCGCCTGCGCCGCCGCCGATCCAGGCGCCAGCACCGCGAGAGCTAAGGCGATCGAGAGCAAAAACCCGCGCATGCGCATGTTATCCTCCCTGGAGGGTTCGCGGTTTCTGGCGGGGTCAGGGCGCCGGCCGGACCTCGCATGGATGCAGAGCGGCGACTTCCAGGATTGTAGCCGGGATGCAGCACAATTGACAAGACCATTGCTTGGACCATTGCTTGGATCGAGGGTTCGGCGCGCGATAGCGCCGCCTAATTCCGATGGTCGCCTGAGAGGTCTGAATATGGCCGAGTCTTTTTTTGCTGGCGTTAGAACATTTCGTCGATCGCTCTTGGCCGTGCTGGCTCTTGCGGTTGCGAGTTGCTCGGCCACTGGCGCGGTGTTTCAGGCATTGACGAATGTGCCCGCAAACCAGGGCGTGGTGTACATCTATCGGCCTGATGTATTCTACGCCGGTGGAACGGCAATAAGGATTACACTTGATGGCGCGTTCGCCGCAGAAGTGAGCAATTCCGGCTATCTTCCGCTCACTTTGAGTCCCGGATCGCATACGGTCAATGCAAGCATGTGGCCCTTCCCGCCAAGTGCGGCGCCGCTTGAGTTAAATGTAACGTCAGGAAACAGCCAATACATCCGGGTGACGGCGAAGGAGGCGGGGCTTGTCCCCATCGTGGTAGTACAGCGCATGGATGAGCGTGTGGCGCTTTCGGAAATCGCTTCGCTGCGGCTGTCGGAGTGACGCATGCTGGTGAAGTCCCGCGACACGCCGACCCCCGCCTGGCGCCATGCAGCTCGCCCGCTTCCCGCGCCGCCGTTACACTCCTTATTTTACGCCGCTGGAGCAACTCCCGCGTTTGAGCGAGGCGCTGGGCGGTCAAGCGCGACGATTTGCTCGGCCTTGCGGGCGGGGGAAACAAGACGCGCAAGCTTGAGTTCCTGGTCGCTGACGCGCTGGCGCAAGGCGCGGATACGTTGATCACCGAGAAGAGCCCCGCTTGGCGCGGTGCTTAAAAGTGCGGGGCTAAAGCCCCGCGCTCCAACCGCAAACGTGGCGCAAGCTCAGGTCAGCGCACCAGCACGTGCGCGACTAAAATTAAAGCTTCGGCGGCGCTTTCATTGCGCCAGCCGTGGGCGGTTCCAGCATCTTCGCGGGCGATGTCGCCGGCGCGGTAGAGCAGGGGATCGAGGCACGTGTTGCGCAATTCGGTCATTTCCCCCGACACCACCAGCGCCAAGCCTTGGATGGCTTCGTGATTGTGCCAGGCGATCACCCCACCCGGCGCGACATTGATGCGACGCAAGCGCAGCGCCCGCGTCGGATCGCTGGCGAGCGGGGTGAAGGCAATGTCGTGCGAGGTTACGCCGATTGTTTGCGCATCGCTTCCGGTGCGCGCGCCGGCCTGCACGCGGTCCGGCGGGCACTCGCGCACGCGCGCGTTCTGGATCGCCGCGAGCGCAGTGTCCGGTTCGATCGTGCGCTGGTCGTTCACCGTAACGCATGCGCCGAGCAAGCCTGCGGCTGCGACGACCCAAACCCGCATCTTTCGCTTCCCATTCGCACTCGCCATCACGCAACTCCCGCTTTTGCCCATGCCTCTTTTGGCCAACGCCGGTGGGCCCAGAACCATTGTTCCGGCGCCTCGCGGATATGGGCTTCCATGAATTGGTTGATGCGCAGGACGCCGGCGAGCACCGTGGCCTCATCGTCGGGCTTGTCGTAATCGAGCGCGATAGCCTCGTGGACGCGCACTTGGAAGCGTTGGCCCTCGATGCGGCGACCGGAAATCGGAATCAGCGGAACCTTGAATTTGAGCGCCAGCCGCGTCGGCCCGTCGGCGGTCATGCAATCATAGCCAAACAGCGGCGCGGCGAGGCCGGTATTGTACTTCTGGTCGTTCATCAGCGCGACGCTCTTGCCCTTGGCGAGCGCGCGCAGCAATCCCATGCCGCCTTGCTGGCCTTTGGGCGCCTGTAGGTCGAGCCCGAATTCGCGGCGCGTATCGACGATGTATCTATCGATGATCGGATTGTTGGCGGGGCGATAAGTGAAATAACAGCTGGGGTCAGTCTGCGCCAGGCAGAGCGAGGTCACCTCCCAATTGGTGAAATGTCCGCCGATGAACACAGCGCCCTTGCCGATAGTCGCCGCGATGCGCTCGCGGCCTTGGTAATCGATGTCGCCGGCGCGAAATTTCTTCAGAAATTCGCCCATATGCGGCAATTCTCCCGACAATCTTCCAAGCTCCGCCCACATGCCTTGGCGCACTTCGCGATGCCACGCATCGTTTTGGTCCGGGAACGCCATGCGCAGATTGCGCAATGCGGTTTTGTGGGCGCTGCTGAATTGTCCGACCGTCGGCGCAATCGCCGCGCCCCAGCGCGAGGCGCGCGTGAGCCCAAGCGCGCCCATGGCGCCGACATAAGCGTTCCAGGCCAGCGCCTCCATACGGAAATAAAAATTGAGCGGTTTGGACTTCGCCATGGCTCAGGACATGCGCGCCAGGATGGGCGATAGCAAGGCGTCAAGCGCCGGCTCATCGTCGAAGCGCGCAATCACCGGCAGCGTCAATACCCGCGCGCGCCAATGCGGGCTAAGCCGGGCGAAATCCTTTTCCGTGGTGATCAGCTGCGAGCCGCGTTCCTCCGCCATTTCCGCGAGCAGCGCGCAATCGTTATCCGTGTAGAAATGATGGTCGGGAAACGGCGCGGCTTCGGCGAGGTCCGCGCCGAGCGCGGTCAGGGTGTCGAAAAATTTCTCCGGCCGCGCCAGGCCGGCGAAAGCGACCAGCTTGCCGGCGGGGACATCGCCGGTCGGCGCAATGTGCGCATTGAGAATGGGTTTGGCAAAGCCCCCGAGCCATGCCCGCGCGACGCTTGGAGCGCCGGAATTGTACAACAGGATGATTGCATCGGCCCGCTGCAACCCATCGGCCAGGCGCTCGCGCAGGGGGCCGGCGGGAAACACTTGCCCGTTGCCGATTCCGAAAGCCGGGTCCACAGCCAGCAGACATAAATCCTTGGCCAAGGCCGGATTTTGAAAGCCGTCATCCATGACGATGGCGCGCGCGCCGGCGTGCGCGGCGGCCAGGGCGCCGGCGAGGCGGTCGCGCGCGATCCAGGCGGGGCCGTCGGCGGCATGCAAGAGCGGCTCGTCGCCGACTTCGCGCGCGTCCATGTCTGGCGTCACGCGAAGCGGCCCGGGCAGGCGACCGCCATAGCCGCGCGACAAGGTGTGGGCGTGCGGCCCCAGCCTTGCGCGAATAGCGCGCGTAAGCGGCGTTTTGCCCGCGCCGCCAAGGGTGAAATTGCCAACGCACACCACCGGCACGGGCGCATGGCGAGCGATGGTCGCGGCGCGGCGTTGCGCGCTGGCCCAGGCATAGAGCCACGACAGCGGCGTCAGCAGCGCGCGCAAAGTTGGCGCGCGGTCGCGGCCGCGCGCGTCGGCGTTCCAGAATTCAGGCGGGCGCATCTTCAGGCCTTGGCGCGGGAAGCAGAGCGGTGAGTTGGACGAGCGTTTCCTCCAGCGCCGCCGCGCCGCGCGCGACAATGGTCTGCGCGGCTTCGACTTGGGCCGCGCGCGCGGGCTGGTCGCGCCACATTTGGCCGATGGCGTTGGCGATGGCGACATCGTCGCCCACGATGCTTGCGCCGCCGGCTTGCGCCAGCGCGTCGAACAAATCTTGAAAGCTCTCGACATAAGGCCCGCTGACGATGGCCGCGCCGAGCTTGGCGGGTTCAACCGGATTGTGGCCTTTCAACCGCGGCAACAAGCTCCCAGCCACCAGCGCCGCCGGGGCGAGATCGTAAAACAGCCCAAGCTCGCCGATCGTGTCGGCGACATAAACCGGCCCATCGCCAATTTTCGCGCCGAGCGCGCGGCGCGGCGCGCCGCCGGCCAGCGCCGCGATCGCCGCGCCGCGTTCAGGGTGGCGCGGGACCAGCACCAGCAGCGCGTCGGGATAAATCGCGCGCAGGCGCTCATGGGCGCCGAGAATGATTTGATCCTCGCCCTGGTGAGTGGACGCCGCAAGCCAGAGCGGGCGCGCGCCGATTTGCGCGGCCAGCGCGGCGCGCTCCGCTAAGTCGATGCGCGGAGGAGCGGCGGCGAGTTTCAGATTGCCGAGCACCGGAACCTCGCGGCCGCGTAAATCCGATAGCGCAGCGCCGGTGCGCACATCGGCGGCGGAAACGTAAGCGAACGCGCCAAGCAAACGCTTGCCCGCGGCGCGCCACGAGGTCCAACGCCGCAGCGAGGCGGGACTCATGCGCGCATTGACCAGCGCCAGCGGCACGGCGGCTTTCTCCGCCTGCAGGATGAGGTTCGGCCACAATTCGCTCTCGACGAAGACGCCAAGATCTGGCCGCCAATGCGCCAGGAAACGGCGCACGGCGCTGGCGCGGTCGAGCGCGGCGTAAACATGGGTGCAGCGCGGCGGCGCGCGGCGAGCGATGAACTCCGCCGAAGTGCGCGTGCCGGTGCTGAGCACAAACGACAGCGCGGCATCGCGCGCCGCCAGGTTTTCGATCAGAAGCAGCGCCACGCCGGCCTCGCCGACACTGGCAGCGTGCAGCCACGCGAGCCGCCCTTCAGGGCGGGATTGTTGATAGCGGCCGTAGCGCTCGCCCAGGCGCGCTGCTTCTTCCTTGCCGCCGCGTGCGCGCGCGCGCAGCCAGGGCGCCGCCAGCGGCCGCAGCAAACTGGTTGCAACGCGGTAAAACAGAAGGGCGGGCGAAATGCTCACGAAGAGATCGGCGCCGCCGCGCGCGTGCGCGACTGCCTTGCCGGCGCTGGTTCGATGATTTCGCGGCCGGTGAGGCGGTCAGCTTCGGCGGAGAGGCGATTCAGAGCCTGTTCCAGTTCGAGCCGCGTCGCTTCCATAGCCGCATCGTCGGCGTCCACGGCGGGCGGGGCGATCGGATCGCCCCAGATCAGCACGCCGGCGCCGAACGGCAAAGGTAAGATGAAACGGTCCCAGGAACTAAACACGATGCGCCAGCGCGTTGACCAGGCCATCGGCATGAGCGGCGCTTGCGCCAGTTTGGCGATGTGGACGGGGCCCACGCGAGCGCGCATGCGCGGCCCGCGCGGGCCATCTGGGGTGACGCCAATCATGCCGCCGCCGTCAATATGGCGCACCAAGTCGCGCACCGCTTCAAAGCCGCCTTTTTGCTCCTTGCCCTTGGCGGCGGAGCCGTTGATCACCTCAACCCCCAATGTGCGCACGGTGTGGGAGATGGTTTCCCCCTCGCGCGAGCGCGACACCAGCATTTTCGCTTTGCTCGCCCCGCGCCCATAATTCCAGACCAGATGCGCCTGGGGAAAACGGCCGTGCCAGAAACAGGTGATCGCCCGCCCATCGCCGTGCCAGAACGGCAGCACGGCGGCCTGGTTTATTCTGCGCCAACGAGTGGTCGCGGCGACCAACAACAGGTACAGCCCAAAGCCGCGCCCGAGCAGGTATTGGACGATGGGATTGTGGAGCAGGGTTTTGAGCATGGGTCCGGTTTGCGAGCGAGGCGAGGTGCTTATATGGCGGCCGAGCGCGCCAGCGCCAGCGATGGAATGCTGTGATCATGATTGAAGCGCCGTCTCGGTTCGACCTCGCCAGCCCGAAGGGGCGCCAGCGGGCCGAAGCTGACCTGATTTGGGGCGATCATGGCTTCCTGCGGGCGCGGTTTTCCAATTTTCATTGGATCGAGCCTGGAATAATGGCCCGCGCCAACCAGCCCTCGCCGCAGCGGATCGCCGATTATGCCGAACTGGGGATAAAAACCATCCTCAACCTGCGCGGGCCCTCGGACACCGGCTATTATCTGCTCGAGCGCGAGGCCTGCGAGCGCCATGGCCTCGCCATGGTCGATGTGCGCATGTTTTCGCGCGAGCCGCCGAGCCGCGAGAAAGTGCTCGAGGTCAAACGCGTTTTCGAGACCATCCAATATCCAGCCCTGATGCATTGCAAATCCGGCGCGGACCGGGCCGGGGTGATGGCGGTGCTCTACAAGCATTTGAGAATGGGCCTGCCGATGGGCGAGGCGGTCGAGCAGCTTTCGCTGAAATATCTCCACGTCAAACAGGGCAAGACCGGCATGCTGGATTTCTTCTTCGCGACTTATCTCGCCGAGACGAAATCAAGCGGCAAACCTTTCCTCGATTGGGTGGCCGAGGATTATGATATCGCCGCCGTCAAAGCCGCGTTCATGAGCGCGTGGTGGGCGAACATCCTGGTCGATAAAATTTTGCGCAGGGAATGAGCCGTCCCCAGACCGCCGGCTTCCAGCCGGCATGCACGCGCCAATTTGCAACAGACCTGTGCGACTGAATGCTGGTATGCCGGCTGGAAGCCGGCGGTCCGGCGTTGCGCCGCTCAGTCGTTCACCACCACCAGCCGCATGCCCACCGGCGCTTTAGCGAGCGGGGGGTGGAGCGAGCCTAGGCGCAGGCGCTGGATTGGCCGTCCGCCGATGAAATTTTCGCCGCCCAGGGTTTGGAACATGCCGAGGAAGCGGGCGCCGAGGTAGGCGTCCACCTTGAGCGGCGTCAGCAGGATTTCCGCGCCAAGCGTGCGCGTGCAGGCGGTTTCCGCAACCAGCCGCGCGACCGCCGGCTCGCCAGCGGCGGCGCATGCATCGATCAGCGCTATCAGCAAAGCCAGGTCCGGCGGCAGAAAGAAGCGCGCGAAATCATGCTCGCGCAGGTCGCGGCCAAAGGCTTTGACCAGATCGGCGCCAAAGGTGCGGATCGGCATGCGTCCGTCCGGCATGCGCTCAATCACGAACAGGCGTTCGAGCACCTGGTCGGCGCCGCCTTTCCTGGGCGCGGGGCCGGCGCCTGCGAGTGCGCGCCCGTAGGCCAACAACGCGCGGGTGTCGGGGTGGAAGGATTCTTCGCCGGTCATCGCCTGCGGTGCTCGCAAACCCCGCGCCGCCGCGATCCGTGCTAGAGCGGGCTCAACTCTCGGCCCGCGCGAGGGCTCGCGCCGGGCCCGCCGCGCGGCGGGGTGAGCTTATGAGAGTATCCGCTGCAATCGTTTCAATTCGGGACAGAGCGGCGGCGCGTCAATCCGCGAGGCCCTTTCGGTACAATTCGGCGTCCTCGTCGGTAAAACAGCAGAAAATTACGCGTTCCAGGCTTGTATCTTGCTGCAGCGCCTCCTCGCAAGCGGCGATGGCGATGGCGCAGGCAAAGCCGCGCGGCCAACCATAATTGCCCGCTCCCAGGCAGGGAAAGGCGATCGATTTGAAACCCTGTTCGCTGGCGAGCTTGATGCATTCCATGTAACAGCGCGCCAGGCCCGCCACCTTATCGCCCTGGCCGCCGGGCGCGGTCCAGATCGGGGCGGCGGTGTGGATGATGTGGCGCGCTGGCGCGTTGAAGCCGGGGCTGAGCACGGCGCCGCCGACCTCGAGTGCCGCGAGGTTATCGGTATGGCGCGTCAATTCCGGGCCGGCGGCGGCGCGCAGCGCGCCATCAACGCCAGAGCCTGGAACAAGCTGTCGGTTGGCGGCGTTGACCACGGCGTCGAGCGCCAAGGTCTCGATCCTGCCAACCAATATTTCAAAATACGCGGCCATGGATGTCAGGATTTACCCAAGTTGATGAAAATGCAACATCGCTGCGATGGCGCTGGCGCATATGAAGAGTTGGCAAGTTCGCCGCTTGAGCGCGGGGGAAATCGCGCTGGCTGGCGAGATTTTTGCTGATGAGATCGCCTGGCCGAAACTGCGTATTCTGCAAGCGCCGAAGCTGGGTTTTGCCGCCATGGTTCCGCTCGGGCGTACCATCGTCTATGCGAATTGGCGCGCGCGGCTCGATTTCGCCGACGCGCCGCTGGGCGAGCAGGGCTGGTTCGTGCACGAGCTTGCGCATGCGTGGCAGGCGGCGCGCGGAGAGGTTTTGGCGTTCGCCAAACTCGCGGCTCTGGGCCGCGGCGCCTACGCTTATGCAGCCAGCCCATTGGCCAGGCTGGTTGAGTACAACATCGAGAGACAAGCTGAAATCGCACGCCACTTGTTCTTGGCTCGCGCCGGCGCGCCCGCGCCAGACGCGCCGCCGCGCGCATGGCTGGAGCAGGTTTGGGCGCGGCGATGAATATGCGCCGCGTAAACACAACCCCCACCCATCCCCGGATGAATGCGCAGCATTCAGTCCGGGGCCCATAAACGCCAGCCGTTCGCGCTTACGGGCCCCGGACTTCGCTTCGCGAATCCGGGGAGGGGTGGTCAGTGTTCATTTTTAATCCGCGTGGCGAGCGCTTAGACCTTGCGCGACGCGCAGGCCGCGGGCGCGCAGCTCGGCCTCCATCTGGCGGGTGGTGGCGTCGCACTCGGGAAAGCGCGCTTCCTCGTCGCGATAGCCGCGGTTGAAGCCTTCGACCAGCAGTGCGTTGTGTTCCGGTTCGCGCTCGATCACGCCGCGCATGTAATCGCGCCAGCGTTGGTCGCCGCGACCGTCGCAAAGAATGCGCAGATAGTGTGAGCCGCCCAGCACTTCGGAGAGTTCGACCAATTGGCCGCGATACCATTCCTCGCCGCCAAGTTGGGGTTGCGCCGGCGGCGTCGCCGGTTGCGCGAGCGCGGGCGCGGCAAGGCATGCCGCGAGCAGACCAAACAAAGCAGAGGCGGTTGAAATTCATGGCGCGCGCGTAGCTGGAAAAATGGGCGGGAGTGTGGAGCATCAGCCGGCGTGCACGGCGGGGACGCGGCCGGCCCAGGGCTGGGCCTGCTCAAGTTCGTAGGCGAGTTCCAGCAGGCGCTTTTCCTGTCCCTTGGCGGCGGAGAAATGGGCGCCGATCGGCAGGCCCGCAGCCGACCAGCCGAGCGGCACGCTCATGGCCGGCGCACCGGCGACATTCTGCAGCGGCGTGTAGCTGGCATATTCGGCCACGCGGGCGAACCCCTCCATGCCCAAGCTGGGCGCGATTTCGCCCAGCAGCGGCGGCGGTTTGGCCAGCACCGGCGTCAGCAGCACGTCGGCGCTCGGCGAAAATCTCGGCATATTGCGCTTCGACTTGGTGCAGGCGCGCCGATCGCCGCTCCCAGAGCGCGTTCGCCGCCCTTGGCGCGGAAATGTTCCGCGAGACCCGAGCGTCAGCGGTTCCAGCAATTGATCCAGCGGCGCGCCTGGCGCCGCAGCCGTCACCAGCGCGACAACTTCCGCCGCGCTTGCCGCCCACAGCAGGATGAAGTCGTCGGTGAATTGCTCGCCATTGATGGCCGGGCGGCCTTCGCTGACATGTGGCCGAGCCCACGGCAAAGCTCCGCTGCGGCTTCAGTGGCGGCGCGCACTTCAGGGTCCGGCTCGCGCCCGAGCGCGTCGGGGATTGTAACGAGTATGCGCAAGCGCTGCGTGCTTGGCGCGCTGACCATGCCGACCGGCGCGAACGCCGCGTCCGCGCCGCTCTGTTCGGTGACGCTCAGCCACGCGGCGGTGTCGCGCACGCTGCGGCTGACGCAGCCCGACACCGAGATCGACATGCCAGTTTCAACGCGCCCTTGCGAGAAATTGCGACCGCGCGATGGCTTTAAGCCCGAACAAGCCATTGCACGAAGCGGGGATGCGGATCGAGCCGCCGCCATCGCTCGCATGGGCGATCGGCACGACCCGCGCCGCCACCGCAACCGCCGCGCCGCCGGACGAGCCGCCGCAGGAGCGCGTCACGTCCCATGGATTTTTTGTCGGCCCGCCCAGCAGCGGTTCTGTGGTGGCGGTGAGGCCGAACTCGGGCGTCGTGGATTTGCCGAACGGCACCAGGCCCGCAGCCAATAGCGCGTCCATATAAGGCGGCTGTTCGGCGGCGATATTGTTGGCGAAGGCGCGGGAGCCATAGCGCACCGGCAAACCGGTGACCGGCATCAAATCCTTGATCAAGGTCGGCACCCCGGCGAACGGCCCGCTGAGCGGCTCGCGCTGCGCGGGCGCGGCCGTATTCGTAGGCGGGCGACGCCATGAAGTTCAGTTGCGGGTTGACCGCTTCGGCGCGGGCGATGGCCGCTTCGAGCGCTTCGGGCGCGCTGATCTCGCCGGCGCGAATGGCGGCGGCGATGCCGGTGGCGTCCAGATCGCCAAGCGCGTCGCCAGCGGCGCGCGCTCTGGCTGCAAGCGCCAGCGGCGAGCGCGCCGGATACGGCGGCGGCGCTGGCGACCAGCGTGCGGCGTGAGATGTCATGTGACATTGGTTCGACCCCTATAAAAGCTGGCGCCAGACTTGCCGGGGCGGCCGGCGCCGCGCAAGTGGAAAGGTGGAGGAAAGCAGGCCATGCCTCGCATGCGCGCCGATGTTTTGCTGCTCGCCCGGGGCTTGGCCGAGAGCCGCGCCAAGGCCCGCGCCGCGATTGACGCGGGCGGGGTGCGTGGCGGACGGGATGCTCGTCGCCAAACCCTCAGACTTGCTGGCCGAGGATGCCGAACTGCATGTCACCGCGCCCCACCCCTGGGTGTCGCGCGGCGGCGTAAAGCTCGCGCATGCGCTGGACGTGTTCGGCGTGGCCGCTGACGCGCGCATTTGCCTTGACGTCGGCGCGTCCACCGGCGGCTTCACCCAAGTGCTGCTCGCGCGCGGGGCGGCGCGCGTCTACGCGGTGGACGTAGGGCATGGCCAATTGCACGCCAGCCTGCGCGGCGATCCGCGCGTGGCGAGCCTGGAGCGCACCGATGCGCGGGCGCTGACTCGCACCTTGATGCCGGAAACGCCGACGCTGATCGTGTGCGACGCCAGTTTCATCGGCGCGGTGAAAGTGCTGGCGATTCCATTATCGCTCGCCGCCCCGCGCGCCGATCTCATTGTGCTGATCAAACCGCAATTCGAAGCTGGGCCCGGCGGTGGCGGCGTACTGGCCGAGGCGATCGCCCGCGCGGCGGCGCAAACGGCGCTGCAAGGGCTCGAGGGTCTTGCCGGTTTTGAGCGCCTCGCCAGCATCAATTCACCGATCCGCGGCGGCGACGGCAATCTCGAAATGCTGGCGCATTTGCGAAGATGATGCACGCCCAATCCCTTCTCCTCCTGCGGAGGAGAAGGTGGCCGAAGGCCGGATGAGGAGGCTGGTGCAACGGCAAGTGTAACGCGAGCCCACCCCTCAACCGGCGCTGCGCGCCACCTTCTCCCGCGAACGGGCGAAGCGCCCGCACTTGTTGCGCTCCGCGGGCCGCGCGCAAACAAATCGCCCCGGCTTTTGACCGGGGCTAGTTTCTAGGAGGAGAGGATAGTCAGCCTTGGGCGCGCCAGGCGCCGTCTCGGCCTTGGCACATCATGACATCTTCGCGGCGCTCGCGTCCATAGGGATCGCGGGTTATTATTTGTCCCATTCTGCACGCTTCGCGCTGCCTATGCCCACGGCGAAAGCTGCGGTCGTAGTCGCGGCCATAATCGCGGGCGTAAGCGGAATCGTCCGGGCCGCCTTCGAGTTCGCCGTATTTTTCGGGCGGACCAGGATACCGTTCGCCATAGGGATCATATCCGCCTTGGGCGGTTTGCGCGCAGCGCGAATTGCTGTTGGCGATAGCCGCGCCGGTCGCCGCGCCAACCACGCCGCCGACAACGCTGCCGTCACCGCGATGGCCGCTGCCGGAGACCTGGCTGCCCAAGATAGCGCCGAGCAAGCCACCGAAGACCGCCCCGGCGGCGGTGTTGCCGTTGCGCGCGCGCTGGCATTGCTCCTGGTTGGCCACGTGGTCGTCGTGGTAGTCGCGGTATTGCTGCGCCGCCGCCGGCTGGGCGAAGGCGACAAAGGCCGCCGCGGCAACGATGAGTGCTTGACCTCGCATGACCTGCTCCTGTCTGTCTGTGCCGATATCAACAGATCGAACCTGAACGCCACATGAAGCGCCCACATCGACATCCAAGGCCGGCCCCGGGGGTAAAATCCCCTCGCGGCGGGTCCAGGGCGGGCTTGCCGGCCGCGTCTGCGGCGCGCGAATTGGCAATCGCCGCCATGGGCGCGCGAGGCGATGCGATCGCGGCCGGCGAAACTGGCCCGGTTTACATACCCTACGCATTGCCGGGCGAGCGTGTGCTGGCGCGACTGATGGGCGACCGCGCTGAATTGGATTCGATTTTGGCGCCCAGCCCCGAGCGTCAGGCGCCGCCTTGCCGGCATTTCGGCAGCTGCGGCGGTTGCCAATTACAGCATTGGCGCGAAGACGCCTATCTCGCCTGGAAGCGCGAGCAAATCGTGCAAGCGCTTGAGCGGCGCGGGCTTGGCGGAGCTTTGGTGGCGCCGATTGTGCCGGCTTGGGGCGCGGGGCGGCGGCGCGCGGCATTCCATGGCGCGCGGCAGAACGGCCAGGTGCGCATCGGTTTCATCGAACGCGGCGGCGCGCGGCTGACGCCGATCGGCGCTTGCCCGGCGCTTGCGCCCGCTCTCGAGGCGGTGGCGCTGCGGTTGGCGCCGCTGGCTGAACTGGTGCTGCCGCAGCGCGGTGAAATCACCTTGCATTGCTTGCTCACCGAGGCCGGCGTCGATGTCGCCATCAAGGGCGCGGGCAGGGCGCAGGCGCTCCACCGCGCGGCGTTGGAGGCGCTCAGTGCGGCGGCCGATGGCTTGGCTCTGGCGCGGCTTTCGATGGACGGCGAGCCCGTAATCGAGCGCGCCAAGCCGCAATTGCGCATGGGCAGGGCGCTGGTCGAACCGCCGCCGGGCGCTTTCCTGCAACCGACCGCGCGAGGGCGAGGAAGCGCTGGCGCGGCTCGTGTTGGACGCGCTGGCTGGTTCGGCGCGGGTGATCGATCTGTTTTCCGGCATCGGCACGTTCGCGCTCCGACTGGCTGAATTCGCAGTCGTGACCGCGGCCGAGGGCGATGCGGCGATGCTGGCCGCACTCAAGCGCGCCGCTGACGGGGCCGGCGGGGCGCTCAAGCAAGTAACAGTGCTCCGCCGCGACTTGCTGCGCACGCCGCTGTCGAGCTTCGGAAATGAAAAAATTCGACGGCGCCGTGATCGATCCGCCGCGCTCGGGCGCGCGGCTGCAGGCCGAGCAGATCGGGCGCGCGCCGATCCGCAAGCTGGCCTATGTGTCGTGCGATCCGACCAGTTTCGCGCGCGATTTGAAAATCCTGGTTGAGTACGGTTTTCAAGCTCACGGCGATTACCCCGGTGGATCAATTCCGCTGGAGCCCGCACGTGGAAATCGTGGGAGCGTTGGAGCGATGAGCGAACCCTTCTGGAAAACCAAAACGCTGGCGCAGATGAGCGAGGCCGAATGGGAGAGCCTGTGCGACGGCTGCGGCAAATGTTGCGTCATTAGCCTCGAGGATACCGACACCAAGGAGCTGCATCTCACCGATGTCGCCTGCAAGCTGTTCGATTCCAAGGCGTGCGGCTGCGGCGATTACGCCAACCGCAAAAAACGCGTCCCCGATTGCGTGAAATTGACGCCGAAGAACGTGCCCAAGCTCGACTGGTTGCCGAAAACCTGCGGCTATCGCCTGATTTCTGAAGGGCGCGACCTTTATTGGTGGCACCCGCTGGTTTCGGGAAGCCGCAATACAGTGCACCTCGCCAAAGTTTCGGTGCGCGGCAAGACCCGCCCCGAAGGTCGGCTCAAAATTTCCGGCCTGATGAAACGCATCGTCAAATGGCCTGAACCGCTGGCCGCGCCGCCGGTGAAAAAAACCGCGAAAAAGCCGTTGCGGAAATAAGGAGGCTTACATGAACAAATGGATGCGTCTGGCGACGGCGCTGTGCGCGGCGATTTTGTGCCTCGGCGCGCCGGCTGCCGCGGCCGAGGCGGTATTGGTTCGCGCGGGGCGGTTGATCGACGTCGTCGAGGGGCGCGTGCTCGCCGATCAGTTGATCCGCATCGAGGATGGGCGCCATCGTCGCGGTCGGCCCCGTTTACGCCGCAGCCGGGCGGGCCGGCGCTGATCGATTGGTCGGCCTATACCGTGCTCCCCGGTCTCATGGACATGCACACGCACCTGGTCGGCGATATCCAATCCTCCAATGTCGCCGCGCCGCTTTTGAGTTCAGCGCGCGCGCGATGCGCTGATTGGCGCGGCCAATGCGCGCGCGACGCTGCGTGCAGGCTTCACCACGGTGCGCGATGTCGGCGCCTACCGCGCCTTCACCGACGTGGCGCTGCGCGAGGCCATAGAAGCGGGCGAAGTGGAGGGTCCGCGCATGCTGGTCGCGGGCGCTTATGTAACGGTCACGGGCGGCGGCGGCGAAGTCACGGGCCTCGCGCCCGACGCGATCAGTGCCCGCGGAGATGCGCCGCGGCGTGGCCGACGACGAGGCGCAAGTGCGCCAGCGCGTGCGCGAATTGCTCGGCGGCGGCGCCGACTTCATCAAGATCATCGCCACCGGCGCGGTGCTCACCGCCGGCACCAACCAGCGGCGTCCGAGTACACCGAGGCGGAAATCCGCGCCGCGGTCGAGGAAGCCGCCGCGCGCGGAACTTTCGTGGCCGCGCACGCGCACGGCGCCGAGGGCATCAAGCCGCGCCGTGCGCGCCGGCGTGCGCTCGATCGAGCACGGCTCTTACCTCGACGACGAAGGCATTGCGCTTGATGCGCAGGCATGGAACCTATCTGGTCGCCGACATCTACAATGGCGACTACATCGACGAAATCGGCCGCCGCGACGGCTGGCCGCGCGGAAATCCTGCGCAAGAATACCGGAACCACCGACATCCAGCGCGAAGGCTTCAGGCGCGCGGCGCGCGCGGGCGTGCAACATCGCCTTCGGCACCGATTCTGGCGTCTATCCGCACGGGCAGAACGCGCGCCAATTCGCTTACATGGTGCGCTATGGCATGACGCCGATGCAGGCGATCCAGTCGGCCACCATCAATCAGCGCGGCTGCTTGGGCGCGAGGGCGAGCTCGGCTCGCTCCAGCCCGGCCGCCGCGCCGATATGATCGCGGTAGCCGGCGATCCGCTTGGCCGACATCGATTTGTTGTACACAAGCGTCGTCGCGGTGATGAAAGACGGCGCGGTGGCGCGTGGGTCGTAACGCGACTAAAGCGCACGATGCGTACAGGTTGAAACGCCCCCTCCCCTATTAGGGGAGGGGTTCGCTCCAATCTGAAAGGCGCGAGCTACGCGCTAATCGCGGGGTTTCTTCGGAAAACGCTTGGCGAGGAATTTGTCCCATTCGGTTTCCACGCCTTGGTGGCGCATGATCAAATATTGCTGGCCGATTGTGATGACGTTCGACCAGAGCCAGTAGATCACCAGCCCTGAGGGGAAGCCCGCGAACATGACGGTGAAGATCACCGGCATGAAGGCGAAAACTTGCGCCTGCACCGGATCGGTCGCCGGCGGCGACATCGATTGCAGCGCCCACATGGATACGCCGTACAAGAGGGCCAGCACGCCAATGCTCGGGATCAGCGGCCCCAGAAACGGGATCGAATGAAAATCAAATCCCACCAGGGGCAGCAGGCCGAACAGGTTGAATATCGACAGCGGTTCCTTGGCCGAGAGGTCCTGGATCCAGCCGACGAAAGGCGCATGGCGCATCTCGATGGTTACCGACAACGTCTTATAAAGCGCAAAGAACACCGGAATTGTCAACAATTCGGAATGCAGCCCGAAATCGGGTTCACTTTCTCGGTTTGATAAAGCTTCAGGATTTCCTGCTGCTGGCGCTGTTTGTCGGCGGCGTATTGCTCCTGAATTTCTTTCTGCTTCGGCAGTATCGCCCGCATCCGCGCCATCGACTTGTAGGATTGGTAGACGAGCGGAAACAGCATGGCCTTGATGACCACGGTCGACGCCACGATCGCCAGCGCGAAATTGATGCCGATGCCCCAGGCGGCGAACAAATTCGCCAGCGGCTGCAGCAACCAAAGGAAAAACGGCCGCGTCAGAAACCAGAGATTCTGGTCCCAATCGACGGCGTTGTCGAAGCGCGGAACGCTGAGTTCGCTCTGATACTCCCGCAACAGCGCAACCCGCTTGGCGCCAGCGAAAAACCGCTGCGTATATGTCACTGAGCCGCCCGCGGGCGCATCGCGCCATTGGCCGCGATAGGCGGCGCGATAATCGTTGGTGTTGTTTTCGCTGCGGCTGTCGAAATAGGCTGACACGCGCTCGCCCTGGTCGGGCACAATGGCGGCGAGCCAATAGTGATCGGTAATGCCGAACCAGCCGCCCTGGCCCTGCTGCTCCTCGATGCGCTCGTCTTCGCCGACGCGCCCATCGGTGCGCTGGCGAGCATGTTTCTGGGCGGCCTTGAAGCTCGATTGCTGCAGGCTGTTATTGGGGCCAAAGGCGCCGATCAGGCCTTGGAACACGGTGGGGTTTTCCCGGTAATCTTGCGAAGCGCCGTGCTGGCGCACCACGCCGAACGGGCGCACCGAAAGCGCTGCGTCGCTTCTGTTGTTCACCACGTCGGTGATGGTGAACATGTAATGCTCGTCGATGGCGATGGTGCGTTCGATGCTGAGGTTCGGTCCGGCCGAAAGCGTCAGGATGAGCGGCGTGGCGGGGGTGAGACGCGCGCCCTCGGGCGCGCTCCAGGTGGTGGCGACATCGGCGAGCGTGGCGACATCGGATCCGGTTTGCACTTCCCAGCCGAAGAAGGCGTCATGGCCGAAATCGGCCACCATCGGCGATAGCAGCGTCACCTCGCCGCTTTCGGGTTCAAGCTGGCGGTAATAGCCGCGTAGATTCAAGTCATCGATGCGCGCGCCCTGCAATGAGATCGAACCGTCGATGGCGCTGCTGTCGATCGTCACCCGGGCGCCGGCATTGAGCGCTTGCTCACGCGTAAGCGGGGCTTGCGAAGGGGCTGGGGCGGGGGGCGCTTCAGCGGTTTGCGTTTGCTCCTCGGCTTGCGCGCGCTGTTGTTCGGCCATCTTGGCTCGCTGCGGGGCGCCGTAGAGGGCTTCGAAGCCGAACAAAATCGCCGCCGACAGGGCGATGGCGATGATGATGTTGCGCATTTCGCCAGGGGCCGGGCCGCCGGTGTTTTGCATCTGCCTATTCGCTTTCGGTTATTTTTGGTGGGTTTTCTTGCGCGCGGCGCAGGGTTTTCCAGATCGGCGCGGAGCCTTATCAGCGCGTTTCCAACATCGTCAAGCAAGGCCGCCCAGGGGGCCTTTGCGGTTTGAAGTCGCGCCACCAGCACATAATCGACGCCGGCCACGCCAAGTTCGGGCAATGTGCGCCGCGCCGCCTCGCGCAGACGCCGCTTGGCCCGGTTGCGGACCACGGCGCCGCCGACCTTTTTGCTGGCGGTTACGCCAAATCCAACGACGCCCCCCACGGAGCGCCGCCGGGCTTCAACCACTACATTAGGCCGCCCCGCGCGCGCGCCATCGCGCACGAACAGGAATTGCGCGCGTTTGGTCAGGCGTTGCAGGATGATTTCCAGAGCGGCCGCCGTCAGGCCGAAAGCCGCTTGCGGCCCTTGGCGCGGCGGCGCGACAGCACCTTTTGGCCGCCCTTGGTGGCCATGCGGGCGCGGAAGCCGTGGCGGCGCGCACGTACGAGCCGGCTTGGCTGGAAAGTCCGCTTAGTGCTCACGACAGGCCTCGATGCTCGGATAAGGAAGGCGCGGGGCTTACCCCAGGGGGGGAAGGGCGTCAAGATAAGCGACGCCGGGGCGGCGGCGGTTGGGTGGGCTTAAACCTGTTAGTCCTGCGGCCATGACCTTGCCCAGCCCTTCGCCAGCAAAGTTCGCCCCATTGGCGTGGGCGCGGGCGTTTGCGGCCAGCTTGGCGGGGCGGCTTTTGGCGCTGACCGCGTTGGCGGTGCTGGCGGGGGAGATGTTGGTGTTCGCCCCCGCCTTGGCAGGCTTCCATGAAAACTGGCTGCGCGAGCGCATGAACCTCGCCCAGGTGGCGGCGCTGGCGCTGGAGGCCGCGCCGGAACAGGAGATGGCCCAATCGCTGCGCGACCAATTGTTGTCCAATGCCGGCGTGCAGCGCGCCGCCTTGCAGCGCGACGGCGAGCGCGTTCTGCTGCTGGAAGATCCCGACGCGCCCATCGACGCGCCGCTGGTCGTTTACGATTATCGCGGCGCTGCCCCCATGCAACGCTTCAGTTGGGCGATGGAGACCATGCTCGCGCCGCGCGGGCCGGGTGCTGCGCGTGCTGGCGCGGCCGCGCTTCGAGAACGGCGATTTCATCGAAATCGTGCTCAGCGAAGCGCCGCTGAAGCGCGCGGTGGCGAGGTTCGCGGGACGCTTTGCGCGGGTGTCGTTGCTGATCCTGATGGCGGCCGGCGCGCTGATGTACGCGGCGTTGACGGCGGCGTTCGTGCGGCCGATGCGCGATCTGACGCGCGCCATAGAGCGCTTCCGCGACCGGCCGGAGGACGTGTCCATCGCCTTTCCGCGCAGCGCCCGCGGCGATGAGATCGGCCGCGCCCAGCGCGCCGCCGCCGACATGGCCGAACAGGTGCGCAATGCGCTCAGACAAAACGAAAGGCTGGCCGCTCTGGGCGCGGCGGTGGCGCGCATCGGTCATGATCTGCGCAATATGCTTGCAACCGCGCAATTGGTCGCTGACCGCCTGACCGGTTCGGAAGACCCCGCCGTGCGCCAACTCGCGCCAAGGCTCGAACGCACCATCGCCCGCGCCGCTGGGCTTGCCACCTCAACGCTCAAATATGGCCGCGCCGATGAAACACCGCCAAGCTTGCGAAAACTCGACGTCGCCGACGCGGTCGAGGAAGCGGCGGCCGATGCGTTGATCGGCTTCGGCCCGGTGGAGTATCGCTGCGCAATCGAGGCGGGCCTGGCGTGCATAGCTGACGACGAACATTTGCACCGCATTCTGGTCAATCTGATCCGCAACGCCGCGCAGGCCATGCAAGGTCATCAGCGTAAGCATATGGAATTGGTGGTTCGCGGCCAGCGCGATGAAGGGCGCTGCCAGATCGAAATCATCGATCACGGCCCGGGCGTGCGCGAAAATCTGCGCGCACGCCTGTTCGAGCCGTTTGTGTCGGCGGCGCCCGAGGCGGGCGGCGCGGGCCTCGGCCTTGCCATTGCCCGCGAACTCACCCGCGCCATGGGCGGCGAGCTTTCCCTCACCCGCACAGGCGCGGAAGGCTCGACTTTTCTGATCGTGCTGCCGGCGGGCTAGGGCGCAGCGCGACAGCACGGCGATATTGCACAAGCATTGGGATCTATCCCTAGACACTTTGCCGCCGCCGGGGTTGAACATCGGCGCAAAACCGGAGCCGAACCCAATGCCTGACATAAAACCCCGCATCTTGCCGTTGCCGCGCAAGGAATGGACCGATGCGGCGCGCGAAGTGTTCGCCTTTTGGGGCGAGCCGGACGCTTGGGAGAACGGCTCGAAAACCAACATCATGATGGTGCTCGCCAATCACCCGGCCCTGGCCATGGCGTACAACAATTTTGGCAAGCATTTGCTGATCAATTCGACCCTCTCGCAGCGCGCCAAGGAATTGATCATTTTGCGCATTTCCTGGTTGGTGAGATCCGATTACGAATGGCATTATCATGTCGGCTACGCGCTCAATATCGGCATGACGCTGGAAGAAATCGCCGCCATCAAGGAGGGGCCGGCGGCCGCCAATTGGGACGAGCATGATCGCAGCATCCTGAGCATTTGCGACGAGTTGAAGAAAAAAAACCGGGTCTCCAACAAAACCTGGAAGGCGCTCTCGCGCTATTTCGATCGGCATCAATTGATCGATCTGGTTTTCACCATCGGTTCTTACGTGATGACAGCATGGGCCATAGCGGCGCTCGGCGTCCAGCTTGAAGACGGCCGCGACAAGATCGGTTACGATCTCAAAACCGCGTCGGGCGCGACACCCGGCGCGACCTTCAAGCCGGGGGAGAATGATACATGGGCGTCGAAGAGCGGCTAAGCGCGCTGGAACAGCGGTTGCGCGCGGCGGAGGATCAATTGGCGATCCTCAATCTGCTCAATACCTACGGTCCGGCGGTCGACAGCGGCGAGAGCGCGGCGGCAGCGGCGCTTTGGGCCGCGGGCGGCGGCTACAATTTCAGCGGCGGCATGAGCGGCGGCGCGCGCATGCAAGCGCCGCATGAACTTGCGGCGATGTACGAGAGCGACGGGCACAAGGGGCTGGTCGATACCGGCTGCTCGCACCTCACCGCCACGCCGCGCATCGTCGTCAACGGCGATGGCGCCGAGGCGGTGGGTTATTCCTACGTCGTGCTGAAGGAAGGCGAGCGCTGGTATCTATGGCGCGCCGCGATCAATCATTGGATTTTGGCGCGCACGCCCGATGGCTGGCGCATCGCGGAGCGCTTTAACCGGGCGCTCGACGGTTCGGCCGATTCTCACAACACCATGCGCAAGGCGCTTCGCGGATGAGCAGATTTACAGGCAAAATCGCCATTGTCACCGGCGCCAGCACCGGGCTTGGCCCGATCATGTCCAAGATGCTGGCCGATGAGGGCGCGAAGGTTTTGATGGCGGCGCGGCGCATCGAGTTGGTCGAAGCGGAGGCCGCCGGCATTGGCGAAGCGGCGCTGGCCGTGCGCGCCGACGTGACCCGGGAAGAAGATGTCGCCGCCATGGTCGAGGTCGCCATGAGCAAATGGGGCAAGGTCGACATCATGATGAATAACGCGGCCATCCCGGGCTCGGATAAATTCATCTGGGAGCAGACGCTGGAGAATTGGAATTCGACGCTCGCAGTCGATCTCACCGCGGCGATGTTGTGCAGCCGGGAAGTGCTGCGCCGCTCGATGCTGGAGCGAAAATCCGGCGTCATTATAAATTTTTCATCGACCGCGGGATGGATCGGCTTGCCGCGCAAGAGCCATTATTGCGCGGCCAAGGCGGCGTTGCGCGCCTTGACCAAAGTGATTGCCCAGGAAGTTGGCGGCTACGGGATCCGTTGCAATTGTGTGGTTCCGGGGCAAATCGAGACGGATTTGCTGAAGGGCTGGATCGAGCGCACCGCCAAGGAGAACGGCATCTCTTACGAAGAGCAGCGCCTGGCCTCGCTCCGAGACATGGCGCTCAAGCAAGTCAGCACGCCCGAGGATGTCGCCAATCTCGCGCTGTTTTTGGCCTCGGACGCGGCGCGCACCATCACCGGCCAATCGGTCAATGTCGATGCCGGCGGCGTGATGGTGGGTTAGCATGGATGTCGAGGAGCTCATCGCCCGCGAAACTATTCGCTGCACGATCGCCAATTACACAATGGCCGGCGATCGCTTGCGCGTGGACGAGTTCGCGGCTTTGTTCACCGAAGACGCGGTGCTCGAATTGGACGGCGTGGGGGAGGCCGATGCTTTTCGCTACAATGGCAAAGCGGAAATCCGCGACTGGATGGAGCGCTGGCGCAATCGCCCCGAGGGCGGGTCCGCCGCGCGCCATGCCAGCTTCGTGCGACACCATCTTTCCACCTCTGTGATCGAATTCACCGCGCCGGACGCGGCCAAGGCGCGCACCTATTGGGCGGCCTACACCGACATCGGCCCCGATCACGCCGGCTATTATCTCGATGTCTTCGCCAGGGATGGCGGCCGCTGGCTGATCGCACATCGGCGTGTGCGCCTCGACTGGCGCTCGCCGCACAGCCTGTTCACGACCGCGATCGCGCGCACGCGCTGAGCGCACACGCTTATTAGGGAATTGGCGCCGCCAACGTGCCGACGGCGCCCTCGCGTCTTGGGTCGGCGCTGCCTTCAAGCCCGGCGGGGGTCACGCGGATCGCATGCAGGCCGCTTTCCTCGCTGGCGCTTTCCTGCACTTGCCAGCCGCGCGCAACCAGCGCCGGGATAATACCCTCCGGCATGCGCGGCGCTTCGATGCGCGCGGGCGAGATGCGGGCGGTGGCGTTGCCGGTGGCGATGGCTTGCTCCACCGATTGGTTCCAGTCGAAAATGCCGATGGTCGCGCGTGCGACATAGCCGATGATCGCCGAGCCGCCGGGCGAGCCGATCACCAGCGCCAATTCGCCGTCGCGATCGGTGACGATGGTCGGCGCCATCGAGGAGCGCGGGCGTTTGCCCGGCGCCGCCGCGTTCGCGAGCGGGCGCCCGTTCAAGCTCGGCGAAAACGAAAAATCCGTGAGCTGGTTGTTGAGCAAAAATCCCGCCGCCATGCGCTGCGAGCCGAACACGCTTTCCACCGTGGCGGTGAGCGCAACCGCGTTGCCCCAGCAATCGACCACGGAAACATGCGTGGTGCCATGGTCCTCGCTCAATTCGCGGCCCCAGCGCTGATACAATTCCTCGCCCGCGGGCGCGCCGGCATCAACTGCGCGTCGGCGCATGCGCCAGATCGATCAGCCGCGCGCGCTGATCGAGATAAGCGGGGGCGATCAGTTCTCGCGTGGGCACTGGCGCGAATTTGTCGTCGGCCATGTAATGGTCGCGGTCGGCATAAGCGAGGCGGCTGGCCCACAGGAACGCCGCCCAATCGTCGGGATTGGCAGCGCCGCCGGGCGCGGCCGCGCGCGTTCGTACAGGCCCAAAATGGCGATGACCGCGTTGCCGGAGGTTGGCGCGGCGCCGGTGCAGACGCGGTAGAGGCGGAACCTGCCGCACACCGGCTCCAGCTCTGCGCGGCTGCGCTGCTTGCAGATCCGCCAGGCGTCAGCGTTCCCGCGCGCGGCGGCCGCTGCGCGGCGGCGACGATGGCCTCGGCGATCGGCCCCTCGCGCATGGCGCGCGGGCCGTGCTCGGCGATGGCGCGCAAGCTGGCGGCGTAATCGGGATTGCGCAGCAGCGCGCCTGCGGCCGAGCGGCGCTCCGGCGCGGTCGAAAAAATAGGCGCGGGTCTGGAAGTCGGCGCGCAACGCCCGCGCTGCGCCAGCGAGGCGATGAAGCGCGCCAAGCGCGGCGAAATCGCAAAGCCGTTTTCCGCCAAGCGTGATCGCCGGCTCGAACAGACGCGCCCAGGGCAGGCGGCCGTGATCGTCATGCGCGAGCTTCAGCATCGCCACCAGCAGCGGCGCGCCGATGGAGCGGCCGCTGGCTTGCGCGTCGGCAAACGGGCATCGGCTGGCCGCGCGCGTCGAGGAACATGTTTGGCGTTGCGCCCGCCGGCGCGCACTTCGCGGCCGTCATAGGCGACAATGTGCTTCGCTGGCCGCGTCATAGGTCAGCAGAGAAGCCGCCGCCGCCGATGCCCGACGATTGCGGCTCGACCAGACCCAGCACCAATTCCGCCGCGATCGCCGCGTCCACGGCGGAGCCGCCGGCGCGCAGCATTTCCAGCGCCGCCTCCACCGCGTGTGGATTGGCGGCGCTGACCATGGCTTCACCTTGCGTTGGCGGCGCTTGTGCGGTGTTGGCTGTGGCGCAGGCAGCAAGCGCAACGAGCCCAAGCGCCGCCAGCATGGCGACAACGCGCACGGCTTTTGTTCGTTGGCCAAACTTGAGCTTGTCAAACATGCGAACGCTTCCTACGAGGGCAGGTCGTCGAACTGTGAAAGACTCGCCATGGCGCGTCCGGGCCCAAGCAATTCTTTGATTGATGTCGCCGGTTTGTCCATAGGCTGCGCCGAGGACCAAGCGGCGCTGACCGGCGTAACCGTGATCGTTCCCGATCACGCGCCGTGTGCGGCGTCGATGTGCGCGGCGGCGGCCCCGGCACGCGCGAAACCGATGCGCTGGCGCCGGAAAACCTGGTCGACGCGGTGGACGCAATCGTGCTGGCGGGCGGCTCGGTCTACGGGCTCGCCGCCGCCGACGGCGTCGCCGCGGCGATGGGCGCGGAGGGCAAGGGGTTTTGCGCTGATGGATATGCCCGGCGTGCCGCGCTCGCCGGTTGTGCCGGCGGCGATCCTCTACGATCTCGCCAATGGCGGCGACAAGAACTTGGGGCGAGGCGCCGCCTTATGCCGCGCTCGGGCGCGCCGCGTACAAGGCGCGCGGCGGCGTTGTGCCGCTGGGCAATGCCGGCGCGGGCCTGGGCGCGCTGCGCCGGCGCGCTGAAAGGCGGGCAGGGCAGCGCCAGCATCGTCACCGCCGACGGCTTCACCATCGCGGCGCTTGGCGTGCGTGAATTGCTGGGGCTCGGCGACGATGCCGGGCCAGCGCGCGTTCTGGGCGCACGCTTTCGAGATCGACGGCGAGTTCGGCGGCGTTACGCCGAATTCCAGCGGCTTCGACGCCGAGGATTGGGGCGGCGCCAAACTCAATCCCGCGCCGCGCGCCAACACCACGATCGCCTGCGTCGCCGTCGATGCCGATCTCACGCCCGCGAAGCCAAGCGCGTCGCGCAAATGGCCAGCGCCGGCCTGGCGCGCGCGATCCGCCCGGTGTTTGCCCCGTTCGACGGCGACGTCGTGTTCGCGCTCGCGACCGCGCAAAAGCGCGATCGCCCGAGCCGCGCCCGCTCGCCATCGCCCGCTTCGGCGCGCTGGCCGCCGATTGCCTTGCGCGCGCGGTCGCGCGCGGCGTTTACGCAGCCGCAAGCATCGGTGCGCACAAGGCGTGGCGCGATTTGTGACGCGGAGGTGGGTGTAAAGCGTCATGCGACACTGCGGGATATGGCTAAACTCTGGCGCGCAAGCGCGGCGCGGGCTATGTTTGCCACATGAAGCGCGAGCTTAATTTCAAGCGCGATCTTTCCCGCGTGCGCTACGCCGCCGCTCAGGGCGCGCGGGTTGCCTGGTACATGGGGCAATATTTGTTGGCGCGGCGTATTTCCGGGCCGTTCAACCGCCCCGGCGAGCCGCAATTCCAGCCGCAAGCGCCCGAGGGCGATCCAGCTTCCATTCGCGCGGCGTTTCTGGATCTATTCGCCAAGGACCGCGCCAATATCGAAGCCGGGCTCTACCCCGCGCCGAACGAAGTGGGAGTGGGCAAGGCGTTGTCGGCGCTGCGCAATTCGGCGCGGTTTTTTCGCGACCTGCCGCGCGTCGATGCGCGCCGTTTGCAACGCGCCGGCGCGGAGGTGCGCGAAGCTGCACAAAATGGCGAAACGCGCTACCCGAACTATTATTTGCAGAATTTCCACTACCAGACCGGCGGCTGGCTCTCACGCGAAAGCGCCCGGCTTTACGATACGCAAGTGGAAATCCTATTCGGCGGCGCGGCCGAGGCGATGCGGCGCATTGCGCTTGGTTCGCTGGCGCGGGCGCTGAAGGGGCGTGACCAGCGCGGCGTCAAGCTGCTTGATCTGGCGTGCGGCAATGGGCATTTCCTGGCGCAAGTGCTGGCGGCGTTTCCACGCCTGCCGGCGACCGGGCTCGATCTGTCGCCGGATTATTGCGCCGAAGCGCGCGCGCGGCTTGCGCCTTGGCCGCAAGTGGAGATCGTCACCGGCGCGGTGGAGCAGGCGCCGTTTGAAAGCGCAACGTTCGCCGCGGCGACGTGTGTGTTTCTGTTCCACGAATTGCCGCCGCGCGTGCGCCGGCGAGACCGTTGCGGAAATCGCGCGCCTGCTCGAGCCGGACGGGGTCTTGGTGTTCGCCGATTCCATCCAGGCAGGCGATACAGCCGATCTCGACCGCATGCTGGAATATTTCCCGGTGGGCTTCCACGAGCCGTATTTCAGTTCCTACCTGGGCGAGGATTTCCCCGCTCTGTTCGCCGAAGCCGGCCTACGCCACGAACAAACCGAACTCGCCTTCCTGACCAAAGTGATGCGCTTTCGAAAGGTGTAGCGCCACCCCGGACCGCCGGCTTCCAGCCGGCATATTCGCGTTCAATCACGCAGGCCTGTGAAAGCGGAACCGTTGCATGCCGGCGGTCCGGGGCGGCGGCGGGTTAAGGGAAAAGCCGGCCCTTGCGCCATGCTACCCCCGGCGCATCGCGCGTGAACACCAGTCGATCGTGCAAACGGAAAGGCCGGTCGCGCCAAAACTCGATCGCCAGCGGAGCCAGCCGCCAGCCGCGCCAGTGCGGCGGGCGCGGGATCTCGCCAAGGCCGAATTTCAACGCAAACTCGGCGATGCGTTTTTCCAGCGCCAAACGATCCTCGCAGAGGGCGCGATTGTTCGCTGGCCCAAGCGCCCAGGCGCGCGCCGCGGTCGCGGGTTTTGAAATACTCGTCGGCCTCTTCGTCGGAAACCAGCTCGATGGCCCCCCGCACCCGCACTTGTCGGCGCAGGCTCTTCCAGTGAAAGCACAGCGCCGCGCGCGCATTGCCGGCAAGTTGTACGCCCTTGGCGCTCTCGGCATTGGAGTAAAACACAAAGCCCGCCGCATCGAAATCCTTGAGCAGCACCATGCGCACGTCGGGCGCGCCGTCCGCGTCGACGGTGGCGAGCGCCGTGGCATTGGGGTCACTCGGTTCTTTCGCCTTGGCCTCCAGGAACCAGCGCGCGAACAGCGCGAACGGCTCGGCCTCGGCGAACAGCGCCGCATCGTCGGGCGGGGGCGTCGCGGTGGGATCGTAGCTGGGGGAAGGCGGGATAAGCGGATCGCTCATAGCGCGCGCACAAACGGAAATTGCGCGCCAGCCCGCGCCAGCAATGTCACGTCGGTCGTCACCAGGTCGCACTTTTCACGCTCGGCCAGCGCCACGTAGAGGCAGTCCTTGAGCGCGTGTTTCAGGTCGAGCGCGACCTCTTCTGCGCGCGGCAGTAATTGAGTGTCGGGCGTTAACGCAATCGACGCCTGCACGAAAAACCGGCGCGCCTTGGCCAATGCGCTCTCCGCGTCGATGCGCGCGATGGCGCCCTGCCTGTGCCTGCGCGTGATCGCCGACGCCACTTCGACCGCCACATGCGCGGGTGCAATCAGCGTCGCCGCGCCGGACACCAATCTAAACGCCGCCGCTGAAGTCGGGCTCCCGAAGGAACAATTTGGCGACCACTGACGCGTCAAGAGCGATCGTCGCCGTCATTCCTCTGGCTCGCCGTCACGTTCGCGGCGAATACCCGGCGTGCTGTCGGGGAGTATTCCGTATTTGCGCTCCATTTCCGCGAGGTGCGCCTCGATGTCCGCCATGACCTGCTTGCGGCTGGCAGCTTGCGCTTCTCCCAGTGTCTGCCGCAGCTCCTCCTCAAGGCTTATTCCCTTTGCGTTGGCGCGTTGACGGTAAAAAGATACCATCTTTTCGCTCACATCGCGGATTTTCAGTTCGGCCATAATGCTTAATCTAGCATGCCAGCCGATGACGAACAATGCCCCCATGGGGTCATGTGGTCATTGTGAGACCCGCCAAAGTGTGTATGCTACGCCGAGCCATGTCCCACAACAGTTTTGGCCACCTTTTCCGCGTCACCACCTGGGGCGAAAGCCACGGGCCGGCGCTTGGCTGCGTGGTGGACGGCTGCCCGCCTGGCCTGCCGCTGACCGCCGCCGATATCCAGTATTGGCTGAACCGGCGCGCTCCCGGGCAGAACCGCTTCGTCACCCAACGACGCGAGCCGGACGAGGTGAAAATCCTCTCCGGCTTGTTCGAGGACGACCGCACCGATGGCCAGGTCACCACTGGCGCGCCGATTTCGCTATTGATTGAAAACGTCGACCAGCGCGGCCGCGATTATGACGCCATCCGCGACCTCTATCGCCCCGGCCACGCGGACTATGTTTACGACGCCAAATACGGGGTGCGCGATTATCGCGGCGGCGGGCGTTCGTCGGCGCGCGAGACCGCCGCGCGCGTGGCCGCGGGCGCGGTTGCGCGCAAGGTGCTGGGCGAGGATATCGCCATCCGCGCCGCTCTTGTACAAATCGGCGCGCACGCCATCGACCGCGCGCGCTGGGATTGGGCGGAAGTTGAGAACAATCATTTCTGGTGTCCCGACGCCGAGACCGCGAAAGCGTGGGAGAGCTTGCTCGACGACACGCGCAAGGCAGGCGCTCGCTCGGCGCCATCGTCGAAGTGGAGGCCACAGGAATTCCCGCCGGCTGGGGCGCGCCGCTTTATGGCAAACTCGATGCCGAAATCGCCGGCGCGCTGATGAGCATCAATGCGGTGAAAGGCGTTGAGATCGGCGCTGGTTTCGAGGCGGCGCGGCTCACCGGGGTTGAGAATTCCGACGAAATGCGCGCTGGCGAAGGCGGCAAACCAGTGTTCTTGTCCAACAAGGCCGGCGGCGTTCTGGGCGGCATCTCGACCGGCCAGCCAATCGTCGCGCGCCTGGCCATCAAGCCAACTTCGTCGATCCTCACCCCGCGCCAAACCATCGACCGCTTCGGCCAGAACGCCGAAATCTCCACCAAGGGTCGCCATGATCCGTGCGTCGGCATCCGCGCCGCGCCGGTGGCGGAGGCCATGCTGGCGTGTGTGCTGGCGGATGCGAAACTGCGCCACCGCGGACAGGTGGGGTAGTCCCCCCGGACCGCCGGCTTCCAGCCGGCATGCAACGCGGGTAAAACCCACAGGCCTGTGAAATTGAGACGTTGCATGCCGGCTGGTAGCCGGCGGCCTAGGGGCGCCTTGGGAGCTGGACGCCGACAATCGCCTCGGTCTAATTTCGCCGCAGGAGTTTAACATGCGCAACCGTCCATCTCTCGCCCGCAAATCGCGAGCCCCAGTTTGGCTCGCCCTATGCCTTGCCGTTGGCGCGGGGATCGCCGCGGCTTCCTGGCACGCGAGTGCGCAAACCGGAATTCTTTCCGGCCAAGCCGAAGTGAAGGACGGCGACAGTCTGCGCATTGGCGAAGACCGCGTCGTGCTCTGGGGCGTGGACGCTCCCGAAGGGGAAACCCGGTGCGGCCAGACCCTGCCGGAGCAGCAGGCGACAGAGGCGCTGGAACGCATCATCGGCAGCCGCGAAGTCCAATGCGAGGTTCGCAATGTCGATAGCCAGGGGCGGAAAGTTTCGGTGTGCCGGGTCGGCCGCCGCGATCTTGCCGCGACAATGGTGGAGCAGGGCTGGGCGCGCGATTATCCACGCTATTCCTGCAGCTTCTATGCCGAGCAAGAGGCGGCCGCGCGCCAAGCGCGCCGGGGCGTATGGGCGCTTCAATGCCCCGCCGAACTCTGGGGCGACAGGAATTACGCCGCCGATCGATGCCGCCCCGCCGAGCCGGCGCAATAGCGCGCGATTTCCCTCGGCCCGCTAACCTGCTCGCCCCCGAACACAGGTGCGATGACCGCGCCAGGCCGCGCAGCAACACGCCGCACCAGCGCGCCGAGGCGGCGCTCACCGTTTACGGGCTCAATTTTCCGGAAGTTCTTGCCGGCCAGGGCTGGAGCGTGACGCGCGCGCTCTACGTGCGCAAGAAAATGTTCGCCGTGTTTGGCGCCAAGGGCGAGCCGCTCGATGCGCTGACGCTGATCTTGAAGCTGCCGCTCTCGGCGGAGATGGCGGATGGCTTGTATTTCGTGCGCACGGCGCGCGGCTGGTACAAGCAGCACAATTGGGTGACAGCCCACTTCGGCCCGGAGGACGATGTGCTGGCGGAATTGGAAACGCTGAGGGGCTGGCTGCGGCAGAGTTATGTTGCGGTGGCCCCGAAGGGGTTGGGAAAGATGGCGGCGGGGTGAAGGGCCAACTCGCGGCGGTCCGGGGCGGCGCTTACACCGCTTTCACTTTTGCCGCGATGTGGTCGGCGATGATGTCGACCAGTTCGGGTTGATCGAAATAGGTGGTGTGGATCAGGCTCTGCCAGGTCATGGTTTCCTTGGCCAGCTTGGTGAGCGCCTCGTTGCTGTCGCTGCTGACAGTGAATAACGACCAGCGATATTTCGCGATCAGCTCTTGCGCGGCGGCGGTGGCGGCGTCTTGCATGCGAATTGCGAGTTCGCCGTCCAGCACAAGCGCTTCGGTCTCGAAGGTGTGCGAGTGGGTGGACACGTTGCACAAGACCTGGTCGCCGTCGCGCCCGAGCGCGACGCCGCGAAGCACGCCCGTGATCCAATTGTTGAGCGGCCCTCGCGCGCCCAGCTCCGAGGCGCCGCCGATGAAAATTCTGTACAACCAATAAACCAGCACGAACGCCACCGGCGCAAACAGCAATCCCACGGCGGCGTTGACGAACACATCGCCAGTTCTGCCGATCGAGGCGGTTTCGTCCATGGAAAACCAATCGGCGCTGCCGGCGGCGTAGAGCGCGGGGCCCACCAGCCCAAGCGCCAGCACGGCGATCACGCCCCAGCCGACGCCCGCCGCCTCCGAGCCGCGAAAAAAGGCGCCGCGCGGAAATGGCTCCAGCGGCAATTCCTCCACCCGGCGCAGAAAGCTGATGGCTTCGTCCTTGTCGTGCCAGATCGCCAGCAGGCTTTGTGTCGAGCGGGCCTTGTTGCGCGGTCGCAGAATGCGCCGGGCCCCGCGCCGCGACATCCGCAGCATGAAATAGAGGCAGCCGCCCACGCCAAAAATGTAAGCCAGGAACAGCGGCCAATTGGGTTGACCGTTGAAATTGATCCACATGCCCAGCGCCACCAGCGGGTATACGATGACGCTGCCCCAGGTGATGATGAAGAACAGCAACCCGGCAAACGCGCGCAGCCAACTGGTTTTGACATTGATGAACGGCGTTCCGACGGTGACCATGCTATGGACCACGTCCTTGCGTCGGCGGCCCCATTTCACCTGCAACGCAGCTTCGTTGGCGACGTTGCCGCCATGGCTGTGGCCAATCAGGTGCACGCTGTCATAACGCCGAGCCAAGGAACCCAGATTGGCGGCCAGCTTTTCGGCGCCTTTTTCGCGCTGCGCGCCGCTATTATCGCCCGACCACAATAGCGGAACGATGTCCGCTTCCAGCCCGGCGGAAGCCAGTTTGCGACGCAAGTTTTCGGTAAAATCCGAGCCTTGCTGAAACCATTTGGTCCCCGCATCGCTGTCAGCGGTGTCGCCGGTTCCGTGTATTGTGACGATTGCGATCTTCTGTTCGCGCGCCATCGGGCCCTCCGCCTTAAACATAAGCAATTTTGCGAGATGGCTGGCAAGGCCTCCGCATAGGCGTGAGCAGCGACAAGGCTATCGCGCGCTCGCCGAATTGGGGTATAATTGGCGCGCGAGGTGAGGGGAGTTGCGCGCCGTGGCCGATCGCTTTGCCGGATGGAAGCCCTGGCTAGCCGCCAGCGCCGCGCTGCGCGAGCAAGTGTTCGCAATTGCTGTTTTTGCCGGCATTCTGGGGTTCGCGCTCATTAGTATGGATTATTTGATCAGCGGCGGGCCAGATTGGAACCCTGGTCCCGCGCCCGCCCAGGTTTTGGCTAGTCCGGCGCACGCAACAAGTCTGCCTCGGGTTGCAATTGCCGAGCCGCCGCCGGCGCCGCCTGAGCCCGAGCCGATGGAATTGTTTATTCCGACAGGTCCCGTGGGCGATCTGCTCGGCGATCGGGGCCTGGCGGCGGTCGCGGCGCCGGGAGGCAGTAAGGCGCCCACGCTCGACGATGAGGAATTTAACCGCGCCGTCGATGAAATCTCGGCGCGTAATGAAGCCGCCTCCGAGCCGCCGCTGCCGCCGCCTTGGGCCCCCGATCCCAAACCGGCGGAGTTCTAGCGCTGGCATTTGGTTCTAGCGCTGGCATTTGACCGGCGGCGCACGTGCGGCCACAACGGCCCAACCAGCGGGGGCGCCATGAACGAGTCGGCAATCGGCCATCCAGGCTACGGCGCTAAATCCTATCGCGCCTACGTGCTCGGCGCGCTGTTCGTGGTTTACACCTTCAACTTCGTCGACCGCATCCTGATCGGCATCCTGCAGGAGGATATCGGCAAGGAGTTTGGAATCAGCGATTTCTATCTCGGGCTCTTGGGCGGCCCGGCGTTCGCCATCCTCTACACTTTGATGGGCCTGCCGATCGCACGCGCCGCCGAGCGTAACAACCGCATCACCATCATCGCCATCGGCGCGGCGGTGTGGAGCGCGATGACCGCGGCCTGCGGATTTGCCGGGAATTTCACGCAATTGGTGCTGGCGCGCATTGGCGTCGGCATTGGCGAAGCCGCCTGCGTGCCGGCCTCGCAATCGGTGATCACCGATTATTTTCCCGCCCACCGCCGCGCCACCGCGCTCTCGATCTGGAGCCTTGGCATTCCGATCGGCTCCATGTTGGCGGCGGTCGGCGGCAGCTGGCTGGTCGCTAATTTCGATTGGCGTTCCGCGTTCTGGCTGCTGGGCGCACCCGGCATTGCGGTTGCGATCGTGTTCAAGCTGACCGTGCGCGAGCCCCCGCGCGCGGGGCCGGCAACCGAGCCGCCAAGCTTCGCGGAGGCGCTTAAGCTTCTGGCGACCAAACGCACGTTCTGGCATATCGCGGCGGCGGGCGCGCTGATGGCTTTCGTCGGTTACTCGACCTCGCAATTCCTGCCCGCGTTCATGGTGCGCAATTTCGAGGAACTGGGCGCGACCCTGGCTGAGCGCAAATTGCACGCCGGCTACGCCTTCGGCGCCATCGCCGGCATCGCCACGGCGAGCGGCACGTTCCTTGGCGGCTTCCTCTGCGACCGGCTGAGCCGGCGTCATCCGCTGGTCTATGTCTGGCTGCCTACGGGCGCACTGCTGCTGGCGTGCGGGTTTTATCTCGCCGCCTTCTGGCAAGCTTCGTTCTGGGGTTGGTTCGCGCTGCTGATGATCGCACCCATGCTGCACTACATGTATCTGGGGCCAGGCTATGCGGTTACGCAATCGATCGTGCCGGTGCGCATGCGCGCGACCACGATCGCCGTGCTGATCCTGATCATCAATCTCATCGGTTACGGGCTCGGCCCTCCAATCATGGGCGCTCTCTCCGACACTTTCGCCAATGCGGACCTCGCCCCCCTCGGCCTTGACGCGGCGGGCTGCAAGCGCGACCCCACCCCCGCGGCGTGTGGCCCCGCGCTGGCGGGCGGGCTCAAATACGCCATGCTCTGCGTGGTGGCGATCCTGCCCTGGCCAGCGCTACATTTTTGGCTCGCCGGGCGGACCTTCCTGAAGGAGCGAGTGAGTTGACGGGCGCCGAGAGCGGCCGCATCAAGCGCGAATGATTTCCCGCTATTCCCGCCCCGAGATGAGCGCCATCTGGTCGCCGGAGAGCCGCTACGCCATCTGGCTTGAGATCGAGATCTTGGCCATGGAAGCGATGGCTGAACTTGGCGCCATTCCCAAGGACGCGCCGGCCGCCTATCGCAAAAAGGCCAAGTTCGATGTCGCCCGCATCGACGAGATCGAGCGCGAAGTGAAACACGACGTCATCGCCTTTCTCACCAATGTCGCCGAGCACACCGGACCGGAATCGCGTTTCGCCCACCAGGGCATGACTTCCTCCGATGTGCTCGACACTTGCCTCGCGGTGCAACTCGCGCGCGCCTCCGATCTGCTGATCGCGGGTTGCGAGCGTGTGATGGCGGCGCTGAAGGGGCGCGCTTTCGAGCATAGGCACACGCCCTGCATCGGCCGCAGCCACGGCATTCACGCCGAGCCGACCACGTTCGGGCTCAAGCTCGCGGGTCATTATGCGGAGTTCGCGCGCAATCTCGAACGCCTGCGCACGGCCAAGCGCGAGATCGCCACCTGCGCCATATCCGGCGCGGTCGGCACCTTCGCCCAGATCGAGCCGCGGGTTGAGGCTTATGTCGCCGCGAAGCTGGGCCTTGCGGTGGAGCCCGTCTCCACGCAAGTGATCCCGCGCGATCGCCACGCGGCGTTTTTTTCAGCGCTTGGCTTGGTCGCCGCCGGCGTCGAGCGCCTCGCCACCGAAGTCCGCCATTTGCAACGCACCGAAGTGTTGGAGGCGGAAGAATTTTTCGAGCCCGGACAAAAAGGCTCCTCGGCCATGCCGCACAAGCGCAATCCGGTGCTGACGGAAAACCTGTGCGGGCTGGCGCGGCTGGTGCGCAGTGCGGTAATTCCGGCTCTGGAGAACGTGGCGCTTTGGCATGAGCGCGATATTTCGCACTCCTCGGTCGAACGCGGCATCGGTCCCGACGCCACCATCCACCTCGATTTTGCCTTGCACCGCATGGCGGGCGTGATTGAGAAGCTGGTGGTCTATCCGGAAAATATGGCGCGCAATCTGGCGCTGCTGGGCGGCCTGCACAATTCGCAACGCGTGATGCTGGCGCTGACGCAAGCGGGGATGGCGCGCGAGGACGCTTATCGCCTGGTGCAAAAGAGCGCCATGGCGGTGTGGCAAAGCCCGCCGCCGCGCGCCGAAAACGCATTGCTGGACCGGTTCAAAGCGGATGCGGACGTGAGCGCAAAATTGGACCTGAATGCGCTGGCCGCGTGTTTCGAAGATGCGCATCACTTCGCTCGCGTGGACGATATTTTCGCGCGCGTGTTTGGGTGAATTATTCCAACTGCCGTGTTGACTGACCCACCACCCATCCCCGGATTGCGCGAAGCGCAAGTCCGGGGCCCATAAACTCAAACCGTGGTGTTTATGGGCCCCGGGCTCGCCGCTTCGCGCCGCCCCGGGGATGGGTGGGTCATTGTTTCGGGTTGTGGGGAGTTAGAGCCGCGCGCGCTCTAGCGCTTCGCGCATTTGGCCGCGGTATTTTTCCAGCTCACGCATGATGCGGCCGCGGCGTTCGCTTAATTGCTGGATGCGCCGGCTTTTGCCGTCGCGCAGCGCGCGTTGCATTTGCCTGTCGGTGCGCTCGGCTTCGAACAGGTAATAGGTCATTTGCCTGAACGCTGAAAACGCTTCGCCGCAGGCTGGATTGCCGCTCAAGTTTAAATCATCGAGCGAAAAGCCCGCTGGCATATTGGCGCGCAGCATGCGCCTAATGCGCGGCGCGTCGCCGCCGAGGTCGGAGGCCGGGATCAGGCCGAACGCCATCGCGCCGAGGGCAAAGACTTCAAGGTCTGGCGCTTCGGCATCGCTGTCGCCGGTGAGTGCGGCCACGCTTGGCCACAACTCGCCGGCCCCGCGCTGCGCCTTTGCGTAGATGCGCGCGGCGCGGCGGAACTCGGCGCGGCCGGCGCTGTCGCACACGCGTGCGCTGTGATCGCGAAACTCGCGCAGTGTCGCACTTGCCTGGTCGGCGCTCATCGGCTCGGCCGCGCAGGCGGCGAGCGAGACGGCGGCAAGGCAGGCGATGGCGTTGCGGAGGTGGCGCATGGGCGCTGGCGTCGCAAACGCCGCGCCACATCGTTTACGCGAAATTCGCCTTGCCGCTGGCGCGAACCACATCGCACGCGCGTCTTGCCCGCGCGCAATTCACCCCACACGCGCCTGTGGCGCCAAAATGGCGCGGCCTGTAGAACGGATTCAACCTAAGCATTCACACACGCTCCCCGGACGCCGCGCAGCGGCGAGCCGGGGTCCATCCAGGTGGAAGACTCTGAGCGCGCGCCGTTTGCACGATCCATGGGCCCCGGCTCTTCGCCCGCTTTCGCGGGCTTGGCCGGGGAGCGTTGAGCCTGATTCTTGGCCGGGTTGAAATGACGCTAATCGGCTGTTTTGGCCTGGGCGCTCGGATGTTCTCCGGCCCGTTGCGGCAGCAGGAATATCAGCGCCAGTATAACCGCGCCGAGCACCGCCGAAGCCAGCGGCCGGCTGAAATCGAGGCCGCCCTTGTCCAGGGGCTTGTCGAGGAAATCGCCGACCGTGGCGCCGAGCGGGCGGGTGAGAATGAACGCCGCCCAGAACAGCATGACCCGCGAAATCTTCGTCCAATAATAAAGCGCGGCGATGATCGCGAGCGCAGCGGCAAACACCAGAGCGCCGCCGACATAGCCGAGGCCAAGCGCGCCAGTGGTGGCGGCCGGATCGCTGGCATCGGCCGCCATCCAGTCGCCCAAAGCGGTGCCGAGCGTTTGCGAGAAGGTGATGGTGATCCAGTAAAACCCTTCGACTTTCTGCGTGCTCACGGTATCGACGGAGATGGTCTTTTCCGACCAGTACCAGACCGCAAGCGAAGCCAGCACCAGCGCCAGCAGCAAGGTCGAGCCGCCAATGTAGCCGATGCCGATATCGCGGGTGGCGTAATCGGCCAGCGTCGTGCCGGCGGTGGTGGAAGCGACAATCGTCGCCCAATAAAGCAGCGGCTGAAAGCTCCGCGCTAGTATCTGCGCCGCGACCAGCGCCGCTAGCACCGCCCCGAACAACGCGGTGCTGGCGAGATAGCCCCAATGCATGGTCATAGACAGCGTGTCGCCGCCGGTTTCGCCCAAGGTGGTGGCGATAATCTTGATGATCCAGAAACCGAGCGTCACCGCCGGCACTTTACTCAGGACTTTATCGTTCATGGTGGGACCTATCATTGGCTAAACCTCACATCGCTCCCCGGACGCGACGCAGTCGCGATCCGGGGCCCATGGCCGGGCGCGCGCCGAGCACTTGGCGCGACCATAAACCCCGGGCTCGCTTCGCGCCCCGGGGAGCGGTAAATGCGTGCGTCGAGCATGGTCGCGCCGCCGGGGGACTCAAAACGTAAATAGCACCGAGCTGTACCAGGACGCATCTCCGGTCTCGTCGGTGTTCTGCAGTCCAGCGCCGGCCCAGCCGAGCAGGTGTATGTTCTCGTTAATGTCGTAAGTTAGGCCAAGGCCCAGGACGGTGGACGCGAAGCCGCCATCGGTGTCGGCGCTCTGGTGAAACACTTCGCCGCCGAACTGCAGGTTCGGCAGCACCTGCCGCGTCAGCGCCCAGCCGGCGACACAATAATCTTGTGCGTCGCCGCCGCGATTGATGGCGCAGCCGCCGCCGCCGAAGGTGGACCACTCGTCCCATTCACGTCCCACCCAGATCGGCAGCAGCAGCGAAACATGTTCGCCGCTGAACTCCGATCCGCTCGGCACGAACAGGCGTGGAAACACCGCCACGTCCCAGCCGGCGCGATCCTGGTGCAGCACGCGGACTTTCGCGGCGAGTTCGAGAGTGCCGACGCCAGAGGAAAAATCGCCGCCATCGGGGAGCTCGTAACTGATTGGAATCGCCGCCGTCAGTTGCAGGTCGGGACCGGCGCCATAATTGAAGTCGATCCCATAATCGCCGCTGTCGCCATCGCTTGCGTGACTGCCGGCGGCGAATAGCAGGATTTCGTAGCTGTGATCGGGCGTCGTCGCTGGATCGTCCGTCAGAAACGGCGGCCCGGCAAAAGCAGGCGTCGCCCAGGCAAACGCCCACACCAGAGCCGAAGCCCGCCACATCGCCGCGCTCATGATTTCCCCCTGCCGCCACACGATGACAGCATATGCACACATGCCTGACGCAAGGTTGACAGGCGCTAAACCCCCGCCTTCACCTGGGCGCGGGCGTCGCTGAGGGCTTCGTCCATTTTGGCGCGGATTTGGTGGTCGGAGAGCTGGACGGCGTGCTGGTCGAGGTCGGCGCGGATTTTGCGGAACAGATCCTCAATTCCGGCCTCCTCAAGGTCGGCCACGACAACGGATTTGGCGTAATCGGCGGCGGCCTGGTCGGAAAGCCCCATATGGCCCGCCGCCCAGAGCCCGACCAATTTGGCCCGGCGCGCCTGGGCCTTGAACTCAAGGTCTTGGTCCAGTTGAAATTTCATCTCTTGGCCGCGTTTGCGGTCGTCAAATTCGCTCATGCCCTGGGGCTCCTGGGTTACAGCCACTGGAAATAGGGGAGCGGCCGGCGGCTAGCAACAGTAGGCGCCAATTGTGGCGGAGGTGGTTCTCCCCTAAGTTCCGGTAATGGTGGCGGGGCGAACCGATTCCGGTCGCGTCCGCGTCATTTGAACCGCCCGGCCTTTCCGCCGGTCCCCCCTCGAGGAGGGAAATATGTCTCGCCGCAAGAAAATCTACGAAGGCAAAGCCAAGATCCTCTATGAGGGGCCCGAGCCGGGCACGCTGATCCAGTATTTCAAGGACGACGCCACCGCCTTCAACGCCCAGAAGAAAGCCATCCTCGAAGGCAAGGGTGTAATCAATAATCAGATATCCGGGTTCATCATGGCGAACCTGAACGCCATCGGCGTGCCCACGCACTACATCAAGACCATGAACATGCGCGAGCAATTGGTGCGCGCGGTCGAGATCATTCCTCTCGAAGTGGTATGTCGCAATGTCGCCGCCGGCTCGTTGTCGACGCGGCTGGGCATCGAGGAGGGCACGCCGCTGCCGCGTTCGATCATCGAATTTTATTACAAAAACGATGCGCTCGGCGATCCGATGGTGGCGGAGGAACACATCACCGCGTTCAATTGGGCCTCGACGCAAGAAATCGACGATCTGATGGCGCTGACGCTGCGGGTGAACGATTATCTGTTCGGCATGTTCGGCGCCGTCGGCATCAAGCTGATCGATTTCAAACTCGAGTTTGGCCGGCTCTACGAAGGCGACATGGTGCGCACGGTCATCGCCGACGAGATCAGTCCTGACTCGGCGCGGCTCTGGGATGTGCAGACCAACGAGAAGATGGATAAGGATCGCTTCCGCCGCGATCTCGGCAACGTCACCGAAGCTTATGTCGAAGTCGCGCGCCGCCTGGGCATCGTCAAGCAATCGGTCGCCGGCGGCGGGGAAAGCGTGCATTAGGGCGGGTGAAAAGGGGGAGCAGATGAAAGCCATCGTTACCGTCGGCCTCAAGCCTGGCGTGCTCGACGTGCAGGGCAAGGCGGTCGCCGGCGCGTTGAAGGAATTGGGTTTCGCCGCCGTTGCCGACGCGCGCGTCGGCAAGGTGATCGAAATCCAACTCGACGGCGATCTCGACGCCCACAGCGCCGAAGCGCAAGTGCGCGAGATGTGCGAAATGCTGCTGGCCAACACGGTCATTGAAAGTTACCGGGTGCGCATCGCGAGCTAGCGTGTTCGGACTAGTCGTTAAGCGAGATACTCGGCCCACCCATCCCCGGAGGCCGCGAAGCGCCAGTGGGTCCCGGACTTGCGCTGCGTGCAATCCCGGAGAGTGGGCGCGCCGCGACGAAAGCGCGTGCTAGCCGCCGGGCTCGCTCTCGCCTTTGCCGCCTTCCGCGTCGCGCGCCATCTGCGCCGCGTTGATGCGCCACAAGAGCGAGGTGAGCGCGGCGGTAACGATGATGGCGGCGGTCGCCACCAGGATGAGCCAAATTGCCATGGGCCGACGTTTAGCAGCTTGCGGCGACGAAATCACGCCGCCCTGGTTCAAGATGCTGGCGGCTTTGATTTTGCCGCGACGCACTTTATGTAAGGCGCCATGAAATCGGCGGTGATCGTTTTTCCGGGCTCCAATTGCGACCGCGACGCGGCGCGCGCGCTTGAGCGCGTCTCCGGCGCGCCGGCGGCGATGGTTTGGCACAAGGACACCGAACTACCCGAGGGAACCGATCTGGTGGTGCTGCCTGGCGGATTTTCTTATGGCGATTATCTGCGCTCCGGGGCCATGGCGGCCAAGAGCCCGGTGATGCGCGCGGTGATCGCCCATGCGACGCGCGGCGGCCTGGTGCTGGGCATTTGCAACGGCTTTCAGGTGCTGACCGAAACGCGACTGCTGCCGGGCGCGCTGGCGCGCAATGCCGGGCTGAAATTCGTGTGCAAGGAAGTTCCGCTCGCCATCGCCAATGGCAATACCGCCTTCACCCGCGCCTACCGCGAAGCGCGCGAAACTGAAATCCCGATCGCGCACGGCGACGGCCGCTTCGTCGCCGACGAAGCCACGCTCGATGAACTCGAAGGCGAGGGCCGCGTCGTGTTCCGCTATCTCGACAATCCCAATGGCTCGGCGCGCGATATCGCCGGCATCGTCAATGCCCGCGGCAATGTCATGGGGCTGATGCCGCATCCTGAACGCGCGACCGATCCAGCGCTCGGGCGCACCGGCGGGGCGGCCTTGTTTCAAAGCCTGATGGAAGCGGCCTGATGGCGAAGAAGCAAGAACGGCCCGCGCCCGGAAATTTCGACGACGAGGTCGATGCCGCGCGCAGGCGCCTTGAGAGCGCGTTGTCAGAGGAAACTGGCTTTGACGAATTGGCGGCGCTGCGGGCTTTGGCGCCGATCCTGGAAAAGCGCATCGCCTCGCGCCGGCTCGCCTTCACCCTCGGCGATGACGACGATGAAACCCACATCGCCATAATCCATGTCGAGGCCGATGAGGAACTCGGCTTCATTTTCGCCGAGGACGGCGAATACGTGTTCGAATCCAACCACCCGGATTATTTCGACGATTTCGTCGATGATGAAGCGGCCCGTTTCGTCGAGCGCCTATACGAAACCCTGCGCGCCGATCTGCCGAAATACGAAGTCGAGCAAAAGGGGTAAGCGCCCGTACCCACCCATCCCCGGATTCGCGAAGCGAAGTCCGGGGCCCATAAACTCAAGCGTTTGTGACTATGGGCCCCGGACAACGACTTCGTCGTTTCCGGGGATGGGTGGTGAGGGGGCAATGGAAAACAGTCCGGTTGGAAGCCGGCGGTACGGCGGTCCGGGCTTTAGCGCACCTCGACCTGAGCGGCTTCGGCGCGGGCGTTCACGTCTTCTTCGCGAAGCGCCGCCAGCGCCCGTTGCAGGCGCGGGTCCGAGAGCGCCGCATTGAGCCGCGCCAAGGCTCGCACGCTTTGCTCCGAGACGCCGAAGAAACGCTCCAAAGCCTCGAACGGATTTTCCTCGGCCGGGAACATGCGCAGCTCGATTCGGGCGTCTTCCTCGATCCCCGCGAGTGCCCGCGCGCGCGTCAAGGCAACTTGAAAGCCGCCCAAATGATCCACCAGCTTGCGCTCCAGCGCCTGCTGGCCGGTCCACACCCGCCCGTGCGCGGCCGCATGCGCCTGTTCGCGCGTGAGCTCGCGGCCTTCGGCGACCAGGGCGATGAAATCCTGATAGGCGCGGTCGATGAAGCCCGCGAAGGCGGCGCGCTCGGCTGGATTAAAGCCGCGCTCGGCGGTGAACATCTCGACCATGGGCGAGCCCATGGTGATGGTTTCGGTGTTGGTGGAGAGATAATGATCGATCGCCGGGCCGAGGATAAGCTTGCCGCCAACCACGCCGATCGAACCGGTGATGGTGCTGGGAGAGGCGACGATTTCATCGGCGTAGGCCGAGACGTAATAGCCGCCAGAGGCCGCCACTTCGCCCATCGACACCACGATTTTCTTGCCACTTGGCCTGGGCCGTGCGCAGCGCCGCCAGAATCTGGTCCGAGGCAACCACCGAGCCGCCCGGGCTGGAGACGCGGAACACGATCGCGTCCACGTCTTCGTCTTCCGCCGCATCACGCAGGGCGCGGGCGATATTATCGCCGCAGCATCGCTTGCTCGCCGCCAAACAGGCTGTCGTCGGCCACGCCCGAAGCGATCGGTCCTTCGCCTTGCACCACGGCGATAACATTGTCGCTGTGCCTGGCGGGCGCATGATAATCGTCAAATTCAACCAGGCTCGGAATTGTCGACGCGGGCGAGCGCGGCGCGCTCGGCGTCCTCGGGGCGGCCGAGCTTGTCGATCAGTTTCAACTCTACCGCACGCGCGCCAGTATGAGGCGTCGCCACGATGGCGGCGCGCGCGGCTTGCGGGGTGATTTCGCGATCGGCGGCGATGTTGGCGAGCATGGTTTCGTAGAGCCCGCTCATCATGCCGGTCAGCTCTTCGCGGTGCGCCGGCGTGAAGCCGCGCTGGGTGAGCTGGTTGGCGAAGGTCTTGTACTCCTCACGCGCCTCGAATTGCGCGGCCATGTGATAGCGTTGCAATGTGCCGGCCATAAATGTCACTTCGGCGGAAAGGCCCATGGGCTGGAACTCGCTGCTCTCCTGCAGCCACACTTCGTCAGCATCGGCGACCGCCACATAACCCGGCATCGACATGCGCACGCCGTCGTTTTGAATGTGGGCGACTACGAATTTTCCCTGGGCGCGAAACGCCGCCAGCGCGGCGCGCAATTCTTCCGCTTGGGCCGGGGCCATGCCGGCGGTGTTGGCGCGGATGTAAATGCCTTCCACATCGTCGTCTTCGCCGGCGGCGTCGATGCCGGTCAGCACGTCGAGCAGGGCGGGCGGGCCAAAGCCGCCGAACGGACCTTGCGCTCGCTGGTCGGTCATCGGTTCGCGCAGATCGAGCGCCAGCACCATGTGGTCGGGCCGGGGCGGCGGCCGGTCCACCGAGGCGGTGATCATCGAAATGATCAGCATCGGACCGATCACCAAGAACAGCACCAGTCCAACCAACACTCCGGCCACGGTGATCAGAAATTGCTTCACGGCATCACTCCGCTCCGCCAGAGCGCGGGCATATCGATAAATGATATGGATTGGGGGCGAATGCAAGCCCTGCCGGCATTTGGTCGGAGTAGCAAGATTTGAACTTACGACCCCCACGTCCCGAACGTGGTGCTCTACCAGGCTGAGCTATACTCCGAAGGCGGCGGCTTATAGACCGCGCCCGTCCAGCGTGCAACGGGCGGCTGTTGCGTCTTGGCGCGGCGCCCCTTAAGTACCCGCTTCGCGGTTTTGGGGTGTAGCCAAGCGGTAAGGCAGCGGTTTTTGGTACCGCCATTCCTAGGTTCGATCCCTAGCACCCCAGCCAGCCTTCGCTCGCGCAGCGGAGCGAAGGCTCCGGCGCAAGACTTGCTCTCACCACGCCTCGCCCTCCAGAACGGAACCCCCATGCCCAGAAAGAGCTACAAGCCCGGTGATTTTGCCTTGAAGGTCGCCCGCTCGCCGACCGGGCTGGGCCTTTACGCGCAATCGCCGATCCCCAAGGGCAGCTGCGTCATCGAATATGTCGGACCCCAGCTCACAAAGGCGCAGGAAGCCAAGAGCCGCAGCAAATACCTGTTTGAGATTAACGCTCGCAAGACCATTGACGGCGCCCCGCGCTGGAACACGGCCCGCTACATTAACCATTCCTGCCGGCCCAATTGCGAACCCAATATCTACAAGGGCCGCGTCTTCATCCACGCCAAGCGCCGCATCAAGCCGGGAGAGGAACTCGCCTACAATTACGGCAAGAATTATTTCAACGAATACCTAAAAGGCCATTGCCGCTGCCCCAAATGCAAACCGCCAAAGGCCGCCAAAGCCGCCGCCAAAAACGCCGCCAGCGCGCGCTAAGCGGGTCGCGTTTAAGCCGCCCACGGATCGATGAGGCTCAAGCCGAACCCGCCGAAATCACGGGTGTTGCGCGTCGCCAGCGTTGCGCCGCGCGCGAGCGCACAGGCGGCGATCAGCGCATCGATCGGATCGGCCGGCGCGCTTTGCGCTTCCGCCAGCGCGCGCAGTCGCCCGGCTTGCTCGGCGATTCCGGCATCGACTTCGACAATGCGCCCGGCAAATCGGCTTTGGATGGAAGCGACCCACGCGAGCAGCTTCGCCCGCCGCGCCAGGTCGGGCGCGCGCTCGGCGCCATAAGCGATTTCGTGGAGGGTCAGCGCTGAAAGCCACGGATCGGTCTGCGCTTTCACGAACGCAATTACGCGCGGTTCGGGGCGCGGGCGGACCAGTTCGGAAATCACATTGGTGTCGAGCAGCACGCGATTCATTTGCGCTTGCGCGCGGCGGGCTCAGCGCGCTCGGCGAACGGATCGCCCCGGCGCGAGCCCCGCGTGGGCGCCGCCATTTCCGCGCCGCGCGGCGCATTCTCGGCCAGCCAGACGCCAAGATTGGATGCGTTCAGCGCCGCCCATTCCTTCTCCGAAACCAATACGCAAACATCGCTCACCCCAATCTGCTGCGGCTCGCCGGCGCGCGCCCGGCGCAATAGCTCCGAAAGCTGAGCCTTGGCGGCTTGGACGGTCCAGGGGGGCATGGGGGATTTCCAAGCTAGTCTAGACTGGTCCATATCACAAGTAGTGGGGCGAAGCCCCGAATGACGGAGGAGCGGCAGGCGCGGCTGCGGCACGACTTGGCCCAGAGGCAGTCACTCGGCACTGACACTGGCCAGTTCGGCTTGGTGTCGAATGTGCAGCAGCACTCGCATCTTGTTCGCACGCGTTGCCCATTCGGCGAAGGGAAGCCAATTGAGCGCCGGTTCCAGGTCGAGTTCGTGCTGCGTCGCCAGCGATAGCCGGGTAGCTCCGTTTGAAAGCGGGGTGATCGTGAAACGCGCGTAAGCGGTCCTGAAATACCCGACAACGTGGGGAGCGTGGACATTTTGGTGGGGGCTCAGTTCGCGCATCGTCGGCGGATCGCTCAAGACAATGAAGGTCAGCTTTCGCGGCGGCTCCCACTCGGTCACCCGCTCATAGGCGATGCCAGTCGAAAACACACCGCGCCGGACGGCGCCGACGCCCGTCCCCTGTATCTCGCCCGCGGTCGGATAAGCCAATCCCCACCGGAACGGCGGCGGCGGCGGTTCGGGGATGGGCCCCATATGGACAACAGCGTCCCAAACCATTTCGGGTGTCGCCGCTACTTCAATGCTCTCGACGCTCTCGAAGCGAGCGTTGGGCGGCATCACTGCCTCACCAGCGAGGAGTACAGGCAAGAGGGCCACGCACATGACGGTGGCGCCGCGCGACTTTTGCGCGCGCGCTAAGGCCCTGCCGAGCAGACCACCGAGGAATCCCATCCCAGCGACCAGTGGTGCGGCCATGATCAGGCAAATCGCCCCCTCAATGGCGAAACCGAGTAAAGCCACGGCGCCGAGCGCGAGCCCGGCGAGCGCAAGGCCGCTGCTCTGGCCCGTCGTGAGGTCTGCCTCGCGGTTGGCGAAATAGGCGATCGTCAGTCCGATCACGAACGGCGCCGCCATGAACAGGCTGTAGCCGTAGAGACGAAAGACAAGCGTCGACAGAGCCACGGCGACGACGCTTAGAGCTGCGCCAACAAGCAATCCCAAGGCGACCGTGCGGGCTCCCGCCGGGCCGGGGGTGTTTGTTGCCTCAGGCGCAGGCTCACGTTGCTGCGGGGCGAGGGTGAGCCAAAGGATAACGAACACCTGCACGACCGGCACCACAGCCAGCGTGGCGAAAACTGCGTTGCCCCGCGCATGTTGCGCGCGCCGAAACGCGAACGCGACGAGCAGCCAGTCAACGATCAGGGTCACAACAATCGCGACCAATAGGGTCCATGCAGGGAGCGAGAGTCCGCCGAACGCCATCGCGCGAAGGGGATTGAGCCAGGACCACCAGGGCGTTGCGGGTGGCCCGCCATAGGTGACAAACATCAGGTAGACGAAGAGGTGCTGGACGAAGAACACGCCCGTCGAGGCGACGGCGTAGGCCGGTCGGCTGAGTTCGCCCCTGAAGGAGAATGGCGAGTTCAAGCCGGTCTCCTCCCCACATTTCACTTCGCTTTCGCCTGGCGTGAATACTTAGAGTGCCTTCTGCCTAGCCAAACATGCGCGGCAGCACAATCGACAATTACGGCCTTCGGCAAAGCCCAGCCCCTCACTTCCGCGCCACGATCTCCACCACCAGCGGCGTCACCATCAGCGTTCCCGGTTGCGCGGAAACGCGGGCGAATTCTTCACGCATGTCGCGCGCCAATTCTGGACTGATGCGATTCAGTTCCAGCAAACGGTCGATGTGGATGTCGAAGAAGCCGATCGGCCAGCGCCAGACATTGTCGTCCTTGGAGACGATGTCGATGTGGGGGCGGTAGCTTTCGAGCTTGAGCCCCATTTCCGCGAGCCACGCCGGCAGTTCGCGGCCGATATTGGGTTCGCCCCCCGAGCCGCGCCAATTGGCGATCACTTCTTCGACAAAGCGCTCGAAATTCGGCGCCGGCGGGGCTAGGCGCCAAGCTTCGTAGACCAGATATTCGTGGATCACGAGCGCGCCGCCGGGGCGCAGCGCGTCGACCAGTTTCTTGAGCGCCGCCTTCGGATCGGGCAGAAACGCAAACACCCAGCGCACCCAGGCCGCGTCCGCGTCTTTCACCGGCAAAGCATCGGTGGCGAAATCGAGCTCGTAGGCTTTCACTTGCGCCAGCCCACGCGCGCGCGCCTGCGCTTCCAGCGTATCGAGAAACCGCCGCGAGCGTTCGAGCGCGTAGACTTCCCCCGTGGGGCCGACGATCTCCGCAAGGTCCATGGTGGCAAAACCGGGCCCCGCGCCGAAATCGATCACCTTCGAGCCATCACCAATCCGCGCGCGCGTCCAAGCGTCAAGTGCGCGCGGCCGCCAGACGCGGTGCTGGAAACCCAGCCGGTAAATCTCATCGTCATGCGTGCCCAGCACGTAATCGCGGTCAGCCATGGGTGCTCCTTTGCGGGGAGATATAAGCGCGCGAACAAGCTCCGTCTCGCCGGAAGCGGACCCCCTCTCCCTGGCATTAATATACTTGACACAGTGCCCCGCAATCCCTAGATTGGCGGCATGAAAGAGCCCCAGACCCTCGTTGAAGCGATCCGATATTTCTCCGATGCAGAAGTGGCGTTTGCAGCGGCAAAGGAATTCCGCTTTCCGAATGGCGTGCATTGCCCGACCTGTGGCCGCACCGACGTTCGTTTCATCGCGACGCGCCGCACGTGGGAGTGCAAGGAAAAGCATCCGCGCAAGCAGTTCTCCGTGAAGGTCGGAACCATCATGGAAGACAGCGCGCTTGGCTTGGATATTTGGTTCGCCGCGATCTGGTCCATCGCCAACGACAAGAATGGTATCAGCTCCTATGAGTTTGCCCGCATGACCGGGATTACGCAGAAGTCCGCGTGGCATGTGCTCCACCGCGTTCGCCTCGCCATGAAGGTGGCTGGCGGCGGCGGCAAGCTGGACGGCACGGTGGAAACCGACGAAACCTACATCGGCGGCAAGGCCAAGAATATGCACAAGGCCAGGCGCGAGCGCGTCGAGAAGCTGCATGGCAGCCATAGCCGCGCCAAGGTGGCGGTTGGCGGCGTGCTCAAGCGAACCAGCGAACAAGCGCTCAGCCATGTTCGCCTTGCCATCCTTGCTGGCGTCGGCACGGCGACCGGCGAAGTGCTGCCCTTCATTCGCAAGCACGTTGAACCCGGCTCTGAAATCATGGGCGACTCGCTTCCGGCCTATACCGGCCTGCGCGCCGACTACACGCTGGAAACGGTCAACCACGCCGCAGAAGAATACGTGCGCGGTCGCGTCCACAACAACGGCATGGAGAACTTCTGGTCACTGTTGAAGCGTTCGCTGGGCGGAACGTATGTCAGCGTTGAGCCGTTCCACCTTTCGCGCTACCTTGACGAACAAGCGTTTCGCTTCAACGAGCGTAAGGGCAAGGATGGCGACCGCTTCCGCAAGCTCGCGGCGTCGATCACTGGCCTTCGCCTCACATGGAAGGAACTGACCGGCTATGAAGACGCGGGATGCGGCGCCTAAATCCGCAAATCGACCCGAGGAAAGCGAACCTGCCGAGACCGAGATGCATCGGTTTCGAACGCTGGCTCGAAAAGTCGTGAGCGTGGATCGAAAGAAAGTAGTGGCAGCGGAAAAAAAGGCGAAGGCGAAAAAACCTAAGTCTTGACTTCAGGCTGAGCGGCGAGCGCGGCGTCAAGCTTTGCCACGAATTTTGCTCGGCTCTGGACAGCGACCGGGGATTCCAGGACCTCTACGAGCCGGGCTATTGGCACAACAATGCCGATGCCAACGGGGACCTTCTTGTCGCCAATCTCTTGCATCAATACCGCGTCGGGGTCGCCAGACCAAGCAGACTGCCAAACGCCAAGGAGTTTGACGTTGGCCGCAGGCAGGCGTGTTGTGATTTTCGTGCCGTCAGTGACGGGCAAGTCGGCCATATCGATGGTGGGTCTCACGAACACAGGTGACCCGCTCAGCCCCTGAAGGCTGTTCATCTCAAGCAGATAGCCTTGGACATGAACGATGCTCGGAAGGTCTGGCCCCTTGCGCCAATTTCGCACAGGGATGCGCTCGTCCTCCGGCAACATCCCAATGTTACCGGTGTGAACAAAGGGCATGTTGCGGACTGCGCCCGACAACAGGCGGAACAAGCCAACGGCGTAGCACATATCCCCGACGCCGATGTTCTCCCGGTCGAACTGATCGGCTGTAACGAACATGGCTTCGGGAATGACCCGGACCTCCGCATTCTCCTTGTTCCAGTCGATATTGAAAGAGAGCACCGCGAGATCTACGGTTGCGTCTTCGTGAACAATCCACGGAAAATCAGCACCATGCTCCAAGGGGTCATAATTGATGCCGAGCGCGCCACCGTTCTTCTTGTTGACGCGGATCACTATAGGATCGTCGCCTAGTTCTTCGGCCACATGGCGCGCGGTAACGAAATAGCGCGCTCGCTTGTATCCAATGAGAAACCCGGTTCCGCCGCATACGAACGGTCCGCCCGGGTCCTTTGTGCCAACGAAGGCAACGCACTGCCGAAGATCGTCGCGAAGGCGCATGACCGGCTCGGAAAAGTGGCGCAGCCAATATGGCCGCGCCCACAGGTCTAATCTACTCATGGGGGCCACTGAGTCTAGTAAGTTGTTGCCCTCTCCCTTGCGGAGAGGGGGCAGGGGGTGAGGGGCGCGCAAACGCGCCGACGTTGGCTTATCGGCCCGCCCCTCACCCCGCCGCTTCGCGGCGACCCTCTCCGCGAGGGAGAGGGCGGGCGTCTCACCTGGCTGTGCGAGCGAACTCCGCCAGGCAACGCGGATAAAGCCCGTGCTCCAGCTCCAGCACGCGATCGGCCAACGTTTCCGGTGTGTCGCCAGGCAGCACGCGCAGCGTCGCTTGGCCGAGGATTTCGCCGGAATCCACTTCCTCCACCACCAGATGCACGCTGCAGCCGTGTTCGGCATCGCCGGCGGCGAGCGCGCGCGCGTGGGTGTCGGTGCCCGGATATTTCGGCAGCAGCGAAGGGTGGATGTTCACGAGCTTTCCCGCCCAGGCGCGAACGAAGAAGGGCGTCAGCACGCGCATGAAGCCGGCCAGCGCCACAATCTCGATGTTGCGCGCGCGCAGGGCGTCGTCGATCTCGCGCTCGAAAGCTTCGCGGTCCTTGCCGAATTTGGTGTGATCGATGGTGAGCGCCTCGATGCCCGCCGCGCGCGCGCGATCGATGCCCGCTGCGTCGGGGCGGTTGGAGATGACTAGGGTGATTTCGTATGAATCCTGCTTGGCGTCGAGCAGCGCTTGCATATTGCTGCCGCGGCCGGAAATGAGGATGGCGACGCGCTTACGCATGGTGTAGCGCCTCCCCCTCCCCGTGAGGGGAGGGGGCAGGGGGTGGGGTGAAGCGCCGCCGTTCGTGATTGGGAGCGCGAGCCTGCGGCCCGCATGGCGCTTGTGCTCGCGGGAGTTGCGTTAGCGAGCCGGGGGCTCGCGGTCCAACCTGCACGCGTCGCGCTTCACCCCGCCCCCTGCCCCCTTCCCTCGCGGGGAGGGGGTCGGAGCGCCGTTCTGTGTGCGTCATATTTGTTTCAACGCCCCAACCACAAACGCGCGCTCCCCGTTCGCTTCCAGCGTCGTGATAACATCCGCCGCTACGCCGGGATCCGCGATCAGCACCATGCCGATTCCAAGATTGAAGGTGCGGCGTATGTCTTCCTCGGGAACCGCGCCTACCTCTTGCAGCCATTGAAACACGGCCGGGCGCGTCCATGCGCTCCAGTCGAAGTTCGGTACAAGATGATCCGGCAGCGCGCGCGGGGTGTTTTCCACCAGGCCGCCGCCAGTGATGTGGGCCGCGCCCTTGGCGAGCTTAGCGTCGAAAATCGGCTTCAGTGCGCGCGCGTAGATGCGCGTCGGCGCCAGCAGCGCTTCGGCCAGCGATTTTCCCGGCGCGAACGGCGCCGGCGCGTCCCAGCCGAGGCCGGAGCGCTCGACGATTTTGCGCACCAGCGAATAGCCGTTCGAGTGCGGCCCGCTTGAGGCGATGCCGATGATCGCATCGCCGGCGCGCATTTCATCCACGCGCGGCAGCAGCGTGCCGCGCTCCGCCGCGCCGATGGCAAAGCCCGCGAGATCGTAATCGCCGGGTCCGTACATTCCCGGCATTTCAGCCGTTTCCCCGCCCGCCAGCGCCGCGCCTGCTTGGCGGCAGCCTTCGGCGATGCCGGCCACGACCTTGGCGGCTTCCTCGGCGTTGAGTTTGCCGGTGGCGTAATAGTCGAGAAACATCAGCGGCTCGGCCCCCTGGGCGGACAGATCGTTCACGCACATGGCGACCAGATCGATGCCCACGGTTTCGTGGCGGCCGCTTTCGATGGCGATCTTGAGCTTGGTGCCGACGCCGTCGGTGGTGGCCAGGAAGATCGGATCCTTAAAGCCCGCGGCCTTGGGATCGAACACGGCCGCAAATCCGCCCAGGGCCGCTTCCGCGCCCGGCCGGGCCGTGGATTTGGCGGCTGGCTTGATCAGATCGACCAGTCTTTCGCCTTCGTCGATGTCGACGCCGGCGTCACGATAGGTCAAGCTGTTGGTATAGCTGGATTTGGTCAAATGCTGAGTCCCGAGATCGCCACATTGATAGGCGATTCCGCGCCGGCTAGGTTAGCAAACGGCGCGCCGGCGCAGACGACGAGGTTCCGAAATGATGTTGAAGCCATTGGCAGGCCTTGCCGCTTTCGTTCTGGCCGGGTTTTGCGCGTTCATGCCCGGGCCTGCAAGCAGCCAGCCCCGCGACATCTATGCGGTATCGGGCGTTCAAGTGAATGAAACCGCGGCCAACGCGGCGGCCGCCCAGCAGGCGGGCTTTGCTACCGCCCAGCGTGTCGGTTTTGAGCGCCTGGTGCGCCGGCTTACCGCGCCTGCGGACCTTGCCGCGCGCAGCGTTCCGGTGGTCGACGCGCCGACCATGGAACGGCTGGTGATCAGCGTCGATGTCGAAGAAGAGCGCCGCTCGGCGACGCGTTATATTGGCCGCCTCAGCGTGCGGTTTGACCCATCTGGCATGCGCACTTTGCTGCGCAGCCATGGGTTGACGGTATTGGATAGCCGCACGGCGCCTGGCCTGGTGGTCGCCCAGGCCGGCCTCGACACGCCGCCGGAAACCTTGGCGCTCTGGCGGCAAGTCTGGTCCCAGGGCTGGTTATGGCGGCGAGCTTGCACCGCTTGTGCTGGCCCCGGAGACGCTGCAAGGCGGGCCGTCTTGGGCCAACGCCGCGCCTGTCGCGCAAGGCGCCGGCGCGGCCTATGCGCTTTACGCGACGCTGCGCGTGCAGGGCTCGGTGGCGAGCGCGAACGTAGTGGAAGTGGGCGCCGATGCGCGCCGAGACCGCGGCGAGGTCTCGGCCCGAATCGATGCGCCGGATGCGGCAGCGATGCGAGCCGCGTTGGCTTCGTTGGCCGAACAAACCAGCGCCCGCATCCAGAGCGATTGGAAAGCTGCAAATCGCCGCTGGCGGCGGGCCAACGGGCGCGGCTGTCCGCTTCGGCGCTCTACGCCAGCGAGCCGCAATGGGAGCGCATCAAACAGGCGCTAGAAGGCGCGGCGCAAACGCAGATCTCGGAAATTCGCATCGAGGCGGTGGGGCGCGAAGGCGCGCTGGTCTCGTTCTCGTTTACTGGCGATCGCGCTGCCCTGGCCGCGGAACTGGGCCGCCGCGGCGTGCGCCTAGAAGACAGCGCTCAGGGGCCGGTGCTGCGGGTGAGCGGGCGGTGAATTCGCCGATTTGGTCTTGACCCAGCCGCGGCTGTTTGAATTCCGCATGGGCGAGCGCTCGCCCGCAACTCTGGTGGTCACCGAGGCCAACCGCGACGCGGCGCGGCTTTTGACCGATTGGCGAGCCTGGCCGGGCGGTGCGCTGGCGCTGGCGGGGCCCGCCGGGCTCGGGCAAGACCCATTTGGCGCTGGCCTGGGCGCTGGAGGTCGGCGCCCGGCAAATTGCGCCGAACGCCAGCGCCGACGATGCGGCTGAAATCTACCGTGAGTCAGGGGGCCGGGCCTTCATCGATGCGGCTGACCAGGACCGCGACGAAGCCATGCTCTGGAGGGTGCTGGATCTGGCCCGAGCCGAAGCCGGCGCGCTTCTGCTGGTTGGGAGCGCTCCGCCCGCTGCGTGGACCACGACCATCCCGGATTTGCGCTCGCGGTTGGCGGCGCTGCCCGTGGCTTGGCTTGGCGAGCCAGACGAGGCGCTTATGGAGGTCATTTTACGCCGGATTTGTCGCGAACAATTCATTCTATTGAGCGATGATGCGGCCAGATACTTGGCTCGGCGGCTGCCCCGGACCTTCGCGGCGGCGCGCCTGGCGGCGGCGGCGCTCGACGCCGACCTGCCGCGCGCGGCCAGGCCGCGTCGGGCTGAAAGCGGCCAAACGGGCGTTGGAAAAGCTAAGCCGGGATCAGGAAGACCTGAGCCGGCCGAAGGTGGGAGATGGTTAATCAATGGCAAGCCGCGCAGAAAGACGCGCGCGAAGCCGCGCAAAGCCCGCGCAGGCGCCGTTGCCGCCGCCGCAACGCTTCATTAATCGCGAACTCAGCTGGCTCGCCTTCAACACACGCGTGCTGGAGGAAAGCGAAAACCCTACGCACCCGCTTGTTGGAGCGGCTGCGGTTCTTGTCGATCTCGGCCAACAATCTCGACGAATTCTACATGGTGCGCGTCGCCGGCCTGCACGAGCAGGTGAAGGCCGACGTCTCCATACTCAGCCAGGACGGGCTGACCCCCGCCGAACAGCTCAGCCGGGTTCACGCCGCAGCCGGCGAACTGATGGCGCGTCAGCAGGCGCGCTGGGGCATTTTGCGCGCCGAGTTGCGACAAAGCCGGAATCGTCGTGCTCGATCCGGACGAATTGAGCCGCGAGGAACGCGCGCGGCTCAAACCGCTGTTCATGGCGGAGATGTTTCCGCTGTTGACCCCGCTCGCCATCGATCCGGCGCACCCGTTTCCGTTTATTCCGAATCTTGGGTTCGCGATCGCGCTGAAGCTGCGCCGCAAGGAAGACGGGCGCGCGCTCAATGCGCTGATCCCGGCGCCCAGCCAAGTGCGCGCGCTTTATCGACGTCACCCATGCGCGCGCCGGCGAAAGCGCAGGCGAAACGACCGCCAGGAGCGGCGCTTCCTGACGCTCGAAGACACGATCATGCTGTTCCTCGACGAATTGTTTCCCGATTATCACGTCGATGCGCAGGGCGCCTTTCGCGTGGTGCGCGACAGCGACATCGAAATCCAGGAAGAGGCCGAGGACCTGGTGCGCGAGTTCGAGGCGCGCCTGAAGGAACGCCGGCTCGGCGACATCGTTCGGCTCAAGGTCGATGCGGCGATGCCGGAGGATTTGCGCGCCTTCATCGTCCGCGAAATCGAGGCCGATCCGCGCGATGTCGTGGTGGTCAACGGCATGCTTGGCTTGGCGGCGCTTGAACGCGCTCATTAGCGACCAGCGCCCCGATCTGCAGTTTCCGCGCTACGAGCCGCGGTTTCCCGAACGCATCAAGGATTTCGGCGGCGATTGCTTCGCCGCGATCCGGGCCAAGGACATTTTGGTGCACCATCCTTATGAGTCATTCGACTCGGTGGTGCGAGTTCCTGCGCCAGGCCGCCGCCGATCCCGCCGTCGTCGCGATCAAGCAAACGCTTTACCGCACCTCGAAGAATTCCCCGATCGTGGCCGCCTTGGTGGCGGCGGCCGAGGCGGGCAAGAATGTCACCGCCTTGATTGAACTGAAGGCGCGCTTCGACGAAGAGGCGAACTTGCTCCTGGCGCAAATGCTGGAGCGCGCCGGCGCCTCGGTAGTGTACGGCTTCATCGATTTCAAAACCCACGCCAAGGTGAGCTTGGTGGTGCGCCGCGAAGCCGAGGGATTGCGCACCTATACGCATTTCGGCACCGGCAATTACCACCCGATTACCGCGCGGATTTACACCGACCTGTCGCTGTTTACCTGCGATCCGGCGCTTGGCCGCGATGCGGGGCGATTGTTCAATTATCATCACCGGCTACGCCAAGCCCGCCCAATTGGAGCGCCTGGCGGTTTCACCGCTCAGCATGAAGTCGACCCTGCTGGAGCTGATCGAGGCGGAAATCGCCCATGTGCGCGCCGGGCGCGAGGGCGCGATCTGGGCCAAACTCAATGCGCTGGTCCACCCCGAGATCATCGAGGCGCTCTACCGGGCCTCGGGCGAGGGGGTGCGAATCGAGCTGATCGTGCGCGGCGTCTGCTGCCTGCGCCCTGGCGTGCCCGGGCTCTCAGAGAACATCCGGGTCAAGTCGATCGTTGGGCGCTTTCTCGAGCATTCGCGCATTATCTGCTTTGGCGCCGGGGCAAAGCTGCCAAATCCAGGGGCCAAAGTTTACATTTCCTCGGCCGATTGGATGCCGCGCAACCTGGAACGGCGGGTTGAGGTCATGTGCCCAGTTGAAAATCCCACCGTTCACCAGCAAGTACTCGACCAGATCATGGTCGCCAACCTCAATGACGAGGCGCAAAGCTGGTACATGGATCAGGACGGGGTGTTCAAAAGGGTCGATGTCAGCAAGCTCCCGGACGAGCCGTTCTCGGCGCACCTTTATTTCATGCGCAACCCCAGCCTCTCGGGGCGCGGCCGCGCGCTCAAGGGCGACGCGCCGGCCGCGTTCGACCATATCGGCGCGCGCACGTCATAGCGCCCCTGGCCAAATTGAATCGCTGGCGACGCAAAAAAACCCCCTCCCCGCGAGGGGAGGGGACAGGGGGCGGGGTGAAGCGCCGCGTGCGATCAATATGCCGACCGACCTCAAAGCGGCGCCACCGCACGGCCTGGACCGCTACCCGCAAATTCGGATGCGCCGCGCTTCACCCCGCCCCCGCCCCTCCCCTCAAGGGGAGGGGGCGCTTCAATCTGAACGGGACGTGCTCCAAGTATGCGCGCGCGCGCGCATGAAATCCGCTTACCTCCGCGACGGCCAGGAGGCGGCTGTCATCGATGTCGGCTCGAACTCGGTGCGCCTGGTTGTGTACAGCATTGACGGCCGGGCGATGACGCCGGTTTTGAACGAAAAAGTCATGGCGGGCCTCGGCCGCGATTTGGGCCGCTCGGGCACGCTCTCCAAGAGCGGCGCCGAAACCGCGTTACGCGCGCTGAAGCGCTTCGCTACCCTGATCGAGGTGCGCAAGATTGCCGGCATTTATGCGGTGGCGACGGCGGCGGTGCGCGAGGCCAAGGATGGCGCCGCATTCGCACAGCGCGTTGAGGCCGAGACCGGCATCGCCTTGCGCATTCTTTCCGGCGCGGAGGAGGCGCGGCTCTCAGCGCTTGGCGTCGCCGCCGGCGCGCCGGACGCCAGCGGATTGGTCGGCGATCTGGGCGGGGCCAGTCTTGAACTGATCGAAATCGGCCCCAGCGGCGCCGGCCGCGGCGAAACCTTCGCGCTCGGCCCGCTGGCGCTCGCCACAGAGGCTTTCGATTATGAACGCATCAGCGCGCGCGTGAACGAATGCCTTGCGGCAACGAGTTTGCTCAGCGCGCGCGGCGGTAATTTTTACGCCGTCGGCGGGGCTTGGCGCGCCTTGGGCCGGATCGATATCGGCCAGCGCAATCATCCGCTCGGCGTGTTGCAGCATTATGAAATGTCGCGCGCCGAAGTGCTGAAGCTGGCCGAAGTGGTGCGCCGGCAAAGCAAGAAATCGCTGGAGCGACTGGAAGATTCCGCCGCCAAGCGCGCCGAGACGCTTGCCCTATGCGGCGGTGGTGCTTGAGCAAGTGATGCTGGCGGGGCAGTTCGAGCGCGTGTTTATCTCGGCGCTTGGCTTGCGCGAAGGCGTGCTGATTGAGCGCATGAGCCCCGAGGCGCTGGCGGCGCATCCGCTGATCGCCTCGGCCGAAGCGTTGGCGGGGCGCTGGGCCGGGGTGCGCGATTTTGGCCGCGCTTTGGAGCAATGGATCGCGCCGATGTTCGCCGCGGCCGAGCCGGTGTTTGGCGCCTGGGCGCGAAGCGGTGCTGCGCGGCGCGGCGGCGCGGCTTGCCGATGTTGGCGGCCCGCTGCATCCCGATCAGCGCGCCGAGATCATGTTCGACCTGGTGCTGCGCGCGCCGCTGGCGGCGATCAGCCATACCGAGCGCGCGTTCCTGGCCGCCGCCATCCACCACCGCTACACCAAGGCGCCGCCGCGCCACGCCGAGGCTTATTTGCGTTTGCTCAACGAAGATCAACAAGCCGCGCGCCGCCGCCCTTGGCGCGGCGCTGCGGCTGGGCGCGGATCTCTCCGGGCGCAGCGAAAAACTGCTGGCGGCGTTTGCGTTGGAAAATAGCGCGGGCGTGCTGACGCTGAAGGGCGAACAAAATGTGGCGCATCTGGTCACCGAAACCGCGCAACCGGCGGCTGGACTTACGCCGCCGCCGCTCTCGGGCTCAGCGCGCAAACGTCGGATCGGCGCTTGAGCAGCGCGCGCGGCTCGGCTAAGACCCAAACCATGACCGACACGCCCGCCCGACCGCCTCTCCGTCAACCCCAAGAGCCCGTATTACGACGAAGCGCTGCTCGCGCGCGGCGTCGGCGTGCGCTTCCGCGGCGTGGAGAAAACCAATTGCGAGGAATATTGCGTCAGCGAAGGCTGGGTGCGCCTGGCGGTAGGCAAGACCCTGGACCGCCAAGGCAACCAGCTGACGATGAAATATACCGGTCCCGTGGAGCCGTACTTTCAGGATATCGTGAAAGCCTAGGTGATGAACGTCCCTTCTCCCCGTTCGCGGGGAGAAGGTGGCCCGAAGGGCCGGATGAGGGGTAGGCTCGCGCTGCGCCTACGTCGCGCCAGCCTCCTCATCCGGCCTTCGGCCACCTTCTCCTCCGCAGGAGGAGAAGGGACGACTTTCCGAAAGTTTGCGTCTGAATGCGGAGTTTATCCTAGCGCCGGCCCTTGGGGTGGCGTCGTGTGTACAACACGCACGCGCCGCGTTCGCCGGATTGGCGTTCGTGGCGTGCGGGGATGGGAATTGTTTTGTGTCGCGCTACGACGTGTCGGCGCGCATGGCGGAAGCGCGCGGCGCGGGCGCGATAGATGCGCCGGGTTCAGGCAAAAGCGGCAGCGCGCGCAGGCGGGTCAGGCCGCGGCGCAGGCGGCGCGCGAGTTTGGCGATGTGATGGTCCGCGTCGCGCATGACGCGCAGCAGCGCAAACAAGCGCGTCGCGAAATCCTTGCCGCGCAACGCCCGCCGCAACGCCGCGCCGACGACAGCGCGCGAGCCAATCGCGCGTAAACGACCGTGACGATGCACGCCCGATCGTTGTGGGCGCACGCGTGCGGCGACGTGGAGGAAAATAAGCCTCGCCAATATGCGCGCGGCGAAATCGAGCCGCCGGCGCGAAAGCTCGCCAGCCAGACCCGCGAACGCGCCGACCAGCCAAACCAAAGAAAGCCGCGCGCAAGTCATCAATCGGGCGAGGCGATGTTCGTTCAGATTTGTATTCGGCGCGATACGCATGCACGCAGTATCGCAGTGGTTTCGCGGGGGGCGGATAGATTTTTTTGCTCGCCGCGCAAATCAAGGGAAAAACGGGCTTTGCCGGGGGATAGATCAAGCGGGGCTAAAGCCCCGCGCTACCAATCACCACGCTTGCAGGTTGGAGCGCGGGGCTTCAGCCCCGCATCCGTCAAGCGCCGCGCCAAGCGGGGCCGGAGGCCCCGCGCTCCCAATCTCTATCGCAAACTACAAAATCGACTGCCCGGTTGACTTCCAATCCTTGAGGAAGGCTTCGAGGCCGGCATCGGTGAGATTGTGCTTATAGAGCGCCTTGAACACGGCCGGCGGGATGGTGGCGCAATCGGCGCCGGCGAGGGCGGCGTCGCGGACGTGGGCGGCGCTGCGAATGGAAGCGGCCAGCACTTGCGTCGCATAGCCGTAATTATCGTAGATCGCGCGAATTTCCCGGATGAGTTCCATGCCGTCTTGGCCGCCATCGTCGAGCCGCCCCAGGAACGGGGAAATGTAGGTCGCGCCGGCCTTGGCCGCGAGCAGCGCCTGCACGGCGGAAAAGCAGAGCGTGACATTGGTGGGATGGCCCTCGGCAGTCAGCGCCTTGCAGGCCCTGAGGCCTTCGGGCGTCAGCGGCAGTTTGACCACGATATTGCCGGCCACGCCGCGCAATTTGCGCCCCTCCGCCAGCATGGTCTCGCAATCCTGGGCGACGACTTCCGCGCTGACCGGCCCGGGCACGGCGGCGCAGATGTCGCGAAGAGTTTCGAAGAAGTTCCGCCCAGCCTTAGCCACCAAAGAGGGATTTGTGGTCACCCCGTCCACCAGGCCGGTCTTGGCCAGGCTCGCGAGTTCGGCAGAATCGGCGCTATCGATAAAAATCTTCATATTGGGCTCCGCCGTCGCATTCCCGCGACCGCTCGCGGCTGATACCGCACTGCACGCGTCGGGCAAACACCCGAATCGCAGACCGAGGAAAATGATGGCTCAGGGTGAATTGATCGAAGGCGTCGAGGCGCGCCAATTGGCCAACGCGGTGCGGGCGCTGGCCATGGACGCGGTGGAGCAGGCCAAGTCCGGCCACCCCGGCATGCCCATGGGCATGGCCGACGCCGCCACCATGCTGTTTGCGCGCTTTCTCAAGTTTGACGCCTCGAACCCGAACTGGCCCGACCGCGACCGCTTCGTGCTTTCGGCGGGGCATGGCTCGATGTTGCTGTACGCGCTGCTGCATCTGACCGGCTATGCCGACATGACGCTCGATGAGATCAAGCGCTTCCGTCAATTGGGCTCCAAGACGCCAGGCCATCCCGAATACGGCTCACGCGGAGGGCGTTGAAACCACCACCGGTCCGCTTGGCCAGGGGCTCGCCAACGCTGTCGGCATGGCGATGGCGGAGGCGCATTTGAATGCGCGCTTCGGCGATGAATTGGTCGATCACCGCACTTGGGTCATCGTCGGCGATGGCTGCTTGATGGAGGGGGTAAGCCAGGAAGCGATCGCGCTCGCGGGCCGGCACAAATTGCACAAGCTGATCGTGATATGGGACGACAATTCGATCTCCATCGATGGCGCCGTGTCGCTGTCGGACATCACCGACCAAAAAGCGCGCTTCGCGGCCAGCGGCTGGAATGTGCTGGCTTGCGACGGCCACGATTTCGCTGACGCCGCGCGCGCCTTTGAAGCCGCCGCCAAATCCGACAAGCCGGTGCTGATCGCCTGCAAGACAATCATCGGCTACGGCGCGCCCAAGCGCGCGGGCACCGCCAAGGCGCATGGCGAGCCTTTGGGCGACGAGGAGATGGCGGGCGCGAAGGCCGCGCTCGGCTGGGTGCACGCGCCGTTTGAAATTCCCGGCGAACTTCGCGCGGCCTGGAAAAAGCTTGGCGCGCGCGGCGCAGGTGCCCGCGAGGAATGGGCGGGGCGGCTGAAAAAGTCCGCCAAGCGCGACGCCTTCGCCGCCGCCTTGGGCGGAGGCAACGAGGATGCGGCCATCGCCGCGCTGGGCGCGCATGCGCAAAGAATGTCCGAGACCAAGCCAAGCCTCGCGACCCGCGCTTCCTCTGGCGCAGCGATCGACGCGATGTTCGAGGCGTGCCCCGAATTGCTCGGCGGCTCGGCGGACTTGACCGGCTCCAACAACACCTTGGCCAAGGGCGCGGTCGATTTCGCACCGGAGAACCGGCTTGGCCGCTACGTACGCTACGGCGTCCGCGAGCATGGCATGGCCTCGGCGATGAACGGCATGGCGCTGCATGGCGGGATTATTCCGTTCAGCGGGACTTTCCTTTGCTTTGCCGATTATGCGCGCCCGGCGATACGGCTTGCGGCGCTTGATGGGCATTCGCGTCATCCATGTGATGACCCACGATTCCATCGGCCTCGGCGAAGACGGCCCGACGCACCAGCCGGTGGAGCATCTGGCCAGCCTGCGCGCCATTCCGGGCGTCCATGTGTTCCGCCCCGCCGACGCGGTCGAAGTCGCCGAATGCTGGCAGGCGGCTTTGTTGTACGACAGCGGACCGAGCGTCATGGCGCTGTCGCGGCAAGCGACGCCGGCGCTGCGCGGCGATTCCAGCGAAAATCTAAGCGCGCGCGGCGCTTATGAATTGCTTGGCGCGGAGGGCGGGGCCTCGCGCGCGGCGTTGTTTGCGACCGGCACGGAAGTCGCGCTGGCGGTGAAGGCGCGCGAGCTGTTGCAAGCCGGCGGCATTCCAACGCGCGTGATCTCCGCGCCGTGCTTTGAATTATTCGATGCGCAAGACGAAGCCTACCAGGATTCCATTTGCGGCGATGAGGACGAGCTGAGGATCGGCATTGAGGCGGCGATTGGCCAAGGCTGGTTTGAAGCTTTCGGGCTGGACGCGTTTATCGGCATGTCGAGCTTCGGCGCTTCGGCGCCTGCGAAGGACTTGTACGCGCACTTTGGAATCACTCCAGAATCCATCGTGGAAGCCGTTAAAGCGCTAATCTAGGCGGGAATTCGCTTCATAGGGGTATCGGCGCGCACTCGATCAAGCGTGTTGCTGGCGGCGCGACTTCAGGTTAGGGTCGCGTTAACTATAACAGGGGGTTGGGTCATGGCGTTTCTTTCGTTCGTGCTGCTCATTGGGGCGTTGCTGCTATTTCTGGTGAGCACGCGCCAATGGGCGTTGTGGATGCGCGCCATAGTCTGGGTGGCGGGCCTGGCGATGCTGGTGATCGCCTCGGTGATCGTGGCGTCCGATACCGATCATGGCGGCGTGTTCCGCGCTTTCGGCGATTTGGCCGCGCATTGGTACGCGCCGGGCGAGAGCGTTCTAGCGCAATCGCTAGCGCGCAACGGCCCGCACATCGCGCGCTTTGTGCTGCCTCTGCTCGACCTTTTCCTGATCATCGCCGCGGTGTTGGGGATTTTGGCGCTAGTGGCGTTTACGCCTGGTGAGGCGCTGGAAAAATTTACGCGCCCGCTGGCGATTGGTCTAGTTGGCGCAGTTCTCGGCGGCGTTCTGGCGCTGGCGATTGTCGGCACGGGCTTTGGCAATGTCGCCCAGCAGCGCGTCTATTCCACCTACATGACCGCGGACGCGGTCACCGACGGCGACACGTTTTTTGTCGGCGAAGTATCGGTGCGCCTTGCCGGCATCGATGCGCCCGAAGCCGACCAGTCCTGCCGCGGCGGCGCGGGTCTGCGCGACGTAACCCAATGCGGCGGCGAAGCCAGACGCCATCTGCGCGACATGATCAGCAGCGCGCTGGTGACCTGTATCGTCGAAGAGAAAGATGGCCGCGCGCTGCGCTCGGAAGAGGCATTTGCGCGCCCGCTTGTGGTTTGCGACGCCACCAAGGGCAGGGAGCCGGCTTTCGACATCGCCGAGCGCATGGTCGCGGACGGGTTTGCGATTGAATACAAGGGCGTCGCCAATTCCTATGCGGGCGCCGCGCGGGTGGCGCGCCTAGAGGGTCGCGGCATCACCGATGCCTGCACCTTGCGGCCAGATGTGTGGCGCGACAGTCCGCGCGCGACGGCGGCCTTCCGCGACCGGCGGGTAATTCCCGCCGACAGCGCAATGATTATGGGCCGTTGCCCGGCGCCAAGTCCGACGCGCGAGCGCCCTGGAACCTTGGTCACGCCGGATTGAAGGGCTAAGCCGATTAAGGGGCGCTATGCGCCAATTTGAGTGAATTGTTGCGGGGTTGGTTATGAAGCTCAAGCTTGGTGCTGTGATCATTGCGGTCGCGGCTGTGTGCGCGGTAGGCGCGAATGCGCAGGAGCGTTCGCGGGGCGCGGCGAATTTCAATCGCGACTGCGTCCAGGAGCTGCGGCGCGGCGATCCGTTTGCCAATGCCGCAAGCAATCGTCTGTCTGACATCGCCAGGGAATGTCGGCGCGTCAGTTTGGATGCGCGGGTCGGCGGCGTACGCGCGGCGCGCGCGCGGTTTTACGCCGGGCGCGCCTACCGCATGCTGGGCGATGGCGAGGAGGCGATCCGCAATTTGGTCGGCGCGGTCAGCGCCGGGCCGGATTTCAGTTCCGCCGAGTTCGGCGCCGAACTGCGCGCGGCGACGCTGGAACTCATCCAGGCCTACCGCGAGAGCGACCGCGTGCGCGAAGCCCGCGAAATGCTCGACCGCACGGGCCCAGGTTCGCTCTCGCAGGACGATCCGGCCGTCGCTTATCAGCGCGCCATGCTGGTTCTGGAGGAATTGGGCGAAGAAAGCCAGGCCGGCATGGAGGGCGCCTTTACCGCGCTTCGCCCGGTGTTCACCCGGACCACGGCTTCGCTCAATCCGCCGCTCACCGCCGCGGAAATTCGCGCCGGAATCGGCTCAAGCGCGCAACCTCGGTTGAGCGTGGCCGAGATCCGCAACGGCCGCGCTTGGCTGTTCAGGCTGGGCGATGAGCTCGGTCAGCGCGCGCTCGACGCGCAGCGCGATACCCGCGATCGCGCGCAAAGCGTCATCCAAGCGCAGCGCGCCATAGAATATTTGACCGCGGCGACCAGCGCGGTGCTCGAGTCCGGGTGGAATATCGGCGCTCCCGAAAACGGAACCGCGCCGACGCTGGACGAAATGTCGGACGTGTTTTTCAAGCTCGGCAACGCCAAATTGCGCGCCGCCGGCGTGCTGCCGCGCAGGAACGGCCCCGATCTCGACTGCCTCGGCGGCGAGCGCACGCTGAGCGCCGAAGCGGTCAACCAATTCCGCCAGGCGCGCGATGCGTTTAACGCTATTCGCGAAAACCCAAACATCACCGCCGCCCGCAGGGCTGACGCGCATTGGGGGCTAGGCTGCGCCACCCTGGCCGGGCTTGACCCGTCGCGCAATTTCGAGAGCGACCTGCAGACCGCGATCGGCGACCTGCGGGTGGCGGTCGGTCAAGGCGCGCAAGGTTCAGCGGCGCCCGGGCAATCCGACAGGCCGGAATATTTGCTCACCCTGGCGCGCGCGCTGTTCATCCAAGGCGCGGGCGAGGCGGCGCGGACGAATTATCGCAACGCGCTCACGGCATTGTCCGGCGATACTTACCAGGAGCTGCGTTCGGAGATTCAAGTCGATATCGCCAGGACTTATTTGTTCTCCGCCTGCCGTGCGCAGATGGCGGAGGCGCGCAATTGCATCAGCTTCCGCAATCCAAGCCCGATCGACCTCTCGGATGTCAGCGATGCGAGCGGCCAGGCGCAGCGGGCGCTGGAACAATCGCTCGCCACCAATCGAAACGGCGACGCGCGGCTGATGCTGGCGCAGATTTATCTGCAACAGCGCAAATGGGTCGAAGCGCGCACCCAATTGACCGAATTGCTGAGCGGTCAAAGTCGTTTGGAAGAGGGCGATCCGAGAAAAGCGCTGGCGCGCTATTTGTCCAGCCGGCGCGAAACGCTTATTCGCCAGACCTGCCTGCGCTCGCGCGCGCGCAACGATGACGGGCGCACCTGCGGCGGCAATGGCGAAATCGCCGTGGCTGACGCAACCCGCGCTTCGGTGAACGATCAAACCAACGGCGATTATCGCCGCCAAGCGTGCATTGCGCGCATTCTGTTCGGCCGCACCGAGGACGAGCAATATTGCCTGGCCGATAGCGGACGCGATGAGCAACAATACGCGCAAGCGCTGTTGTTCGAGGGCATGTATTGGCTGCGCCGGGCGCACAGCGCGCCGCAAGGCGTGCGCCAGGATCGTTGGGGCCTGTCGATCAACGCGTTCGAGCGGGGCTTGCCGCATCGCAGCGCCGGCGACATGCCAACCATCTACCCTGAAGGCATCAGCCGGGAGCGGCCCATCTATTTGAACGAATTGTTGCGCTACGGCGAACGTTACGTGCGCGTGTGCGCGATCGGCCGCGCTGGCGACAATGAAACGGCCAGCGAGGACGTGAAGGAATATTTCCGCTTGTCCGGCATGCTGCCGTGCCTGGTGCGCAATTGAGGGGGCGCTGAGCCATGGCGACGCGGGACGATGATCCGTTGGCGGGGCTGCCGGAGAACTGGCGAAGTTCCGGGCAACCGATTATCATTTATCAAGGCCCGCCGCCGCACTATGAAATCGGCGACTAGTTCGTCGATTGGCGTGTTGTTCTGGCTTGCGCTCATCACGCTGTGCCTCACCGTCGCGGGCTTCTCGGCCTGGACCATGTGGAACCCCAATCACGCGAGCGTGACCGACGACAAACGCTGGTTCTCGCCGATTTATTCCGAAGGCCGGCCGCTTGGCCTGAACAAGCTGATTGAAGAGCGCGAGCAAATCAGCGCCGCCGCCGCTGGCTTGGTTGAGTATCGCGAATTGGTGCGGCTGGGGCGAGACGCCGCTTCACCTCATCCGCTGATCACCGGGCCCTCTGACAGCATCGATGCGCTTCGCGGGCAATGGGACGCCGGGTGCCGCAACATTCGCCGGCAAATCTACCAAGGCCGGATCGACCGTATCGAAGCCGATCTGCTGCGTCAGCGCCGCCGCGTTGCGGTCGTAGCCAATGCCGCCGACCGAGCCGCGCTCGCGGCCGAGGCGCGGCGCATGGAGGACATCAAGAAGCAAACCGTCAGCCTTCGCGACGCCGACGGCGACCCGGCCTTGTATTGCACCCGCGCCGCCGAAGCGGACGCCTGCAGCCAGAACGACCACGAGCCCTGGTGCGACGGCGGTGAGGACGTATTCAATCGCAGGAGGCGATAAGTGTCCAATGTCGAAGATGAAGCGCGCGTTTGGGAGGAGCGCGGAGCGCGCGCCGCCGCTCCCGAACGATCGCCGGGCGATCGCTTCTTGGGTTGGTTCATACGGGCGCTGGCCAGGCTCTGGGTGGTGTCGCTTTTGTTGGTGACGGCGGCCGGCGCTGGGATTGCGGTCTATGAGTTGAACCGCACCTACCGGGAATTGAGCGAAGCTCGCGAGGCGCCAGGCGCGGCCTCTTACGCCGTGGTCGCCCACAGGCGCGAATTGGAGCGCCAGGTCGATAACATGAAACGCGACGAGGTTGATTACGTGACCTCGGAGACATTGCCAATCCCGCCGGATCGTCCCCGGCAATTGGTGGAAATCGACAGCCTGCGCGAACGCAACGCCGCCGCGCGCCGGGCGGCGCTAGCGGCGCGCTCCCAAGATGGCGCCAGGCCCCGCCGCGGCGAACCGCGCATTCCGGATTGAGCTTCAACGCGAAGCTGGCAAGCTGCCCACAGCGCCTTCGCCGCGCGGGTCGGCGCCGCCTTCGAGGCCTTGCGCGGTGACGCGGATGGCGTGCAGGCCGCTGCCGCCCTCGACGCCGCTAAAGCGCCAACCGCGCCGCTCCAGTTCTGCGGCGACGCCCGCCGGCCATAGCTCGGTTTCCGCCGGCGCGACTTCGAAGCGCGCCGTCGCGTTGCCCAAGGCGAGCGCGTCTTGTACAGGCAAGTTCCAATCCAGAATGCCGATGGTGGCGCGGGCGACATAGCCGATAATGTCGGAGCCGCCGGGCGAACCGATCACCAGCGCCAGTTCGCCATCGCCATCAATGATGATAGCTGGCGACATCGACGAGCGCGGGCGTTTCAGCGGCGCGACCGCATTGGCCACCGGGCGGCCGCTCAGCGTCGGCTGAAACGAGAAATCCGTCAGTTGGTTGTTGAGCAGGAAGCCGGACGCCATGCGCTGCGCGCCGAAATAACTCTCGACCGTCGCCGTCAGGGCGACGGCATTGCCCCAGGCATCGACAACGGAAAGGTGCGTGGTGCCGGCATCGTCGCCGAGATCTGAACCCCAGCGCTCGAACAATTCCCGTCCGGCGGGAATGCCGGGCGCAACGCTTGCAGGCGCTTTGCTCAGATCGATCGCGCTGGCGCGCTGATCGAGATAGGCTGGGGCGATGAGTTCATGCGTTGGCGCCTGAACGAATTCGTCGTCGGCCATGTAATGATCGCGGTCGGCATAGGCGAGGCGGCTGGCCCACAGATAGGCCGACCAATCGTCAGCGTTGGCGGCGCCATCGGGCTCGGGCCTGGCGCGCTGATAAAGCCCGAGGATGGCGAGCATGGCGTTGGCGGAACTGGGCGGCGCCGCGGTGCAAGCGCGGTAGCTTCGGTACGCGCCGCAGATCGGCTGGAACCGCCGCGCTTGGGCGTCCCGCAAATCCTGCAGCGACAGCGCGCCCGGACGCGGGCCGCGCCGCGCCGCCGCCACCATCGATGCGGCGATTGCTCCCTGGCTCATCGCTTCGGGGCCGGACGCCGCCAGCGCCCGCAGAGTTTCAGCGTATGCCGGGTTGCGCAGCACATGGCCGGCGGGCCAGGGCTTGCCCTCGGCATTATAGAAATAGGTGCGGGCCTCGGCGTCCTCGCGCATGCGCACTTCGCGTTCGTTCAGCGCGAGATAGCTCGCAAGCTTTGGCGAAATCGCAAAACCGTTTTCAGCAAGCGCGATCGCCGGCGCGAACAGGCGCGACCATTCAAGGCGCCCATGGTCCTGGTGCGCGAGCTTGAGCATGGACATCAGCAGCGGCGTGCCTATTGAGCGGCCGCTGGCTTGGGCGTCGTAAAAATCCAAGGGCTGGCCGCGTTCATCGAGGAACATGTCGGCGTCGGCGCCCGCGGGCGCGCGCTCGCGACCGTCATAGCCGCTGATGGCCTCGCTTTGCGCATCGTAATGCAACAGGAACCCGCCCCCGCCTATGCCCGAGGATTGCGGCTCGACCAGGCCCAGCACCAGTTCCGCGGCAATCGCCGCGTCAACCGCCGAGCCGCCCTGACGCAGCATATCGAGCCCGGCCTCAACGGCGCGCGGATCGGCGGCGGCGACCATGGCTTCGCCGCTCGGGCGCGCCGCGCAGCCGGCGATAAGAACGGCAAAGAGTGCGGCGAAAAGGGTTGAGAAGAGTTTTCTAGACGCGCTGAGCATGGCTGGTGGTTAGCATCTGTTGGCACACATTGCATCACCCATTCCCGGGGCGTTGAGAAGCAACGAGCCCGGGACCCATAAACACAATCGGTTCGTGTTTATGGGCCCCGGACTGCCGCTTCGCGTCATCCGGGGGTGGGTGTAGAAATCATTCAATGAGAACGCAACACGCGCGAACGTGAACTACCTCAGCCGTCGCCGCGCCGCCGCAGTTCAGCCAACAGCGCCGCGTCGAAGCCCTCGCGCGGCGCTGCGTTCAATTCGGCGATGAACGCGGTCATATCCGAACGCGCGTGCGCGGCGGCGAAACTTTCGCCCGGTATGATGCCGCGGCGGAACAGATATTCGTCCGACCGCCCGGTCAGAATGAACGCCGGCGCCCAATTGAAGCCGGCGGCCTTCGCCAATTCGTTGGTGCAATTGGAAAACAGCGTGTTGTAAAAGCGCGGGCTCGTTTCCAGCGCCTCGGTGCGTTCCAGCAAGCGCGTCAGCAGCGTGCGCTTGCGCGCCGCATCGATGGCCACGGGATAAACGAACACCTCGTGGCCCAGCATGACTGCGCGGCGGGTCAACAGATCGCGCGCGCTCGCCCACAAATAGGAAAGCTCGAAACGATTGAAGGCGCCGCGAAACGCGGAATAGTCTTCATCGGCTTCGCGCCGCGCTTCGATGGTGAGGCCGAGCAAGCGGTCGCCTTCGAATTCGAACAACAGCAAAGTGTGCGCGGCAATGCGCGAGCCCGGTTGCGGCTCAAGCACGAACCAGACCTGACGCAAATCGGCGAGATCGAAGGCGGCTTGCCCATAAGTCTCGGCGGTGGCGCCGGCGCTGGAATAGCTCCAGTCGCTGACTGGGCGCACAATGAACGCCGTCTCGCTCGCCTCAACGTTGGCAAGCGGGGCGAGATAGGGGTACCAAGTGCGGTCGCCGCGCGCCTGCGCGCAGCCGCCGAGCAACGCCGAAAGCACGATCGTAAAGAGCAACGAAACGCCGGCGCCAAGCCTGATCATGCGCATACCCATCGGCGCGCGTGGCGCAAATTGCAAGCCGCCGCGCCAGCGAGCCGGCGCGGCGTTTGCCCTCGATCAGAACGAAGCGCGAGTTCTGATGTAATAGAAGCCGCCCTGATAGCCCGCTGGCGCGGTCGCGGGATATTTCGAGCCAACGACGCCGCCGAAGGGATTCTCATCGGGATAAGAGTCGAAGGCGTTTTGCGCGCCGATGGCGATGGCGAAATTGTCGGTGACATCCAAGCCGGCCTCGAAATCGAAAGTGATTTGCGCATCGCCAGGAACCGGAAGGTCGCAGCCGGTTGGGCCGCCGCCATAGGCATCGACGTGGCACTCGAAATATTCGCCGTAATAATTGAGCCGCGCCAAGCCGTTAAATATGCCGTGCTGGTGGTTGAAGGTGACGCTGCCTTTGATTTCCGGCAGCCCGTTTTCAATCACGTAGCGGCGACCCACCGAAAGCGGCGCTGCGGTATTGGCGCCGATATTGGTCACTTCGGTTTGGGTCCAGTTGAAGGCGGCGGCGATCGCCGATTCAGAGCCTGAGTACATCTCAAACCGGGTGCTGGCGACGATGTCGATGCCTTGCGTCTCGGTGTCGAACGAATTGGTGAAGAAGCTGAAGCTGGTCAGATCTTCCGAACCGGCAAAGGCGGCGGAGTTGAGTTTACCGGCAGTGTCGAGCAGGTTGAGCACTTGGCTGGTCGACGAGCCGGGCGGGATGATTGTCGCCGGCGCTTCCGCCGCGACTTCAAGCAGCTCGGCCAGGAAGTCCTGCGAGTCCGACAGCGAAATGCGATCGGTGACCTGGATATTGAAATAATCCACGGTGAGATCGACTGCGCCAAAGCGGAAGCCAGCGCCCAGGGTGAAGTTTTCGGATTCTTCGGGCGTCAACGTGGGCCGCACGCCAGTGCTGAGCTGCAACCGGTCGGCGATGAACTGGCCCGCGCCGGAGGAGAGCGGAATGGTGCCGAGGTCCACCAATTGGGCGCCGTTGAATTGCGTGGTGACGTTGGTGACATTGGCTTGGCCTACGGTCGGGGCGTGGAAGCCCGTGCTCCAGGTCGAACGCAGCGTGAAATTATCGGTAAAGTGGTAGAGGCCGCCGATCTTGTAGTTCGTGGTGCCGCCATAGGTGTCGTAAAAATCCTCATAGCGCACCGCCGCCTGCAGCACGAGTTGCTCGGTGACGTCGGCTTCGAGATCGAGATAGACGGCGTAATTCTCTTGCGTGTTCTCGCCGGCGATCTCAGGCGTGAAGCCGCCAAAACCGTTGGAGCTGGATGAGAAGCCTTGGCCGGCGGGATAGGCGCCGCCGGGAGCGGACAATGGCCCGAGTTGCCAGGACGCTGTGTCGCCGGCGCGAATTTCAAACGTCTCTGAGCGATGCTCGGCGCCGAAGGCGACGTTCAAGGGCGAGGCCATCCCAAGATCGATCCCGTAACTGAAATCCAGGTTGAAATTCTCTTCGATCTGCGAGTAGCCGCCAGGCTTGAACGAAGTTGGCGTGTTCGGGCCAAGGCTCGCATTGATGGTGTTGTTGATGAAGAAATCGATGTCGTTCTGGCCGCGCGAGTAGCTGGCGTCGTAAGTGAGGCCCCCGAGGTCGCCGCGCATGCCAATCACGATCGATTTGTCCTCAAGTTCGCCGCCAAAGCGCGGTGTAAAGCCGCCGGGGAACATTTCCACGAACGAGAAGCAATTGGTATTGGCCGGTCCCGATATGGAGGCCAAGATTGCGGGGTTGGGGATCAGAAAATTGGGCCCGAGCAAGGGAATGCCGGCCGGGCAATCGCCTGTGTTAGCTGTGGAGAGATCGCCTACGAGCACCGATGGCACGCCGCCTGGGTCGGCTGCGCCGGTCAGCGGATTGACAAGCGGCCCGGCGAACACGCCGCCGCGATTGGTTGGGTTACGGAAGAAGAAGCCGCCTTCGGTGGTGCGCCCGGAATAATTGCCGAAGGCGTAGAGTTCGGCGGCCTCGCTGAACTCAATGCCGCTATTGATGAAGATGGTGAAATCGTCATTGACGTTGGGCTGGCCCCAGATTTGCGCCGGGTTGGCGACGGCGGTGTTGCCGGCCGCGATTAGTCCCGCGGCGTCGTCGCGTTGCACAGAGCGGCTGGTGGCGTCGGTCTCGCCATATTCGGCGCTGATATTGACGAAGCCGTTTTCGCCCGAGCGGAAGTCCCAAATTGCCGGAGATACTGTATTGCGCGCCGTCGCCCTCATAGGTCTGCCCCCACTCGGCTTCCAGCTTGGCCGCCGTCGGCATCGTCGCGCAGGATGAAGTTCATCACCCCGGCGATGGCGTCAGAGCCGTATTGCGAGGAGGCGCCGTCGCGCAGCACTTCGACTTGGGAAAGCGCAATCGCCGGGATCACGGAAATGTCGGGGCCGTGGGCGCCGTCAGCCAAGCCGCCGCCGAGGAAGGTAATCACGCCGGCGCGATGGCGACGTTTGTTGTTGACCAGCACCAGGGTGGAATCCGGCGGCAGGCCGCGCAGATTGGCCGGGCGGATCAGCGTCGCCGCGTCGGAAATGGGTTGCGTGTTGACGTTAAAAGAGGGGACAGACGTGCGCAGAATGTTCTGCAAATCGCTATCGGCCTGGTTCAGCAATTCCTCGGCGCTGATCACATCGACGGGGGCCGGAGAATCCGCAGCCGAGCGCGCCGCGCGCCGCGTGCCGGTAACGACAATGGCCTCTTCCTCGGCCGTCTCGGTCTGCGCGTACGCAGCCGGCGCCGCCAATAAACTTGCGAGTACGGCCACGGTGCACAACAAGCTTGCACGCTTCATAGTAATTCCCCTTAGGTTCCAGTCGAACGCCAGGCGATGCTATGCTTCGGTTGATGAAATGACAAATGTCGGACATCGCTCTTGTACATCCCGGACGCAATTGTGGCATTTCCGTCACGGATTTAACCCGGTTTGCTGACTTGAAACGCCGCCGATTTGCGAGGGAATAGTGGTTCGAATTCGTCTGGCAGAACTTGGCGATATGCGGGCGCTTAGAAGGCTTATGGAGGCCGCTATTGCTCACTTGCAGCGCGAATTTCTCGCGCCTGAGGAGATAATCGCGAGCCGCGCCGTCATGGGCATCGACACGCAATTGCTGCGTGACCGCACTTATTTCGCGGCTGAGATCGACGGCGCTTTGGCCGGTTGCGGCGGCTGGAGCCGTCGGGCCACGCTCTATGGCGGCGACCACAGCACCGATTTGCGCGACGACAAAATGCTCGATCCCGCGCGCGACGCCGCGCGCGTGCGGGCGATGTACACACACCCGGATTTTGTGCGCCGCGGCGTGGGCCGCGGCATCCTGGCTGCGAGCGAAGCGGCGGCCCGGGCCGAGGGGTTCGCCGCCGCCGAGCTGATGGCCACGCTCTCGGGCGAGCCGCTTTACCTTGCAAGCGGTTACAAACAAGTGGAGCGCGTGTTTTCCGCGCCTATCGATGGCGTTCGCGTGCCGCTCGTGCGCATGATGAAAGCGCTATGAGAGGGAAAAAGTGCGTTCGCTTACCGGTTTTCGTCCTTCCCCCCTTGTGGGGGAAGGTGGCGCGAAGCGTCGGATGAGGGGTGGCGGCGCTACGCTGCAAATGTCGCGCTCGCACCCCTCACCCAGGTCGCGCGTCGGTAAACTCGAGTTCCGCGTTCCCCTCTCCCACACGGGGAGAGGGACGGAGTGGGTTCGATTGCGGCTCGCTTTGGTTCGGAGTCGCCGAAACCCGTGACTGATCTCTCCGCCGCGCCGCGCCGCCATGTCAGCTCTGGCTACGTCGCCATGGTGGCGGTCGGCATGGTCGTTGGCGCGGGGATTTTCAAATCGCCTTCGCTTGTCGCCGGGGCCGCGGGCGACCCGTTCTATCTGTTCGCGGCCTGGGCCCTGGCCGGTCTGATCACGCTGATCGGCGCGCTCTGTTACGCCGAACTCGCCACCGCCTTTCCCCATCCTGGCGGCGATTATCATTTCTTGCGCCTGGCATTCGGGCGCAAGTGCGCGTTCCTGTTCGCCTGGGCCCGCTTCACCGTCATCAACAGCGGATCGATTGCGCTGTTGGGCTATGTGCTGGGCGATTATCTCAATGTCGCAGCGCCGCTGGGACGCCTTGGCGCGCCGCTCTATGCGCTCGCCGCCGTGGCCGTGTTGACCGCGTTCAATCTTCGCGGCGCCGGACGCGGGCATGACGCAACCGATTACGGTTTGACCGGTTTGGAAGTGGTTGGCTTGTTGGCCATGGTGGCGGCGGCGGGCGCATTGATAATGCAAGGCGCGCCGGCGGCGGAGAGCTTCTCGTTTGCGAACGTGACCGCGCCGCCAGCGAGTTTCGGCTACGCGCTTGTGTATGCGCTGCTTGCGTTCGGCGGCTGGAGCGAAATGTCGACGCTTTCAGCCGAGGTGCGCGATTCCCGACGCGGCATGGTGCATGCGCTGTTGCTCGCAACCGGCTTGATCACGCTGCTTTACCTCGCGGTGAATTGGGCGTTCTGGTACGGGCTTGGCGTTGACGGTTTAGCCGCGTCGGCGGCGCCGGCCGCGGCGCTGATCGCAAAGGCGTTCGGCCCATGGGCGGGCTTGATCGGCGCGCTGGCGATATCATTCGCGGTGATCACCTCAATCAACGCCACCATCATGGTCGGCGCGCGCACCACGTTTGCGTGTGCGCGCGATTGGCCGGCGCTGCGCGGCATCGGGCGCTGGGACGACAAGCGTCAAATACCCGCCGCCGCCATTTGGGTGCAGGGTCTTGTATCGCTTGCGCTGGTTGTGTTCGGCGCGTTCTACCGCGGCTTTGCCACCTTGGTGGATTATACCGCGCCGGTCTATTGGCTATTCCTGGCGATGAGCGGGGCGGCGTTGATGGTCTTGCGGGAGCGCGAACCCAATGTGGAGCGGCCGTTTCGCGCGCCGCTTTATCCAGTCTTGCCAATAGTTTTCGTGTTGTCGAGTTTGGCGATGCTGGGCTCGGCCCTGAGTTACGTCACTGCCGCCAACGGCGCCGGCGCGGTGGTGAGCCTGGCGGTGCTAGCCTCCGGCGCGGCGGCGCTGGCGTTGGTAGCGGCAAGGGCAAAATCCCAATCTTGAGCGGGAGCGATTGCTACCGCGTCGGCGTCGGCGGGTCGGTGCGATAATCGTAGAAGCCGCGCTTGGTTTTGCGGCCGAGCCAGCCGGCCTCGACATATTTCACCAGCAGCGGGCATGGGCGGTACTTCGAATCCGCCAAGCCTTCGTACAGCACTTGCATGATCGAGAGGCAGGTATCGAGGCCGATGAAATCCGCCAGTTCCAGCGGCCCCATCGGATGGTTGGCGCCGAGCTTCATCGCCTTGTCGATCGCCTCCACCGAGCCCACGCCTTCATACAGCGTGTACACCGCCTCATTGATCATCGGCACCAGCACGCGGTTGACGATGAAGGCGGGGAAGTCCTCGGCGTTGGCGATCGTCTTGCCGAGGCTTTCGACGAATTTCACCGAGGCGTCGTAAGTTTCCTGGCTGGTGGCGAGACCGCGGATCAGTTCGACCAGCTTCATCACCGGCGCCGGATTCATGAAATGAATGCCGATGAATTTGTCGGGGCGATCGGTGGTCGCGGCCAGGCGCGTGATCGAAATCGACGATGTGTTCGAGGCCAGGATCGCGTTCGGCTTCAGCACGGCTTTGCAGCTCGGCGAACACTTTGCGCTTGGGCTTCGTCCTGCTCGACGATGGATTCGATCACCAGGTCGCACGGCCCGAAATCGCTGCAGCGCGGGCGCCGCCTTGATGCGCTTCAGGCCGGCGTCCATGTCGGCCTGCGTGATCAGTCCGCGCGCGACTTGGCGCGTCATGTTCTTGGCGATCGACTCCATGGCCGGTCTCGATGCGCGCTGCCTCGGCGTCGTTGCAGCAGCACGTCGTAGCCGGCCAGCGCGCACACATGCGCGATGCCATTGCCCATCTGCCCGGCGCCGACCACGCCGACGGTGCTGAATATTGCTCATCATGGTCTAGGCCGTCGCGACACTATCGTTGCTGCAATGCAGCATAAGCCGAGCGTCCGCGCAAGGCGAGCGATCCTTATCACAGGCTTATATGGACCGCCGGCGTCTCGCCGGCATTGGCGCCTGCGCCGGTCTGCAACACAATGCCGGCGAGACGCCGGCGGGCCATATCCACTGAAGCCCCGCCTTGGTCAGTTCCGCCATCAATTCGGGCACTGCGGCTTTGTAGTCCGCCACCAGGCCGAAATCGGCGATCTGGAAGATCGGCGCTTCCTCGTCCTTGTTGATGGCGACGATGACCTTGGAATCCTTCATCCCCGCCAAATGCTGGATCGCGCCCGATATGCCGATGGCAACGTAAAGCTCGGGCGCCACCACCTTGCCGGTCTGGCCGACCTGGTAATCGTTCGGCGCGTAGCCGGCGTCGACCGCCGCGCGCGAAGCGCCGACGGCGGCGCCGAGCTTGTCGGCCAGCGGATCGAGCACGCGGTGGAATTCCTCCGCTCGAGCCCATCGCGCGCCCGCCTGACACCACGCGCTTGGCGGCGGTCAGTTCCGGGCGGTCGGACTTCGCCATCTCTTCGCAGACGAACGCCGATTTGAACGGGCCGCTCGGCGCGGCGATGGTCTCGATCGCTGCGCTCGCCGCCATCGGCCGCGGCCTTGAACGCGGTCGGCTGCACGGTCAGCACTTTCTTCGGCTTGCTCGTCTTTCACCGTGATCAGCGCGTTGCCGGCGTAGATCGGCCGCACGAACGTGTCGGCGCCTTCGACGCGCGACGACGCCGGAGACCTGCATCACGTCGAGCTTGGCGGCGACGCGCGGGGCGGCGTTCTTGCCGGTCGTGGTGGCGGCGAACAGCACCGCGTCGTAATTGGCCATCAGCGGCACGATCAAGCGCTTCCATCGGCTCGGCCATTTGCTTGGCGAGGGTCGCGCCGTCGGCGTGCAGCACTTTGCGCACGCCGGCGATCTTCGCGGCCGCCGTCGCCGCAGCGCCGGCGTTCGCGCCGGCGACCAGCACATCGACATCCCCGCCCATCGCCTTGGCGGCGGTGACGACTTTGTTGGTGGCGTCCTTCACGCGACGCATTGTCGTGTTCGGCGACAACCAGAACGGCCATCAGATTACTCCCGCTTCTTTGAGTTTGCCGACCAGTTCGGCGGCGGTTTTCACTTTGACGCCGCCTTGGCGCTTGGCCGGTTCGGCGGTTTTCAGCACCTTGCAGGCGCGGCGCTGACGTCGACGCCGAGATCGGCCGGCGTTTTCACGTCGATCGGCTTTTTCTTCGCCTTCATGATGTTGGGCAGCGAGGCGTAGCGCGGCTCGTTCAAGCGCAGATCGGTGGTGACGATCGCCGGCAGCTCACGTCGATGGTTTGCAGCCCGCCATCGACTTCGCGCGTCACGCTCGCCTTGCCGTCGTGCAGCACGATCTTCGACGCGAACGTCGCCTGCGGCCAATCGAGCAGGGCGGCCAGCATCTGGCCGGTCTGCGTTGCTGTCGTCGTCGATCGCCTGCTTGCCGAGGATGACGAGGTCGGGCTTCTCGGCCTCGATCACCGCCTTCAGCAATTTCGCCACCGCCAGCGGCTCGACTTCGCCTTCGGCCTTCACCAGGATGCCGCGGTCGGCGCCGATGGCGAGCGCGTTGCGCAACGTCTCTTGCGCCTGCTCCGGGCCGATCGACACCGCGATCACTTCCTTCGCCGCGCCCGCGGCGTGGCCGCCGCCGCCTTCCTTCATGCGCACCGCTTCCTCGACCGCGATTTCGCAGAACGGGTTGATCGACATCTTCAGATTCGAGAGGTCGACGCCCGAACCATCGGGCTTGACCCGCACCTTGAGATTATAATCGAGCACCCGTTTGACCGGGACGAGGACTTTCATCGTTGAAATCCTTGGGAACTTCGGCGACGCGCGCCGCAGCGCAGCAAGAGCGGCGGACACTAGCGGGGCGGGGATTTGCCCGTCAATGCGGCAAGTCTACGGAGCGCCGGCTTGCAGCCGGCGGTCCGGCATCGCCTAGCCGAACGGGGCGAGCAGCGGAATGGCGCGGCGGCCGTCGCGCCGATAGATCAGAAAGTCGCGGTCGATGGTCATCACCTGGCAGCGCGGCGTCAATTCTGACATGCGCACCAGACAAGCGTCGGCAAGCGAAATGCCTGCGTCCTTGTAGCGGGTCATGAGTTTGGCGACGGCTTCAATTTCGGCGCTGAGGGAGAAGTCCAGCCTCAGCGCGCCGCGCGTGACGAAGTCAACCGCATAATGGGCGCCGACGCCCGCGCCGCCAAGCAGGTAGCAGACCTCGGCCATCACCGCTTCGCAGGTGAAAAGCGGAGTTCGCAGGCGCGCGAATTGCTCACCGGACCAATCGTGATGGGTGTCGTTTTTCGTGAAGAACGCCACCAGCGGCCCGGTATCGACGAAAGTGCGCACGCTATTTCTTGCCGAAGCCGCGCATATGTTTTGGATTGCTTGAGAGATCGCGCGGCCCGACCGCTATGCCCTTCAGGTCCCCCATCAGGTCCAAAACGCTAATGCTGACCGGTTCCCCGCCGTCCTTGACCAGCCGCTCGATCGCCTCGCGCACAAGTGCGCTCTTGCTTTGTTTGCGCCGGCGAACCAGCGCCGCGAGTCGCGCCTCAAGGACGGGGGGTAATTTGACAGTGAGCGCGCCCATTGTGAATCCGTGCGTATTACCTGATGGACGCAAAGGTATTACGTCGGACTTGTTGCGTCAATGGTGATTCCGAGTGCTACCGCCCCAACACGCCCGGCCAATTTCCGTTGGCGTCGCGGATGAAGCCGGGGATGTTGGCTTCCCAGCGAGTTTGAATCTCATCGTTATAGTTCAAGTACAATTTGCCGTCGACGATGCGCCAATTGTTGGCGTTGCCGGGCGCGGTGTAGTTCTGCGAAACAGCCCAGGCGCAATAGCCGCCATATTGCGGCAGATAGCGCGCGGGCGCTGCGTTGAAGGCGGCCAGATGCGCGGCCGAAGCGAAGCGATACTCGACGCCTTGGTGTGTTGTCTTGAATTGCGCGGTTCCGCGAACCGGGCGGCTGTCGGTGAAATAGGCGACCACATCGTAGCCGGACGCGCCGACATTGCTGGCAAAGCCGGTGTGGACCGGGCGTTGATCGGCGAAGGCCGGCGCGGCGAGGGGAAGCGCCGCGGCGAAGGTGAAAGCGAGGGCGGCGAACAATTTGCGCATGGGATGTTCCTTGTGCTGGCTTGGATAATTCAGGCGGCCACGCGCAGCGGCGTCGGCGATGCGGTTGTCGGGACGAAGGCGCGGCCGAGGTCGCGGGCCAGGCCCAGCAATTCGCCTCGGCGGATGATAATCAAGACGGCGGTAGTGATCCAAACCACGACTGCGGCGTTGAACAGGCCGCCGCCGTCATTGTTGGGATCGATGCCGAGCGGGGTCCACAGATGGAAATTCACCGCTCCGCTCATCACCGCAAAACCAATCAGCGCGCCGATGCCGGAGAGGCGACGGAAGCGCGGCATGAGCCCGATCAAGAGCAGGGCGGAAGCGAACAATTCCGCCGTGCCAATCACGTATTGGCTGAACAGGCCGGTATGGCCGAACAGGCCCGGCAGCCCGAGCGTGCCCGCCCAGCCGTCGAGCCGGCCGAAGATTTCCTGGGTGTTGGGATGGTCGGTGAATTTGTAGCGCAGGCTGTCGATGAAAATCAGCGCAGCGAAGGCTGAAATGGCGGCGGGCGCATAGCGGCGGATGGTGGCGAGCATGGGCTTTCCTGGGACTAGGGAGCAGCTTTGGTTTCAAGGGTGCAGTTCGCCAGCGTTTGGCCCGTGGTTACACCCCTTGCCGAGGAGGGATCGTTGCGTTAGAACAAAAAGCGAACATGAATTCTCGTCCGCCCCCCTATGGACCGCCGGCGTCCTCGCCGGCAACGGCATGCGCTTCCGCGCCTGGGCGTTTGCAGCCGACCGCGCCGGCGAGGACGCCGGCGGTCCATAGCTTCTCTGCCCTGGCCGCCGCTATGGCCGGGCAGCCCTTGCATGAAATCGGTCCGGCCAGTGCTGGCGATGAGCTCGCGGCGCTCGGTTTTACCTTGGGGCTGGCCGCTGGCTGGGCGGGCGCGGCCGGGATCATCTGGGTGGGTGAGCAAATCGTCTTTGCCGAGCAGGGCGCGCCTTATCCGCCGGGGCTGGCCGAATATGGGCTCGATCCGGCCAAGCTCATCGTCGTGCGCGCGCGCAAACGCGAGGAGGCGTTGTGGGCGGCCGAGCAAGGCTTGGCCGCGCCTGGCGCAATGGTGATCTGCGCGCTTGGGGCCAGCGTGCTCGATCTCAAAGCCACGCGCCGGCTTTTGCTGCTTGCCGAGCGTAATCGGGCGCGCTGCCTGTTGTTGCGGGCGCAGGCGGAAACCAGCGCGGCGTGGACGCGTTGGCGCGTGTCGCCAGCATCAAGCATGGCCGCGGGCCGCGAACTCGGCGCGCCCTCATGCCGGGCCGAACTCATTCGCAACCGCGCCGGCCCCTCGGGCGCGGTGTTTATTCTCGACTGGAATTCGCATGCACGCGCTTTCACGCAATGTGTGGCTCGCGATCTTTCTGCCGCGTCCGGGAATCGACCGGCTGATCCGATCCGCGCGCGCGCCTAAAGATCGCCCGCTGGCGGTTTACGCCAAGCAGGCCAATGCCTTTGTGCTGACCGGCGTCGATGCGCGCGCGTCGGCCTTGGGTTTGCGCGCCGGCATGGCGCTAGCCGACGCCCGCGCGATCCATCCCGACCTCGCAACCGCCGAAGCCGAGCTGGAAGCAGATGCGAGCATGCTCGATGATATCGCCGCCTGGTGCGGGCGCTTTACCCCGATTGTTGTACTGGATGCGCCAGACGGCCTGTTCCTCGACGTCACTGGTTGTACGCACTTGTTCGGCGGTGAGGAAGCCTTGCGCGATGACATTGTCACACGGCTTGGCGCGCAAGGTTTCGCCGCCCGCGCCGCGCTCGGCGCAACGCCAGGCGCGGCCTGGGCGCTGGCAAGGTATGGCGCTGCTCCCCCTCCCCTTGAGGGGAGGGGGCTGGGGGGCGGGGTGAAGCGCGACGCCCGTAGCTTCTCGCATGCGCAGCGCTTCACTCCACCCCCTGCCCCCTCCCCTAATAGGGGAGGGGGAGCGCTTTTATCTGCAACCCTCGCGCCGCTCCCCGTCGAAGCTTTGCGCCTTGATTGCGAAGCCGCGGCGCTGCTGCGCCGCCTGGGTCTCAAAACCGTGGGCCAGCTTATCGCCGCGCCGCGCTCCTCGTTTACGGCGCGCGCGGGGGAACGGGCGATGCTGCGCTTGGATCAAGCCTTGGGGCGCGCGAGCGAGGCGCTTTCTCCGCGCCGCCCGGCCCCGCCCTTGTTTGCGCTGGCGCGGTTTCTGGAGCCTTTGTTCAGCGTCGAGGCCATGCTCGAAGCGACGCAAACGCTTTGCCTCGATGCGGCGGCGCAATTGGAAATTCGCGGCGTTGGAATACGGCGCGCGTGTTTGCATTTGTTCGGCGTCGATGGCCGCGACCGGGTGATCGAGATCGGCCTGAGCCGCCCCGAGCGCGAGGTAAAAGTACTGCTACGCTTGTTTCGCGAAAAACTGAACATCGCGGCGGAAAGTCTCGACGCTGAATTCGGCATCGAGGCCGCGCGCTTGGATGTTGTACAGATGGAGCGCATCGCGGGCGCGCCGCGCGCTCTGATGGCGGAAGAGGCCGCCCAGGCCAGCGCCGAACAGATCGCCGCCATCGTCGACCTGCTGACCGCGCGCCTTGGCCCCAGCCGCGTGCTGCGCCCGTTGCTGCGCGACGCCCACGCGCCCGAGCGCGCGGGGGGATGGGTGGGTGCGCTCCTCCCCCCTCGCGGGGGAGGTCCCTCGCGTAGCGAGGGGGAGGGGGGGCGTGCGGGAAGTAGCGCCAGCGACGCCGTTGCGTTTCCTTCTGCACGCCCCCCGCCCGTCGGCCTTCGGCCGACACCCTCCCCACAAGGGGGAGGGTTGGCGCCGCCCCGCCGCCCGCTCACTTTGTTCTCCCGCGCCCAACCCATCGACGCTATCGCCACCGTGCCCGACGGCCCGCCGATCCGCTTTCGCTGGCGGCGGGTGTTGCGCGAAGTGGCGCGCGCGGAGGGCCCAGAACGCATCGCCGGCGATTGGCTCAAGGGCGAGGCCACACGCGATTTCTACCGCGTCGAGGACGCCCAAGGCCGCCGCTACTGGCTCTACCGCGAAGGCCTCTACGGCGAAACAAGCGCGCCGCGCTGGTTTATGGCGGGGCTGTTTTCATGAGTTCCCCTTGGCTGAAGACGCGCGCCAAAGCTATGCGCGGAGAAATGACACCGCAAGAGAAGACAATTTGGCGTTTGCTTCACGATGGCGAATTGGTCGCGCTGAATTGGCGCCGGCAAGTCGCTTTCGGAGACTATGTGCTCGATTTCGTATCGCATGCTGCCAAGCTTGTGGTCGAAGTCGATGGCGCGCAGCACGCGGAGACAAAGCATGCCGATCACGATGCGCAGCGCACCACGTGGCTAAACACGCAGGGCTATCGCGTTTTGCGCATCTGGAACGACGAAGCTTTGCGCTCGAAGGATGGGGTGTGGCAAAGTATTCACACTGCCGCATCCGAAACACCCGTGCTTGCACGCATGCAGCGCTGGCGCGAAAAGGAACTTGCGCGCGTTCAAACGATAAACGCAAAAATTGGAGCGCCCTGCCTCCCCCTCGATGGGGGAGGTGGCGAGCGCATGCGAGCCGGAGGGGGTGTTCGCGCCGACATTAAAGAAGAAGCCTCCGGAGGCTCATCCGGTAAGACCAGCGGGCCTCACCCCCTCAGTCACGCTGCGCGTGACAGCTCCCCCATCGAGGGGGAGCGGGAGTGAGTGCGTTCGCCGAACTTTGCGCTTCGACCAACTTTTCGTTCCTGCGCGCGGGATCGCATCCGGAGGAGATGGCCGAGCAGGCCAAGGCGCTGGGCTTGGCGGGGCTTGGCGTGGCCGACCGCAACACGCTGGCCGGCGTGGTGCGCACGCATGTGGCGGCGAAGGAGCAGGGTTTGCGGCTGATCGTCGGCGCGCGGCTGGCGTTCGAGGATGGCGCGCCGGAGCTGATCGTCTATCCGCAAGAATCGCGCCGCTTATGCGCGGCTCACGCGCTTGCTCACGCGCGGAAATCTGCGCGCGCCGAAGGGCGAGTGCTGGCTAAGGTTTGCGGATTATCTGGAGCATGCGCAGGGATTGGCGACGATAGTGGTGGCGGGCGCGCGCCCCCTCCCCCTTGCGGGGAGGGGGTTGGGGGGTGAGGGGCGTTCCAACAAGCCGGTGCCGGACGTGTTTGCCCGCCCCTCACCCCCTTCCCCCTCCCCGCAAGGGGGAGGGGGAATTGCGCCGTATCTCCACGCCATCCGCGAAGCGGCCGGCGCAAGCTTGGCTTGCCGCGCCTTTCGTTTGACGGCGAGGATCAGCCGCCGCTTGCGCGAACTGAAAGCATTAGCGCAACAAACCGGCGCGCGGCTTATCGCCACCACCGAGCCGTTGCATGCACGCGCCCGAGCGGCGCGCGCTGCTCGATGTGGTCACCTGCATTCGCGAGAAAACCACGCTCGCCAACGCCGGCACGCTGCTCGCCAAAAACGCCGAGCGGCATCTGAAAGCGCCGGCGAAATCGCGCGGCTCTACGCCGATGCGCCGGAAGCGGTGAGCGAAAGCCTGCGCTTTCTCGAAGGCGTACAATTTCTCCATGGACGATTTGCGCTACGAATATCCGGAGGAAACCGCCGCTGGCTTTGCCGATCCGCAAACAGCATTGGAGGCGCTCTCCTGGGCAGGCGCGCGCAAGCGCTATCCTGAGGGCGTGCCGGAGAAGGTCGAAACTTCGCTCAAGCGCGAACTCGCCATCGTCGCCAAGCTCAAATACGCGCCGTATTTTCTCACCGTCGCCGACATCGTGAGATTCGCGCGCTCGGGGTTCGACAAGGACGGCGATCCGAATCGATCCGATCCTGTGCCAGGGCCGCGGCTCGGCGGCCAATTCCGCGATCTGCTATTGCCTGGGCGTCACCGAAGTCGATCCCGCCATCAACGAACTCTTGTTCGATCGCTTCGTCTCCGAAGAGCGCGGCGAGCCGCCCGACATCGACATCGATTTCGAGCACGAGCGGCGCGAGGAGGTGATCCAGTACATCTACAAGAAATACGGCCGCGACCGCGCCGGGCTTTCCGCCGTGGTGATCTGCTATCGCGGCCGCAGCGCCATCCGCGAAGTGGCGAAGACGTTTGGTTTTTCCGAAGACCGCATCGGCGCGCTGTCGAAAGCGCTGCATTATTGGTCCGACGGCGTCAGCGAGCGCGATCTGAAAGAGCAAGGGCTCGATATCTGCCGATCCGCATTTGAGCGCGTGCGTGAAACTCGCGCGCGAATTGCACGGCTTTCCGCGCCATCTCTCCCAGCATGTCGGCGGCTTCGTCATCACGCGCGAGAAACTGCACGACGTCGTGCCGATCCAGAACGCGGCGATGGAAGAGCGCACCGTGATCGAATGGAACAAGGACGATCTCGAAGCGCTGGGGCATGCTGAAGGTCGATGTGCTGGGGCTGGGGATGCTGAGTTGTTTGAAGAAGGCGCTGGATATGATGGCGACGTTTTATCCGACTGGTGCAGTCCTCCCCCTCGACGGGGGAGGTGGCCGCGAAGCGGCCGGAGGGGGTGTGCGCGCCGAGGCGTGGAGAAGACGGCTGCGGAGGCAATGCGGAAACGCCAGCGGGCCTCACCCCCTCAGTCACGCTTCGCATGACACCTCCCCCGTCAAGGGGGAGGGGGAGGCGCGGCATCCGACCCTCTCCGTCTTCTGCCCGCCCGACGATCCGCGCGTTTACGCCATGCTGCAGCGCGCGGATTCGGTTGGCGTGTTCCAGGTCGAGAGCCGGGCGCAGATGTCGATGCTGCCGCGGCTGAAGCCGAAGAATTTCTACGACCTCGTGATCGAAGTGGCGATCGTGCGCCCGGGGCCGATCCAGGGCGGCATGGTGCATCCGTATCTGCGGCGCCGGCAGGGCTTGGAGAAAGTCACTTATCCGTCGAAAGCGCTGGAAGACGTGCTGAAGCGCACGCTGGGCGTGACCTTGTTCCAGGAACAAGCGATGCAGATCGCCATTGTCGGCGCCGGGTTTACGCCGCCGGAAGCCGACAAACTCCGCCGCGCCATGGCGACGTTCAAGCGCGTCGGCACGATTGGCATCAGCTGAAAGCCAAATTCATCGACGGCATGATCGCCAATGGCTATGCGCGCGAGTTCGCCGAAGCGAGCTTCCGCCAGATCGAAGGCTTCGGCGAATATGGCTTTCCCGAAAGCCACGCCGCCAGTTTCGCGCTTCTGGTGTACGCCTCGTGCTGGCTCAAATGCCATTACCCCGATGTGTTCGCGGCGCGCTTTGCTCAACGCGCAGCCGATGGGGTTTTACGCGCCGGCGCAGATCGTGCGCGATGCGATTGAGCATGGCGTCGAAGTGCGCGCCATCGATGTGAATCTCTCCGCTTGGGACAATAGCGCTCGAGCCCGGCCCGCGCGCGGCGCCCGCGCCTGCATGCGCGCCATCGCGAGATGGAAAGCGACATCCGCTCCACGCACGCGCTGCGGCTGGGCTTTCGCCAAGCCAAGGGCTTGAAGCAGGAGGAATTGGAGACGCTGGTCGCGCGGCGGGGCAGGGGCTACGATTCCGTACGCGATGTGTGGCTGCGCAGCGGGCTGCCAGCGTCCACCATCGAGCGCCTCGCCGATATCGACGCGTTCCGTTCGCTCGGCCTCGATCGCCGCGACGCGCTCTGGGCCGCGCGGGGCTTGAACCGCGTGGGCGGGCAGGAGGATTTGCCGTTGTTTGCACACGCGCAGCAAGCGCCCCCCTCCCCCTTGTGGGGAGGGGGTCAGGGGGTGAGGGGCGTTCAAACGCACAGGCGCATGACATTTGCTGCAGGATCAATGCGACGAGCGGAAGGTGGCGCGTTCAATTGATCCGCGCCGGATCGCGCGCACCCCTCAGCCCCTGCGACCCCCTCCCCGCAAGGGGGAGGGGGAGAAGAGAGCTTCCACCTCCCCCCCATGCCGCTCGGCGAACATATCGTCGAGGATTATCGCACGCTTGGGCTTGTCGCTGAAGGCGCATCCGTGCGCGTTGCTGCGCGATGAACTGGCGGCGCGGCGCGCGATCAAATCCGAGACGCTGCCCAGCTTGCGCAACGGCGCGCGCACGCGCGTGGCGGGGCTGGTGCTGGTGCGGCAGCGCCCGGGCACGGCGTCGGGCGTCATCTTCATGACGCTGGAGGACGAGACCGGCATCGCCAATATCGTGGTGTGGCCGAAACTGTTCGAGCGCTTCCGCGCCGAAGTGATCGGCGGGCGGCTGGTGGCCATCGATGGGCCGGTGCAAAGCGAAAGCGGCGTGATCCATGTCATCGCCGAACGCGTGCACGATTGGACGCCGCTGCTGGCGCAAGCTTTCCAGCGCGCGGCGGGCGAACTCGACGCGACCGCGCCGACGGACGAACCCCGCCGCGGCATCGGCGCCGATCCGCGCGCAACGCCATCCGCGCAACGAACGCATCGATCTCGATGTCTCCAGCGCGGCGCAAGTGATGCCGAAAGGGCGGAATTTTCACTGATTTTATGGAACGCCGGCGACCCCGCTCGGCCCCCGCCATCGCGCGAAGATCGCCGTCGGCAGCAGCAGGTCGCGGCCTTCGTGCGGCAGCGCCATTTCGCCGGTTTGCCATTCTCCGCCGACAAACATTTGCTGGGCGGTTTGCGCCAGCGCCAGATAGGACAAGCGCACGGCGTACACAGTCGCGATCATAAACCCGCGCGCGCTGGCGCGATCGTTCACATCGGTGCGCAGCAGCGTTTGGCAGGCGTCGAGCAATTCGGGGAGGTTCTCCTCCAGCCGCCAGGTTTCGCCGTCGGGACCGCGTCCGAATTTCGGCGGATCGAGGATGATGCCGTCATAGCGCCGCCCGCGCCGCAGCTCGCGCTTCACGAAGCTGAGCGCATCGTCGCAGATCCAGCGGATCGGCGCTTCGCCGAGGCCGGCGGCGGCCTGGTTGTCGCGCGCAAAGCCGATGGCTTTCTTCGAGGCGTCGACGTGCGTCACGCTGCGCGCCGGCCTTGGCGCAGACCAGCGACGCCAGCCCGGTATAGCCGAACAGGTTCAGCACTTCCGGCTGCGCGCCGCTGCGCGCCCGCAAGCACTCGCGCGCGAAACGCCAATGCACGGAATGTTCGGGGAAGAAGGCCAGATGCCGAAACGGCGTCGGGCGCGAGAGGAAGGCGATGTCGTCCCAGCGCATAGCCCAACTCGCCGGCAGTTCGCGGTTGAAGCGCCAGCGGCCGGCTTCCTCGTCCTCGGCCGCCACTCGGCGCGAAGATCGCATCGGCGCTGTCCCAGGCGGCGGCGGGCAGGGCCGGCGTCCACAATGCTTGCGGCTCGGGGCGCACGAAGCTGTACGGCCCGACCTGCTCGAGCTTGCCGCCATTGCCGGAATCGAGCAGCCGATAATCGGCCCAATCGTCGGCGATGAGAATTTCAGGCGCCGCGCGCCGTCATATCCGCGCCTCCGCCAAAGATCGTACAACATCACCGCCGTCGCGACGCCAAGGTTCAAGCTGTCGGCGCGCCCGCGCATGGGCAGCCGCACCAACAGATCGCAGGCCGCTTCCATGTCCGCGTTCAGCCCCGATTGCTCATTGCCCATGAGCACGATTGCACGCGCGGCGCCTGGCGTCTGCTCCGCCTCCAGGCGCGCGCCCTTGAGCGAAGCGCCGATCAAGATTGCGCCGCGCGCGCGCTTGAATTCCAACACTTGCGCAAAACTAGCGCGCGCCAGCTGGCACCGCAAACACCGAGCCCATGCTAGCGCGTACGGCCTCGACCGAGAACGGGTCGCAGCTCTCGCCCAGGAGCACGATGCCGCCGGCGCCGACCGAATCCGCGGTGCGCATGATCGTGCCCAGATTGCCCGGGTCTCGCACGCCCTTCGAGGGCCACGATCGGCTCCCCGTTTAGCGCATCGAGCGAAGCCAGGCGCTGCCTATAGGCCCCGATCACGGTCTGCGGATTGTCGCGTTTCGCGATCTGGGCGAGCACGGTCTCGCTGGTTTCGACAAGGCGTGCGCCGGCGCGCTCGGCCTCCTCGACCAGGCTGCGCACTTGTTGGCGATCAAGGGCAGCGGCTGAAAACAGCAAAATCTCGGGCCAAAGGCCGAGATCGGCGGCCTCACGGGCAAGCCGCGCGCCTTCGCCCAAGGAATAGCCCAGTTTCCGCCCGGCCCTTCTTGGCGTGCAGGCTCTTTAATGTCTTGATCAGCGGGTTGGACGCGCTGGTGATTTGGTGAACCATAGTCTCCGCCGCGCTCGCCCGCCGGGGTTTTCCGGTTTTCGCCCAATTCTTTCCGCATTAGAAGAGCCAAGAGGCGCGCGGCATGCGCGCCGTGTGGGAAACATGGCCGGCTTAGTCTTATCCGAGGCGTTTTTGTTCATTGCCGCCGGGCTGCTGGGATTTGCGCTCGGCTGGCGGGTTTGCCTGCTGGCGGCGGCGCGCCGCGCCCGCGCCGCCGAGCAGGATGTCGAGCACCTGCGACACGCGCTTAGCGAAGCCCAAGTCCGCCGCGCCCGGGCTTCATGAGTGAGCAAGATTCCTCCGAGCCCACGCGGCCGCTTCTGCTGCTCGGGCTTGGCGGCGTCGCCCTGGCCGTGTTGCTCGGCATGCTGGCGCCCCACGATGGCGCATTGTGGCGGCTGCCGCTGGTCTTGGAGCAGCGCGTGGAGACGGCGCTGCTCGCCTCCGGACAGGGCGGGCTTGAAATCAAACTCGACGGCCAGCGCGCGCTGCTTTCCGGCCTGGTCGAAGATCAGGCCGACATCGCTGCCGCCGAAAGCGCCGCCTTGCGGGCGGCCGGCGCGGGCGGCCTCTGGGCGGGGGGGATCTCGGAAGTGGATGTTTCCGGCGTCAGCGTGGGGGCGTTCGCGCGACCTTATTTGTGGAGCGCGCGGCGGGAAGCAGCGCGGCTCGTGCTTTCAGGATCGGTTCCTAGCGAGGCCGCGCGCGACGATCTGATGGCCGCCGCCGCGAGCGCATTCCCAAGCGCCGAGAGAATCGATTCCATGCAAGTCGCCGGCGGAGCGCCATCGCCTTCCTTCACCGACACCGCGCGCACCGGAATTCGCTTGTTGGCTGGTTTGCACAGCGGCGAAGTACGCTTTGTCGATAGCCACATGGTTGTCATCGGCGACGGCGGACAGGAGGCCGCCGACGCCTTGCGCGCCGCCTTCGCCAATCCGCCGGCGCCTTTTCGCGTGCGGCTCGATGTTACTGTCGATGGGTTGGATCCCGAACATCCTGAGCTGCAGGGACTAGACCTCGCGGCCGGCGGCGCCGAAACTTGCGCAACCGCCTTTGATCGGCTGATGGAAGGCAATGTCATCAATTTCGCCAGCGCCTCGGCGTTGATCGACCCAGCCAGCAGAGCAACGCTCGACAGCCTTGCGACGGTGGCGTTGCGCTGCGATCGCTTCTCCATCGAAGTCGCCGGGCATACCGACAATGTCGGCGCCCGTGAGATGAACATGAATTTGTCGCGCCAGCGCGCCGACGCGGTCGCGGAATATCTGACCGGCCAAGGCGTGGCGGCGCAGCGCTTGACCGCGCGCGGCTATGGTCCCGATCGGCCGCGCGCGGCCAACGCAAACGCCGCCGGGCAAGCGCAAAACCGGCGGATCGAATTTTATGTCAGCGACTGAGGCGCGGCCATGATTTATCTGATTGGACAATTATGGTTCTGGTTGGCGTTGACGGCGGGTTTCGCCGCTCTAGCCGGATGGGCGCTCGCGGCTGAACGCGCATTGCCGGCTGAGCAGAAGCTGTTGCGACGGCGCGAAACTCTTATGGCGGATGTGTTGCGCCTTGGCCTCGGCGAAGGCAGCGGAGAAACTCCAGAGAGCGAACGCGAAGTCGACGCTCTGCGGCGCATGCTCGAACTCCGCGACGCTCGCATCGCCGCCTTGGAGCGGGCTGAGGAGGACGCGCGGGCGCGCGCCGCTGAAGCCACTTGCCGCCTAGCGGAACTTGAGCGCGCCGCCGAGCCGGAGGAGGTCATTGAGAATCTCCCGCTGGCGGAAGCCGCGCCAGAAACGGAATTACGCAATTGGCGGCTGCGCTATTTTGAGCAACGCGTGACTTATTTGGAAAGCCGCGCGCGCCCCGAGCCGCCGACCGCCGAATGGCGCGCCCGCGAGGCGCAAGCGCGCGCCGCGCACCTCGAACAAGAAGTGCGTAAGCTCGCCGCGCCGGCGCCCGAGCCGGCTTTTGAGACCCCGCCTTTCGCCGCGGACGCTGAGGTGGACATTCTGTTGCGCTGGCGTTTGCTGTATCTGGAGCGGCGCGCGGCGCACTTTCAGCTTTCAGCGCCCGCCGCAACAGCCGATAGCGCGGCGGCGGATCGCCTGAAATGGCGCGCGCGCTATCTGGAGGCGCGGCTGCGTCATTACGAGCAAAGGCAGGCGCCTGGCGCCGAACCTCAGCCCGTTTTGGCGCGCGTCGGCGAGGCGGCGCGTTCAACGCCGCTCGCTGCAGTGGAAAAACCCCGCACCTTGCCCGCGGCGCGCGATGGCGGCCCTGATGATTTCACCCTGATCGAGGACGTCAGCGCCATGCAGCAATCGACGCTCTATTCCATAGGCGTTTTTCATTTCGATCAAATCGCCGCATGGTCGCCGGGCAACATCGCTTGGGTTGATCAATATTTGCGGCTGCGCGGCCGTATCGATGAGGAACAATGGCTCGCGCAAGCCGCCGATCTCGCCCGCGACGGCGTCGCCGCCGCGCGCCGCGCATTCGCCGAGGAAGATGCGTAAGCGTGGGACCGCGAGCCTTCAGGCTCGCTCTTTCTGCCGTCGCGCCGTGCGCGTGTGAAGACGCGCGGTCCGTGCTTCAACCCAGCAGCGCCAACACGGCTTGGCCGTGGCGTTTGAGTTTGGCTTCGCCGATCCCGGGCACGCCGGCGAGAGCGGCCAGGTCACGCGGCTTGGCGGTAACGATGGCGGCAAGCGTTGCGTCATGAAAAATAACGTAAGGCGGCACGCCTTGCGCCGCTGCAGCCTCGCGCCGCCATGCGCGCAGCGCCTCGAAGCGCGCGGCATCATCGCCAGCAAAGCCGGCTTGCGCACCGCGCTTTGCGTCGCGAGTGGCTCTGCGTTCTTCCTTTGATCGGCGCCCGGTCTTGGCGGCCTCGCGCATACGAATAATAATTTCCTTCTTGAAAATCGCGCGCGCGGCCGCGTCATCGCCGACGCGCAAAATCGGCCGCTCGGTTTCCTCTTCGCTCAGCACGCCCTCGAACAAGAGATGCTCGATCACCGCGCGCCACTGGGCTTCGGGCGTGTCCTTGCCGATGCCGAAAGTGGTGCGCGAGGAATATTGTTCGTCCAGCGCATCGCTCGCCTTGCCGAGCAAGTGATTGACCACACGCCCGCGTCCGAAGCGTTGGTCCATGCGCATGACCGCGGAAACGGCTTTCGCCGCAAGCTCGGTGGCGTCAATGGAAACCGGCGGCGCAACGCAATTATCACACACGCCGCATGCGCCGACGCCTTCCTCGCCGAAATAGCGCCGCACGCCGGCGCGCCGGCATGAAAGCCCGTCGAGGAAATTGAACAATTGCCGGGCTTTCTTTATCTGCACGGCTTTTATCTGCTCGCTTGCGTTCGATTGCGCCGCCCACATCAGCGCCCGGCGCAGATCGCCGGCGCCGTAAAGCGCGATGCCTTCGGCGGTTTGTCCGTCGCGCCCGGCGCGGCCGACTTCCTGCCAATAGGCCTCGATGCTTTTGGGCGGATCGGCGTGGATCACATAGCGCACGTCGGGTTTGTCGACGCCCATGCCGAACGCGATTGTCGCCACCATGACGACATTGTCTTCTTCCTGGAAGCGATGCTGACGCTCGCTGCGCAAAGCGGCGTCAAGGCCGGCATGGTAGGCGAGAGCGTCGATATTGCCGGCGCGCAGATTGTCGGCGCAGCTTTGCACGCCGTCGCGTGTGGCGGCATAGACAATGCCGCTCATTCCGGCGCGCGCTTTTACTAATTCCTGCACCCGCTCGCCGGGGCGGTTCTTGCGCTCGGCGGCAAGTACAAGATTGGGGCGATCGAAGCTGTCAATGAAAATGCGGGCGTGTTCGAGACGAAGTTGGGTGCGGATGTCGTCTTGCGTCTTGAGGTCGGCGGTGGCGGTGACGGCGATGCGCGGGACGCCCGGAAATATCTCGGCAAGTTTTCCCAGGCCGCGATAATCGGGACGAAAATCATGGCCCCATTGGCTGACGCAATGGGCCTCGTCGACGGCGATCAGCGCCAGCGGGCATTCGCGCAATACATTGAGAAAATTCGCCGCAAACAGGCCTTCGGGCGAGAGGTAGAGCAGGTCGAGGTTTCCGTCGCGCGCCGCATCCAAGGCCGCGCGACGTTCCTCGGGCGCAATGGTGGAATCCAGCCGCGCCGCTTTCACCCCCGCCGCCCGCAGCGCCGCGACTTGATCGGCCATCAGCGCAATCAACGGCGACACCACCAGCCCCACGCCAGGGCGCAGCATGGCCGGGATCTGGTAGCAATAAGATTTGCCGCCCCCGGTCGGCAACACCGCCATGACATCGCGCCCGGCGAGGATTTCGGCGATCACGTCGGCTTGGAGCCCGCGGAACTCTGTGTGGCCGAAGACGCGCTGCAGCAGATCGCGGGCGGGGGCGAGGGGCGAATCCATGGCGCGGACTATGCACCCATATTCAACACCAATAGGAGTGACTCTCCACCCATTCCCGGATTGGCGCGCAGCGCCAAGTCCGGGACCCATAACCACAGACGCTTAAGTCTATGGGCCCCGGACTTCGCCTACGGCGAATCCGGGGATGGGTGGGCACGGTGCTCAGTTTTCGGAAACCCGCTCACGCTGCTGATACCCCGGCTTCGAGCACTTTCGTCGACCACGCCCCACTACGTCAGCGCTGCGATCGCCTTCAACTCCCGCCGCGCTTCGATCTCCGCCGCAGACAGATCATGCGCCGCCTGCAAATTCATCCAGAATTCCGGCGAGGTGTTGGTGAATACGCGCGCCAGCCGCAGCGCAGTATCCGCCGTAATCGATTGCTGGCCGCGCACGAGCCGCTCGATGCGTTGGCGGCCTGTGAGCCCCATTTGCTTGGCAAGCGCGCCCGCGCTCAGGCCGAGCGGCTCAAGATAATCCTCGGCCAATGTTTCGCCAGGGTGGGGGAGCGGCTTCTTGAACCGCACCGAACTTCGCGCAACACCCATAACAACTCGCTCCGTCAATGTGGATCGCCGAACCAGACTTCCGCCACTTCAAGCGGCGCATGGCGGACGATTTGAAAGCGTACCCGGTACTGATCGCTGACCCGAATCTGCCACGTCTCCGGCTTCACGCCCACCAGCTTCTTCAGATCGGCGCCGGGGGATCTCAGGTCGTCAAGCCGCGCCGCCGCCTCTATCTGCTGCATCCGCCGCCGCGCCCGTTTCGCGACCGCCTCCGCGACGCCGCGCGCGCGCTGGCCGGCGAATATGCGCGCCGTGTCGTCGTCGGCAAAGCTGGCAATCGGCACGAAGCGATTGTATCAAATCGCGGTACAAAGGCAAGTGTTACACACGCTCCCTTTGCGCATACCCCAATTTCGCGTTCAGCGCGTCGAGCAAATCGCGGGCGATATCGGCGATCGCCCCGCCCGGCGGATACACTGCCGCCGCGCCCATGTCCTTCAGCGTCGGCACATCTTCCGGCGGGATCACGCCGCCGACCACGATCATGATGTCGTCGCGGCCGCGGGCTTTCAGCGCGGCGCGTAAAGCTGGCGTGAGCGTCAAATGTCCGGCGGCGAGGGAAGACACGCCGACAATGTGCACGGCTTTTTCTATCGCCTGCGCGGCCACTTCCTCGGGCGTTGCGAACAACGGCCCGATCTCGACTTCGAAACCCAGATCCGAAAACGCGCTCGCCACCACTTTTTGTCCGCGATCATGCCCGTCCTGGCCCATTTTCGCGACCAGAATGCGCGGCGCCTTGCCCTCGCTTTCGGCGAACGCCTTCACGCTCTCACGCGCGCGCGCCAGCGCCAGATCGCCGCCGGCTTCGCGCGCAAACACGCCGGTGACCAGGCGGATCGGCGGCTGGTGGCGGCTGAAAGCGCGCTCCAGCGCGTCTGACATTTCGCCGACGGTGGCTTTCGCGCGCGCTGCGTTGACGGCGAGTTCGAGGAGGTTGGGTTGATGGAGCGCTTCATCTCCGGCGACGCCTGCGCGGCCGGAGGCCGCGCGCTCCAATGCGGCGACCGTCAACGCTTGCAGCGCTGCGTCCACTTCGCTCTGCTTGCGGTCGGCCTTCAGGCGCGCGAGTTTTTCCAATTGCATCGTCCGCACCTTGGCGTTGTCGACCTTGAGCACGGGCACGTCTTCCTTCTCATCCAATCTGAATTTGTTCACCCCGACGATAATCTGCGCGCCGGTGTCGATGCGCGCTTGCGTGCGGGCGGCGGCTTCCTCGATGCGCGCTTTCGGCAGACCTTGGCCGATCGCTTCCGACATGCCGCCGAGCGCCTCCACTTCCTCGATATGCGCCCATGCTCTCGCCGCGAGATCAGCGGTGAGGCGCTCGACATAGTACGAACCGCCCCAGGGATCGGCGGGGCGGGTTACGCCAGCTTCGTTCTGCAACAGGATTTGGGTATTGCGGGCGATGCGGGCGGAAAAATCCGTCGGCAAAGCCAGCGCTTCGTCGAGCGAATTGGTGTGCAGCGATTGCGTGCCGCCATAGGCGCCCGCGAGCGCTTCGACGCAGGTGCGTACTGCATTGTTGTACACATCTTGCGCGGTGAGGCTCCAGCCAGAAGTCTGGCAATGCGTACGAAGGGCGAGGGACTTGGCGTTCTTGGGCGAGAATTGCCGCATCAGCTTGGTCCACAGCAGGCGCGCGGCGCGCAGTTTGGCGATTTCCATGAACGGGTTCATGCCGATGGCCCAGAAAAACGAAAGCTGCGGGGCAAAGGCGTCGATGTCGAGCCCGGCGGCGAGCCCGGCGCGCACATATTCGACGCCGTCGGCCAAAGTGTAGCCGAGTTCGAGATCGGCGGTCGCGCCGGCTTCCTGCATATGATAGCCGCTGATCGAAATGGAGTTGAATTTCGGCATTTCGCGCGCGGCGTAAGCGAAAATATCGGCGACGATGCGCATCGAGGGTTTGGGCGGATAGATGAAAGTGTTGCGCACCATGAATTCTTTGAGGATGTCGTTCTGGATGGTGCCGGAGAGCTTGGCATGGGGCACGTTCTGCTCTTCGCCGGCGACGATATAGAGCGCCAGGATCGGCAGCACCGCCCCGTTCATGGTCATCGACACGCTCATCTGGTCGAGCGGAATGCCGCTGAACAAAGTGCGCATGTCAAGAATGCTATCGATCGCCACGCCAGCCATGCCGACATCGCCGACCACGCGCGGGTGGTCGGAATCGTAACCGCGGTGAGTGGCGAGATCGAACGCGACGGAAAGCCCCTTCTGTCCGCCGGCGAGATTGCGCCGATAGAAAGCGTTGGAATCCTCCGCCGTGGAGAAACCCGCATACTGCCTGATGGTCCAGGGTTGTTGTACGTACATGGTGGGATAAGGGCCCCGCCCGAACGGCGGCAGGCCCGGATAACCATCGACAAAATCCAGACCGCTGCGATCGGCGCTCGTATACGCGCGCTTCACCGCGACGCCTTCCGGCGTGAGCCAAGCTTCGCCCGCCTGCGGCGGCGCTTTGGCGACGGCGATATCGAGCGGGAGCGTGGAGAAATCAGGCAGGGTCATGCAATCACTCTTGCTGATTTGAGCGCCTCGCCTCCCCCTCGATGGGGGAGGCGCCGCGAAGCGGCGGAGGGGGTGCGCGCGCCGAGGGTAGGGTACAAGTCGCCAGAGGCATTTTCGGATCCGATAGCGGGCCTCACCCCCTCAGTCATCGCGCTGTTGAGCGCTGGCCGCTCCCCCATCGAGGGGGAGCGGGGGTGGCGATCTGGTCGGGTTAAAGGGTCCATCCGCATCATGATGATGTTCCTGCAAAGCGTCTCAGTTCAATCGCGTCCCCGCGAAACGCATTCAAATCCACCGGCCCCGACACGCCGCGTTTGCGCCCGCGATTGTGGTGCTGCCAGATCACCCATTCGCGCTTGCGGAAGCTTGGGGCCGTGAACAGGGAGCGCAACCAGAAGCGTTCGCCCACCACTTCACGCAGATGCGCATCGTGAAATTCTCGCGTGGTGTAGATCAACGGACGTGCGCCGTAATGCGCTTCGACAAGATCGAGCCATGCGTCCATCTCGCCGACGATATCAATGATGGCCGGCCCCTCGCGGCAGGGGCCCATGTGCTCCATGTCGAGCGCGTGCGGCAGTGAGCCGCCAGCGCGGGGCACAATAGCCATGAAGTTGGCGGCCTGCTGTGCGCCGGGTCGGCAGAGCGTGAAGAAATGATATGCGCCGCGATGGAGGCCCGCCGCGCCCGCGGCTTGCCAATTAGCGGCGAAACGCTCGTCGATGTGATAGCCGCCTTCAGTGGCTTTGATGTACGCGAAGGCGACATTATCGCTTGCAAGCGCGCGCCAATCGACAGCGCCCTGGTGCCGCGAAACATCGACGCCTTGCGCGTAGCGCGCCGCCCACGGATTCCACCAACCGCTCACGGCGGCGATGCCCGCAGCAACGCAAAGGATGAGGCCGAGACCGAAGGCGGCGAGCACGGCGCGCTGGCGCCCGCGTCGCCCGGTCCGGCACAGATCATGCCAGCGCGGCTGCAAATCGGGGGCGTCACGGCCCGTCATTACGCAATCCCCAACGCGGCGTGCAGTGTTCCGAGTTCCTTCAGCGCGTCTTGGCCGGTGAACACGAATTGATCGACGCCCGCGGCGCGCTGAGCCGCTTCGCGCTCGCCCGGCTTGCCGGCGAGGACGACCCAATCGCAGCCGGCGGCCTTCAGACGCTGAGCGGTGTTTTCAGCGTGCTCGGCATAAGCGGCATCGCTGCCGCAGATGATTGCGACGCGGGCGCCGCTTTTGCCGAATGCGTCGATCAAGTTTTCGCTGGCGGCGTAAGCGTCTTCCGCGCTGACGCTGGCGATGCCGCCGACGCCGCACAGATTGCGCGCGAATTGCGCGCGCGGGGAAAATTCCGCCAGCGCGCCGAGCGTGGCGAAGAAAACTGCGCCCGCTTTGCCCTCCGCTTTCTCGCGCAGCGCCTCGAACGGCGCCGCCCAGCGGATGGGGGTGAGAATTGCTCCCCCGCGCGCGGGGGAGCTGTCACGCGAAGCGTGACTGAGGGGGCGGCGACCGGGGCTTCCCCCTCCGTCGCCTGCGGTGACACCTCCCCCGCTCGCGGGGGAGGAAAGCAGTGGAAAATCGGTTACCCCAGTTATGGTTTGCTTGCGCCGGGCGAAGTCAAGCTGGCGCGCCGCGCACGCCGCGGCGATTTGGCTCTGCATCGAACCCGACCCAAGCGCCGCGACGATGCCGCCTTGCGCTTCGATCGCCTGCATTTTTTCCCAAGCCAGCGCCGCCAGATCGAGCGTCAATTTCTCCACGAACCAGGCGCCGCCGGCGGGATCGGCGACGTGACCAAGGCGGCATTCTTCAATCAGCACGTGTTGGGTGTTGCGGGCGATCCGGCGCGAGAAGGGCGTCGGCAAGCCGAGTGCGTCGGTAAAGGGAAGCGTGGTGATGGCATCGGCGCCGGCGATGGCGGCGGCGAACGCGGCGGTGGTGACGCGCAAGATGTTGGTGTGGGCGTCCAGACGCGTCATCATGCGCCGCGAGGTAAAGGCGTGGACGGGCGCGGCGCGCGATGGCGGGGCGGCGCCGGAAGCTTCCAACACGCGCGCCCAGCACAAACGCAGCGCCCGCACTTTGGCGGCCTCAACCAAAACGTCGGGCCCAAGCGCAATCGCAAAGCCGAGCGCGGCGGCGGAATTATCGATGTCGAGACCGGCTTCAGCGAGCGCGCGCAGATAAAATATGCCGGCGCTCAGCGCGGCGGCGATTTCCTGCGCCTCGGTTCCGCCGGCTTCATGCACGGGGCGGGCGTCGATCCGCAGCACCGTCGCGGCGGGAAACTCGCGGCGCGCGCGCACGGCGAAACCAGCGGCCGCGCTCCCATCGCCTGGCGCCATGGCGCCGCTGCGCATCAGCGCGCCGATCGGGTCGAGGTTGAACGCGGTTCCGGGCGCGGCGACGCCTTTGAGCTTGGCGGCCAAAAGCTCGGCATGCGCGAGGCCGCCGCCATCGAGGGAAACCGGCGCTGCTTCCAGGATCACGTCAGCGAGTGCAAGATCGAGGTCGGCGGCGCTTGCGATGGCGCAGCCGTCTTCGCCCAGCACAAGTTCAACGCCGCCAATTCCGCCCCGCAAATCGGCGAGGATGTCGCGGTTGGTCGCCGCGGGATCGGGATGGGCAAAACTCTGGCGAATGGTCCAGCCCGCTTGGCCGCGCACGAACGGAGCGGCGCCTGGAAAGCCGGCGCTGTCGACTGCGGTGCGGATATCGGGTTCGCGATAGAGCGGCTTTATCTCGATGCCATCGGAAGTGCGCCCCGCCAGCCGCTCCCATGGCGCCCCGCGCAGGCCTTTTTCCACCAAAGCGCGCCAATCGGCCTCGTCCGCCGTTTCGCCGAAAGAGGGGAGTGCGTGGGTCAAGGTTCGAGTCCAAACATCAGAATTGCGGGTGCGCGGCGCGCGCGGCCTGGGGTGTTGCGCGTTTTGGCAACTACAGGCAAGGCGTCGTGGAATCCAGGAGACGTTCATGGCCTTGCCTAAGCTGTTCGACAAATTGCGTTTGCCTTTGGTTGGGGCGCCGCAATTTATCGTTTCCAACCCCGATTTGGTGATCGCCCAGTGCAAAGCCGGCATTGTCGGGGCGTTTCCGGCGCTGAACGCCCGGCCGCAGCCGCTTTTGGACGAGTGGCTGGTGCGCATCCGCGAGGAATTGTCCGCCCATGACGCCGCATACCCAAATGCGCCTGCCGCGCCTTTCGCGGTCAACCAGATCGTGCACAAAACCAATGAGCGGCTGGAGGCCGATGTCGCGCTTTGCGTCAAGCACAAGGTTCCGATTGTCATTACTTCGCTCGGCGCGCGTCAGGACGTGAACGATGCGATCCATTCCTATGGCGGCATCGTGCTGCACGATATTATCAATGTCGCTTTCGCGAACAAGGCGCTGGAAAAAGGCGCTGACGGGCTGATCGCGGTGTGCGCCGGCGCTGGCGGGCACGCGGGCGGCTTGTCTCCGTTTGCGTTGGTGCAGGAGATCCGTGACTTTTTGACGGCCCGCTGTTGCTTTCCGGCGCGATTGCCAACGGCGGCGCGATCTTGGCGGCGCAAGCCATGGGCGCGGACCTAGCCTATATCGGCTCGGCCTTCATCGCCACCAAGGAAGCCAATGCCTCGGACGCTTACAAACAGATGATCGTCGAGAGCCGCGCCGAAGATGTGATCTACACCAATTTGTTCACTGGCGTGCTCGGCAATTATCTCAAAGGCTCGATCGTCGCACGCCGGTCTCGATCCGGCCAATTTGCCGCAAAGCGATCCCGAGCAAAATGAATTTCAGCGGCGGCGAAGGCTCCAAAGCCAAGGCCTGGAAAGACATCTGGGGCTCGGGCCAAGGCATTGGCGCGGTGCGCGAAGTGGTAAGCGCAGCCGACTTGGTGGCGCGGCTGAAACGGGAATACGATGCGGCGAAGGCGCGGGTTTGCGCGTCGTGATTAGGAGCGCGGGGCCGCCGGCCCCGCTTGGCGCTACGCAAAAAAGTGCGAAGGCTAGCCGTCCGGGGCCCGCTGGCGTACCCCGCTCCTCCCCCTGCAAGGGGGAGGCTGGGAGGGGGTCCGGGCCGAGGCTTGGTCGCGAGCGGCGCATGCGCTTCCTCAACCGTCGCGCCGACCCCCTCTCAATCTCCCCTTTGCAGGGGGAGAAGCAGGTGGCGGGTGTTGTAGCGCGCGAGTGGGAGCGCGGGGCCGCCGGCCCCGCTTGGCGCGGCGCTTGACGATGCGCGGCCGGAGGCTGCGCGCTCGGATATCGGCGTCGTAGTTCACGCGCACACCGGCGCGCCGGCGCCGCCGGCACACCAGCGTTGTGCGCGTTCTGTTTTGTTTTGCGGTTGTTCAGGTTAAGCCGGCGTCCGAGGCTTACGAACTGTCGAACGCGCCAGCGGCTTTGTCGGCGGCGGCGGTTATGGTGGCGGCGGCTTGGACGCCGACCTTATATTCCGCGCCGGGGGCGTGTTTTCGCAACATGCGCGATGCGCGCGGGTTTGGCGAATAGGCGCCGGGCCAGGCGTTTGGCATAAGCCAAGGGATTGTTGTACACGCGCAGCAAGGCCTCGCATCTTTGCGCCAGCGGCCAGGCGCCGTAATGGTCGCGCGGCATGAAGCGGCGCGAACTCTTGGATTTTGTTGTACGCGATAGTCGGAATGGCCTGGAACGACACCCGCCAATCATCCGGATTGAACGAATGATAGCGGCGTAAGGGCGGCGTTTTCTCGCGCGTTTTGGCTTGTTTGGCGCGCTGCGCCGGCGCCGGCAGCGGCCCCAGCAAAGCCGCTTCGATCAGCAACAATTCCCGCACCAGCCATTCGCCGGCGCGAATCCAAGTCAGCGCCAGCGCATGTTGCGCCGTCTCGAACACGCGCAGCGAAGCGATGCGCTGCGGCTCGCCAAAAAGGTCAAACACAATCTGAATAAACGCGCCGGCGATGCGCCAAAGTTCAAGCGGAGCGTTGCGGATATCGGGCTTCATGGGGAGAGTGTAAAGCCGCGCGGGAGGTGTAGGATAGATTTTGTGTTTTCTCCTGTGTTGTACGAGCTCACACCCCTCCCCGGAAGCGACGAGGTCGCTGTCCGGGGCCCATAAACACTGGTGTTTTGTGTTTATGGGCCCCGGACTTCGCGTTCCGCGAATCCGGGGATGGGTGGGGGATGGGTGGGGGATAGATTGCAAGGCGGCGCCCTCGGACCGCCGGCATCCTGCCGGCAAGCGACGTTTCAGTCTTCACCGGCCTGTGGGTTTGTGTAGGGAGCATGCCGGCAGGATGCCGGCGGTCCTGGGCGGCGCAATGGCGAGGCCCTTGCGAACGCGCGTGAAAGGCGTCATCCCAATTGGCCCGGCGGAGAGTGGGGCGGGAGGATTGGCGTGACCACAGACCGGGCGATCGCGGCGCAGGAATGGAAAAGTCATTGGCCGCTGGTGCTGGCTTGCGCGGTTGGTTTTTCGTTCCACTCGGTGATGGCCGCTTCAACGGGCCTGTTCATGGCGCCGCTGGGCGAAGAGTTCGGCTGGAACCGCGCCATGCAATCTTCCGGCGTCTCGATCGCGGCGGGCGCCGGAATTTTGCTCTCGCCGTTTTTCGGGATTTTGATCGATCGCTATGGCTCGCGGCGGCTGGCGTTGCCTGGGCTGGTGCTGAGCGCGCTGTGCGTCACCAGTTTCGGCTTTGCCAATGGTACTCTGGCGCAGTGGATCGCGATGTGGTCGTTCTACGCGTTTGCTTCGCTCGCCATAAAATCCACGGTGTGGACCGCAGCGGTAACCGGCGTTTTCGACAAGGGGCGCGGCCTCGCCATCGGCGTGGCTTTGGCGGGAACGGCGGTGGCGCTGACGATTGCGCCGCTGCTGACCCGTTTTTTGATTGACGAATTCGGATGGCGTTACGCTTTTGCCTGGATTGGTCTCGGCTGGGGCGGGCTGGCGTTCGTGGTTTGCTATTTCCTGTTGTTCGACGCGCACGATTTGAAGCAGCGCTCAGCCAAGCAAGGCGTGGCGTCGCCAGCGCAAGCGCAATTGCCAGGTCTGACGATTTCGCAGGCGTGGCGCAGCCCGGCGCTGTGGCGGATAGGGGTTTCGACCTTCATCATGATGGTGCTCACTATTGCGCTCAACATCCACCAATATCCGATCATGACGGAAGCCGGCGTTGACAAAACCAGCGCCGCTTATTTCGCGGCGCTTGCGGGGATCGCCGGCATCATCGGCAAACTGGCGACCGGTTGGTTGCTCGATCGCTACCGCGTCAATTGGGTGGGCGGCATCACCCTCGCGGCGACCGCGCTGGCGTTCGCGGCGCTGTTGGCGCCGCCGAGCGCGCCATTAATCGTCGCGGCGATGTTGATCAACGGCTATGCGGCCGGAACAAAACTTCAAATCGCCGGGCTGCTGACCTCGCGCTATGGCGGGGTCAGGAATTTCGGCAAGATCTTCGGCATGATGGCCACTCTGATCGCCGCGGGCGCCGGTCTCGGCCCGGTCGCGGCCGGCGCAATTCACGACATGTACGGAAATTACGGCCCGTTCCTGATCTTTGGCATTGTCGGCTCGCTATTTTGCGGCGCGCTGATCTTCGGCATGAGCCGCGAACCCAAATGGGACGCGGCGCCGGCGGCGGCGTAAGAGCGCGACCTGCTCCTCCCCTGCAAGGGGGAGGCTGGGAGGGGGTGCGGCGCCGAGGGTTGAGAATTGTCGGCGCATCAACTTCAATCGTCGCGCCGACCCCCTCTCAATCTCCCCCTTGCAGGGGGAGAAGTTAGGTTGCGCCGAGATTTCAAGGAGCAGCACATGGAACTCAAGGGCAAGACCGCGCTTATCACTGGCGGCGGCGGCGGCATTGGAGCGGGCATCGCCGAGGCGCTGCTTGAGAAAGGCGCGAAGGTTGTCATCACCGACATCAATCTCGACTATGCCAAGGCGGAAGCCGCGCGCATTGGCGGGGGCGTCATCGCGCTTGAGCACGATGTCGCTTCGCTGACGAGTTGGGCGGAGGTGAAAAAGGCGGCGGAGAAAGCTTTCGACGATGTCGAGGTGCTCTGCAACAATGCCGGCGTATCACAGCAATTCAAATTGCTTGATGAAGTTTCGCCGGAGGAATTCGCCCGTCTCATCGCCATCAATGTAACCGGCGTCTATAATGGCGTGCACACGTTCGCGCCGGGCATGCGCCAGCGCCGAAGCGGCCACATCGTCAACACTTCGTCGGTCAACGGCCTGATCGCGCATGCGACCTTCGCGGCTTATAGCGCGAGCAAGTTCGCCGTGGCCGGCATGTCGGAAGCGTTGCGCGCGGAACTGGCGCCGTTCGGCGTCGGCGTCTCCATTCTTTATCCGGGCCTGACTCGCAGCCGCATGTCGGAAGGCCAATTGGCAAGCGTCGATTCAGGCATGGCCGAGGCGCTCCGCGCCGGCATGATGCAGCCGATCTGGCTCGGCCGGGCGGTGGCGCGCGCGATCGAAAACAACGACCAGCATATCGTCACCCATCCCGGCTATCGCCCCGGCGTGGAAGCGCGATTTGCCGCCATCATGGCCGCGCACGGTGAGCCCGCCGAGCCAGGCTATGTCGGCAGAGTCGGCGGCTGACGCTATTCCGGACCGCCGGCTTCCAGCCGGCATACGACTTATGAAAATCCCACCGACCTGTGAAAGCTGAACCGTCGTATGCCGGCAAGATGCCGGCGGTCCGGAGTGGCGTTGGACGCGGACAATCGCGCGTCTATCCCGCCGCCACGCGTTCACAATCAAGCGCTTAGCCCAATCAATCCGACCTGCCCCGGCCGCGTTTAGTCTCTTCGCACCAAGCGAGGAGGCCCATGAAAGAGTTTGCACCAGAGATCGCGGCTGAAAAGCCGGCGTTGCAGTCGTTGACGCTGCGCAGCGCCGCCGCGCTCGCCATCGCCATCGTCGCCAGCCGCTTTGCCGTCGACTTGCCGCCGGGCGCGGCTTCGAACCTCGCCGGCGCGCTGATCGATCTTGTCGCCACGCTTGGCCTGATCGGCATCGCCATCGGCCGGACCCGCGCGCGCGGCCCCATTGTCTAAGGAGAAACCCATGCGAAAATTTCTGCGCATCATCGCGCTTGCGCTGGCGCTGGCGGCAGTTCCGGCCTGCGCTTCGCTCAAGTTGGGCCAGACTGAGTTTGTCAATCCGATCGCGGCCGCACGCACGCTCGACCAGCGCGCCTACGCGACGCTGCATTCCTATGCGGCGCTGTTGGAGGAGGCGGGCGATATCGTCGCCAACCCCGCCACGCCCATCAGCCTCACCCGCGCACTGGCGCGGGCTGAACGCGCGGCGACGCCGGCGGTGGAAGCGCTGGAGCTTGCGCTCGCTGCTTATCTGCGCTCGCGCGATGCAACCGCCGTCGCCCGCTTGAGTGAAGCCATCGCCGCCGCGCAGGCGCCGATCACCGCCCTGCAAACCCAAATCCGCGCCCGCTGAAGGAGGCTTATGTGCTGAATGTCATCGCCCAATTGGAAATGCTGATCGCGGCCATTTCCGCGTTCCTGCCGCTCATCCCGGAAGAGCAGCGCGACCGCGCCACCAGGTTCTTGAGCTTGGCCGCGCGCGGCTTGAGCGCTGGCGCCCACGCCGCCGCAAATCTCGAGGATCTCGCCGACAAGCTGGCGCTGATCCGCGCCGAAGTGGAAGCGATGGCGGAAGCGGGCGCCAGCGTCAGCGCCGCGCAATTGGACGCGGCCATGGAGCGCCGCGTCGGCGGCGTTTCGGGCCAAAGCTGAGATCGCGGAGGCTGGCCGGTCCTAGCCGGCCCCGCGTAGGGGAGGCGCCGCTGCCCAAGGATTTCCCCCGATCCTTGAGCGGTCAGGATTGACCCCGGCGCCTCCCCGCCCTTCTCATATGCGCATGAATACGCACATACTCGCCATCGACCAAGGCACGACATCCACCCGCGCCATTGTTTTCGACTTGAGTTTCCAGGCCAAGGCGAGTGCGCAACTCGAACTCACGCAGCACTTCCCGGCGCCAGGCTGGGTGGAGCACGATCCGGAGGAAATCTGGGCCGCGACCTTGCAGGTGTGCCGGCAGGCGATGGCCGAGGTCGGCAGCGCGGCCAACATCGCCGCCATCGGCATCACCAATCAGCGCGAGACCACTCTGATTTGGGACCGCAAGACCGGCGCGCCCGTGCACCGCGCCATTGTCTGGCAGGATCGTCGCACCGCCGAGACTTGCGCGAGGCTGCGCCAAGCAGGCCACGAAGCCCTGGTTCAAGACACAACCGGTCTTCTGCTCGATCCCTATTTTTCCGCAACCAAAATAGCCTGGATCCTCGACCAGGATGCGACGCTTCGTAAACGCGCCGAGGCGGGCGAACTCGCGTTCGGGACGATTGAATCATTTCTGGTTTGGCGCCTCACCATGGGGCGCGCGCATGTGAGCGATGCCACCAACGCGGCGCGCACGCTTTTGGTTGATCTGGCGCGGCGCGAGTGGAGCGCGCCAATGTGTGCGCTGTTCAACGTGCCGCGCGCCCTGCTGCCGGAAATCAAGGCTTGCGATTCCCATTTCGGCGACGCGGACGCTTCGCATTTCGGCCGCGCTATCGGCATTTACGGCATGGCCGGCGATCAGCAGGCGGCGCTGGTGGGGCACGGATGTGTGCGCCCTGGCATGGCCAAGGCGACTTTTGGCACGGGCTGCTTTTTGGTGATGAACATGGGGGCGGCGCCGCCGCGCTCGGCGCATCGTTTGCTCGCCACCATGGGCTATCAAACCAAGCATGCGCACGCCTACGCGCTCGAAGGTTCGATTTTTTCCGCCGGCGCAACCATGCAATGGCTGCGCGATGGCTTGGGGTTGATCAAGACCTCCGCCGAGTCCGAAGCCATTGCCGCAGGGCTGGCGGACAATGGCGGGGTTTATCTGGTGCCGGCTTTTGCTGGGCTTGGCGCGCCGCAATGGAACGCCGAGGCGCGCGGAACCATTGTCGGCCTGACGCGCGCCACCAATGCCGCCCACATCGTGCGCGCGGGATTGGAGGCGGTGGCCTACCAGAGCGCCGACCTTTTGGACGCGCTGGCCGCCGACGGCGCCGAGATCAAATCTCTGCTCATCGATGGCGGCATGACCGCTAATGCTTGGGCCATGCAATTCCTCGCCGACATTTGCGCCATAGAGGTGACGCGGCCCGCGTTTCAGGAAGTGACGGCCCTGGGCGCCGCTAAACTCGCCGCGCTCGGGGCAGGGCTGATCCCGGATCTTGACGTTCCCGCGTCCGCGCCAAACACGAACTGGACCCCGCTAATGCCCGCTTCTGAGAGGAAGCGCCTGCGCCGAGCCTGGTCCGCCGCCATGAACGGCGCGCTGGCCGCGGCAAAGGCGTAGCAAGGCGACGGCAGCGGCGCTTGTGAACGGAGCGCGCCATGGTTTCGGCGCGGGCGCCGGAAACTTGCGTCCGCGCCGATAACAGCGTAACCCCCGCGCCGCAGCGAGCCCGTAGCTCAGTCGGTAGAGCATCTGACTTTTAATCAGGGGGTCGCGGGTTCGAATCCCGCCGGGCTCACCAATGAAAACAACGGATTAAGAGAGATTTTGGCGAGAACGCCGATGTGAAGCGGGGTAGAACTCATCTTGGCGTTACCGCAAGTGCATCGCGCAGGATGGAGCGCCCGTCCGCATCATCGGTTTGTTCCAACGCTGCCTCGATCGCCGCCCGGTGGGCCACCGACAGCGCATCGGCTGCCGATGACGTGATGTCGGGCTGCACGCCCACGCCTTCCCAGTTTCCGCCTGTAACCGGATTGACCGCCCGGCCTTGCGGAACGAACGCGACAAAGCCTTGGCCAATGTTGAAGAAGTTGCCGGGGTTCGCGCCGCCCCGTGTCACTTCGCCTACGACGCGAGCGCGGCCAAGCGCCTGCAGGCTGTAGGCCATCGCCTCCGCTGCCGAAAAGGTTGAGCGGGACGTGACAACAAAGACCGGCTTCGTCTCACCATAACTTGGGCCGGCAAGCTCGCGCGTCGTGAAGCTTTCCTCCGGCGCCATGCCGCGCAATTCGATGCGATCGATGAGAAACGCCGGCCGGTCGAAGAGGTAGCTCATCAGGTGCCCCCGCGAACTGGGCTCGCCGCCGCCATTTTCGCGGAGGTCGACGATCAGGGCCCAAGTCGCCGCCAGCAGCGTCATGCTCGCGTCGATGCGATGGCGCACGACGTCATAAAGCGGCGCAAATTGATCCAGGCGGATGAGGCCGATATTGCCCGGCATTACGCCAACGGTGGTGAACCCGTAATTCTCCGGCTCGAAGATGGCGCGAGCGCGGCGGCTTGCCGTTTCTGGTATCGGATCGAGCGCCGTCGGCGCCACGCGCGGCACGGGCATGCGATCGCCGGCTTCCTGCGGCGCATACCGCACCCGCAGGTGTTGATCGGAAATGCCCGCAAGAAGGTCCTCAGTCAGGCGCTCCGCCAGACCTTCAGGCGCCAAGTGGCGATAGCGCCCCGCTCTCGCATTCGCCCGTAGCGTTGCCGCGAGCGAGTCAGCGGCCGCAGCGTCAGGATAGATGAGCTCCACCAGGTCCGCCAGCACGCGCGCGAGCCGCGCTCCGTCGCTTCGCGCCTGCGCCGAAGCAGGCGAGGCAATCGCTGAAGCGGCGGCCAATGTCAGAAGCGTGCGTCGATCCATGATTAAACCCCGGGTAAATTTCCATCAGCGTTTCGATGGTGACGGTGTCTCTTAGTAACTGTTGCTAACTTCACGTTAGCCTCTCTTGGTTGAATGATCAATCAAATGCTCGTATCCATAGTTGAACGATCAATCAAGTGGCGATCTGACTTTTAATCAGGGGGTCGCGGGTTCGATTCCCGCCGGGCTCACCAATGAAATCAATAGTGTAAGAGAGATTTTGGCGCTTGATCCAAGGCCGTAACGTGCGAGGCCGGGCGGAAGGCGAGGGCAGCGTCGCAGCGTCAATATCTGGCGGTTGTGTCCTCTTGCGTCGCCAGCTAGCCCGCAAGCGGCTGGTGGCCCTATGCGTTCGCTTCCGCAACCGGCTTCGCTGACCAGCGCAAAGCAGCCGCGAAGCCGAGCGCGGCCAGCGTGCTGGTGACGATGCCGGTGGCGGCGAGCCCGTAGCGAAGCGAGTCGGGCCCGCCCAAGGCTTCCGCGATCAGGGTCACCGCGGTTGGCGCGACGCCGAAGCCGATCACCGCGCCGACGACGATGAAAGCGCCCAGGCATACGCCGCGAATTTCGTTGGGGACGAGTACGGTGATGGCTGCGGCGGTGACCAGGCCGGTGACCGCGCCGCAGGTCAGCAGCAAAGTCAACATGAGCGCGAAGCCTGCAACACTCGGCATCAACGGAAACAGCGCGCCAGGAATGGAAAGCGCCGCCGCCGCCACCGCGACGAGCAGAATGCCGCCGCGGATTTTGCTCTTGTGCCCGAGATCGGCGCCGATTCCGCCGAGCACCGCGCCGATCAGCCCCGAGAGCAGAATGACCAGGCCCATCCAACCGCCGAATTGCTCGGGCGTCTGGCCGTAATTGCGCGTCAGCACGGGCGCCGCCCAGATGCCGGCGGCGGCGTCGGCCATCACTACTGTTACTTGGCCGAGAAACAGCGGCCCGAGCAAGCCGCGACGGCGCCAGATCTCGCGCATGGCGGCGCCGAGATCGGCGCTGTGCGCGCCGGTTTCGCGCCGGGCGGGCTCGCGCAGCGACAACAACATCAGCGTCAGCACGACGCTCACGGCGCCGAAGGCGAGATGCACGCTGCGCCACGGCGCCAGGCCAGGGATCGCCGGTGCGGCGTGCTTGTAGAAGCCAAGCAGGGCGCCGCCCAGCGCGAACGAAGCGCTAGCGCCGACCATGTTGCCGACCGAAAGCAGCAGCATGGAGCGGCCGCGCTGCTCGGGCGCGCTCAGATCGCCGACCATCGAGATCGCCACGATCAGCGAACACATGGCGCCGACGCCGGCAAGCATGCGGGCAAGAAAGACCTGCCAGAAATCGGCGGCGAACACGGTGGCGATCGTGCCGAGCGTCCACAGCGCCGAGAGCCCGAGCAGCAGGCCGGCGCGGTTGCCGCGATCGGTCATGCGGCCGATCGGCAGGGCCAAAAGCGCGATTGGGATCGAGGCGGCGATGCCCTGGATCAGGCTGATCTGGAAATCGCTGAAATGCAGATCGTGCGCGGCGATTTCCTGCACCGGGCTGAACACCTGGCGCATCGCGGCGGCGTTGGCGATGGTGAGCGCCAGCAGCACAAGCGGCCAGAGATTGCGGCTGCGCGGGGCATCGCTCACTCGCCATCAGCGCGCCTGCAACAGCGCGCCGATGGATTCGTCGAAATGCGCGCTCATGCGCCAGCGGCGGCCGCCTCCGGATCGCGCGCCTGAATCGCCGCCGCCACCGCGAGGTGACGATCGATGATGATCTGTTGTTGCCGCTTGGTTTTGCGCGTGCGCCAGGCCGTCGGCACCGCAACCTCCATGAGCGGTTCGAAGGAGCACACGATCTGCGTGAACAAGGGATTGTGGCTGGCTTTGGCGATGGCGTGGTGGAAGGCGATGTCATGGCGGGTGCGCTTGGCAAGATCGTGCTGGTCGACGGCCATCGCCTGCGCGAGCGCTGCGATTGCCGCCGCTTCAGCATCGCTGCGCGTGGCGGCGGCGAGTGCGGCGGTGCGCACTTCAATCGTACGGCGCACGTCCCAAACGTCAGCGACGGAAATCTGCGCGGTGGAGATGGCGTGATCGAGCGAAGCGGCGATCACCGAGCCGTCGAGCGCGGCGACGCGGGGCTTGCGCCCATTGCCGACATCGATGAGCCTGAGCGCGGCAAGCGCGCCGAACGCCTCGCGCATCACCGCGCGGCTGACCCCGAGCGAGGCGGCGAAATGGGCTTCCCCCGGCAAGGAATTCGCCGACCCGCAGACGCTGCGCGCGAATATGGCCCGTGACCGCCTGCGATCGCGGCCTGGACAAGCGAGCCGCCCTCGGCGCGCGGTATGGGTGCGGCGGAGGCCACGGGTTCAGGCCGCGGCCTGATCGATGCGGAAATCGGACGGCGACTTGCCGAAGCGGCGCCCGAACGCGCGCGCGAAGCTGGCATTGTTGAGATAGCCGTTCTCATAACCGACGCTGGAAACCGGCAGGTCGGTCGTCAACAGCATGCGGCTGGCTTGGCTGAGGCGTTGCTCGGCCAGCGCCTCGCCGATGCTGCAGCGGAACAAGTCGCGGAAGCCGCGCGTGAGCTTGGCCCGATTGAGCCCGCAGGCGCGGGCGATGGCGTCGAGCGTGAGCTTCTCGCTCCAGCGCTCATCGATCAGGCGGCGCGCCTGCGAGCACGCGGCGGGTGTCGTCGAGCGAGAGTTCGCCCTCGGCTGCCGAGCGGCACCAATTCGCCAGCGCCGCTAAGGCGAATGGTCTCGCACAACAATTCGATGCTCTTGCCGAGGCGATAGACCTTCAGAGTTTCGCCGCTCAGGCAGGCGTCGCGGATCGCCAGGACGATAGCGCGCAAAGAGGAGGAGAGATGGAAGCTGCAATCCTCTTCCGGCGCGGCGCCGCCGATGCGCTCGAACGCCGAGCGTTGAATGAGCAGGATGAGCCGCTGGTCGGCTTCCAGGCTCGCCGTGCAGGGCGAGAGCTCGATCGAAAGCGCGCCTGCGTTCGAGGTCGTAGGCCAAGGCGATCGGCGTCTGGCGGCAGCGGCGCGCGCGCCAGCGGACCCGCGCCCAGGAACAGCGTCATCTCCGGAGAAACTTCAACAAAAACTCGGGCTTGCTGCGGCATGGGCTTCGCCTCCCTCGACGGCGAAGCCGGATGCATGCACCTGTCTGATAGGTTTGGCAAGTACCTATCTGATAGGTCTAGCCGTGGAGCGCCCGCTTGAGCGCCTCGCGGCTGTCGCGCCGGGCCTGCACCGCGACCGGGGCCTCGCCGCCAAAGATGTCGAAGCCGTGGAAGCCGCCGGGATAGACATGCAGTTCGACCGGCACGCCGGCCCGCGCCAAGCGATGCGCGTAAGCGATGTTCTCGTCGATGAAGAGATCGAGCGTCGGGCAGGCGATGAAGGTCGGCGGCAGGTTCGCGAAATATCGCTCGGCGCGCGCCGCGGCGGCGTAGGGCGAGACATCCGGCGCGCCGGGTGCGCACGCCGAGCAGCGCGGTCCAGCCAAAGCGATTGTTGTGCGGCGTCCAGATGAACTCGCCAGCCGACTGGGTTCGGTTCGGCGGCGACGCAGGTGCGGTCGTCGATCATTGGATAGATCAGATGCTGGAACGCGAGCTGTGTATTCGCCGCGGTCGCGCGCCATGCAGCGCCAGCGCTGCCGCGAGCCCACCGCCTGCGCTTTCGCCCATCACGCCGATGCGTGCGGGATCGATGCCGAGCGCAGCGGCGTTGGCAAAGGTCCAGGCCAGGCCCGCATAGCAATCCTCGATCGCGGCGGGGAAGCGATGCTCGGGCGCGAGGCGATAATCGACCGAGACGATCACGCAATTGAGTTCGTAGGCGGCGGGCCGATGCAGCGGCTCCAGTTGCGCCGCGCTGCCGCCGACATAGCCGCCGCCATGGATATGATAGATGCACGGCAGCGCGCTCACCGCATCGCGCGGCTGGTAGATCGTCAGCGCGATGTCGGGCGCGCCTGCCGGTCCGGGAACGCTGCGCACGCTCTGCTCGACCGCTTCGCTTATCTTCGGATCGATGGCGACCGGCAATTGCGCGAAACGCTCGGCCTCGCGCATCGGGGCGAGCAATTCATCCGAGAGCGCCACTGTCGGAAACAGGTCCAGCACCGGCAGCAACGCGGGATCGACGAGATGGCGGGTGTTCATGCGGCTCAGTCCGCGAAGATCTTGCCGGGGTTGAACAAATTCTTCGGGTCGAGCGCGCGCTTGATGGTGCGCATCATGTCGACGCCGTCTTCGCCCAGTTCGCGCACCAGCCAATCTTGCTTGCCGAGGCCGATGCCGTGCTCGCCGGTGCAGGTGCCGTCCATGGCCAGCGCGCGCTCGACCAGGCGCGCATTGAGCGCTTCGGCCTCGGCGTGTTCGGCGGGATTGTTCGGATCGATCACGAAGATGACGTGGAAATTGCCGTCGCCGACATGGCCGAGGATCGGCGCGGGCATCGAGGCGGTTTCAAGATCGCGCTTGGTTTCGTTGATGCACTCCGCCAGCCGGCCGATCGGCACGCACACGTCGGTCGGCCCAGCCGATGCTGCCTTTGCGCAGGGCGAGCGCGGCGTAGATAGGCCTGGTGGCGCGCCTTCCAGAGTTTCGAGCGCTCTTCCGGCAAGTTCGACCAGCAGAAACTCGCCGCCGCCATTGGCCCTGGCAAGTTCGGCCGACGGTGGCGACCTGCTCCTCCACGCCGCGCGCGCGAGCCGTGGAACTCGAAGAACAAAGTAGTCGCGCTCGGGATAATCGAGCTTGGAATAGGCGATTGACCGCGCGCATCTGCACGTCGTCGAGGATTTCCACTCGCGCCAGCGGCACGCCCATCTGGATCGCCTGCACCACGGTGTCGACGGCGCCGGCGAGCGTTTCGAATCCGCACACGGCGGAGGATATCTGCTCGGGAATGCCGTGCAGGCGCAGCGTGACCTCGGTGATGATGCCGAGCGTGCCTTCAGCGCCGATCATCAGCCGTGTGAGATCGTAGCCGGCGGCGGATTTGCGCGCGCGCCGTGCGGTGCGGATATCGCGCCCGTCGGGCGTGACCACGCGCAGCGAGAGCACCGCTTCGCGCATGGTGCCGTAGCGCACGGCGTTGGTGCCGGAGGCGCGGGTCGAGGCCATGCCGCCAATGCGTGGCGTTGGCGCCGGGATCGATCGGGAAGAACAGGCCCTGGTCGCGCAGATGTTCGTTCAATTGCTCGCGGCGCACGCCGGCTTCGACGGTGCAGTCGAAATCCTCCGGGTTGACCGCGACGATCTTGGTCATCTCCGAGAGATCGAGGGTGACCCCGCCGCGCACCGGGATAGTGTTGCCCTCGATCGAAGTGCCCGCGCCAAAGGGAATGATCGGCACGTTGGCGCCGGCGCAGAGCTTCACCAGCGCGACGACCTCTTCGGTAGTGTGCGCGAACACGACCGCGTCCGGCAGCGCCTCGGCGAAATGAGTTTCGCTGCGGCCGTGCTCGCGCCGCATGGCTTCGCCGAGGTGCAGCCGCGCGCCGAACACCGCGCGCACGCTCTCGACAAAGCCAGCCGGCAAAGGCGCACGCGCGGGGAGAGCGTGCGCCGCGCCCATGGTCAGAACCGCGCGCTGACGCGAACGCCAACGCGGCGGCCGTCACCGGTGATGCCGAGATTGTGCGCGAGCGGGCCGGTGAAGCCGAAGCGCTTCAAGCAGCGACCGATCGAGATAGGATTCGTAATATTGCTCGTCGGTCAAGTTCGTGCCCCAAAGCGCGACCGTCACATCGTTGATGTTGTAGGCGATGTTGGCGTTGACGAGGTAGTAGCCTTCCAACTGCGGCGAAACTGTCGCGCTCAGGCTTGAGCCCGCGCGTTCGCCCTTATAGGTCACGGTCGAGTTGAGGCGCAGCGTCGCCGCTGCCAACCGGGATGGTGAGGCTCGGCGAGAGGAACAAGTTCCAGTCGGGCTGGAACAGGATAAGGTCGGTAGGCAGGCCGTGGCCGATGATCGCCGCGTACTGTGAATCGTCGGTGATGCGGGCATGGTTGTAAGTCAAGCCGCCCTGTACCGCGAAAGCCTCGGTCGGACGCCAGGCGCCTTCGACTTCCAGCCCATAGCTGGTGACATCGCCGGTGTTCAAGTTGACGGCGATGAGGGCGGGGGTCAGCGAGTTCTGGCCGATATAGTTCTTGTAGTCGTTGTAATAGAGCGCCGTGTTTAACGTTAGCGTGCCGTCATCGGTGGTGAATTTGTCGCCGATTTCGAAAGTCCAGACCGAGTCGCCCTGGTAGATCGGGTTGGGTGCGGCGGGCGGGTTGGCGCCGCCGCCGCGGAAGCCGCGCGCGATCGACGCGTAGATGATGTGATCGTCGCTCAAATGCTGCGTCAGCGTCACCCGCGGCTGCCATTCGTTCGCCTCGTAGCCCGTCGGACTCGTGGTGGTGGCGACTTCTTGATGGTCGTAGCGAAGGCCCGCGGTGAATTCCAGGCTTGGGGTGATGTCAAAGAACAGCGTTGGCGAAAATCGCCTGCTGCGTGGTCTGGGACTGCGAGATTGTCGGCGGCGGGGCGAAATCGAAGGTCGGCGGCAATGGCGGCAGCAGACCCGTCGGCAGGGTGAGGACGTTCTGCACGAATAGGTCTGTCGTCGAGTGCGCTGGCGAACACGCCGATCAGCGTGCTGAGCTGGTCGTTCCACTGCAGTGTCGAAGCGCACTTCGCCGGTGTACGTGTCAAGCGTGTTGTGGCCGTCGGTGACGCGAATAAACGGAACCGGCCCGAAATCTCCATCGCCGCTCGCCTGGCCCGTCCTGTAATCATAGGCGAGGATAGCCGTCATTTGCGTGTTGTCGGCGACATCGAAGACGCCCTTCAGATTGCCGCCTGAATACGTGTAGGTGGCGACGCTGTTGAAGTTGAGCGCCACGTCATCGACGTAGTCCGTCGGGCCTGCCGGGCTTGAATAGGCCGTCTGCTGGCCGGTCACTTCTTCCCAATAGGCATTGAACGTGAGTTCCGCGTTTTGCGGCGCGTCCCAAACCAGCGTGCCGTTGACTGATTGGTTCTCCAACGGGCGCGCGTCGCCGCCCGCGAGGACGTTCTTCGAGAAGCCGTCATGTGCGTGATACGAGGCGGCGATGCGCCCGCGCAGCACGCCTTCGATCAGCGGCCCGCTCAGGCTGCCGGCGACGGTCTGGTAATTGTCGGGGTCGGCGTAGGAGGCCGAGAAGCGGCCGGAGAAATCGTCGGTCGGCGCGCGCGTGATCACGTTGATGGCGCCGCCCAAGCGTGTTGTTGCCGAACAAGCGTGCCCTGCGGACCGCGCAGCACTTCGATGCGCTCGATATCGATGACGGGGTTGTTCAGATACGAAGTGTTCGGCTGATAGATGCCATCGACGAAAATGCCGACGCCCGGCTGCACCGTGTCGATCAAAGTGGTGCCGACGCCGCGGATGGAGAGGAAGGCGCGGCCCGACGGCGTCGGTGGTGATGTTGAGGCCCGGCGTGATCGACGGCGATCTCGCGCACCGTGTTGATCTGCTCGCGCTCCAGCGTTTCGGCGGTCGACGGCCGTCACCGCGATCGGAACGTCCTGCAGGCGCTCTTCGCGCTTGCGGGCGGTGACGATGATCTCGTCCTCGCCTGCGGCCGGGTGCTTCCTGGGCGATGGCGAGGCCGGGCGCGAGCAGCACGAAAGCAGCTCCGGCAAGCAAACGGTGGGCGCGACGCATGATATTTCTCCCCTCGATCACGCCGTTTCTGGGCGTGGTTCTAATCGTGGTGAACACTGCCCGGAAGCCGACCTATCTGAAAGGTATATCTCGTTTTCGGTGTGTGCCGAGCCGCACAAACGCTTAGCCGGACGGCCTGCCGGTCGCGGCTATCGAGTGAGCATCTCTTCAAGCCTGTCGGCAATGACTTCCATGCCGCGCCGATTGGGGTGCCAGGGCGCGCCGAGCGACCCGTCATAGTCGCGCGGCAGGCCAACGCTCCACGGATCGGGGTCGCAGGGCGTGTGGTCCCTGGACATCTCGTCCATCCGCAACACCATCTGCGCCGCTTTCCTCCGCGGCCCGGGCCGTGATTTCCGCCAGCCGCGCCGCCACCACACGCAGCTCAGCCGCTTCGGCCTCGGTGAAGCGTGATTGCGGGCACTGCGTTCGAGGAACCAGCGTCACGTACTGGACGAACACGGTTCGCGCTTGCGGCGCACGCACAGCGATCTGCCGAGCGATTTCGCGCAGATTGCGCTCAAGGTTGGGGTGCGCGTCTTCGGAGACAGGAAACCGTGGGGGACATGGAAGCGCTCTGCCGGCGATCCGGATCGTTTCCCCCTGTTCGCAGCTCGCCGCGGTGAGATTTCCAGCGAACGCCAAATCGTTGCCGCCAATTGTGATGGTGACGAGCCTCGTCTCGCTGGTAACGGCTTCGATCTGCGCCGGCAGTTCGTTCCATGGACCGATGAGGTGCGCGGACGTCGCGCCGCCGCAGCTGACATCATCAAGCGAGAGATTGAGTCGTTCGGCCAGGAGGTGAGCGTAATTCAGCGAACTCCGATAGCAGCGCGGCGTGCTCCCGGGCGGCGCCGGACCCGTTCCAGCTCCCGCGGCAAACGAACTGCCCATGTTCACATAGTGTGCGCCGCTGGGGAGATCGATTTTTTCCGTGGTTGCGCACGCCTGCAAACATGCTGCCGCCGCGCATGCCAAAGCCAAGTTTCTCATGCAGAAGCTTCCCTCCACCGCTTCAACGCGCTCACCAGCATGAATAGCCCCCGTCCGCCAGCACGATGGCGCCAGTCATGAGGCTCGATGCGTCGGAGGCCAGGAACAGGATCACGGAGGCCACTTCCTCGGGCTCGCCCAGCCGGCCCATCGGCGTGCCGTCGATCCAGCGTTCTGTACATTTCGCCCTCGCGATCGGCGAAGGCGTTCAGCGGCGTGTTGATATAGGTGGGCGCAACCGCGTTGACCCGCACCCCGCGCGGCGCCCATTCGGCGGCCAGCGACTTCGTGAGCTGATGCACAGCCGCCTTGGAGGCGTTGTAATAAGCTCTGCGGCTGCGGGCGGTTGACGACGAAGCCTGACATCGACCCTACATTGACGATCGCGCCAGAACCTTGCGCCAACATGTGGCGCCCGAACGCGCGCGCGCACCAGAAGCTGCCGTTCAAATTCACGTCGATGACGTTGAGCCAGTGCTCATCGGCGACATCCTCGGCGCGGACCTCGCTGCGGGCGATGCCTGCATTGTTCACCAGAATGTCGATGCGCCCCTCGCGCGCCGCGATTTCGTCGGCGACTACGGCGACGTGCTTTGAATCGGTGACATCCATCAGCGCGGCTTCGATGCGATAACCCTTGGCGCCAAGCGCAGCGGCCGCTCCGCCGAGCGCTGCTTCGTCGCGATCGGTGATGGTGACCCGCGCGCCCGCTTCGGCCAGCGCTTCAGCCGTCGCCAGCCCGATGCCGCGCGCACCGCCAGTGACCACGGCGACACGATCGGTCAGTTTGAATTTCTCAAGATACATGCTCGTCCTTTAGGGCACAAAGCGCGCCGCCGGCATGTCGCGGTCGGTCGCAGTCACGCCGGTCGCGGGGTCGTACACTTGGCGCGTCGCCGCGTCGTATTCCGGCCACGGCAGCGCGCCGGTTTTTGCGAAATCGGCCCAAAGCTTGTTCATGTGATCAGCCAGCGCCTGGGGCGGATCGCCGCCAGCCATTCCCTTGGGGCCGGCGACGGTTGCAAGTGTGTTGAACACGAACGGCAATTCCATTGCGTGGCAAGCGCCGAGTTCGCCGCCATAAGCGCCCGAGCGCCAGCTGAATTCGTAGAAATGCGTGCGCCCCCTGTGGGCCTCGGCGAAGCGCCGCGCCGGCAGACAGAAGACCAGATCGGTCAGCGCTTCGGTGAACGCATCGCCGGGGCGCTTGGCTTTTTCGTCGATGCCGTAAGCGCGGAGAATTTCCTTGGCCCGCGGTTCGGCGCCCTTGACCACCAAATGCGACAGGAATTTCCCGATTTTGCGCCGCACCCCGCTCGGGACGAAATAGAGGTTCATCTCCTCGCGGTTGGTGCCGATCAGCACTTCGATCTCAGCGCCCACGCCATTGGCCAGCGCTTTGAGCGGATGTTCGGGCAACACGTCGTCGCCATAAACCGGCAGAAACCGGCTCAAGCCAAAAGCCGGCTCACGCTTGTCGGCCTCGCGCAGATCCACGCGCGTGGTCGGCAGCGATGCTTTCGCCAGCGCCTTCACGCATTCGGCGATCGAGCGTGCGCGGAAGCCTTCGACATCGGGCGTGGTGCGCAGCATTTTGGCGATGCGCTTGACCAGACGCTGCGCCACCGGGATGGTGCGCACCATCTGGCCGTGGCCGCTCTGAATGATGGCGCGTCGGAAGAGCCCCTTGGCCAAGGGCGAGGCAACCAGGTTACCGATCGACATGGCGCCGGCGGATTCGCCGAACACGGTGACATTGCCCGGATCACCGCCGAAGGCCGCGATATTGTCGCGGACCCAGGCAAGCGCCGCGATCTGATCGCGCAGGCCGAGATTGGTCGGCGCGCCGGGGATCGGCAGGAAGCCTTCCACGCCGAGGCGGTAATTGATGGTCACGCACACGATTCCGGCGCGCGCGAACGCGGTTCCATCATACACCGCCGCATCGCCGACCCCGCCGGTGAAGGCGCCGCCATGGATGAACACCATCACCGGATGCGCGCCGGTTGTGGCAGGCGTCCAGACATTGGCGAGCAGGAAGTCATCGCCCTCGATCAAATCGCCGCCGAGTAGCGGCGCAAGATCGAGCCCGGGCGCGACTTTTTCCATTTCTTCCGGGGTCGGCTTGTACTGCGGCGCGGCCGGGCCCTTTGCGGTCGCCTCGCGTACGCCCTCCCATTTCAGCGGCGGCTGCGGCGCGGCGAAGCGCAAATCGCCCACCGGCAGCGCCGCGTAGGGGATGCCCAGGAAGCGCAGCACTGAACCATCGCTGGAGCCGCTCGCTGCGCCTTGCCCAAGTGCAACGAGCGGCGCCGCCACGGCCTGAATCTGATCTGCCATACGACCTTTATAAGCGCGGCCGGGCAAGTGCGCGAAGCCGCCTATGTGCCAATCCGCACCCAGGCGATGCCATCCGGCTCACGTGATCGGTTGGGGTGGTGACGGAATTCGAAACACCGATGGTGAGGCCCGTGCGCGGCCGCGACCTGGCGCCATCGGTGCGTCGCTACGGCGCCCCAGGGCGCGGGAATATTCCTTGCCCTTGGCCGGTAGTCACCTTTGGCGGGGCGCTAGAGCCTGATCGCGCGGAGTAGCAAAAAGTGTTTGACTCAAGTTCCAGCCCGGGCGCGTGCGATCTCGTTGCGAAATTGCGCGCGAGAACCGCGCTGATCGGAATTATCGGCTTGGGCTATGTCGGCTTGCCGCTTTCGCTGGCTTTCGCGGAGGCGGGGGCCAGGGTGCTTGGGTTCGATATCGATCCCGACAAGGCGCGCACGCTGAATGCGGGCGCCAGCTATCTGAAGCATATTGGCGAAGCCAGGGTGGCCAAGCTGGTTGCCGAGCGCCTGTTCTCCGCCACGGCCGAGGATGATCGGCTGGCCGAGCCGGACGTGCTCTTGATTTGCGTGCCGACCCCGCTCACCAGCCACCAGGAGCCCGACCTTAGCTTTGTATCGGCGACCGCCGGCGCCATCGCCAAAAGGCTTCGCCGCGGGCAGATTGTTGTGCTGGAAAGCACAACCTATCCAGGCACAACTCGGGAAGTGGTGCTGCCGATATTGGAACAAAGCGGCTTGAAATCCGGCCGCGATTTCTGGCTGGCGTATTCGCCGGAACGCGAAGATCCGGGAAACCTCGATTTCTCCACTTCGCGGATTCCAAAGGTCGTCGGCGCTGACGATCCAGATAGCGGCGCGATCGCGGTTGCGCTTTACGAGACATTCGCGCCCAAGATTGTGCCGGTGTCCAGCGCCGCCGTCGCCGAAGCCGTCAAGATCACCGAGAACATTTTTCGCTCGGTCAACATCGCGCTGGTGAACGAATTGAAGGGCGTCTACGGCGCGATGGGCATCGACATCTGGGAAGTCATCGACGCGGCCAAAACCAAGCCTTTCGGGTTCATGCCGTTCTATCCGGGGCCCGGCCTGGGCGGCCATTGCATCCCGATCGATCCGTTTTACCTCACCTGGAAAGCGCGCGAATTTAACGTGCACACGCGCTTCATCGAACTGGCGGGGCAAATCAATTCGGCGATGCCGGAACGCGTCGTGGAGACGCTCGCCAAGGCGCTCGACATGCGGTTCAAGAAAGGCCTCAACGGCGCGCGCATCTTGATGATGGGCATGGCCTACAAGAAGAACGTCGACGATACGCGCGAAAGCCCCGCCCTTCGCCTGATCGAATTGATCGAAGCGCGCGGAGCAATTGCCGATTTCCATGACCCTTATGTCGCAATCATCCCGCCTACGCGCGAGCATCCGTCCTTGGCGGGGCGCGCGTCCATCGATTGGGCGCCTGTGCACTTTGAGAATTACGATGCCGTGGTGATCGCCACCGATCACGATTGTGTCGACTATGTGGCGATGGCTGAGCATGCGCGCTTGGTGGTCGATACCCGAAACGCATGCGTGCGCGCTGGCGTCGTCTCCGATAAAATTGTTCCAGCATAACAGCGCGCGAAAGATCACGGCACTGTAATTTTCATGACGCGGGAATAATCAATCGCGCCAGCCGTAGTTCCGTGATGTCACAAAAATTAAATAGAAATGTCGCCGCATGACGCGAGTGCTGGTTTATTCCCACGACACCTTCGGCCTCGGCAACATCCGCCGCATGCTCGCCATCTCCCAGGCGCTGACCGAGGCTGACCCCAAAGTGTCGGTGCTGATCCTTTCCGGGTCGCCGATGCTGCACGCATTTCGGATGCCGCCGCGCATCGACTACGTGAAGCTCCCATGCTTGGCCCGCGACACTGACGGCGTCTATGGGGTCAAGTTTTTGGACCTCGATTATGCGGCGGCGTTGCGGCTTCGCTCGAGCTTGATCGTGAGCGCGGCGATCGAGTTCGCGCCGGATGTGGTTCTGATCGACAAAAAGCCGCTCGGCGTGGATGGCGAGTTGGAGGCCGCGCTCGACCTGTTGGCCGGTCAGGAGCGCAAGCCCAGCACCTATTTGGTGCTGCGCGACATCCTGGACGATCCAGAGGTGACGCGGCGCATTTGGGACAAACACGATTATCACGGCGCCATCGCCAAGCATTATGACGGCGTTCTAGTCGCCGGGTGCCCGAGCGTGTTCGATGTCGCGGAGGAATATGCGTTTCCCGACAGCCACGCGCGAAATCACCGAGCACGTGGGGTATTTGCACCGCCATGCCGGCAGGAAGACGCGCGAATCGGTGCGCGCGACCTTCGACCTCGGCGGGTTGCCGCTGGTGCTGGTGCATGCGGGCGGCGGCGGCGACGGCGCGCCGCTGATCGAGGCCTTCATCGAAGGCCTGCGCGCGCGCGCGGGCCGCGCTCCTTTTTACAGCTGGATCATCAGCGGGCCCGAAATGGACGCTCGCCACCGCGAACGCCTGAGCGCGGGCGCGGCATCCTTGCCTCATGTTCGCTTTGACGACTTCACCGACGATATGTCGAGTTGCATGGCGGCGGCGGACGCGGTGGTCTCGATGGGTGGCTACAACACCGTGTGTGAAGTGCTTTCGTTGAAAAAACCGGCGCTGATCGTGCCGCGCAGCCGCCCGGTCAAGGAGCAGGCCATGCGGGCAATTCGTATGGCCGCGCAGGGGTATCTGGCTTGCATGCTCGACAGCGACGTGACGCCGGACGCGCTTATCTCCTCGGCGATGCGCCTGACCATGAATGGGCGCTTCGCAAGTTCGCGCCCGCCAAGCGCTGCCGTTTGACGGACTGGACCGCATCGCGGAGATTGTTTGCCGGCAGGCGTCGCCGCGACCCCAATTGCAACGGAGCGCGCAGAGTCGTCGCCACGGCGTCACGGCAGCGCTATGAGCGATCGCCCTATCGCCATTCTCGTCAAGCGCTTCCCGAAGCTCTCCGAGACTTTCATCCTCAACGAAGTATTGGGCCTGGAAGCGCTGGGGCGCTCGCTGCACGTGTTTGCGCTCGAGCAGGCCTCGGACACCATCGTCAATGGCGCTTTCACCCGCGTCCGCGCGCCGATCGAGGTTCTGCCCAACGCCACCATCAGCGACTGGGTTTGTCTGCTGAGGCGGCGGCCGCAATGCATCGTCAGCGGCATGGGCGCGGCGCTTGTGGAGTTCAGAGCGCGCGACTGGCGCGCGGTCTCGCAGGCGATAGCGTTGGCGGCGCGGCTGATACGCGCCGGGGCGGGCCATTTGCACGCTCATTTCGCCGACCGCCCCGCCGCCATTGCGCGCGTCGGGGCCGCTTTCGCGGGATTGCGGTTTTCAATCTCGGCGCACGCCAAGGACATCTATCTGGAGCAGCCTCAGCGACTGGCGCGGCGCTTGGGCGCGGCGCGCTTCACGGTCACCTGCACGGGTCACAACGCGCAGTTTCTGAGAATGCTCGCACCGCAAGCCAATGTGATGCGCGCTTATCACGGCGTTGATCTTGACGCGCTCCCCGTGGAGAAGCCCGCGCCGCAAGCCGCCGGCGCTGATTCTGAGCGTGGGACGCCTGCGCGCGAAGAAGGGTTTCGACACTTTGATCGCCGCGTGCGGAATTCTGGCGCACGCGGGGCGGGAGCTTGCCTGTGAGATCATCGGTTACGGGCCCGAGGAGGCAAATCTCCGTCGCCAGATCGACGAGGCCGGGCTTTCCGCGCAGGTGCGCCTGATTGGGAAGCTGCCGCATGAGCAGGTAATTGCTTCGATGCGGCGCGCGCGCGTGTTCGCGCTGCCGTGCCGTGTGCTCGACGATGGCGACCGCGACGGCATCCCAAACGTCATTCTCGAAGCCATGGCCGTGCGGACGCCGGTGGTATCGACGCGGGTCTCGGGCGTTCCCGAGGTGGTGGTCGAGAATGAAAGCGGGCTGCTGATCGAGCCCGACGATCCCCAAGCGCTTGCTGACGCGCTTGCGCGCGTCCTGGACGATGACGGGTTCGCCGCGCGGCTTGGCGCGGCGGGACGCCGCGTCGTGGAGGCGCGTTTTTCGTTGGACGGCGACATCAGGCGACTGGACGCGTTGTTGAGCGAGAGCCTGCGCGATGACCCGCCCGCGCCGTCCACGGCATACATTTTGAAGGGCTTTCCCCGTCTCTCAGAGAGCTTCATCTCCAACGAAATTCGTATTCTTGAGAGCATGGGCGCTTCGATAGAGATTTATGCGATCAAGCAAGGCGATGAGCTGGGCGCGGCGGCGCTCTCCGAAATCCGCGCACCCGTCACCTACCTGCCGGCGATGACCTCGATTTCAGGCGTGCGGCTGGAGCGCTGGCTGATCGAGAACTTGCCGACCTATCTTGGCGCTTGCGTGAGCCTGGCGCTGCGCGCGCCGCGCGCCTTTTTCGCGACGGCGGCGCGCGCTGTCGCGATGACACGGGCGTACGGGGATCGGGATTCCGGCGCTCCGCGCAAGGTGTTCATCAAGGAATTCCTGCAAGCGGCCTACATCGCCGCTTCTATCCGAAAGCGCGGCCGCACCCGCCACTTGCACGGGCACTTCTGCCACGGCGCCACCACTGTGACGCAATTTGTTAGCGAGCTATGCGGCGCGCCCTACAGCTTCACCGCCCACGCCAAGGACATTTACGAAGCTAAGCATAATCCCGGCGACCTTCTGCCCAAGAAGCTCGCGGGGGCGCGCTTCGCCGTAACCTGCACCGAAGCCAACCGCGCGCACCTGCTGGAGAAGGGCTGCGAGTGCGGCGGCTTGCACACCATCTATCACGGCCTCGACACCGAGCTGTTCTCGCCGCGCGCCGGCGCCTTGAAACGCCGCGGCCCGCCCACATTGCTCTCCGTTGGCCGGTTCGTGGAAAAGAAAGGCTTTCTCGATCTCATCGAGGCGTGCTCGATCCTGCGGCAACGCGGGTTAGCCTTTCGCTGCCGGATCGTCGGCGAGGAAGGGGAAGCCAGTGCGGCGATGCGCGCGCTGATCGCGCGCGAGGGGCTTGAAGAAATCGTCGCTCTATTGCCGCCGGCGCCGCAGCGCGCATTGCGCGGCATCTACGCGGACGCGGACATATTCACGCTGCCGTGCCGGATCACCGCCAGCGGCGATCGCGACGGCATTCCGAATGTGCTTGCCGAAGCGATGGCGATGGAACTGCCCCTGGTCACCACCGACGTGTCGGGCATCCTTGAACTTGTCAGCGACGGGGTAAACGGGATGGTGGTCAGGCCAGGCGACGCGGCGGCGCTTGCCGCGGCCCTTGAGGAACTGATCCATGCGCCGCCGGCGCGGCGTGCGGCGCTGGGGCGCGCGGCGCGAGCGACAATCCTAGAGCGTTTCGACTCGCGTAAGACCACGGGTGCGCTGAAGGCGTTGCTGGACGGCGCTCTCGCTGCGGAAGAGGTCGCGTGATGCACGCGCGCGCCGCCGCGCCCGCACTGGCCGATGATAGCGTTTTCGCGCCCGCGTTCGCGCGTCTGTCCGACGCAGCGCTGCTGGCGCATTTCCGCATGCGCGAGCGCCCGCTCTTGTTCGTGGTGGAGGAGCCGGAAGAGATCACGCCGGAGAAGATCGCCGGCGTGATGGACGGCGTCTTCACCTTCAATGGCGAGACCCATGCCCTGGGCCGCGATTTCGATTGGCGCGCAAACCCCTCCGCCGATCAGGAATGGCAAATCCTGCTGCACAAATTCTATTATTCCGTCGGGCTGGCGCGTGCTTTCGAGACCACCGGCGGCCAGGTTTACCTTGATCGCTGGCGCACGCTCACCGCGTCCTGGATGAACCAGCGCATCCCCGCCGATTTCATCGCCGCCGACGTCACCGGCAGGCGGCTGCAAAATTGGGTCTATGCGTGGAGCATCTTCGTTCGCTCGCCGCTGCTGCCGGCCGGCTTTCATCGCGAGCTGCTGGTGTCGCTACATCGGCAAACCGAGGTGCTGCTGACGATTTTGCACAAGGCGCGCAATCACCGCACTTTGGAGCTCTACGCGATATTGCTGGTGGCCATCGCGCTTCCCGGAATTCGCCCAGGCCGGCCGTTGGCGCGCATTCGCGCTTGCGGAATTGGAGGAGAACGCAGCGGCGGACTTCCAGGCCGATGGCGCCCATTGCGAGCAATCGACGCACTATCATTGTATCGTCCTGCAAAACTTTCTGAACGTCGCGCGTTTGGCGAAGCTGAATGACATCACGCTCAGCGCGGACTTCGCAGACGCCCTACGGCGCGCGCTCGTGTTCGCGCGCGTGGATGCACCGGCCGGACGGTGAAATTCCCACGCTGAGCGATGCCGATGGCGGCTCTTATCTTCCGATGCTGAGCGAGGGCGCCCGGCTATTGAATTGCGAAGCGGCGCTCACGCAGGCGCACGCGCTCGGCGCACTTCGCGGAAAGCGGTTATGTGGTGCTGAGGAGCGCGGCTGATGCGCCGGACGAGGCGCCCGAGGACCGCCGCTACCTCGTGTTCGACGCGGGTCACACTGGGGAAGGCAATCACGGGCATCTCGACGCCTTGTCCTTCGAAGCCTACGCCTATGGCGCGCCGATCGTCGTCGATCCCGGCCGCTACACCTATGCCGAGGATGGCGCGATCAATTGGCGCGCGGCTTTCCGTGGGACGGCGGCGCATTCCACGGTTCAGATCGATGGCCGCGACCAGGCGCGCTACGAACCCGCCGGCCGCAAATGGAAAATCACCGGGCCGCGCGCGCATGCACGCGTCCGCGCGTTCGCGACGGCGGAACACGCGGACTACGTGCATGGCGAGGTCGTTAGCGCAGAGTATGAGGCGCGCCATGAGCGGCGGATATTTTTCGTCGATGGGCGCTATTGGCTCATCCTCGACACGCTCGCCGCGTCTGAGCGCCACAAGTATGAGTTGCGCTTCCAGCTTGCGCCGGAGGCGCTGGGCTCGGTGCAACTCGCGGGCGGCGGCCGACCGCTGGCAAGCGACTACCCGCACGCGCACTTCACCTGTGTCGCCAGCCATGACATCCGCGCCGAGATCGAGACGGGCTGGGTGTCGCGGCGCTATGGGCGCAAGAGCGAGGCGCCGAGACTGCTGTTCTCGGCAGAAGGCAAGGATTTTGTGTTCGCGACGCTGCTGGCGCCGCTGCCCGCGGGTCCGCTGATGCTTTCAGGAGTGGAGCGCCAAGAGGGGGCATTGAACGCCACCGTGCTTCATGCCGATGCTGGCGTCGAGGACAAATTGCTCGTGCGGCCACGGGCAGGCGCGGAAGTGTTGCGCACCGGTCGCGATGGAAGACAGCGGTATCTGCTTCAAGCGGGGGATATCGAGTGATCACCGCCGCCGATCTCTGTCCTGGCGAAATATTGGCCCCAGCCTTGCTCAAGGCGATGGACCCGGCCGCCTTGCGGAACGCCTTCCAAGCCGCAATGCCAAACGCGTGCGTTGAAGCAGCCGCTGTCGAGCGGGCAAAATATAAGCCAGGAACGAAAGCCCTATTGAGCGCGCGGGTGCGTTTCGCCAGCGAAAGCGCCGAGAAATTGTTCGCGCTGCGTGTGCTCCCGCCAGGGAAAGCGCGCGCTCGCTACCAGCGCGCCGTTGCTGAAGCGGGCGGCGATGACGTGCTCTTGCTGGAGGAGATCGGCGCGGTCGCGTGGGCATTTCCGGCCGATCTGAGAATAGGCGGGCTGGTCCAGCTCGCTGATCCGCTTCTGTTCGAGCAAGCAACCTTGCCGGAGCTGGCGCGAACCATAGCGCCGGGCGGCGCCATCGAGGCTTGGTCGAGTGAAGTCGTCCACTACGCTGCTGAGCAAAGCTGCACGATGCGTGTGCGCCTGAGCGGACGGCTGGCGAGCGGGGAAGCATTTACGCGCACGGTCTATGGCAAGTGCCACGCCGAAGGCGAAGGCGGGCTGGCGGTGCAGGCGCTCAACGCAATCGAGGTCGCGCTCGATCGCGAGCGCATGCGATCCCTGGGGGTCGCCAAAATGATCTTGAAGCAACCCCAGTTCGGCATCCAATGGCAGGAGGCCGCGCCGGGCGTCCAGCTTGACATGGCGGGATTTTTCGACAGCGCCCTTGGCCAGGCCGACCGCGTGGGCGCCGCGGTGGCGGGTCTGCACCGACTACCTGTCGCGACTCGACGCGCCGCCAGCTGTCCCTGACATGGAGAGGCTAAGGCGCCGCTTAGCGATTGCAGCGGCGCTGCCGGCGGAGACGCGCGTGCGCGTCGAAGCGTTGCTCACATGGTTGCGCGCGACAAGCGCCGCCGCAACCTCACGGCGCTGCGTTGCGGCTGTGCCACGGCGACCTGCACGCCAAGAACATGTTCGATGACGGTGAGCGCATTCACTTTCATCGATTTCGACGCCGTGCAGATGGCCCCGCCGGAACACGATGCGGCAAGCTTCTCGGCGGCGCTCATGTACTTTGCCGCGCTGGAGGGGCTCGACGATTACGCCGCCGCAGCGGCCTTCTCTCGCTGGCGGATCGCCTACGAATCGGCAGGTGGGCGCTTGAATGAAGAGCGCCTTGGCTGGCTGACCGTGTATTGCCTACTCGACGAGCGCCTCTATCGCTGCATGACCCGGTTGAAGCCTGGCCGGCGCGAAATCGCCGGTGTCCTCGTGGCCAAGGCGGAGCGCATAACGCAGCGGCGGAGTGCGCGCGATGTCTGAACCGGCGCACGGGACGTTTGGGCGCGCTGTGCGTCGATTTGGGCCATTTTGGCTCAAATATCCGCTGCGGCTTGCGTTCGCCTATAGCGCCGGCTTGGCCGCGACAGCGCTGACGCTTGCCGCGCCGCTGCCGCTTAAGATCATCATCGACAACGTGCTCTTGGGCGCCGATTCTGGGTCGAGCGGGCTCGACGGCTTGAGCCGCGAACTGCAGATAGGAGCGCTTGCGCTCGTGGCCGCGATCGTCGCGCTGGCGGCGGCGTATGCTTCCGCCGCCGAGAAGATCGCCAGCGCGCGGCTGCGTGAGTTGATGACGCGCGACCTGCGCGCCGCCAGCCTCGACCACGTTCTTGGACTTTCGGTGCTGCAACGCCATACGGATCGCAGCGGCGAACTGGTCCTGCGCCTGATCGACGACACCGGCCAAATTGCGCGTCTGTTCTGCAAGACCTTTCCGACAATTTTTCGCTACTCGATCACGGTGTTTCTAACACTGGCGGCGATGTGGTGGTTGAGCGGCGTGCTTGGCGCACTGGGCATGCTCGTTGGCCTGGCTTTGGTTTGGCTGATGCGGCTGGCGGCGCCGCAATTGCAAGAAACGTCGCGGGCAAAGCGCAAACTGGAGGGGGGCATTGCCGGCTTCGCCCAAGAGGTCCTACGCGGGTTGGGCTTTGTGCAGTCGGTGAGCGGCGAGGAGGAAGTGCGGATCGCGCTTTGTCGGCAGTCAACGCCGAGAGCACAGCCGCGGGGGTCAACGAGACGCGCACGCAAGTCGGGCTAGAGCGCGGCATGCAGAGCGCGAGCGGTCTCGCGGTGGCCCTGGTGGTGGGATTTGGCGCGCTGCTCGTCCTCAACGGCCAATTGAGCCTCGGCGCGCTGACGGTGTGCCTCGCCTATTTGAACCAGCTTCTTAAGCCGGTGGAGAAGATCAACGAATTGGCGGGCGCCGTCACCGGCGCGCTCACCCGGGCCGATAGGTTAAGCGACCTGCTGGAGCGCCCGACCGGGCTCGCTGTGAACCCGGGCGCCGCTCGCGCCGTCGCACGTGCGCGGCGAATTGATGTTGCGCTCATGCAGCTTCGCGCATCGTTCGGTCGGGGCGGGCGTGCAGACCGCGCTCTGGGATGCCAATCTCTGCGTACGCGAAGGCGAGTGCGTGGTTATCGAAGGGCCGAGCGGGTCTGGAAAGAGCACGCTGCTCGGGCTCATCCTGCGGCTGTTCGATCCCGAGAATGGCAGGCTCTCGCTAAGCGGGCGCGCCTACCGCGATTGGCCGGTGCATGAGCTGCGGCGGCAGTTCGCGGTTATGCGCCAGGAAACGCATCTGTTCGCCGGCACGATCCGCGACGCATTGCAGTTTGGCGTCGGAGCGCGCAGCGATGCGGACTTGCACCGCGTGCTGCGCCGCGTGGCGCTTGGCGACCTTGTGGACAGCGCGCCCGCTGGCCTTGATGCGCCATTGGGAGAAGATGCGGGCAATCTCTCGGGCGGTCAGCGCGCTCGCCTAGCGCTGGCGCGCGCATTGTTGGCGGACCGCCCGGTGCTGCTGCTTGACGAGCCGTTCGCCAACGTCGATCCGGAATCGCGCGCTACTCTCATCGACGGCGCTGAGCGAAGAGCGCGGCGTGCGCACCATGGTGATCGTGACTCACCAGGCGCTGCCGTCTGGTTTCGCGGATCGGACGCTGCGCCTCGAAGCGGGCAGGCTGACGGAAGAAACCGCGGCTTCGGCTTCTGTTGCGAGCCGCGCCATGAGCCTGGCGCCGCTGACCCGTGCAAACGCACGTGGAGGCCGCGATCGCGCGCCTGCAAGCCGATGATCCGATCCTGGCGCTGCTGGGGCGCGCCGCGATGGACGCGGACTTATGGGCGGCTTAATCCGGGCGCTGCTCGCTATGCGACTTTAGTCTATGAGCGCGGGGGCTCTGAACCGGTGCGCGTCGACCTGAGCGAGCGCGCCGGGAGCTGGCGCTACACCGGCTCCCTAGTCCGCTCGGTTGGGCGGACTTGACATCTTGCCGCGCCGATGCGGCGCTGCCGACCCTAGATCAGGCCTGCCGTTTCTACGCCATCGGAAAATATCGTCCGCTATCGGCCAGGAAAACGCTGCACCATGCGCGGAACAGCTGACGGCGCGCCGGCCTACATCAAGGTGTTCGCCGACGAACGCGGCGCGGAGATGGCGGAAGAGGCTGCGCTCTTGCAGGCCGCCGCCGCCCAGGGGCAGCTCGGATTTGCGATCGCGCGATGCCTGGAATGGAACGGCGCGCTACGCGCCATCGCCCATGAAGAGCTGGAGGGCGCTTCGGTTTGCGATGCGTTGCTGGGCGGTGGCGGAGTGGAGTTGGGGCGTCATTTGGGCAAGGCGCTTGCGACGCCTCCCCAACGCGTCGCTGACGCCGCGCCATGTTTATGACGCGGCCAGCCAGATGGAGCGGAGCCGCCGCTACGTGCGCAAATTGGCGCAAGCGGCGCCGAGCGCCGCGGCTGCGGCGGCTGCTCTGCTGAGTGAGCTTGAAGCGGCGCATGCAGCGGCGCCGGATACGGACCTGCGCCCAATTCATGGCGCGCCCCATCCCCATCAATGGCTGAACAATCACGGCCGCTTGGCGCTGGTGGATTTCGATCGCTTGTCGTTGGGGCCGGTGGAAATTGACGCCGCGACTTTCTTGGCCGAACTCGATTTCGAGTCCGGCGCACCCGATCATGTCCCACAGGTCGCCGCCGCGTTTCTCGGCGCGTATGCCGAAGGCGTCGGCGGCTGCGACCGGCGCGTGCTCGCGATCTACCGCATGCACAAGCATCTCGCAAAAGCCTACAAAGTCGCGCTCTCGCTGACCCTCGGGCGCGAAACGCGCGCCGCGACGCATTCTGCGTAACGCCCACGCTGAAGCTGTCGGAGGCCATGCAATGAAACCGGTTCTCTATCTTTATTGTCAGCACTCGGTTGGCATGGGCCATTTCGTGCGCTCGCTTGCGTCTGGCGCGGGTGCTGGCGGAATGGTTCGAGGTTCACTTTCTCAATGGCGGGCGCGCGCCGCCGGGCTTGCCTCTGCCTGAAAGCGTGCACTTCCATCACCTTTCGCCGCTAGGCATGGACCAGGCCTCGCAGCTCGCCAGCCTCGAACTCGGCGTCAGCGTCGAGCAGGCCAAGGAGCGGCGCCTCGACCAGCATCCGGAATTTGATCGCGCTGCGTTCGCCCGATCGTGGTTGTCACCGAACTCTATCCGTTTGGACGCAAGAAATTCACCTTCGAGCTGGACCCGCTCATCCAGATCGCGCGCAGCCGCGGGGCTGCGATCGTTTGCAGTGTGCGCGATCTGTTGGTTTCCGATCGTCCCGACCAGCAGCGGCACGATGACCGAACCGCCCTAAAGCTCGATGCCGAATTCGACGCGGTGATCGTGCATGCTGACCCGCGGTTCGCGCGGCTGGAGGAATCGTTCAAACCCACCGCGCCGCCGCGAACGCCAATCCACTATTCCGGCTTCGTGGTTCCGCACGAAGTGCGTCGGCACGCCGGGGTGCGGGAACAGCGTCTGCTGGTTTCCGCTGGCGGCGGGCTGGTCGGGGGCGCGCTGTTCCGAGCGGCGCTGGAGCATCACCGAGCGACCTTCGCTCGCACCGGACAAGCCCATGACCATCGTCGCGGGCCCGTTCCTGCCTGAACCGGAGTGGAGCGCATTGCAGGCAAGCGGCGTCGGCGTTGACGGCTTGACGCTGCACCGCTCGGTTCCAGATCTTTGTGCGCTGATGTGCGCTTCGACGCACTCCATCAGCCAGTGCGGCTACAATACCGCGATCGATATTCTGGTCAGCGGCGTTGCCGCACTGGTGGTTCCCTACGCCACCGAAAAAGAAAATGAGCAAACGGTCCGCGCCGAGCGCCTTGCGGCGATGGGACGGATCGGCGTGCTGCACGAGCGCGACTTGTCGGCGCACGCGCTCGCCCAGGCGCTGGAAAATATCCCGCTTGGCGGCGCTCTCGCTCAGGACTTGTCGCTCGATGGCGCGCGGGTGACAGCGCGAATACTGGACGACCTCCTGGTCGGCCGAGGACGCGCCCGCACACGCGCCAGCGGCGGCGTAGCATGAGCGACTGGCTAGCCCCCCTTCGCGCCGCGCTTGGCGAGAGGCGCGCGCCAGTTGACGTGTTCGTGCGCGACGACGACGCCGGCCGCGCCGATGTTCAGCTATTTCGCCTGCTCGATGTGTTTGAAAGCCACGCCGCTCCGCTCGATCTCGCCGTCATTCCGGCGGCGCTGCAGCCCCAGACCGCCGATGATTTGCGCCGTCGGCGCGCGCGCTGGGCGGGGCTGAGTTTTCACCAACACGGCTATGCCCACGTCAATCATGAGCACGAAGGGCGAAAGTGCGAGTTCGGGCCGGCGCGCGGTCTAGCGCGGCAGCAGGCGGACATCCGCATGGGCAAGGACCGGCTCGCGGCCTTGCTGGGCGCGGTCGATCCGATTTTCACCCCGCCATGGAATCGCTGCACGCAGGAAACTGTATCGGCGCTGGAGCGTGAAGGCTTCCGGGCGCTCTCGCGAGAGGCGAAGGCGGCGCCGCTTTCGCTACACACTCTGTATCATTTGCCGGTGAGCATCGATTGGCGGCGCTGGCGCGGGGATCTGCGCGAGACCTCGCGTGATGCGGCGGCGGCAATGGCAGAGCAGATCGCCAGCGGCGCGCGTAAAGTGGGGTTGATGCTTGCATCACCAGAACTTGGACGATGAGGATCTCGACGCTCTGGGCGCGTTAATGAAGCTCTTGCGAACCGCGCCGCTTGTGCGCCTCGGTTCGATGATGGATTTGGTGGAGGATAAGGATGTCTCGCTCGTCAGCGCTTAGGCGCTTCGGATACTCTACTGCTGCGCTCGTGGCTTTAATGGCGATAGCGGCGGCGCCGGCGCGTGCACAGGAAGAGAACGGCGATCGCGGCGGCGACAACGTGCTTCAGGTCGACGATGTGCGCGCGCTCGCCCGCCAGCTTGGCGTTTCGCTTGACGACACCCGCCCGGATGACCAGTACGAAACAAGCGTGTTCGGCCGGCCGCTCATTGTCGGCGGCGAGGTCGAGTTTGCCGGCCAGTGGCGCGACAATCTCGACCTCACCGGCCAGGACGGCGTCGGCAAGCTGACGCCAGAGGCGCAGATCGAGTTCCTTTATCTCTTTTCCGATCGGATGATCGCCTTCGCTGAAGTGAAGGCGTTCGTCGATTCCGAGGTGTGGACCGAGAGCGGCAATGGCGAAACCGATTCCGGGCTCGATTTGCGCGAGGCTTGGGTTTTGGCGCCGCGCTTGTTCGGCAGCGATTTCTCGCTCCAGGTCGGGCGCCAGCAATATCAGGATCGGCGCGAGTGGTGGTGGAACGAAAACCTCGATTCGGTGCGGCTGCACTATGTGCGGGGACGCTTCACCGCGTTCCTCGGCAATAGCCGAGGCGCAGGTCCGCACTTCCACGCTGGAAGATATCAGCCCCGAGGACGAGGACGTGGTCCGCGTTCTGGGCAACGCCGCTTTCACCTGGACCCGGCACGATCGTCTCGAAGCGTTCCTGCTGTCGCAGCAAGATCGCTCAGGCGCGCCGGCGCTCGGCGCGGTGCTGGAAGAGGAGGACGAGGACGCAACCGATTCCGACCTCACCTGGCTTGGCCTGCGCGCGCGCACGCGCCAAAGCATCGGCGATGCTGGAAAGATCTTCCTGAGCGGCGATCTCGCTGTGGTCGACGGCGATGAAACCGTCACTGAGTTCGTGGATTTCGCGCCGGGACAGATTCAAGCGTCGAGCCGCTTCACCCAGGATGTCTCGGGGTGGGGCGCCGATGTGAGCCTCAGCTGGGAATTGCCGATCGAGTTGGAGCCGGTCGCTAGCGTCGCGCTCGCCTACGGATCGGGCGACGACACACCCGCCGATGCGAGCGACGACGCTTTCAGACAAAGCGGATTGCAGGGCGACAACGGCAAATTCCGCGGCATCAGCCGCTTCCGCTATTACGGCGAAACGCTGCGCCCGGAATTGTCCAATCTTCGCGTGCTAACCCTGTCGCTTGGCTCGCCGGCGCCAGCGCCAGTTCAGGGCGAAGCCTGGATCGAAGCGGTGTACCACAATTATGCGCAAGCCGAAGCGTCGAGCGAATTTCGCAGCGAGCGGCTCGATGTCGATCCCAACGGCGTCGATGAACATCTGGGCGACGCGTTAGACGTCATCTATTCGTTTGAAAGCGGGCAACGCTGGGAATTCGAAGCGACGGTCGGCAGTTTTCGCTACGGCGACGCCTTCGGCGCGGACCGAGGCGAATGGGCCTACAGCGCCTCGTTCAAGCTCGACTACAATTTCTAAAGCGCGGTGAAATTGATCCGCGCCGCGCCAGCTTATGCCTGAGAGCGATGTCTTCCTGCTTCGCCACGGACAGTCCGCATGGAATGTCGAACGGCGGGTTCAAGGTCACGGCGATCCACCGCTCACGGAAGCGGGCCGGGCGCAGGCGCTTGCAAGCGCGCTGGAATTGTCGGGGCGCGGGATTGGCCGGGTTATCTCCAGCGATCTGATGCGCGCCATCGAAACCGCGCTGATTGTAGCCAAACACCTTGGCCTCAGCGCGCAACTCGATGCGCAATGGCGCGAACGCGATGTCGGCGCCTGGACCGGGATGACGCGCGCCGAAATCCGCGTCCGCTGGCCAGATTCTGAAACGCGGCGCGATCTGCTGGGGTCCGCCGAGATCGGCGGCGAGGATGGCGGCACGTTCGAACGACGCGTGCGTTCCGCACTCGCCGCGGCGCGCGCAACGGCCTGTGACGCTTCACCAACACTGGTGGTCACTCATCGCCGTGTGATCAAAGCGCTAGCGCCCACAATCAAGCCGGCCAACGGAGAGATCATCCCGCTCAGAGCAACGTGAGGATCAGCGCGCCATTTTGAGCGCTCGGATGTCTCTTGTTCTCTGAGCAACCTATCACTAGGCCACGCGCGCGCTCACGCGCGGCCTGAAATGTTCAGCGCTCGGTTTGCCCGAAATCCTCGGAACGCCAAGTCAGCCGGACGCCGGCCCGATAGTCGGCGCTGGCGTCGGAAAGTCCGACGCCGCCATTGATCGCAAGCACCAATTGGTCGAGCATTCGAAACGACACATAGGCGCCGACATCGCTCGGATCTTTTCTGCCCTGGCGCGACGCCTCGCGCCAAGTATAGGCCCCGCCGAGGCGGGTTCGTTCGCCTAAACCGACCCAGCCGCCAAGTCGCGCCTGCCAGCCGTCCTCACGCGGCGTGGCGCCGCCGTCATCGCCCAGGAAGCGCCGTCCGGCCGAAACAAACGCGCCGCCATTGTCGCCGGAGGTTCCCACTTCGCCGATTAGCGCGTAGTCAGTCGCGCCGTTGCCAAGGCCGCGCGCGTCGTCGCCGGTCGGCAAGCGAGCCCAAGCAGTGACATCGACATAAGCGTCGCTGCCGCCGAGTTCTTTGAAATTTCTGGTGACTTCGAGCGTGGTGTCGCCGATGCCGGTTTCAGTTCCGGTGCGCACGATGGTGCCGCCGTTTGGGTCATCGGGGTCGGCAACGTTTGCCGGGCCGGTGACGGAAAGGTAGGGAGCGGAGACGCGGAAATCCCAATTGTCGGTAATGAACCGCGCAATCAAGGGCACACGCACCACTTCGGTGTCTTCAGTGCCGCCATAATCGCCCGACGAAAATTCCACGCCGCTGGCGAAGCTGACGCTGGTGTCGGCGCTGGCTGCGCTAGACATCGCCAGCCCCGGCGCCATTAAGAGCGCGGTTATCGCCGCGCTGGTTAGCTTCCTCATATCCCTGCTCCTCACATGTGGCCGACGATGACCCCTAAGACCCCATTTTTCACTTCAATTCGCCCTGAAGGCGATCTTTTAGACATTCCCCGATTTCGGCGCGAGCGCCACCGGCGGGCTTCTTGCCTGCCTGGCGCCCACGACGCAGCTAGTAACTACGAAAATGAGTCGGCTCTATTCCAAGCGGTCATGTTTTTATACGCTAAGGCCGAACGAAATAGCAACTCCGCGCGCTCGGAGCGCTTGACTGCGCAGAATCTAAAATGTCGGGTAATGGAATATTCTCGGGTTCCAACCGTACTTCTATCCTAGTGTCACAGAATTGTGTCAGCTCAAGCCGTGGGGCAGCGCCTAATGTCGCAAATCTTGGTCTATTCGCACGACACGTTTGGGTTGGGCAATATTCGCAGGATGCTCGCGATCTCGGAAGCCTTGACCGAGGCCGATCCCGCGGCATGCGTGCTGATGTTGTCCGGATCGCCGATGCTGCATGCGTTCCGCATGCACCCGCGTATCGACTACATTAAGCTTCCCTGCTTGGCGCGAGATACTAACGGCGCTTATGGCGTCAAATATCTCGATCTCGATTACGCGGCAGCTCTGAGGCTGCGTTCCGGAATCATCGCCGCCGCAGCGAGCGAGTTTGAGCCGGACGTGGTCTTGGTGGACAAGAAGCCGCTTGGCGTCGATGGCGAATTGCAAGCCGCGCTCGATTTGTTGCGCGCGCGCGAGCGCCGCCCTCGAACCTATCTGGTGCTGCGCGACATTCTCGACGAGCCGAGTTCGACGCGGGCCATCTGGGAGAATAACCATTATCACTCAGTGATCGCGCGCCATTATGCGGGGGTCCTGGTCGCCGGCTGCGCGGAAGTGTTCGATGTCGCGCGTGAGTATGCCTTCCCCGACGCCACTCGCGCGATGATGGAATATGTCGGTTATCTGCATCGTTCCGGCGGGCGGCGGGCCCGCGCGGAGGTGCGCGCGCAATTCGAATTGGGCGATCTGCCGCTGGTTCTTGTTCACGCCGGCGGCGGCGCCGACGGCGCGCCGCTGATCGAAACCTTCCTCGACGGCCTCCGCGCGCGGGAGGGCGATCCTGCATTCTACAGCTGGATCGTCACCGGCCCGGAATTGAGCGCGAGCGAACGCGAACGCCTCAAGGCGCGGGCGGCGGACTTAGCGTGCGTGCGCTTTGATGACTTCACCGACGACATGGCGAGCACTGTCGAGGCGGCCGACGCTGTCGTATCGATGGGCGGCTACAACGCCGTGTGCGAAGTGTTGTCGCTTGGGAAACCCGCTTTGATCGTGCCGCGCAGCCAGCCGGTCAAGGAACAGGCCATACGCGCCGCGCGCATGGCGTCGAAGCGTTTTTTCCACTGCATGTCCGAATCCGATTTGCGCCCCGATGCTTTGATGGCGGCGACAATGCGGTTGCTGCAGCATGGCCAGGGCCAGGTGCGCGCGCGCACAGGTCTTGCGTTCGGCGGGCTCGACCGAGTTGTAGAAATTGTATCGGAGAATGCGCCGCTGCTCCCTGTCGGCTCCGCATTCGCACCGATCGCGGCGGGGCGCCGGTTGGGCGGCGCGGCTGGGCCGAACTACGCGCTTGAGAATCTGCCGCGTAGAATGGGCGCGGAATGAGGGAAATGGTGCGCCTACCTGACGCGTCCACCTAGCCATGCGCAAGCAGCGATTTGCTCTGTTCACCCATGACGCCTACGGACTGGGTCACATTCGCCGCAGTGTGCGCATCCTCAGCGCGATCGCGGAGCGGCGACCGCAATCGGCATTGCTGCTGATCACCGGATCGCCGGTTACGCACCTCATGCGCGAGTTGCCGGCCAATGCGGATGTGGTGAAGATACCCACTATCGTCACATCGGGGGTTGCGGGAACGTTGCCGCCGACGCTTCCCATCGGCGTCGCCGAGATCGCGTCATTGCGCGGGGAGGTGACGCGCGGCCTGCTCGCGGCCTTCGATCCTGACGTGTTCCTGGTCGACAATTTTCCGCTCGGCGCGCGGCTTGAGCTGCTTGCGGCGCTGCGCGAGCGGCGCGGCAGCAGGACCCGCACCGTGCTGGGGCTGCGCGATGTTGTTGACCCTCCAGAAAAAGTCAAGCGCGACTGGGGGCGCGACGGCTTGTACGAGATAATCGAGCGTTATTACGATCGCGTTCTGGTCTACGGCATGCGCGAGGCGCTGGACGCGGTGGACGCTTATGGATTGTCGGATGCGATCGCCAGCCGGCTTTCGTATTGCGGCTACGTCACCGATTCCAGGCAAGAGCGCCAAGGCGCCGAGCAGGTCCGCCGCGAACTCGGCGTGAGCGACGGATTCTTCCTCGCCACGGTTGGCGGCGGCGGCGACGGCCGGCCGCTGCTGGAGACCTTCCTCGGCGCCATGGAGCGATTTCCCGGTCGCCCCGCATTGGTCGTAACCGGCGAATTGATGGCGGCGGCGGACAGGAAAGCGGTCAGACGCGCGGCAGCGAAGCGGGCCGGGATCGAAGTGCGAAGCCATGTCGAGGATCTTCCCTCCGCGATGGCGGCCGCGGGCCTGGTCGTCGCCATGGGCGGGTACAATACTTCCGCTGAAATATTAGCTGTCGGCGCGCGAGCCGTACTTGCGCCCCGAAGCTGGCGCGCGGGCGAGCATGGCGGCAAGGGAAAGACCGGGTTCGACGAGGAGCAATTGGTCAGAGCGGAGGGGCTGGCGCGATTGGGCGCGGTGGGGATGGTCGATCCTCGCCATCTCTCTGCCGAGACCCTCGCGGCGGCGATGCAAGTGGCGCTGGATCGCCCCCCCTCCGACGTGCGTGAACGATTGCGCCTTGACGGGGCCGCGCGCGCCGCCGAGCATCTCATTGGGCTGGCCGAGGAAACGGCGCCAGGAGCAATTGGGTGAGTGCTGGGAAATGCGTTGTTGGGTATGTGCTTCGGAAGTTCCCCGTTTTATCGGAGACGTTCATCCTGAACGAGATATTGGCGCTGGAGGCGAGGGGAGTGGAAATTCATATATTTCCGCTGGCGCCATTTCGCGACCCGCGCTTTCATCCCGGGGTCGGTCGTTTGAAGGCGACCATGCACCATGTGCCTGGGTTTTCCGATATCCGGACCTTGCTGAGACATGCCGGGCGCACCGCCCAGCGCAACCCTAAGCGGTTTCGCCGGCGCCTTTTCAAGGCTCTAATGTCCGGCCGTCCGGAATTGGTTTGGCGATTTTTGCAAGCCGCCTACATCGCCGACCGCGCGCGGCGCGTGCGGGTTACCCATTTGCACGCGCATTTCGCTAATCACCCCGCGACGGTGGCGCATCAGGCCAGCAAATTGCTTGGCGTCCCGTTCAGCGTTACGGCGCATGCCTACGACATTTACCGCGACGCGGACGTGCGTGCGATCGCCGGATGGATGGCGGACGCGAAGTTCACGGCGACGATCAGCGATTACAATGTCGCCTTTCTGAAATCCATCACGCGGGACCGGCCGGCGAGGATCGAACTGGTCCGCAATGGCATCGACTTGACCCAATTCGCGCCCGCGTCCGCCTCGCCCGGCGGGAAGTTTCGGATGCTGACGGTTTCACGCTTGGTTGAGAAGAAGGGCATTCCCATTCTGATCGAGGCGTGCCGGCTGCTGCGCGAACGCGGGCTGGAGTTTGTTTGCGAGATCGTAGGCAAGGGGGCGCAGAAGGCGCTGCTGGATCGATTGATCAAGGAAGCGGCGCTGGGCGGAATGGTGAAATTGATCGGTCCGCTCGCCCAGGACGAGGTGCTGCAATATTATCGGCGCGCGCACCTGGCGGTGTTTGCCTGCATTGTCGGCAAGGACGGCAACCGCGACGGTCTGCCGGTGTCCATAGTGGAAGCCCTGGCCTGCGGCGTGCCGGTCATCGGAACGCCGGTCACCGCCATTCCCGAAGCGGTGCGCGACGGCGTCAACGGATATGTCGTGCCGGAGGGAGACGCGGTCGCGCTGGCCGACGCGATCGAGAAGGTGATGCGAGACCGGGAATTGCTCGAACGCCTTCGCGCCGCGGCTCGGCCTTCGGTGGTGGAATCGTTCGATGAGCGCCGCACAATCGAACGGCTGTCTCAGCTGTTCCAAGAGAAGTTGGCGTGAGGATACTTTATCTTTGCGCCGACCGCGGCATCCGGCTGGAAAAATTTAACGGCGCCACCGCACATTTCCGCAGCCTTGTGCGCGCTTTCTCTGCGCTCGGCCACGAACTGCTCGTGCTTACGCCTTCGGCGGCCGAGGAAGCTTCGCTCGGCGCGCGCGCAGCGCAGATTGCAACACCGCCGCAGCTTGCGACCTTGCTCGATGAGGTAGAACAACCGGTCCCCCGCCCTCAGCGCGAGCGGCAGCGGGCGAGAAAACGCGTGGTGCACGCCTTGGGGCACGTCTGGAACAATGTCGCCGTCGAGCAGGCGCTGACCGAATACGCCGCTCGCTTCCAGCCGGATTTCGTGTTCGAGCTGCATTCGCCGTTCGGCGCCGCTGGCGCGCTCACTTGCGACCGTCTCGGTCTGCGCCACGTGCTCAACGTGCATGCGCCGCTGGCTTGGGAAGGCGCGACATTTCGCGCCCAGGCGCTGCAGGAAGGCGCGGAACTCTTGGAAGACGCCGCGCTGCGCCATGCGCGGCGGATCGTCGCCAATTCGCGCGAGATGCGCGATCTGCTCATCGCCTCCGGCATCGATGGCGGCAAGATCGGCGTGGTCTTCAACGGCGTGGACCTGGAATTGTTTTCGCCACAGGGCGAGACGCGCCGGGCGGGCCCGGAAGGGGCGGTGGTCATCGGTTTTTCCGGCAGCCTCAAGGCTTGGCACGGCGTCGATGTGTTGTGCGAGGCGTTTCGCGAACTTGCGAGCGACCCGCGCTTGCATCTGCTGGTCGTCGGCGACGGGCCGCAGCGCAAGGACGTCGCGCGCCTGGCCGACGAGTTGCCTGGCCGGGTGACCGTGACCGGCGCGCTGCCGCTGGAGCAGATGCCGGCCTGGGTGCGGGGCATGGACATTGCGGCAGCGCCGTATCCGCCGCTTGAGCGTTTCTATTTTTCGCCGCTGAAAATCCTCGATGCGATGGCGTGCGGAATTGCCAATGTCGCCTCCGATATCGGCCAGGCGCGCGAGCTTTTGCAGGGCGGCGAGGCCGGTCTGTTGACGCCCCCGGGCGACGCGCACGCGCTTGCCGCCGCGCTTGCCCGGCTCGCCGACGATACGCGCCTGCGTCGAGCGGCTGGCGCAAGCGGGGTTGCGCGAAGCGCGCCAGCGCCACGATTGGAAGTCGCGCGCTGCCGACATCGTGGAAATTGCCATGAGCGGCGCGCCATGAGCGGGCGGCTGCAGAGGTTGCGCAAACAGGCTAGCGCTTTCGCGCGCGTGACGCGCCGGCTCATGCCGTATCTTCGCAACCGCAAGGCGTCGCTGGTTTTGGCGCTATTGGCCAGCGTCGGCTACACGGCGCTGCGCTTGCTCGAACCGTGGCCGCTGAAACTAATTTTCGACCACGTCATTCTCGCCCAGCCGCTTCCCGCCAACCTCGCCGCGCTTGGTTCATGGGCGGCAAGCCCGACCATGCTGCTCGCTGTGCTGGTCGCGTCCATCATCATCATCGCACTTGGCGCAGGGGCGCTCTATTATTGGCAAAGCGTGTTGGCCGCTCAGCTCGGCCAACGCATCGCCACCAAGCTGCGCGCCGATCTGTTCGCGCATTTGCATCATCTGGATTTTAGGTTTCACGATCGCCGCAAGACCGGCGATCTGATGGTAAGGCTGCTCGCCGATATCCGGCTGCTGCGCGACGCCTTGGTGAAAATCCCGATCCAGATCTCCGAGAACACGCTGCTGATGATCGGCATGGCCGTGGTCATGTTCCTGATGGATTGGCGGCTCACCTTGCTTTCGCTCGCGGCGCTGCCGCTTACTGTTCGTTCTGGTGCAGCGCTACCGCAAGCCGATGCGTTCGGCGATCCGCAAGCAGCGCCAGCAAGAAGGCAGCCTCGCGAACGTGATCAGCGAATCGCTGGGCGCGGTGCGGGTGGTGCAAAGCCTGGGGCTGGAGGCGGAGGTGGCGCGGCGCTTTGGCGGGGGCAATGCGCGCAGCCTCAAGGAGGGCGTCAAGGTCGCGCGCATGGAGGCCAAGCTGCGCTGGGCGTCGGAAGCCGCCGTCGGGATCATCACCGCGCTGGTGATCGGCGTGGCGGTGCAGCGCATCCAGGTTGGCGCGCTTTCGCCGGGCGATTTGATCGTTTTCGTCAGCTATTTGCGCACTTTTTCGCGGCCGCTGCGGCGGGTCTCGCGCACCACCGAACAAGTCACCCGCACGGCGACCGCGGGCGAGCGCGTGTTCGAGATTTTCGGGCTGGTCCCGGAAGTGAAAGACCGCCATGGGGCAGTGGAAGCGCCCGCGCTCAGCGGCGCCATTGAATTCGAGAATGTCGGCCTGCGTTATGACGACGCCACCTGGTCGCTGCGCAACATCGATCTCAAACTGCGCCCAGGCGAACGGCTTGGCATCGTCGGGCCGACCGGTTCGGGCAAGAGCTCGCTGGTGAACCTCATTCCACGCTTCTACGAAGCCAGCGAGGGGCGCGTCAGCGTCGATGGACGCGACGTTCGCTCACTCACGCTGGCTTCGCTGCGCCGCCAGATCAGTTTTGTATTTCAGGAGCCGGTGCTGTTCGCGGCGACGATCGCCGAGAACATCGCCCTTGGCCGGCCCGGCGCGAGCCGCGAAGAGATCGAGGCCGCCGCGTGCGCGGCCGGCATCCATGATGTCATCGCCGCCTTGGCCCAGGGGTACGACACCGCGCTCGGCGAGCGCGGCGGCACGCTTTCCGGCGGTCAGCGGCAATGCGTGGCGATCGCTCGCTCCATCGTGCGCAATGCGCCGATCGTGATCCTCGACGAGCCCACTACCGGCCTGGACCAACGCGCCGCCTCGCTGGTGCTCGCGGCGCTGCAAAATCTCATGGCCGGCCGCACCGTGGTGATGATCAGCCACGATCTGCACCGTTTGCGCGACGCCGACCGCATCGTCGTGCTCGAGCACGGGCGCCTGGTTCAAGAAGGCGTTTATGCAGAGCTCTCGTCGCAACAAGGGCTGTTTCGCGATTTAGTCTCCCATGGGCAGGTGAGGTGAGCGTTTGAGCGGCCCCGCCAATCTCTCCGATCCCGACTTGCCCGGCTTGAGTCTCGCCATGGACCGCGAGGCGTTCCTGGGTTTGCTCGTGGACACGCTTCCGGAATGCCGTGACAGCCCGCCCTACGATGCGCGGATCGTCGATGTGCAATATGTGCGCGGGCGCAGCGCTCACGTGCTCTGGAAGCTGAGCGCGTACAACCACGAAGCGGCGCGAGCCGCGCGTCAGTTCGTGGTCGCCAAGGCGCTGCGGCGAGACGATCCCGCGCCCGCGGCGCCCGCCGATCTGATCCGCCGCTACCTGGAATTGCGTGCGCGCAACGACATGACGGTCGCCATGCCGCTGCGCACGCCGTGGCTTTTCGTTCCCGGCGCGCAACTTGTTGTCTACGCGTTTCCGCTCGATCCGGCGCTGCCCTCGCTGCTCGAGGCAGTCGACCCGCTGGCGATGAAGGAAGCGCTGCACCGGATCTGGCAGCCGCAGCGTACGCGCGTGCGCAGGGTCAGCGTCGAGACGCTATCCTATGTTCCCGAGCAGCGCGCGGCGCTCAAGCATGAAGTGTCCACCGAGGACAAGGACACTGGCGCGTCGCACGTGCGCCTCCTTGTCGGTAAGCTCGACGTGCGTGGGGTCGCGCCTCGTCTGTTCGCCGGCCATTGGGCGGTTTGGCGGTGCACGCAAGGCCGCGTTTCCATCGCCGCGCCCGCCGGCTATCTCGCGATCATGGGGCTCAGCCTGCAGGAATTCGTTTCCGGAACTCGCCTCACGGACCTCGCCGGCGGCGACGCATTCCCAGAACAGATGCGCACAGCCGCGCGCGCCATCGCCGCGGTGCATTCGCTGAACTTGCCGATGCACAGCGAACGCGGACTGGAAAAGGAAATGGGCGTGGTCAAGCGCTGGATCGGGCTGCTGACGGGCCTGCGCCCGGCGCGCGCGAAAAGCCTGCGCCAACTTGGCGAACGCCTGCATGCTGAACTTGCGGAGCGCATGCGCATGACCGCGACCGTGCATGCTGATTTTCACCTCGCCAACATGCTCGCCGATGGCGATCGGCTGACCATCATCGACTGGGATCAGGTCGCGCGCAGCGATCCGATGATCGACGTCGGCCGCGTGCTGGCGTCGCTGCGGGTCTCGGCGCTGCGGCTTAACGGCAAACTCGACGGCCTAATTGGCGCCGAGGAGGCGTTTCTTGCAGCCTACCTCGATCAGACCAAGGACGACGAGCGCCGGGCGCGTCTGTTCGAGGCGGTGTCGCTGTTGGTCGCCGCCGCCGCGCCGTTCCGCCTGCAACGGCAGGGATGGGAGGAAAGCGCCGACCTCATGCTCGACGAAGTGGAGCGGACGCTGCAGCTTTCCCTGAACGGCCCGCGCGTGGCCGGCGCGACCGCGCAGGAGATAAGCGGCTTGCCGTTCTCGGAGCGCTCGGTCTGGGCGCTCGATCCGCCCTATGTGCAGGCGCTGCTCGCGCCCTTGGTGCGCGAGGCCTATGGGCGGAAGGTCGAGGTCACGGAGACGGACGCGCAATTGGTGGAGGAGAATGACCGCCGCTTGCATGTGCGATGGACGCTGAAGGGCTACAAGGGCAAGAGACGTTGGTCGGCGCGTCTGGATGGTCTCGGCTTTTTCGGCGACAGCGGCGCTGGCCGGCTGCGCCGGCTGGGGAGGTGCGCCGAGGTTTTGGCCGCGCATCCCGGCGCACTGCGGCTTCCACGCGCACTCGGCCATCTCGCTCCGCTCGGCATGCTGGTGCTAGCGTCGCAGTCAGACGAGCCCGCGCTGGCCCTGGATCAAGCCGAGCCTGGCGCGATGCGCCAATTGGGTCGCGCTTTGGCCGAGTTTCATGGCTTGAAGCTCGATCTGGACAAGCAGCGCGAGACCAGCCGCGACGTCCGCGCCGCCCAACGGTCCGTGGCGCGCCTGGAAGCGATTGGCCATCCCCTCGCGCGCGCGGCCGCCGATGTGTTCGAACCGATCGCGCTGAGTATCGCCGCCAGCGGCGAACGGCGCGCCGTGACCTTGACGGGTCTTAGTCTGCGTGGGCTCCGCGTTGGCGCGGGCGGCGCCGAGGTCGCGCTCGTGCATGACGTGCTCATGGGCGAACCGCTGCTATTGGCGGCGGATTTGACCGCTCAGATCTATGAGCGCGCGCTCGCGGTCGGCGCTCCCATCTCGGCGGCCGAGTGCTTTCGCGAGGCCTATTTGAGAGCGTCAGGCGCTTCAGAGCCGGCGCTCCGCGTGTTCGAGGCGTTTGCTCTGCTCTGGCGCGCCTGCCGCCGCGGCGTCAACGACATCCACGATCCCGTGATGGCGCGGCTGATCGAGGAGGCCCGCGAACGCTCGCGCGAACCAGCGCCGATCGCCTGAACATTGCTTGGATTGTTGGGTTCGGACTCGTATAGCTCGGAACGATCCGAGGAGGCAGGCTGGTGGACTTCAGTTGGAATAGCGATCAGCAGGCCGTCCGGGCGAGCATTCGCGCATTTCTGGCGGAAAATTTGCCGCCGGACTGGGAAGAAATCGCCCACGGGCCGGGATCGGCGACGCAAACGGCGTTCTCCAAGGCCTTCTGCGCCAAGCTGGCGAGCGCCGGCCTGTTGACGCCGCACTGGCCGGCGCGATGGGGCGGGCGCGACGCCGATCCGTGGACCGCTTTCATCATGGCCGAGGAAATGTGGATGGCCGGCGAGCCGCGCGGCGCTCAATATATGAACGTCAACTGGATCGGCCCGACATTGATGCGGTTTGGAACCGAGGCCCAGCAGGCCCGCTACATTCCGCCGATGGCGCGCGGCGAAACCATCTGGTGCCAGGGCTTCTCCGAACCGGAAGCCGGGTCTGACCTGGCGGCGCTGCGCACGCGCGCGGAAAAAACCGCTTCCGGCTATCGCATCAATGGCCAGAAGATCTGGACCTCTTATGCGGGCGACGCCGACACCTGTTTCCTGCTCGCCCGCACCGGCGTCGGCAAGGACGGCATATCGATTTTTTTGCTGCCGATGGACACGCCCGGCATTCTCGTTCGCCAAATCCCCAGCCTCATCGGCGAGGGCGATGTCCACGAAGTATTCTTCGACGATGTTGAAGCCGGCGACGATTGCTTGCTTGGCGCCGAGGGCCAGGCTTGGGAAATTACCCGCACGGCGCTGTCGCTGGAGCGGGTCGGCATCCCGCGCTTTGCGCTCGCCTCGCTCATGTTGGCGCGCGCTGTTTCAGCTTTGAAGCGGGCGAACAGGTTTAGCGGCGGTGCGCGCGAACAGGCGGCGCGCGCGCACGCTGCTTGCGAGGTCGCGCGGCTGTACAGCTACAACATCGTCGATCAGCGCAGCCGAGGCGTGCCGGCGGGCCCCGATGGCAGCGCCGCGCGCGTGGCCACCGTCGCGGCTGAGCGGTTGGCGGCGGAATTTGTGGTCGAACATTTGCCGGAGGCGCTCGCGGGCGGCGATCCGATGATGCTGGCTCATCACCAGCGCGCCATCGTCGCCGGCATCGCCTCCGGCGCGGCTGAAATTCAGCTCAATCTGGTGGCCACCGATTTGCTGCGCCTGCCGAGGGAGCCGCGCTGATGGATTTTTCCCTGAACTCGGACCAGACCACCCTGGCCACGGCCCTCGATACCTTGGCCGCGCGCTTCGAACACAAGCCGACTGACGCGCATGGCTTTGCGCTGGTGAACGAGGAACTCGAGTGGGAATTGGCGGCGGCGGAGTTTTTCGACATCGCCGCCATCCCAGAACTTGGCGCGGTTGCGGCCGCCATGGCGGCGGAGCGCCTCGCGCGTCTGCCATGCACGGCGGAAATCGCGCTTTCAATGCTGCTGCGGCCGCACCTGGCGGGTGAGGAATTGCCGCGTCCGTTTGCGCTGGTGGAAAACCGCCGGCCCGGCCGCTTTGTCGCCAGCGCCAAGACGATTGTGCTGATCGAAGCTGATTCCATTTCCATTGCTCATCCCAAACCGGAGCAGGTGGAGGGCGTCGATGCGCTTTACGCCTATCCGATGGGGCGCTTGCGGGCAGGGGTTGGCGCGACGCCGCTGTCGGAGGCGGACGCGAAGCTGGCGCGCAAATGGATCCGCGTCGCGCTGGCGGCGGAGATCGCTGGCCTGATCAGTGCGGCGCTGGCGTCAACCATAGAACACCTCAGCGTGCGCAAACAATTCGGCCGCCCGCTCGGCGCCTTCCAAGCTCTGCGCCATCGCATGGCTGAGTGCGCGGTGTTGGCCGGCGGCGTGCGCTGGCTGGCGCTGAAGGCCGCCTTCACCGCCGATGATGGCGACGCCGCCCTGGCCGCGCTTTACGCCCAGGACAGCGCCACCCGCGTCGTCTACGATTTGCATCAGATGCTAGGGGCGATGGGCGTTACGCTTGAACACCCGCTCCACCTCTGGACCTATCGGCTGAAGGCGCTAGTTTCCGAACTTGGCGGTCGCAGCGGCCAGGCAAGCGCGGCGGCGATGCATTGTTTCGAGGCAATTTGAGCATGTCCAACGCCGATGCGCCGGGTGAATACAAGACGCTTTTGCTGACGCGGGCGGGGCGGTTGTTGACGATCACGCTCAACCGGCCCGAGGCGCTCAACGCTATCAATCTGGATATGCACGATGAATTGGCGGCGGCGTTCGATTTCGCATGCGCTGACCCGCACTCCGATGTTATCCTCCTCACTGGCGCGGGCCGGGCATTTTCAGCCGGCGGCGATCTGGATCACCTCGCCCGCAACGCCGCCCATCCGGAATTGTTCGACCACGAAATCCAGATCGCCAAGCGCATCGTCTTCGCCATGCTCGACCTCGATAAGCCGCTGATCGGCCGGGTGAACGGGCACGCGATCGGTTTGGGCGCGACACTGGCCTTGTTGTGCGACGTCGTGTTCGCCGCCGACCATTCCAAGATCGGCGATCCGCACGTCGCTATCGGTCTGGTGGCTGGCGATGGCGGCGCGGCGATCTGGCCGCAGCGCATCGGCTATGGCCGCGCCAAAGAATATTTGCTGACCGGTGATTTGCTCAACGCACAGCGCGCCGAGCAGATTGGGCTGATCAATTATTGCGTCCCGGCCGATGCGCTAGACGGCGCCGTGTCGGCCTTCGCTCAGCGCTTGCTCAATGGCGCGAGCGGCGCCATTCGCGCAACCAAGGCCTTGATCAATTTGGAGCAAAGGCGCGTGTTCGAGACCTTGATGGATGCGGGCCTGGCCGCCGAGGCCCGAAGCGTGCGCTCGGCCGACCATCGCGAGGGCGTCAAGGCCTTGCGCGAAAAACGCAAACCGGTATTCGGACAATGACCGAAGGCCGCGATCCCGAGGCGCTGCGGGGGCAAGTCCGCGCTTGGCTCAGGGACAATGCGCCTGTCGGTTGGCGCGAAGCGATGGCGGGCGCCGCGCAAGAGGCGTTCGTCGCGGCGCAGCGCGATTGGTTTTTCAAGCTCGCCGGCGCCGGTTACGCGACGCCGCACTGGCCCGAGGCTGGCCGGGCGGGGGGCGCACGCTGGCGGAACAGAAAATCATCTACGAAGAGATCGCCCGGGCGGACGCGCCGCGGCTGATTTTGTATTTCGTCTCGCTCTACCATGCTGGCTGCACGCTGATGGAATGCGGCTCGGCCGAGCAGCGCGACAGGTTTCTGCCCGGCATCCTCAAGGGCGACATCTGGTGCCAGGGGTTTTCCGAGCCAAACGCCGGCTCCGATCTCGCCGCCGTGCGCACCAGGGCCGAGCGGCGCGGCGATCGCTACATCGTCAGCGGTCAGAAAATCTGGTCGACCATGGCGCAATACGCTGACATGTGCCTGCTGCTGACGCGCTCGGGAAAATCCGAACCGCCGCAGGGCGGGCTGACTTATTTGTTGCTCGATATGCGCGCAAAGGGCGTTACGACACGGCCCATTTCCCAGATCACTGGCGATGACGAATTCGCCGAGATTTTCTTGGACGAAGTGGAAATCCCGATCGAGAACCGCATCGGCGAGGAAGGCGATGGCTGGGCGGTGGCGCAAACGACACTGGCGTCCGAACGCGGATTGACTTTGGTGGAGTTGAGCCAACGTCTGCGCGCGGCGCTGCCGCGTCTGGGCGCGGCGATGCGTGAGCGTGGCTGCTTTGACGATGCCGCGCTCCGCCATGAGCTTGGAACGCTTGTCCCGAAAGTGCACGCCTTATGCGCGGTGGCGGACCGCTATCTGCTCCGCCGCATCGCCGGGGAGGAAGCGCCGGGCGATGCGTCGATCGTCAAATTGTACTATTCGAGAGTGTTGCGCGAATTCACCCAGCTTGGGCTTCGCATCAGCGGCCTCGATGGACAATACCATACCGGTTTCATGCGCGGCGCCACCCAGGAAACCGGCAATTGGACTTTGGATTTCATGAATTCCTACAATTGGTCCATCGCCGGCGGCAGCGACGAAATCCAGCGCAACATTATCTCCGAACGGCTGCTGCGCATGCCGAGGGAGCCTCGCGCCTGGCGCGTCGCGGCGGATCAATCATGAGCGCCGAGCATCAGGAATTCCTGGATTCGGCGCGGCAAGTGGTCAGCGATTTTGGCATCGCCGCTGACGAAGCGAAGACATGGCCCAGGCTGTTGGAATTGGGCTGGCATCTTGTGCTTGCGCCGGAGGAGCTTGGCGGCTTGGGCCTGGACTTGCCGGTTGCCTGCGCGCTTTACACCGAACTGGGCCGCGGTTTGGCAGGCGCCAGCTATTTGCCGGCGATGCTGGCGCTTGACGCTATAAGCCATAGCGCGCTTGCCGATCGCGGCGCTTGGCTGGAGCGTTTGGGCGGCGGGGAGACGCTGACCGCGCCCTTGGCTGGGTCCGAGTTCAAACTCGCGCAATTGAGTTTGAGCGGCGACCGCCCATGCCGTGCAGGGCGCCGATGAAGGCGCACATATGCTGGTTTGCGTCGGCGATATTGTTGCGCTTGTTCCGTTGCGGCAAGCGACAATCCAAGCGCGTCCGACCTGGGACCGGACCCGGTGCTTGAGCGATGTGCATTTTACCAATGTGGCGCTGGACCAGGCGCTGGTCCTTGCGAGCGGGGCAAGCGCGATTGCGCTCTGCGAGCGGCTCGCCGCGCACCGCGATTTTGCGCTGGCGGCGGATGCGGTAGGCGGCGCCGCGGCGCTGCTCGACTTGAGCGTGGATTATCTGCGGACCCGGCGACAATTCGGACGCCCGCTCGCCATGTTCCAAGCGCTCAAGCACCGCTGCGCCGATCTGAAAGTGCAAGTCGCCGCCGCCGAAGCGTTGCTGCTCGATAGCCTCGCGCGCTTCGCCGATCAGCCTCGGCAGGCGGCGGATTTGGGCAGGGTCGCTAAACAGCTTGCCTGCGCGGTCTATGCCCGAGTTGCGGAGGAAGCGCTGCAATTGCACGGCGGCATCGCCATGAGCGCCGAGCACAATTGCCACCTTTATGTGAAGCGCGCTTTGCTCAACCGGCAATTGGGCGAGCGGCGGCTGCGAAGCCGAGATCGCCGCAAGCGTTCTGGGCGCGGCTATGAGCGCCATCGCCCGAGCGATGGCGCGCGGCGCTGGATTTCGGGTGTGGCGGCAAGTAATACCAGCGGCCCTCACCACCCATCCCCGGGACGCCGCGAAAGCGGCGGGCCCAGGGGCCCATAAACACAAACGATTGCGTTTATGGGCCCCGGACTTCGCTTCGCGAATCCGGGGATAGGTGTTTAGCAGGATGAGGAAATAGCCGCCGGCTTGGGTTGGTTTGCGCGCTATTAGGTTCGCTGGAGATTTTTTCTTGCGGCGGCGGGCGCGCGGGGCGGATTCCGCCCGTTGGCGCGCTCATCCGGCGCCGGCGAGCAGCTTCGGCAGGCGGATGGCGTTGTAGGCGGCGGCGTTGAGAGTGAATTGCCAGCCGACCTTGGCCAGGCCGCGCAGCTTGGTTTGGGCGAAACCGCCCGCCGATTTGATCCAGCCGAACGGTTCTTCGATGCGTTTGCGGATGATCTGGCTCACGCGATAGCTCGCGCGGCCGGTGGTGCGCGCGTCGAGCGCGGAATGCTTGGCCTTGGCCGCCACGTGCGGGGTCACGTTCATGGAGCGCAGCTCGTTGACGAAATCCTCCGCATCGTAACCCTTGTCGGCGCCGAGCGAGATGCGGCGCGGCCGGTCGGCGCGCGGTTCGATCATATGCAGGGCGGCGATGCGCTCGGCGTGGCCGTCGGCCTTGGTCACGCAGGCGTCGACGATCAGCGCGTTTCTGTTTTCCATCAGCGCATGGCCGATGAAGCAGAGCTTGGCGCCCTGGCCCTTGGATTTGCGATAGAGCCGGCAATCGGGATCGGTGGTGCTTTCGTGGGTGTCGTTGCCGCGGACCTCGCCGTGAAAATCACGCTCGGCATTGCGCGCTTGCGGGGGCGCTGGCGGCGCATCGGGGGTTTCGGCGGGCGGGATCTCAACTGGCGCATCGGCGGGCGGGGTCCCGACGGGCGCATCGGGCGGCGGCGCTTCATCGCTCGTCGCTTTCGGCTTGAACGACTTCATCGACGCCCAGGCTTCGATCAGCGTACCATCGACGGAGAAATGTTCGCTCGACAACAGCCGCTTCACCTTCTGTTGCGCCAGCATGGCCTCGAGGAATTTGCGGGCGATGTCGCCGTCCATCAACCGGTCGCAATTCTTGCCGAACACGGTCGTATCCCACACCGAGTCGTCCACGCCCAAGCCGACGAACCAGCGGAACAGAAGATCGAACTCAAGCCGCTCCATGATCTGACGCTCGGAGCGGATGCCGTAAAACACTTGCAGCAGCAACGCCCGCAACAGCCGCTCCGGCGGAATCGACGGCCGGCCCATATCCTTGACATAGAGCGCGTCGAAATCGGCGCTGAGCGCGGTCAGCGCCGCGTTGACGATCGCCCGGATCGGCCGCAACGGGTGGTTCGCCCGCACCCGCAACTCCAAATCGACATACGAAAACAACGCCCCCCGCCGCTCATCCGACCCGCGCATCGCAACCTCCCCATCGACAATCTCGCCAACAGAGTAAATCATGCGTCGCAACTTCAGGCGAGCGACTTTTTCCTCAGCCTGTTAGATGTAGGGCGCCGGCATGATGCTGCACCGACCATTTACAGAAAGCCGCCATGAGCAAAACCAAGGACGTTAGCGACGAGGATCTCGAAAATCCGGTGACCTTTGGCGCGGAAGCTTATACTTCCGAGGAATACGCGCGGGCCGAGCGTGACAAATTGTGGTGCAAAGTCTGGCAGCAAGTTGGCCGCGTCGAGGAGATCGCCAATGTCGGCGATTTTCTCAGCTATGACATCCTCGACAATTCCATCCTGATCACCCGCACCGCTCCCGACAAGATTTCCGCGTTCTACAATGTGTGCGCCCATCGCGGCCGCAAACTGGTGGACACGCCGCCGGGCGCGAAGAACGCCAGCGGCTGGAAAAACTCGTTCACCTGTCCGTTCCACGGCTGGCGCTACGATTTGAACGGCGCCTGCACCCATGTGCGTGAGATGGCCGACTGGAAGGGCGCGTTGACGCCGGAGCGCACGCGCCTTGGTGAAGTCAAGGTCGATACCTGGGGCGGTTGGATCTGGATCAATCTCGATCCCGAGTGCGAGCCGCTGCGCGATTATCTTGAGCCGGTCGCCTCGATGCTGGACCCGTTCGAGCTGCAAAATATGCGCTGCAGATGGCGCAAATGGGTGGTGTTCGATTGCAATTGGAAAGTCGCCGCCGAGGCGTTCAACGAAATCTACCACGTCGATATCACCCACCCGGAATTCAAGCAGTTCGGAGAATTCAACGGCTGGGCCAGGGCCCAGGGCAAGCACAGCAATATCGGCTATGACGCGCCCAAGAACATGGACGCGAACCAATCAGCCAAGCTACGCATCGGCGCCGGCGCCGATACCCGCAAATCAACCGCGCAAATGCAGGTTTTCACCTGGGAGCAAGTCAACACCAACACAACGAAAACGCTGGTCGACGCGGCGCTGCGGCTGGTCGATGAATTGCCCGAAGGCGCGCCTCCCGACCAGGTGCTCAAACATTGGCTGGAATCGGCGCGGCGCGACGACGCGGCGCGCGGCGTAATCTGGCCGAGCGTCGATCCAGCCCATGTCGGCAAGAGCGGGACCGCGTGGCAAATCTTCCCCAATTTCCAAATCGGCCACGCCGTCAACAACGCGCTTTGCTATAGCTTCCGCCCGTACGGCGCCGATCCCAACAAGTGCTATTTCGAAGTTGCGGTCTACGAATTATTCGCCGAGGGCGAGGCGCCGAAAGCGGAATGGGAATACACGCCGGTTGGCGATCCCAGATGGCGCAGCGTGCTGCCGCAAGATTTCGCCAACATGGCCGCCGTGCAGCAGGGCATGAAGTCGCGCGGATTTCGCGGCGCCCAGCCCAATCCTTATCGCGAGCGCAGCATCGCCAACCTTCACCGTAATCTAGCGCGTTACATCGGCGCTGGCGCACCGCGGCCGATCAAGTGAAAAATCGCGCGTCACCGATGAGTGGAAGCGGGGGAAGTAGATGAGCGTACCCAAGAATGCCTTGGCGGAATGGCGGGGATATTGGTTCTTGCCGCTCGTCGCCGCGCTTGGCTACGCCACCGCCGTGCTGCACATTTATTCCCTCGGCCCGTTTTTCGTGCCGATAACGCAGGAATTCGGCTGGACCCGCGCGGAATTCCAATTTGGTTTGACGACCACCACGATGATCAGCGGCATATTCTGTATTCCCGTGGGAATTCTGGTCGACCGGGTGGGGCCCCGGCGCCTCGCCCTGATTGGCGTGCCGCTATTGTCCGCCGGGGTGGCGCTGCTGAGCCTCGCGACGGGCGAGCTTGGCAATTGGATTTTCCTGTGGGGGGTGATTGCGATCGGCACATTCTTCGCGCAGGCGACGGTGTGGACCAGCGCCGTCGCCACCCGATTTAAATCCGGGCGCGGCATGGCGTTCGGGGTCACGCTGGCCGGCGCCTCGTTGGCCCAGATCGTTTTTCCGTTAATGGCGACTGAGTTGATCGCGGCGTTTGGCTGGCGAAATGCGTTCGCGGCCATGGGTGGGCTCTGGGCGGCGCTGGTGTTTCCCATGCTGCTGCTGTTGTTTCATGGCGCTCGCGACAAAACCCGCAAGCCTGCCGCGCCCACGCCCGAGGCGGCGCGCGCGATGACCGGCCTTAGCATCGCCGAAGCGTTGCGCTCGCGGGCGCTTTACATTTTGCTGTTGGCCGGCGGGCTTTTTTCCTTCACCATCCTTGGCGCGGTTATTCACTTCGTGCCGATGTTGACCGATAGCGGCGCAACCCCGCGCGCCGCGGCTGGGATGGCTGCGATCATTGGCGTCTTTTCCATCATTGGCCGTCTCGGGACCGGGTTTCTGCTCGATCATTTCAAGGCGCATTTGGTTGGCGCGGTCGCGTTCTTGATTCCGGTTGCGGCCTGCGCGTTGCTGCTGCTGGACGGCGCCAATCCCATCAGCCAGTCAGCGGCCGCGGCGATCATCGGGCTCACCCTGGGTTCGGAGGTCGATGTCATCGCTTACCTGGCCGCGCGGCATTTTGGCCTGAGGAATTTCGGCGCCTTGTATGGTGCGCTAATCACCGCGCTCGCGATCGGAACCTCACTGGGCCCGCTGGTCGCCGCGCATGTGTTTGACAAATATGCCAGCTATGACCCGTTCCTGATGCTGATGATGGCCCTGACCACGATAAGCGCCGTCGCCCTCGTCAGCCTCGGTTCCCCGAAAGCATTGCAAGGGTAGCGCAACGCCGGACCGCCGGCATCCTGCCGGCAAGCTACATTTGCCAAACCACAGGCCACTGAAAGCATGCCGGCTGGTAGCCGGCGGTCCGGGGATTGGCGCTAAAGCACGCCGCCGCCGCCCTCGTCGCTGGTCGGCGTGATCGCGGCGGCTGGCGGCAGGCCAAGTTCAGCCAACACTTCGGCCGTGTGTTCGCCGAATTCCGGGGCCGGGCCGGCGACACGCCCTGGGGTGCGGGAGAACCAGGTTGGCACGCCGGGAAATCGCACCGGGCCGTGTTTTGAATCCACGGTCTCGAACAGGCCGACCGCGTTCAGGTGCGGATTGTCGAACAGGTCTTCGGGGGTGTTCAGCGGGGCGGCCGGTATGCCGAGTTCGCGGAACAGAAGCAGCCATTGCTGTGTTGTGCGCTCCAGCATCGCGCCCGCGACCAGCGCGTAGACTTTATCGATCTGGCGCGCCCGCTGCGCCAAGGTGGCGAATTCGCTGCTGGCCCAGGCGGGCCGCACGGAATCCACGAACGCGCTCCATTGTTTGTCGTTATAGATCAGCGCGGAGATGTGGCCGTCCTTGGTGCGATAGGGACGGCGATTGGGAGCAACCGCGCGCGGATAAATTGCCGGGCCGAGCGGCGGCGTGAACATCGCCCCGTTGGCGTGCTCGACCAGCATGAACGAGGCCATGGTTTCGAACATGGCGATCTCGACTTCCTGGCCCTCGCCGCTGCGCTCGCGGTGATAGAGCGCCATCATGGTGGCGTAGAGCGCGGTCAGCGCCGCGACCTTGTCGGCGATGATCGTGCCGACATAATTGGCTTCGCCGGTGAGCATTTGCTGCACCGCCGGCAAGCCGCATTCGGCCTGGATGGTGTCGTCATAGGCGGTGCGATCGTGGTCTGGGCCGCGCCGGCCGTAGCCATAGCAATTGACGTAGACGATGCCAGGATTGAGCGCGGCGACGGGCTGATAATCGAAGCCCAGTTTGGCGATCGCCTTGGCCCGCATCGAGTGGATAAATATGTCGGCGCGGCCGATGAGTTCGCGCAGCGCCGTCTTTCCCGGCTCGGAGCGCAAGTCGAGCATAACGCTGCGCTTGCCGCGGTTCACGTTAATGAAAACTCCGCTCATGCCCGGGGCGGGGCCGACCGAGATGTGGCGGGTATTGTCGCCCTCGGGCGGCTCCACCTTGATCACGTCGGCGCCCATATCGGCCATGATCTGCGTGCAATAAGGCCCCATCACCATGGCGGTGAGGTCGATCACGCGCACACCTTGGAGCGGGCCCGTGTGCGTGCCGGCGGCGGTCATGAATTTCTCCTCTGGCGTTGGTATCATGCACAATTGTCTCCGCGGGCCAAGCGCGCTGGCGCCGGATAATTATAATGCATGACGCGCGCTCACCACCAATCCCCGGATGAATGCGCAGCATTCAGTCCGGGGCCCATAAACACAGATTGGTTGGAGTTTATGGGCCCCGGGCTCGCCGCTTCGCGTCGCCCCGGGGATGGGTTTGTGCGATGACTCATGCCTCTATGACGCGGAGTATTAATAGGCCTTTTCCAGCAGCCGATCGCGAATGATGCGTTTTGGAATTTTTCCATAAGCGGATTTCGGCAGCTCCGGCCAAAACACGAACCGCGTAGGCCATTTGTAGCGCGCCAGCTTGCCGCTCATATGGGCGTAGAGCGCCTCGCTGTCGCACTCGGCGCCGGCGCGGCGAACGACCACGGCAATTCCAGTTTCGCCCCATTTGGCGTCGGGAATTCCCACCACCGCCGCCTCGGCGATTCCGGCATGGGTCAGCAGGACTTCCTCGATCTCTCGCGGATAAACATTCGAGCCGCCGGAAATATACATGTCCGACGCGCGTCCGGTGATGGTGATAAACCCGCGCGCATCGATGTGGCCCAAATCGCCGGTGTGAAACCAGCCGCCGCGAAAGGCGCGCTCATTGGCCTCGGCGTCATTGAGATAGCCGGCGAATACCGCGAGCCCGCGCACGCAAATCTCGCCAGTCTCGCCAGTCCGCAGGGCTTGGCCATCGTCCCCGAGGATGCCGACTTCCATTCCCGAGCGCGGATATCCGCAGCTCTGGTTGATGGGATCGTCGTCGAGCGCGTGCATGTGCGCGGGCAGCACGGTAATGCAGCCGGTCACTTCGCCGAGCCCATAATATTGCACCAGCACGGGGCCTAGCTTGGCAAGCGCCCTGCGTTGGTCTTCCCGGTACATCGGCGCGCCGGCATAGATTACATGGCGCAGAGAGGAATGGTCGAACCGCGCCTCGGCTTCGTGCGCGACTAGAATGTTCAAAATCGTCGGCACGGTGAACAAATTGCTGACCCGATGCTCGGCGATCGCCGCCCATGCCTCCTCGCAATCGAGCGTCTCCGCCGCGAGCAGCACATTGCGCGCGCCCCTAGCGACTTGAGTTAGCATGTGGATGCCAGCCCCGTGCGACAATGGCGCCACCACAAGGGAGGCGTCGTTTTCGCTCGTGCCGGGAACCAAATCGGCGAGATGGTTGGTCACCACGAACGCCATCTGCCCATGCGTGAGCACGGCCGCCTTGGGCCGCCCGGTCGTGCCGGACGTGTAGAAATACCAAAGCGGATCGTCGTAGCGCACTTCCGCGCACGCGAGCGCACTTGCCGGCGCGCCGGCGAGGTCCTCATAGGCGTGCTCGCCATCGCCAGGAGCGTCGCGCGCAACAATGATGGAGAGGTCGGCGCTTGCCGCCCTGGCCGCGTCAACGTGGGCGCCGAACCCGACATCGTAAAACATGGCCCGCGCCTTGCTTGAAGTCGCCATGTAGCTCACCTCCGCGGCGGTGAGGCGAAAATTGGTCGGAACCCAGATGGCGCCGAGCTTAAACGCGATCCACAGGCTCTCGAACATCATGAAGCAATTGCGCGAATGCACCAAAATCGCGTCGCCCTTGCCAATGCCCATCGCGCGGAGTCGCGAGGCTGCGCAATCAACGCGTTGGTTGATTTCCCGCCAGGTCAATCGCTTGTCGCCTTGGACAAGGCCGATGAGATCGGGAAATCGCGCCGCCGTGTCGGCGAGCAATTTTCCCAGATTGAGAACGTTCCGTTGTGGCGACGTCATGGCGCGTCCGCGTCGCTCTCCGCACGCGCGATAATGGCGGCGCGGAGCTTATCCTTGAGCACTTTGCCGGCGTCATTTCTGGGAAGCGCGTCCTGCAACACGATTTGCTCGGGAATCTTAAACCGCGCCAGGCCCTGCGCCTCGAGGAATTCGCGAATGTCGGCAAGGGTTGGGCCCGGCATGCTCGCCGGTACGATGCAGGCGCAGGCGCGCTCGCCAGTGCGTGCGTCGGGCACGCCGACGATGGAGATTTCAGCGATGGCGGGATGATGGATCAGCACGTCCTCGACTTCCTTGGGAGATATGTTCTCGCCGTGGCGAATGATGATGTCCTTGGCGCGGCCGGTGACCACGAGGCGGTCGTCGTTCGCCCAACGCCCAAGATCGCCGGTTCTGAAATAGCCTTCGTCGTCGAACGCGCCCGCTTCGTCTTCCGGGTGCAGATAGCCCACCAGCATTTGCGGGCCGCGCGCGCGGATTTCGCCTTCTCGGCTTTCGCCTTCTTCGGGCCCGGCGGCGGTATGCTCGGTCAGCTTGATGTCGGCGATGCCGGCGCGTCCCTCGGTTTCAGCGGCGGCGTCGCCGCGCTCGATTGAGCCAACGGTCGTCACCGGCACTTCGGTTGAGCCATAGACCCGGCTGACGATGGCGCGTTCGAAATACGCTACCGCTTCCCGGATCAGCGCTGGCGGCACTGAAGCGCCGCCGCAGATGAAGACCTTGAGATCTGGCAGGCGCGTGCCGGCGGCGCGCGCGGCGGCAAGCAATTGTTGCAGAAACGGGGTCGCACCGGCCATGTGCGTCCAGCGCTCTCGCGCCGCCAGACGTATGGCCTCCTCACCGTCCCAGCGTTCCATCAAGATCGCAGTCGCGCCGAGCAGCAGCGGGCACTCGAACGCGTAGATCGAGCCGCCAATGTGGCTGATCGGCGATGGGACAAGGAAAGTATCGCCAGGCGCCACCAGCCAATACCGCCCGATCTGGCGCACGAGCGCATGCAGCGAATTGTGGCTGTGCAGCACGCCCTTGGGCCGCCCAGTGGTGCCAGAAGTGTAGAGCAGCATGCGGGCGGCGTCGGGATCGAGAATCGGCAGCTTCTGGCGCGGATCGCCCTTGAGCAGCTCCCCATAAGCTGTGTGGCCGCCGCGTTCGCCCCGCACCACCACCACTTCCGCGGGGGTCTGCATCTGCTGGACCACCCGGCTCAACATGGCGGCATAATCGTGCTGGCGGAATTGGGCGGGGATGAAGATCATCCGGCTTTCCGCGTCTTGCAAGGCGAACAACAGGTCACGGTCGCGCAGTGACGGCAAAATCGGGTGCGCCAACATGCCGGCAATGGTCGCGGCGAGATAAATCACCGCCGCCTCGCACCAATTGGGCAACATGAACGAGATCGTGCTCCCCGGCGGCGCGCGCGCCAGCATGGCTTGCGCCAGGGCGGTCGCTTCGGCGTGGAGCGTCCGGCAATCCAGCCTTACGGCGCCGTCCACGATCAATACGCGCTCGGGCGTCTCCCGCGCCGCGCGCGCGAGCGCGTCCGCCAGCGTCTCCTTGACCCACAGTCCACGCGCATAGGCGTCCGCCGCCCGCTGCTCGTCCCAACGCAAGCGGCGTCCGGCTATGAGTTTGCGGCCGATTGCGTCAGGCGGGTTGTTCATTTGCGCTGCGGGTCCTTGAGAATATTAGTTTGCACGCTGACGCGCGCGTGACAACGTCGCCCGCAGCCCGTGGGACTCTCGGGCGAGACTGTTCAAAGTGAGCGTTCATGGGTCCCGCAATGCCGCTTCGCGGCCTCCGGGAATGAGTGGTAGATGGGTGATTGCAAATATAGAGAATAGGCAAAACTCACATGCAAGTTGCGATTATCACTGGCGCCGGGAGCGGCATTGGCCTCGCCTGCGCGCTCAAGCTTTCCGGGCAGGGCATGGCCATTGTCGGCGTTGGGCGGGACGCAGAAAAGCTCGCGCGCTTGGAGGCGGCGATCGGCGATCCCGCGCGGGTGGCGACGCTGGCGATCGACATCACCGCTGACGATGCGCCGAAACGGATGGTTGAGCTGGCGATGTCCCGCTGGAACAGGATCGATTTTTTGATCAACAATGCCGGCGTCGGCAGCCCTAAACCGCTGCACGAGACCGACGATGCGTCCTTGGATTATTTCCTCGGGCTTATGCTGCGCGCGCCGTTTCGGCTGGCGCGAGACGCCATTGTCCATATGAAGCCCGGCTCGGCGATCATCAACATCACTTCGACCTTCGCGGTCGTCGGCGGCAAGCGCGGCGGCGCTTATTCGGCGGCAAAGGGCGGACTGGGCGCGTTGACGATGCACATTGCCTGCCAATATGGCGCCGAGGGCATTCGCTGCAACGCCGTGGCCCCGGGCGCGACCGCGACGCCCATGGTGGCCGCGCGCTTCAGCGACGAGCGCTTCCGCAGGATGAATGTGGAGATGACGCCGTATCCGCGGCTCGGCACGGTCGAAGATGTAGCCGGCGCGGTGGCGTTTCTCTGCTCGCCCGACGGGTGCTACATCAATGGGCAGACGATCGTGGTCGATGGCGGCTGGAGCACCACCAAGCATCTCTCGGATCGGGCGCTCGACGCCGAATGGATTCCGCGCAAGGGAGATTGATCCAGGAACATCGCCCCGGCGATGAGATTTGGCATTGAGCTTGGCCTATGAGTGCCGCCGCCATGTACCTCGGAATTGACATCGGAACTTCGGGCGTGAAGGCCGTCGCGCTGGACGAGGGCGGCGCGCTCGCGGGGCAAGGCGCTGCGCCGCTTTCGGTTTCGAGACCGCGCGAGAATTGGTCCGAGCAGGACCCCGAGGATTGGTGGCGCGCGGCGAACGCGGCGGTGCTGGCGATTGACGCTAGAGTGCGCCGCGCGGTGCGTGCCATAGGCCTGACCGGCCAGATGCACGGGGCAACGCTGCTGGGCGCCGACGATAAGCCGTTGCGCCCGGCGATATTGTGGAACGATGGCCGCAGCTTCGCCGAATGCGCCGCGCTCGAACAAGCCGCGCCCGTGCGCGCGATCGCCGGCAATCTCGCCATGCCCGGCTTTACCGCGCCGAAATTACTCTGGCTTCGACGCCACGAGCCGGATGTATTCGATCGCATCCGCAAGGTGCTTTTGCCGAAAGATTATGTACGCCTGAAAATGACCGGGTCGTACACGTCAGACATGTCCGATAGCTCCGGCACATTATGGCTTGACGTCAAACAGCGTCGATGGAGCGCCGATCTGCTCGCCGCTTGCGGGCTGGGCGTGCAGCACATGCCGGATCTGTTCGAAGGGCCGGAGATTGCTGGGCGCCTGCGCCGCGATGTCGCCGAGGCCTGGGGCATGGCGGAAGCGCCGGTCGCGGCGGGGGGAGGCGACAATGCGGCGGGCGCTGTTGGCGCTGGGGTCGTCGCGGAGGGCGATGCGCTGCTCTCGCTGGGGACATCCGGCGTGATCTTCGTCGCCACCAGCGCGTTTCGCCCCAATCCCGCGCGCGCAGTGCACGCTTTTTGTCATTGTCTGCCGAATATGTGGCACCAGATGTCGGTGCATCTAAGCGCGGCGTCGTGCGTGGATTGGGTGGCGCGCTTGAGCGGAGCGGCGGACGTCGCTGAAACCTTCGCGGCCGCGGAAGCGGCGGGGCCCGGCGCTGGGCCGGAGATCTTCCTTCCCTATTTGTCGGGCGAGCGCACACCGCACAACGATCCGCATGTGCGCGGCGCGTTCCTGCGCCTCGACAATGAAACCGATGCCGGGCGTCTCGCCGAAGCCGTGCTTGAGGGTGTCGCGTTCGCGCTTGCCGACGGGCTTGACGCGCTGCGTGAGGCGGGAACGAAAGTGGCGCAGCTCTCGGTGGTCGGCGGTGGCGCGCGCTCCAAATATTGGGGCAAGCTGCTGGCGGCTGTGCTAGGCGCGCCGCTGGTTTATCGCAGCGGCGGGGAGGTTGGCCCCGCGCTGGGCGCGGCAAGGCTTGCGCGGCTCGCTATCGAGCCCGGCGCCGTTGCCGATATTTGCGCACCGCCCGCGGTTTCGCACGTGACCGAGCCCGACGCCGCGATCGCCGCCAAACTCGCGCCTAAGCAACAAGTGTTTCGCGCCGCTTATGCGCGCATCAAGTCCATGGGAGAGACACAATGAGCGCCGATTATTTCGCCGACATCGCACCAGTTACGTTCCAAGGCCCGAACGCGCGCGATGACATCGCCTATCGGTATTACGACAAGGACCGCTTGGTGCTGGGCAAGCGGATGGAAGATCATCTACGTCTGGCGGTTTGCTTCTGGCACAGTTTCTGCTGGCCGGGCAGCGATGTGTTTGGCGCAGGCACGTTTGGCCGCCCCTGGCATAGCGCAGCCAATGACAGCGCCGCGGCGACGCTGAAGCGCGCCAACGCCTTCAGCTTCATGGAAAAGCTAGGCGCGCCGTTTTATTCATTTCACGACGTCGATGTGATGGCCGAAGCCCATGACGTGGCGAGCCATCGCAAGTTGTTCGCCGAAGCGGTCGACGATTTGGAGCGGCTGCAAGCCAAGCACGGGCGCAAATTGCTGTGGGGCACGGCCAATTTGTTTGGCCATCCCCGCTATGCGGCGGGCGCGTCCACCAACCCCGATCCGGAAGTGTTTGCCTGGGCGGCGATGCAGGTGCGCGAGGCGCTGGAGGCGACGCACCGGCTGGGCGGCGCCAATTATGTGCTCTGGGGCGGGCGCGAGGGCTACGACACGCTGCTCAACACCGATCTGCGCCGCGAGCTCGACAATTTCGGCCGCTTTCTCTCCATGGTGGTCGAGCACAAGCACAAGATCGGCTTTGCCGGAACCATCTTGATCGAACCCAAGCCGCACGAGCCGACCAAGCACCAATACGATTTCGACACCGCCTCGGTTTACGGCTTCCTCAAGCGCTACGGCCTCGAAAGCGAGGTCAAGGTCAATATCGAGGCCAACCACGCGACCCTGTCGGGCCACACTTTCGAGCATGAAATCGCCATGGCGGCGGCGTTCGGGATTTTCGGCTCCATCGACGCCAATCGCGGCGACCCGCAAAATGGCTGGGATACCGACCAATTTCCCAACTCAGTCGAGGAACTCACGCTGGCGATGATCGAAATCATCCGCGCCGGCGGCTTTACCAACGGCGGCTTCAATTTCGACGCCAAGGTGCGCCGCCAGAGCTTAAGCCCGATCGATTTGTTCCATGGTCACGTCGGCGCCATCGACGTGCTCGCCCGCTCATTGCTGCGCGCCGCCGCGATCATTGAAGATGGCCGCCTCGACGCGTTCAAGGCCGAGAGATATGCCGGATGGAACGGCGGTTTCGCGCGCGAACTGGCGGGCGAGGGCGCGAGCCTGGCGTCGGCGGCGGATATCGCGGTGCGGCGCAATCTCACGCCGAGCCCGCGTTCTGGCAGGCAGGAATGGCTGGAGAATCTGATCAACCGCACGTCATTGAAGCAAAGGTCGCCCATCCCCACACCACCCATCCCCGGAAGCGTTGTGGGCCATACACACAGCCGTTTGTGTTTATGGGCCCTGGACTGAATGCTGCGCATTCATCCGGGGATTGGTGGTGGGCCGTGTCGCCTAATTCTGATCCGGCGCAGAGGTGCGATGCTTGACTAGGCCAGGTGCATGGCACTGATGCGCCAGGAAGTTGCGAGAGAGCGGAGACTGGATCGTGAGGCGAGTGCGCTATGGCATGGTGGGCGGCGGCGAGGGCGCGTTCATTGGCGCCGTGCATCGCACCGCCGCGGCAATTGCCGGCAATTGGGAGCTTGTAGCGGGCGCATTCAGCGCCGATCCGGAAAAAGCCCTCCGCTCGGCAAAGGCGATTGGCGCGCCGCGCGGCTACGGCTCATACCAGGAGATGCTGGAGCGCGAGCGCGCGCTGCCGGCCGAGCAACGCATTGAGGCGGTGTCGATCGTCACGCCGAACCACGCGCATGCGCCTGTCGCCATCGCCGCGTTCGAGGCGGGGTTCCATGTCATTTGCGACAAGCCGATCGCCGATACGCTGGAGAACGCCCGCGCCATAGAGCAAGCCGCCGCGCGCGCGGACAAGCGTATCGCCATCACCCACACTTATACCGGTTACCCGATGGTCAAACAGGCGCGCGCGCTGGTCGCCGGCGGGCAGGTTGGCGCGGTGCGGCGGGTGATGGTGAAGTACACGCAGGATTGGCTTTCGCGTGCGGGCGACATCGAGGGCAACAAGCAGGCCGAATGGCGCACCGACCCCAAACGCTCCGGCGAGGGCGGGGCGTTTGGCGACATCGGCACGCACGCCGCTAACCTTGTCGAGTATGTCACTGGCGAGCCGATCGTCCGGCTATGTGCGGAGCTTGGCGCGCTGCCGGGCCGCACGCTCGACGACGATGGCGCGGCGATGTTTCGCTTGCGCGGCGGCGGCAAGGGCACTTTGACGGCAAGCCAGATCTGCGTCGGCGACGCCAATGATCTCGCCATCTCGGTTTATTGCGATGAGGCCGGTCTGCATTGGCGCCAGGAGGAGCCCAACACGCTGCGCGTCGGCCGTCGCGACCGACCGGACGAAATCTGGCACGCGGGCGCCAACCGGGCCTACGTATCGGCCGATCTCCGCGCTGTTCAGCGCACGCCGGGCGGCCATCCGGAAGGTTATCTCGAAGCCTTCGCCAATATCTACGCGGCCTTCGGGGCCGAGATCATCAGCGGGCGACGCAGCGATGGCGATCCCGGTTACGCAACCATGCACGACGCGATACTCGGCATGAAATTCGTCCGCGCCTGCAAGCGTTCGAGCGAGCAAGGCGCGGTCTGGCTCGACTTGTCGTCAATTTAGCAAGGAGCATTGCGATGAAAGGCCCGGCGATTTTCCTGGCGCAGTTCGCGGCCGACACGGCGCCGCACAACAATATCGACTCGATCACCAAATGGGCGGCTGCCTACGGCTACAAGGGCGTGCAGATTCCCACTTGGGACGCGCGTATCATCGACCTTGAGAAGGCCGCCGAGAGCCAGGCCTATGTCGACGACTTCAAGGGCGTCTGCGCCAGGAACGGCGTCGAGGTCACTGAATTATCGACCCATTTGCAGGGCCAATTGGTGGCGGTTCACCCCGCCTATGACGATTTGTTCGACGGTTTCGCGCCGCCGCAATTGCGCGGCAATGCCCACGCCAAGCAGGAATGGGCGACCCACCAGGTCAAGCTTGCGGCAAAGGCTAGCCGGCGCTTCGGCGTCACCTCGCACGCCACTTTTTCGGGCGCGTTGCTCTGGCACACCATGTATCCGTGGCCGCAGCGCCCGGCCGGGCTGGTTGAAGAGGGCTTTGCCGAACTGGCGCGGCGCTGGAAGCCGATCCTCGATGAGTTCGAGGAGAACGGCGTCAACGCCTGCTACGAACTCCATCCCGGCGAGGATTTGCACGATGGCGTCACCTTCGAGCGCTTCCTCGACGGCGTGAACCATCACAAGCGCGCCAACATCCTCTACGATCCATCGCACTTCGTGCTGCAACAGCTGGATTATCTGAGTTTCATCGACATCTATCACGAGCGCATCAAGGCCTTCCATGTGAAGGACGCCGAATTCCGTCCTAACGGGCGCGCGGGCGTTTATGGCTCGTACTCCAATTGGGTGGATCGGCCGGGGCGGTTCCGTTCGCTCGGCGATGGCCAGATCGATTTCGGCGCGATTTTCTCGAAGCTGACGCAATATGGCTATGACGGCTGGGCGGTGCTGGAATGGGAGTGCGCCCTCAAGCATCCCGAACAAGGCGCCAAGGAAGGCGCGCCGTTTATCGCCCGGCACATGATCACCAAGGCTGACCGCGCCTTCGACGATTTCGCCAGCGCCGGCGCCGATCGAGCGCGCAATCGGACGCATTCTCGGTCTGGATTGAACAAACACACGCGACAAGAACAGTTGAGGGAAGCGGAAATGAATGATGCATCGAAATGCCGGCGACGGCTTCAATCGCGGCGCGCTGTTTTGGATTTGCGTGCTGGCGCTGTTCACCGCGGCGATGTCGTTCTCGCTGCGCATCGGCGCTTCGGGGGCGATCAAGGAAGCGCTGTTCGACCCGGTCGATCCGCTTCATTCCGGCGAGATGATCGCCGCCGCACTCGGCAATTCGTTTCTGGGCTTTGCGCATCTCGCTGCTGGTCATCAGCCCGATCCTCGACGTGCTCGGCGCCAAGCGCGTGGTGTTGCTCGCCTCGGTCTGCTTCATCGCCGGACCGCTGCTCATCATCCTCGCGCCGCAAGCGGGCGATCCCGGGGCGGTCTATCAAATGCTGATGCTTGGCATGATGGTCGCCGGCGTCGGCTGGGGCGCGACCGAAGCTTCGATCAACCCGGTGACCGCGGCGCTCTATCCGAACGACAAGACCCACCGCCTCAACGTGCTGCACGCCTGGTGGCCGGCCGGCATTGTCGCTGGCGGGCTATCGAGCATCCTTCTGTTTCAGCAATTGCACCTGGATTGGCGCGCGGCCATCGCGCTGATTTGCGTACCGGGCGTGGTGTTCGGCCTGTGGGCGCTGACGCAGAAATTCCCAAAAACCGAGAGCACCAATCTGGGCGTGCCGTTCGGCGAAATGCTGGCCGAACCGTTCAAGCGGCCAACCTTCTGGATTTTCCCCGCCATCATGTTCCTCACCGCCTCGGCGGAACTGGCGCCGGGCTCGTGGGTGGACGTGGCGCTATCACAGACCGTGGGCATGCCGGGGATTCTGGTGCTGGTCTATGTGTCGGCGATCATGTTCGTGATGCGGCACTTCGCTGGCGTATTCGAACATCGGTTTTCCGATGTCGGGCTGTTGTGTATCAGCACCGTCCCCGCCGGCATCGGTCTCTATCTGCTGAGCACCGCGTCTTCCCCGGCGACGGCGCTGATCGCCGCCACATTGTGGGCGATCGGCGTGTGCTACATGTGGCCGACCATGCTGGCCGCGGTCGCGCGCCGCTATCGCAATGGCGGCCCTTGGACGATCGGCATTGTGGGTTTTGCCGGCGCCATGGCGATCTGGTACGTGCTGCCCGAGCTTGGTAAGATCTACGACCGCGCAAAACTCGAAGCCGCCGGCGGCGAAGGCGCGTTCGCGGCCCTCAATCCGGGCGCGGAACTTTCGCGCGTGCTTGCCTTCGCGGCGGAGAAATCGTTCCAGACCGTGGCCATCATCCCGGTGGTTTTGTTTTTCGTTTTCGGCGCGGTGTGGCTGATCGAGCGCGGCTTGAAGCGCAAGCTCGGCGACAAGGAATCTAGCGCTCCGGCGAAGGCTTAGGACCCGCATGTGCGCGAGACTTCGAACTCCACCCATCCCCGGATGCCGAGCAGCGGCATTCCGGGGCCCATAAACACGGACTTTGGAAGGCTCGCGCTCACTCATTCAACTTCGTGTTTATGGGTCCCGGACTTGCGCTGCGCGCAATCCGGGAATGGGTGGTGAGAGCATGCTGCAAATGAGCGCGCGCATTTGTTAGGGAGGCGCACATGAAAATCGGTTTCAATCTGCTGTTATGGACCGGGCACGTCACCGAGGCGCATATCCCGATTCTGCGCGCGCTGAAAAATGTGGGTTATGACGGCGTCGAGGCGCCGGTGTTCGACGCCAGCGATGCCTCGCACTATCGCCGCCTCGGCCAAGTCATGGACGATATCGGGCTGAAGCGCACCGCCGTGGCGCTGTTGCCCGACGAGCAGCACAACGCTATTTCGCCGCAAGCAAGCCATCGCAAAGGCGCGGTCGAGCATTTGAAGCGGGTGATCGAATGCGCCAACGCCATGGGCGCGGCGGCGCTGGTTGGGCCCTATTACCAAGTGCTGGGCCAGTTCACCGGCGAGCGCCCCAGCGAAACGGAATTGGCGCACGCCGCCGAAGTTCACCGCGAGATCGCGCCGATTGCGAAGGCGGCGGGCCTGGTGTGCGCGCTCGAACCGCTCAACCGCTTCGAGGCGCACCTGCTCAACACCTGCGAACAGGCCGCGCCCTACGCCAAACGCATCGGCGATCCGAATTTCGGCATTCTCTACGATACTTTCCACGCCCACATCGAAGAGAAGGACCCCATCGCCGCGCTCAAGGCGCTTTACGCCGCGGGCGTGGTCACCCACATCCACATCTCCGAGAACGACCGCGGCACACCCGGGCGCGGCCACGCCAAGATCCGCGAGACCATCACCACGCTGAAAGCGCTCGGCTACGATGGCTGGCTGACGATCGAAGCTTTCGGCCGGGCGGTGCCCGAGCTTGCCGCGGCGACGCGAGTGTGGCGCGACTTCTTTCCCAATCCGGAGCAAGTCTACACTGAGGGATATCGCTTGATCCGTGAGACCTTGGGCGCGTGATGTGGCCCGTGGACTAGCAATTCGGCAGGCGCCGGCGACCGGCGCGAGGTTATGCCAATGCCCCGATGCGGTCTCATAGCGGTACGATCAGCATCATCATTCCGGGGCATCGCGCAGCGATGAACCCGGAACCCAGGGGCAAGAGACGCGCCCGTCGCCCCCGGGTTCCGGATCGCGCGTTCCGCGCGTCCGGAATGACGAAAGGGGTGCCCAGAGATGACGGGTCATTATTGTGGGGCCGTTGAAGAGGTCGCAATGTTTCGTACAAGTCGCAGAACCTTCCTCGCCGCCAGCGTAAGCCTTGCCGCGCTCTCGCCGTCCGCGCGCGCGCAGAGCTCTGACGCGCTGGCGGCGGCGTTCGCAAATCCACCCGACGCCGCCAAGCCGCGGGTGTGGTGGCATTGGATGAACGGCAATGTGACCCCGGAAGGCATCCGCGCCGACCTTGAATGGATGGCGCGCGTCGGCATTGGCGGCGTGCAGAATTTCGACGCTTCGCTGCGCACGCCGGTCTTGGTCGAACACCCGGTGACTTATCTCACTCCGGAATGGCGGCGCGTGTTTCGCGATGCGGTGGCTCGGGCCGACCGGCTGGGGCTTGAGTTCACCATCGCCAGTTCCCCGGGTTGGAGCGAAAGCGGCGGGCCGTGGGTGCGCCCGGAGCAGGCGATGAAGAAATTGGTCTGGAGCGAGACCAAGATCGACGGCGGCGAGCGCTTCAACGCGAAGCTGCCGCAGCCGCCCTCCACGCCCGGCCCGTTCGGCAATATCAGCGCGGGCGCCTGGGGTTTGCAAGAGAGCGCGGAGGCGGCGGCGCGATTGTACCGCGATCAGGCGGTCATCGCCTGTCGCGCGTCGCGAACCGATGTCGATCTCAATGACGAGAACCCAACCATCACCAGCAGCGCTGGCGAGATCGACGCCGCGCTGCTCAGCGACGGCGATTTGGTTACGCCCGTGCGCCTGTCCTTCGGCGCCGAGAGCACGACTTCGATCCAGTTCAGTTTCGATCGCCCCCGCACCGCGCGCGCGCTGAGCGTGGGCGTGCTTGTGCCGGCTTTTGGTCCGATTACTCTTCCCGGACCCAAGGGCCGTCTAGAGGCCAGCGACGATGGCGGCAACTTCCGCACGCTGGCGGAGATTTCGTCCAAGACCATTGGCCACGCGACGATTGCTTTTCCGGCGGCGAGGGCGCGGATGTTTCGCGTGTCGTTCGATGTGGATCGCAGTCCGCCCCTTATTACCTCAGGCATCTACGCGCCAGCCGCCACCGCGCATGAAATCACCAAGCTGGTGCTGCATGGCGGCGCGCGCATCGATGCGATCGAGGAAAAGGCCGGGTTCACCATTGCAGAGCAGCCGCGCGAGCCGGTGGAAAGCGATCGGAGTTCCGCTATCGGGCGTGGCGATGTCATCGATCTGACCGGGCGCATGCAAAGCGACGGGGTGCTCGATTGGACGCCGCCGCGTGGGCGCTGGGTGGTGCTGCGGTTCGGCTATTCGCTCACCGGACGCAGGAACCATCCGGCCTCGGAAGCCGGAACCGGGCTCGAGGTGGACAAGCTCAATCGCGAGCATGTGAAGGCGTATGCCGACGCTTATCTTGGCGAGTATGAATATACACTTGGCGCCGAACTGATCGGCCGCCGCGGCCTGCGTTACATGCTCACCGACAGCTACGAAGCGGGGCCTGCGAACTGGACCGACGGCATGCTGGAAAAATTCCAAGCGCGGCGCGGCTACGATTTGCGTCCCTGGCTGCCGGCGCTGACGGGCCGCGTCATCGACAGCGTGGAGGAGAGCGAGCGCTTCCTGTGGGATTTCCGCCAGACGCTGGGCGAACTGATCGCCGATGAGCATTATGGCCAGCTCAGCGCTTCGCTGAAGGAGCGCGGCATGGGCCGCTATGGCGAGTCGCACGAAAGCGGGCGCGCCTTCATCGGCGACGGCATGCAAGCCAAGAAGGGCGCCGATGTCCCGATGGCGGCGATGTGGATCGATTCCGCGGAGCGGCCGACATCGAGCTACGATCCCGACGCGCGCGAAGCGGCCTCGGTCGCCCATATTTACGGCCAAAACCTAGTCGCGGCGGAAATCGCTTACCGCCTCGGGGCCGCCCTATATTTTTGCGCCGGAGAATTTGAAACCAACCGCCGATCGCTTGCTGGCGATGGGGGTCAATCGCTTTGTCATTCACACTTCGGCGCACCAGCCCTTGGATCGGCCCGGACCTGGAATTGGCCTCAGCCATTTCGGTCAATGGTTCACCCGCCAGGAGACCTGGGCCGAGCAGGCGGGCGCGTGGACATCGTATCTGGCGCGATCTTCGCACCTGTTGCAGCAGGGCCGGTTCATCGCCGACATCGCTTATTTATACGGCGAAGACTCAAACATCACTGCTTTGTTCGCCCATGCGCCGCCGCCAATTCCGGAGGGTTATGGCTTCGACTATGTCAATGCCGACGCGCTGTTGCACGAGTTCAGTGTGCGCGACGGCGTGCTGACGACGCGCTCGGGCATGAGCTATCGCGTGCTGGCGCTTGATCCATCGACGCGGCGCATGTCGCTGCCATTATTGCGCAGGATCGCCGAACTCGCGGCCGCGGGCGCTGCAATAGTTGGCGCCGCGCCGGAAGAAATCGCCAATCTCAGCGGCGACCGCGCCGCGTTCCAGCGTCTGGCGCGCGAGACTTGGCGCGGCCCAAATGTGATCGCAAATCCCGATCTCGCGGCGGCCTTGGCCTCGCTCTCGGTGGCGGCGGACTTCACCTATTCGAAGCCGCAAGCCGACACGAAGCTCTTTTTCGTGCATCGCCGGCTGGAGGAGGGCGACCTCTATTTTGTCAACAGCCGCAATGATCGCGCGCAACAGGTTGAAGCGAGTTTCCGCGTTTCCGGCAAGGCGCCGGAACTCTGGCGCGCCGATACTGGCGCCCTCGCGCCGCTCAGCTATCGCATCGCGAACGGACGCACCCTTGTGCCGTTGGCGCTTGAGCCGCTCGATGCGGTGTTCGTGGTGTTCCGTGAGCAGGCGACATCGCCATCGCGCACTGTTCCCGCCCACGCCGAAAGCGTCATAACGGAACTGGGCGGCGCTTGGACGGCGTCGTTTCCGCTGCCGGGCGGGCGGCGCGAGGTGCGCTTTGCCACGCTCACGTCTTGGACCGAGGATCCCGCGATCCAGTATTTCTCCGGAACCGCGACCTACGTGCGCAATCTCGATTTGCCGGCGCCGCAATCGGGTGAGCGTATCCTGCTGGATCTAGGCGCGGTGAACAATCTCGCGGAAGTGATCGTCAACGGGCGCAATCTCGGCGTGGCGTGGAAGCGCCCGTTCCGCGTGGAAATTACAGATGCCGCGCGGCCCGGCCGCAATAGCTTGGAGATCAGGGTGGTCAATCTATGGCCAAACCGCCTGATCGGCGACAAAAAGCCTGGCGCCGGCGAGCCGCAGCGTCGCGGTGCATAATCCATACACAGCGACTCTGCGCTGCTGACATCTGGCCTTTTGGGGCCCGTGCGCCTCATCTCTGTGCGTTGAACGCCTCTGGACACCGGCCCTGCGTCGCGCCGAAATAGCGCGCCGGGAAAATCGCATGCGAACGCGGGATTGTAAGATTGTTGCGACCATGGGGCCGGCGAGCGATCCGCCGGAGCGCTTGCAGATGCTGGTGAACGCCGGGGTCAATTGCTTCCGGCTCAATTTCAGCCATGGCGCGCGCGAGGATCATGCCCGCAGGTTCGCCAATATTCGCGCCGCCGAGGCGGAAATCGGCCAACCGATCGGCGTGTTGGCGGATTTGCAGGGCCCCAAAATACGCGTCGGCTCGTTCGTGGAAGGCGAAATCAAGCTTCGCTACGGGCAGATCATAATTCTAGAGGCGTCGCATGCGCCTGGCGATAGCGCCATCATCCGCTTGCCGCACCCAGAAATCATAGAAGTCCTCGAAGCGGGCGATGTGCTCAAGCTCGATGACGGCAAGATGCAGCTGACAATTGTGGAGCGAGACGCGGGCCAATTGAAAGCGCATGTCGATTTCGGCGGAACGCTGAAAAACCAGAAGGGCCTCAACGTGCCCACGCGCCGCATTCCGATTTCGGCGCTGACCGACAAAGACAAGCAGGACCTTGCCTACGCGCTGGAACTTGGCGTTGATTACATCGCGCTTTCGTTCGTGCAGCATCCCGACGATGTGCGCGAGGCGCGGGCCCTGATCGGCGACCGCGCCGGTATCGTCTCCAAGATCGAAAAGCCGAGCGCGCTTGAACTGATCGATGAAATCGTCGAGCTTTCCGATGCGGTGATGGTGGCGCGCGGCGATCTGGGCGTGGAATTGCCGCCCGAGCAGGTGCCGATTGCGCAACGCAAGATCATCCGCGCCGCCCGCGCCGCCGGCAGGCCGGTGATTGTCGCCACCCACATGCTCGAAAGCATGGTCGAAGCGGCGACGCCCACGCGCGCCGAGGCTTCCGACGTCGCCACCGCGGTCTATCAAGGCGCCGACGCGGTGATGCTCAGCGCCGAAAGCGCGGTCGGGCGCCACCCCGAGAGCGCGGTTGCGATCATGGATCGCATCATCCGCGCCGTGGAGGGCGACGAGGAATATTGGAAAGGCCTGCCGCGCGACATGGCCCCGCCGCAAGCCACCACCGCCGACGCCATCGCGCTTTCGGCGCGTCATATTACCGACGTGCTCGATTGCGCCGCCGTGGTTGCTTACACCGCCACCGGCTCGACGGCGCTGCGCGTCGCCCGCGAACGCCCGCGCTGCGGCGTGGTGGGCTTGACGCCGGTGATGGAAACCGCGCGCCGTCTGACTTTGGTATGGGGGGTGAAAAGCGTGGTCACCGAGGATGTGTCAAACGTCGAGGAAATGGTGGAGAAGGCCGAAGCGGCGGTGCGCAAGCTGGGCGCGGTCGAAACCGGCGACCGCGTCGTGGTCATCGCCGGCATCCCCTTCGGCCGCGCCGGCAAAACCAACACCATCCGGATTTTCAGGGTGGAGTGAATGCTAAGCCTTTACGTTAAGCACCACCCCTTTGCGCTTTCGTGATTTGGGCTTGTCGTAGGCGCGCGCCGGGGGCGCTTCGGCGCGGGCTATATGGTTGATCAGGGTGGCGGCGAACAATTGGTGGAAGCTAAAGCGCGCGGCTCGCCGTTCGCGGCTGCGCCGGTCTGGCCCGAAGCGTTCGTTGGGCTGATCGCGGGCGTCATCGGGCCCATCGGAGGCGCGGCGGCGGTTCATGGGGGAGGGAACTGCATTTAACATGCCAAATGCCGCCTTAACCGGTATTCTTCTCGGCTGGCCTTTCTGCTAAGTGGGCGCCTCGCTTTGCGCTGCCCGGGGCAGTTGATGGCGCGGAAGATAGAAATATGGGGGTTCCTATGCGGAAATTTGCAGCGCCGCTGCTGTTGGCCTTAGCGCTTGGCGCCTGCGCCTCGTCGGGCCCTACGACGTATACTGGAACCTATGTCACCGGCATGTCGGTCGAGATATTCTATGAAGCGGACAGGCTTGATCCGTATTGGGTCACCGCAGAACAAAGCGCGCGAGAAGCTCTGGTCGCGCCAATCCCGGCCAATTTGGCCCCGGGTGCGGGCGCGCGGGTCGCCGTTGTGGTCGAAGGCGAGCGCAGCAAGCGCGGCAGATACGGCCCATTGGGCAGCTATGATCGCGAAATTCTGATCCGCCGCGTGGTGAGCGCGAGGCTGGTGGACCCAGCGCCTGAAGGCGCCGCCGCCGTGCCGCCGCCAGAACCAGCTCCAGCGCGGCGCCGCTGGAGGTGGCCGTGGTCCAATCCGGAAACCGTGCCGCCGCCGCCGCCCGAGCCGGCGGCGGATGCGCCAGCGCCCGAAGCGCCGCCAAGCGCCACGGCCCCGCGCCCGTGGCTGCGCTGGCCCTGGGGCCGCCGGCCGAACTAACTCCGTCCGCCAGCTTCCAGCCGGCTATTGGGTTGCGCTCAGCCTTTGCGCGCCAGTGCGTCGAGCTGTTTTTGCATGGCTTCCATTTGCCGGCGCAGATCTGAGACTTCGCTCGGCGGCTCTTCATTGACGGCGCGCGCAGCCGGCATGCCAGGAATGGTCGGCATCACAGGTGTGAAGGGTTTCCAGGCGGTCATGGCCTGCTGGAACATCGCCATGTTGCGCTGGGTTTGCTCCTCGAACGCCGCCATCGGCGTGGCCGCGCCGAACGTGCGCGAGAATGTTCTCGCGCATTTGCTCTTGCGCCTTGGAGAAGCTCTCCATGCTCATGTCGAGATAGGGCGGCAGGAAGCCCTGCATCTGGTCGCCATAGAAGCGGATCAGCCGGCGCAGGAACGCCACCGGCAGCAGGTTCTGGCCGCGGCTCTCCTGCTCGAAGATGATCTGCGCCAGCACCGAGCGGGTGATGTCGTCGCCGCTCTTGGCGTCGAGCACGATGAAGTCGACGCCCTCGCGCACCATTTCGGAAAGGTGCTCCAACGTCACGTAGGTCGAGGCCGCGGTGTTGTAGAGCCGCCGATTGGCGTACTTCTTGATCACCACCGGCGCGCCCTCGGCAGCCCCCGCGCCCGCTTCACTCGCCGCCGGCCCTTGGCCGCCCTGAGGCCGTTCGCTTCCGCCACTCGTTGCAAACCCTCTTGTTGCGCCCGCGAAGGCGGAGCCTGGCGGCAAAATCCTCTCTCCTTCGCCGCAATGCAAGACAAAGCACCGCTATTTGGCCTGCGCAAGGCAGGCAGGACGCTTGGAATTTGCGCCTCCGCTTGTGCGATAGCAGCGCTGAAGTCTTCGTTTCCGGCCAATGCCTTCGCCCCCAAGGAGCCAATTCCCATGACCGACATCGTCATCGTTTCCGCCGCCCGCACCCCGTCGGCTCGTTCACCGGCGCTTTTGCTGCAATGCCGGCCCATGAACTCGGCACGGGTCGCGATCAGCTCGCCGCGCTGCAGCGCGCCAAAGTCGAGGCGGGGGAGGTGTCCGAAGTGGTGCTGGGCCAGGTGCTGCACGGCCGGCCAGGGCATGAACCCGGCCCGGCAAGCCTCGCGCGCCGCGGGCGTGCCCGACGAAGCCCCGGCCTGGAGCCTGAACCAGGTGTGCGGCTCGGGCCTGCGCGCGGTCGTGGTCGGCTATCAGCAGATCAAGGCGGGCGACGCGAAGATCGTCGTCGCCGGCGGCCAGGAGAATATGAGCCTCTCGCTGCACGCCGCGCATCTGCGCAACGGCCAGAAAATGGGCGCCCTCGAATTCAAGGACACCATGATCAATGACGGCCTGACCGACGTGTTCAACGCCTATCACATGGGCATCACCGCCGAGAACGTCGCCGAGAAATGGCAGATCACGCGCGCGCAGCAGGACGAGTTCGCCACCGCGTCGCAGAAGAAGGCCAGCGCCGCGCAGAAGGCCGGCAAGTTCAAGGACGAGATCTGCGCCGTCACCGTGAAGGGCCGCAAGGGCGACACGGTTGTCGAGAACGACGAATACATCAAGCACGACGCCACCCTCGAAGGCGCGGCGGCCTTGCGCGCGGCGTTCAAGAAGGACGGCACGGTGACGGCGGCGAATGCGTCGGGCATCAATGATGGCGCGGCGGCGCTTGTGCTGATGAGCGCGGAGGAAGCGAAGAAGCGCGGGACTGACGCCGCTGGCGCGCATCGCCTCCTGGGCCTCGCGCGGCGTCGATCCGGCGATGATGGGCTCGGGGCCGATCCCGGCGTCGAAAGCGGCGCTTGAGAAAGCCGGCTGGAAAGTGGGCGACCTCGATCTGGTCGAAGCCAACGAAGCGTTCGCCGCCCAAGCCTGCGCGGTGAACAAGGACATGGGCTGGGACGAGGCCATCGTGAACGTCAATGGCGGCGCGATCGCTTTGGGCCACCCGATCGGCGCCAGCGGCGCGCGCGTGCTGACGACGTTGTTGTACGAACTCGCGCGGCGCGGCAAGAACAAGGGCCTCGCCACGCTCTGCATCGGCGGCGGCATGGGCATCGCGGTTTGCGTGGAGCGGTGAGGCATCACCCTTGCGTGGCATTTTTTTGGCTTGTGGCATTGGCGGGCTGCAGCCGCGAAACGCCAGCCTCAAGCATTGAATCTGCGCCGCAACCTGCTGCGAGAGGCGACGCTCCTGAAACCGGCGCAGGCGTCAGCGCGGAATTTGAAGGTTACTTCGAGCCCGCGCCGGTGGCCGTTGAACATGTACGGTCAACGCTTGCCCTATGGGATGAACTGAACCGATGCTCGGCAAGTCCGCGTTTCGCAGTGGTGGGCTTTGCGCCAGCGACAACACCCTGCCGGGGACTGTTTGATCGAGCAAACACGCTTGCCGACGACCGCGTTGCGAGCCGTGAGGCAATGCGAACCGGCTTCGACCGCTTGGCGGGAGAGATAGTCTCGACAGGGCTGGCAATGGTCCCCCCGATGAATGAAGGTGACCATCAGGTTGTGTCGTTTTTCACACCGAAGTTTGAGGCTTGCCGCGATCGGCTGCGGCGCTGGCAAAAACACGTGACCGGCGAGTAGGCGCGGGACGCGTCGGCGGGTCATTTCCTTGAGGCGAGCGACAAAACGTGAAGTCAAAGAATTCGAAAGACGAGTTGCGGAAGTGCGCGGAGGCTTTTGACTGGGCGCGGGTCGACGCCATGACCGACGAGGAGGTCCTGGAAGCAGCCCACTCCGATCCCGACGCCCAGCCCGTATCCGCCGAATGGTTCGCGCGCGCGGCCCAGCGGCGCGCGGCGAGGAAGACGGCGGCGGAATAGCCGCGCTGCGCTTCAACGGACCGCACGTCTTCAGACGCGCAACCTTGCTTCACGCTGGAAGCGTCTGAAGACGCGCGGTCCGAATGCTCTTATGGACCGCCGGCTTCTAGCCGGCACTTGTTTCTGCACCCCAGAAAACAACAAGAGCCGGCTGGAAGCCGGCGGTCCGGGCGGCCCAACTTACTCAATCCCCAGCGCCCTCAGCACCGCGCCTTGATCGAAATAGGGACGCTCGCAGATTATCTTGTCGCTCCCCGGCGCGAACTCGAAGCTCCCCGCCATGCGGATGCGGAAGCTCTTGCCGGTTGGTTCGATGGTTCGCCCGCCGAGGTTGAGCGGGCCAAGGTGCGTGCCGGTCAGCCAGAGTTCGACCAGCACGGTGTCGCCATCATGGGCGAGCGCGATGATCTCATTGCCCTGGTCGGGGAAGGGCGTGCGCGAAGCGGCGAAATAAGCGCGCACGGCGGCTTCGCCGTCGAACACCTGGCCGCCGCCATGCATCTCGTAGCGCGGATGCGCGAAGGTGGCGATGACGCCGTCCCAATCATGGGTGACCTCAAGCGCCATGTGGTCGCGAACAGTCTGGATGCGGGCGGCGGCGAGGTCTGTCATGCCCGACAGTGTGGCGCGCTTCACGCGTCGCGCCAAGAGTGCTTCTGCTCCGCTCCAATCGACGTGTCGAACAAACTCAACTAATCCCGACCAGCGCGCGGGCGAAGCGTTCCGCGTCGAAGTTCTGCAAATCCTCGGCCTTCTCCCCCACGCCAACAAAGTGGATCGGGATGGCGTGGCGCTCAGCCAGCGCCACCAGCACGCCGCCCTTGGCGGTGCCGTCGAGCTTGGTCATCACCAGGCCGGTGATCTCGGTCACCGAGCGGAAGCTTTCCACTTGCGAGAGCGCGTTTTGGCCGACGGTGGCGTCGAGCACTAAAAGCGTCTCGTGCGGGGCGTCTTCGTCGAGCTTGCGCATCACCCGCACGATCTTGGCCAGTTCCGCCATCAGTTCGGATTTGTTTTGCAGCCGCCCGGCGGTGTCGATCAGCGCCACGTCGGCGTTCTCCGCCTTGGCGCGCGCGACGCTCTCATAGGCCACGCCCGAGGCATCGGCGCCTTGCGCCGAGGCGACAAACGTCGCGCCCGCGCGCGCGGCCCAGACTTGCAATTGCTCGATTGCCGCGGCGCGAAACGTGTCGGCGGCGCCGATGACGACCTTGGCGCCGGAATCGGTGAGGTTTTTCGCCAGCTTGCCGATCGTGGTGGTTTTGCCCGAACCGTTGACGCCGATTACCAGCACGATGCGCGGCTTGGCCCCGCTGTTGAGATCGAGCGCGGCCTCGCGCGGCTTCAGCACGCTCGCGACTTCCACCGCCAACGCTTCGCGCGCCTCGGCGGCGGCGTTTTCCTTGCTGAACCGCCGGTCCGCAAGCGCGCCGGCGATGCGCGCCGCCGCCGGCGCGCCCATGTCGGAGGCGATCAGCGCTTCTTCGAGTTGTGCGAGCGCGGCGGCGTCGAGTTTTTCCTTGGTGAACACCGCGCCGATGGTTTCGGCGAGCTTGGCGGAAGATTTTCGCAAGCCGTCAAACAGTCCGGCGGACTCTGCCTGCTGTTGCTCCGGCTTTTTCTTGTTGAACAAACTCCAAATCATGCCGGCGCGCCGATCAGATGCGCACCGTTGTGGCCGGTAAAGCGCAGGCGCGCGAAGCAGGAAACCCTCCCCGCTTGTGGGGGAGAGCAGGGAGGGGGGGCGCTCAGGAAATGGCGCGGCAGCGCCGCTTGCGCCACATCCTGCACGCCCCCCACCCCCTGCCCCCGCCCCACCAGGGGACGGGGGAGGACAACGCCCGTAAAATCCTGCAGCCGCGCAAAGCCATCGCGTTCCACCAGCGCTTCGGCTTCGCGTCCGACCCACGCATCCAGGTGCCGCGCCAACGCCGCTGCGCCGGCTTCGCGCAGGCGCGCGGCGCGTTCTTTCACGGTGCCGCGCTCCACTTGCGGCATGCGCGCGGCTGGCGTCCCCGCGCGCGGGCTGAATGGGAAGGCGTGCACGAAGGAAAGCGCGCAAGCTTCGATCAGCGACAGCGCGCCCGCGAAATGGCTCTCCTCTTCGGTCGGGAAGCCGGCGATCAGATCGGCGCCCAGCGCGATTTCGGGGCGTGTGCGCTTCAGCCTTTCGCACAAGGCTATTGCCTCGGCGCGCGAGTGGCGCCGCTTCATGCGCCTCAGCATCAAATCGTCGCCGTGCTGCAGCGATAGATGCAGGTAAGGCGCGACCCGCTCATGGCCAGTGACAAGCTCGAACAATTGCGCGTCCATCTCAATCACGTCGAGCGAGGAGAGGCGCAGCAGAGGCAGATCGGGAACCAGTTTCAAAATGCGCGCCACCAGCGCTCCCAGATTGGGCGCGCCTGGCAGGTCGGCGCCCCACGAGGTGAGATCGACGCCGGTGAGCACGATTTCGCGGTAACCGTTATCGACCAAGGTTGCGCACTTGCGTCACCACATCGCCGGCGGCGGCTGAGCGCGAATTTCCGCGTCCATAGGGGATAATGCAGAACGTGCAACGATGGTCGCAGCCATTTTGCACTTGTACATGGGCGCGCGTGCGCTCGGCATAGCCATCGATCAGGTGCGGGCTGGTTTCGCGCACCGCCATGATATCTGAGACCGACACGCGCACTTCGCTCGGCGCGAAGCTGGTCGCGCGCATTTTTTCCGTGTTGCCGATCACGCGGCTTACTTCCGGCATGGCGGCAAAGCTTTGTGGGTCGATCTGCGCGGCGCAGCCGGTGACGATGATCTCGGCGTCCGGCCGCTCGCGCCGCGCGCGGCGGATGGCTTGCCGCGCCTGGCGCACGGCTTCGCCGGTCACCGCGCAAGTGTTGACGATCACCGCGTTGGCCAGCTCCGCTTCGCCCGCCAGCGCGCGCATGGCTTCGCTTTCATAAGTGTTGAGGCGGCAGCCGAGAGTGATCAACTCGACATCCGTACGCGGGGAGGGGGCGGGCGCGTCCATGGCGGGGATGAGGTGAGGGCGCCTGCCGGGAACGTCAAGCGCCACCCGATCGGACCGCCGGCTTCCAGCCAGCATAATCCGGTTCAACTTTCACTGGCCTGTGGGATAGCGCTTGCCGGCTGGAAGCCGGCGGTCCGGGGTGGCGCTATTCGCGTCTTTGGCTTCGCCGACGAATGCATCTTCGCGCGCGCCGCCGGCGCGTTCGACGATGCGAGCGGATTTGCCGCGCAGGTCGCGCAGATAATAGAGCTTGGCGCGGCGGACTTTGCCGCGGCGCACAACGTCCACCGAATCCACGGTCGGCGAGTAGAGCGGAAACACCCGTTCCACGCCTTCGCCAAAGCTGATCTTGCGGACGGTGAAATTGGCGTTAAGGCCAGCGCCGGAGCGGGCGATGCACACGCCCTCATAAGCTTGCACCCGTTCGCGGTCGCCTTCCTTGATCTTGACGTTGACGCGCAGCGTATCGCCGGGATCGAAGGAGGGGATCGTCTTGCCCTTGGTGATGCGGGCGACTTCTTCTTGTTCGAGGGTCTGGATCAGGTTCATGAGCGCACAGTAAGCCCTAGCTGCCCAAGCGGGCGCTTTGAGGAAAAGGGAAGCGGCGCGTATAGGGGAAGCGGGCCAGTCTGTCGAGGGGGCTCTTAATGCGTGGTTGGCGCGCAGCCGACGAAGAGTTGCGCGGCGGCCTGCCCCGGCGGGCGCACGCGCATGAGCGTTTTTCCGGCCGCCAAGCCGAGCTGCAATTGGGTCTCTGCGCCCGCCGCGTCGCGTAGCACCACCCGGCCCGCGCCTGCCGGGTCAAGGTGAAATTGGCCAAGGCCGCTGGCGATCGCGCTCAGTTCGGGGCTGGGAAACACAAAAACGTCGGCGGGATTCTCCTCGGTCGGGATAATGACCAAGCTGTGCGGCGTACGCACGGGCGCCAAGGCTTCCGGGGTCAATTGTTCGGGTAGGCTGAGGTCGAGCGCCGCCATTTCCTCGATCGCCCCCTCGCACGCGGCAAGGAAAGCCGCTTGCGGCGATCCAGAGCCAGTCGCCGGCAGGGGTCGCCAGATCGCTCCGAGCAAACGGCTGACGCTGGCGGCGTCGGTCGCCCCGGCCAAGGAGGGCTGCGCCAAGGCCGGCGCGGTGACGGCCATGGCCAAGAAGAGAAAAAACACGCGCAAACTGCAACTCCGAATTGTCACTGCAGCAATGCTCCCCAATTCAGGCCGACTTTGGGCGTTGCTGCGCGCTTGCCTAGTCTATGTTAATGCGAACCCGCACAGGTTAGCGAGGAAAACCGTATGAAGCGCTGGCGGCTTGGAATAACCCTTGTGGTCGTCGCGGTCGTGAGCGCGGTTTGGCTAGCGGTGCGGCCAGCTTCAGACTTCGACAGCGCCTCCGCGCAGATCGTCGCGCCCGAAGTGCTCGCGGCGTTTGGCGAAGACCCCGCCGTGACCGATGCCGCAGCCTGGCGTGAACGCCGGGCGCCGCTGCTGCGCGCGGCGTTCCAGCGCGAGATCTACGGCCAATTGCCCTCGCTGCCGGCCGCACAGGTCATGCAGCGGCGCGGTGATAAATGTTCCGGACTTGGCGGGTTCGGCGCTGGTCGAGGAGTGGGAAATCGCGCTCGGCGAGGCGCCGGCGCGTTTCCATATGTTGGTGGTCACGCCGCCGAGTTCTAACGGCCCGCTGCCCTTGATTGCGATGCAGACATTTTGCGGCAATAGCGCATTCCTGCCAGGCGAGGCGAGCAACCTTGCGGTGTCGCCAGTCCCCGGCGAATGCGAACCCGGCATGATGACGCCGATCATCAAAATGATCCTTGGCCGCCATATCAGCACGCCGCCAATTCCCGAGATCATGGCGCGCGGCTATGCGCTGGCGAGTTTTTATCCCGGCGAAATGTTTGCCGATTCCAATGCTGCAGCGCCGGCTTTGGCGGCGCTTGGCGGATCGCCGCGCGCCGGCGTCTTGGCGGCGTGGGCGGCGTTGTATTCGCGCGCCTATGACGTGCTGGCCGCCGATCCGCGGTTCGACGCCGGCCGCATCGCCATCTGGGGTCATTCGCGCCACGGCAAGGCGGCCTTGCTTGCCGGCGCGTTCGATGACCGTTTCGCCGCGGTGATTTCACACCAATCGGGGCGCTTTGGCGCTTCACCCACGGCCAGCGATCGCGGCGAGCGGCGCGATCAAATTCTAAAAAATTACAGCTTTTGGTTCGCGCCGAATCTAACAGAGATTTCCCCGCTGAGCGTCGATCAGCACCAACTCATCGCCCTCAACGCGCCGCGGCCTGTATTCCTGGGCAACGGGCGAGGCGATGGCTGGTCCGATCCGGCGGGATCATTTGCCTCGCTGCGCGGGGCGCATTCGGCATACGCGCTCCTGGGTTCGCCCGGCCTGGCGCAATCGTCGCGCGAGGCGGCGGATTTCTCCGGCGATCTGGTCTATTTCCAACGCGGCGGCGGCCACGGCATCATTCCCGCCGACTGGCGCGCGTTCTTGGATTTCCTCGACGCGCATTTGCAGGACGAAGGAAGGAGCGCTAGAATTGCTCCGTTTGGAGGGACGATACATGGCCAATTTTAAAGGTACTCTTGCCGCGCTCGCGCTTGCCGCACTTGCGCTGGGCGCATGCACATCGGCGCAAGTGTTGAATATTCGCGACGCTCCCATCGGCGCCCGAGCGCAGGGGCAAGACCCCGGACCGGCCATCGAGTTGGCGTTGACCCGTCGCGGTTGGGAAATATCCGAACGCCGGCCGGGCGCGGTCGATGCGTTTATAAATGTGCGCTCGCATCACGCCGAAATCACCGTGAGCTATGATGCGGATTTTTCTCGATCGACTATCGCGATAGCCAGGGCCTGGAATACAGCGATGGTCACATCCACCGTAACTACAACAGGTGGATATCCCGGCTCGATAATAATATCCGGACGAGCCTGGGGAGCCCGGCCGTCCAGCATTAGTGATTGCGTCCGCGCGAGCGGGTAATCCGCTCGCGCTCGGCGCGCCGCCACGCCTCCACTTTGGCATGATCGCCAGAAAGCAGCACATCGGGGATTTGCCTGCCCTCCCATTCGCGTGGGCGGGTGTATTGGGGGTGCTCGAGCAAGTCGTCCGCGAAGCTCTCTTCCACGATCGAGGCTTCGTTGCCCAGCACGCCCGCCAGAAGCCGCACGCAAGCTTCAAGCAACACCAAGGCTGCCGCTTCTCCCCCCGCCAGCACCGCTTCGCCGACCGCCACTTCGCGCATGCCGCGGGCTTCGATTGCGCGCTCGTCGAGCCCCTCGAAGCGTCCGCAGAACAGCACTAGCCCCGGCCCGGCGGCCCATTCGCGCGCCATCGCCTGGCTGAATTGCTCGCCGCGCGGGGTGAGGTAGATGAGCGGCCTTCCGCCGGCGACTGAGTCAATCGCCGCCGCCGCCACGTCGGCGCGGATCACCATGCCGGCGCCGCCGCCAGCGGGCGTGTCGTCCACGCTTTTGTGTGCGCCAACGCCAAAATCGCGCAGCTGCACCGTCTCCAGCGACCACGCGCCCTCGCGCAACGCCTTGCCGATCAGCGACAAGCCCAGCGTGCCGGGGAAAGCTTCGGGGAACAGCGTGATGACGGATGCCGCGAACATCACAGCCTCCAGGGGTTGACAATGGAGACGCCGAAATCTGCGAAGTCACGTTCGTTGCGTGTCGCCACTGTCAAACCGTACACCCGCGCCGTCGCTGCAAGCAAGGAATCGGCGCACGGCAGCGTTCGCCGCAACCGCGCCTGCAACCGGCCCCATTCCGCCGCAACCGCTGTGTCGATAGGAAGGATGCGAGCGTTTAGTTCCTCTGAACTCAGCAGAACTAGCCAGTGCGCGAGGTGAGAGCGACGGCTTCCCAGCGGCAGGAGGTGAATGCCTTTTGTGACCTCGCCGATCGTGATCGCGCTGATGAAGGTGGCGTCGGCGCTGCGCGCCGACCATGCCAATACCTGTGGGTTGGGCGAGTTTTGCTAGCCTCGGAGACAACGTTAGTATCGACCAGAAACATCAAACTTCGTCGTCTTGCTTGTACGCCGCTTGTTCTTCTCGCACCCCACGAATTTGCTCATCCAACTCGTCGCCAAGTCCTCGGATGGGCTCGAGCAATTCACGGAGTGATTTGGGCTTAGGGCGGGGCGCTGTTTGCGCCTGCGCCTCGGACTGGCGTATCACCAAATATTCCTCCTTACCGCGCACGGAAATCACTTGCGGCCCGTGTTCACGTACCGCACGGAGAAGTTCGCTCAGCTTGGCTTTCGCAGTTTGGAGTTGCCAGGTGGCCATTCGAGCAGTCTAGTCTGACTAGTCAGCTGCTGCAACCCGCATCATTTCTCCATCGCCTCCGCCGCCGGCGGATCGAGCACGACGCGCTTGGCGGTCAAATCCACCAAAGGCGTGGTGTCCCTAGTGAAGGTGATCCGCACATTGGGTCCGCCATTGGGGGGCCGATACTCGATGATGTCGCCAGCGCCGAAATTCCACACCGCGACAATGTCGCCGAGCACCTGACCATCGATGGCTTCGGCGCGGCAACCCAGCAAATCGACGACATAGAATTCGTCCTCCGCCGGCGCCGGCAGGTTTGCGCGCGGCACGTAAAGCCGTGTTCCGCGCATTTTCTCGGCTTGCTCACGGGTCTTGACCTCGGGTGCGACCACGGCGACGCCGTCCTTAAGTTCGCGCCAGCTTTTCGGCTTGAGCAGGATTTTACCGTCTTCGCCATAGAGCGGACCGTAGGCGATCACGCCACTCGGCCGGTCAGTGAAAGCGCGCAGGCGCACTTCACCCTTGACCCCAAAAGCGCCGGCGATCGCCCCGACCAGGACCATGCCCTTGGCGCTGTTGGCCTTGCCTTTGAAAGCGGGCACGGCTTGCAAATCTCCAATAATTTCAGGTTCGGCAGCCAAGGGTTTTGGCGCGACCAGCGGCTTCGGCGCGACCCGAACCGGCGCGGTGCGGGACAAGGGTAGGGCGCGGCCCGCAGCGACCGCCATTGGCTTTACTGGCATCGGTTTGGCCAAGGCCGCCGCAACCGGGGCCAGTTTCGGCGGCTTTTCCGGCTTCGCCTTGGGGGCGCTCTTGGCCGCTTTTGGGGGAGGCGCTGGTTTGGGGGCCGGCGCGGGCTTTACACTCGCTTTGGGCGCGGGGGCAGGTTTTGGCGAAGCCTTAGCCGCATGCGCGATCTTCGGCGCTGGCGCCGGCTTGACGCTCGCCTTTTTCACTGCAGGCGCCGGCTTGGCGGCCGCAGCCGGTTTCGGCGCCGGCGGCGCCTTTTGCTCTGGCGCCGGTTTTGCGCTGGCCTTTTTCCCCGCGGGCGCGGGCTTGGCGATCGGCTTGTGAACGGGCGCTGGCGGCGGCGACACTTTCGCCTTCGCCGCGGTTTTGGCGACTGGCTTTATAGGCGGCGCCGCTTTTGCCGGCGCTTTGCTTGCTTGCTTGGGCGCAGGTTTTACCGGCGCAACCGGTTTTGGCGGCGCCGCGACTTGCGCCTTTTTTGCCGTCGCGGGCTTGGCCTGCGCAGGCGCCGCTACCAATTCAGCCACTTTGACCGGGGCGGATGGCGCAGCCTTGGGTTTAGCCAGCGCCGCCTTGGCGGCGGCGACCGGCTGTTGAACGATCGGCGCGGGCTTGCCCACTTCTTTCCCGCAGGCGGCGCCTTGGCGGCTGGGGCAAGCGGCGCTTTGGCGGCGAGCTTCGGCGCAGCCGGCGCTTGGGCCGCCGGCTTGGCCGGCTTTGGCGCTGGCGCGGGCTTTTTGAGTGCAGGCGCCGCACGCACCGCCGCTTGGGCGCTCGGGATAATGTTCTTTTCGGGCAAGTATTTAGGCCTCCGTCACCACCTCGGCGGCAGGCGCGCCCGCAGCTGCGCGCTCCTGCATTTTCTTGCCAGGTTGGGCTTTGTTTGGGTTGCTGCGGGCTTCGCGTTTCATGACCCCCGCCTGATCCAAAAACCGAGCGACGCGGTCGGTGGGGAGGGCGCCTTTTTTCATCCAGTCCGCGATCCGCTCAAGCTTCAGGGTGACCCGGGCTGGATCGTCGGATTTCAGTATAGGGTTGTATGTGCCTACCTTCTCGATGAATCGCCCATCACGAGGGCTGCGGCTGTCGGCTACAACTATGGAGTAGAACGGACGCTTCTTGGCGCCGCCACGGGCGAGACGGATTTTCAATGACATTTTTACGCTTCTCCTTTGAACTCTTAACCTTTTTTAGTGCTTCCGGGAAGACCTGGCAGACCTCCGCCCGGGATTCCTTGCAGTCCCGGTAATCCGCCGGGTTGCCTACCCGCGCCCAAATTCTTGAGCGCCTCGATATCGGGTCCGCCGCCAAGTCCGCCGGGCCCGCCCGGCATGCCGAAGGGCATTTTTCCCTTACCCATGGCCTTGGCCATGTCGGCCATGTTGCGGTGCATTTTCAGCAGCCGATTGACCTCGGCGACATCCACCCCGGCTCCGCGGGCGATGCGGGCGCGGCGGCGGCCATTGATCAGGTCCGGCTTTTGCCGCTCCGCTGGGGTCATGGAGCGAATGACGCCGATCTGGCGGCGGATTTGGCCGTCATCGAGCTGGGAATCGCTGATATGGGCTTTGATCTTCTGCGCCCCAGGCAACATGCCCATGACGCCCTTGAGGCCGCCGATCTGGATGATCTGGTTCAGTTGCTTTTCCATGTCCTCGAAGTCGAAGCGGCCCTTGGCCATCTTCCGGGCGAGCTTTTCCGCTTCCGCGCGATCGACATTTTCAGCCGCTTTTTCAACCAGCCCGACAATATCGCCCTGGCCGAGAATGCGGCCCGGCGACGCGGCGGGCGTCGAACATTTCAAGCCCGTCTGTGCGCTCGCCAACGCCGAGAAATTTGATCGGCAGCCCGGTGACCGCGCGCATCGAGAGCGCGGCGCCCCCGCGCCCATCGCCATCGGCGCGGGTGAGCACAAGTCCAGTGAGCGGCAGGCGCTCGTGAAACCGCCGCGCGGTTTCCACCGCGTCCTGACCGGTCAAGCTGTCAGCGACCAGCAGGGTCTCCGCCGGCTTGGCGATGCGGGCGATTTCGGCGGCTTCCGCCATCATCTCTTCGTCGATGCTGGTGCGCCCGGCAGTGTCGAGGATCAGCACATCATGGCCGCCGACGCGCGCGGCCCCAAGGGCGCGCTTGGTGATCTCGGCCGGCGATTGCCCCGCCTGGATCGGCAGCACATCGACGCCAATGGATTTGCCGAGCGTGGCTAATTGCTCCATCGCCGCCGGCCGGCGCACGTCGAGCGAGGCCATCAGCACGCGGCGCTTGTCGGTCTTGGTTAGGCGCAGCGCGATCTTGGCGCTGGTGGTGGTTTTGCCGGAGCCTTGAAGGCCGGCCATCATGATGACATTGGGCGGCTCGCCGGTAATCCGCAGCGCTTCGGGCGGCGCATCGCCGCCGAGCATGTCGATCAGCGCATCGTGGACGATTTTTATGACCTGTTGGCCGGGCTTCACCGATTTGATCACGGCTTCGCCCACCGCCTCGGTTTTCACCTTGGCGATGAAATCCTTCACTACGGGCAGCGCAACATCCGCCTCCAGCAGCGCCACGCGCACCTCGCGCAGCGCCGCTTCGACGTCCGCTTCACTCAGCGCGCCGCGCCCGGTGAGCTTGTCGAACACGCCGGAAAGGCGATCGGTAAGGGCCTCGAACAAACTTTCTCTCCGCCAGGATCGCATGCGATCCTGGTCAAATCCTCTAAACCTGGTCGCGCGGCGACCGGGAGCAATCCAAACGCACTTCGCCCCGCCGGACGATCACGTCGGGCGGGGTGCCTCGCCAGCCTCCGGCGCTTTTCTTGAAAGCGCCTGTGCCGGTCAAAGCGCAAAGCAAAGCTTGGCGCGGGCGACGCTTCTAAACGAGACGTACGCCGGGGTCAAACGCGGTTCATCGCAAATGGCCGCTTTCGTCGTGAAGTTGCCGCGCAATTGCGTTCGTTCGCGAAATGGCCGTTAATTTCAATTAACGAATCTTTTTCCTACTTGACGGACTGGACGCCAGCGGACCCGGATAGCCCACCGAGAAAAGGCGACCCTCAGTCGCCCCTAATAGTGGAGGGAATCCAAGATGACGTTTCTGAAAGGGCGCAGTGCGCTCAATATGACTGCGTCCGTATTGTCGTTGACGCTTGCCATGGCGTTTGGCGGAACGGCCAAAGCGCAATCTGCGGGCGACTTCGGAGTGGCGCCCGAAGCGACGGAGCAGATTGTCGCAAACCACACCGTCCCGCTCGGGCCTGGCAGCCTGACGACTGGCAGCGCGTATTCCAATTCGCCCAACGTGCTTTCGCCAGCGGGTGAGATCAATGGCGTCGGCCAGCAGATTGCGTTCATTCAAACCGGCCCGGCCGCCGCCGGTCTTGCCCTCTGCAGCGGCACACTAATCAATCCTCGCACCGTCATCACCGCCGCGCACTGCGTGTACAATTCGCCAGCGCACATGTACGGCAGCCGCACCGGGACGGGCGGCGGCGTCAATGGGCCGTTCGCCACGGGTGGATTGACGGTAACCTCGACCGGCATCCCGCTGAGTTTTGGCTTCGGCTCCACCAATCGCTGCCTCGGCGTCCCCGTGAACGGCTGCGCGGTCGGAGCGGGCGCCTACGAAACGTGGCGCAATTCCAGCTTTAACACCAATGTGGCCCTCTCCATCTACAATGCCAACCAGGTTTGGTACAACACCGGATCGCAACCGGTCGCCCTTGGGGGCGGCGGTGAATTCGCCAACGGCGATATCGCCCTTGTTACGCTGGATACCCACGCCGAAAACATTCCCACCTGGACCTTGTTGTTCTCGCCGCTTGATGGACCGACCCACGCCACCATCACCGGTTACGGCGGTGCGGGTGTGGGGCTGTCTGGCATAGGCAGCCTCGCGGGCATCGATTATCGCCGCCGCGCGGCTGAAAACATGCTCGATGCGCTGATATCGACGCGCGACTGGGTCAGCAGCGACGCCATTGGCGGTCCAGGGAACACGCAATTCCTGACGCACCACCATCCCATCTATTGGATGGATTTCGACGATCCGGACCACGACCCGAACAATTTGCCAGCCAATTTCTTCACCAACACGGCGCCTCCTGGCGGTCGCAACAATGGTTATTATGATTTCAATGGGCTTGGCGGCGCTGCCTTGCCCAATGAAGGCGCCACCGCGGGAGGCGATTCTGGCGGGCCGCTTGTCATAGATCAGCGCTGGGACAGACCCGTCGTCGCCGGCGTTCTTACCGGCAGCTTGTCTTTCAATGGCGGCATCAGCACCTACGGACAATTCAACGTCTATCCGCCGCTGTTTCCGTTTTGGGAGGAGATCGTCCAGAACAACCCATACGTCTATGCGTCGGCGAAGCGCGGTTACGGCAATTGGACCGATCCGGGCCACTGGGTCCAGGACATGGATCCGAACTACGCAATCATTGGGCCTAATGGCGAATTGCTGACCGGCGTTCCCGACACCAACCAGGGCGGCGCGGACGGCGCTGTCGACAAGTTTGGCACCGTCTGCTTCCTGGAGCAGTCGTGCAACACTTTCGACGGGCCAGGGGCGCCAACTGGCAACGGTACGATGATCGTGACCGCCGGCGGTCCCGGATCGACGAATTTCGTGCCCAACAACGTCGAGCCGATCAACAGCGCGGATGCGAATTTGCACACAAGGGCGCGTTATTACGACGTTACTCTCAATGCGCCGGGCCTCACCTCTTTGAACGACGCGGTGACGATAGATCGTTTCAACATGGACGGCTATTTCACGGCGCTGGATGTGCGCAGCAATGGCGTGCTGAACGTGCACAGCGATTTCACAATTGGCAACGGGTTCCTGGAAGTCGATGGGCGGATCAATTCCGGCGAAGCGTTGCTCATCGAGGCGATCGTCACCGGCCGAGGCACGCTCAACCCGACATTCCTCACCTCGGTGAACAGCGTTATCGCGCCGGGAGAGTTCGAAGGCGTTGGCATGCTCAGCATCCAGGGCGATGTCGTTCTCGCTTCGGGGACGGAATTGCTGATCGAACTCGGGCGCAATGGCGGCGACCTACTGCGTGTGCTTGCCGATCCGCTGCAAGGCACTGCCGGCAACATCTCGGTCGGCGGCGACGTTTGGTTCACGCGCGCCCACCGCGGCCCGTCGCCGCGCGATGGGCAGTCCTTTGTCTTCGTACTTGCCGATGGCTCGGTCATGGGCGCGTTCGATGAAGCGAACGGCCGGCTTGGCAATTTACGGCCCGAACTCAGTTATCTGGCCAGTTCCGTCTCGGTTCGCCTGAGAGCGGGGAGGTTCTCGGACAATGATGACTTCGACGGGCACGCGCGATCCTTTGCGCGGGCGCTGGATGACCTGCGGGAGGGCCATTACAACGACCTGTACAATCTGTACGGCGAGTTGGATCTCCTGGACGGCGGCTCCGCCCTGAGGGCGTTTTCCGATCTTTCGCCAGCGTCGCTGCTCGACGTTCGCGGACTGATGGCGCTGCAGGATTCCAGTTTCGCCGACACGCTTCAGGATCGGCTGTTGCTGCTTGCGGATGCTGACGGAGCGCCCATGGGGCTGTCGCTGATGGGCTCGCCATCCGATATTCTAGCGTTCGGGGGCGATGCGGGGTTGCAAGCGGCGCCAGATTTGGCGATCGGCGCGATGCTCACGGAAACGCGTAACGTCGCCGACCTGCCGGCGGGCGTCAGCGCGTTCTTCACTGGCGGCTACGAAGACGCTCAAACGTCGGCGGTGTCTGGCAGGACCTCGCTGTCGTCCGACGAGAGTTTGCGAAGCTGGCGCATGGCGGGGGGCGTCGAGCAGACGTTCGATCACTGGACCATCGGTGTGGCGGCCGCCTATTCGCGCGGCGGCGCGCGGCAGCCTGACAAGGTTGCGTCCGCCGCCAGCGAACTGGCCCAGTCGGCGATCTACGGTGTCTACAGGTTCGACAGCGGCGCTTACATCTCCAGCATATTGGGGGCAGGAGCCAGCACGAGCGCGACCGAACGCAGGTTTGCGGTCGGCGAACTTGATTACCGCATGTTTGGCGACTCGGAGGGCGACCTTATGCTCGCCGCGGTGGAGAGCGGGATCATGCTCGATCTCACCGATGCGGTAACGCTTATCCCGCGCGTTTCCTTGGAGCGGTCCTCGATGCGCTTGGGCGGCTACACGGAAACCGGTGGAGAGGCGGCCCTTGCCTTTGACGATCTCGTTATCGATCGTTTCGAGGCGCGCGCCGGTGCGCGGCTCAACGGCGAGTTCCTGCTGCAATCGGGGTGGCGTTTGTCGCCTCAAATGGAGGCGTCGGTGGTGGCAAATCTAGCCGGCGATGAAGACGGCGTTTGGGCGCGCTTCGCAGCGGTCCCAGATTCCGGGTTCTATCTGCCCGGCGCCGAGCGGGACAATCTCTGGGGTGAGTTGAACCTCGGTCTGTCGCTAACGCGTGGAGATGCCACTTTCTTGGTCAACGTCGAGTTGAGCGTCGCGCGCGAGGAACTTTACGAGGACCGGCTTGTGGCGCGGTACTCACAGAAGTTCTGAACCAACTTTAGGCGGCGCCTCGGGATCTCCGAGGCGCCGCTTCCGCGCCTTTAGGCGTCGCAAAGGCGCGTAGCTACGTCTTCGCCAATCGCCAGCGATGATGTCAGCCCCGGGCTTTCGATGCCGAACAGGCAGACGAGGCCGGCGATGGTGTGAGCGCTTTCATCGGCGATGACGAAATCGCCTTGGGGATCGCCCGGGCCGTGCAGCTTCGGGCGGATGCCGGCATAGTCGGGAGCGAGGGCGCCGTCGGGGAGGGCGGGCCAGAAGCGGCGCACCGCCGCATAAAAACTCGCCGCGCGGGCTGGATCGACAGTGTAGTCCTCCGCGTCGACCCATTCGAGGTCGGGCCCGAAGCGGGCGACGCCGCCGAGGTCGCGCCGATAATGCGTCCCAAGCGCGCCAGGAATTGGCGGGGGATAGATCAGGCGCGTGAACGGGGCCTTGGTTCCTTGCAGCGCGAAATAATTGCCCTTGCCCAAATGCAGAGCGGGGATTTGAGCCGCCGGAAAGCCTTCAATGGCGCGCGCGCACGCCTGCGCGCCCAGGCCGGCGGCGATGATCAATCGACGCGCACTTATCATTGTCAGGCTCTCGCCGCCGATGCGAATGTCAAAGCCCTCGATACTGCGCGCCGCGCCGAGGAACGGCGCGTTCAACGCGATCGCGCCGCCATGGGATTCAATCTCGCCTTCAAGCGCGAGCATATAACCATGCGCGTCCATCACCCCGCTCTCCACGCTTTCCAGCGCGGCGACGGCGCGGAGTTGCGGCTCAAGCGCGCGCGCCTGCGCCCCGCTCAGCCAGCGCACGCCCTCGACGCCATTGATTTCGCTCTGGCGCGCGAGGTGTTCCAGCGCGGGGATTTCGCTTTCCTCGGTTGCGACGATGAGCTTGCCGCATTTTTGGTGGGCGACATGATGCGCGTCCAGGAATGCGTAGAGCGCGCGCCGCCCTTCGACGCAGAGCCGCGCTTTTAGCGAGCCGGTCGGATAATGCAGGCCGGCATGGATCACTTCGGAATTGCGTGAGGAAACGCCGGCGCCGATATGGGTCAGGCGCTCGAGGACGAGGACGTTTTGCCCGCGCCGGGCGAGCGCATAAGCGCTGGCCAAGCCGATCACGCCAGCGCCAACGATGACGGCGTCGAAATCGCTCATGAACGTGCCTCGGTACCCAGCCACAAAACTGAGCCTTGTTCGCGGGCAAGATCAATCATAAATCCATTCACAAATAGAGGATCTCTATAGTGAGCCGGCTTCCTGCTTCTTCGTTGCCAACGCTGCGGCAGCTGCAATTCCTGACGGCGCTGCGGGCGGAAGGCAGCTTCGGCGGCGCGGCGGACGCGGTTGGCGTCACCCAACCAACGCTCTCCGCCGGGATCAAGGAATTAGAGGCGGCGCTGGGGGCGGTTCTGGTCGAACGCGCCTCGACGGGTGCGGTGATGACGCCGGCTGGCGAAGAGGCCGCCGAGCGCGGCGCCCGGGCGCTGGCGGAAGTGGAGGAATTGGTCCGCGCCGTCCATGCCGGGGGCAAGCCCCTGCATGGCCGCTTCCGCGTCGGCGCGATCCCGACCATTGCGCCGTTCCTGCTGCCGCGCGCCTTGCCGCTGCTCGCCGGCAGGTTTCCGCATTTGCGCCTGGCGGTCCGCGAGGACACGACCGCCAGGCTGCTGGACGCTTTGCGCGCCCGCACGCTAGACGCGGCGATCATCGCGCTTCCCTATGCGGCGCCGGGAATTGCGACGGCGCCCGTGGCGGAGGACGAATTCCTGTTGCTGTGCCCTAGCGCGCATCCGCTGGCGGCGCGCAATTCCTTGTCGCCTGAAGATTTGAGAAGCGAGGATTTGCTTTTGCTCGAGGATGGCCATTGCCTGCGCGAGCACGCGTTGTCGGTGTGCAGTCTGCCTCGCGCGCGCAACGCGACGGATGTCGCGGCGACCAGTTTGCACACGCTGGTGCAATTGGTCGCGGGCGGCATGGGGGTGACATTGCTGCCCAAATTGGCCGCCGATTCCGGCGCGGCGCTTGGCGCGCCGGTGGCTGTGCGCTCGTTCTCGGCGCCGGCGATAGGCCGCTCGATTGCGATCGCCTGGCGCGAAGGCTCGCCGCGCGAGGTAGAGGGCCGGCTGCTGGCTGAGGTGCTGCGCGAGCTATTCTAGGCGTCTCGTGTGGCGATTCAGAAATTCGCCAGCTGATGATGGAGGGCTGATGCGAATTTCTGGTTCAGGACACTAGTTTGGCTTGGCAAGGCGCTGGGCGAGATGCGGCAAACGGATCAGCAGCCAGAGCGCCGCCCAGATATTGCCCAGGATGAATATCGGCGCGGCCCAGAATAGCGCCGCCAGCCAGGAGCGCTCGGTCAGGAAAACCAGCGTCGCCAACAGGATGAACCCGACATAGAGGTCCGCCAGCGCCGCCAGCCCCCAGGGCAGCGTGGTCAGAACCGCGACTTGTTCGAAAAACGATCCGTGCAAGTCCTTGAGCGCAAACGCCGCCCACAGACCCAAGCCCAAAAGGGCCAAACCGCAAATGCCGATCGCAGCGCGCAGCGCGTTCATATGTTTAACCTCTAACGCCTTGTCTCCGCGCCGGCCGGCAAAATCAAGCGGGCGATTTTCGCTGTCGCCGAACTCAAAGGCCGGCTAAGCGGGACAGATGCAACTCCGTGCGCTCCGGCAAAATCAAGCGGGCAGGCCGGTCTTTCCGCTTTGTGCTTTGCCCGGCTAGCGGCGCCGGAGATTGATCTGAGCGGCCCGATACACTAGTGCGGCGTATCCGAAGCATGTTGATGCGGCCGGAGCGCGCCTGCGGATCCGCGAGCCGCACCGTCTGGGCCGGGAGCAATTATGGATAGTTCAAAGCGCGGCGTGCCCCTGCATGTGATGATGCTTGCGGGGTTCGCGGCCGGGCTGGTCGGCGGCCTGTGGGTCAATCTGAGCGTCGGCGGCGAGGCCGCCTGGGTGCAGTGGCTGACCGCCAACATCACCGGCCCGGTCGGGACAGATTTTCCTCGGCCTCTTGTTCATGCTGGTGTTGCCGTTGCTGTTTTCGGCGATTGTGATGGGCGTCGCCGAGATGGGCGATCTCGGCGCGCTCGGCCGCGTCGGCTGGAAGACTCTGCTGATGACCGTTTTCGTCTCGGCGATCGCCGTTCTGATTGGCTTGGCGCTGGTAAACTATTTCCGGCCGGGCGAGGGCGTCGATCAGGCGATGGCGCGCGAATTGCTGGCGCAATACGCCGACGGCGCGCGCGGAATTGTCGAAAGCGCCCCAGCGAGCGTCAATCTCGGCCAGTTCTTCCTCGATCTGGTGCCGCGCAACGTGTTCGCGGCGGCGGCGGCCAACCAGGTGCTGCCGCTGATGGTGTTTGCGGTGTTCTTCGGCATCGGCCTGGTGCTGGTGAAAAGCCCGGCCAGCGACCGGCTGCAGCAAATGATTGCCGGCCTATTCGAAGTGATGATGAAGCTCTTGGGCATCGTCATCCGCGTCGCGCCGATCGCGGTCGCTTGCCTGATGTTCAACCTCGCGGCTCTGTTCGGTTGGGATTTGCTGGCGCGGCTCGCGGCTTACGTCGGGGTGGCGCTGGCGGCGATGGCGCTGCACATGTTCGTAGTCTATCCGCTGATCGTGCTGGGTGTTGGGCGCGAAGAACCCGTTCGCCTTCTTCGCCCAGATCCGCGAGCCGATGGTGGTGGCGTTTTCGACCGCGTCCTCCAACGCCACCTTGCCGGTTTCGCTGCGCGCGGCGGAAACCGAACTGAAGCTGCCGCGCCGCATCGCCCGCTTCGTGCTGACCGTGGGCGCGACCGCCAACCAGAACGGCACGGCGCTGTTCGAAGGCGTCACCGTGCTGTTCCTGGCGCAATTCTTCGGCGTCGATCTCACGCTGAACCAGCAGCTCATGGTGATGTTCGTGTGCATCCTCGGCGGCATCGGCACGGCGGGCGTGCCGGCCGGCTCGCTGCCGGTGATCGCCATGATCCTGGCCATGGTCGGCGTGCCGGCCGAAGGCATCGGCATCATCCTCGGCGTCGACCGCTTCCTGGATATGTGCCGCACGACGCTCAACGTCGCTGGCGATCTGGTCGTTGCCACGGTGGTGTCGCGCGGGGAAGCGGACACAGCGGACCAGGCGCAATCCGGACCCGATGCGGGAACCGGGGGCGTCGGTCAGTAAATGGCAGATGGTTGAACAACCGCCCACGTCGCCGCGGCTCAACCGCTAATGGAGCCGCCAAGGCCGCGGTTTTGGGATGCCGCCGCGCCAAACCTGATCGTGCCGGATATCCCAAGGTCGCCATCGCCAAGGCGAACTCTACCAGAGCGATGTCGGCTACTCTGAACTCGCTAGGTTAGCCCGACTTTCGCACACCAAAGCGCCTTCGCGCGCGCGTTTTAGCCCAATGAGACCAAACCGGAAACGACAGCGGGCTTCACCCCCTCAGTCATCGCGCTACGCGCGCTGACAGCTCCCCCATCGAGGGGGAGCGGGAGGCAAGCCGCACTGGCTTGAAACTCAGGCGGTGGATGGCGCACGGCCCAAGTTCAGCCAGCGCGGCTTGGTGTTCTGGCGTGCCGTAGCCTTTGTGTTTGGCGAACGCGTAGCCAGGGTACGTCGCGCAGAGTTCCGCCATGATGCGGTCGCGTTCAACCTTGGCGATGATCGAAGCCGCGGAAATGCAGGCCACGTGCGCGTCGCCGTCGATAATGGTCTCGGTCGGGCAGGGCAGGTCGGGCGCGCCATTGCCATCGACCAACGCCGCGGCCGGCGCTTGCGATAGCGCCGCCACCGCGCGGCGCATGGCGAGATACGTGGCCTGCAGAATGTTGATCCGGTCGATTTCCTGCGGCGAAGCCAGCCCCACGCCGACGATCGCGCAAGCGCGGATCGCCAGCGCCAATTGCTCGCGCGCCTCGGCGCTGAGCTGCTTGGAATCCGCCAGCCCCTTGGGTCGGCCCTTCGCCGGTAGCATCACCGCCGCCGCCACCACCGGCCCGGCCCACGGCCCGCGCCCCGCCTCATCGATCCCGCAAATGGACATGGGGGCAAGCTTATCGCGAGATTCCCGTTGGACGCCTAGCGGCGGTTTCGCTCATCAATTGGAGGCTTTGGCAATTGCAGGTTGGCGCTTGGCGTTTCGCGCGAAGTTCGCTTAGGAACAAAAAAAGCACGCCGATGCAAAGGAACCTCATGTCCAAGATCGCGATCGAGCCGATTTCCGCCAATATTGGCGCATTTGTAAAGGTGGCCGCCGCGGATGTGGTGAGCGAGGGCGTCCCGGAACGGATTATGGAGGCGCTCAACCGACACATGGTGCTTGTGTTCCCGCAAATTCATCTGAGCGACGATCAGTTCGTCGCTTTGACCTCGGCCTTGGGCGAGAACCACGATCTGGCGGTTACAGCTGACGGCTCGGCGGCGAGCGACAAGGGCATTTATCGGATCGCCTTGGACAAGGACGACAAGAGCCAGCTCGATTATGTCAAGGGCAACGATTATTGGCACATGGACGGCACGTCCTATGACACGCCGGGCAAAGCGACGATGTTGAAATGCGAGAGTCCGCCCAGCGAGGGCGGCGACACCGAGTTTGCCAATCTGTTCGCGGCCTATGCGGCGCTGCCGGGTGAAAAAAAGCGTCAACTGGACGGCCTGCGCGTGCGGCACTGCCTCGCCGCGGTCGGGCGCAAGATGTACAAAAATCCGACGCCAGAGGATTTCGCCCGTTGGAACGGGGCGTTTCCGCCGAAGCAGCAGAAACTGGTCTGGCGGCAAAGGGATGGTCGGATCTCGCTGGTCATTGGCGCAACCGCGGATGATATTGTCGGCCTCAGCCGCGACGAGGGCGCGGCCTTGCTGCAGGAACTGGTCGATTGGTGCACCCAGGATCAATTCACCTATCGCCATCATTGGCAAAAAGGCGATGTCGTGATCTTCAACAATCCGGGCCTGCTGCACCGCTCGCAGCCCTACACTGAAGCCTCGGGCGGCTCTTGCATCGCACGACGCTGAAAGGGCGCGAGGCGATCGCGTGACGGCAAGTCCGCGCTTCTATTTTGGCTGTCGCCGCCGCGCTGGTGATCTCGATGCAACGTGATTGGCGCGGCGTTTCATTCCTTCGGCGTTTTCGTGCGGCCGGTCTCGGAAGCTTTTAAGCTGTCGCGGGCCGAAGCCAATTAGGGGCTTATTCTCTATAGCCTCGGCAGCGTTATTGGGCGCCGATCATGGACAGGATGCTCGATCGGCTGCCGATCCGCCGGGTCATGCTTGCATGCGCCATGGTGATGGGCGCGAGCCTGGCGGCGCTCGAATTGTCGCGCTCCTTGGGGCTGAACGCGTTCGTGTTGGCGCCGCCGCTGGCGATCGCCGCGCAAGACGCCGGCATAATTAGCGCGACGACCTTGGTGGCGCGCTGGTTCAGCGTGCATCGCGGCCGGCCGATGGCGATTGCGCTGTTGGGCGTCCCTTCGCCGGGATTGTGGGGACGCCAGCGATCGCCTTCGCCGTCGAAAACTGCCCGAACGCACATTGTCAGAGCTAGTCAGCCGGCTTCGCGGCGGCGCACCACAATGGGCGCTCGAATGCCGTCCAGCGTTGCTTCGTGTGCGCATTCGTCTGCCTTCGGCCGAAGTTGACGGCGTTCGTTGGTGCTGGCCCGTCGGCGAAACACCTTGGGCGAGAAAGTGGGGGCCCAATGACGGAGATCACGGCATCGCGCGCCTGCTCGCGCCCTTCGATCCAGTGGTTTGGGACCGACGACGCTTCGAACTATTCTGGAATTGGAGTTATCGTTTCGAGGCCTACACGCCGGCCAACAAACGCGTTCGCGGTTATTATGCGCTGCCCCTATTGTGGCGCGATGAGATCATAGGTTGGGGCAATCTGTCGGTCGTCGACAATCAGCTGAAGGCCGAGCTGGGCTACGTGAGCGGAAGCGCGCCGCGTGAGATAGCCTTCAAGCGCGCCCTCGATGAAGAGCTTCAGCGAATGAGGAGTTTCCTCCATCTCGCATGAGTCACGAGGACGCTGGATCCCAAGACATTCGGCAGGTGTCGCCTGAGAGCGGACAGCGCCCTGCACGTCCAGTGAAAACGGCGGCTGCCTGAAGCACCCCTTGCATGCCGCCAATCCGTGCGCTACATACTGAACCATATGGTTCAGTATATCAGAGCCCGCCTCGATGCCTCGTTCGCCGCGCTCTCGGACGCCACCCGGCGCGGCGTTCTGGAGCAGCTCGGACGTGCGGACGCTTCGATCACGGAGCTTGCCGAGAAGTTCCACATGACCCTCACGGGCATGAAGAAGCACGTCGGCGTCCTGGAGCAGGCGGGGCTCGTCACCACGGAGAAGGTCGGGCGCGTGCGGACCTGCAAGCTCGGCCTGCGCCGACTGGAGGAAGAGGCGGCGTGGATCGAGAGGTACCGCCAGCTCTGGGACGCACGCTTCGACGAGTTGGACAAGGTTGTCGAGGAATTGAAACGGAAGGAGAAAGTCGATGGACGCAAGAAGAGATAGTGAGCCCACCCCCATGAAGAACCGCACGACGGTGGAACGGAAGTCCGAGCGTGAGCTCGTCGTCACGCGAACCTTCAACGGCCCGGCGCGCATCGTGTTCGAGGCGTGGACCAAGCCCGAGCTGTTCAAGCAGTGGTGGGTGCCGAAGTCGATGGGCATGTCCCTGCTTTCCTGCGAGATGGATGTTCGTGTCGGGGGCAGGTACCGTCTGGTGTTCGGCCACGATGCCTCAACAGTCCATGGCGTTCTTCGGCACGTACATCGAAGTGACACCGCACTCGCGCCTCGTCTGGACCAATGACGAAGGTGGTGACGGTGGGCCCGTCACCACGGTGACCTTCGAGGAAAAAGGCGGCAAGACGCTGCTGGTCATGCACGAGCTCTATCCCTCGAAGGAAGCTCTCGACGCTGCCGGCACCGGGGCGGCGGATGCGATGGGCGAGACGTTCGAGCAACTGGACGAGCTTCTCGTCACCCTGGGCGCGAGCGTGGAAGAACCATGAAGCGCCGCCGCCTTTACACAGCTTCATCCCAAGGGCACTAACCCGCTCGCGCGGGACGCTGATCCTGCGAGGCTTGCGCGACGTCCCGGTCGCCTCCTGTTTGAGGGCTGCGCCTGGATTGGCCGGGTCGGGCCCGAGACGGGAGACCCCCATGGCCGACGCGCCATCCGATCCATCCTCTACGCCAACGCATGATCGAAGACATGTCGATGCGCGGCCTCGCCGCCATCGACGCAGCGCAATTACATCCGCGTCGTGCGCGCGTGCGCCAAGTTCACGCGGCAAACCGCCGGGCGATCTCTACCTTCGATGACGCGCGCGAGTTTCAGATGCACCTGCATGAAGGGCGGCGCGTCGATCAGCACCATCAATTCAGCATGCGATCGCTCTGCGCTTCTTTCTTCCGCGTCACGCTGCGCCAGCCCGGTGCGCGCGATCTCATCTCGCTGATGACGCCGCCACAGCGCATTCCGACGGTGCTCACCCCCGACGAGATCGCCGCCATCCTGGAGCACGCGCCAGGCCTCAAATGGCGCGCCGCGCTGAGCGTCGCCTATGGCGCGGGCCTGCGCGCCGCCGAGGTCTGCAATCTCAAAGTCGCGCGACATCGACAGCAAGCAGATGCTGATCCGGGTCGAGCAAGGCAAGCGCTACAAGGATCGCTTCGCCAAGCTCTCGCCGAGCCTGCTCGATCTTTTGCGCACGTGGTGGAAGACGGCTCGCCCGCCAGGTCTGGCTGTTTCCATCCCGGCTGTCGCGCTTCACGCCGGTGACGACGCGCTCGCTCAATCGCTGCTTCCACATGGCCAAGGACGCCGCCGGCATCGACAAGCCGGCAAGCCTGCACACGTTGCGGCATTCCTTTGCCACGCACCTGCTCGAAGACAATGTCGATATTCGCGTGATCCAAGCCCTGCTCGGGCACAAAAAGCTCGAGCACCAGCGCGCTCTATGTGCGGGTGTCGCCGAAGGTGATCCAAGAGCGCGCCGGGCCCGTTCGAGCAATTGCCGTTCGAGGACAAGCCGCCCGCCTAAGCGGCGACGCCTTGTCCCGACAGCGCCTGGAGGTCGCGGATATCTTCCGCGACCTCGGGCCCGCCTATCGCCGCACCCATGCGGGGCAGCTCAGCTTCGCGCAAAAGCGCGTGATGGAAGCGATCGAGACCTGCCGCACCGCAGCGCTCGGCGGCCATGTCAGCCGATGCGAGGACTGCGCCCACATCGATGTGGCGTACAATTCATGCCGCAACCGCCACTGCCCCAAATGTCAGGCGGCGGCCGCGTATGATTGGCTTGAGGCGCGCCGCGCCGAGCTTGCTGCCGGTCGCCTATTATCATGTCGTCTTCACGCTGCCGGCGCCCATCGCCGACATCGCCTACACCAACAAGGCGGTCATCTACGACGCGCTTGTTCAAGGCGGCATCCGAGGCGCTGCTCACGCATCGCCGCCGATCCCAAGCATCTCGGCGCCAAGATCGGCGTCACCATGGTGCTGCACACCTGGGGCTCGGCGCTCACCCATCATCCGCATGTGCATTGCATCGTGCCCGGCGGCGGCGTCGCGCCCGACGGCAAGAGTTGGATCGCTTGCCGGCCCGATTTCTTCCTGCCGGTGCGGGTGCTGTCGCGGCTGTTTCGCCGCTTGATGCTGCAGCGGCTTGTCGCCGCCCATGCCGACGGCGCGCTGCGCTTCTTCGGCGATCACGCCGGCTCTCGCCGACATCGACGCGTTTCGCGCCTTCTTAAAGCCGCTCCATCGCGCCGATTGGGTGGTCTACGCCAAGCGCCCCTTCGCCGGCCCCGATCAGGTGCTTGTCCTATCTCGCGCGCTACACCCATCGCGTCGCCATCGCCAACAGCCGGCTGGTCGCCTTCGAGGCGGGCGCGTCACCTTCAAATGGAAGGATTATCGGCGCGAAGGTCAGGACCGCTACGGCCTCATGACGCTCGACGGCGATGAATTCATCCGCCGCTTCCTGCTCCACGTTCTGCCCGACGGCTTTCACCGCATTCGCCATTACGGCCTCTTCGCCAATGGCGCGCGCGCCGACAATGTCGCCCTCGCGCGCCGCTTGCTCGAAGCCGCGCCACCGCCGCCGCCAGCCGTCAGAAGCTGACGCGACGCTAACGCCTTCGCCAACGCCATGCCCATGCTGCGGCGGACGCATGGTGTTGCTCGAGATCTTCGAGCGTGGGCGGGCGCCGCAGCACCGTGACGCGCCAGCGTACCCACCGCACGGATCGACTCGTCATGAGCAAGGCGATATCCCGCACCCATCATCGCCGCTCAAACAACGTGCGAGATTTCGCGCGATGTGACCACGCGCGCCAGCGCCGCCGCCATGGCTCATTGCGGGCTCCGTTGCTCGCCAGCTTCTCGATCCTCACGCCTCACCAACGCCATCGCGCCCAGCGCTCACGCTGCTGCGACGCACTTCCGCCGGCGCGCCGCACACGACTCCAGCGCTCAAATCCCCATAGACCTCCGCGCTGCCTCCCGCGGGTCAGGCATTGAGGTTTCTACGACACCCGCCCTCAGGGATGCGGACATCGGTTCGCGCATGGGCGGGCGTCCCAGAAACCTAAACTGTCAATCGGCGTGCAAAAAGCACCCCCATCGGCGTCGAAAAAGGACCCCTCTCACAATAGGACAGGGCGGGCGCGCGGAGCCATGCGGAGCGCAGCGCGCCCGCCCTGTCCGGTCCCGGCGTGGTTGATGAAGGGGTGGGCGGGGTCGCGCCCGTCGGTTAAGATGCGCGCTTGACCCGGCCCCGGTTCTTCAGCCGCCAGCTTTCGTTGCCGGTCTCGACGATATCGCAATGATGGGTGAGCCGGTCGAGCAGCGCGGCGGTCATCTTGGCGTCGCCAAAGACGCATGGCCATTCCCCGAACGCCAAATTGGTGGTGACGATGATCGAGGTGGTTTCGTAGAGTTTCGAGATCAGATGAAACAGCAGCTGCCCCGAGGATTTGGCGAACGGCAAATAGCCGAGTTCATCGAGCGCCACCACGTCGAGGCGCGCCAATTGCGCCGCCAGCATGCCGGCCTTGCCCGCGCGGGCCTCGGCTTCCAGGCGATTGACCAGATCGACGACATTGAAGAAGCGCCCGCGCACGCCGCCGCGCACGACGTTGGCGATGATCGCCAGACACAAATGCGTTTTTCCCGAACCGGTTCCCCCGACCAGGACGATGTTGCGTTTTTCGGCCAGGAAGCCGCCGGCATGCAGCGCGCGCACCAGTTCGGCATTGATCGGCGTGCCCTCGAAGACAAAATCGTCGAGATCCTTCGCCAGCGGCAGTTTCGCCGCGCTGAGCCGGTAGCGGATCGAGCGCATGGCCCGATCTGCCGCTTCGGCCTTGATGAGATCGGCGAGGATTTCGGTCACGTCGCGCTGGCGCTTGATTCCGGTGATGACCGCCTCGTCGTAAGCCGCGGCCATGCCTTTGAGACCAAGCTCGCTCATCGCCGCGATCAGCTCATGCCGCTGCATGGACAATTCCTTCGCGCAGATGATCGTAACGGGCGCAATCGGCCAGCGGCGGATGGGCGAGCGCCAGCGCCTCGGGCGTGGCGATCGGCTCTGGCGCGGGCGGCTCACGCCGGCGCGCCAGGATGTTGAGGATCACCTCATCGCTCGCGGCATTGGCGGCGAGCGCTTCGGCGATCGCGGCTTCCACCGCCTCCAAGCCGTCGCTCAGCGCCATCGCCAGCACGCGCACGAAGCGCCGGTCGGCTTCGTCGCTCTTGCCCAGCCGGGCGCGCAGATGCGCCAGATTGCGGCGGCAAATCCCAATTCGCGAACGGCGCGCCGTTGCGCAGCGCGCCCGGCTTGCGCGTCAAAATCGGCACGTAATGCCAGAAATCATAGATGGTCTTGTCGCGGCCGAATTGACGCGCGTGGTCGGCGACGATGTTGCCGCCGCAGCGGATGACGATCCGCGTCGCATAAGCGCGCACTTGCACCACACGCCGCGCCGCTTCGCTCATCACCGAATATTTGTTGCGGTCGAAATTGACCAGGCAGGTGGCGCTGGCGGTCGCCTCGCGCTCATGAAAGCCGTCAAACGCCTCTCGCAACGGCGCCAGCGCCGGCCGTTCGAGCGCGAACGCCGCCTCAACCCAAAGATCGCGCCGTTCGGGATGGCTGCTCGCCGCGCACCAGCGCACGCACTCAGCCTCCAACCAGCCATTCAGCTCCTCAAGCGTCTGAAAATGCAGGCGCGGCTTGAAGAAACGCTCGCGCGCCGTGCCGACTTGTTTCTCGACCTGACCCTTTTCCCAACCCGCCGCCGGCGTGCACGCCATCGGCGTAAAGCCATAATGATCGGCCATCAGCAAAAACCGCCGGTTGAAAACCCGCTGCTTGCCCATGAAAACCGTTTGCACCGCCGTGGTCATGTTGTCGTAGATGCCGCGCGCTGTGATCCCACCGAAAAACGCAAACCCACGCGCATGGGCGTCGAACACCATCTCCTGGCTCTCGCGCATATAGGCGCGCAAATAAAATTTCCGGCTGCAGCACAGCCGCATGTGCGCCACCTTCACGCTCATGGTGACCCCGCCCAGCACCACCATCTCGTGGCTCCAATCGAATTGGAATGCTTCGCCGGGCGCAAAGCTCAGCGGCACAAACGCCTCGCTCGGCGGCGTCGGTCTGCTCGCCCGCCTTTGCTTTTGCGCATAGCGGCGCACCGCGTCGTAGCCGCCATCGAAGCCCTCGCGCCGCAGCAGATCGTGGAGCCGCGTCAGCCGCAGGCGATCTTTCTTCGCCCGCGCCGCGTCCTCGCTCAGCAGCTGATCCAAACGCGCGGCAAAGGCCCCGAGCTTGGGCAAGGGCTGGCTCTTGCGCGCCGAATACCCCGCTTCCGCACTCGGCGCGCGCAGCGCCTTCCGCACAAAACGCCGCGACAGACCCAGCTGCCGCATCATTTGCTTGATGTTCTGGCCCGCGGCGTGCGCCGCGCGAACCTCAACCCGCTTGTCCACCCCATACATCCTGATCTCGACCGCTTGCTGCCAAGCGGCCCGGCCTAACCGAGCAAGATGAGGGGTCCCTTTTCGACGCCGATCACCCCCCCTAAGGGGTCCTTTTTGCACGCCGCTCAACAGTCAGCTCATGGTCGCGTCCGACATTGAGGTTAGGTGTTCGCCTACGTCGCCGCACGTTCGGACGCGCAATCGCGGATAATTGAAAAGCCGATCCAAAATCGGCGAAACTCATTGCCTGACTAGGCCGCCTCAGGCGTCTCGCCTTCCGGCGCGGCACCATCACTTAAATCTTCGGCCTCGTCGGCGCGCAGAATATTGATCCAATAATCAGGTGGAACCGGCAGGCGCCAATGACGGCACGCGATCAGCACGATGGGCCAATTGCCTGTGGCATTGGCCGAGCCAGCCCCAAACGCGCTCTTTTCGCGGCAAGCCTGTGCAATCACGTCGAGCAAATCCGCGCCGTCGGAAATGGCGAGGTCAGGGAGAGCGCGGGGCCGTGCGCCTCCATGTTCAAATAGAGGTGCTCTTCTGAATCAGTGTCGAGCAGCCACGTTTGCAGCGTGATCGACCTCCGACCAGCGCAATTCCAGGATTTCGGTGCGGCGGGCGCCTGTCAGCGCCATGAACCGAATGGCCGCCGCGAACGGCGCGGCGATTTCGTCCTCGGCGACAAGCTCGTCGGCGGCGGTGAAGAGCCGGCGCATCTCCTCGCCACTGAGATAGCGTTCGCGTTTGGAGGGGCGGACCGTCTTCACGCCCTTGCATGGATTGGCTGTCCCTATGCCTTCGCGCTCGTCGCCGGACGTTTCCAGATGTTGCCGATCAATCAGCAGCGCGCCCACCTGTATCGCTATCCGACATAGTTTTTGAATTATGTCGGATAACGCACGTCAATCTATCAGCTAAGTCATTGATTTTATGGCGCGCCCGGAGGGATTCGAACCCCCGACCCCCAGATTCGTAGTCTGGTGCTCTATCCAGCTGAGCTACGGGCGCGAGGGGGGAGTGCATAGCGGCGCGTTGGGGCGCTGGCAAGATCGTGCCGGGGCGGTCAGGGCGGAGTCCTGAATTATTAGCCGGACATTAACCGGAATCGATTCGACCGGGGCTTTCATGGGAGGCCCCGATGCTACTGAAACCGGACATCTGTGCGTGTCATATCATTGACAGATCGCGTCCCGGGGGCCGCCAGCACATGGACATGTCTGGTTTTTCTGTAGCGATCGGGCGCCCCCAGCCGACGCCCCTCAATCTCGCCATGGCATTCGCCTAGGCGTCCGCCGCCGCCTCAGTTCAGCGGGTGGCGCCTGCCGGATGGCTACAAATGATAAGCGCCTCGCTAAACCGCGTCCGCTTCATGCTACGGCGCCAAAAACAGGTCGGATTCTTAGCGCCGAGCGGATTGGTTTTCGGGCGGCAGGTTACAACTCATCCAGGTGATCGCCGCCTGTCTTGTTGGATAATCTGAATGGCGCGCCGTCACGGCGCCCATAGCACTTCGGCTTGGTTTGGCAGGGCGAGGAGGGCGGCTATGGGGGCGGTTTGCGCCTCTTGAGCGAGCGCCTCGTCGAGCTTGAGGCGTTTGTCTTCGCCGACCATGAGCACGATGATGCGCCTGGCGCGGGCGAGCGCGCTTCGGGTGAGGCTCAGCCGCTCGGGCGCGCCATAAGCTTGCGGCGCGTGCAGGGCGATCACGAATTGCGGGTTTGCGAGGTCGAGCGCTTCGGCCAATCCAGACGCGCCTGGAAACCAGGACGCGGTATGTCCATCCGGTCCCATGCCGGCGAGCGCGATGTCGAACTGGAGCGGAGCGTAAAGCGCATCGGCGCGCGCCGCCGCCGCCGCCGGCGTTGGCGCATCGAAATACATGGGCGCGATTGTCGCGCCGCGCGCCAGCGCCGGGGCGAGGGCGCGGCGCAGCAGGCCTTCATTGGAGGGCGCCTGGTCAATGGGCACGAAGCGCTCATCCACCAGCGCCAGGGTGATCTTGCTCCAGTCCAGATCGGTCGCGGCGAGGATGCGGTAAACCGGTTCCGGCGTTGTGCCACCCGAAAGCGCCGCGCACGCCGCGCCGCGTTCGCTCACGCCATCGCGCAGCGCGGTCTCGATGCGGGCGGCGACGTGGCCCATGAGTGCTTCGCGGCTCGCGAAGGCGGTGAAGCGCTGGAGCGATGGACTTGGCGCCATGTTATTTTCTGTCCGCGAGCGCGCTTTGCAAGGTGGCGGCGGCCTGGGCGGAATAATCCGGATTGGCCAATGCAAACGCCGCGACCGCGCGCAGATAGCCGATCTTGTCGCCGCAATCGTAGGAGCGGCCGTCATATTCGAGTGCGTGAAAGATTTGCGTTTTCATCAAGCGCGCCATTGCATCGGTGAGCTGGATTTCACCGCCCGCGCCAGCTTGCTGCGAGGCCAGCAGCGCGAATATTTCCGGCTGCAAGATGTAGCGTCCGCTAATGAACAAATTCGAGGGCGCAAGTTCGCGCTTGGGTTTTTCGACCATGCCTCTCATTTTGATCAGCGCGCCGTCGCGGTTCTCGGGATCGATTACGCCGTAGCCGGAGGGATCCTCGCAGGGCTCGACGGCGATGACATTGCCGCCAATGTTTGCGTAAGCCGCGGCCATCTGCGCTAGGCACGAAGGTTTGGCCATCATCAGCATGTCAGGCAGCAGCACGGCGAAGGGCTCCTGGCCAACAATGTCTCGCGCGCACCAGATCGCGTGCCCCAGCCCAAGCGGGGCCTGTTGGCGTACGAAGCTCATCGAGCCGGCGGGGCGCAGGTCTTTCTCAAGCTCATTGACCAGCGCGGTTTTGCCCTTGGCGCGAAGGCTGGTTTCGAGCTCGTAGGCGCGGTCGAAATAATCCTCGATCGCGCCCTTGTTGCGGCCGGTGACGAAGACAATGTGTTCGATGCCGGCGGCCAGGGCTTCATCGACCACATATTGTATCGCCGGCCGATCAAATACGGGCAACATTTCCTTGGGGATGGATTTGGTGGCCGGCAGGACCCTGGTGCCGAACCCGGCGACCGGTATGACTGCTTTCCTTAGCGGTTTGGAGGGGGCGGCGACGCTATCCATAGGGGCACCCGTTTTGCACCGCAGCAATTGGCGGCGGGTGACGTTACAGCGCAGCTGGACGTCAAGAGCAACGGTAACTGAAGCCGGGATTCCGCTGAAATTAAGGAATTAAGGCTTAAGTTGCCTACTTAAGCCATAAAGGCGGCCCAGGCCGTGCGCATGGTGACGCCGGTCACGGACGAATTCTCTTCGGCGCCGCAATGTAGCATTTGCATCACAGGCAACCTTTTGCTAAGGACGCCGCCTTCAGGAGTACGTTAATGTCGCTTTCCAGCACCAAGTCGACCCTTCGCGTCGTGGTAACCAGCTTTGCGGCTGGAGCGGGCGCCATGGTGCTGGCGGGTCTGGTCGTTCCGGTCGCCGTGCAAGGCGGGCTGAGCATTCGTGACGCAGTCGCGGCGACACTCCAGGCTGAAGCACAGGCTCCGGCGCTCGAGCCGTTGGACGTAGCGGCGGTGCAAGCGGCGGTAGCGGAAGCCGAACGCGGCCTCGAAGCCGCGCGCGCCTCAAGCGAAGAAGCCATCGCCCGCCTAGACCGCCTCTCAGCCCGTCGCTCTTAAGCGCCGGTGGACCGCGAGCCTTGAGGCTCGCATCTTGTTGCCGTGGCGCGCATGCGAGCCTGAAGGCTTGCGGTCCGGGAACCATTGATCTGCCCATGCCGTTTCACCCCTCCAGCGCTCGCCAGCCGATGTCGCGCCTACAGAAGCCGCCGGGCCAGTTGATCAGGTTTACCGCGGCGTAAGCGCGGGCGAGGGCTTGTTTGAGCGTGTCGCCAGTGGCGGTGATGTTGAGCACGCGTCCGCCGGCGGCGCGCAACAGGCCGTCGTCATCCTTGCGGGCGCTGGCGATGAAAACCTCAACGCCCTCGACGCTTCCCGCCTCGCCGAGGCCCCGGATCACCGAACCAGTCAGCGGTTCGTCAGGATAGCCTTGCGCGGCATAGACGATTGTCACCGCTGGACGCGGATCCCATTCGAGCGGCGGTGCGCTTGCAAGTTCGCCCTTCGCCGCCGCTAGCAAAACCGGCGCGAGATCGCTCTTGAGCCGGCGCATCAAGGTTTGGCACTCGGGATCGCCGAAGCGGACATTGAACTCGATCAGCTTTGGCCCATCGGCTGAAATCATCAGCCCCGCGAACAGCACGCCAATGAAAGGCCGACCTTCCGCCTTCATGCCGGCAAGCGTCGGCAGAATGATGCGCTCCATGGTCTGGTCACGTACAAGTTCGCTGAACACCGGCGCGGGCGAATACGCGCCCATGCCGCCAGTGTTGGGGCCCTTGTCGCCATCGTAGGCGCGCTTGTGATCTTGCGCGGCGCCGAGCGGGATCGCGGTTTGTCCGTCGCAGAGCGCAAAGAAGCTGGCTTCCTCGCCGGGCAAAAAATCCTCGATGACGATGCGCTGGCCAGCCGTTCCGAATTTTTTCAGGAACAAAATCTGCATCGACGGCGGCGTCCGCCTCGCGCCGCGTTCCGGCGACCACGACGCCCTTGCCGCCTGCGAGCCCATCTGCCTTGATTACGATCGGCGGCTCGCGTTCGCCGAGATAGGCCTTGGCGCGGATGGCGTCGTCGAACACTTTGTAGCCAGCGGTGGGGATGGCATGGCGGGCGCAGAAATCCTTCATGTACGCCTTCGAGGCTTCCAACTCCGCCGCCGCTTGGCTTGGCCCAAAACACGCGCACGCCGACTTTCGCGAGGCTGTCGGCAAGCCCCGCCGCCGCCGACGCTTCCGGACCGATAACGACAAGGTCCACGCGCTCGCGCATCGCGAACGCCGCAAGCTCTGCCGGCGCATCGGCCTTGATCGCCACGATGCGGCCAAGCTCGGCCAGGCCCGGATTGCCGGGCGCGGAAATCAGTTCGGTCACGAGCGGGCTTTGCTCGAGCTTCCACCCCAGAGCATGCTCGCGCCCGCCCGAGCCGACGATGAGAATCTTCATATGAATTGGCTTGGAGCGGGCGACTCGGCAGGGTCAAGCGTAACGGCGCCTGCACCGAAGGCGTATGTAATCGCTACGAGGGAGATTCATGACACAAATCGCGCTACCGCGCTGATCACCGGCGCGTCCTCCGGCATTGGCGCGGCGATGGCTCGGCTGGCGGCGGGGAAGGGCTTTGACGTTGGCCTGGTGGCGCGCCGGGCCGAGCGGCTGGAGGCGCTGGCGGGCGAATTGCGCGCCACCGGCGCGCGCGCGGACGTGTTCATGGCCGATCTCTCGCAAGCCGGCGCGGCGCGGCAAGCTGGCGCAGGAGGTGCTGACGTCAGGCGCGCGCATCGACGTGCTGGTCAACAATGCCGGCGCGACCGTCACCAAGGGCTTTGCCGGCACGACGCTCGAAGAGCAGATCGCGTTCCTCGAACTCACCGTAGTGACGCCCGGCCGCGCTCGCGCACGCCTTCCTGCCGGAAATGTTGGCAGCGTGGCTGGGGCCGGATCATCAATATCAGCTCGATCGCGGCGCTCTCTTCCGGCGGCAAAGGCAACACGCTTTACCCGGCCGGAAAATCGTTCCTGCTCAAATTCTCGCAATCGCTGAATGCCGAAGTGCGCGCGCGGGGCGTTCATGTCACCGCGGTGTTGCCTGGCTTCGTCGCCACCGAGTTCCAGGCCGCCAACAACATCCCCAATGAGGGAGGCGCCACCCGCCGCTTGGCGCAAACCGCCGAAGAAGTCGCCGCCGAAGCCTGGGCGCGTAACGAGAAGGGCCACGAGATCGTAGTGCCTGGGCGGGCTGCCGAAATTCGCGGCGGCCTTGATGCGGGTTTTGCCCGAACCCTGGATGCGAGCGATGACGCGCGCGGCGGCGGAGAAATATTATGTCGGTGAGTGAAGTCGGCGGCCCCGCAGCGCGCCGACAAGAGTTACGACATCGTCGTCATCGGCTCCGGCGCCGGCGGCGCGACATTGGCGCAGCGGCTCGCGCCCACCGGCAAATCCATCCTCATTCTCGAACGCGGCGAGCATCTGCCGGTGGAGCCGCAGAATTGGTCGCCGAAGGACGTGTTCCTGCGCCACCGCTACAAGGCCAAGGAAAAATGGCTCGACCGCAAGGGCCGCGAGTTTCAGCCCAACATCCATTATTGGGTCGGCGGCAACACCATTTTTTACGGCGCGGCGCTCTATCGTTTTCGCAAGCGCGATTTCGAAGAGACAATCCATCATGGCGGCAAGATTTCGCCGCAATGGCCGATCTCGTACGATGATCTCGCGCCATACTACACCGAAGCGGAAGCGCTGTGGAACGTGCATGGGCGGCGCGATTCCGACCATACGGACGATTCAGATGCGCCGGCCTATCCGTTCCCGTCGCTGGCGCACGATCCCGAGATCAAGAAGCTGCGCTCGCGCCTGGTGCTGCAGGGCTTCAAGCCGATCGACATGCCGATCGCCGCTGAGCGCGACGAGATCAACGTCGCGCAGAGCCCGTGCGTGCGCTGCCGCACTTGCGGGGGCTTTCCGTGCTTGCGCGAAGCCAAGTCCGACGGGCGCAAAATGGTCAAGCGCGCGCTGGCGAGTTCAGCAATGTGGAATTGGTCGCCGGGCGCCAAGGTGCTGAAGCTCGAAACCGCGCCCGGCGGCAAAAGCGTGTCCGGCGTGGTGTACGAGACCAAGGACGGCCTGCAGCGCGTCAAGGGCGACATTGTTGTGCTCGCGGCTGGCGCGATCAATTCAGCCGCGCTGCTGCTGCGCTCGGCCAATGGCGATCACCCGAGCGGGCTGGCCAACGGCTCCGACCAGGTCGGGCGCAATTACATGTTCCACACCGCCTCGGCGTCGCTCTCGTTCGCTTGGCCGAAGATCGAGACCGATTTTCCCAAGACCATGGCGATCAACGATTTCTACTGGGGCGATCCGGACGGAAAATTTGCCTACCCGATGGGCCACATCCAATTGCTGGAATATCTCTCCGGCGACGTGATCAAGGGCCAACTTTCGCAGACCATGCCGTCCTGGATGATCCCGCCTGCATTCGCCAATTTCATCGGCGACCGCATTCTCGCGTTCCTGATCATGACCGAGGATTTGCCGGAAGCGCGCAATCGCGTGCGGCTAACGCCGGACGGCGCAAATCCAGCTCGATTATTGGTACAACAATCTGAAGGCCCACGACCGCCTGATCCGCCGCTTCCACAAGGCCATGGCCAAGGCCGGGCGCACCTGCCGCTGCATGCGCGCCAACCGCACGCAAATGGATTCGATCCTGCCGATCTACGGCACCGCCCACCAATGCGGCACGCTGCGCATGGGGAATGATGCGGCGACATCCGTGGTCGACGCAAACTGCAAAGCGCACGATCTGGACAATCTCTACGTCGCCGACACCAGCGTGTTCGTCTCCTCCGCCGCGGTGAACCCCGCGCTCACCTGTATCGCCAACTCCTTGCGCGTGGCCGATTCGATTGCCGCACGGCTCAACTAGAGCAGGTTCCATTCAAACGGAATCGCAAACGCCAAGCGCACCCCCTCCCCGGAGGGGAGGGGGCAGGGGGTGGGGTGAGGCGCTGCGGTTTGAATTTGACCACACAACGCTACGGCAATTGGGGTTACGGCATTGGGCGCATTTGTTTTCGCTCGCCGAACAACGGATTTGGAACACGTACGCCTATTTCCTGAAGCGCAGCGTCTCACCCCACACCCTGCCCCCTCCCCTCGCGGGGAGGGGGAAGCGTTTCAATTTGAACGGAACGTGCTCTAGCAAAACGTACGCCGTCATTCCGGGGCATCGCGGCACGCGATGAGCCCGGAATGACGGCGCCATGGTGTACGCAAAACTACTGAGTAGGGGCCAAAATCCGATCCACCGCCGCCCTGCACGATCGGGTGATACCCCGCGCGCGCGCGCGCGTAAATCCGCCGGGCGTGCGCGATGCCCCATTCGCCTTGCGCCATCAGGCCGCGATAGAGTGGGCGGACGAATTTGCCGCGGCCCATGCGTGTGAGGAAGTGCTCCACCGCTCGCATCGCCAGCTCGTGGCGGTTGGCGATGGCGAGCGAGAGCCAGTCGAACAGCACTTCGCTGTTTCCAGTGGCGTTGAGCGAGAGTGCCGTTTCCAACTCGGTGAGACGGGCGGCGCTGAGCTCACGCGGCAGCGTCTGCAGGAAGCGCTGGCGCTCGAACGTGCCCCAATCGCCCCACGCCACGGCGCTGGCGGACCCGCCGGCGCTGAACGCGTCCACCTGCGTCGCCACGCGCGCGAACGCATCCGAACGCGGCGCGATGGCGTTGGAGGGCAGGCCCGGCTCATAGGCCCACGCGTCCACTTGCAGGCGCGCCTCCAGCGCGGCGTCGCCGCGGATCACGCGCTGGCGAAAATCTTCCACGAACCATTGCGTCGTCATCGGCTGGAAGGCGTGGCGGTCAAAATAGGAGCGCAGATAAGCGTCGAAGCGCCGCCGCCCCAGTTCGCGCTCCAGCGTGCGCAGGAAAAGCGCGCCCTTGTCGTAGACGATGGCGGTGACGTTATCTTCGGCGCCGCGCTCGCCGATCAGATGCAGACGCGTGAAATCGGGGGGATTGTCGGCGATCGCCTTCTGGATATCGGCCCAGGCCAGTTCGAACTGCATCGCGGCGTTCTCTTGCCCGTACAGCGCCTCGACGATGCGGCCCTCTATGTAAGAGGTGAAGCCCTCGTTGAGCCAGCTATCGGCCCAGAGCGCGTTGGTGACCAGATTGCCCGACCATGAATGCGCCAGTTCGTGGGCTATGAGCGACACGAGGCTCCGGTCGCCGGCAAGAAAAGTCGGCGTGAGGAAAGTGAGGCGCGGATTTTCCATGCCGCCGTACGGAAACGACGGCGGCAGCACCAGCACATCGTAGCGGCCCCAGCGATAGCGCCCGTACATTGCTTCCGCCGCGCTGAGCATGCGCTCCATGTCGGCGCATTCGTAGGCGGCGGCGGCGATCATGCTCGGCTCGGTCCAAACGCCGGTGCGCGGGCCGATGGCGTGGAAGGCGAGATCGCCGATGGCGATGGCGATGAGATAAGGCGGGATCGGGTTGGCCATCCGGAAGCGGAACGCGCGCCCGCCCTCCGCTGCTTCGCCTTCGGGCGTCAGCATCTCCGCGCTCATCACCACTTTCAAGCCCTCAGGCGCGACGATGCGCGCGTCATAAGTCTGGCGGATGCCGGGGCTATCTTGTGTGGGGATCCAGGTGCGGGTGAGGATGGCTTGGCCTTGGGAAAACAGGAAGCGCTTGCCGCTCGCGGTTTGCGCCGGCTCGAGCCATTGCAGCGCGCCCGCGCCGGGGGCGGTCTCGTAGTCGATGACAAGACTGGTGACGCCGGGGCCGATGGCGATGGCAAGCGCCTGGCCGAGATTTTCATCGCGCGAGCCGAACTCGAAACTGGTCTCGCTCAGATTGGTGTGCACCGCCTTGACGATTAGCCCGTCGCTGTCGAGCACGATCTCGCGCGCGTTTGCTCGCGCCTCGATCGAAAGCGTAGCGCTACCGGACAGCACCCTGCGCTCGAAATCGGCGACCAGATCGAGCGACACATGGGTGACGCGCGCGTCTGCGGGCCGCGCATGCGAATGGGGATTGTGGGGAAGCTCGCGCGCCGGCGCAGCCGGACTTGTGGCGCAAGCGGCGAGCGCGGGAGCGGCCAGGCTTGCGCCCAGGAAAATGCGTCGTTCGATCATGGATCCCTCAAGGTTGAAGGCCAGATCAAGACGAACTTTGCGCTGGGCGCAAGGGCGCTGCGTCAGATTCCCTGGGCCGGCGTTTTGGCGTCAATCCGGTTTGGGTTTCATTACGCCGGATAACGTCAGCAACGCCAGCGCCGTCAGCATCGCGCCAAGCAAAGCGTAGAGCCCATGCGCCCAATTCCAAAGCGACGCGCCCTCGAACACGCGCCATTCGCCGAGACGAAGGCCCGGATACAAATCCGCGCGCGCGGTCTGGCCTGGCGCACAGCGGCTTGCTTGGCCGAAATCGATCACCGGCAATGCGACATCGACCGCATAGAGCGCCGGTTCGATTGCGTTGTCGCAAGCAGCGCCGTCATCGCGCACGAGCGCGCCCTGGTCATTCATGGTCAGTGCGCCCAGCACGCCGAGCGCCAGAAACAAGACGAGCGCCCGCGCAATCCGCAGCGGCGCAAGCCCGTAGCCGGCGATCAAACCAAACAGCGAAGAGAGCGTCCATGTCAGCGGCCCCCCGCGGAGCGCGCGCAGATCGCGCTCAGCCAACAGAATGCGGCGCGCGCCCTCACGTTTACCGGCGCGCGCATAAATTCGCGCCGCGTGTTTAAACGGCTGCGGCGAGACATGTTCACCGACGCGATGCGAGCGCTTGAGCCAAGCCAGCCGCGCCGGCCAGCATTCCTGCGCGGCGTCAATTCGCGCGTAGGTAAAACCATCGAGATTGAGCCGCGTGCTTTCCGCGCCCCAACCGGTCTTGATGTCGTCGTCCAATCTCGTGCAGCTGGCGCCGGAAGCGTCGATAGAGCCGCCCTGTGGGGCGACAAAGCTGCGCGCTTGGAGAGCCCGGCCAATGCGCGCGTCGGCGAACGAGAACAGCGTTTCCTTCGCGCCGCCCTCCTTCCCATTGCCGGGCCCCGGCCCGCGCAGTTCGAGATTGAGCCACGCGAACGCGCCCTCAATCTGCGCGCGGTCGAACTTAGCGGCGCCTTCGATCACGGTCTTCTGGCCCAGTGGCGCATAGCCGCCGACATCAATTCTGAGCGTTAAATCGCCGCCCACCCGGATGTTCGGCGCGCGGATCGCCCAGCCGCCGCCATTGATAAATCGACCGCCGCCGAGGCCGAAATTGCCTTGGATGCGCGCGTCGGCGAGAAACACTTCGCCCCTGAAATTGGCGCCGCCCAGCAACAGCGCCCCGCCGACGGAAACGCCGCCCGCATCGATGGCGCGGCCGTGCGAATCGCCGCGTAGGCGGTGCGCGATATCGGCGCCGCGCAGTTCGAGGTTGCGGGCGATTGTTGCGCCTTGCAGCAACAATTGACCGCTAAGTTTTGCGCCAAGGCCCCAGATCTGGCCGCCGATTCTGGCGTTGGAGAAGTTGAGCGCGGCCGCCCCGTCATTGCGAAACGCGCCGTCGCCGAGGTCGACATCGTGAGCGATGCGCGCGCCGATGAAGCTGGTTTCGCCTTCAGCGATGAACTTTGCGTTGAGCACGAGCGCGCCAATCGTCGCCCCATCGCCATTCAAGGCTTCTCCAGATTCCGCGCCGTCGGCGCCATTGGACAATTGCCCGCCGGCGCAGGAAAGCGCGCCGGCAATGTTGGCGCGCATCAGCGCCACGCGGCCAATCGCCTCAATTCCGTCGAGCATCAGATCGCCGGTAATCTCCGCGCCTTGCAGTGCAAGCGCATCGTCTTCGCTCTGTGGGCTGCGCGCGAACTTGGCGCCTTGCGCCAACAGATCGCCATCGATGCGTACGCCGCGCAAATGCGCGATCAGCGATTTCACACCCGGCGCAGCGAACGGATTTATTTCGCGCAGGTCCAGTTCACCGTCGATCTGGGTTTGGGCCGCGGTGAGGATTGTGAGCCTTGAACCTCTGAGCGAAAGCCGCGCCAGCCGGGAATGGCTGAGGTCAATCGGATCGGGCGCCTCGCAATCCAGCAGCGCCAGCGCCGCCAGTCCTGCGCCGCCCGCGCCTGAACAATCGGTAAGGTCGAGCCTGCCATCGATGCGCGCGCAGCGAATGCGCACGCCCGGCGCCCGCACTATCCAACCCTCATCCAGCTGCAACAGAAGCCGCCGCAAAAACCCCGCCCGGAGGCAGGGTTTCACGCCGTTTGCGCCCACTTGCGTTGAGAAATCGGCGATTTCGCCCGCGCGAGTGCGCTCCAGGGCGAAATTTTCGTGCGCTGAGAGGTCGCTCGCGTCGAACGCCATGGCTTGTCCCCGGACCCCTCCAGCGCGCTTAGTTTAAGCACCTCGGCGCGCGCACGCGAGTCAGCTTATATGAAACTCATGTCAGAGACGGCCCCAACTTCCCCATTGGCCAACACCAATCTGCCGGAATTGTCCGTCTCGGAACTTGCCCAGGCAGTTAAGCGGAATGTCGAGACCAATTTCGACCGTGTGCGCGTGCGCGGCGAATTGGGCCGGGTGCTGATCGCCAAATCGGGTCACCTCTATGTCGACTTGAAGGACGAGAACGCGACCATCTCCACCCTGATGTGGAAAGCCAATGTCGCCGGTTTGAGCTTCAAGCCGGAGGAGGGCCTTGAGGTCGTGGCCGAGGGCCGGCTTTCGACCTATCCGGGCCGCTCCCAATATCAATTGATCGCCGAGCGCATGGCCCCCGCTGGCGTCGGCGCGCTGCTGGCGCAATTGGAGAAATTGAAGGCCAAGCTCGCCGCCGAGGGTTTGTTTGCGGCGGCGCGCAAAAAGCCGATCCCCTATCTGCCGCGCATCATTGGCGTGGTTACCTCGCCCACTGGCGCGGTGATTAAGGATATTCTCCATCGCCTGGGCGAACGCTTTCCGCGCCGCGTGCTGGTGTGGCCAGTACTGGTGCAGGGGCCGGAGGCGGCGGGACAAATCGCGCGTGCGATCAAGGGATTCAACGCGCTCGCCGGAGGCCTTCGCCCCGATGTGCTGATCGTGGCCCGCGGCGGCGGCTCGATTGAGGATCTGTGGGCGTTCAACGAGGAAATGGTCGTCCGCGCCGCCGCCGAGAGCGAGATCCCGCTGATCTCCGCCGTCGGCCATGAGACCGACACCACCTTGATCGATTTCGTTTCCGACTTGCGCGCGCCGACCCCCACCGGCGCCGCCGAAAAAGCCGTGCCCGTGCGCGCGGATTTGATTGAGCGCATTGGCGTCCTGGAAGGCCGCTTGAAAGGCGGGCTGTTGCGCGGCCTAGAAAAGCGGCGCGCGGAAGTGCGCGCGGCGGGCGCGCGTCTGCCGCGCCTGGAAGCGCTGTTCCAAATCCCCGGCCAGCGCTTTGACCGCGCCGCCGAGCGGCTGAACGCGGCGCTCGCGTCCAGTTCGCGCGCGGCGCAGGCCAAGTTCGACCGCGTTGCAGCGCGCCTGCGCCCGCAAGCGCTTCGCCAGGATATCGCCCGCCGCCGCGAAACGCTGGCGCGCGCGACTGTGCGGCTTGCTCCCGCGATGAAGCGCACGCTGCAAGCGCACAAGAAGCATCTCGACTCCGCGGCGCGCATGCTGGAAAGCCTCTCGCACAAAAGCGTGCTCGCGCGCGGTTTCGTTATAGTACACCGCGAGGACGGCTCGTTGGTGCGCGCGGCCAAGGATTTGTCGCCTGGCGATTTGGTGGAACTGACCTTTGCCGATGACAAGCACAGAGCCGTGATCGAACCCGCTGGAGAACCAGCCAAGCCGCGCCCTAGGCCAAAGCCCGGCGGCGGGCAAGGCTCCTTGTTTTAGGCTACCGGCCGCTGAAATAAAACGCGACCTTGTTGCCGTCGAGATCGCGGAAATAAGCGAAGTCGCCGAAATTGCCGCGCGGGCCTGGCTCACCCTCGCTGGTCGCGCCAAACGCTAGGGCGCGCGCGTGCATGCGGGCCACATCTTCCTTCGCGTCAACTTCGATGGCCAGCATGCCGCCATTGCTGACGCTTGCCGGCTGCTTGTCGTACGGCCGCGTGACCATCACCATGGCGCCGCTTCCCAGCCGGTACATCTGGCCAGAGGGCGTCGCAAACAAGCGCTTGCCGCCAAGTTCGCCGATGAGCGCGTCATAAAATCCGGTCGCGCGTTCGAAATCGTTGACGCCAATGCAGATGTAGCCAAGCTTCGCCATGTCGAACCCCATTGTCTCGGGCGCAGTGTTCAAGTTGGCCGGCGGGGCGTCAAGTGAGGTCGTTTTGGACACCGAGCGCGGCGCGCGCTACACTGGCGCCATGAACAAGCACGATCCGGGCGGCCCCGAGGCCAAGCTTCATTATGGCGACAATGAAATCACCATATTGCGGCAGGGCCTCTATGTGCGCTGCGCGGTGACGGGCCAGCGCATAAATCTGGATGCGCTGCGCTATTGGAATGTCGATCGGCAGGAGGCCTATGCCAGCCCCGAGGCGGCATTGGCGCGCTGGAGCGAATTGCGGGGCAAGCCATGAGAGCGCTGCCATGAGAGCACTTTTGGCGGCGTTGTTGTTGGCGGCGTGCGCGGCCGCCGAAGCGCCCGCCGCGCCGGAAACGCCGCCCGCCGCGCTCACGCTTGCCTGCGCGGGGGCCCTTACCCAGGGCGGAATTGTGCTGTGCCGCACCGCGCCTGGCGCTGCGATCTTCGTTGACGGCGCAGCCAGCGGCCGGGCCGATGTGCAAGGCTGGGCGGTGATCGGCTTTAATCGCGAGCATGCCGATACAGGCCGCGTCGAAGCGCGGCTTGGAGAGCGGCGCGCATCGCACTCTTATCCGATTGCGGCGCGCACGTTCGATATCCAGCGCGTCGATGGTTTGCCGCAGCAAACCGTAACGCCGAGCGACCCTGAAGTGCTGGCCCGCATTCGCCGCGAGGCGGCGATGAAAGCGGAAGGCTTCGCCAGCTTGGCTGACAGGGCGGGATTTCTCGACGGGTTTATCGTGCCGGTGGAGGGCGGCCGGGTTTCCGGCGCATGGGGAAATCAGCGCGTCTTGAACGGCACGCCGTCGAGCCCGCATTTCGGGTACGACATCGCCGCGCCAATCGGTACGCCGATCCGCGCGCCCGCGTCGGGCATTGTCAGCTTCGCCAATGCCGATATGCATTATGAAGGCGGCCTGGTGTTCATCGACCACGGCCAGGGGCTCATTACCATGTATCTGCACATGAGCCGGCTCGATGTCGCGGTTGGCGATGTCGTGAGCCAAGGCCAGATCATCGGCGCGGTCGGCGCCAGCGGCCGCGCTACCGGGGCGCACCTATGTTGGCGCATGCGCTGGCGCGAACGCCAACTCGACCCGAGCGCAGCGGTCGAAGCCTTGGCGCGCGCAAGAACGGAATTGGCGCGCTAGCCGCACGAAGCGTGATTTTGTGGGCGCCTATGACCATTTGTAGAATACAAACCTATTTCAAAAGCATAGATTCTGCATTGCCCCTATGATGGATTGGACAAGAAAGACTGGGGGTTCAATTGGTTGCGCTATTTCGTTTGCGCTCCGTGTGCAGTGAGATTTGAAATGACGTCTATCGATGGCGGCGCTGAGTTGCGGGTGATCGCGGGGCGACCAGCTCCTCATGAATTGAGGGCGGCGCGCTAGGGCGGTGGTTCTGCGCTTTGCAGCGAGCGCAGACACTTCGCCTCGACCGTCACAGGCCCACCGCCCTCAGCCTCAGCGCATTGACGACGACGCTTAGCGAACTCGCAGCCATGGCGGCGGCGGCGACAATCGGCGAGAGCAGCCAGCCGAACAGCGGATAAAGCGCGCCGGCCGCAAGCGGCACGCCGAGCGCATTGTAGATGAAAGCGAAGAAGAGATTCTGGCGAATGTTGGCCATGGTCGCTTGGCTGAGGCGCCGCGCCCGCACGATGCCGACCAGATCGCCTCTGAGCAGCGTAATGCCGGCGCTTTCGATGGCGACATCGGTTCCGGTCCCCATCGCAATGCCAACATCGGCCGCCGCCAGCGCGGGCGCGTCATTGACGCCGTCCCCGGCCATGGCGACGACGCCGCCCTCGGCGCGCAGTCTGGCGACGATTGCGGCTTTCTGGTCCGGCAACACCTCAGCCTCGACTTCGGTGACGCCAAGCTGGGCGGCGATCGCAAGGGCGGTGGCGCGATTGTCGCCAGTGAGCATGATGACGCGCACGCCGCCGGCGCGAAGTGCCGCAAGTGCGCCGGGAGTCGATTGCTTGATCGGATCGGCAATGGCGAAGAGCCCGGCCGGCGCGCCGTCTATGGCGGCGAAAATAATTGTCGCGCCGCTTCGCCGAAGCGCGGCGGCGCCGGCTTCAAGCGCGCTCGCATCGGCGCCCTGTTCTTGCAAGAAGCGCCCATTGCCGAGGGCGATGCGGCGGCCTTCGACGCGGCCGATGATTCCGCGGCCAATGGGAAAGTCCACCTCCTCGGGTTCCCCCAGCGCCAGATCGCGCTCGCGCGCCGCTGCGACAATGGCGTGCGCGAGCGGATGCTCGCTTGCCCGTTCAACGCTCGCCGCCAGCCGCAGCACCTCGCGTTCGTCAAATCCCGAAGCTGCAAGAATAGCAACAACTTTCGGCTTGCCCTCGGTGAGCGTGCCGGTCTTATCGATGACGAGGGTGTTGACCCTTTCCATGCGCTCGAGCGCTTCGGCGTTCTTGATTAGGACGCCGCTCCGCGCGCCGCGCCCGACCCCGACCATGATTGACATCGGCGTAGCCAGGCCCAATGCGCAGGGGCAAGCGATGATGAGAACCGAGACCGCCGCGATGAGGCCATGGCCCATGGACGGCGGCGGACCCCAAATCGACCATGCAGCGAAGGCGGCCAGCGCAACCAGAAGGACAGAGGGAACGAACACCCCGGAGACTTGATCGGCGAGGCGTTGGATGGGCGCGCGCGAACGCTGCGCCGCCGCCACCATCTCGACGATGCGGGCCAGCATGGTGTCGTGACCGACGTGTTCGGCGCGCATCACGAGGGCGCCGCTTTGATTGACCGCCCCACCGATCAATTTGTCGCCCGGCGCCTTTGTAGCCGGCATGGATTCGCCCGTCATCAGGCTTTCATCGACGGCGCCGCGGCCCTCGATCACTACGCCGTCCACCGGTATCTTCTCGCCCGGGCGAATGCGGAGTTTGTCGCCGACGATCACCGCCTCGACCGCGATGTCCTCGTCGCCTCCGTCCGCGCGCACGCGGCGCGCGAGCTTCGGCGCAAGGTCGAGCAAAGCCTTGATGGCGCCGCCTGTGGATTCCCGCGCGCGCAATTCGAGCACTTGGCCTAACAACACCAGCACCGTGATGACGGAGGCGGCTTCGAAATAAATTGGCGCGGCCTCGCCATGGGTGCGGAACGCGGCGGGAAGGATGCTTGGCGCAAAAGTGGCGGCAACACTGTAAAGCCACGCCACGCCGGTTCCCATGGCGATCAGCGTGAACATGTTGAGGCTGCGGGCTACGAGAGAAGCCCAACCGCGCGCGAAAAACGGCCAGCCCGTCCAGAGCACGACTGGTGTGGCAAGCGTGAGCTGAATCCAATTGGACGCCTGCGGATCGAGCCAACGTCCGAAGAGATGGTCGCCCATTTCAAGCAAAACCACCGGCGTTGTGAGAACAAGCCCGATCCAGAACCGCCGCGTCATGTCGATCAATTCGGGATTTGTCGGCGCGCCAGCGGCCGGCGCCATCGGCTCAAGCGCCATGCCGCAAATCGGACAAGCGCCGGGCCCGTCCCGCACGATCTCGGGGTGCATCGGGCAGGTCCATTTCGTCAGGATCGGCGCGGGCTGCATCGCAGAAGGGCGGGGCGCATCGGGGTGGCAATGCGGGCGTCCGGGCGCTGAGGGCGAGGGGACTGATAGGTTCATGCGGTCGGCATATTGTTCTGCTGCAGGCACGCCTCATTGCGCCAGATCAAAGCGACGCGCTCACTGGCATTGCGGGTACGCCAAAGGCGGCGGTCAAGTGATCAGCGTGGATCTTGAACACGCGCGAGGGTTCCCCAAAGCAGGGAATTTTCATTCCATGTTCTGGCGGTGGACTCTGAGACTATTGGCGGTAATACTCTGTGCTCGGCGCCGCGCCGTGTGATCGGGATCAATGAGAGCCGGCCGAACATGATGCCACAAACAAGGCAATCACGTCTCCTCGCGCATGAGGTTTTTCATGTTGTACGGCGTCCATAGATCCTTTCCCCCATGCACGCGTTCACGCTGGTTAGCGGGCCTCTTGGCGCTTATGTTCGCGTGCTTGGCGCCGTCGATCGCGTTGGCGCAATCGTGCGTCGCAGGCAATCCGATCGGCTCGTTCCCTTTCACGCCCGGCGTCGACAATACCTTTAGGCCGGGGGATTCCCGGATTACGAACGCCGACTTCAATGGCTTGGCCGGCGATGTTCTCAGCTTTCAAGCCAATCCAGGGGGAGCGAGTTCCCAAATCCAGCTGGTGAGGTCTGCGAATAACGCAACGGTGATCGCGACGGTTACGTTTAGCGCCAGCACCACCTATACGGTGACCCCCGCGGACGCCGCTTTGTTCCCGTATCAAATGCGGATTACCAACAACGCGTCTGTTAACCAGACGTACGTGATCGGCTGCTCAGCTGCGCCGCCGGCATCGGCGCCGACAGTGACCGCGATCAACCCAACGAGCGGCACGACCGCTGGGGGGACGGCGGTCACCGTCACGGGAACCAACTTCACCGGCGCGACAAATGTCGCCATTGGCGGGGTGACGGCGCCGTTTATTGTGGTCAATGCGACGACGATCACCGCGACAACCGGCGCGCACGCGGCCGGCGTCGTCAATGTGGTTGTCACAACGCCGGGCGGAACCGGAACGGGCGTGGGGCTTTTCACCTATGTAGCGCCGCCGGGCGCGCCAACGGTGACAGCAATCAGTCCCGCCAGCGGTCCAATTGCGGGTGGAACGGCAGTCACGATTAGCGGCACAGAATTCACCGGCGCAACCGCGGTGACCATCGGCGGCGTCGCCGCGCCCTTCACCGTGGCGAACGCCACCACGATCAATGCGACCACCGGCGCCCACGCTGCCGGCGTCGTCGACGTTGTCGTGACCGCGCCCGGCGGCGTGGGCACTGGCGCGGGTCTCTTCACCTACGTGGCGCCGCCGGCGGCGCCCACGGTCACCGCGATCAGCCCGACCCGAGGCACGACGGCTGGCGGGACCGCGGTCACGATCACCGGAACGGACTTCACCGGCGCGAGTGCGGTGTCGATCGGCGGCGTCGCCGCCCCATTCAACGTCGTCAGCGCAACGACGATTACGGCGACGACTGGCGCGCATGCGGCGGGCGTCGTCGATGTCGTTGTGACCACGCCGAACGGAACTGGCACGGGCGTTGGCTTGTTCACCTACGTGGCGCCTGCGGCGCCCACAATAACGGCGATCAGCCCTGCAAGCGGCTCGACCGCGGGCGGCACGACGGTGACCATCTCGGGGACGACCTTCATTGGCGCGACATCGGTGACCATAGGCGGCGTCGCCGCGCCGTTCGCGGTGGTGAACGCCACGACCATCACAGCGACGACCGGCGCGCATACGGCCGGCGTGGTCGATGTTGTTGTGACCACGCCTGGCGGAACGGCAACGGGAACGGGATTGTTCACCTTTGTTGCACCGCCAGGCGCGCCGACCGTGACGGCGATCAACCCGAATAGCGGGCCCACTGCTGGGGGAACCGCCGTCACGATCGCGGGGACGAGTTTCACCGGCGCAAATGCCGTGACCATCGGCGGCGTCGCCGCGCCGTTCACCGTGGTGAACGCCACGACAATTACTGCAACAACGGGCGCGCATGCGGCAGGCGCGGTCGACGTGGTGGTGACGACACCCGATGGTGTCGGCGCAGGAACTGGGCTGTTTACTTACGTCGCTCCGCCGGCAGCGCCCACCGTCAGCGCCATCGACCCGGCAAGCGGAACCACGGCCGGCGGCGCGGCGGTGACCATCACTGGGACGGGCTTCACGGGCGCAACCGCAGTGACGATCGGCGGCGTGGCGGCGCCTTTCACTGTCGTCAACGCCACGACCATCACCGCGACAAGCGGCGCGCATGCCGCCGGCGTCGTCGATGTCATAGTGACCACGCCAAACGGCGCGGGGACGGGCGCTGGCATCTACACTTTCGTGGCGCCCGCTACCGCGCCAACAATCACCGCGATCAGTCCCGCAAGCGGTTCGACGAGCGGAGGGGCCGCCGTCACTATCACTGGCGCGAACTTCACGGGCGCGACTTCGGTGACCATTGGCGGGGTAGCTGCGAACAATCTCGTAGTCGTAAGTGACACCACCATAACCGCCACGACGGGCGCACACGCCGCGGGCGCCGTGGACGTGGTTGTGTCGGCGCCCGGGGGCGCCGGCGCCGGAAGCGGGCTCTTCACCTATATCGCGCCCGAGACCATACCTACCCGGACGATCGAAATCATCGGCGGATTCCTGGGCCGGCGAAACACGCTCATCGCCTCCTTCGAGCCGGATGGCAATCGGGAGATCGACAGATTGATGGAGGCCGATCATGCCGCAGCAGGCAGGTCGGGAGTTCGCGCGGCGACAGGCGTGCCCACTGGCGGGTCGTTGGCAACAGGAACCAGCGGTGTCAATTTCGGCGAGGCGCCGCTTGGCGGCCGCGCCAGATTAGGCATCGGTCCTCCACGTCTGGATGAAGCGTTCGGCGAGGCCCGCAATTTCAGCTTTTCGACCAGCGTGCGCGAAATTGCGCGCCGCTATGAGGCGCCTGCTGCGACCGGCGCCGGTTTAGGCGTTGGTGGGGGCGTTGGCGCTGCGCGGGAAAACCCATTCGATGTCTGGCTCGAGGGAAGCTATGCGAGCTTCGGCGATCGCCGCTCGGGCAGCGATCTTGACGGCCATTTCGGGCTTCTCGTGTTGGGCGCGGACTATGTCGTCAATCCGAGTCTGTTGCTCGGCGCCATGGTCCAGTTCGATACCATGAGCGAGCACTCCGATGTCGATGCAAGCGACGTTGAGGGGGAGGGCTGGATGGCCGGGCCTTACGCCACAATGCGGCTCTCGGACAGTGTCTTCTGGCGCGTGCGCGCGGCTTGGGGGCAATCGAGCAACGATATCAGCCCGTTCTTGACCTACACCGATCATTTCGAATCCGAACGCTGGCTGGTGTCCTCGCGCTTGACCGGGAATTTGGAGGCGGGCCGCTGGACGTTCAGACCTTCGGCCTCGGTCCTCTACATGGAAGACGTGGCCGAAAGTTACACCGATGGTTCCGGCGCTGTTGTTCCGGAGATTAGATCGCGGCTTGGGCAGATCGAGGCGGGGCCCGAGGTCAGCTATCGTTACGAGCTGGATGACATCCAACTTGAGCCGCATGGGGGACTCTACATCGCCGCCACGTTTGCGAATGAGGCCGACGCATCCGGTTTCGGCCAAATCGACGGCAATATCGTGGGTCCAGACGGCATGCGCGCGCGGGCGGAACTCGGGCTGCGCGCCACCACGCGCGGCGGCCTCAGCTTCGATCTCTCAGGCAGCTATGACGGCATGGGCTCGGATCGCTACGAGGCCTACAGCGCTAGCCTGACGTTACGCGTACCGTTGAATTGAGTGGCTGCACGCTTGCGCAAGGCGGGGCCTGTCCCCGCCCCGCCGAGAGTTCGGCCTTTGGCGACGCCGGGTCGCCTCAGCCGGCAGGGGCAGGGGCCGGCGTTCTGGCGCGGACGTAAATCCTGCACCAGCCTTCGGGGGCGACCGTGCCAGCGACGCTCCTGCAGCCGTTGGGCGCCTCGAACAGCGTGCAATTGTCGCAACGCTGATCGCCCCGCGGAGTGGGCTGGTACGCGACCGCCCGCTGCGCCATCTTTCTCGGAGTTTGCGCGGCCGCGCTGGTCGCCGCTGCGACGATGAGTGCAGGCGCCGCCGCACAAGCAGCGGAAATGAGCGTGCGCCGTGAGAGATTGCCGGCGACCGGGTTTTCTACTCGTTTTTTCATGATTTAACTCCGTTCGTCCCTGAATATGACATAGTGTCGAAATTGTTCGCGAGCAAGTCATCGCCAGCCGCGGCGCCTAGCCGCTACCATTTGAACCCAAGCCTTAACGACACGATGTGCGCGTCGTAATTTGGGTTCAGCGCATCCAAGAACAGCGAACGATTCGCGCCCGCGTCCAAAGCGATCATGTACGGCGCCATGTTTTCCGTCGCCCAGTTCGTCATATGATTGCGCTCGTAAGCGTAACCCAGTTCGGCCGTAAGCTCGCCGCCCCATCCCAGACGCTGCGCGAGCGTTTCGCCGACATTGTATTTCAAACTGGCTTCGAGGCGTTGAAACGAATTGGTGACGTCCGGATATTGTGGGATGGAGGTCACCAAGGCCGATCCCAGCGCAAATGTCTCTGTCGCGTTTGATGTGTGGGAGTATGTGGCGTCCAAATGGAGTTCAAGGTTCGGAGACAATATGATCTCACTCGTGCCGAAGATCGTGTCCACGCTGTCGGCTATTTCGCTGCCCCAGTTGCAGTCCGGGCTGCCGATGGTGTCGGCAGCGGGGCAAGGCACGCCCGTGCTTCCTACCCCGCCGCGCTGGCGATTGACCAGCGCTCGATTGTATTCCTCGCGCAGGTAGGAAACCGTGAGGTTCACGGAATCATTCAACGGGTAGCCCACCTCGACGCCGGCGTTCCAATAGGCTTCTTCCTTGAGCCCTAGGTCGCCGCCATTGGCGAGGTTGTCACTGTACTGGTCAAGCCGCCAGCTGGCGTTGGGCGTGATAACGAGCCCGCTGTCGAACGCCATCTCGGCGGAAGCGTCGATGCGGGTGCGATCGCGGTCGGCCATGTCGAATTTGCGCAGCAGGGGATTTTGAAGGAAGCCCGCGCCCACGGGCGGATAACCGATGATTCCGACATTGTTCAGCGCGTCGTAGTTCTCATACCGGCGCTGCGCATGCAGCGCGCTGGCGCGCAGGTGAAGCCACGGCACGCTGTCGGGCGCGGCGTCCGCGAAAACCCTGCCGGAATACTCGTCGGTTACGTCCGCATCACGGTTATCGCGATCGTAGCGCTCCCAGCCTCCCGAGATGCCCAATGACCAAGCCGTGCTCGGCCGCCAATTCAAATCGATGTTGGACGTTGTCCTCGAATAGGCGGGGCGATAGTTCTGGCGGTCGTCGTTCTGCCTTTGGCCGTCCGCCCGAACATATTCGCGAAAGAACAGCAGCGGCGTGTTGTTCTGAACGTCGAGATGGCGCAGCCGCGCCGTGCCCGTCAAATGTGGGCCGAAACGCATTGTCAGCAGGTTGTTGATCAACAGCTCCTCGATCTCGCCGTTGAGGCTCTGCGCGGGCAGCAGACTCAAATCGGTCATAGGAACGCCGCCGGTGCTCAGGATGGTCGGATTGATCGTGAACGGCAGAAATTGTTCGTTTTGGCGCATCAAGGCGTAGGAAGCCGTGCCCACGTAGCGGATCGAGAACGGTAGATCGATCGCGCCCGTCAAGGTGTAACGGTGCGCTTCATTGCTTGGCGGCAGCGAGTTGCGTCCTTCGTTGGCGGTGTTAGGGCCGAGCGGGGCGCTCAAGCGGAAGGGATTGTCGAAGGTGACGGAAGTCAGATCGTTGTGGAACAGCGAGCCATTGTACGCGAGGCTGATGCTCCATTGCCGTTCTGGCGCCAGCCTCCCGACATATTGCGCGCTGGCGCTGAAATTCTGCGTGGAATAGGAGACCGGTGCGGCAAGCTCGAGAGTGTTGAATCCGTTGAGCGCAGTGCCAAACGGCATCGCGCCGGTGCGGTCTTCGCTTGAATAGTCCACGCGAACGTCCCAAGCAGCGCTGGGTGTCCAGCGGAAGCTGACGCGTCCAGTCTCGCGCGACACGTTGATGTCCTGCATGCGGACGTTGGCGCCGATGATGGCCGAGCGCGCCGCGTCATCAGGCGCCGCCTCGATCGCGGCTTGCACCGCATCGGCTATCCTCAAGACGGATGGGCTGGAGGCGTCGTAGAGCGTCAGCGCTTGGGTGCTGTAGAGGTGGGGGACCTGCGCGTATTCAACGGTGAAATAATAATCGCCGGGGTCGTAGAAGCTCATCTGGTAGCGCTGGTTGTTGAGCCCGACATCCGAGGCCCAGAGCTCCAGCAGCGGCCCGCTGTTCGCTTGCGTAAAGAGGTGCGCCTCATCGATGAAAAGCCCCGGCGGCATTTCTCCGTATTGTTCGAACTTCGCCCGATCCGTCGGCGCCGGGCGATCGGCGAAAGCCTCGCAAGCCGAGCGTGAATTCGCCCGATAGCCTGGACCTCTTCAGTCTGTTCTGGCGTTTCTTGCGCCGCCGCCGTCGGCGACTGCAGCAGCAAGCGAACCGATGACGAGTGCGCTCGCCGTCCAGAGCCTTGCCGCATTTTTCATCGTCGCCGCTCCTTTCGCCTCGGTTCCTCGCCTACCTGTGGATGCGGAAACCGGAGGGATGATTTGAGCCGTGGATCATGCCGCCATGGCAATTCGCGCAGCCGCGATTGAACGCAAAGCGGACATTGGGGTTCTGCGGAATCGCCGGATGCTGGCTTTCCGTGTGGCATTGCTGGCACAGCCGCGGCCGCGAAACGCGCAACAGGCTTTCGTGCATCGATCCGTGGGGCTCGTGGCAGTTCAGGCAGTTTTCGCGAACCGGGGCGTGCTCGTACAAGAACGGTCCGCGCTTCTCGGCGTGGCAGCCATAGCAGGTTTCGTTTGGCGTCAGCTCGCGCAGCAGATTCAGGTTCGGCGTGCCATGAGGATTGTGGCAGCTGGAGCATTGCATCGCGCCCTCGCGAACCGGCATGTGCGAGGTGCGATAAAGCTGCGCCCGCCGATCGAGGTGGCAAGTGGTGCAAACCTCAAGCTCTGTCGGTTGCGCGAACTGGTTTCGGGGCGAGATTTTCTCCATGACCCGGTGGCAGTCAGTGCATGCGAGGCCTCGGGTCTCGTGTTGGCTGCCGCGCCAGTGGGTCCGAAGCCCGCTTTCATGACACGATAAACAAACCGCGTTTCGCTCCGAAACCGGGCGCGGCGTGCCCGAGCGGAACGCGATGATGCTGTTTTCGCCGCCGTCGTCGCGTTGGGGGTTCGCAGCGTGGGCCGAACCTGGTCCGTGGCAGGTTTCGCAGCCTAAGCGCTCCTGCGCATTGCGCGGTTCGTGCAGGAAAATGCGCCCCATCGTGGTCGCTGTGAAGGTCTCGGTCTGGTAGGTGTGACAGCTTTGGCAAGCCTCGGCGCCGACATAGGTCGCTGGGCCCTGCGGCGCCGTTGGTTCAGTTGCCGCAGTTTCGGTGGGCGCTGAATTCTGGGCATTCGCGGCGCTCGACTGCGCTAGCGCGAGCAGCCCCCAACCGGCGCCGACCGACAGCGCAACGGTCAGCAACGCCGCAGCGACCTTGCGCCCTGTGGAGGCAGTGGAGCTGAACCTTTGGGACACTGGTTTCTCTATAGGCCTTTGATATGACAATGAATAGGCAAGGCCGGAGTGTCAAATTTGAGCAGTGTCAAAACTAGCCCCATTTTCGCGCGCTGGGGGTGGTGAAGGAGTAAGTTCGCCTGCCTTGCGTTCGATCAAGGCGGCACGGATGGCGGACGTGCCATCGACAGGGTGGATCGGCGACTCCGATTCTAAGACGGGGTTTTAGGGGGTTTTAAGAAATTCGCGCTTGTGCCTCCGGACACCACCGCGATATTTGCGCCGCGCGTCGCTTGGTGTGGCGTGCGCTGAATCCGGCCCGATCTGCCCCAAGCTAGCGGACGCTCGCCCGTGGCGATAATTGCATGAACAAGGAACGGTCATGTCGATACGAGCGGAGGTAGCGGAAGGAAGACTCGACGCGCTGGGCATTGGCGGCGTCATCTTGTTGTGCCTGTTTTACACGCTGTGGGGCGCGGCGAACGCGACCGACCGGGCGTTTGAAATCCAGATGTGGACTGCGTTCGCGGCCTTTCTGTTCGGGGCGGCGGCCCTGGTGCACACGCTGGGCCGCGGCCCTGGAGCAGCCCAGCCCCCCTCGCGCTATGAGAACGGCGTGGTCAAGGCCGGCGTGATCGCTTCGATGTTCTGGGGCATTGCCGGGCTTTCTGGTCGGCCTCGTCATCGCGCTGCAGCTCGCGTTTCCGAACCTCTTCTATTTCCCGGATTTCGGCTGGACCAATTTTGGCCGGCTGCGGCCGCTGCACACCTCGGCGGTGATCTTCGCGTTCGGCGGCAATGTGCTGATCGCCACCAGTTTCTATGTCGTGCAGCGCACCTGCCGCGCGCGGCTTGCGGGCGGCTTGTGGCCCTGGTTCGTGTTCTGGGGCTACCAGCTCTTCATTGTGCTGGCCGGCACGGGCTATCTGCTCGGCATCACCGCAAGGCCGCGAATACGCCGAGCCGCCCTGGTACGCCGATATCTGGCTGACCCTGGTTTGGGTGGCCTATCTGCTGGTGTTCCTCGGCACGATCTGGAAGCGCCAGGAAAAGCACATCTACGTCGCCAATTGGTTCTATCTCGCGTTCATCGTCACCATCGCGATGCTGCACATCGTCAACAATCTCGCCATCCCGGTCAGCCTCTCCGGCTGGTTCAGCTATTCGCTGTTCTCCGGCGTGCAGGATGCGCTGACGCAATGGTGGTACGGCCACAACGCGGTGGGCTTCTTCCTCACCGCCGGCTTCCTCGGGATCATGTACTACTTCATCCCCAAGCGCGCCGATCGCCCGGTCTATTCCTATCGCCTGAGCATCATCCATTTCTGGGCGCTGATCTTCCTCTACATCTGGGCGGGCCCGCACCATCTGCACTACACGGCGCTGCCGCAATGGGCGCAGACGCTCGGCGCGACGTTCTCGATCATGCTGTGGATGCCGTCCTGGGGCGGCATGATCAACGGCCTGATGACGCTCTCGGGCGCCTGGGACAAACTGCGCACCGATCCGGTGCTGCGCATGCTGGTGGTGTCGGTCGCGTTCTACGGCATGAGCACCTTCGAAGGCCCGGTGATGTCGATCCGCGCCGTCAACTCGCTGTCGCACTACACCGATTGGACCATCGGCCACGTGCATTCCGGCGCGCTCGGCTGGGTGGGCTTTGTGTCGCTTCGGCGCGCTCTATTGCCTGGTGCCGTGGCTGTGGAAGCGCGAGCGGCTGTACTCCAACGCGCTGGTGGAATGGCACTTCTGGCTCGCGACCATCGGCATCGTGCTCTACATCACCTCGATGTGGGTCGCCGGGCGTCATGGAAGGCCTGATGTGGCGCGCCTATAACGAGTTCGGCTTCCTCGAATACTCGTTCGTCGAGACCGTCGAGGCCATGCACCTCTACTACATCATCCGCGCGCTGGGCGGCGGGCTGTTCCTCGTTGGCGCTTTGCATCATGGCCTACAATCTGTGGCGCACCGCGCGCGGCGACGCGCCCGCGCACGAGCGCGCAAGCGATGTCCCGCGCTGCCGCGCCGTGGCCGCGGAATAGGGGCGCGCGACATGTGGAACTTGCACAAATGGTTCGAGCGTCACTCGCTCATTCTGCTCGTCGGCATTCTGGTCGTGGTCTCGATCGGCGGGTTGGTGCAGATCACGCCGCTCTTCTTCATCGAAAGCACGATCGAGCGCGTCGAAGGCGTGCGGCCCTACACGCCGCTCGAACTGGCGGGCCGGCAAGTCTACATCCGCGAGGGCTGCTACACCTGCCATTCGCAGATGATCCGCCCGCTGCGCGACGAAGTGGAGCGCTACGGCCATTACTCGCTCGCCGCCGAGAGCATGTACGACCACCCGTTCCAATGGGGCTCCAAGCGCACCGGGCCCGATCTGGCGCGCGTCGGCGGGCGCTATTCCGACGAATGGCACCGCGCGCACCTGGAGGACCCGCGTTCGGTGGTGCCGGAATTGGTGATGCCGCCTTACGCCTTCCTGGCGCGCGCCGAACTCGACACCGCGCACATGGGCGATCACCTGCGCGTCAATCGCATGCTGCGCGTGCCCTATACGCGACGAGCAGCTCGCCAACGCCGCCGTCGATGCGCGCGCGCAGGCCGAGCCGCTGGGCGAAGCCGCGTATGATTTCGAGCAACGCTATCCCGGCGCGGCGGTGCGCGATTTCGATGGCGATCCCGCGCGCGTCACCGAAATGGATGCGCTGATCGCCTATCTGCAAATGCTCGGCGCCGGCGTCGATTTCTCCACCTACCAGGCCGAAGCGCCTGAGAATCGAGAGGTGACGGCGATGAGCTATCGAGCAAGCCGTCGCACTTCGCCGCAAACCTGGGGCCTGGTGCTGCTGGCGGCTGCTGTTCGCGGCGGCGGTGCTCTACGCGCTGTGGCCGGGCAATCGCGAAAAATTCGAGCGCGCCGCGCGCGCGCCGCTGAATGACGGGGACGATGATGACCGATAAGCGCGAGCGCGACGACGCACAGCGGCACGGAAACCACCGGCCACGAATGGGACGGCGTCAAGGAACTCGACACGCCGCTGCCGCGCTGGTGGCTCTACATTTTCTACGCCACCATCGTCGCGGCGGTCGATCTATTGGGTGCTGATGCCGGCTTGGCCGCTGGCCAACGGCTACACCAAGGGCGTGCTCAATTGGTCCGACCGCGCCAATGTCGCCGCGGACATGCGGCGCGCTGCAACGCGCGCGCGCGCCGATGTTCGAGCGCCTGGCCGGCGCAAGCGCGGCCAACATCGCCGCCGATCCGGAACTGCAGGAATTCGCGCGCGCGGCGGGCGAGGCCGTGTTCGGCGATTATTGCCGCACCTGCCACGGCGCCGGCGGCGCCGGCGCGCCGGGCTATCCGGTGCTGGCCGACGATGTCTGGATCTGGGGCGGCTCGCTGGCCGACATCGAACACACGCTGCGCGTTGGCGTGCGCGCCGAGCACCCGGAGACGCGGCTGTCGCATGATGCCGGCCTACGGCCGCGACGGTCTGCTGATCGCCGCAGCAGATCGCCGACGTGACCGAATACGTCATCGCGATCTCGGCGGCGCGCGCGCGGCTTGCAGCCAGACGCGGCGGCCGCGGCGCGCGGCGCGTCGCTCTATCAGGAGCAATGCAGCGCCTGTCACGGCCCCACCGGCGCAGGCGACCGCGCCGTGGGCGCGCCGAGCCTGACCGACGATGTCTGGCTCTATGGCGGCTCGCGCGAGGAAATCCGCCGCCAGATCGAACTGGGCCGCGGCGGCGTGATGCCGTCCTGGGAAGCGCGCTTCGACGCCGGCACGCTGCGCGCGCTTGCCTATTACGTGCACGAGATGGGCGGCGGCGAACCGGATGCGGCGGCCGACGCCGCGCGCAAGCCAGTGCAGCGCTCCGCCGCGAAGGAGCGGGCGTGGCGTGCCGCTCGCACCACGTTACGCGGCGAATGAGCACACGGTCACGCCTCGATCGACCACCACGCGCGACGACGACGAGCTCGACATCGACGCGCGCGCGGTCAACTCGAAAGCGGCGCGCGAGCTCTACAAGAAGCGCGAGCAGATCTATCCCAAGCTCGCGCATGGGACGTTTCGCAATCTCAAATGGGCGGCGATGGTCGTGCTGCTCGCGATCTATTACATCACGCCGTGGATGCGCTGGGATCGCGGCGACTCGGCCGGCCCGATCAGGCGGTGCTGGTCGATTTCGAGGGCGCGGCGCTTCTATTTCTTCTTCATCGAGCTGTGGCCGCAGGAAGTCTATTACATCACCGGCCTGCTGATCCTGGCGGCGTTCGGCATCTTCCTGTCCTCGGCGTTGTTTGGGCGGGTCTGGTGCGGCTATGCCTGCCCGCAAACGGTGTGGACCGATCTCTACATCCATGTCGAGCGCTGGATCGAAGGCGACCGCAACGCGCGCATGCGCCTCGACAAGGCGCCGCTGTCGCTGTCGAAGGCGGCGAAGAAAATCTCGCAAGCACGCGCTCTGGCTCGCCATCGCCGCGGCGACCGGCGGCGCCTGGGTGTTCTATTTCGGCGACGCGCCGACGCTTGTTTGCGCGACATCTTCACCGGCCAAGCCTCGGTCGCGGTCTATCTCTTCATCGGCCTCCTGACCTTCACCACCTACGCGCTCGCCGGCACGATGCGCGAGCAGGTGTGCACTTATCTGTGCCCATGGCCGCGCATCCAGGCGGCGATGATCGACAAGGACGCGCTCTCGGTCACCTATCGCGCCGACCGCGGCGAGCCGCGCGGCGCCGCACAAGAAGGGCGAAAGCTGGGAAGGGCGCGGCGATTGCATCGATTGCCACCAATGCGTCGCGGTGTGCCCGCAAGGCATCGACATTCGCGACGGCGATCAGCTCGAATGCATCAATTGCGCGCTCTGCATCGACGCCTGCGACGAGATCATGGCCAAGGTCGGCCGGCCCGACTGGGCTCATCGCCTACGATTCGCTACGCCAATGTAGAGCGCGGCGCAAGCACGGCAAGGCGGCGCGCTATCGTCTGATCCGCCCGCGCACGATCCTCTACGGCGCGCTGATGGCGTGCGTTGGCGCGCTCATGCTCTACGGGCTCGCTCAACCGCGCAACGCTCGACCTCAACGTCATCCGCGACCGCAGCCCGCCGTTCGTGCGCCTCGCCGACGGTTCGATCCGCAACGACTACGCGCTGAAGCTGATCAATATGAGCGCGCGCGCCGCGCCGCGTTGTCGATCGCAGTCGTCGGGTCTCGACGGCGCTGCGCTTGCAGGCGCCGACGCTCGATGGCGACGGCCGCATCGTCGCGAAGCGCACGCCGACAGCGTCACCAATGTGCGCCTGCATGTAGTCGCGCCGGCGGCGATCGAGCGCGGGCTCGCACGCTCTCACTTTCACCATCCGCGATCTTGATACCGGCGATGCGCGCGACGAGCGCCTCGGCGTTCCTGGCGGGAGGCGCGCCATGAATGCGCAACGCGAGAGTTCGAAATACGCGGCGTGGCATGTGCTGGCGGCCATGCTGGCGTTCTTCGGCGCGTCATCGCCGTCAATGTCGGCGTTCGCGGCGATCGCGGTCCGTTCGTTTCCCGGCGAGGACGTGCGCCGCTCCTATTTGCAGGGCCTCCATACAACCGACACCCTGGCCGAGCGGCGCACGCAAGCCGCGCTTGGCTGGCGCGCCAGCGCGCACTTGCCTGCGCCGAAGGACGCGGCGTGCTGGAGGTCGACGCTGCGCGACGCGCGACGGCCGTCCGCTCGACGGGCTTAGCGTGCGCGGCGACCTGCAATGGCCGACCGATGCGCGCCTCGATCGCGCGCTGTCGTTCGAGCCGGTCGGCGCCGGGGCGTTATAGTGGCGCGACATGACCGACTTGCCGCCAGGCGCGCTGGCGCTTGCGCGCGCGCGCCGCGAATGCGCAGGGCGACGCGCTCGATTTTGAATCGGAGCTGACATGGCCGACTCGCCCTGAACCGACGGCGGGCTGCCCGTCCGGCTTGCGCCGCCGCGGAAGCTCAGGCGCGCGCCGATCCGGCGGCGTTCGTGCGCCGCGACCAGCAGGGCCGACGACACGCTCGAACTGATGGTGCAGGGCGCCAAATGCGCCGGCTGCATCCGCAAGATCGAAGGCGGCTTGCTGGCGCTGCCGGGCGTCGCCGACGCGCGGCTCAATCTCTCGACCGAGCGTCTGCGCGTCGCCTGGGCGCCGGGCGCGCTGCAGCCGCGCGCGATCACCGACGCGTTGACGCGGCTCGGCTACGGCGCGGCCGCCTTCGATCCCGAAGCCGCGAGGCGCGACGCCGACGAAGAAGGCCGCAAGCTGTTGCGCTATCTCGCCGTGGCGGGCTTTGCCGCCATGAACATCATGATGTTCTCGGTGCCGGTCTGGTCCGGCGACGGCGAAATGGGCGAGGGCACGCGCACGCTGCTGCATTGGGTCTCGGCGCTGATCGCCATTCCCGCCGCGCTCTATGCGGCGCAACCCTTCTTCCGCTCCGCCTGGAGCGCGCTCAGCGCGCGGCGCGCCAATATGGACGTGCCGATTTCGCTGGCCGTGTTGCTGACGCTGGGCATCAGCATTTCCGAAACGCTGCAGCAAGGCGAGCACGCCTATTTCGACGGCATCACCATGCTGCTGTTTTTCCTGCTGATCGGGCGCTATCTCGATCACCGGCTGCGCGAGCAGGCGCGCACCGCGGCGCGCGATCTGCTGGCGCTGCAGGCCGTGACCGCGTCGCGCATCGGCGCCGACGGCACGTGTCACGCGCGGTGGCCGCGCGCGACATCGCAATCGGCGACCGCCTACTGCTCGCCGCCGGCGACCGCGCGCTCGTCGACGGCGTGATCGATGGAGGGCGTTCCGAACTCGACTGCTCCATGCTGACCGGCGAAACGCTGCCGCAGACCGTGCGCGCCGGCGACGCGGTCCACGCCGGCGCCATCAATCTCAGCCAGCGCCTGATCGTGCGCGCCATCGCGCGCGCGCAGGATTCCGCCATGGCCGAGCTGGCGCGCCTGATCGAGACTGGGCGAGCAAGGCCGCGCGCGCTTCGTGCGCTTGGCCGACAAGGCCGCCGCGCTCTACGTGCCGGTGGTGCATACGCTGGCGGCGCTGACCTTCCTCGGCTGGATGTTTGGGCCGATGCGCTGCTGCGCGTCGTGGGCTTCGATGTCGCCGATGTCGGCGCGCGCGTCGCGCTGCTGAACGCGGTCGCGGTGCTGATCATCACCTGCCCGTGCGCGCTCGGGCTGGCCGTGCCGGCGGTGCAGGTGGTGGCCACCGGGCGCCTGTTCAAGCGCGGCGTGCTGGTGAAATCCGGCGACGCGCTGGAGCGCCTGGCGCAGATCGATGTCGCCGTGTTCGACAAGACCGGCACGCTGACGCTCGGCAAGCCGCGCCTCATCGGCGCGGTCGATGCCAATGCGCTGCACGCCGCAGCCGCGCTGGCGCGCGTTTCGCGCCATCCGTTGTCGCGCGCGCTGGTCGAAGCGGCGGGGCCGGGCGCGGCCGCGACCGACGCACGCGAGATCGCTGGCGAAGGCGTCGAGGCACGTCGACGGCGTATGCGCGCTCGGGCGGCGCACGTTCGCCGCGCCCGAGCGCCGGAACGCCAATGATGGCGCGGCTGAATTGTGGTTCGCCGACGGCGACGGCGCCGCCCGTGCGCTTTGCTTTCGCCGACGCGCTGCGCACGGACGCGGCGGCGGCGATCGCGGCGCTGAAGCGGCGCGGCATAGCGGTCGAACTCATCTCCGGCGACCGCCCCGCCGCCGTCGCTGTCGGCGCGCAAGCGAGCCGGCATCGAGCAATGGGCCGGCGGCGTCTGCCCGGCGGACAAGGTCGCGCGCCTTGCGGCGCTGCGCGCGGAGGGCAAAAAGCCGCTCATGGTCGGCGATGGGCTGAACGACGCCGCCGCCCTCGCCGCCGCGCACGCCTCCGCGCTCGCCGGGGACAGCGCTGGAAGCCAGCCAAGCCGCTTCCGACATCGTCATCCAGGGCGCAGCGCTAATGCCGCTGGTGGAGGCCATCGACGTGGCCAAGGCGGCGCGCGCGCGGGCGCTGGAAAACCTGCGCTTCTCCGCGCTCTACAATCTCATCGCCGCGCCAGCCGCCGCGGCGGGGCTGCTGACGCCGTTGATCGCCGCGCTGGCGATGTCGGGCTCCTCGCTGATCGTGACGCTCAATGCTCTGCGCCTGCAAATCGGAGGGCCGCACATGGACATCATGATCTTCCTCATCCCGGCGGCGCTATTGCTGGGCGCGATCGGGCTTGCCGCCTTCTTCTGGAGCCTGCGTTCGGGGCAATACGAAGATCTCGACGGCGCCGCGCACCGCATCCTGATCGACGACGAGGATTAGCGGCGAGCGCCTCTTGGCGGGCGCGGCGTGACGGCACCTGTCCCAAAGCGCGCATCATGCGCCAGTGCTGAGCGCGAGGCGGGCGATGAGCGCGTCCTCGCCGATCGCGCCCTCGCCGGCGCCAAAGGTGAGGCTCGATCCCAACAGGCGGCGGACTAAGAACGCATCGGCAACCGCGTTCGGCGTGCGGCGGATCAGCGCTGCGCCGGCGAAAGCCAGCGCCAAGCGCTCGACGGCGCGGCGGCAATCGGCTTCTGCGGTCGGCTTTGCGAGCAACGGCTCTGTCTCCGCGACGACAGCGTCGAAACGGCCTTCGCCGCCGGCCGCTGCGCGCAGTTCGGCAAGCAACGCCTCGCGCGCCTCCGGTTCGCGGCCCAGCGCGCGCAGCACGTCAAGGGCGATGACGTTGCCGCTGCCTTCCCAGATGGCGTTGAGCGGCGATTGCCGGAACAGGCGCGGCATGGGGCTTTCTTCCACATAGCCGGCGCCGCCATGGCACTCCATCGCTTCGGCCACCACGGTCGGCGCGCGCTTGGTCACCAGATATTTCGCCAGCGGCAAACCGATGCGCGCGAGCGCCGCTTCGTGAGGATCGTTCGGCGCATCGAGCGCTTGCGCGAGGCGGAACACCAGCGCGACCGCTGCTTCAACTTCGATGGCGAGGTCGGCCAGCACCGCGCGCATCAGCGGCTGGTCGATCAGCTTCTTTTGAAACGCCGTGCGGCGGGCGACGTGCCAAGCCGCAAGCGATGCGGCCTGGCGCATCTGGCTGGCCGCGCCGATAATGCAATCGAAGCGGGTCAGCTGCACCATCTCGATAATGGTGCGCACGCCGCGGCCTTCCTCGCCCACGCGCTCGGCCCAAGCGCCGCGATATTCGATCTCAGAGGAGGCGTTGGAGCGGTCGCCGAGCTTGTCCTTGAGTCGCTGGATTTCGATTTCGTTGCGGGTCCCATCAGGACGCCAGCGCGGGACCAGAAAACACGTAAGCCCATCCTTGGCGTACGCGAGGGTCAGGAACGCATCGCACATCGGCGCCGAGCAGAACCATTTGTGGCCGGTCAATGCATAGGCGCCGTCGGCCTGGCGCTCGGCTTTGGTGGTGTTGGCGCGTACATCCGAGCCGCCTTGTTTCTCGGTCATCGCCATCCCCATGGTGGCGGCGCGCTTCTCCGCGGCGGGGATGAAGCGCGGATCGTAGGCTTCCGCGGTCACGCGCGGCGCCCATTGCGCGGCGATGCTGGGCTCGGCGCGCAGCGCGGGGACAACCGCGTAAGTCATCGACATCGGGCAACACACGCCGTAATCGGCCTGGCCCATCAGGAACATCAGCGCCGCATGCAGAGCGTGTCCTGCTTCGCCGACGTTCCAGGCTGCGCCGGAGACGCCAGCTTCCAGGCCAAGCGCCATCAGCTGATGATAGGCGGGATGAAATTCGACTTCGTCGATGCGCCGGCCATAGCGGTCATACGGCTGAAACACTGGCGCGACACGGTTGGCTTGCACGGCCCAAGCTTGCGTCTCCGCCGCGCCCACGCGCGCGCCGAACGCGGCCAGGCGCGCTTGATAAGCGTCCGCGCCCGCCCAGGCGCAGGCAGAGGTTAGGATCGCGTCGCTCGTGAACAGGTTCACGTCTTCAAGCGGCGCTGCCTGGTTGGTCACTTCATGAGTGGCGAGCCGGCTGCGGGGGTTGCGGTGGGGCATGGCGCGATCCTCGATCGGACGGAAAGTTGCTTACCACCCCACGCTGTGGATGCCAAAATTTGACCATCACGGGCACGGCGGCAAACCGCGCGTGAACATCTGGGCGCCGAGCGCCGCGCTTGTTGACAAAGCTCAATGAGTTGGCGGCGCTCGAGGCGTACGAGGTTGACAGTCAAGCTATCGGAGCCCGCCCATGCGCCTGCGTTCATTCTCCACAATGTTAGCCTTTGCCCTCACTCTTGCGGCAGCGGGATGCGCCGGGGGCATGATGGGCGGCCCCATGCATGGTTCCGGCATGGGCGCGGACATGGGCGGGGGCAGCGACCGCGGCATGATGATGGCGATGGGGCCGATGGTGGGATGCCCGCACCAACACCAGGACGCGGATGCATTTCTCTCGCGCACGCATGCGTCGCTCAACATTACTGCAGCGCAGGAAGCGGCGTGGGCCGTCTATGCTGCGGCCTATCGCCGCCACGCCGGCGAAATGGGCATGGGCGCCATGCGGCGCCAGATGGGTTCTGTGCCCGACCGGGTCCGTCACCACTCCGACATGATGGAGCGTCATTTAGCTTCGATGCGCGCACTCCGGGACAGCCTCGACGCGCTCTACGCCGTCCTCACCCCCGAACAAAGAGCCGCCGCTGACGCGCTCGGCTGCGAGCCGGGCCAAGACCACAGACACTAAGCTTGGGGGCGCTTGTGCGTTTGGGTTGGATCGCCGCATGCGTGTTTGGCGAGGCCGTAGGCCTCGCCGCCGTCGCCGCCCCTCGGCGCCGGCGCGGGCGCGCTGGGCGGATTGCTGGTGGGGGCTGCGATTCGCTCGCCCCAGCAATCGCGTTGGGTGAGGGCATGGTTTGGGAGCGGGTATGACGGCTAGGCTTTTCTTCTTTGGTGCGGCCGGTTGCGTCACCGGATCGTGCGCTCTGGTGGAAGCCGCGGGCGCGCGTGTGCTGGTCGATTGCGGCATGTTTCAAGGTTCGAAGACCCTGAAGGCGCTCAATTACGGGCCGTTCCCGTTTGATGCGGGCAAGCTCGACGCGGTGCTGTTGACCCACGCGCATATCGATCACAGCGGTCTGTTGCCGAAGCTCGTTCTTGCCGGCTTCACGGGCCGCATCTTCGCAACCAAGGGCACGTTCGAACTGTGCCGCGTCCTGCTGCCGGACGCCGGCGCGATTCAGGAGATGGAAGTGGAGGCGCTCAACCGGCGCCGTCACCGCCACGGCGAGGGCGACATTGCGCCTATTTTCACGCGCGCCGACGCGGATGCAGCGATGGCGCTGTTCCAATCGGCGTCCATGAAAACCTGGATCGATGTCGCGACCGGAATGCGCGCGCGTTGGTGGAACGCAGGCCATATTCTTGGGGCGGCGTCGATTGAACTAGAAATCACCGCTGAAGGCCAGACCCAGACGCTCTTGTTCTCCGGCGATGTGGGCCCTGGCGGACGCGACTTCGCGCAAGATCCGGAAGGTCCCGAAGGCGTTGACCATGTGATCCTAGAGAGCACCTACGGCAACGTTGAGCGCGCAACGCCCAGCGTGCCAACGCGCCGCGAAACACTGGCGCGCGAGATGCTCGCCGCGCACGCTGCGGGCGGGCCCTTGCTGCTTCCCGCGTTCGCGGTTGAGCGTACCCAAGAATTGATCGTGGACTTGCTCGAATTGATGGAGGCGGAGAGCGCCCCGCGCGGACCGATTTTCCTTGATTCCCCACTGGGCATTCGCGCTTCGGATACGTTCCTGCGGCACGGACATTTCGAAGACGGAAGTCACCCGTTCGCACGCCTGCGGGCCTCGCCTTGGTTGCGCTATACAGAAAGTGTCAACGAGAGCCGGGCAATCGAGCGCATGCGCGGCTGGCATGTCATCATTGCTTCGAGCGGCATGTGCGATGCGGGGCGCGTGCGCCATCACTTGAAGCGGTTGCTTTGGCGCGAGGACGCCACCGTCCTGATCACTGGCTATCAGGCGATCGGGACTTTGGGCAGGCTACTGATCGACGGGCGCAAGGCCGTACGCATCCAGGGCGACGAAGTGAAAGTGCGCGCCCGCGTCCGCGCAATCGACGTCTACTCAGGACACGCCGACGCCAACGGTTTGGTCGCGTGGATCCAAGCGCGCCAGCCGGTTCGCGGTTCGATTTTTCTCGACCACGGCGAGCCGGAGAACCTCGCCGGCATGAGCGAGCGTCTGATCAGGGCAGGGTTTGCTGCAGATCGCGTCATCGTGGCTGAACTCGACCAGGGCTACCGGCTGATGCCCGCCCACAAACCCGAAAGCGAACGCCGGACGGGCCGCATAGAACCGGCTGCCGCGTCGCGGCTCGATTGGCACAATCATCGCTCGGAATTCCTTTCCAGGCTCAACGCGGGCTTGGCCGATGCCGGCGATGACGCGGCTCGCGATGCGATCCTAAAGGCGCTAAGTCGAGAACTCGATGCAGCGCTTGCGCCCGCATCCTCGCCGCCAGAATCGCCAAGCGGAATAGATCGTAGCGCTGCCGCAAAGAGTGCCTGAGTTTTGATGTGACACGATAGGGCGCCCGAACAAGGGGTCGTCACGCCTCTCGAACACAAATCCCCGGCGCGTCGCATTGCGATCAGATGCGACATGCCCTGGTCAACCCTTGAGCTCAATCAAGGCGCTGCGTGACCAATGGGCCAAAGGTGCGCCCGCGAGCATTGCCAATGTCATCAAAGGCGTGCGCGCGAAGACGGTCGTCCGCCGGGAGGCGCCGAAGCAAGCGCCGCCGCCCCGCGCGCCGTGTCGAACCATGCCCTGCGAGCAGCCTCAAATGGGTCTTGACGCAATGGAGGAAAACTCAATGAGGGGCTTTGTTGGCGACATCGAAAAGGCGACGGAAGAGAACGAGGACTTCCGACATGTTCTTTACACCGGCGCTCATTTGCAGCTGGTTCTGATGTCACTCTTGCCGGGTGAGGAAATCGGCGAGGAAATACACGGCGACGGTGATCAGTTCTTTCGCGTCGAGAAAGGCAAGGGCGAAGTTTGGATTGACGGCGTGCGCTCCAAGATTAAGAGCGATGACGCCATCATCATTCCAGCCGGCGCCAAGCACAATGTCGTCAATACCCATGACAAGCCATTGCGGCTTTACACAATCTACGCGCCGCCGGAGCATCGCGACGGCATCAGATTCCCGACCAAGGGCGCAGCCGAGGCTGCCGGCGAGCATTTCGAGGGCAAAACGACGGAGTGACCTGTCGCAGGGGATCCCATGGCCATAGCAGTGTCTATTTGTGAGACAGGAAATCGCCTGCGCGCCTTGGCGCGTGAGCAAACCCAAGACCTCAATGAGGCAAACCTGCTGACACACACCGTGATTGTGGGGCTCCTCAGCAAGGATGTGTCATGGGCAGGCGGTCCACGGCCTATGGCCGAGCTCGAGGCGGCGTTAAAGGCCACATTGGAGAGAGTATGAGCTATTATTTTGCCAAGACGATAGATGCCTCGTTCGAGGACGCTATCGCGCGAACGAAGGCAGCGCTCGCTGAGCATGGGTTCGGCGTGTTGAGCGAGATCGATGTGGCGGCGACCCTTAAGGCTAAACTCGGTGAGGACATGCCGGCGTATCGAATTCTGGGCGCCTGCAATCCGCGCTTTGCGCATCGGGCGCTGCAAGCTGAGCCCCTGATCGGGACCATGCTTCCCTGCAACGTGATCGTTCGGCAGGCCGCGCCCGGCCGCGTCGAAATCGCCGCCGTCGATCCTATTGCGTCCATGCAGGCGATAGCAAACCCAGAACTGGCGGGTATCGCGCACGATGTGCAAGGGTTGCTGAGAGAAAGCGTGCAGGGCATCTGATGCTTGGCGGCGCTCGAAGCCGTGGTTCGCGCGCTCGATAGCGGACGCGCTGCGCCTGCTGCAGCCCCGAGGGCAGCGCTGCCGCGCGCCAGCGCATGGCTAGTTCGGGGCGACTTGTGTCTGGCTGTCCGACGTGAGCGCCAGGGCTTGCCGATAGGCGCCCTGGTTGACGTAAAGGTCGGCAAGCATCAAGCGAACGCTTCGATCGCTTGGATCGGCGGCGTACACCGTCTCGATCAACTCCCGCGCCTCGGCGGCGCGTCCCAACCGCGCGAATATTGCGCCGCGCAGGGCGAGCCCGCGCGGCGTGTCGTGCGGCGCCGGCGGCAGCGTTTGCAGCGCCATTTCGTAGCGCCGCCGGGCCGCAACCGAGTTGCCGCTGTTTTCGAGCGCAAAGCCGTAGTCGAAATTGTCCTGGGCGCTAAGACCGTGAAGCGCCGCGGCATCGGAATAGTACGTCAGCGCCGCGGCGCCATCGCCGCGAGACTGCGCCTCGCGGGCGGCGTCGAGGGCGATTTGTGACAGGCAATGGTGTGCGTCGGCGGGTGGCCGCGCCAGCGCTTGGCTCACGCGGCGCACGCTGGGGCGGTCGCGCACCGCGCAGGCGAGGTGAAAAATCTCAACCGCTTGATCGCGTGAGAGCTCAAGTTGCGAGACGCTCGCGAGCGCAGCCCGGAGCGCCGGGGAATCGCCGCCCCATCCGAGGTAGCGCGCCCGTATCATTGCCAGATTTATCTTGGCTTCAGGCCGCGCACTTGCCTCCAAGCGCGCCAGCGCTTCGAGCGCCGCCGCCGGAGAGACGGCCTCGGAGATGCGCTCTACCCAATGCGGCGCCAATTCGGCATTGGCAGCCGCGGCGCGCTGCGTGAGCCAGTCCAAATCTGGGGCGAGGTTGTGGGTGCGCCAGATATACACGAGATCGCGCATTGCGGCGCTGTTGGGACCCTCTCGCGCCGCAGCCGATGCCAGGACCGCGCTGGCAGCCTGGGGAAACCCGATCTCCGCCAATTGCCGGGCGGCCCGGGTTTGGATTGGCGGCGCCGCGTCCAACGCTTCAGCGTGTAGCAGGTCGCGCAGTTGCGGTTGACGCCGATTGGCGATCATCGCGGCGACGAAAGCGGAGCGCGTTGGTTCGGCGCGCCAGGCGCCGCTCCGATCAAGCGCTTCGACGATCTGATCGAGGTCGCCGTAAGCGAACAGATCATGCAGCGCCACCGCGAGCGTCTTTCCGGTTAGGGACGGCAGCTGGGTGAGCAGATCGCGCGTGAGTTCGACGCGGAGCTGGGGGTGGGGTCGGATAGGATCGCGTAATGCCGGTCGATCAAGCCGGCCTCGGCGGCGTAGCGCAATTGCGCGCGAGCGATCGCCGGCTTGTCGCCTGCGTGGGCCTGGTCCAGTGCGGCCAGAGCTTCGCGCGGGCCTTGTTCTGCGTAGATTTGCTCGGCCTGCTCTAGGGCGGTGCGCTGTTCCATCGCTCCTTGTTCCAGTGCGCCGGGGGCCAAGGCAAAACCAATTGCCGCTGCGAGCAGGGCTGCGGCGATCGCCAAGCCGATCAGCGCGCGGCTGCGCAGCATCGGGTCGCCGGCGCTCCGCCACAGTGTTTCCTTCGAGGTGTGGTTTTCAGAGGTCATGTGGGCTCCGGAACTAATTGATCGAGCAGAATGGTGGCGACGTAAGGCGTGTGCCCGAGGGCGCGCTGGCGAGCGTAGATCGCAGCGATGCCCTCCAGGTCAGTTGGGTTCCAATAATCCAGGCTGTAGATTGGCGCCGGGTTCTGGCCGATGCGCGCCGGCCGCAACAGCGCCAGGTGGTGCGCGAAGGTCGCGTCATCCACCCATTTGTAGCGCTGTTCGACGAAGTCGTAGGTGGTGACGAGGCTCTCGGTCAGCACCGCGTCGATGTCGGCATTCACCGCGGGCATCAACGCGTAGGCGCGGTTCATCATGATCGGAATGTCGCGGTGGGCGCGGCGTATCGCGGATACAAGCGATTGCGCGGCGCTATGCATGCCGGCGAAACGGACATTGTCGAGATTTTCGAGGTGGAGCGCGGAATTGAGCGTATCTAGAAACAGGCCGTCGAAACCGGCGCCGACAATTCGCGGAACCACATCGTCAAGGATGAATTGCCGCCATGCGCCTTGGCGCAGATCGATCGAGACGCTCCCCGGCCAATTCGGATTTTCGCCGATCAGCATGCTGCGGTCGCGCAACAGGCCTGCAAACGGGCTGCTGGTGTTGAGTTCGCCGAGCGAGACATAACCGAGCGTCACCGCATCGCTCCGGTCCCGCACGTCCGCGGCTCGCGCGTAGTGCGGATCGAGCACGACGAGCCGATACGGTGCGAACGCATCAGGAGGCGCCGTTGAGCCGTAATACACCGCCCAGGGCGCAGCCCCGGGAATACGCGGGCGCGCTCTGGCGTTCAGCGCGGCTGCAGCCGTTCTGGAGACGGAAAAGGCCGCCAGCGTCGAGATGATGCTACGCCGCGACACCAATGCGGGCGCGAGGTGTTTGCACTCGTTCATGCTCTGCCCTCATCCATTGCAGCGTCTCGGCAAGACCGGCGTCCAGCATGGTCCTTGGCCCTTTGCCGAGGCGCTCAATCAAACGCCGCGGGCTGCCTACAGAACGGCGGATATCTCCAGCGCGAGGCAGCCCATGCTCGATGCGCGATTGCGAACCGACGAGCCGCGAAATCGTGTCAGCCAAATGCCGCACGCTGATTTCGCGTCCGGTGCAGACATTGAGAACATCCGCTACGCCGGGTCGGCAATGCAGCATGGCGCCCCAAAGCGCGCTGCATACGTCGCTGACGAACACAAAATCGCGGGTCTGCTCGCCGTCGCCGTGAATGGTCACGGGTGCGTCGCTCGCAAGACGATCCGCGAATATCGAAATCACGCCGGAATAGGGCGAGCGGGGATCCTGCCGGGGGCCATAGACGTTGAAAAAGCGAAGCCCCACGCTGCCGAAGCCATGCGTTTCCGCCGCCGCGTGCGCGTGTAGTTCGCAGCCCAGCTTGTCGGCGCCGTAGGCGCTCAGTGGCCGGGTCGGGGCGTCTTCCGTGAGCGGACTTGCTTGGCTGTCGCCGTAGACCGCGGCCGAAGAAGCATAAACGACCGGCCGCGCCCCGTCCGGCGCCCGCAGGGCCGCTTCGAATACATTGATCGCGCCGCTGAGATTGGTCTGGTGGGTCTCCCGCCACGCGTCGCTGCAGGCTTGAACCGAGGCGATCGCGGCTAGGTGAAAGCACCCGTCCGTCTGCGCGACTAAACCCGAGACCAGCGCGTGATCGCGCACGTCGCCCACGATAAGCGCGGCGCCACCGGGGACATTCGCGCGTTTGCCAGTCGACAGATTATCAAGCACGCACACATCCTGCCCGCACTCCAGTAGGAGCGATGCCAAGTGCGAGCCGATGAAGCCGGCGCCTCCGGTTACCAAATAGCGAGCCATGCGTCCCAACACCTCCGCGCTTACAACCTCGAGAAGACAAAAATGTACAACTCGGCGCTGGGAATGAGTTGCGGCAAGTCAAATGGAAGAAACGTCTCGCGGCGAGCGTGCGCCATTGGTGACAAAAGCATGGTAGTGTAGCCACGGCAGCTGCCGTGTCAGCAAGACGAGCGCCGCCACGAATGCGACAATGGCGGCGATCATGTATCCATAACCGTAGAAGCTTTGGCCGAGCGGAAGGAAGGCCGCGGTCAAGGCCCCGTTAAGAAGGAGAAAGCACATCGCCGCGGCGAGCGCATGCCGGCGCAGGTCGAAATAGAGCAGAAAACAGAGACAGAACATGGCGCCGGTCTGGAACACCACGCCGATCAACGCAGTGCGCAGCATGCCGGCTTGGCTTGCACGCAGGCCCAGATATTCGATCGCTGGGTAGGAGGCGAGTATGGCGGTTAGCGCAATCGCCGCGCCCAGCGCCAGCAATCGCACCATGCTTCGCAGCGTGAACGTCCCGAGTTTCTCCATGCGCTCCCTCGCTTCGCGCAACGAGGCTTTGCCGTCAAAGCAGCGATAAAAGCGCCGGTAGAGGCGATAAAAATCCGGTTCGATATCGACGAAAAACACAGCAATGAGCGGAATCGCCGTCAGCTGCGCCCAGAACATCACCGAATCGTAGTCGGGCATGGTGGGAAACCAGCCGGCTGCGTGCGAGACGGCGGCCGGCGCGGCGAACCACATGATTATCTTGTCTATCCAGATGCCGAGATTGTAGGCCACGCCAATGGCGGGGAGCTCCCAATAGACGAAATAGGGGGCCAGGAGCCGGCGCTCGAAGCGAAAATGCGTGCCGTAGGCCTGGGCGAACCTTGACGCGAGCAGCGCGAGCGCCATCGTCAGTGCGATATTATAATTGGTCAGCAAGGTGAGCACGTCGCGATCTCGCGTGATCAATGTGGCGCCGACCGCTATGGCCAGCGCGGCTAGAAAAGCGATCGAGACCGTCTTGTGATCGTTAATGGCGCCAAGGAGGGGGGCGAGGATCCAGCACGAGCCGATGAGCATGAAGTTGCAAGTTGCGGCGAGTTTTGTCTGGGGACTTAGCCCCTGGGCGAAGGCGTAGATCGGCGCAACAAGCCCCAGTCCCAAGAAAGCAAAGATCCCGAGCCCCAAGGTGAAGGCGGTCGAAATCGCGGTCACCCTGCGCGCATGGATTTCATCCGACACAAACCGCGTCAGCGGCAACGCGATCGGGCCTGACAGCACCAGGGAGAGCATAAAATTGTAAATGAGCAACGACCGGAACGCGTGCAGTTCGGGGGCATTATCGTGATCCACCAGCGCGCTCACCCCGGCCATGGCGAGGGCGGTGAATATCCATGGCCCAACGGTGAGAAAAACCGAATGCAAATAGGCCGCGGAAACGCCGGTCAAATGGCCCGCGCGCGCCATGCGTTCGAGGGCGAAGCCAATCCCCGCCACGGCGCTACGAAGCCTTCGCCAGAGCGGGCGCCGTGCGTCCGAGGTGGCTGTCGTAGAGATGCCGGTAAATGCTGTCGATACGTTCCTTGTTATAGAATTGAGCGACACGCCGGCGCATCACTTCGCCCATTCTCTCGCGCGTAGTGTTATTGGACAATAACGCCGCCATCGCACTGGCCGTCGCGGCGGAATCGCCGACCGGAACAATGATTCCGCCCGCGCCCGTGACCGGGTCATCGTCGAACCCCTCGACGATCTCGCGGCACGAACCGACATCGGTCGTCACGCTCGGGATGCCGGCGGCGCCAGCTTCGAGCAACACCAGCGGTTGGGCCTCCGAGATGCTGGTGAGCACGCAGACGTCAAGGCGCTCCAGATACTTGGCGATATCGACTTGGCCGGTGAAGCGCACGCAATCTCCCAGCCCCTCCTGCGCGACAAGGCGGCGGCACTCGGCGGCGTATTGTGGGTCTTCATCGTCGGGGCCGATCACCAGCGCCTCTACATCCGGGATTTGGCGGCGCAACGAGGCGCAGGCGTGAATGAACATACGAACGTCCTTGATCGGCACCACGCGTCCGATCAGCGCCACGCTTGGTCGGCGAGGCTGTGGATCGCGCTGGATCGCCGAAAGGCGCTCGTAGTCAACGCCGTTGGGAATGATGCGCAGCTTCTCCCGCGGGGCGCCATCGGCCAGCTGCATCGCCTGGTTGCCGCGATAAAGCGTGATGATTTCGTCGGCGCAGGCGTAGGTTATGTTGGCAAGGGAGGCAAACAGCGCCACCCAGACATCGCGCAGTTCACTTATGCTTTCCGTGGTATCGAAGCCGCGCCGGCCGGTGCAATAGAGCCAATCGGACAGAGAGAGTTCTACGCGCCGCTCGTTGGTGTAGATGCCGTGTTCGGTAAGGAGCAGCGGTCGTCCCGTCTCTTGGCGTGCGCGCGCTCCGAGCAGGCCAGCATAGCCCGTGGAGATAGCATGGTAGAGGCTGGCTTCAGGCAGAGCGGCGCCGAGTATTGAAACTAGGCCGCGCGCCATGACGCGCCAGGTCCAGTAGAAATCGAGCAGCGGCGCATTCGGCAAGAGATGCGCATACGCGCGCTCCATCGCCGCCCAGCCTGCGCGCGATGCGAACAATGCCTCGTGGCCGAGCCGGCGGCGCGCCAAAAGCGAAGCCATGGCGCCCAGGTCAGCGGCGGCTGGTCCATCAATCACGCCCTCTATGCGCGCGCCAAGTTCTAAAATCTCGGCCGCGTCAGAAGCTCTCGGCGCTCGACCCGGAAAACCGCTGTCGAGCGGCAGATTGGTCCAGCCGACGACATTCTTGGGGAGTTCGTAGAGCGGTCGGCGGCGATCTCTATCGGCCACGATGGAAACCAGGTGAAAGCGGATGTCCGGGGCGGACTTGATTAGTGCATGCGTCCAGCCTGACACCCCGCCCAGTACATGTGGGTAAGCGCCCTCAAGAATGAGGCACACATCGGCGCGGTTCATGCCGAGGCCTGAAGACGCGGTTCAATCGCTGTGTAACCTTGCGCTGCGCGCGGCTGCACCGTGGCGGGCGCCAGTGTGCGCGCGAGCGTCTGAGCATCTTGAGCGCGAGACATTGCTTCGCGCCGCCGCTCTGGGTTTAGCAGTCCAGAATCGGCGAAAGTCAAATGCGCATCGGCGAGAGCGCGCCACGCAGCCGCCAATCGGGGGTTGTGCTCGGCATTGGCGAGCAATTCCGCGACGCGGTCGGTGTAGCGCTGCTGCAATCGCGCGAGGATGCCCGCGCCGAGCACGCGGACCGCGGCATCGTCGCTGTGCAAGGCTTGATCGAGCGCCGGCGCCATGCGGGGATCGTAGCGCCGCGCCATCGCCGCCAACGCGGCGTATTTCGAATTCGAGCTTCCGCCGACTACGATATCCCGCAGCAATTCCACTCGGCTGGCGCCAGCCAACCGGACGCGATCGTCACAAATCGCCGCGCGAACGCTTGCCAGCTTGTCCAGAGTGTCATCGCCGATTTGTGCGTCAAGCCAGTCGGCGAAGTCAGGCGGCGCGGCGTTTTGCCTGCCGGCAAGGGCGGTCGCGAGCCACACCAGACTGCCGAAGGCGCCAGCCGCCAAACTCCAAAGCGTCAATTGCAGGGCGAGGCCGCCGAGGGGATCTCGCGTGGACAGCGCCACGCCTCCGGCGAGAGCAGCCGCTGCCGCGTGCACGCTGGCCAAGGCGGTCGAACTTGTAGCGCCGCCGATAAAACCCAAGAGCGCTAGGCCGTTTACGAGGGTGAGTGCGGCGCCAAGCGCCAGGAGCAGGCGCGTCGGCCCGGTTCGACGATTAGTCAGCAATTGCAATCCTCCTGGTTGTCTGAGCTTCGGTCGGACGTCGTGCCCACTCGGCGGCGGCGAGCAAAGCGCCAAGCGCCCGTCCGACCAGTTCGGTGCGCTGTATCGTGCTTTCGGATGAGGCGCCCAGATGTGGCGTGACGGAAATGGCGCCAAGCAGGCGATCTCCTGGTTGAGCAATGATGGGTGCAAGCAGGGACGAGCCCTCTGGCAGGAGCTTGTCCGCGCCGGCTTGGCTGAGTTCGATGCTGCGGCGCGTCTGTGCGAGGATCGCGAAAGCGGCGGCGCACGGCGATGCCGGTTGGCCTAGGGGCAGAATGTCGTTCGCGACAGCGAGAGGCGTCGCCCCCGCCGATGACCCGAAAAATACCGTCACCTGGGCCGCGCCAATCATATCGGCCGCCAATCCGTTCAATATCGGCGAACAGGCCGCTCCGTCGCGGAGGTCAAGCTGCGCGAGCTGACGCAACAGGCCGCCGACGGTGGCGGTATCGCCGGCGATGCGGGTCTCAAGCCGTTCGATTTCGCCGCGCGCTTGTTTGAAGGCGCTCGCTATGGTCTCGGCGTAGGCGCTAGTCTCGGCGAGCCGCTCCGCCGTTCGCTCGGCGTGGCGGATTTGTACGGCGCGCAAGCCGCCTAGCAGCAACGCCGCCGCGAACCAAAGTGCGGGCTTGGTGGTAACATACGCGGCATAATCGTAGTAATCCGCGCCCGCCGCTTGCGCGGGAAGGCCGCCGGCATAAAGGGCGACGCTCGCCGCCGCCGCCGCGAACATGCCAGCGGCAACGCCGTACTGCGTCGCGGCGAGCAGGACTGGCAGCCAGAACGGATGCGGCGCGACCGAAGCGAATTGGTCGCCGGCGAACAGCAAGCGATCGACGGCCATCAAGCCCGCCAAAAGCAAGAGCGCTTCAGGAATGAAGCGCCGCCAATGTCTGCCGAGTAACGGATTTACTGTGTCCCGCATACGCCCTTGTTGGCGAGGGCGATGGTCGTTGCGTTGACGCTAATCAACTCGCATCAGAATTTTCGCCGCAAGTAGACCTCGCCAAACCCGTAGGGCTCGTCGGATGTGCCGCGCGTGGAAACATCGCTGTACTCGATGCGCGCGCCAACACTGAATTGACCGCCGATCTCGGTCTCGCCCCCGAGCGTTGCGTAAGCGCCTTCCGCGCTGCTCTCGGAATCGCGTCTGTATCCGGCGCCCAACGTCACGAATTGCCTGTCGCGTTCACCAAACGTCTTGTACGCACCCAAGCTGTGGACGGTGCGATCCGCGAAGGGCATCACGGCGTACCGCGTGCTATCGGTGCGTGTGCGTAGATCGATGGAATCGAAATCCTCGATGTCAAGAATGTACGTGATGCGCGCGGCATTGGCGCTTTCGCCCAAGGCGTAATCTATGCCGACCGCGCCTGCCGCTGAGCTAGCGATCAAATCCTCGTCGCGTACGTTATACTCTTTGGCCGCAATTCGCCCGCGGAGCGAAAAACGGTCGTTCCAATAATTGAAGCTTGCTGCCAAATGGTTATAGGAGGCGTCGTTGACCAGGCCCGCGGCGTAAGCCCAATACGGTTCGTCGTAGCCCGCAGTCAGCTCAAACGAACCGGACGGGCGCGTTTTACCGTATGTCGCGCGCCCGCCAACGCCCTCTTCGGTAAAGCTCACGCGCATGCCGAGCCGGCCAAAGCGGAAAGTGTCGGCAATGCCGACATCCAGGCGCTGACGATTTTCGTCGGCCGGGGCAACGACGCCATCGAGCTGGGTCACGGCGTCGGCCTCACCGACGCGATGCTCAAGCATGGCGCTCCATTCCGGTCCGCCAAGCGAGCGTTGCGCGTAGTCGAGACGGACGCCGCTTAATTGATCAACATCCGGCGCGCCCTCGAAAAAGCCGGTCACCCCAACAAAGGAAGGGTGCGCATCGACCAGAGCGTCGTGACGGTCACGCGCTGCGTCATCTCCGGTCAACGCGGCGACACGCGCCCAGGTGCGAGCTGCGTGCCGCCAGCGGCCCATAGCCTCATCGATCGCGGCGAGCACGCGCAGGGCCCCGACCGCGTCGGGATCGCGCGCGAGCGCCATTTCGGCCTCGGCACGCGCGCTGCGATAGTCGCGCAAACCGAGGAAAGCGCGGGCGCGCACGACGCTGAGGGCCGCGTCGGTAGCTTGCTCTACAGAAGGAGGGGTCGCCTCAGAGGGCGGGGCGTCGGCAGGAGGGATCGGCGGCTCATAGATCGGGTCGTTTTGCGCCAACATAAATGCGCCGCCAGTTTGATCGCCAGTATCGACCCAACTGAAACGCCCTTGTACGAGTGTGTCGTTCGCCGTTTGGGCGAGTGCGTTGTGGCTGGCGCCTGCCAGCGCGATCCAACTGCACATCGCCAGCAGGCTTGTCCGGACGATCGGTTTGACTTTGCGAGATTTCATTTGCGGCTCCTGGCGCCTAATTGAATGGGCTTGCATGCCTAGCGGCCAAGCGCATTCGCCAACCACATGCGCTGACGTCGCCTGCGCCTCGCGCGGGGCGAATTGCGGGGCATGCTCACGGGCCGAAGATGAAGTCGGAAGCGCTAATTGCGTTGCCGCCGACGCCGTTGACGCCGGTCAGGGTAAGAGTGTCCGCACCTATGTGCACCAAAGTGTTCGCGCCAACGGCTTCGATCCAAATCGCAAAGCCGCTATTGGCGCCGACATTGGCGGCGGTGAGGCCGTAAGCGGATACATCGATCAGGTCTTGGCCGCCGGCGGCGTCGGCGTCGAAGCCGGCGCTGACCGTGTCGGCGCCGTAGCCCGCCCGGAGCACAAACGCATCCGCACCATTGCCGCCGTTCAACGTGTCGTTGCCGGCGCCGCCGTCGAGCCGGTCAGCGCCGTCGCCGCCGGAAAGGGTGTTGGCGCCGGAATTTCCGATCAGGATGTTGCCCAGCGTGTTGCCGGTGGCGTTGATATCGGCTGTCCCGGTTAGCGTCAGATTCTCGAGATTGGCGCCCAGGGTCAGGGTGGCGGAACTCAGCACGGTATCGGCCCCAGCATTCGCCGCCTCGGTCAACGTGTCGCCGCCATTGGTGAAGTAGATGTCGTCGCCTGCGCCGCCGGCCATTGCGTCGGTCCCACCCGCGCCATCGAGCGTATCGTTGCCCGCGCCGCCGTTGAGCGTGTTGTTGCCAGTGCCGCCGATGAGCAGGTCGCCGCCACTGCCGCCAGTGGCGTTGGCGATGCTAGCGACGGATGTGAACCCCGAAGCGGTTCCCGTTGTAAAGTTCACTGTCACGCCCACCGCCGTTCCGGCATAGGAAAGCGTGTCGGCGCCGTTGCCCAAATTCGCGGTGATAGTCTCAACGTTCGTCACCGCGCCACCCCCAAGACTGGTTATGGCGCCGCCGGCGTAGATGACATCCAGCGTGTCGCTGTTGCCGGTTCCCGACACTGTCAGTCTGTCTACGCCCGGTCCGCCATCGACGCTGTCGGCGCCATTGCCAATAGCGTAAACGAACGCGTCGGCGCCGAAATCGCCGATCAAAGTGTCATTGCCGGCCCCGCCGTTCAGCGTGTCATTGCCGCCGAGGCCGTTGAGCGTGTCGTTGCCGCCATTGCCGTTGATCACGTCTTCCTCGCCGCCGCCAGTCAACGTGTTGGCGGCGCCGTCGCCGTTGAGCGTGAGGCCGGCGACGTTTGTGACTGTCACGGCGATGGCCTGGGTGTCGGCCCCGCCAAAGGTGTCCGCCGCGCGGACGATCACGTCGTAGACGTTGTTCGCGCCGGTGTCGGCGGGCGCTTCGCGGTCCGGTGCGCTGGCGAACGCCAGTTGCCCGGTCGCGGAATTGACAGTGAACAGGGGTGCATCCGCCCCGCCGACGATCGCATAGCTGATGGCTTGGCCAGGATCGGGGTCGATGGCGGTCACCGTCGTCACTGCGGTCGTGTTCTCGGCGGTGGATATCGCCGCTGATGCGCCGCCGCCGTTAGAGGTGATAGTCGGCGAGGCGTTCGCCAGCGTGACGGTGACGCTATGCACGCCGATGGCGCCGAGATTGAGGGTGAGGATGTCGCCAAGTTGACTGAGCACGGCTGCGCCCGTCACCACCGCGACCGAACCCGAACGCAGATCAATGACGAGCTTGCCTTCGCCTTTGACCGAGAAGCTCAAGTTCACGCCATCGCCGGAAAGCGAGAGCAGTTCGGTCCGCGCCGGCAGGGCCATGATATGGGTCACGTCGTCGCCGGATGTTCCGAGATTGATGGTGAAGTCGCCGCCATTCTTGGCCAGGAACACGCTGTCGTTGTCATACGCGTACCAGCCGGCAACGTTTTTGATCACTTGCGCGCCCATGTGATCGAGATCGAGCGCGAATTTGCCGGCGTCGACGGAAGTTACTTTGGCGCTGATGATGTCGCCGGTCTTGGTGAACGTAAGCGAGGACTTCTCCAGCGACTTGATGCGCTCGGAGAGGTCGAGCATGGTCACGAACTCGGCGCCGGCGGTAGCGGCCGCGGCGATGAAATTGGTGTACATCGCCAGCGTATAGGGTGAGGCCACGCCTGGATCGACGCTCCACCGCGTCGGGCCGTAATCGTGCCAGGGCCAAACGATAACGGGCGTATCGGCGTGCGCGGTGAGCGCGCTGAACTCAGCAAGCCAAGCCGCGTAGGCTTGCTCCGGCGTCTTGCCCTGGAAGCCGACTAACGTGAAGTCGAAGCTCATGTTGGGGGCGAGATAGATTTTGTCTTGCAAGGCGGGCGTGATGTAACCGAAAGCGCCCGGATAACCGGCGCCGACGAAAGCGGCGCCGCCGCTCAGATAATTGAAGTACTGGATCTCGAGTTCCGAGGTGAACAGCCGTTCCGGTGCGCCCGGCGTAGCGGCGCCGAGGATGGGAATGCCCAATTGCTGTTCCAGAATCAGCCGGCTCTGATTGAACTCGTATTCGATCTGCGCTGGCGTGAGCAGATTGGTGTTTTCCGGGTGCGATATCGAGTGTGTGCCAAGCTCGTTGCCGAGCGCGAGCAGTTGTTGGTACAGCGGTGCCGAAACGGCCCAATTGGTTGTCTGTTCTTCGGTGGGATTGTCGCCGATATCGACGAAGTACGAGCCGACGAAATTGTACAGGGATTTCCAGGCTTGCAGGATCGGCAGCAGCACATCGTAAATCCCCGGCGCGCCGTTCGCTGGATCGACATCGGCCATTTCCATGGCCTGGTCCATGTCGGTGCGGGAGGCGAACACGGTCGATTGTCGGCCTAATTGGAGGCCCAGCGTGATGCCGGCGCCGTTGACGCTCCAATCAATGGCGTGCTGCAGCTGGTTGTTGTCGCCGAGCAAGGATTCCGTGGAGAAATGGACGTTGCGCCCGCCGGTCTCGGTGGCGACGACGGCGCTGTGGGTGAGCGCGTTCACAGTTTGCGTCGCCAGAACGGTCTGCGCAGCGCCCGCAAGCGGCGTAGCATCGGTGAAAGTCGACCAGCCGATGCCGGTTCCAAGCGCCCCGGCGTAGTGGCGGATCAGTTCGCCTGGCGCGTAGCCGTCCATGATCGGGTGAGTGATTGCGCCGGCGTTCACATCGAGGATCCCGGCGCCGCCATCGGCGCGGGTGATGTCGAAGAAGTCCTTCATCCGCGCATAGGGATCGCCGGGAAGAACCGCGCCGGTTTCGTCATTGGTCATGAAGTCGCCGGCGGCGATCAGGCCAATATGATATTGCTCGACCGCCAGTTCGAGCGTGTTGGCGATCTGGTTGTAGAGCGCCAGCGGCACATCCCGGAACGAGGGAAAGACGATCGTGTCGTATTGGGCGAGTTTGGCGATATCGGTAAGGTCGGTCTCGGTGAGGATGTCATAGGGGATTCCGGCTGCCGCCGCCTGGCTTTGCGCGGCCATGAACAGCTGCGAATAGCCGGTCATGTTGGTCTCGGTGTCGGGGAGGCCAAAATAAAGCGCCGCTGTGGTTGCGGAATAAACGATGGCCACCTTCTTGCCCAAATCGGTGCGGGCCGGCAGGGACAAACTGTCAACGATTTCGTAGGAGGGCATGCCGGCGTATGCCGTGGGCAGGAACACCGAATTGTTCACATCCAGCAGCAAATTGAGTTCGATGGGCGCGCCGACTTGGGTCTTTGGGATGGCGAATTCTACGATCGTTCGGTCGGCGGAGAAGGCGTGGCCGATCGCACCGTTGACCAGTGTGAGCGCGCCGGTACCAACATTGACTGAATAGAGCGCGGGCGCGCCCGTCGCGCCGAACTCGATGGCGTATTCGGCGCCCCCGGCATTGCCGAAAATCTGGTAACCGCTGGCGGCGTTCCGATCAGCATTGAGCCAGAACGTGGTGTTGGGGCCGATGGCGAGCGGCGCTTGGAGCGCAACGGCGAAGGAATTGCCGGCGGCCTTGCCATAGACTTCGTAGCCTGCGACACCGGTTTCCGCCTTGTCGATACGGTTAGCCTGGGTCCAGTCGGCCAGCACGCCGTCGAGGGTGATGTCGCCGACCGGGGTCGGTCCCTGCAGCGCGTAGGCGAAGTTGGTGTAATCGACGGGCACGAACACTTGATTGTTGACATCGACATAAACGGTCGCCGCGGTCGGGGTTGCGCCCAGGAATTGCTGAAGCTGCGCCAGCGGGATTGCGAACTCGACGAAGCCGCCGCCTGCGGAAGCGCGCCAATCGATGGCGGCCCCCGACAGCGCTGTTTCTCCAGCGCCGTTCACAAACAGCGCTGGCGCCCCCGCCGCGTTGAAGTTGACGTTGAATTCCGCGCCGACGGCGAAGCCCCAAACCTGATACCCTGTACCGGCGTTCTGGTCAGTATTGAACCAGAACGTGGTGTTGGCCCCGATCGGTGTGGCGCCGGCATCGAGTGCGAGCACGAAGGCGCCGCCGGCAATCTTGCCGTAAAGCGCGTGTCCGGCGGCGCCGCCGAGCGCGTCCAGCCGATCGGCCGCGGTCCAGTCGCCTCCGGCGCCGTCAATGGTGACGCTGCCATAGGTCGCGCCGGGCGGCGGTGGCGGCGGCGCGCTCAACACCGTGTAGGTGTAGTTCGTGTAGTCGTTGGGCAGGAACACCTGGTCGTTGACGTCGGCATAGATGTCGATCGCACCCGGCGCGCCCGTTAAGGCCGTCAGCGGAATGGCGAACTCGACGATAGTGCGGTCGAGGCTGACGCCGAAATCGACGATGCCAGGGGCGAGCGTCTGGCCGGCGGCGCCCGTGAACAGCGCCGGCGCGCCGCCAGCGTCGAAATTCACATTGTATTCCGCCCCGCCGGCAAAACCCCAAATCTGATAGCCGGTGGCGCGGTTCTGGTCAGTGTTGAGCCATAAAGTTGTATTCTGCCCAATCGGGCCATTGGCCCTGAGCGCGAACACGTAGGCGCCGCCCTCGAACTTGCCGTAGAGTTCGTAGCCTGCGATGCCCGATGCGCCGGCATCGAGCCGATTGGCCTGGGTCCAATCGGCGAGACTGCCGTCGAGCGTGATATTGCCGTACTGGGTGGCAAATTCCACGGATGTGGATGCGCCGTTTATGATGAGCGTTCCCGTATCATTCTCGCGCTGCAATGCATCGAGTGCAGTAGGCGACAACGATTTGCCTAGAGCGATCCGCGAGAAAATGGCGCCCTCGTCGCCGGGGGAATCGCGGAGATTCTAAGCGAGCGTCGAGGGCATGTCCAATTTCCTCAAGCAATAGCGCCTGGATCGCGCGCGGATCGCTCGCGTTGGCCATGAGATATTGCCGCGAGAGATAGATGGTATCCGAGGACGCAGCATAAGCGCCGCGCGCGCCGTGGAGCAAACGCGCATCAGCGATGCGTATCGTGGGCCAAGCGTCGGCTTCCAAATTGGAGATCGCCGCAGCGAAACTCTCGTAGGTAAGATCCGGACCAAAAGCCGCCGCCAGCGGCGCGGCCACCTCGTCCCACCGCGTGAGCAGATCCCGCACAATGTCGTAAGCGTCGCTCAGCAGGCGTTTTTCAAGCAAGGCCTCCACCTTCGAGCGCGCAACATTGAATCCGTCCGCCATGAATCCCTCGCCATTTCGAAACTCTGGCAGACAATAGGAATTTTCGGACGGGGCTGGCGTTGATCGCAGTCAAGACTCTGTCGGCACGATCGGTAGAAATTGTACGGTAGGTCGTCGCAACAGGTGCGGCATTCTTGATCATGCTCGGAGGCGCGGGCACATGTGCGGCATTGTTGGGCGACCATGGCGAAGCGCGAACTCAATTATAGGAGCGTTGTATGGACCGCCGTGAGCTAGCAATAGGTCTGGGCGCCGCGCTGGCAGGGTGGCCGAGCGGCGCGCAAGCAATCGAGTGGGAAGGCGCGGCTGGAGGCATCGAAAATTGCGCCGGGCTTCCGTGCGAGTGGATCGCCTTTTCAAAGCAGGGAGATATGACAAGTCCGGCGCCGCCGACGCTGCTTGAGGATCCAACGATCACCGATTTCATAATCGTATCTCACGGCTGGAACACCGACCAGCCGGGTGCGCAGCGTTTCTATGGCCCGCTGTTGCAAGGAGTGGCGGACGCGTGGTCAGTGGGCGCGGCGCACAAGCCTGCCAATCGGAGATACGCCGTCCTTCGCGTGCTCTGGCCTTCGAAGCAATTCGGCGCGAGCTCACCGGCAAACGCCACGATTTCCCAGCGTAGTCGGAGTGCCGAACTCGATGAAGCCACGTTACGTCGCATTGTAGAGGACTACGCGAGGTTCACAGGCGCCAACGCGGCTCGGCTGATGGACATGGCGCAGGCGGCGATCGGGAGCGAGCTGCGGCAACCGGAGTGCGCGGCGCTGTTGTCCGAAGCGCTCGGCGACTTGGCCGCGCCAAGAGACCAGGAGCTGACCGCCGACCTCGCGCGCTATGACGCGGCGGGCGCAAGCGCGTTATTGCAGCAATTGAGCGCGGAGCGGCGGTTGAGGTTCGCCGACAGCATTGCTCGGCGGCAGGGAATGGCGGCCGATGCGCGGGGCAGATATCGCGGCTTGGCCAGTGGAATCAGCTCTTTGCTGAATTCGTTTACGTTCTTCACCATGAAGGCGCGCGCCGGCGATGTGGGCAGAGGACTTGCCGGCGCGGTGCTGGCGCCGCTGCAAGCGTCGAGCGCCGCGCGAATACATATGATCGGCCACAGCTTCGGAGCTCGCGTTGTGACTGCGGCCGCCCATCATGCGGCGGACCCCTCCAAGCTGCGAAGCTTGATCCTGCTGCAAGGCGCGTTCTCGCACAACGCGCTTGGACGCGGCGGTGCGTTCGAAGGCACCCACAGGAAGATTGCAGGGCCTACGCTGATTACCCATACGCACAACGATTCCGCCGTCACCCGGTGGTATGCGATCGCTTCCCATGCGTCAGGCGACACATCTAGAACGTTGGGCGACGCGCAGGATCCATTCGGCGCCATCGGCGCCAACGGCGCCTTGGGCGTTGCCGAAGACGTTGTGGCGCCCGCGCCGACGTGCCGTACCGAGCCGCTCGTATTTACGCCGGGCAAAGTGCACAATATGAACAGCGGCTCCTGCATCACCGATTCCCGAGGATTGTCGGCGCACATGAACGTGACCAACGCCAGGATCGCGCGGATCGTGGCGCAGGCGCTGGTGTCATAAAGCGGCGATTTGCGGCGGCGGCGGACAGTGCTCAAGCTGCTGCTGGAGCGGCGCGCAAGTCAAGCGTCGCTTGACTAGGCGCAATGCCGAAACAGAGCCAGGACTTAGGCATATCAGCTGGAGAAGAAACATGGTCGATAACGCTCTGGCGGGGCGAGTGGCCCTTGTTACGGGCGCAGCGTCTGGGATCGGCGCCGCCACCGCCCGGGCCTTCGCGCGGGAAGGCGCAGCTGTTTTGCTAGCCGACACGCAGGTGGATCTGGGGGAGAAGGTCGCGGCGGAATTGCTCGCCAAAGGCGCTCGCGCGGACTTCGTGAAGTGCGACATGCGCGATGAACAAGATATCGAGGCAGCGGTGAGTTTGGCAGACGAGGAGTTTGGAGGGCTCCATATAGCGTTCAATAACGCCGGAGGTGAAGGCGTGCAGGCGCCCACAGCCGAATGCACGAACGACAACTGGAACGCGGTGATCAACGTTAACTTGCGCGGTGTGTGGCTCTGCATGAAACATGAAATTCCCGCGATGCTAGCGGCAGGCGGCGGATCAATCGTCAATTGCTCGTCAATCGCAGGTGTTGTTGGTTTTCCCAACATTTCAGCTTACGTCGCGAGCAAGCATGGGGTCATTGGCCTCACCAAAACCGCCGCGCTCGAATATGCAACGCAGAACATCAGAGTTAACGCGGTTTGCCCGGGCGTGATCCAGACCCCGATGATTGAGCGTTTCGTTAAAGGCGATCCCGAAGCGCGGGCGGGCCTTGCGGCGGGCGAACCGATGGCACGCGTCGGCATGCCGGAGGAAGTCGCCAGCGCGGTCCTTTGGCTGTCGAGTTCAGGCGCCAGCTTTGTGACGGGACATGCGCTTGTGGTTGACGGTGGTTGGGTCGCGCGCTGAGCACGACGCGTTGTCTTGCCGGCGACAGCGGCGAGCCGCTCGATCCAAGTCGTGGGTCGCATAAGGCCCCACACTGCCCTGCAACGTGATTGTCAGGCAAGTTTCGCGGGGCCGGATGGAGATCGCGCTGCCGATCCGGTCGCGTCCATGAAGGCCATCGAAAATGCACCCTCGTTGGGCCCGCCGGCGAAGTACAGGCCTTGCTGAAGGGAGACCGTGCAGAGCGCTCGAGCGAAACGCCCACGAGTTTTTGTCGACTTGCCTTTGACAAGGATCAACGGAGTGAGGCTCGGCATCGCGCAGAGTATCGCCGACCCAATGAGGGCGCTCGCAAAATGGCGCCGATCGGGTTCACGTAAAAAGGTCACCGATGCGCAAAATGATTGCTGGCGGGCTAGCCGCACTCCTGATGGTTTCGAGTCTCGCGGCGCCTCCCGCCGCCGCTCAAGGCCGGCGCGGCGAAGAGCCGCCGCCGCCGTATCAGTATTGGGAGAGCCGGCGCGATCCCCCGCCCGGGCACGAGTTCCGCGGTCTGCCCGATCCGTATCCGCGCTGGGAGGATCGCAATCGCCCGCCGCCGAACTGGAACCGCCGCGAATGGGAGTTGCGGCAGAGATGGCTGCGCCGGCATGGGCATGACGACGGCGATCATGATTCCGGGGCCGGGCTGATCATCGGCGCGATTCTCGGATTCGCGCTTGGCGCGGCCGTGGTCGATAACCAGCAGCAGCAAGACTACGCGACCTCGCGGCTCAACGATCCAGGTTGGATTGCCTATTGCGCGCGCCGCTATCGCTCCTTCGATCCCTACACCGGAACTTACCTCGGAAACGATGGGCTTCGCCACTATTGCCGCTGAGTGGCGGTTTGGCTTTGAGGAGGCGCCGCCATGACATGGCGTGAAGTGCTGACGTTCGTGGATGCGTCCGACGATGGAATTGCCCGTTTGCGGATGGCGCTGGAGGTTGCCAAGGCGCAAGAGGCGCATCTTGATGCGCAGGTTGTTGTTCGATTGCCGCCGCCAACATACGGCCCGGGCAGTGAGGCAATGGCCGACATCTATGCCGAGGTGCTTGCGGCTTGCCGGGAGGAAGGGGCAAGAGCCGTTGCCACCTTGCGTGGGAGCGTTGAAGCGGAGGCTTGTGCGCTGCACGCAGCCGAAGCGTGGCCGTCTGACACGCGGGCGATGGCGGCGCGGATGGCGCGTGCTGCTGATCTGGTAGTCGTCGGGCAGCCGGAGAACATCGACCACTCGGACATCGACACGGAGGTCTTGGTCGGCGCGTTGCTTGGTGGGGGCCGGCCAGTTCTGATGTTGCCGCGCTGGATCAAGCCCCATGTCTGGGGCAGGCGGGCGCTGATCGCCTGGAAAGGAACGCCGGAGGCGGCGCGCGCGGTGCAAGGTGCGCTTCCGTTTTTACGCAAAGCGGAGAAGGTGCGCATCTGCCTCGCCAATCCCCGAACTCAGCGCGAAGGCGAGGATGAGCGCGGCATGGCGCGCGTGGCGAGTTATCTGCGGCGCCATGACGTGCCCGTCGAGGAACCCGTGATCGCGCAATCGTGGGAGGGCGCTGAGCGGCTGATTTTTTCGGAGATCGAGGGTTTTAACGCCGACCTCGTGGTCATGGGCGCTTATGGCCGACCACGTTTTCAGGAGATTGTTTTCGGCGGCATGACGGCGGCCATGATCCGCGAAGCGAAGACGGCTGTGCTGATGGCGCATTGAACGAGGGCGATGGCCTGAGCGAGAGGTGAGACTATGGAAACGAACCGCACGCCAACATACGATGCAAGCGACAATTTCAGGACCAAAGTGTTCGAAGGCCCTTATGCCTTTATAAGGACGCGCCGAAGCGGGGCGCTTTGACTATTTGCTGAAGGCAGCTCTGCGGAAAGGACTATTTCAAGTTTTTCTTTAGCGGCAAATTCTTTTCTAAAAACTCATCCAGAAAAACCAAGCACCAATAAAAAGGATCACAAAACCCCAGAATGTTTGCTGGCCCTTAAACCTTTGAGCTACTTTGTTTATGCGGTCGGGAAATGCGATCTTTTCAATACCTTTAAATAGAGTAACCCATCCTACTACGGTGATGGCTACTCTCCAGTCAGCGACCCAAAGACTGTGGGCGACGACGGTAGCAAGACCCAATAAGAACGTGATATATCCCGTTGAAACTGTAATGGCTCTGTCTTCCGTATACTTTATTACCCTTCCCAAAAGCTTCGCCCCAATCGTTGAAAAACCGAGTATAATAAAGAGACTGCCCCAAAACCTTGCTAAAAAAACTGAGATTTCCATATCACTGAATCGTCCCGGGAATTTCTGAGGGCTCCGGCTTTGGGTCGCACGGCAATAGCCGGTTTCCTGTTGGGTTGCATAGTACTTGGCTTCGACCTCCGCAGGCGGGATGTAGCCGATGGGTTCGAGCAGCCTTTGACGGTTGAACCAATCGACCCATTCGAGCGTTGCAGCCGCCGACACCGAAACCGCCAGGCGCATCGCCGAGATGGCGGGCGAGGCGCGAGAAGGAAACCTTCAAGCAGATCGGGCTCTTCTGCACGTTGGGCGGAGCTGGCGGGGACGCCGCGTTGAGCAAGATGACAACTCTTTGTGAGAAACTGCCCGTCGCCACTCTGCAGATCGACGCAAAGGCGCTCCGGTCAGGCGCTTGGCGTGGTGCGGCGGCGGATTTTGTGGCGAAGGCCAACGCGCACTGACGAGGCGCGCGAGCGCCAGAGCCGCAGGGCATGTAAACACCTTCGACATCAGGCCGTTTACATGCCCCACTGGAATCTCACCGCACGACGATATTGTCATGAACGGCGGTTACCCCGGGAATGGCCCAGGCGGCGTCCTCGGCGATCTTGCGCTCATGCCAGGCTTTTACCTGTCCAGAAAGCGTGACGCTGGACTCGCTCACATCGATCTGTATGGCGGAACTCTCCAGCTCGGCGTTACGTTGGAATGCCTTGGAGATGCGGTCGCGCACATCGCGCGGCTGCAGTCTTGGCCGTACGCTGATGAGGTTGCTGACGCCGGTGACGCCCGACAAGCGGCGGACGACGCGTTCGGCCTCTTCCTTCTGATAGTAATACTCAACATCGCCGCTCAATTTGATTCGGCCATCCTCCACAACGATCTTGATGCGCTCGCCAACACTTGTGCTCCATTTGAGGATGTCGATCGCTCGGGCGGCGATCTCGTCGTCAGCGCGCTTGGCCATGCCAGGGATGCGCACTTCGAGATCGAGTGCGACAGCCTTGACGCCCTTGACGCGCTTGGCGGCGCCTTCCGCCGTCACCTTTTGCAAGTAGCTCGGGATATGACCCGACAAGGTGACCACGCCATCCTTGACGGCGACCCCGATGCCGGAGGCGTCGAGGCTCGGTTCGAAGTCGAGCTCCGATAGAACGTCGTCGCGAATACGAGTGTCGAGTTCCATTGCCTTCTCCTTCTGACCCTGGGAAACCTGAGCCAACTTCATCGGCGGGTTTTGCGGCTGATCAAACTATTGCTGCCGCTAACTGGCGAATTGAGGTGTGGCGGGCGGGGACGCGGTAGCGAGCGCTGCTCGCCCCTGCAGCACGATGCCGCCCAATCCAATCACATAGGCGATCAGCCAAACCGCGCCGCCAATGAGCGGGATGAGGCCAACCAACAGCAACGCCGCCATCGCCAACATCGACCAGCCGAGTTGCCCCCAAGCCTTCGAAGGCTCCGCAGCGGCGCTCCGCTTGAGCAGCAAACGCGCGCGCAGGGCGAGGAAGTACACGGTCGCGGCGAACGCCAGCGGCGCTATGGCCAGATAGATCGCGCCAATCACGATCGCCAGCGGAATGCCGAGAATGGTCAGAAAGAGAAATCCGATGAGAACCGGCGCCAAGGCCATGAAGACAAAGCCAGCGCCCAGAGTCTTGAGTGGCGTGTCAGCCATTGCGCGCGCGGCATTGTTCATAAGCGCGGGAAAGAGTGCGACCACGACAAGCACGAGCAAACCTACGCCCAGGATCAGCGTAATAATCGCGGTAGCTGCGAAGGCGATCGCCGCGCCGAGACCCAAGTCCTCATGCTCTTGTTCAGACGCGGGCGCGGGCAAGGCGGTTCGCGTTCCGGTGACCACCGCCTCGGGCGCAATCGAAACCCGATCGGCTCGATAGGTGAAATCGCCCATTATATGCGCGCGAGGTCCGAGCGTGAGTTTCTCAGCCTCAACCTCAACGTCGCCGGTGACGGTGCCGTTGATGCGGATTTCATTGCCTACTGCGCGTAGGCCGCCGCCAATTGCGCCCTCGATGTCGATCTCGCCGGCGGCGAGCATGGCCGCGCCGTCCACGCTGAATTCGGGAGAGATCTCGATGCGGCAGCCGGCGGCGACGAGATCATCGTTTGATCTCCCGCTCTGCAAGCGGACTTGGCTGCCCATTGTGAATACATCTTCAGCGATGATGTTCGTTGCTTGTATATCGCCCCCCGCGACGATGAGGTGGTCGCCCTGCGCCCGATCGAGGCGCACAGTGCGCGCAGCGATCAGAATGTCGTCCGTGCTCTGCGCCGAAACTTCAGCGTCGCGCGCGGCGATGAAGGCGATGTCGGACAATTCGCCGTTCAATTCCACGCGTTCGCCGCTGCGCGTGTCTATGGCGAAAGCCGCGGCGGCGATAAAGTACCCGTTAAGAGCGCCAAGCGAAGCAGGTACAAAACGAAGCATACGCGTCCTTTTATCAACCGGCGGCTAAGAAGGGCGGGATCGCTATCAGAACGCACGACCGCGCCTCAAATGCTCTTTCCCCCTTCTCGCAGGATTTAAATTGGGCGATCTTAGCCTGTGCCGCGTTGATTTTCCGCAATACTGGTTCGAGGCTGGGCCCAATTCGTTCAGAGGTGGGGGCCGTTTCCCGGCGGTGGAAGCTTCCGCGCGCCGATATTCTGTGCGAGTGCCTGACCTAGAATGTCTCGCCTAAGGCATGGGCCTTTTCCAGCTGCGCGCGTCGCTTGCGTCGTCGGCGCCGTGGACGGCATGAAAATAGACATGCTCGATCTTCTCGATGCCGGGATAGTGCAACGCGAAATCATCGATCAGGACTTTCATGCCGCGCCGAGGCCGGAAGCGTAGGATCGCTCATCGAATATGTGGTGTTGATAATCAGCGCCTTCTTGTGCTCGAGCAAGGCAGTCTTCCGCTCACATCGCCGCGCCAGGCCTCGGTTTCAGGCAACGCAAACCCCAAAGTGAACACGCGTTCGATCCACCCTTTAGATTGCGAAAGCCCACAAAGTAAAGCGGAGATAAAGACAAGCGCCTCGGAGCGAGCGACTTTTTCTTGTTACCGCGACGTCGCGCGGCCGCCCTTGCGCGCAGTTTTCTGATATCCGCGCGCGTCGAGATCGCCGATCCATCGCTTCAACATCCAGCGTCGAAGGGAGTTCGGCTGCTTGCATCAAAGAGTGTTCGACTCGCATGTTGCGAGCACGTCGTCAACGCTGTCGTCATCCAATTCCCGTCCGCTCCTAATACCTCAAGCCATCCATCAAATCACAATTTCTTTCCCGCCTCGCTCAGGCCGGCGCAAAAGCGCTCAAGAACCGCGTGGCAAAAGGAATGCGGGTTGTGGTGCGCATAGATCGTCAGGATTCGCATACGCGGCTCCGTTGCCGAAGAGTTGTCACAGCGGGCTCGAACTTGCGCCCCTATTCACCTTCCTCAACCAAATCTTCGTCGATGCGGGAGAGAACCTCGACCACTGCCAGCGCCCGCGCGCTCAATTCTCGGTGTTCCCGGGCGATGAGATCGCCGTCGCCGCGCCACCGCAAGGCGGCGTCGTTGAGATCAAGCAGCGACGGCGCGGCGTGAAGAACTTCGACCACTAGGGCGTCTTCGAGCTCCCCCAACACGTGGCGAACATCCTCCGCTGTCGCCTGGCGGTGGGGTGCGAAATGATCGTTGCTCTTGAGGTTCATGCCGCTCTCCAGCGTTGGGGCCCTGGGATAGTCGGAAGTGGCGCAGTCTCTCCGCTTGCGCGCGCAAGCGTTTTGACTTTGATCAACGCGTTGACATGGCGTGGGGCGCGACCGGGCAGCAGCGCTGACATCCCGGAGGTCAAGCCGGGCGCGCAATGCGATTGGAGTTCGTCGGCGCGCCGCTGGTTATGGGCGAAAGATCCAGCGCGCGGGGCGACTGCAGGGCGCGGCGGTACTGACCCCATGAAGGAATTTTTCGCCACAGGTTGAGTTTAATCAAAAGTGCTGGCGCGACCGCGATCTAATTTCCTCCAACGTTGGAGTTTAATCATGTCTGTCGCAAAGGTCGTCGAAATTTGCGCCGCTTCTTCACAGAGCATCGAAGATGCGGTGGCCAAAGGGGTCGCCCGCGCCTCCGAGACTCTGGAGAGCGTGGAGGGCGCTTGGGTCCAAGATATCAAGGCCGTCACCGAGGGCGGCAAGATCAAGGAGTGGCGCGTCAATTTGAAAGTCACGTTTGTTCTGAAATAGGGTCGGCGAGGCTCGCCGAGTGTGTGGCGGATGACAACGGGTTTAGCGGTGTTCGACACCAGCGTTCAGGATACCAATCTCTGGCTCAAGGAGATTGAGGAGCGGTTGGGGCATTGTTCGCGGCAGGAAGCCTACGCGGCGGCGCGCGCTGTGCTGCATGCCTTGCGCGACCGCTTGCCGGCCCCGGCCGCAGTCAATTTCGCCGCGCAACTGCCGATGCTGTTGCGCGGTCTCTATTTTGAAGGGTGGGTCCTGCCCGACAAGCCGAGCCGTAGCCATAGCGCCAACGAGTTCGCAGACGCCGTAAGCGCGTTCCTGCCGCCCAAATATCGCTTCGATCCCCTGCTTGCGTCACGTGCGGTCTTTGCGGCGATTACACGTTTCACCAGCGAAGGCGAGCCGGCGAAGGTCATGTCCCAATTGCCGGAACCGCTCCGAGATCTGTGGCGAGCGGCCATTGCGGTTTAAGGACCCAATCAGCGATGGGAAGGAATGCCGCACCCAAGGTCGGCAAAATGCGGAGGCAGACAAGCAAACACCCTGAGCTGGTTGCCGCCACGGAGGTGGTCGATGATTGGATTGCCGAGTTGATGCGTCGTCTTCAATGGCGCGACCGCGACCTAAGTTATCGCGCGCTTGTTTCTTGCTTGCACGGGCTTCGTGACGCCCTGTCCAAGGACGCGGCGATTTTCCTCGGGCTTGCCTTGCCGCTGCTGATCCGCGGCCTTTATTTCGAAGGCTGGCGGCCGTCTGGCCGAGCGGCGTCGTCTCGGACGCGAAAGGGTTTTCTCGGCCGTATACATGAAGGGGTTGGCCGTGATCCCGGGGTTGATCCCGAACAGGTCGCCCATGCGGTCCTGGCATTGTTGAGCGATTGGTTGCCGAAATCCGAGGTGGAGAATGCGCGCGCGGCTAGCCCCGCCGCGCTCCACGCCTTCTGGTCATGAGAACCACACCGCTGACGCGGCCAAGCGTCTAGTCGCGATTGCTCGTGCCGTAGGCATGGACAGTGCTCGCTTGTGGCCCATCCTTGCCCTCTTCCTCGCTGAAGCGCACCTCCGCGCCAACTCGCAGAGTATCGAAACGGTCGTGCAGAACTGAATTCTTGTGAAAGTAAATCTCACGCCCATCGTCGGCGCGGATGAAGCCGTGACCCTTGTGCGGTAAGAGCCTTTCGATAACGCCATGTGGTTGGGAGGGAGGTCTCTGGGCCTCTTCCTGCCGTTCGCGCACGCGATCACTCAGTTGGCGGCGGAGCGCACGAAATACGTCCCGGAGCGCGACATAGGCGTCCGCATGAGCGTGATCAGCAGGGGGATTGCGGCTCGCGGACAGATGCACGCCGCCCGGCAGCTCCAGCGCGGCGCGAAACGCGTAGAGCCCGCCGTGGCGGTGGTGATCTCCAGGCCCCTCAACGAAGACACTGCAGGAAGTGATGCGGCCATACCGCTTCTCCAGGCCCGCGACCTCGCGCTCAACGCGCTGGCGGACAAAGTCGGAGGGTTCCATCCGTTCGAAGGAAATGTGGAGTGTGGTTTGCATTGCGCCAAGATGATCCTAGTCGGCCGGCGCTGCGTTGATCGCCATCAAGGCGCCTGCTGCGCCGTCGCCTCTTGGAGGTAGCGCAGCGCGCCCTCGATCGTACGCACGCGCGGATAATCGGCTTCCGGCACATTGACGCCGGTGCGTTCATGGAGTGCGGTGATGAGGTTCAGGAAATCCATCGAATCGATGTCGAATTCCTGCTGGATCGGCGCGTTTGGATCGACGGCGTCAAACGCGACGTCCGGCGCGATGCGCTCCAATTCATCGCGCACGATGGCGAGGATTTCATCATTGGTCATAGCGTTTGCGGCGCCGCGAGCAATCGACCGATGTGGTCGAGGAAGAGCGCGCCACGATGGCCGTCGCTGACGCGGTGGTCGGCGGCGAGCGTGATGGCGACAGTTGCGCGTAACACGATCTGGCCAGCGACTGCCCAAGGGCGGGTCATGGCCTTGCCGAAGCCGACGATTGCCACTTGCGGCGGGTAGATCACCCCCCACACCGCTTCGACGCCGCGTTCGCCGAGGCTGGTGACGGTGAGGGTGGGGTCTGAGATTTCGGAACTTCTGAAACGACCCGCGCGGATGCGTTGAACTAGGTCACGCATTTTCTTCATCAGTTGATCGAGCGTAAGGTCGGCGGCGTCGTGGATGGCGGGCGCCACAAGCCCGCCGCCGCGGATCGCGATCGCAACGCCGACATGAATTGCCGTACTTGGTTGGAACGCGCTGTCAACATAGAAACCGTTGAACTCGGGGAAGGCGCGCGTCGCGCGCGCTGTCGCCTTCACATAGAGAGCGCCGACAAGCAGCCGCTCGGCGGGCAGACGTTTGGCGTTCTCGACAGCGATCCAATCCTCGGCGGGTGTGATATCGATCGTGTGCGCAAGATAATAATGCGGGATGTCGCGCTTTGACCGCGCCATCGCGGCGGCGATGGCTTGGCGCATGCCACTGGGGGGCGCAGCGGCGGCGGCTTGCAAGGGCACGTCTTCGAGTGTGATCGCGCCGCCCGGGCCGGTGCCCTTCACCTTGGACAGGTCGACATGGCGCTCCGCAGCAAGCCGTCGCGCTGCGGGAGAAGCCCGCACACCCTGCACTGGCTCGGAAATCGGACTTGGGGCAGGCGGCGGCGTCACTTGCTTCGGCGCCGGCCTTGGCGGAGCGGGCGTCGGCAGGGTGCCTGGCGCGCCAACGCCGCTAATACGCGCCATCACGGCGCCCACCGGCACTTTGTCGCCAGGCGCGGCGATTGTCGCTTCGAAGCACGCCCTCCTCGAACACTTCGACTTCGATGGCGCCCTTCTGGGTTTCGACCACGGCGATGATGTCGCCGCGCTTGAGCGTGTCGCCCGGCTTGGCGAGCCATTCGACCAGCGTGCCGTCCTCCATGTCGGCGCCGAGTGAAGGCATGCGGAAATCCGCCATTGCCTTCAGGCTTTCCCAAATAGTCTTTGCACGGCGGCGACGATGTCGGAGGTTTGAGGAAGCGCGGCGTTCTCCAGATGGCGGGGGTAGGGGATGGGTGTTTCGACCCCGCACACGCGCGCGATCGGCGCATCGAGGTCGTAGAACGCCTGCTCGACGATGCGCGTGGCGATTTCGGCGAGCAAGACTGCCGCTGCGCCAGGCTTCGTCGACAATGACGGCGCGCCGCGTCTTGCGTACCGATGCCATGATCGTTTCATCATCGAGAGGGCGCAGCACGCGCAGATCGATGATCTCGGCATCGACGCCCGCTTGTGCAAGCTGCTCGGCCGCATCCAGCGTCTTCGCCAGTCCCCCGCCATAGGCGATCAGCGTCACATCCTTGCCGGCGCGACGGATCGCTGCGCGGTCGATATCAACCGCGCCCGCATTGGCGGGCAGTACTCCCTTGGCGTTGTAGAGCATGATGTGTTCGAAGATGAGAACCGGGTCCGGCTCCTGCAGCGCAGTCCACAACATGCCGCGCGCATCCTCAAGCGTGGCGGGGGCCAGCACGCGGACGCCAGGAATGTGGGCATACCAGCCTTCAAGGCTATGCGAATGCTGCGCCGCGAGTTGGCGCCCAGCGCCCGTGGCCATACGAATGACGATCGGGCAGCCGAATTGGTTGCCGGACATGTGCCGGATCGTCGCCGCATTGTTCAAAATCTGATCGAGCGCGAGAAGGCTGAAATTCACGGTCATGATCTCGACGATCGGCGCCATGCCGGCCATGCCCGCGCCAATCCCAGCGCCAGTGAAGCCGGCTTCCGAAAGCGGCGTGTCGCGAATGCGGTCCGGACCGAACTCAGCCAGCAGCCCCTTGGATACAGCGTAGCAACCGCCGTAGCGGCCGACATCCTCGCCCATCAGGAATACGCGTTCATCGCGCTTCAGCGCGTCGCGGATCGCTTCGCGTACGGCTTCGCGATAGGTGGTTTCAACCGTTGCTGTCCCGGGCTCCTTTGGCGCGGGAGGTGGCGGGCGTACGGGCGCGGTGACATAACGCGTGAGATGCTCGACCGGTTCCCAGGTTCCAGCCTCGGCGTAAGCGACCGCGGCGTCGATCTCGGAATCGGCTTCCGCTTCGATGCCCGTTACGTCGGCGGCATGGGCCAGTCCCGCCTCCAGCGCCCATGTTTGGAGGCGCACGATCGGGTCTTTGGCTTTCCAGGCCTCGACCTCATCCTTGTCGCGATAAAGCTGCGCGTCGAACATGGAGTGTGCGCGAAAGCGATAGGTGCGGCATTCGAGGAAATAAGGACCGCCGGTATCGCGAATGCGCGCGATAGCGCGCCGCGCCGCGGCCTCCACAGCGACCACGTCCATGCCATCGACGCTCTCGGTTTCAATCCGATAGCTCTCGGCCTTGCGATGAATATCCGTCTCGGCCTCGGAAAGGGCAAGGGCCGTGCCCATGGCGTAGAGATTGTTCTCGCACACAAACAGAACAGGCAGACGCCAGAGCGAAGCCAGATTGAGGCTTTCATGAAATTCGCCTTCAGCGGCCGCGCCCTCGCCGAAGAAGCAAGCGGTGACGGCGCCCGCCTTTCTCATGTGATCGGCAAGCGCAAGTCCGACCGCGAGCGGCAGGCCGCCGCCGACGATGGCGTTGCCGCCATAGAAACTGCGCTGGGCGTCGAACAGATGCATCGAGCCGCCGCGCCCGCCCGAGCAGCCTTCCTGCTTGCCGTACATCTCCGCCAGAATAGCGTTCATGGGCACGCCGCGGACGAGCGCGTGCCCGTGCTCGCGATAGGTGGCGACAAGGCGATCGCGAGCTTCAAGAACCGGAATAACGCCGGCCGCTACTGCTTCCTCGCCGTCATAGAGGTGCAGAAAGCCGCGGATCTTTTCCTGAGTGTAGAGTTCCGCGCATTTCTGCTCGAAGCGGCGAATGCGGATCATGTGCCGCAAGAGATCGAGCACATGCGCACGCGACAAGTGCGGCTTGATCTCGTGGGCGGTCACGGCGCGCCGCTTTCCAGCATCGAGAGATCGCCCTCTGGCAAGCCGAGTTCGCGCGCTTTGAGGAGCCGGCGCATAATCTTGCCGCTGCGCGTCTTTGGAAGGTCGAGCTTGAACTCAATCGCTTTAGGCGCAATTGCAGGGCCGAGCCGCTTGCGCGCATGGCCCAGAACGTCGCGGCGGAGCTTTTCATCTGCGACGTGGCCCGCCTTCGCCACTACGAACGCCTTCACAATCTCGCCACCCACTGGATCAGGCAGACCGATCACCGCAGCTTCGGCCACGGCGGGGTGTTCCATGAGCACGCTCTCGACCTCGAACGGCCCGATGAGATGCCCCGCGCTCTTGATCAGATCATCGGCGCGGCCGACGAACCAGAAATAGCCGTCGGCGTCGCGCATGGCGAGGTCGCCGGTGAGATACCATCCGCCGACGAAGCATTGCTTGTAGCGTTCCTCCTGATTGAGGTAGGCGCGCATCATCGAGGGCCAGCCGGGTTTAAGCGCGAGTTCACCCATCGCCATGGGCGCCTGTAACACGCGTAGGCCGCCATCCGCACGATCGACGATCGCCGCCTCGATCCCGGGCAGGGGTTTGCCCATCGAGCCTGGGCGGACATCCATGGAGGCGTAATTGGCGATCATAATGCCACCGGTTTCTGTTTGCCACCAATTGTCGTGGAACGGCTTGCCAAAGGCCTTCACCGACCATTCCACCGCCTCGGGATTGAGCGGCTCGCCAACGCTGGCGAGGAAGCGCAGATACGGGAAGTCCTCTTTTATTGGCGCAGCGGCGTCGGCCTTCATCAGCATGCGGATCGCAGTAGGTGCGGTGTACCAGACATTGACGCGCTGTTCCTTCAGGATGCGCCGCCAACGCTGAGCATCGAACTCGGCTTCGTCAATAATTGAGGTGACGCCATTGGTCAGCGGGGCGATGACGCCATAGGACATGCCCGTCACCCAGCCAGGATCGGCGGTGCACCAAAAGATGTCGTCAGGGCGCAGATCAAGCGCCAGAAAGCCTGTAATGTGATGGGCGACCACCGCCTCGTGCACATGCACGACGCCTTTGGGCTTGCCGGTGGTGCCGCTGGTGAAGTGCAGCAGCGCGGGGTCATTGGGACGCGTCGCTTCAACGGCAAAATCCTCGCCAGCGGCTTGCATCAAGGCGCGATAATCGAGCAGGCCCTGGTCCGCCGGGCCGTCGATTAGAATGACCTGCCGTAGGCTCGTAAGTTCTGCACGCCAATCCGCCACCTTCTTCCGATAGAGCGCCGCGGTCGTGATCAGGACGCGCGCTTCGCCGATCTCCATGCGCGAGCGAATGGGCTCGGGGCCAAAAGCTGAAAAGAGCGGACAGAAGACCGCGCCGGCCTTGAAGGCGCCCAGTGCGGCGACATGCAGTTCCGGCGTTCGCCCAAGCAATGAGTAGACGCGCTCGCCGCGCGCCACAAGGAGTGTGCGCAGGACATTGGCGAATTTATTAGTCTCACGGCGCAGCTGTTCGTAAGTGATATCGACAGCGCCGCCAGCGGCTGGCAGCCATCTCAACGCGCACTTGCCGCCGCAGCCCTTTGCAACATGCCGATCGACGGCTTCATGCGCGATGTTGAGCGCGCCGCCAGGCAAGCCATCGAGCAATTGGCGTGCGCTTTGCCACGAGAACTCAGATGCGGCCCGTCCATAGTCGGGCATATTGGTGCGGGAGGCCTCGCCACTGTGTTTGAGGATGGGCGAGCGCGGCATCCTTGCCTCTTTGTTGTAACTACGCGGGTAGGCGTCGCCGCCCATCTCCTTGGACAATCACAATGTTTGCTAGACCTTGCGAAGGATCAAATCTACAGGCTTCAAGCCGTGCATTTTGAGATCGACGTCTCGGCGACCCCGTTGGCGGGCCCCATTCCTCCCCCGCTTGGTCCGCTGGACTCATGATCTCGCCGAGGCGTCACCTCCTTGTATTGAAGGCGGTCGTGCCACTAAAGCACGGCAACAAGCGCAAGCGATACCGCGCCGATGGCGATGGCCGTCCCAGTCAGGAGAAAGAGGCCATCGCGCGCGAACAGGCCCAAACCTAAAGCCAAGATCGCCAAGCCCGGCGCCAAGGGCGCCACCGGGATGAGCCCAAGCGGGAAAGTGACAAGCGCGGCAACGACGCACAGCGCGCCGATCAAGTTCGCGAACGGCGCTTCGGCGAGGAAGGTCAATCGGGGGCGCAAGAGCATGTCGATGCGGTGCGCCCAAGGCTGCAGCGTGAGCGTGGCCGCGCGCACTACGTCCCTGCGAAGTTGCGCGTCGCACCATTGGCGCGGGATCCATGGAAAGCGCATGCCGAACATGAGCTGTGTTCCGAAGAAGAGCGCTACCGCCGCGGAGAACCAGGTCATGCCTGGCAAGATCGTCGCCGGCGAAATCGAGAAGAGGCCGATGAGCAAGAGCAACGGGCCGAAGGCGCGCCGGCCGATGGCCGCCAACAGTTCGCGAACAGTCAGCACTGGGCCGTTGCCGATGTGTTCGTTGGCGGCCATCGCGTTCAAGCGCATCAGCAGATCGGCGAGGTCCTCTCGCGGGGCGGTTGATCGCCCGCGCGGCGCAAAGCAGTGCATATATGGCGGGCGACGGTGTGGCGGCTGATGGGTGAATGGTGCGCGCATGGGATTACCATTTCATAGGAGCGGTTCGCGTCGCCAATGTTGATGATAATCAAATGCGCGCGCTTGGGCGGCGTCGCTATTGCTGTGGCTCGCTGCGCCGCAATGACGAGATGTGTGCCCACAGATCATCGATGTTGTCGGGATCGACGATTAAGTGCGGCATGTCTCTATGCGAGCTGTGCAGCCAGACATTGAACGCAAGCTCCGTCATGCCTGGCGAATTGGCGACAGTTTCAAACCGAGGGGCTTGCGCCACGGGTGACAAAGCCTCGCCGCGTTCGACGGCATGGCAGCTGGCGCACTCGTGTTGCGCATAGGCCAAGCCGCGCCACGCTGCCTCTTGTTCGGGCGTGGGACGCCCGGCATCGACGCCCTGCGCGGCGCAGGCGACGAGCAGGCACACCGCGCTCAGGCTCAAACTTCGCCACGCTGATCGAATTGGGCGCACGACTGCGATCCTCCAAATGCAGCATGGCGCTCTCTGCAGCACGCGCTTTGATCAACCTCAAGTGATTTAGCGCCCATGACAGGCGCGCAGTGATCACCCGGACTTCTTGGGCTTCCTGGTCGAGGGCGGCATCGACTCCATTTTGGTGACGCTGGACAGCTCTCGCGCCGTCAAGCGTGTGGTAGAGGCAGCCGAAGCGCGAGGAAATGAAGCGCAAGCTTGATATTGCGCAATATGCCCGGGGCGTTTTGGGTGTGCTGGTAAGGCCTCTTATCGGAGGATGCCATGTTGACGCGCGCCGCCGTTATGATTGGCCCAAGAGGTTTAGTGGCCTTGGCCGCCACGTGCGGGTCACGTTCATGAGCGCAGCTCGTTGACGAAATCCTCCGCATCGTAACCCTTGTCGGCGCCGAGCGAGATGCGGCGCGGCCGGTCGGCGCGCGGTTCGATCATATGCAGGGCGGCGATGCGTTCGGCGTGGCCGTCGGCTTTGGTCACGCAGGCGTCGACGATCAGCGCGTTTCTGTTTTCCATCAGCGCATGGCCGATGAAGCAGAGCTTCGCGCCCTGGCCCTTCGATTTGCGATAGAGCCGGCAATCGGGATCGGTGGTGCTTTCGTGGGTGTCGTTGCCGCGGACCTCGCCGTGAAAATCACGCTCGGCATTGCGCGCTTGCGGGGGCGCTGGCGGCGCATCGCGCGGGGTCTCGGGGGGCGCGGCGGGCGGGGGCGCTGCATCGCTTGTCGCTTTCGGCTTGAACGATTTCATCGACGCCCATGCCTCGATCAGCGTGCCGTCAACGGAAAAATGTTCGCTCGACAACAGTCGTAAAAATAAATAATAGAGAATATATAATAGACAGTTAAGGGTTCACTTATCCTTCCCGAGCGGGCTCGGGGCCTGGTGATTTTCGCGCATGGCAGCGGATCGAGCCGCCTCAGTCCGCGTAACGTTCAAGTCGCCGCCTCCTTGCAACGGCGCGGTCTCGCGACGCTTCTGTTTGATCTGCTGCGTGAGGAGGAGAGCGCCGACCGGCGCAACGTGTTCGATATTCCACTGCTGGCGTCGCGGGTCGGGGAGGCCATGCTTTGGGCGCGCAAAGAGCCACGCACACAAGAACTTCCCCTTGGGCTTGTTTGGCGCCAGCACCGGCGCCGGCGCGGCACTCGTCGCGGCCGCCGATACGACTGAAGTCGCGGCCATCGTCTCGCGAGGCGGGCGGCCTGACCTCGCTGGCGCCGCGCTCGCACGAGTTAGGGCGCCAACCTTGCTCATTGTCGGCGGCGCCGATCTGGAGGTGTTGGCGCTTAATCGCGCCGCCGCCGCGCAGATGAAGTGCGAGGTGAGGGTCGAGATCGTGCCGGGTGCGGGACACCTGTTCGAGGAGTCGGGCGCGATGGAGCAAGTCATGGCGCTCGCCGGCGATTGGTTCGCGAAGCGTCTTGGAGCGGGGCCCGCCCGATGAGCCAGCTAGCGCTACCCTCCGTCGATGATCTGATCGCCAAGGCGCGCGCCGCGGGTGAACCCTTGCCTGGCCTTGATGACGAAGCGCGCTTCGCCGGCTTTTTCGATCGTTTTGCGGACGCTTCGATCGTGCTGTTGGGCGAATGCACGCACGGGACCTCGGAATTCTATCGCGCACGCGCCATCATCACACAGCATCTGATTGCAAAGCATGGCTTCCGCATCGTCGCCATCGAGGGTGACTGGCCGGACGCGGCGGAACTGGACCGCTTCGTGCGCCAACACGGCAAATGGGGCGAGCGTAGCGCGTTCGTCAATTTCCCGCGCTGGATGTGGCGCAATGTAGAATTCGCGCAATTCCTTTATGGTCTCCGCAGTTGGAACGATCAGCGTCCCATCGACGATCGGGCAGAGATCAGAGGGCTTGACCTCTACAGCATGCACCGCTCAGTCGATGAGGTGCTAACCTATCTGGATCGCGTCGATCCTTTCGGTGCGCACGCAGGCGCGACGGCGCTATGGCTGTCTCTCGCCCTATTTGGAGACGCCGCAAGTTTACGGCGCCCGCGCCGAACGATTCGGCGAGAGCTGCGAGGACACGGTGGTGGAGCAGCTGGTGGCGCTTTTGGAGGAGCGTCTTCGCTATGAGGCGCGTGACGGTCAATCCTTCTTCGATGCCGAACAGAACGCACGCGTTGTGTGCGCGGCGGAGAATTATTATCGCGCCATGTACCGTGGGTCCGAGGAAAGCTGGAACCAGCGCGACAGCCACATGTTCGACACGTTGGAGCGGGCGCTGAAGTTTCGCGGCGCGGGCGCCAAGGCCGTCGTCTGGGCGCACAATTCCCATATCGGCAATGCCGGCGCCACCGGCATGGGCGAGCGCGGCGAACTCAATATCGGACAATTGTGCAAGGTGCGCTACAGGCGCGGCGCAGTGTCGATCGGCTTTTCTACCGATCGCGGCGGGGTGATGGCGGCGGACGAATGGGGCGAGGCGCCTCGCACAAAGAGCGTCCTACCCGCGCGTCAGGATTCCTGGGAGCGCATTTTCCGCGACGCCGGGTTGCGGTGCTCGCTCACGTCATGGCGCGATGATCCCCAGCGCGCCGCCGCCTTCAGCGCACGGCGCCTGGAGCGCGCCATAGGCGTGATCTATCACCCGGATACCGAACGCTTGAGCCATTATTTCGAGGCCCACCTTTCGCGCCAGTTCGACGCGCTGGTGTGGTTTGAAGAAACAAGCCCGGTGCGACCGTTGCCCGGGCGCCCTGCCGAGGGCGCGCCGGATATCTATCCGTTCGGGTTCTAATTCCAGCGCCTCACATTGAGCGACGGCGTCCGATCGCGGGCAATGGATCGCGCCGATAGGGCGAGAACTCTACCGATGGCGAGCGGCGCAGGGGTTGTTGGTAGAGGTTCATCAGCGCCATCACCTCACGCGGCATTTCCTGTGAAACCGGCAGCCCCAGTTCAGCCACCTCTTGCGCTGACAAGCCATAATCGTGGCTCCATCGGCCCTCGGTAAGTATGTCGGCGATTTCGGCGGCTTTCTCCGGCGTTGTCGGATCGGGCAAGAGCGCACGCACCTCGCGGGCGATCTGCTCCGCAGCCTTGCGGCCCATGTCGGCCAACACCAGGGTCTCATCGTCAATGTCGGCTATCGGTTTGTCGGCGAGCACCTTGATGAGCGAGGACGCCGGCAGTCCTTCCACTTGAGGATCGACCGCGCCTAACATGGCGTTGGGGGACATGATGATCGTATTAGCGGCGAGCGCTATAAGTGTTCCGCCCGACATCGCGTAATGCGGCACGAACACAGTGACCTTGCCCTGATGCCGCTTGAGCGCCCGCGCGATCTGCACCGAGGCGATCATGAGCCCGCCGGGCGTGTGCAGGACAACGTCAATGGGCGTAGTGGGGCTGGTCATTTCGATGGCGCGCGCGACAGCCTCGGCGTCGTCGAGGTCGATGTAACGAAGCACCGGAATGCCGAGAAAGCTCACAGTCTCCTGTCTATGCACGAGCAAGATGAGGCGCGAGCCACGACTACGCTCGATGGCGGCGATGGCGCCTTGCCGGCGCGCCTCGTTCACGCGGCGCGCCAGCAACGGCTGTATCATAAGGACGAGGAAAAGAATCCAGATAAAATCAGTTGGCGACATGCGGGCATTTGGCTCCAATTCGGCGATCCGGATTTGACGCAAATCAGGCGAGAACTCTCTCTACCCCAGCCCGGCGCTCTTATTGATTTACCGCAAGGCCGATCAGTGAGAGAATATGTTTGCTGCATTTTGGTGTGAACGGAGGCGCAGGCCACGAATGGACGCGGCGTTCAGCCTGCGCGGTTTGACCAAGATCTACGGCGAGGGGCCCGCTGCCGTGCGAGCGTTGAGTGGCGTCGATCTCGACATCGCCGAGGGTGAGTTGATCGTGCTGCTCGGTCCTTCGGGTTCCGGCAAATCGACGCTCCTGAATATCCTCGGCGGGCTCGACCGCGCCAGCGACGGCGAGGTTGCGTTCCGCGGCGCGTCCATGACCGCTATGGATGATCATACCCTGACGCACTTCCGGCGCGCGCATGTCGGCTTCATTTTCCAATTCTACAATCTCATCCCAAGCCTCACCGCGCGGGAGAACGTGGAGCTTGTGCGCGAGGTCGCCGAGCACCCGCTGCCCGCCGATGAGGCGCTTGGCGCTGGTCGGTCTCGGCGATCGCGCCGAGCACTTCCCGGCGCAATTGTCGGGCGGCGAGCAGCAGCGCGTTGCGGTGGCGCGCGCCATCGCCAAGCGCCCTTCTGTGTTACTGTGCGACGAACCCACCGGCGCTCTGGACTTGAAGACCGGCGTACGCGTGCTTGAGGCGCTGGTTGAGATCAATGCGCGATATCGCGCAACTAGCTTGCTGGTCACCCACAATGCAGATGTCGCCCGCTTGGGCGACCGGGTCGTGCGTTTCCTGGATGGGCGCATTCGCAGCGTGGAGATCAATTCCAAGCGCGCGGCGCCGTCAGAATTGGTGTGGTGATGCGCGCGCTCGACAAGAAGCTATTGCGCGACCTCTGGCGGATGCGGCTGCATGGCGTGGCGGTTATTCTCGTGCTCGCCTGCGGTTTAAGCGTCTTTGTCATGGCTGTCGGTATGCGTGGCTCGCTCGAACGTACGCGCGCGGACTATTATGCCGAGCGCCGCATGGCCGACCTTGCTGTGTCCGTTGTCCGTGCGCCTGAACGCCTGCAGGCGGAACTGGCGAATGTGCCGGGGGTCGCTGCGGCAGAGACCCGCATAGCGGGTTTGGCGCTGCTGGATGTCGCAGTGATTGAGGAACCTGCCTCGGCGCGGCTTGTGTCGCTGCCGGCCAGCGGCCGACCACGGGTGAACGACCTCGTGCTTCGCAGCGGGCGCTGGCCCGATCCGGCTCGCCACGATGAAGTGTTGATCAGCGAAGCGTTCGCGACAGCCCTTGCTCTTGGCGTTGGCGGCCAATTGAACGCCATTTTGCACGGGCGGCGCGAAACGCTGCGCATCGTCGGAATTGCGAACTCACCGGAATTCATCTTTGTTTCCGCGCCCGGGGAGCTATTCCCGCAGCCCGAGCGCTTCGGCGTGATCTGGATGGGGCGCGAAGCGTTGGCGCGGGCCTTCGACCTTGAAGGCGCTTTCAATGAGGCCGTGTTCAAGCTGGCGCCGGGCGCGCGGCGCACCGAGACAATCGAAGCGGTGGATCGTGTCTTGCAAAGGTACGGATCGAGCGGCGCATACGGGCGCGACCGCATGATCTCCGATCGCTACCTTACTGAGGAACTGCACCAACTCTCGACCATGGCGATGTTTTTGCCGATTTTCTTCCTCGCCGTGGCCGCGTTCCTGGTGAACATCTCGCTCGGGCGGGTAATCGCGACCGAGCGCTCGAACATCGGCTTGTTGAAAGCGTTCGGGTACGGCGACGGTCAAGTGGGTTGGCACTATGCCAAGAGCGCGCTCGTTCTGACCTGCGCTGGCGCCTTGGCGGGTTCGATCGCGGGCGTGTGGTTCGGCGGTTCGGTCGCCAACATGTACCAACAATACTATCATTTTCCGCGCCTCGAATTCGCAGCCTCGCCCCTGACCTTTGCCGGCGCTTGGGCGGCTGGGCTGGCGGCCGCGGGCGCTGGCGCCTTGTTCTCGGTGTGGCGCGCGGCACGGCTTGCGCCAGCCGCCGCGTTGGCCCCGCCCCGGCCGGCGGTTTTCGCGCGCATGAGCGGCGCGCCTGAAGCCTTCATCGCCAGCCTCGACGCTAAGAGCCGCATTATCGCGCGCCGCATCATGCGCTATCCGCGCCGGGCCGCGACAACAGCAATCGGCGTTGCATTGGCAATAGCGCTTCTCATCGTGGCGCGGACTTTCCCCGCTGTGATGGATTATGTCCTCGACGTGCATTTCCAGCAAGGCAACCGTCAGGATGTCACGCTCAGCTTCATCGAGGCGCGCGAGATGGGGGTGCTGTACGATATCGAGCGGCTGCCCGGTGTGATTTACGCGGAGCCGATGCGCACCGAGGACGTTATCTTTCATCATGGGCGCCGCCGCGTGCAGGAGGCGGTGATCGGGGTTCTCGCCGGCGCGCGTTTGAGCCGGGCGATCGGCCAAGGCGGGCGAGCCATCGCCACGCCAGCGGGCGGCATCATGTTGTCGCGATCCTTGGCGGAGAAACTGGACGCGCGGCCTGGCGATGAGGTCGAGCTTGAACAGACGCGCGGGCGGCGGCTTCGCGTCAACGTTCGCGTGAGCTCCATTGCCGAGCCAATGCTGGGGTCGTCCGCCTACATGGAGCTCAATGCGCTGGCGCGCCTAATGCGGGAACCGGGGCGAATTAATGGCGCGCACGTGGCCATGGATCCGATCCGACATAGCGCCTTCAATGCGCGGCTAAAGCAAACGCCCGCGCTGGTGGGCGCGAGTTTTGTCACCCTGGCCGAGCGCTCCATGCGCAACAACTTTGATGAGCACATCGGCGTCATGATTGCGATCTACTCGGCGTTTGCAGCGGTAATGGCGGGCGGGGTGGCGTTCTCGGCGGCTCGCGTGACGTTGGCGGAACAAGAGCGGGATTTGGCGACTCTGCGCGTTCTGGGGTTTACGCGCGCGGAGGTGTCTTATGTGTTGATTGGGGAGATCGCAGCCTTGGCCTTGTTCGCGGTTCCGGTAGGCTGCTTGATCGGCACAGGCATGGCGATGTGGCTGATGCGCCTGTTTCAAACGGATATGTACGCTTTTCCCTTCGTGTTCGAACCGCCGAGCTACGCCTTTGCCGTTGCGTTTACCCTGGCGTGCGTGCTCGTCGCGGCGATGGTGGTGCGCCAGGAGGTGGACCGGCTGGACATGGTGGGCGTGCTCAAGGCGAGAGATTGACCGATGGACATGTTGAGGCCAACGCAGTCGCCATTTGGCCGGCTGAGAGTTCTTCCAGCCAAGCTGACCCGTGCGCAGTGGCTGTGGATCGCCGCGGGCGCCGCTCTCGCAGTGTTCCTTTCTTGGATGCTGTGGCCGCGCGTGCAAGTCGTCGAGGTGGCCACAATCGATCGTGGCGCCGTGCAGCGCGAGATCGTCGATGAAGGTCGCACGCGCATCCACGACGTTTTTGTCATTTCCGCCCCGGTCGGCGGCGAGCTGCGGCGCATCGAGTTTGAGCCCGGCGACGAAATTGTGCAGGGCCAAGTGGTGGCGACGCTCGCGTCGGCTGACCCTGCCTTGCTGGACGCCCGTATCGCGGCCGAGATGCGCGCCGGCGTTGGCGTGGCGCGATCAGCGCTCGCAGCGGCGGACGCCCAAGCCGAACTTGCGCGGCGCGATCAGGAGCGCACGGCCGCCCTTGCGGCGGAGGGGTTTGCGTCGCGCGCAGCGCTCGATTCCGCCAACGCCAATTTGCGGGCCGCCCGCGCCAATGCGGCGGCGAGCCGGGCCGAGTTGCAGCGCGCCCAGGCCGCCGCTGGCGGCGTTGGTGGGCGCGCCCGCGCGCCGGTTGACGTTCGCAGTCCTGCTGCTGGGCGTGTGCTGCGGCTGCTACAGGAAAGTGAGGTGATCGTGGGGCCCGGGTCGCCACTGATCGAAGTGGGGGACCCCGCGGACCTCGAAGTTGTCGCCGAATTCCTGTCGCAGGACGCGATCCAATTGCGCGCCGGCGCACGCGCCTGGATCGAAAACTGGGGCGGCGATACGCCGATCCCCGCGCGCATTTCCAGGATCGAACCATTCGCGCACACCAAGATTTCTGCGCTCGGCGTCGAGGAACAGCGTGTCAACGTCATCGTACGGCTGGAAGACCCCGCAAGCGCGCCGCCGCTCGGCCATCAATTCCGCGTCGATGTGCGCGCGATTGTGTCGGAGCAACCCGACGTCGTGCGCGTGCCCACGGATGCGCTTGTTCGTGACGGCGCCAATTGGGCGGTGTTCCAAGTGGTTGGCGGTCGCGCTCAGCTGACGCCTGTCGTTGTCAGCGACCGCGGTGAGCAATTCAGCGCCATAAACGAGGGGCTCAACGAGGGCGATCGCGTGATCATGTTCCCCGGTGATGCGCTGGAAGACGGCGCACGGGTGCGCGCCCGCCAATGAGCCTATCACCAGCTCCTGACACGCCCCATGTCGACATGAACGAAGCCGGGGTCGGGATAGTAACCGACACCGCCGCGGCCGAGACTGAGCGCCGCTTGCCGAAGCGCATCTGTCGATACCCGTTCCAAGGCGATGTCGATGGCCATGCCTTGCATGTGCAGGCTGCGGCGCGCCACGCTGGAGCTGGCGCCGGCAAGCGTTGCGTTGGTTTGCGGCGAGCGGTAACCGGAAATTACCTGAAAGGGGGCGGTCGCCTCGACTTGGTTCGCCAGATCGTGGAGCAGATCGAGCAGGCGCGGATCGATAGCGTGCGCCTCGCCGGTGCGGTGGTCCCGTAAGATATGGTTAATGGCGGCGAGGGCGTCTGGCGCGTAGGCGCCATTTTGCCAATACTCAATACTCAGCGCCTCGCCGGTGTGTAGGCTTTGAAAACTGAGCGCGCGGGTTTCCAGAGTGGAGGCGCGTGCGCTGGTGGCGGCAGCGGCGACGCCAAGTCCAGCGAGGAGTGCAGTACGACGTGTCAGCATTGAAGTACGGATACGATAGGAGCGCCGAGGCGCCAAGCCGCATGCTGCCAAAGCAGGCGGTATCCGGTCGCGCTTGGCGCGGCCTTTTGCTCGTGTTGGGTGTTGGCCTGCTCGCCGCATGCGCTGGGCGACCGCCAGAGACGCCTCCGATTGAGGCGCCAGCCGCGCCGCCGGAGCGCGCTTGGAGCGCAAGAGCGTTCGCCGAATTGCGTACCGTCGCCACAGAAACCACGCATGCGCATGGACTCAATCCAGAGACGGACGCGATCGAAGCGTTGGCTGGGCTCGATCGAGCGGCCATGCGCAATGCGGATGCTGCGCGTGCGTTCGACAGCGCCGCGGATGAACTTTTCGCGCGATTGGCGCTCACGTTCGCGACGGGCGCTGTTGATCCCTCGGCGGTCGATCCCGAATGGGCGGTTCCGCGCGCCGCTGCGCCAGATGTCGCCAAGTTGACGGCGATGGCCGCAAATGGCGCCGCACCCGCAGGCGCGCTTGACGGACTTCTGCCGTCCTCGTCCGAATATCTGGCGCTCCTCGCTGAACTGGCGCGCGTCAGGGCCGAGCCAGAGCGTGCGCTCGATGCGGCTGGCCTCTCGCGAGAAGACCGCATCGATCGGTTGCGCGTCAATCTCGAGCGCTGGCGCTGGCTCCAGCGCGATCTGCCCTTGCGGCGCGTCGATGTGTTGATCCCGCTTTTCGAATTACGTATGCGCGATACCGGCGCTGCGACCCCGCACGCTGTCATCGTCGGCGCCCGGCGTACGCCGACGCCAAGCTTCGCCGCCGTCATCGACGCGGTCACTCTGAATCCGCCATGGACGCCGCCCGCCTCGATTGCGACCGATGAGCTGCTGCCGCGCTTCCGGCGCGATCCAGGCGCCGCCGCGCGCGAGGGGTTCGACGTGCTCGACAGCGCGGGGCGGGTCATTGATCCGGCCGAGGTGAACTGGCGAACTCGCCTGTTTCCCTACACTCTTCGCCAGCGCCCCGGGGCAGGAAACGCGCTGGGCCGGTTGCGTTTCGACCTGCCGAATCCTTACGCGGTCTACCTGCACGACACGCCGAGCCGTGGCCTGTTCGCGCGCGCCGATCGCGCGCTCAGCCACGGCTGCATTCGCGTGGCGGCGCCCGTGAGCCTTGCAGTCGCCGCGCTGGCCGATCCCGCTTGGGACGAGGCCGCGCTTGAAGCCGCCATAGAAGAGGGCGCCACAAGGGCTCTGCCCTTGAGCGCGCCTTTGCCGGTTTACGTCCTTTATCTCACGGCAATGCCGGACGAGAGCGGCGTGGTCAAGTACGCCGAAGACATCTACCGCCGCGACGCTGCGGTGCTGCGGGCGTTAGATCAGGAAGAGACCTCTGCCTTGGTCGCTCAAAGTATGGCGCCTGAGACGGAATGCAGCGCGATGCAGCGATAGCCTGTCGTCTAGGTATCCAGGTCAGCGACAGCGTCGCTTGATGGAAAGCGAGCCCGATCGATCCGCCCATGATCGCGCCGCGCCTTGCGAGAAATCAAAGCCGCTGTCTTTGCCGCAAATCAAGGTGAACTGTTCCAATGGAGGCATCCTAGCTACATGTACAATCTTCCCTTCCTCAATCGCGAGCAGGCTGGGCAAGCGCTTGCGCAGGAGGTGGCCAAGCTCGACCTGGAACGTCCGGTTGTCTACGCGCTTCCGCGCGGCGGCGTGCCTGTCGCTGTGCCGATCGCCGAAGCGCTTCAGGCTCCGCTCGACCTTCTTCTGGTGCGCAAGATCGGCGTGCCCGGCCACGAGGAGCTTGCCGCCGGTTCCATCGTCGATGGCGCGGCGCCAGACATCATTCTCAACGAAGATATCGTGCGCGCTATCGGGTGGAGCAAGGTGGAAGTCGATGCGGCAGCGAAGCGTCATTTGATGGAAATCGAGCGCCGACGTTCGCTCTACCTGCCGGGTCGCGCGCCGATCCCCGTGGAGGGTCGCACTGCAATCCTGGTCGATGACGGCATCGCCACCGGCGCCAGCATGCGCGCGGCGATTGAGGCGGTGCGTCGGCGAAGACCGCGCCGCATCGTGGTGGCTGTCCCGGTGGCGGCCGCGGACACCGTCCGCGCTTTACGCAGAGAAGTCGATGACGTGGTCTGCGTGGCGGCGCCGGAGCGCTTTGGCGCCGTCGGGTTTTTCTATCGCGACTTCCATCAGCTGGAGGACGATGAGGTGATTGAACACCTCAAGGATTATTCAAGGTGAGCCTTGTTCGAAATCAAAGCAACGAACCCGGGCTAGGCAAATGATGGCTGAGCCGGGGAAAATTGGAGGCCAGTGATGACAACCAGAGAAGTCGCGTCCGCTAAGGCGGACAATGGCGGGCTTCGCAGAGCGAGCCCGTTCAACCTGTTGCAACACGAGATCGATCGCGTGTTCGACAGTTTTTCCAATTGGCGCGGGCTTGAACCCATGGCGTTCACGCCGAGCATGGAAGTGACCGAAACCGACGCCTCGATCGAGGTGACGACCGAACTGCCGGGTCTAGATGAGAAGGATATCGAGATCTCGATGGCAAACGACATCCTGACCATTCGCGGCGAAAAGAAAGCCGAGAAAGAAGAAAAGAAGAAAAATTACCGGCTCTATGAGCGCAGCTACGGCTCGTTCGAGCGCGCCTTGGCGCTGCCGCCCGGCATCGGCGCAGACGCCATCAAGGCCAGTATGAACAAGGGCGTGTTGAAGATCACCTTGCCAAAGCCAACGGCGGCGCAGCAGCAGAAAATTAAGATCACCCACGAGTGACCGGCGCAAGGCGTGCGGACGGCGGAGGATTTTAGAGCATGAGCGTTCAAGCAGCCTCAGCCGCTCCACCGCGCGCGCCGCCGGCACGGATGTCGTTGTTGCGGCATGCGGCCGCCGCGCCGTTCATATATTTGGTTCTGGTTCCGCTCGCGCTTCTGGATGCGGCGGCCAGCCTTTATCAATCAGTGTGCTTTCGCCTCTGGGGCCTGCCGCGCGCGCGGCGGCAGGATTTCTTCAGGATCGATCGCCACAAGCTGGCTTACCTCACGCCGCTGCAAAAGCTCAATTGCGCCTATTGCGGTTATGCTAATGGCGTATTGGCGTTCGCGACGGAGGTGGCCTCACGCACCGAGCAATATTGGTGTCCAATCCAGCATGAAACAGATCCCGCCGCGCCGCACAGCCGGTACGGGTCGTTCATTGCATTTGGAGATCGCCATGATCTGAGCGCGCGATGGCGGCGATTGCGCGACAACCTCGCCGAAGCGCCCGAAGATGAATGAAGGGGTGACGGCCGCGGCAATGCTGCAATCCTATGCCGACGTCGCTTCCCGCCTGGGTCAGCTACAGAGGCCGGGGGACAGGTGCACGCGGCGACGCTCGCCGCCTCGAGCCACAATACGCAGCCCTGGAGCGACACGCAGGCCTGGAGCGACCCTACGATCAACGCGGAGAGTGCACGCCGATGGGTCGGAGCAGACTGGACGCTCAACAATCGTGGAGATTTAAGCCGGTCTTGCCTTCATCATTTTTCCTCTGGTTTTTGGCTTCGCATTTGGGCGATTATCCCGGGTTGTTTCCGCGCAGCGCGAGTGGCCCTCGGCGACGTCGCGCTGCTCGGCCTGCGCCGGCGCGGCGAGCGCTTCGCCCTATGGGGTATTATACCAAGACCGCGCGCACTCGAGGTAGAAGGCGTCAGTCGGAGTTCGCGCTCGAACTTTTGATGTTCTTCGCTCTCCTCGCCGCCTGCAGCGCCAGCGAGAGTTGGGGATGGTTGGGTGAGCAAAATCAGCGTCGCGCCCGCGCTGATTGCCAAAGCGAACAGCAACGCGGGCAGGGTCGCACGCTTGGCGTCATCGCCTAGCTCGTCACTGCGACGACGTTTGACGCCCGTGATCATCGCTGGCACGAGCGCGTCCTTGGCCTTGACGGTCTCAACGATGACGCCCAGTACGTGGACGACGACAAGGCCTTGCAACACGCGGAACAAAACTTCATGCTCTTCGGAGAGTTCGAGGCCCCATAAGGCTGCGAACGGCCCCTCGTTCTCCTCCCCGCCGCTGAAGAGGCCGGTGACGACGGTCGCTGCTGTCACGGCGAGCAGCAGGAACACGGCAAGGCCACCCAGCGGATTGTGTCCCAGATGACGCTTGGGCTTGTGCGAAAAAACATCGCCCACATGCGCTGCGATCGCGGACGGGCCGGCGGCGAAATCTGAAAAGCGCGCGCGTTCGCCGCCGATGAAGCCCCAGATCACGCGGAACACGAGCAGGCCTGCGATCGCCTCGCCAGCATAGCGGTGATAGGCCGCTGTCGTCCCTTCGCCTTCGCCGGTGAACCAGGCGACGAGGACAAGCGCCAAGAGGCTCCAGTGAAAGAGCCGGGTGGGAATGTCCCAGACAAATATGCGGCGCTCTTCGATAGGCGGGGCCATGTTGATTATCCTGCTCGGAAAGAGTGCAGGCGCGCGGGGGCAGCCGCGCCAATCCTCCATCAATCGCCTCGACAAAATCCAGTAATCCACCTCATCGCGCGTTGATCCGCCTCAACTCGTCCAACGCAGACGTCGCACGTGATCGTCAAGTTCGGCGGCGGTGGCGTGAACATAATCCTTGGCCAACGCTTGGGTGAGCGATTGGCGCGCCGGCGCCGACAGATGCTTCCGCAACACGCCGAGCGGGCGCGGAGGCGCGGCAATAATCAGGACTTTGAAGTCCTTGGCTTCGGCGGCGGCGTTGATGGCGGCGGCAACCTGCTTGAGAAATTCGTCTTGCGCGGCGCTGCGCGGCGTGCGGCGCGGCTCGATGTTGTGGCGCGCCGGCCCCATTCGGTCGTGCACGCGCGGCAAGCGTTCGCGCGACGGCGCGGGGCGAGGCGCGTGAGTAGCCAGATCAAGCCGTTCGGACAGCGGCGCTCCCCGTTTGGCGCTCTCGAAGAACCTGGCGGCGCCGCCATCGGCGACCACTACCCATACCGGACCATTGGGCATGCGCTGCTCCTTGCAATAAATACTTGTCGCCCGCTGCGCCGAAGCGCGCTTTGACCAGCCGCAAAGCGACCCAGATCCAAGCCCGCTGGCCATGGCTGGCCGATATTGAGCGGGCTCAAAATGGCGCCGGTGACAAGCGCGCGGAGTGTCCCTTCACGGATTGAATACATAGGCGCCCGGCGCATCGGCGAGCGCGCCGTCCGCGCCTCCCAATTCCGGCGGCGCGGACCGATCGCCCGCGCGCGCATCGAGCCAATCAAACCAGGCCGGCCACCATGAACCCTGCCGCGCGGGGACCCTGCGCTGCCAAGCCTCCGCGTCGCTGGTGCGCTCGCCCGGCTTGCGCGTCGCTGCCCGGAACGAGCGCCAAGCGTCGCGTGGATCGGAGACGATCCCCACATTATGGCCGCCATTGGTCAGCAGGAAGGTCAGATCGCCGCCGGTGAGTTGGTGCAATCTGAACACGGAGCGCCAAGGAGCGACGTGATCGGTCTCCGTCGCGACCGCAAATAACGGCGTCTTGATATCGCCGAGGTCGATTGCGCGGCCATCGACTTGGTATCTGCCCTCGCTCAAATCGTTGCGCTGGAACAATTGCCGCAAATACTCCGAGTGCATTTTGTACGGCAGGCGCGTCCCATCGGCGTTCCAGGCCGACAGATCGGTCATTGGCGTCCGCTTGCCCAACAAATATTCATTGATCACGCGCGACCAGACCAAATCGTTCGATCGCAGCATCTGGAACGCCCCCGCCATATGCTTGGCGTCGAGAAAGCCTTGCTCCCACATCACGTCCTCAAGGAACGCGATCTGCTTTTCGTCGATGAACAGCATGAGCTCGCCGGCCTCCTCGAAATCCACTTGCGTCGCCAGCAGCGTCAGCGAGGCCAGGCGCTCGTCGCCATCGCGCGCCATGGCCGCCGCCGCGATCGCCATCAACGTGCCGCCCAGGCAATAGCCGACGGCGTTGACTTTTCGCCCCGGCGCGATCTCGCCAATAACATCGAGCGCCGCCATCGGACCCAAGCGGCGATAATCCTCAAGGCTCAGGTCGCGATCGTCGGGGCCGGGATTTTTCCAGGAGATCATGAACACGGTGTGACCGCGATCCACCAGCTGCTTGACCAAGGAATTTTCCGGAGACAGATCGAGAATGTAGTATTTCATGATCCAGGCCGGAATGATGAGGATCGGCGCCTCACGCACCGTGTCCGTACTCGGCGCATATTGGATGAGCTCCATGAGCTTGTTGCGGTAGGCGACCTTTCCCGGCGTCGCGGCCAGATCGACGCCAAGCTCGAAGCCGTCGCGCCCCGCGCGCCCGAGGATTTGTGCCTGCCAGTCCTCGACCGCATGGCGCCACCCGCGCGCCAAATTCTGCCCGCCTTCGCGCAGCGTGGTCTCCAGTACGACCGGATTGGTCCATACGAAGTTCGAGGGCGAAAACATATCGAGCCACTGCCGCGCGGCGAACGTAACCGCGCGCTCATGCTGGCCGGTGACCCCGTCCACGCCAGTAGTGGCGTTGTGCCACCATTGCTGCGTCAAGAGAAAACCTTGCGCGAAAAAGCAGAACGGCGGCGCGCGCCAAGCGTCGTCGCGAAACCTTTTGTCCTGCGGCAGCGGTTCGATGCAAGCGGCGTGCGCGTCCGGGTCGGTGAGCTTTGTACGCACGTGCGCGGCGAAGCGGGTGAGCTTGCGCTGCGCCTTGTGCGCCAATTGCGCCTGTTTGCCGGGCGATGACGCCACCCCGCCAAGCCAGTCGAGATAAGCGCTCATCGCCGCACGCGGGGAGAGTCCGAACGTCCAGCGCGCCATGTTGGCGTGGAGGGCGCGGTCTATGATCGCAAACATCGCGGTATAGCCTGCCGGATCCGGTGCCCATTGCTCCTCGCGGCTTACTGGCCTGACCGCAATGGCTTGCCGCTGTTTGATCGGGCTCGCGCGCAAGGCGGCGGCGCGACTGCGCGACGGCCTTCCCGGAACGTTTCGTTTCTTCATTTGACCTGCCTAGACCGGCGCCAACAGTATCGGCTTGAGCGCACTCAACGTCAGAGCAAGCATTGATTGGGATCAATGCCCCGCAGATCAGAACGTTTAAGCGGCAACTCTACACAAGGGAGGGCGCATGACCGCCGCACCACGCCACCGCGCAAATGCCGACTCGACCACTCAGGCGGCGGGCGGTGGCGCCGATCAATGGGCCTGCTTGACGACGCAGGCGGCGTCCTTCTGGATCGACGCCCTTCAAGCCAATTTACGAAATTGGCGAAGCGTAGCGGATGCAATGACGAGCGCTGCCAGAGCGCGGCAAGATATCGCGCTGCAGTTGCTGCAGTCCCGAGCCGGCGCACAGGACTCCGCCGAGACGCCCCACGCGCCCGCGCAATTTGTAGCGCCGATGCTGGCGGCACAGAAGGCATATCAGCGAATGGGCGCTGCGATCTTGGAAGCGCAAAAGCAGACGCTGCATGCGCTGTCGGACTATGAGCGTCCGCACTAGCCATTGCTAGCGGCGGCATGCAGTCAGCGAAGGCTCGGCGACCGCACTCTGGCGAACCGTGGAAACAAGGCGCGCGCCTTTACCAGAGCCCAGAACCAGCCGCCGCTGACCAACGCAACGCCAAGGGCGGAGAGAATTTGTGCCGTCTCCGGTGCGCCCATGTGGAACACCGACCCCGCCCAGGGCAAAGAGAATACGGCGACAAGGGTGAGCGCCAGGGCGGCGGCGATCGCCCAATAGACACGCCGATGCGGATCGAGGATGCGCCCCTCAGCGCCGATTGCATCGACCAGTGCGAGCGTGAGGTTGGCGCCGACAAGGGTGATAAAGGCCGCGCCTCGGGCCTCTTCAGTTGAGCCGCGTTGCAGCGCCCAGGCGTAGATTGCGAAAACTCCGATGAAAACGCCCGCGCCTTGCAGCAGGGCGGATTGGAACTGGGGCGCGCCGAACAGGGGTTCGTCCGGACGGCGGGGCGGGCGCCGCATAGCGGCCTCTGGGCTGCGTTCGCCTTCGAACGCCAAAGCGCAGATCGGATCGATCGCGAGTTCAAGCAGCACCACATGCATCGGGAACAGGAGCGGCGGCATCCCGAGAATGATCGGCGCCAGCGCCAAGCCGGCGATCGGGATGTGAATGGCAGTAATGTAGGTGAGCGCCTTGCGCAGATTTGAAAAGATGCGCCGGCCAAGCCGCACCCCCCCGACAATGGAGGCAAAGCCGTCGTCGGCAAGCACCAGATCGGCGGCCTCACGCGCGACGTCTGTGCCCTTCTTGCCCATGGCGATGCCAATGTGGGCGGCCTCCAAGGCCGGCGCGTCGTTGACCCCGTCGCCGGTCATGGCCACGACCTCGCCATTGGCCTTGAGCGCTTCGACGATCAGTAACTTCTGTTCGGGAGCGATGCGCGCAAACACCCGCACTCTGAGCAAGCGTTCGCGCAAGGTCGGAAGGGGCAGGCCTGCGATCTCGCTTCCAAGCAGCACGCCAGCAGCGGCGTCAATGCCAGCGGCTTTGGCGATTGCGCGCGCGGTCGCCGGGTGATCGCCGGTGATCATCAAGACGGCGATCCCCGCCGCGTGGGCCTCTTCCAAGGCTTGCGCCACGTCGGGACGAAGTGGATCGAGGAACCCGATGAGTCCCTCGAATTGGAAGCGCGCATGCTCCGGCTGGTCGGGAAACGGCGCATTGGTGCGGCATGAAGCGACGCCGAGCACGCGCAAGCCATCCTCGGCGAAAGCTTCGACAACGCCATGGAGGCGTTCGATATCCGCAGACGAAAGTCGGCACAGCTGAAAGATCGCTTCCGGAGCGCCCTTTGCGGCAGCTAGGCGTTCATCGCCTCGCATGCGCCAGAGCTGCACGACCGCCATCAGTTCTGGGCGCAAGGGCCAGGATCGTTCGGGCTCTTGGTCGAGGATGCCGTCGTCGCGACCGGCGGCTGTAAGTAGCGCGTGAAGGGCGCGGTCCATCGGGTCGATCGGGCGCGTGCTCGACGCACGCGCGGCGCACGCGATCAGGGCCGCGGCGCCGGCATCGAAGCGGCTTGCTTGGTTGACATCCACTGACGCCGACGGCGTCCAGAGCCGTGCAACCCGCATGCGATTCTCTGTCAACGTTCCAGTCTTGTCCACGCACAAGATCGTGGCGCCGCCCAATGTTTCGATCACCGCGCTGCGGCGCACCAGCACATTGTGGGTCGCAAGCCGCCAAGCGCCGAGCGCGAGAAAAACCGCGAGCACCATCGGGTATTCTTCTGGGATGAGCGCGATGGCGACAGTGATGCCCGCCAGTGCGCCTTCGATCCAATTGCCCCGCAGAAGCCCGTAAGCCAGCCAAACCAAGCCGCAGAAGCTGATTGCCAGCAGCCCCAGCAGACCGACCAAGCGTCCAGCTGTCTTCTGCAGCGGCGTGGGTTCTTCTTCGATGTCGGCGAGCGAGCGGCCAATTCTGCCGAGCGCGGCGTCGGCCCCAGTGCGCGCCACGCGCGCGACACCCTGTCCACGCACGACGAGCGTGCCAGAAAAAAGGTAGGGGCCGTCGCCACGCCCTGGCATGGTGTCGTGAGCAAACGCATCACCGGCTTGAGCGAGCAGCTTTGAGACAGTCGCCGATTCTCCGGTCAACGTGGATTCGTCGATCGTCAGGATGTCGCCGGCGATCAGCAGCGCGTCGGCTGGAATGCGGTCGCCTTCGCCGACGAGGATGAGATCGTCTGGCACGACCTCCCTGGTATGGATGGATTGCTCGGCGCCGTCGCGGATGACCCGGGTATGGGGCCGGGACAATTCGCGGAGCGCCTTGAGCGCACTTTCGCTGCGCGCTTCCTGGAAGATAACCAGGCCGATGGCGGCGGCGGCGCCCGCGAACAAAAATAGGCCTTCACTCGTCTCGCCAAGAAAGAGATACAAACCCGCCGCTCCCAGGAGCAGCAAGAACATGGGCTCGCGCAACGTCTCGCGCACGATCCGCGAAATGTTTCGCTCGCCTGCGCGCGGCAGTTCGTTAGCGCCGCGCGCCAGGCGCTCGGCTGCCTGGGCGTAAGTTAAGCCCTGGCGAGTGTCCATGCAGTCTCCGCGGCAATGTCTGTGACGGCTCGCTTGCTATTCCGCCGCGATCGCAAACGATGGTCGGGCGCGGTCGAAATCGGTGATGTAATCGCGGGTGACGGGCAGGGCCGATTTGTCCTTGGCCAATTGCAATTGGAATACCACCAGATCGCCCGAACGAAAGCCCGCTTCTGCGCCGGCCAGATAGAATTCCCACATCCGGCAGAAGCGCTCGTCAAAAAGCGCGCGCGCGTCATCGCGATGTCGGGCAAAACGCTCTCGCCACGCGTGCAATGTTTCGGCGTAATGCAGGCGCAGCACCTCGACATCGGAAATGATGAGTCCAGCGCCTTCGGCGGCGGAGGCGATCTGCGAGAGTGCAGGAATAATTCCGCCGGGGAAGATGTATTTCTCGATCCAAGCGTTGTTTGCCGCCGGGCCATTGCTCTTGCCGATGGTGTGGACGACGGCCACGCCGTCAGGCGCCAATCGCTCGGCGATGGTCTTGAAAAACGCGGGGTAATGCGCGGGGCCAACGTGTTCGAACATGCCAACCGAGACAATGCGATCGAAAACGCCGCCAATTTCACGATAATCCTTGAGTTGAAAGTCGACGCGGCGCTCAAGCCCGCGCTTGGCGGCGCGCGCTTGGGCCTCGCGCCATTGCTCGACCGAAAGGGTCACGCCGGTGACTTCACAGCCATGCTCTTCGGCGAGCGTCAGCGCCAGACCGCCCCATCCTGAGCCGATGTCGAGCACGCTTTGGCCGGGCTCGAGCAGCAGTTTTGCGGCGAGATGGCGCTTCTTTGCCGCTTGCGCCTCCTCTAGGCTCATGTGTGGGCGAGCGAAGTAAGCGCAGGAGTATTGCAGGTCGGCGTCCAGGAAGAGCCGGTAGAGCGCGCCGGATAGGTCGTAATGATGCGCTACATTGCGCCGCGCCGCGTGGATCGTGTTTCGATCCGTGCGCCCGCGCTTGCCGCGCAAATTCCCCAGCCTCCGGGCGGCCAGTTCCAAAAGATCGTAGATATCGCCGCGCTCAAGCGTCAGAGCGCCGTCCATGTAAGCTTCGCCCACCGCAAGCAGCGGGTTCATGGCGATGCGCCGCAGCGTTGCGCTGTCTTTGATCCTAGCCGCGATCGGCGCCCGCTCGGCGTTTGCAGCGCCAAACGGCGCCGAGCCGTCGCACAAGCGCACGGCGAGCGCGCCTTCCTCGATCAGGGAACGGAGTTCATGGGCAAACATAGGCGCTCCAACACGCATTTCCCCCCGCTTGCGAAGGCCGAATTAGTGAGGCGCGCGTCCTCGCGCATTGACCTTCCGCAAACACCGTGCCTGGCAGCGCGGCGCCGCCGGCGCCGAATCTGGACGAAGCGCGCGCCGATATGCCGGCCGAACTGGGCCGAACGCCGCAAACGCCGCGAGAGCGGACCCGGCAAGGTGAAAAGCCGTACCTTTGGTGAGCCGGTGTTCCGCAGTCAAAGCGCGGTGAATGCCAGCAATCCGGCCAGCGCCGCGAGCGCTGCGCCGGCGGAATAAAACCCGCCAAAGCGCCAGCCTCCGAGGTAGAAAGCAAGCGCCGCCTTGGCGAGCGTGTTGGCGAGCACGGCGATCAGCACTGCGTGCGCGGCGATGCGCGGGTCCAACCCGCCCAGCGCGAGGCGGCTCGCGGCGATAGCGACAGGATCGGCATCGGCAAAGCCGGCGGCGGCGGCGAACGGCAACAGGCCAAGCTCGCCAAACGCATCGGTGACGAGCCGGCCGATAATCGTGATCGCGCCCAGCATGGCCGCGAGTTTGGCGACCGATCCCAGCTCAAATGGGTTGCGCAGCTCTTTCGCCCCGCCGGCGGCGGGCGTGCGCCATTGCCGGCCAAGCGGCAAGATCAAGAACGCGGCGCCCGCCGCCAGCAGCGGCGCCCACAGGTTCGCCTGCACCATTGGCGCAAGCACGCTCACCAGCGCGCCAACGCGAAGCAAGCTCACCGCCGTCGCTAGGTTTGCCGCCGCCGCCGCCGCGACAAACGAAACTTCACCGGCGCGCGCGCGCCGGCCCAGATCAGCGGTGACAATCGTCGAAGAGACAAGTGCGCCCGCCGCCGCGCCAACCAGCAAGCCGACGCCTGGTCCTAGCAAACGCACGGCGACATAACCGGCGAATGAGGCGCCGGCGACAAGGATGGTGAGCAGCCAAAGCTCGCGCGCATTGATCGCGCCCCACGGATCGAGCGCAAGCTCGGGCAACAACGGCAAGGCGATCGCGGTCGCGGCAAGCAACAGCAAGGCTGAACGGATTTCAGGCCAGGTCAGGCGGTCCAGCCAAGCGTGCAGCGCAGATTTGAACGCCAGCAGCGCCGTCAACGCAACGCCAGCGGCCGCCGCGACTTGCGGCTCGCCCAGCACCGCATAGGCGCCAAGCGCAAACACCGTCAGCCCGGCGATAGTGCCGGTGACCGACACATCGCCGTCAGCCTCGAACTCGCGCAACTTGAACAAGATGAACGCCGCGGCAAAGGAGAGCGTCAGCGCCGCGAACGCCCAGCCGCCGGCCAATTGCTGCAACCCGGCGGCCAATCCGCCAAACAGGCCGATCAGCGCATGGGTGCGCAGGCCCGCCGCGCGGCTGCCCTCAATCGCGTCGCGATGGCGCCAGCCGCGCTCGACGCCGACCAGAAAACCTATCGCCAGCGCGAGCCCAAGGCGCGTCAGCAGATCGAGCGGCGGAGCGGTCACGCCGACCTGCTAGGCGGCTTCCAATTGCAGCAGCGCCCGGCGGTCGCGCATGATTACATGGCGCGAACTGGGCAGCGCGATTGAATGGTTATGCTCCATCTCGGAGAAGGCGCGCGACACGGACTCGATTGTCAAGCCCAGGAAATCGCCGATATCGGCGCGCGACATTGGTAAATCGATCTCGCCGCCGCTCACCAGCCGGCGCCCAATCTGCAGCAGGAAAACAGCAACGCGCTCCCCGGCCCCTTTGCGCGCCAACAGCAAGGCGTGTTCGCGCGCGAGCGCAAGGCTTTGCCGCATAAGCTGCAGCAGCGCGTTAGCGGCGTTCGAATCAACGCTGGCGGCTTTTTCCAGCTGCGAGCGGCGGACGGCGACAACCTCGGCCTTGCTCACGGCCTCCGCTGAAAAGGCGTGCTCGCCGCCAAGCTCGAGGCCGAATACATCGCCGGCTAAGTGGAAGGCGAGGATTTGGCGCCGACCGTCGCTGGAAAAGCGCATGGTCCGCACCGCGCCGGATTTCACTTGATAGACATAATCGGCCGGCTCGCCCTCGCCGAAAATCTCCTCGTTACGCTCAAATCGGATGGGTATCCCTGCAACCGAAAAACCTGGGCCGATTTCGACCGTTTCGGTTTTCGGGGCGCAAAATGATGGTGCTATGGTGGATTGGGTTTGCATTGCTGTCTCCCTCACTTGGGTACGAGGTTAAGGCCGGGGCGCGTACGGTAAATTCGGGATCATCGCTTAGGGGATTCCCCTTAGCAGGATGAGGAAATAGCCGCCGGCTTGAGCTGGTTTGCGCGCTATTAGGTTCGCTGGAGATTTTTTCTTGCGGCGGCGGGCGCCGCCGGGCGGATTCCGCCCGTTGGCGCGCTCATCCGGCGCCGGCGAGCAGCTTCGGCAGGCGGATGGCGTTGTAGGCGGCGGCGTTGAGAGTGAATTGCCAGCCGACCTTGGCCAGGCCGCGCAGCTTGGTTTGGGCGAAACCGCCCGCCGATTTGATCCAGCCGAACGGTTCTTCGATGCGTTTGCGGATGATCTGGCTCGCGCGATAACTCGCGCGGCCGGTGGTGCGCGCGTCGAGCGCGGAATGTTTGTCCTTGGCGGCGATGTGCGGGGTCACGTTCATCGAGCGCAGCTCGTTGACGAAATCCTCCGCATCATAACCCTTGTCGGCGCCGAGCGAGATGCGGCGGGGTCGGTCGGCGCGCGGTTCGATCATGTGCAGGGCGGCGATGCGTTCGGCGTGGCCGTCGGCCTTGGTCACGCAGGCGTCGACGATCAGCGCGTTTCTGTTTTCCATCAGCGCATGGCCGATGAAGCAGAGCTTGGCGCCCTGGCCCTTGGATTTGCGATAGAGCCGGCAGTCTGGATCGGTGGTGCTTTCGTGGGTGTCGTTGCCGCGGACCTCGCCGTGAAAATCACGCTCGGCATTGCGCGCTTGCGGGGGCGCTGGCGGCGCATCGGGGGTTTCGGCGGGCGGGATCTCAACTGGCGCATCGGCGGGCGGGGTCCCGACGGGCGCATCGGGCGGCGGCGCTTCATCGCTCGTCGCTTTCGGCTTGAACGACTTCATCGACGCCCAGGCTTCGATCAGCGTACCATCGACGGAGAAATGTTCGCTCGACAACAGCCGCTTCACCTTCTGTTGCGCCAGCATGGCCTCGAGGAATTTGCGGGCGATGTCGCCGTCCATCAACCGGTCGCGATTCTTGCCGAACACGGTCGTATCCCACACCGAGTCGTCCACGCCCAAGCCGACGAACCAGCGGAACAGAAGATCGAACTCAAGCCGCTCCATGATCTGACGCTCGGAGCGGATGCCGTAAAACACTTGCAGCAGCAACGCCCGCAACAGCCGCTCCGGCGGAATCGACGGCCGGCCCATATCCTTGACATAGAGCGCGTCGAAATCGGCGCTGAGCGCGGTCAGCGCCGCGTTGACGATCGCCCGGATCGGCCGCAACGGGTGGTTCGCCCGCACCCGCAACTCCAAATCGACATACGAAAACAACGCCCCCCGCCGCTCATCCGACCCGCGCATCGCAACCTCCCCATCGACAATCTCGCCAACAGAGTGAAATCATGCGTCGCAACTTCAGGCGAGCGACTTTTTCCTCAGCCTGTTAGGGGCAAGCACTTGGTTTGCCGGCCGAATTGGGCTTTGTGGGATTGTGAGCAAATCGGTCGTTTCGCGAGACTGGCTATCTGCCCCGCCGTGGAGTGCGCCGCGCTGGTATTTCCGCTCGGCCATGGTGTTGCTGGCGGCGCTGCTCGTGCTCTCGCTCACCGCGCCGGAACCCATTTCCGTGCACATTGGCGTGTTGCTGCTGGCGCTGCAGGCGGTTGCGATCAGCCTGTTTGCCGGGCTTTGGCCGGGGCTTGGCGCCACCGCCATCGGGCTTGCGATCGGGCTAGCCATCGGCCCCGAGCGCGGGGTTTCCAGTCTCTGGTCGGGACTTATCTTCTGCGCGATCGGGCTAGGCGCGGCGTTCGGCGGGGAATGGGCGCTCAAGCTACGCCGCCAGAATGCCGCATCCCAGCGCGTGTTGCAGGAGCGCGACGCGCACCTACGTTCGATCTTCGACACAGCGCCCGAGGCGATGATCGTGATCGACGAACAAGGTATGGTTCAATCCTACGGCGCCTCGGCTGAACGCATGTTCGGCTGGCGCTCTAGCGAAGTGCTGGGGCGCAACGTCAACATGCTGATGCCGGCGCCGTTTCGCGAGCAGCACGACGGCTATATCCGCCGCTATCTCGACACCGGCGAACGCCGCATCATAGGCATCGGGCGTATCGTCGTCGGCCTGCGTAAGGATGGCGCGACTTTTCCAATGGACCTGGCCGTAGGCGAGGTGCGCTCCGAGCACGGCCGTTTCTTCACCGGTTTCGTACAGGATTTGACCGAACGGCGCGAGCACGAGAGCAAGGTGCATGAGCTGCAAGCCGACCTCTCCCAGATGGCGCGGGTGAACGAAATGGGCCAGATGGCTTCGGCGCTGGCGCACGAACTCAACCAGCCCCTGAGCGCGATTTCCAATTATCTGAGCGGCGCGCGCCGGCTGCTGGAGCGGCAGGAAAGCAAGGATGCCAAGCTGGTCGAGGCGCTGGAACAAGGCGCCGCCCAAGCGCTGCGCGCCGGCGAGATCATCCGCAGGCTGCGCAGTTTCCTGGGCCGCGGCGACGGCGAACGCGAAGCGGAATCGCTGTCGAAACTGGTGTACGAGGCTTGTGCGCTGGCTTTGGTCGGGGTCAAGCCGGAGGGCGTCGACATCAGCTATCAATTCGATCCGCACGGCGATCGGGCCATGGTCGACCGCATCCAGATCCAGCAAGTCGTGGTCAATCTGGTGCGCAATTCCCGCGACGCCATGCTGGATCAGCCGAAAAAGGAGATGATCATCGCTACGTCGGTGGAAGGCGCACTTTGCACCATTAGCGTGCGCGATACCGGCGCGGGCGTCAGCGAGGAAATCGCCGCGCGCCTGTTCGAGCCGTTCACCACAAACAAGCCGCAAGGCATGGGCGTTGGGCTGTCGATCTCGCGCACCATCGTCGAAGAGCATGGCGGGCGCATCTGGGCTGAGCCCAATCCAGGCGGGGGCGCCGTTTTCAGTTTCACCGTGCCATTGGCGCCAGGGGGCGAACAGCCATGAGTGTGAATACATCACCACCCATCCCCGGAAACGACGAAGTCGTTGTCCGGGGCCCATCAACACCGCGCCGGCCCGCCGGGGCGCGGTGCTTCAACGCACTGCGTTTATGGGTCCCGGACTTGGCGCGAGCGCCAATCCGGGAATGGGTGGAGGGAGCGGCGCTACAATGACAAATGGCGCCAAGCCCGTCGTCCACCTGGTCGATGACGATGCGGCGATGCTGGCTTCGCTGCAATTCCTGGTCGGCTCGGCGCAGTATCAAGCACGCGCCTACTATTCCGCCGAGGCGTTGTTGGCGAGGGTCGGCGCGCTTGAGCCGGGTTGCATCGTCACCGACATCCGCATGCCGGGCATGAGCGGTCTCGATTTGGTGCGTAAGCTGAAGGCCCTTGGCGTGGCGACGCCCGTAATCGTGCTGACCGGCCACGCCGACGTGGCGCTCGCGGTCGAAGCGATGAAGGCGGGGGTGGTGGAATTCCTGGAAAAGCCGTTCCGCGACGATGCGCTTCTAACCGCGATCGAGGCGGCGCTGCGCTTCGCCGATCACGACCAGCGCGCCCTGGAAGAGCAGGCTGAAATCCAGCGCCGCGCCGCTGCCCTGACCCCGCGCGAGCGCGATGTTTTCGACGCCATCGTCGCCGGCGATTCCAACAAGGCCGCGGCGCTGAAGCTGGGCATCAGCCCAAGGACGGTGGAAATCTACCGCGCCAACGCCATGGAGAAAATGGCGGCGAAAAGCCTTTCCGAACTGGTGCGCATGGCGCTGCGCGGCGGCCTCATGTGACGGCGGCTTGAGCCAGATCAAGGCAGGGCGGGGCAATTCTCCCCATTTAGCCGGCGGGAGGCTGCACGAAGATGCAGACAGGGCATACGCCCTCGATCATGGCTTTGGTTGAAGACGACGAAGCGGTCTTGAAGGCGCTGAAATTCGCCTTCGAGGTCGAAGGCTATGTCGTGCATGCCTTTACCAATGCGGAGGCCATGCTGGGCCGAGCCGCCCGATGACTGCGTCTGCTTCGTGCTTGACTTGAAACTGCCCGGGATGAGCGGCCTCGATCTCTACGACCGCCTGCGCGCCAATGGCCAAACCGCCCCGGCCATTTGATCACCACCCATCCGCCCTAAAGCAGTGCTGGCGCATGCGGCGCAAGCCGGCGTGCAAGTGATGGAAAAGCCGCTGCTCGGACAAACCCTAGCCGAGGCCGTGCGCGCCGCCGCGCAGCGTTTCACCGGCGCCGCCAAATTGAGCGCGCACCCAGTGCCCCGTGCGCGTGTCGAAGCGTCAAGCCTGGATTTGATTTGTCGCAACGGCGCCCTGTGTGAACGGTGCTGAATGGAGCGCAAAGGAGAGGATCGATGAGCGCTGTTAAGGACCTGCCGGAGAATTTCCGCCGCATTCGCCTCGAATTGGCGCGTGAGCCGGGGCATCCGTCCGGCGATTCCGAAATTGGCTACACCTTGCTGGCGCCGCTGGATGCGCGCGGCCTCCTGGACGCCGAAACCGCGCGGGAGTTTCGCGCCCAGTGTCGCGTGGTGCGGTTTCATCGCGGCGAGGAGAGCGAGGCCGGTTTTTTGCGCCGCCGCCCCGGCGGCTCTTGGGCGCTGCATTATGAATTGGATGACGGCGCCGGGGATGACGATCCCGGCTATCGCCTGGGCGAACACCGCTTCACGCCCGGCGAGTACGTCACCATCCAGGAGGACGAGGGGGCCCATACTTATCGCGTCGTTTCGGTGCAGGCGCTTTAAGCTGGCTCTTCGCCCAAGGCGCGGGCGAACTCGCGCAGTTTGCGCCGGATTGGCGCGGCGAGCCTGAAATAGGATTGAACCAGATCGAGAGCTTCGTTGCTCAACATGTTTTCCTGAAAATCTGGCGCATGGCGATCATTGGCCGGGGTTTCGGCGGAATTGACCAAGGGCAAGCCGTCGTAATAATACTGCACCGGCACGTGCAGCGCCGCGGCCAAGAAATAAAGCCGTGAACCGCAAACCTTGTTGGCGGCGCATTCATATTTCTGGATTTGTTGAAATTGCAGGCCGACCTCTAGGCTCAACTTGCCTTGCGTCAGCCCCATCAGCCGCCGGCGTCGGCGAATGCGCTTGCCAATGTGCAGATTGACCTGTTCGTCGCTCGGAAGCTGAGGGGAGGGATCCTGCCTGATCTGCGAACTTAGCGTCACTTCATGTCTCCATTGTTAACCAAATGGCACATGGGCGCGCTATTTACGCAACACAAGTGGTAAATATACAACTATTTTCACCGCAGCTCAACTGGCGCCGCGCCGGGCGTTTGCTGGATCGATCGGAGGTACGCGGTGAGCGCCTCCGCGCCCTGTGGATTGAACTGAAACTCGGGCATGGGGTGGGCGATTTTTATGCCCGCGATCAGCTCCTCTTCCAGCACATCCTCGCGATAGCGCGAGAGCAGGATCCGGAATGGCGGCGCGATTGCGTTGGGGCTGTCGCCGTAGACGCCCACGGCATGACAGGCGGCGCACTGGGCTTCGGCGATGTCGCGGCCGTCCTCGGCGAGCGCTTGGCTCGCGTCAGGGCGCGCCGCGCAGGCCGCCAGAAGCGCGATGGCGGCGGTTATCCATGTAAATCGGGCCATTTGCGATCAATACCGGTTCTTGAGCAGGATTACACTGGCGATCTGCTCGACCATGCTGGGCCCAAGACCTAGCGCCGCCGCCAAAACATCGAGAAAAGCGGCTTCGTCCGCGCGAATTTCGCCGCCGCCGCTGACCAGATCGAGCGCGTGCGCGAATGCGCTGGACCGCATTTCCGCCGGCAATGCCGCGCACGCTTGCGCCAGTGCGGCATCGCCGCCGGCGGCCAAGCGCGCCAGCACCGAAGTCATCACCGCGCTGATCACGTTCGCGTCGAGTTGTTTGAGCGCGCGTGACCGATGGCAAAGCGCGACGAAGTGTTCCTGTTCGAGTTTGTCGAAATCGCCATCGCTGGCGACGGCGGAAAACAAGATCGCCACGAAGGCCTCGGCTGTCGACCAGGCAGCGTCGGCGCTTGGATTCGATTGCGCGTCGCGCTCGAGCCAGCAGGCCGCATCGCCAGACTGCTCGCGGAGATGGCTGGTGAAGAAATCCGACATGACCCCCCCTTTTTTTGCTTGGAACAATTACAACAGTATCGCGCGGCTAGGCGAATGCGTTGATTTAGCGCAAGCGAACCCCCGCGCGTTTCCCTCCCCACCCGCACCAGCGGAAACGCCAGGGATCATGAGCAAGCCAAGACGCCGCCGGCGCCGTCGATTGGCGGGGGCCTTCTTTCCTTGAATTGAGCGGGCGCAAGGCGCGATCCCAAGCGATGTGCTTTGTGGCCCAAGGCAGCAAGGGCGGTCCGATGTCATACAAGGAAATTCTCGTCCCGGTGATTTCGCTGGAGAGCGATTTGGCGGCGCTCAATGCCGGCGCGGCGCTCGCTCACGCCTTCGAAACCCACGCCACCGCGCTGATCGTGACCGTCGATCTTGCGTCTGCCTTCGCCGGAACCGACAGCACGTTTTCCGAGATCGCGCTCGACATTGCCAAAGGTTCGCACTCGCGCGCTGCGGTGGAGCGGGAGAAGATACTGGGTTGGCTTGGGCGCGCGCCGCATGCGTTCGAAGTACGCGACGTTACCATCGAAGACGCCGTCAACAGCAATGAAGTGCTCGCCCATGCGCGCATGTCGGACTTGACGCTGATGGTTCGCGATGGGCGCGCGCATCGGGCGCTGCTGGAGCGTGTGTTGTTCCATTCGGGTCGGCCGTTGCTGTTGCTGCCGAAAAACCACGAGCGACTTGGCTGGGATCGCATCCTGATCGGCTGGAACGCCAAGACCCAGGCCACGCGCGCGGTGACAGCCGCCTTGCCGCTGCTCAAGCTCGCGGGCGCCGTGGTTGTCGCCACAATTGACGCTTCGCCGAGCCGCTCTGGGCATGGCGAGGCGCCCGGGCGCGACTTGGCCGCGCACCTCGCCAGCCACGACGTGCGCGTCGAAGTGCGCAACCTCGACAGCATGGGCCGCGACCATGCGCGCGTGCTGCTCGACGAGGCCGCCGGCTTTGCCGCCGACATCGTAGTCATCGGCGCCTACGGACACTCGAGAGCGCGGGAGATGCTATTCGGCGGCGTCACCAGGGAAGTGCTGGCGAGCGCGGACGTGCCGCTGCTTATGGCGCATTAGACTAGTGGTCGCCGCGTTGCCGAATCTGTTGGCCAACCTCGCTCTGGCGGGCGCCATGGTGGCCGTCACCGTGCTGATTCATTTTTGGGGGCTGATCGGCCTAGCGCGGGTGTTGAGCGGCGGCGGCCCGCACTTGCGTCCGCACGCTGGACGGCTGCGCGCGGCGGCCTTGATCCTGGTCGTGGTGTTCGGAATTTTCGCGTTGCACACGGTCGAAATATGGCTCTACGCGGCGCTTTATCGGTTTCTTGGTGAAATACAGAGCTTCGAGGAGGCGCTGTATTTCTCCACCACGACATTTGCGTCGCTGGGCTATGGCGACATCGTCTTGTCGCCGCGCTGGCGGCTGCTGAGCGCGATCGAGGGCGCCAATGGCGTGATCCTGTTCGCCTGGTCCACGGCGTTCTTGCTCACGGTGACGAGCCGGCTCAAACTGCTCGAGCACGATTGGCTCGAGGCCGAGCGGTAAAGGAACATCTCATGGAAAATGCGCCGCGTGGGCCGTTCGCCGGCATCCGCATACTTGATTTGTCGCGGGTGCTCGCCGGCCCCTATTGCACGACGCTGCTCTGGGAGCTGGGCGCTGAGGTTGTGAAGATCGAGCAACCCGGCCATGGCGACGATACGCGCGCGTTTCCCCCGTTTCAGCGCGGCGAAAGCGTCTATTTCGCCAGCATCAATCGCGGCAAACGCTCGCTCGCCCTCGACCTCGGGGACGCCGAAGACAGGCAAGTGTTCGAGCAATTACTGGCCCGCGCGGACGTGCTGGTGGAAAATTTCCGCCCCGGCGCGATGGCCCGCCTCGGCTATGATTATGAGGCGCTCAAGGGGCGTTTTCCGGCGCTGATCTATGCGGCAATTTCCGGCTTTGGCCATACTGGCCCTTACCGCGACTTGCCGGCCTATGACCTGATCGTGCAGGCGCTCGGCGGCATGATTTCCGTCAACGGCGAAGAGGGCGGCGCCGGCGTGCGGCTCGGGATTTCGCTTGGCGATCTGGCGGCGGGGGTGTTTACCGCGCTGGCGATCGCTTCGGCGCTTTATGAGCGCCGCGCCAGCGGGCAGGGGCGGTTCATCGACATGGCCATGCTCGATGTGCAGACCATGCTGCTGGAGAGCGCGCTGGTGCGCCAATTGGCGACTGGCGGCACGCAAGCGCCAACCGGCTCGCGCCACCCGGTGATAACACCGTTCGATGTGTTCAAGGCGCAAGACGGCCCAATCGCCATCGCTTGCGCCAATGATCGCCTTTACCAGGGCTTGTGCGACGCGCTTGAGCGGCCGGCGCTGAAAACCGATCCGCACTTTGAATCAATGTTCGCGCGCTTTGCCAATCATGTCGCGCTGAAGCGGGAACTCGACGCCGCGTTGGCGGCGAGGACGGTTGCGGCTTGGGTGGCGCTGCTGCGCGAGGCGGGCATACCGGCCGCGCCGATCCACAATATGGCCGATGTGGTGAACGATCCTCAACTCAATGCGCGCGGCATGTTCGTGGAGGTCGACGATCCCGACATGGGCAAGCTCAAAATGGCCGGCAGCGCCTTCAAGATTTCAGGATACGCTCCATCGCCCACCCGGCCGCCGGCGCCGAACCTGGACGAAGCGCGCGCCGATATGCTGGCCGAACTGGGCCGAACGCCGCAATCGCCAAGAGAGCGGACCCGGCAAGGTGAAAAGCCGTACCTTTGGTGAGCCTGTGTTTGTGATCAAAACGGCTAGGCGGCTCGGCGCAACGACGCGTTGGCGAGCCAATGGCGGCGGGCGCGCCATGAATGTTTGGCCACCCAAAACCAACGGCGCGGAACCTCGCCGCCGTGAGCGCAGAACACGGTTTGACACATCACACTAGCAACGGCGGCGCGGGGTGGCGCCGACGCGCGCCGTCACGTGAGCCACAATGTCGATTGATGGATGGCGAGGCCGATGAGGCCGCCGATGATCGTGCCGTTGATGCGAATGTATTGCAGATCCGGGCCGAGATTTTGCTCCAGCTTCGCGACCACGGTTTTGGTGTCCCAGCTGCGGATTGTCTCGGAGATCAGGCCGCCGACGTCGCGGCCGTGCCGGCCGGAAATCTCCGTAAACAGCACGCGCAGCCGACGGTTCAGCGTCTCGATCACGTTCTCATCTTCGAGAAGTGCCGCGCCAAAGCGCTGGATTGCGTCGGCGAGCGCGGCGCGCGCGGGAAGATCGGGCTGCTGCGCGCTTGCGTGCACGCCGGCTTTGAGACTGCGCCACAGATCCTGAAAATAGGCGGAAACCGCGGGAGCGGACAGCAAGTCCGCGACAACCTGCTGCACCTGCGCTTGCAGTTCGGCGGAGTTCTGTAAATCGTCGGCGAAGCGCTTGAGCATCTCGGTGATGCGCTGGCGCGCGGGGTGGCTGGGCTCGCGCGCGATGGCGTGAAGCGTGTCGCCGACGGCGGAGATGAGTGCGTCCGCAGCCCGGGCGTCGAGCGCGATCAGGCGCCACACCCAGGACGTGCGCGCACGCACCTGTGCGCGAATAGCGTCTTCATGTTCCTCGAGCGCGCGCCAGCCTTCGGCGAGGGCCGCGTCGAGCACGCCTTGGTGGCGGCCATGCTCGGTCAGCAATCTCAGTCCGCGACCGATCGCGGCGGGAAGCCGGTCGTCACGGCTGAAATCGCCGATCTGCCGGCGCATGAAATCGCTCACGACTTCGTCGTCGAGCAAGTCAGCGATCGCTGGAAGCGCGTCCCAGGCGCCGCCGGCGATGCGGCGCGCGGTCTCCGGGTCGGCGAGCTGGCGTGCCATCGCGCGGGCGAGGTCTTGGTCCTGCAGGCGCGCGCCGATGACTTCCGGGGCCAAGAAGTTGATGGCGACGAAATCGCCGAGCGCCTGGGCGATGCGCTGCTTGCTGCGAGGTATGACGGCAGTATGCGGTATCGGCAATCCAAGCGGGTGGCGAAAGATCGCCGTCACCGCGAACCAATCGGCAAGGCCCCCGACCATCGCCGCCTCGGCGAAGGCGCGCACATAGCCCCAACCAGCGCCTCGGTCGTGCTGGGCGACGGCCAGCAGGTAAACCAGGCTCATGACGATGAGAAGACCGCCAGCGAGTAGACGCATGGCTGGGAGGCTGAGTTGGCGGTGCGTAGGAGCGGCCGGTGAAAGGGGGTTCGGTGTTTGGTCCATGGCGACATCATCGATCCGGCAAGCGCAGGCGAGATTGATCCAGGGCAAACCTGCAGCTGCGCGTTGTTCTAGGGTTCGAGCATTGGCGCAGATTTTGGAGCAACGGAAGATGGCGTTCGGGGGTCGGTTCCTGGGGACAATCGTGCTGGTCGGCGTAGGCGCGGTTGCAGTCGCCGCGATTATCGCTTCGCCTAAATTGTTGCGTGCGGCGCGGCCGAGTGCGCGGGAAGCGCTGCGGTGGGGGTGGGGGCTTTATGAGCGCGCTCGCGGCGCGGCGGCCGAATTTGGGGAGGACATCGAGGACCTTGTTGCCGAAGTCGCCGGCGAATTGCGCGCCCGTCAAGCTCCAGCCCCGCCCGATCAGGCCTCGAAAGAGGCGAAGCAAGCTTAATGCGCGCGCGGCCGGGTCAGCAGAGTGAGGCTCAGCCGCGCCAGCGAGAATCCGACAATAAGCGCGGCCTCGATCGGGCGCGGCGCGGCGATGCGCAGGACGCGGCGCAGCGGCGCAATGGCGAAGGGCGCCGCCAACAGCAGGTAAGACGCCAGCACGCCGAGTTCGATCGGCCGGTCAAGCAGATCGGATGCGGGCCGCCCCGGCCGCAGCCGCAGCGCATGGGCAAGCTGGTGGCTGGCGAGCGACAAGAACGTCAGGCCGCGCGTGCGGGGGCCGTGCCCATGCCGCGCCGTGCCTAGGGCATGGGTAAGGATGGCGGGTGCGGCGATGCGCAACGCGTCAAGCGTTAGCGCGCCGATTTCGCGGCGGCCGAACACGTCTTCGCTGGCCGCGCGCGGCGGGCGCTTGAGCACATCCGCCGCCGGGCGCGCCATGGCGAGGCCGAGTGCCGGGAAAACGTCGGTCATCAGATTCAACCAGAAGAGCTGTGCTGGCGTCTCAAGCCCTTCCGGTCCGTGCAGTGCTTCGGCCAACAAAAGCGCCACTTCGCTGGCGTTGGTCGCCAGCAGGAAGTTGACAGCGCGGCGGAGGTTCTCGTCGGCGGCGCGGCCGCGCGCCAGGGCGTTGGCCAGACTTGTCAGATCGTCGTCGGCGATGACGATATCGGCTACGTCACGCGCGACATCGGCGCCCGAACGGCCCATGGCGATGCCGACATCGGCGGCGCGCAGCGCCGGGCCGTCATTGACGCCGTCGCCGGTCATCGCCACGACGCGGCCGTTGGCCTGCAGGGCCCTAATGATCGCCAGCTTATCGGCCGGACTGACGCGCGCGAACACTGCCGTCGTTTGCACCGCCCGCGCCAACGCCTCGGGGCTCATGTCCCGCAGCGCGCTGGCTTCAAGCACTTCCAGCGCGCCATCAGGGCAGAAGCCCAGATCTTCAGCCAGTTTGCGCGCCGTGCCGGCCTGATCGCCGGTCAAAATGATTGTGCGAAGGCCCGCCCCTTGCAGCGTCTGCACCATGTCGGCGGCGCCTGGCCGCAACGGGTCGGCGAGGCCGATGAGCCCAAGCCATTCCAGTCCTTCCAGTTCGCCTTCGCCGAGGGACTGGCCGCGGCCGCGCGCGATCCCGAGCACGCGCAAGCCTTGGCGCGCGAGCGCCTCGTTCTGCGCCAATATGGCGGCGCGAGTGGCTTCGTCGAGCGTGCGGGCTCGCCCGCCCGTGCGCGCCGTGCTGCATAGCGCGAGCACCTGATGCGGCGCGCCTTTGACCGCCAGCAACGGCGCGCCGCCGTCCAGGTGCTCGGTCGCCATGTACTGGCGCTGCGGCGACCGCAGCAGGATGTCTTGTCTTGGGGAGGCTTCACGCAGCGCGGGCGCGTCGATCCCCGCGGCCTCGGCAAAATGCAGCAGCGCAAGCTCGGTTCCGGTGCCTGCTGACGATCCCTCGGCGTCGCCGAGCGCGGCGTCGTTGCAGAGCGCCGCGATCTTGGCGATCAGCCGCACGCTTGCCGGCGGTCTCGGCGTCGCCGTCAAATCGTGGCGCGCGCCCAGGGTCTGCACGATCGCCGCCTGCATTCGGTTCTGGGTGAGCGTGCCGGTTTTGTCCAAGCACAGCACGTCGATGTTGGCGGCCGTCTCGATCACGCTGACATTGCGGACATAAGCGCCCTCGCGCGCCATCGCGCGTGCGGCCAGCGCCTTGGTCGACGCCGACAAAGCCGGCAGACCCTCCGGGATAGCGGAAACGGCGAGCGCGATGGCGCTCTTGGCGACCCCCGCCCACGGCGCGCCGCGCACGCGCAGCAAGAGGGCGAGCAAGGAGGAGGCCCCCAAACACGCGATGGTCAAGCGCACCCCCAGGCGGTCAAGCGCGCGCTCCATTGGCGGGGTCGGCGCTTGGGCGTGCTCCAGCAATTTGCGCACGCGCCCGATTTCGGTCGCCGCGCCGGTGGCGGTCACGACAGCTACGCCCGCGCCGTTGGTCACGACGCCGCCGCGATGGACCATGGTGCGCCGCGCGGCGAGCGGGGCGTTCGGCGTCAGCAGAGCATCGGCCGATTTTTCGACGGGAAAGCTCTCGCCGGTCAGCGAGGATTCATCGATCATGAGCGCCTCGGCGCTGATCAGGCGGCCATCGGCGGGCGCCGCCGCGCCTGGTTTCAGCACGATCCAATCGCCCGGGGCCACGCGCGAGGTTGGCACGTGTGTTTCCACGCCGTCGCGAAGCACGACGGCGTCGGGATCGGTTTGCCGCGCCAAGCGCCGGATGAGATTGGCCGTCCAGGTCTGCGTGGCCACGCCGATGCCCGCGTTAAGCGCGATGACGCCGATGGCGAGGACGGCGTCGACGACCCCGCCGGTGGCGAAGGACAGGATCGCGGAGCCGCCAAGCAGCGCTACTGGTACAGATTTCAGTTGTACGCCCAGCAGCGCCAGCGTCGATGGCGGTTCAGGCTCGAAAAGCCGGTTCTCGCCGATGCGCGTCACCCGCTCGTGCGCGGTCGCCGCGCTCAGCCCCGCTTTGCTGACGAACGCTTGCGCCACCATCGGCGCCGGCATTGCGTGCCAAGGCTTTTGCCGCTCTTCGGCGGGCGCGGCGGGGGCGGGTGCGGCCAGCCCGCCGCGCCAAATCTCGCGCGCCATCTGCGCGATAGACTTCGGGCGTAAGGCTCCTGTCGTGCTCCACCAGCAGCGCGCCTGTCCAAGCATTCTCTCGAACGTCGATGACGCCACGTCGCGCGGCGATCCGCCGCGCCAGCGCCGCGAGCAGGTCGCGCCGTCCGCGCAACGGATCGAGGCGCAGCCGTGTACGGCCGCCGAGGGCGTGATGCACACGAACGTGCGGTTCGAGCCGATGGTCGAACGCGACAACGTCGTATTCGGTTGCCGCCGGCTCGGCGCGGGACATGGTCTTCAGGCTGGCGCCGAGGGCGCTTCGGCCTCGCGCGGCTCAACCACTGCAAGAGCGGTATCGTGGCGCAGCTCCGCCGCCAGGCGCTCAGCTTGCTTGGCGCCGGCGTGCAACGCACCCGCTGCACCGGTAGCGCCCTTCGAGGCGGTCTCCGCCAGGAATATGACCGCATGACGCATGGCGACCTGCGCTTCCTGGCCGAACTCGGAGAGCTTCTCCCTTGCCGCTTCGGTTTGCTCTGGCAGGTCAGCGCGGATCGCCTGGGCCATGAGACCGGCGTGAACCTTGAACTTCTGTAATTGCTCGGAAGCTTCGTCGATGTGTTTCTTGGCTTCTTCGCTGGCGCGCGTCGCGCCCACCGACAGCGCGGCCTGGGCTTTGGCGAGGCGCTCCTCAAGCCCCAATAAGGTGGTCTTCAAGCCTTCGCAAAAATCGATCACCGCCTGGCTCATCTCGTGCTCCTTCTGGCTGCAATAGCAATGAAGCCCGTCCGCGCGCCGACGCCTTGCGAGAAATCAAATTGGCTGAGCATTGCCTCAAATCAAGGCCCAGCCGCAAGGCCAGCGCAGGGTGACGAGACCCGCGCCGTATGCGATCACAGCCAAGGCGGAACCCGCACGAGCGTTGCTGCAAGCTCTCGCGAGCATCAGCTGGTTGAGATCGCCGATCGGCACTGTCGTTGCAACGCTTTGCCGCATTCAACGCATCAACGAATGTTTTCAACGGTTCCTCCCGCTCTGAAAAAGTGGCCAAGCCGTTCGGAGATTTCGCGGTGATGCCCCAGTAAAAGGTGCCCGCCGCTTTCAAATAGGATGTATTGCGATCCCGCGACGTGGGTTGAAATGGTCTCCCCGACCTCAACAGGGTTGAGGCGATCGTCGCGCGCATGCACGATCAGCACTGGAGCGCGAATTGCATCCAGGTTGTACGTGGCTCGCGGATCGACCGCAGCGCCTTCATTTCTTGCGCCGGCCACGCGTCGCGAGGCTGGCAGGAACGTATCAACCAGGTCTCGGATGAAAGCCGCCTCGGCCACTGGCAAATCGGCGCGAAGGTCGGGGCGTGCGTCGAAGGCGCTTTCCAGAGCATCGCGCGCGACCTTGGTCAGCGTCCAATAGACGACATCATTGCCCAACAACGCCCCGTATGCCCAGGTTGGCATGGGCCGATTTTCGATATCGGGACTGAACGGAGTGAACGGCGCTGACGAAAGCAGGACCATGCGGTCGGTTCTGTCGGGGTACATCTCGGCGAATTTGAGCGCCGGCGGAACGCCTCCCGACATTGCAAGGATGTTCACGCGATCGATGCCCAAGGCGTCCAGAAGATCGGCAAAGGCCTCGGCCTGCGCCACGATCGAGGGATCCGCGGGCATGGCGCTGCTGAGATAACCGAAGCGCGAGGGGGCGATCCAGCGAAAGCCGTCTCCGCCCATGGCCTCCGCTAGCAGCCGCCCCTGATCGAACCCGCCGCCTGCGCCGTGAATGACGAGCACCGGCGGGCCTTCGCCCCAACTCGCATATTCAATCTGCCCGTGCCGGGTTTCCGAGAGCGCGCGCGCATTCTCAAGGCTCTCTGTTCTGCGGCTCGTCTCGCGGAGCGCTAACACGGTCGTGTGTGCGCACCGGTGCGAAAGTACATCACGGAAGCGGCGGCGTTTTGTCGTTCGCGGGCGGAGTAAAAATGCTTCGCCGTTAATCCTTTGGGCCGTTTTGGCGGTTCGAAGGGCCGGGGATGTACAAAGTGTTAAGCTACGAGATTGTGCGCAGGGCGGTGTTTGTCGAGGGTTTGTCGCGTCGTGAGGCGGCCAAGCGGTTCGGCAAGGATCCGCGCACGATCAAGAAAATGTGCGATTTTTCGGCACCGCCGGGCTATCGGCGCGCGGCGCCGGCGGTGCGGCCGAAGCTCGATCCGTTCTTGGGCGTGATCGAGGCGATCCTGGCCGCTGACTTGCACGCCCCGGTCAAGCAGCGCCATACCGGCAAGCGCATTTTCGAGCGCCTGCGCGAGGAGCATGGCTATGCGGGCGGGGTGACGGTGGTGCGGGATTTTATCGCCGGCGCCAGGATCAAGGCGCGCGAGATGTTCGTGCCGCTGGCGCATCCTCCGGGTCATGCTCAGGTCGATTTCGGCGAGGCGGTGGCGGTGATCGCCGGCGTGCGCCAGAAAATCCATTTCTTCTGCATGGACCTGCCGCACTCAGACGGCTGTTTCGTCAAAGCCTATCCGGCCGAGACCACCGAAGCGTTTCTCGACGGTCATGTCGCGGCGTTTGCGTTCTTCGGCGGCGTGCCGGCCTCGATCCTCTACGACAATCTCAAAATCGCGGTGGCGCGCATTTTGGGCGACGGCAAGCGCGTGCGCTCGCGCGCTTTCACCGAGCTGCAGAGCCATTATCTGTTCGCCGACCGGTTTGGCCGGCCCGGCAAGGGCAATGACAAGGGCAAGGTCGAAGGCCTGGTCAAATACGCGCGCAAGAATTTCATGGTTCCGATCCCGCAGGCGCCGAGCTACGCGGCGCTGAATGAGCAGCTTCTGGCCGGCTGCATCCGCCGCCAAGGCGATGTGCTGCGCGGCTTTGCCTCCACCATCGGCGAGCGCATGGGCGCGGATGTCGCCGCGTTCCGGCAAGACCCAATTGCCGCCTTCGAGCCGTGCGAGAAAATCCCCGCCAGCGTCAGCGCGTTTTCACTGGTGCGCTATCGCGGCAACGATTACTCGGTTCCCACGCGCTACGGCTACCGCCAGGTGCTGGTCAAAGGCTTCGTCGACGAGGTTTTGATCGTCTGCGGCGCCGACATCATCGCCCGCCATCGGCGCTGCTATGGCAAAGCCGACTTCATCTTCGATCCGTTGCACTATCTGGCGCTGTTGGAGCGCAAGCCCGGCGCGCTCGACCAAGCCGCGCCCCTGCAAAACTGGATTTTACCTGAGCAATTCGCGACTTTGCGCCGGCTGCTGGAGAGCCGGATGCAAGCGCGCGGACGGCGCGAATTCATTCAAGTGTTGCGCCTGATCGAAGTTTTCAGCCTCGATGATGTCGCCGCCGCAATTGGCGCGGCGCTGTCGCTCAGCGCCATCAGTTTCGACGCCGTCAAACAGCTCGTGCTCGCCCGCATCGAGCGTCGCGCCATCAAGCTGGACCTCTCAGCCTATCCGCACCTGCCGCGCGCGGAAGTGAAGGCCACCAAGGCGGCCGATTATCTGGCGCTTACCAATGCTCCAGAAATTCGGGCCCAAATAACCGAGCTGGCGGCATGAGCGCGCCGCCGGAAATATTGCTCGCCCATCATCTCAAGCAGCTGAAGCTGCCGACCATCCTGCGCGAATACGACAAAGTGGCGGCCCTTTGCGCGGCCGAAGGGCTCGATCACGTGCGATATCTGATGCGCCTGGTTGAGCTTGAGCTGATCGAGCGCGAACGGCGAACGGTCGAGCGCCGTATCCGCGAGGCGCGCTTCCCGGCCACAAAGTCGCTCGACAGCTTCGATTTCACCGCCATCCCCAGCGTCAACAAGATGCTGGTGCTGGAATTGGCGCGCTGCGAATTTGTGACCCGGCGCGACAATGTCATCGCGCTTGGCAATTCCGGCACGGGCAAGAACTCACTGCGCGTTGGCGCTGGGCCTCGCCGCCTGCCAACACGGCGTCTCCGTCAGCTTCTATACCGCCGCCGGCCTCGTCCACGCCTTGATGGAAGCCAAGGATGAGCGGCGCCTGCTCAAGCTTCAAGCGCAATTGCAGAACGTGAAGCTCTTGATCATCGATGAACTGGGCTATGTGCCGCTCTCGCGCAGCGGCGCTGAATTATTGTTCGATGTCTTCTCGCAACGTCATGAACGCGGCTCGACCATCGTCACCTCGAATCTGCCGTTTGACGAATGGACCTCCGTGTTGGGCTCCGAGCGGCTCACCGGCGCGCTGCTCGACCGGCTCACCCATCACGTCCACATTCTCGAATTCAACGGCGACAGCTTCCGCCTGAAACAATCCAAATCCCGCCGCCGCACCGCGACGCCGCCGATCGAGGCCGAGGCCGCACCCGAGCCAGGAATTGATCCCGAAACCGGCGAAATCCTCACCCCCTGATCGCCTCCCAAACAAAGCCGCCTAACGCGAAGGGCCCCCAATTGGGGGCCCTTCGCGTTAACACCTGCGCACCCCGTCACTGATGTAGTTTTGCTCCGGCAGCATGATGTATTTTTACTCCGGCGTTGACACAAGGGCGAGCTTGATCGTGGCGATCCCCGCCATGGCTTTCCAGGCACGTCCGGGTTTCGCGCCAGGCTTGGACGAGTGCTGCGCTTCGCCCCCACGGATTTAGACTCCCATTGCTTCAATCCGTTTTTCGAAGTGCGGCGCGGCGCTAACGAAGTCCGCGACGTGCAAAACATTGTCGACATCATCGTTGACCCCAAGGGCGAAGCGAAGGGCGCGGAAGCGTTCTGGAACGCCAGCGCCAAGATCGTCATCACTGGGCTCATCCTGCACGTGCTCTATGCCGAGCCGCTCGAACGCAAGACTCTTGCGGTCGTGCGCGAGAAGCTCCGCGATCTCGACAAGACCTGCGAAGAGATGCGCGCCACATTGCACCGCCGCAACCCCCGCACCAATGAGCCCGAGACCCACCCGGAGGTGCTGCACGCGGCTCAATTCCTATCTCGCCGGCGAAGAGCGCCTGCGCTCGGGCGTCAAAGCGACGGCGGAGAGCTTCTTTGGGCTTTTCGCCGATCCGATCGTGGCGGAGAAAACCTCCCGCTCGGATTTCCGCATCGGCGACCTCATGTGCGCGGACAAGCCGGTCACGCTTTTTCTGCAGCCCCCGCCGTCGGATGCGCAGCGGCTGATGCCGCTGATGCGGCTCTTCATCAACCAAGTGGCGCGCTCGCTGATGGAGAGCCAAACCCAAGACGCATTGGGGCGGCCAAAGCGCCATCGCCTGCTTTTGCTGCTGGACGAATTTCCCCAACTCGGCCGGCTTGCTTTCTTCGAGACCATGATGGGGGCGATGGCGGGCTATGGGCTCAAGGCCTATCTCGTCTGCCAATCGCTCAATCACCTCATCCGCGCCTATGGGCGCGATAATGTGATCCTGGACAATTGCCATCTGGTGACGGCGTTCGCGGCGGCCGACCCTGAAACCGCCGAACGCATCGCCGCCATGGCGGGCGAAGTCTGGGAAGTGCGCCCGTTCGTCAGCGAGCAGCGCCCACGTTCCTTGTTTGGCGTGCGTAAGGGTTCGATCTCCTACCGCGAAGAGCGCCGCCCGCTGCTGTTGCCCGCCGATGTGCGCGGCTTGCCGCGCGACGAACAATTGATCTTCGCGTCGGGATGCAAGCCCATCCGCGCCAAGAAGCTGCGCTTTGACCATGAGCGCATTTTCGCCGAGCGGCTTTTGCCGCCGGCGCAACGAGAAGCAAGCGCTCACCACTACGCACGATTGGGCAAATGTGGTCGCACTCGGCAAAACAGCGCCCGTCGCGCAAGCCGCTCAGCGCAAGCGGCGCCGAACGCAGCGCCCGACCCAAGGCGACGGATGCGGCGGCGCAGACAACAGCATCCGCTCAAACCGATCTCTTCGCCATTGCAACGCCTACAGCCGCAACACGAACGCAAGCGCCGCCAGCGCCGATGGCGAACGAAAATATCTCAGAACTGGCGCTGGCGGGATTGCGCCCGCCAGAGGACGCGGCGACTGCGGCAATGCCGGCGCCTGAAGCAATTGTCGGTCGGGGCCGAGCCTGCACCAACCGAAGCGCCGCGGCGCGCCCGCGCGACGGGGGTGTGAAGCCCATGCGCGCGGTGCCGATGAAAGCCTATCTCGATCCGGACCTGGCCCGCGCGATCACGCGCATCGCCGCCGCGCAAGGCCGCTCGGAATCGGCGATCATTGCCGACGCCATCCGCGCGCGGCTGGCGGCCAATTCCGGCGCCGCGCAGAAGAGCGAGGGCGATACGACGAAACGACAACTCAACCGCATCGAAGCGCGGTCTCGACAAGATCGCCTGGGAAGGGATGCAGATCAAAGCCTGCCTGCTGCTGTTCATCCGCGTCTGGCTCGAACACAATCCGCCCTTGGATGCCGAGCTTGAAGACAGCGCCGCCGCCAGCGCCGAAGCCCGGTTCGCGCGTTTCCTCGATCTTCTGGCCAACGACCTGACCAATCCCGGCGCCATCGACGATCTGAGTGAGCGTCCAGAGGAGAGCGAAGCCCTGCGGCGAGACCGAACCCTATGGCGGCGTCACGCCGGAGGCGCATCCATGAGCGCGCTCGCGCCCACGCTTGGCGCCGAGCGGCGCCGCTCGGCGCTGGCGCGCGCGCTGGGCTCAGCCATCGCCGACGCACTCGCCGCGCCCGATGTGGTCGAGGCGCTGATCAATGCCGATGGGCGGGTGTGGCTTGATCGCTTGGGCCAGGGCCTTGTCGCCACCGACCATCGCGTTTCCGCGCCCGACCGTGAAACCGCGATCCGGCTTCTGGCGCATGAGGCGGGCGACACTGTCAGCGCCGATCGCGCCGCGCTGTCGGCGATCCTGCCAAGGTCCGCCGCGCGCATCCAAGCGTTGATGCCGCCCTTGGTCGAGGCGCCGGTCCTCGCCATCCGCAAGCGCCCCTCGCGCATCTATGGGCTCGCCGATTATGTGCGCCGACGGCATCGCCACCAGACACCAAGCACGTCTGCTCTCGGAGGCGGTGGCGGCCCGGCGCAACATCATCGTCGCCGGCGGCACCGGGCTCGGGCAAGACGACGTTGCTTAATGCGCTGCTGGCGGAAACGCCGTTCCAGCGCGCGCGCGTCGTCATCCTTGAAGACACCGCCGAACTGCAATGCGCCAGCCCCAATGGGGTTCAGCTCTTGACCAAGCGAACCGAGCCCATCGTCAGCATGCGCGATCTGGTGCAGATGACTTTGCGCCTGCGTCCCGACCGTATTGTCGTCGGTGAAGTCCGCGACGGGGCGGCGCTCGAAGTGCTGAAGGCCTGGAACACTGGCCATCCCGGCGGGCTGCTTACTCTGCACGCCAATTCCGCAATCGATGCCTTGGCGCGCCTGGAAGATCTGGCGATGGAGGCGGCGGCGCTTGCCCCGCGCCGCCTCATCGCCAGCGCCATCGACATCGTCGTCTTCATCGAACGCACGCCGGTGGGGCGCGCCATCACCGAGATTGTCGAGGTCAACGGTGTAGTTGGCGAAAGCTACGAGGTCAGAGCGTTGGAGGGAGAAGCATGAAACAGAACCAGGAACAAAGCCTGCGAGCGGCGAGAAGGCATGGGCGCGCTGCTTGTGCTCTTGGCCATAGCCGGTCCCGCCTATGCGGCCGGCTCCGGCATGCCGTGGGAGGGCCCGCTCGAACAGATCGTCGATTCCATCACTGGCCCGGTGGCGCGCGCGGCGGCGGTGATCGCCATCGTCATCGCCGGGGTGACCATCATCTTTTCCGAAGGCGGCGGCGGGGTACGCAAGCTCGCCTTCGTCGGCCTCGGCATCGCGGTGATGTTCGCGGCGGTCTCGTTCTTCCTCGACTTCTTCGGCTTTGCCGGCGGCGCGGTGCTTTAGCCGATGATGGAAGCGCCCGATCTCTATCGCCTGCCGCTGCGCACCTCGCTGACGCGCCCGATCCTGATGGGCGGGGTGCCGCGCGCGTTTGCGATCCTCAACGCCACCATCGGCGCGGCGATCGGGTTTGGCTTGCAGCAGCCCTTCATCGGCTTGCCGCTCTGGGCGGTGTTGCAGGCGTGCGCGGCTTGGGCCGCCGCGCGCGATCCCTGGTTTCTGGAAACCTGGCCGCGCCATCTGGCCAAGCCTGTGTATTTTTCGGCGTGAAGGGGAAGGCGTTGTTGGATCTTCGGCCCTACAAGGACACAAGCGCCAAGCTCTCGGATTATTTGCCGTGGGCTGCTTTGATCGCGCCGGGCATTGTCCTCAACAAGGACGGCGCCTTTCAGCGCAGCTTGCAATTTCGCGGGCCCGATCTTGATTCTTCGACCGAAGCCGAACTCGCCGGCATGGCCGCGCGCCTCAACAATGCGCTGCGCCGCTTTGGCTCGGGCTGGTGTTTGCATGTGGAAGCGCGCCGATCGCCAGCGCCTGGTTATCCCGACTCGATCTTTCCCGATGCGCTCTCCTGGCTGATCGATGAAGAACGCCGCGCCGTGTTCGAGACCGCCGGCGCGCGCTTTGAGAGCCGATATTTCCTGACGCTTGGCCTGGCTGCCTCCGGCCGAACGCCAAGGCAAGCTGGAGAGCGTGCTGTTCGAGGGCGGCGAGGCGGTCAAGGCAAAAGCGGCGGATCGACTATCGCCTGCAGCTCGAACGTTTCAGCCAGGAGAGCGAGCAGCTGCTGGCGCTGTTGGAGACCATGACGCCTTTCGCCCGCTGGCTCGATGACGAAGAGACGCTGACCTATCTCCACGATTGCATTTCCGACCGCCCTCACCGCGTCGCGGTCCCTGCGAACCCGTTTCATCTCGACGCGCTTTTGCCCGACGCAGCCCTGGTCGGCGGTCTCGCGCCCAGGCTAGGCAAGCAATCATCTTAAAATCATTTCGGTGCGCAGCTTTGTCACCGAAACCGAGCCTGGTTTTCTCGACGCTCTGAATCGCCTGCCCATCGCCTATCGCTGGGTCAGCCGCTTCTTGCCGATGGACCGCGAGGAAGCGCGCCGTGAACTGGAAAAAATCCGCAAGCGCTGGTTCTCCAAGCGCAAGGGCTTGCTGACGATGCTGCGCGAAGCGATGTTCCGCGAAGAATCCGTGCTGCAGGACAATGACGCCGCCAATCAGAGCCGCGGATGCCGATGCAGCACTTCAGGAATTGGGCGCCGACGCCGTCGGCGCCGGCTATGCGACGCTCACCCTCATCGTCGCCGAGGAGAGCGAGGACGCGGCCAACGAAGCGGTGCGCCAAATCCAACAGGTCGCTGACGGCTTAGGCTTCGTCACCCAGGTCGAAAGCGTCAATGCGGTGGAAGCCTGGCTGGGGTCGTTGCCGGGCCAGGCCTATGCCGATGTGCGCCGCCCGATCCTGCTGACGCCCAGCCTTGCGCATCTTCTGCCCACCAGCGCGGTGTGGGCCGGCCCCGAGCGCAATGCCCATTTGAACGGCCCGCCCTTGATGCTGACCGCCACCGATGGGGCAACGCCGTTTCGGCTCTCCACCCATGTCGGCGATGTCGGGCACGCCCTTGATCGTGGGCCCGACCGGCGCCGGCAAATCGGTGCTGCTGGCGACGCTTGCCGCGCAATTTCTCCGCTACGAAGACGCGCAAATCTATCTGTTCGACAAGGGCCGCTCGGCGCGCGCCACCATCCTCGGCCTGGGCGGAGATTTCTTCGATCTCGGCGAAGCGGACGCGCTCGGCCTGCAACCGCTCGAAGGCGTCGATGTTGCCGAAGAGCGCGCCTGGGCGCTCGATTGGGTCTGCGACATTCTCGAAGCCTCTCACGTCGCCGTCGAACCTGAACTGCAAAGGCGAGCTTTGGCGGGCGCTTGAAATTCTGGGCAGCCGCCCCGCCGAGGATCGGACGCTGACTTTGTTCTCGGCCCTGGTGCAAGATGCCAAGGTGCGCGCGGCGCTGGCGCCGTTCACGCAAGCCGGCCCCTACGGGCGCCTCACTGACCTCGATCAATCCTCACTCGGCTTTGGCCGGGTGCAGGCCTTCGAGATGGAAGATTTGATGGCCCGCCCGCACGCGGTGCGCGCGGTGTTGCCGGCGCTGTTTCATGTGTTGGATGCGCCGCTTCAACGGCGCGCCGACTTTGCTTATTCTCGATGAAGCCTGGCTCTTCCTCAAGCACAGCGCCTTCGCCGCGCAAATCCAGGATTGGCTGAAGACGCTGCGCAAACGAAACGTCGCCGTGATTTTCGCCAGCCAGGAATTGGCCGATGTGGAAGCAAGCCCGATCGCCTCCACCATTATCGAAGCCTGCCTCACCCGCATCTTCCTGCCCAATGACCGCGCGCGCGAGCCGCGCTCGCGCGCTTTCTATGAAGCGCTGGGCCTCAATGCGCGCCAGATCGAGCTGATCGCCCATGCCGCGCCCAAGCGCGATTATTATCTGAGCTCGCGTGAAGGCGCGCGGCTGTTTGAATTGGGCCTTGGTCCCGCCGCGCTCGCTTTTGTCGCCGCCTCGCGCCCCGAGGATCATGCCGCAATCGACCGGGTGCTGAGCGAGGTGGGCGCTGCAGGCTTTGCCGCCGCCTGGCTGGACGGCGCGCGGCCAGTGCGACGCCGCCGACGCCGTGCGCGCGGTTCAACGCCATGACAGAGACCCCCGCAGCGCGGGTGCGGAGCGCCATCCAGGTGGCGGCGGAATGAGGGAGGACGATATGGGCAAGAATATCATGAAACTGGCGGCGAGTTTGACGCTCGCACTATCGCTCATGGCGGCGCCGCCGGCGCGGGCGCAATTCGCCGTCATCGATCCCGCCAATCTCGCGCAAAGCATCATGCAGGTCACCCACATGGTCGAGCAGGTGCGAAATCAGGTGGCGCAGATCGAGCAAGCGGCGGCGATGCTGCGCGCCAACCCGCTGCAACTCTCGCCCGAGCTTAGCCAGTCGATCATCGGAGGCGCACGCGCTGTTTCGATCCGCCGAAGGCATGGCTTTCGAGGCGCGTGAATTGGGCGAGGATTTGCGCACGCTCTATCCGGAGACCTGGGAGGAGTTCGATCTCGAAGACGTGCTCGGCCAATCCGACCGCTGGATGGCCGAAAGCCGCCAAAGCCTGGAGCGCGCCATGCGGGCCGAGGCCACTGCGGCGCGCTCGATCGAACGCACGCAAAACCACATAAACCGCGCGCTGCAATCCTCGGCGCAAAGCGAAGGCCAGACCGGCGCGGTCCAGGCCGGCAATCAGCTCTTGGGCATTCAGGCTTCGCAACTCGCGGAAATCCATGCGCTGCTGGCAGCGCAAGGCCGGGCGCTGCAAACCGAGCGCATGGAGCGGCTCGCGCGCGAAGAACGCGCGCGCGAAATTCAGCGCCGCGCTTTCCCCACTGACGCCAACCGCGCCGCCGAGCCCGCGCGCTCGGCCTTCGAGCATTGAGGCAAGGCCAATGGACCCCACCGAAGTCAATTCGTTTCTCGATCAATTCCTGGCGGTAGCGGATTCCGGGTTCGGTCTGATCCAGGGCGATGTCAGCTATGTGCTGAACGCGCTGATCGTGATTTCGATCACGCTGGCGGGCGCGCAATGGGCGCTTGCGGGCGAAGCGCCGATGGCGCCGTTCTTTCGCAAGGTGCTATTTGTTGGGCTGTTTGCGTTTCTGGTAAACAATTGGAACTTCCTCGCCACCGCGATCGTGCAATCGGGCGCGCAATTGGGCCTGCAAGCCGGCGGCGGGTCGATGTCGATGGCCGATCTGCACAATCCAGGCCGCGTCGGGCTGTCAATCGGCGTTGAAAAAGCACCCCCATCGGCGTCGAAAAGGGACCCCTCTCTCGGTAGGACAGGGCGGGCGCGCGGAACCATGCGGAGCGCAGCGCGCCCGCCCTGTCCGGGCCCAGTGTGGTTGATGAATTGCCGGGGGCGCGCCCGTCGGTTAAGATGCGCGCTTAACCCGGCCCCGGTGCTTCAGCCGCCAACTTTCATTGCCGGTCTCGACGATGTCGCAATGATGGGTGAGCCGGTCGAGCAGCGCGGCGGTCATCTTGGCGTCGCCGAAGACGCTGGGCCATTCGCCGAACGCCAAATTGGTGGTGACGATGATCGAGGTGGTTTCGTAGAGCTTCGAGATCAGATGAAACAGCAGCTGCCCCGAGGATTTGGCGAACGGCAGATAGCCGAGTTCGTCGAGCGCCACGACATCGAGGCGCGCCAATTGCGCCGCCAACACGCCGGCTTTGCCCGCGCGCGCTTCGGCTTCCAGGCGATTGACCAGATCGACGACGTTGAAGAAGCGCCCGCGCACGCCGCCGCGCACGACGTTGGCGGTGATGGCTATACATAAATGCGTTTTTCCCGATCCGGTTCCCCCGACCAGGACGATGTTGCGCTTTTCAGCGAGGAAACCGCCGCCATGCAGCGCGCGCACCAGTTCGGCATTGATCGGCGTGCCCTCGAAGACAAAATTGTCGAGATCCTTCGCCAGCGGCAGTTTGGCGGCGCTGAGCCGGTAGCGGATCGAGCGCATGGCCCGATCCGCCGCCTCGGCCTTGATGAGATCGGCGAGGATTTCGGTCACATCGCGCTGGCGCTTGATTCCAGTGGTGACAGCCTCGTCGTAAGCCGCGGCCATGCCCTTGAGGCCAAGCTCGCTCATCGCCGCGATCAGCTCATGCCGCTGCATGGACAATGCCTTCGCGCAGATGATCGTAACGGGCGCAATCGGCCAACGGCGGATGGGCGAGCGCCAGCGCCTCGGGCGCGGCGATCGGCTCTGGCGCGGGCGGCTCACGCCGGCGCGCCAGGATGTTGAGGATTACGTCGTCGCTCGCGGCATTCGATGCAAGCGCTTCAGCGATCGCGGCCTCCACCGCTCCCAAGCCGTCGCTCAGCGCCATCGCCAGCACGCGCACGAAGCGCCGGTCGGCTTCGTCGCTCTTGCCCAGCCGGGCGCGCAGCTCGGCCAGATTTGGCGGCAAGTCCCAATCCACGAACGGCGCGCCGTTGCGCAGCGCTCCCGGCTTGCGCGTCAAAATCGGCACATAATGCCAGAAATCGTAGATGGTCTTGTCGCGGCCGAATTGACGCGCGTGGTCGGCGACGATTTTGCCGCCGCAGCGGATGACGATCCGCGTCGCATAAGCGCGCACTTGCACTACACGCCGCGCCGCTTCGCTCATCACCGAATATTTGTTGCGGTCGAAATTGACCAGGCAGGTGGCGCTGGCGGTCGCCTCGCGCTCATGAAAGCCGTCAAACGCCTCTCGCAACGGCGCCAGCGCCGGCCGCTCGAGCGCGAACGCCGCCTCGACCGAAAGCTCGCGCCGTTCGGGATGGCTGCTCGCCGCGCACCAGCGCACGCACTCAGCTTCCAACCAGCCATTCAGCTCCTCGAGCGTCTGAAATTGCAGGCGCGGCTTGAAAAAGCGCTCGCGCGCCGTGCCGACTTGTTTCTCGACCTGACCCTTTTCCCAACCCGCCGCCGGCGTGCAGGCTGTCGGGGTAAAGCCATAATGATCGGCCATCAGCAAAAACCGCCGGTTGAACACCCGCTGCTTGCCCATGAACACCGTTTGCACCGCCGTGGTCATGTTGTCGTAGATGCCGCGCGCTGTGATCCCACCGAAAAACGCAAACCCACGCGCATGCGCGTCGAACACCATTTCCTGGCTCTCGCGCATATAGGCGCGCAAATAGAATTTGCGGCTGCAGCACAGCCGCATGTGCGCCACCTTCACACTCATGGTGATTCCGCCCAGCACCACCAACTCGTGGCTCCAATCGAATTGGAATGCTTCGCCGGGCGCAAAGCTCAGCGGCACAAACGCCTCGCTCGGCGGCGTCGGTCTGCTCGCCCGCCTTTGCTTTTGCGCATAGCGGCGCACCGCGTCGTAGCCGCCATCGAAGCCCTCGCGCCGCAGCAGATCGTGGAGCCGCGTCAGCCGCAGGCGATCTTTCTTCGCCCGCGCCGCGTCCTCGCTCAGCAGCTGATCCAAACGCGCGGCAAAGGCCCCGAGCTTGGGCAAGGGCTGGCTCTTGCGCGCCGAATACCCCGCTTCCGCACTCGGCGCGCGCAGCGCCTTCCGCACAAAACGCCGCGACAGACCCAGCTGCCGCATCATTTGCTTGATGTTCTGGCCCGCGGCGTGCGCCGCGCGAACTTCAACCCGCTTGTCCACCCCATACATCCTGATCTCGACCGCTTGCTGCCAAGCGGCCCGGCCTAACCGAGCAAGATGAGGGGTCCCTTTTCGACGCCGATCACCCCCCTAAGGGGTCCTTTTTGCACGCCGCTCAACACGTCGGGCAAATCGGCACTGAACTCTTTGGCCGCACCACTGCATTGGCCGACGGCATGAACATCATCACCGATTTCGTGGCGATGATCACCATCTGGTTCGCGGCTCTGTTCGTGGCGCTCGGCTTCTTCGTGCTGGCGCTGCAGCTGTTTGTGTCGCTGATCGCCTTCAAGCTCGGTTCGCTGGCGGCCTTCGTGGCGCTGCCGTGGGGCGTGTTCAATGGCACCGCTTGGGTGGCCGAGCGCCCGCTGGGCTGGGTTGCGGGCTGCGCCATTCGGCTGTTCGTGTTGGCTCTTGATCGCCTCGGTGTCGATCACGTTCGTCGAGACGCTGCCAGCGACTCTGGCGCTTGAAGATGGCGGCGCGCTCAACGTGCTGCTGTTTGGGCTCACGGTTTTGGCGCTGGCCTGGTTCGCGCCGATGCTGGCGAGCGAAGTGGTGCAGGGCCAACCCCATCTCTCCGGCTCGGACGCCATCCGCACCGGCGTCGGCGCGAGTTTCACCACCATCGGCGCCGGCATGGTGACCAATATGGCGGTCAATAAAATAGCCGGCATGGCCGGCGCTGGCGTTCGAGCGGCAGGCCGCGCGCTCGGCGGGCGCCGGCGGCGGCGGAAGCGGCGGGGCGCGCATCGCGCCCGCCGCAGATAAATTACGCGGCGATGCGGCCGCGCGCAAAGTCCGGGGGCGCTAAATGAATTTTCCCTTCCGCTCGCCAGCGAAATCGTTCGCGCCAGAGCCCGCCGATACGCCTTATCGGCGCGCGCAACAGGAATGGGATGGGCGCATGGGCTCGGCGGTGCTGTCGGCGCGGGCCTGGCGCATGATCGCGTTTGGGTCGCTGGCGCTAGCGGGCGTGATGGCGGTCTCGCTGACCGCTATCGCCATGCAGAAGCGCACTTTCGTGCACGTGGTCGAAGTGGATCCGCAAGGCCAGGTGATGAATGTGCGCGCGGCCGATGGAAACTGGTCGCCGTCGGAAGCGCAGCTCGCCTATCACCTTGGCCGCTTCGTGCGCCTGGTGCGCTCGCTGCCCACCGATGGCGTGGTGTTGCGGGAAAACTGGCTGGAGGCCTATCGTTTCCTGACGCCTGCGGCCGCGGCGCAATTGACCGAAATCGCCCGCCAGGACGATCCATTTTTGTCGCTGGGACGGGTGGGCCGCGTTGTCGAAGTGCGCTCCATCCTCGCCCGCTCGGATCGCTCCTGGGAAGTCTCCTGGATCGAGCGCGCCACCAATGCAACCGGCACAAGCGATCCCGAGCTTTACAATGGCGTGTTTACCCTCACGACGCGCCCGCCCCGCAATGCCGATGACATCGCCGCCAATCCGCTGGGGCTGTTGATCTCCGATTTTTCCTGGAGCCGTGAACGATGAGGCCGTTTTCCATCCCTGCCATGATCGCGGCGCTGGCCTTGGCCGATCTGGCCGACAGCGCCTCGGCGCAAACACGGCGCCCGCGCGCCGAGTCCCCGCTTGAAACCTTGGCCGCCGCCAACGGCGCCGCGCGCCAGCGCCCGAGCGCGCATGGCTTCCAGGAAGCGCGCCAGATCTATGCCTATGAGCCCGGCGCGCTCTACGAACTCTACACCAGCCCCAATTACGTCTCGACCATCCTGCTGGAACCCGGCGAGACGCTCGAACACTATCGCCGCCGGCGACACGTCGCGCTGGATGGTCACGCAAGCCGATGCCGAGGACCAAATCGAAGGCCGCACGATCGTCTTGGTCAAGCCGCAGGCAGCGGACCTGCGCACCAATATCGTGCTCATCACCGACCGCCGCACCTATCTGGTCGAAGCCATCGCCCAGACCGGCGGCGCCTATTCGGCGCAAGTGGCCTGGACCTACCCGGAGGCAAGCGCGGCGCATCTTGCAGCCCCGCTCGACGCGCTCAATCTCAATTATCGCATCCGCACCATGCGCGGACGCACGCCGATCTGGACCCCAACGCGGGTGTTTGACGATGGGCGCCGCACCTGGATCGAGTTCGCTCCGGAAGCTGAGGCTTCCGATCTGCCGCCGCTGTTCGTGGTCACCGGAGAAGGCGCGGAACTGGTCAATTACCGCGTGCTCGATGGCCCGGCGGGCAAACGCTATCTGGTCGACCGTGTGTTTGATGTCGGCGAACTTCGCTTCGGAACCCGCAATCCCATCATCGTACGCATCGAACGCAACCCCGCCGATCGCCGGCGTGAAAGGCCGCGCCGATGAACGCCGCCCATGCCCCCGCAGCCGAGCCCGCGATCGCCATCCGCGCGCGTCCGCCTTCGCCGAAACGGCTCTCGCGCAAAGTGCTGCTCGCGGGAACCCTGTTCGCCGGCGCGATCATCGCCTTTGCCCTGGTCAGCGGCCTTTCCGAACGCCCCGAGCGGCGCCAAGCCGCCGAGCAAAACGCGAGCGCCGCAAGCGGGCCGCCGGCTTCCATCGCGCAAGCATCTTCGCAATATGACGCAAGCGCGCTGCCTCTCGGCGCCTTCGAAGCGGAATTGAGCGAGACGCTGAACTTGCTCCGCCCAGCGATCCGCTTTGGGGCAATCGCGGGAGAGAGTGTGCCGGCCAGGCAGAGCGCGGGCGCGCCGGCGGACGCCGCGCCCGATCCGCAAACAATCGCACGAGCATCGCCAATCACGTTTGGCGGCGCCGCCGACACGGCGGCGAATGGGGTGCGCATGCGCGGCGATGGGGAAGCGCGGCTCGACGCCGCGCTCACCCCGCCGCGCTCGCGCTATGAAATCCAAGCCGGCCACGTCATTCCAGCAGCGTTGATCACTGGCCTTAACGCCGATCTGCCGGGCCGCGTGATCGCGCAAGTGACCGCGCCGGTGTTTGATTCCGTGTCCGGCGATTATCTGCTGATCCCGCAAGGCTCGCGCCTCATCGGCACGTACGACAATGGCGTGCGTTACGGCGACCGGCGCATTCTGCTTTCCTGGAACCGGCTCATCCTGCCCAATGGCTGGTCGATCAATCTGCGCGAAATGAACGCCGCCGATCCGTCGGGCGCCGCGGGGCTCTCGGACCGCACCGACAATCATTTGGACCGCCTCGCCGGCGCCATCGGCTTGTCGGCCATCATCTCGGTGATCGCCAACGAATCCGAGGACGAGCAAGATGCGGGCTCGCTCGCCCAAAGCGTCGGCGATGCGGCGGCGCAGCAAGCCGCGCAAACCGGCGGGCGCATCGTCGATCGCGAACTGACGGTGCGCCCAACGCTCACTGCGCGCCCCGGCGCGCCCGTGCGCGTGCTGGTGACGCGCGATATTCAGTTGAGGCCGTACCGCGCGCAATGAAGCCCCATGACCTCATCCCCTTCAAGGTCGTGGCCCAGGAGCTGGGCGTGAGCCGGGCGACGCTCTGGCGCGCGCGCCTCTCCGGCATTCGAGATTTCCCAGCCCCCATCATCCGCGCGCGATTTGTCTATTGGCGAAGGCGCGATCTGGAAAAGCTCGAAGATGCGCTTTTCAGTACCAGGGCAGGGTAGTTTTCGAGCGGGAGCGCGAGCGGACGCGCAAGACCGCCGCATTGAAACGCGCCAAAGCGAGTGGCCGAGCAAAAAGCGCCGCGGCGTTCTTCCAGGCGCCGCCCAGGCCAAGCGGATCTGTTTGAGCGCTGAATAGCGTCAGATTGCCAGCGCAAGAACGGTTTCGGCGTAGTATCGCCTGCGCTATTCGGTTCGCCCGCGCCTCGATCGTGCGGCAGTGGTCCATCAGAACTTCGAAGGGTTCGGCCTCCTCCAGCAGCAGGCCGTCGGCAATCATCGCCTCGTAGTCGCGCGCCAGCGCCGTAGCAGCCGCGCCAATCGGAACCAGCTCTGAGCTTTCCAGCTGACCGCGGCATCATAATCGATCCTTTGGCCGGCCGCGTCATTCTCGGCAAAGAACATTGTCTTGTGCCGTGCGACGGCGCGCGCGAGATCGCGATCGGCGAGGGCGGCGGCTGCAAGTCCGGCGGTGTCGAGTCGCGCGAGATCATGCCAGTGCCTGGCGAACCGGTCGCCTCGCAGGCGGTGCTGCAGGCAGAACACGTGGATCGCGGTGGCTTTTTCCCAGAATGTTCGTTCGGCCCGCATCACCCGCGGCCGCGCTGTGGGAAACGTGACCGTCTCCAGCCATTCGGCCGCATCGCAGGCGACATCGCGCATTGTGCTGGGCTCGCCAGTCGAGCGCGCGCCAAATTCGAGCATGACTTCTGGGCGCACGTATCCAGAGCTGGCTGAAACAGGCTCATAAGCGATAAGGATTTTGTCGCCTTCGGCGCGCGCTGCGCCAACACGCCGACGGCGGCCAGCCGCGCGACGACAATCGGCAAGGCGGCGTCATTGACCCAAGACGGCAATCGCTTGCGGATCTGATCGCTCCAACGCCGTTCCTCGCCGCGCGTCATGGGGAGGGCCTCCTCTGCTTCGCCGACGAGGTCTGGGGCCAAAGCTCTGATGTCGTAGGTGAGATCGACGTCCTCGGAGAAACGGCGAATGACTTTGTACGCTTTCGACAGTGACGTGCCGCCCTTGAAAACCAGATGTTCGCCGAGCGGGGACTCGAAAAGCGCCGACAGCGCCAAAACCACCCAGACATCCTTCTCGAGCAGATGCGCGGGCCGCCCCGATTTCGACGCCGCGAATTCAAGCGCCTCTCGCCTTTCCTCAGGCGAGAGTGAAAGGAACGCATCAGCCATTGACCAATGCGCTCACGCGCTTCGCGGCCCAAGTCGGAAGCCGCCCGCTGACGGTCGAGATCGCGCGGCGTTCGCTTTCCGGAAGACGCCGCCGCAGCTCACGCACGGCTTTGCCGGAATTTTTGGGACCGAGCCACGCGAGCGCGCGGATCGCCGCGCCGGCTTGTCGCTCAGGCAAAGCAAGCTGCCAAGAAGGCGCATGCTGCAGCTCAATCAATTGCTCGCCGATCCGCAATGAGCGGCTGGGACCGGAGGTCAGATAGACCAGACGAACCGGGACCTGTGGGGTGAGGCCCAGGGCGTTGGCGGCGGTCGCGCCGCTTGAGGCGATGGTTTCCCCCTTCAATGCCGCGAATGTCTCGACGACCTTCCCAGGCGAGGGGGGACGCATTCCGAACCGCCCCTCCACCGGCCGCGCATAAATTCCGCGCGCAACCCGCAGCAAGCGGCCTTCGCGAGCCAAGCGCGACAACGCCTGGTCCACGGCCGCCCGACTGCCCAGATGGAGGAGGCCTTTGGCGTAGATCGCCGCCCCCTCCGGCAGGGTTTGGGTAAAAATTACAATAAGTTCTGAGGTAGATGACATGAGATTATTTGTCAGATATATAACATAGTTTCTGACAAACACAAGTTTACAATCGCAGTCTGAGATTAAACCAGGCCCAATTTAGCGATCGCCTTACAGCTTGGTGGCGCGGCCGGCCAAGGCGGCCAGCGCAAACTAAATTCCGACTCCACGACACCATTGCTCACGCCCAGCTCCGGAAATAGCGCTCGCAAGAGACCTGCGAAACCGCGCCAGCGCCGTTCGGCGTCTTCGATCGCGTCTGGGCCGTAAGGGAGCCGCAGTCGTGCATCGGCAACCGACAGACGCGACGGGTTGAGCCACAGTGTTGGCTCTTGAGCCTGCAAGGCGTCGAGCAGCAGGGATGGAAGGGTCACGAATGCAATGCCTGTCAGCGTTTGCGCGCCTTCGCCAGCCTATCCGCCATCTCCGGCCCGCGGCCTTCGGTACGATGCATTTCCCAAGCAATGCCTGCGGCCAATGTCATGCCGTCCGTGTCGGCAACCAGTTTCTTCATCGCGCGGCAGGCGCGCCAGCTGTTTGCCAGGATTTCGGCGCAGAAGGTCTGTGCTTGCGAATCCAACTCGTCGTCGGGAACGCAGAAATTCGCCAGCCCCATGGCGGCGGCCTCTCTGCCCGAATAGGTGCGCGAGGCGAACATCATTTCATAGGCCTTCGCAGCGCCGACCCGGCGCGGGAGCCGTTGCGAAAGCCCCCAGATCGGTGCGAGGTCCCATTTTGCGTGCGTGTCTGCGAACCGGGCCCCTTCGGCTGCGATGATGATGTCTGCTGCCAGCGCCAGTTCCAGCCCTCCAGTCACGCAGTGACCGCGGACCGCGGCGATGACAGGCATGGGGAGAGTGGCCAGGCGCTCGATGATTGCGGTTTCGTTTCTGCCGGCGTCGTCGCTCTTGCCATGAAGGTCGCCGATATCGTGGCCGGCGCAGAAGCTGCGCCCAGCCCCGGTTATGAGGACGCATCCCACGTGCTCGACGGCGATACGAGCCAGATGTGCGTCAAGCTCCTCAAACATCCCTGTGTTCAAGGCGTTGAGTTTGTCAGGCCGATTGAGCGTGAGCGAACAGAGCCCCTCGTGCAATGAGAAATCCACAGTCGGCATTCTTTCCTCCGAACCGGTAACGCCGGCCTATTTCGGCGCGTCGCCGCCGCACGCCGCGATGCAAAGCAAATCGAACCTTTACGGCGCGCGCCCGATGCTAGATGTTAGTGAAGGTTATGCCAAGGACATCGGTTCGCCAATCCGGGCGCAAGGGCGGCCAGGAAAGGCCGAAGCTCAAGCGAGAGTACCGAAAGGAAAGAGTGTATGGCGCCCGTCACACCCTATCCGGCGAACGCACTAGCGCTTCTTGAGACCGACGATCAGCTGCGCGCGTTAATGCCCGTTCCGGGCGTGTCTCCAGCCTCGATCGGCGCATCCACGTTACCGAAACTGATCGAAACAGTCCTGGACGCCTACACTAACCGCCCAGCCATTGGATGCCGCAAGTATGAAATTGGCGTAGACCCCGAAACGGGGCGACGGGGACGCGTTCTTGTCCGAGAGTTCAATACGATCAGCTATGGCGAGTTAGGCCAGCGCACCAAACGTTTGGCGGCAGCCTGGCGAAAACACCCACAACATCGTGTAGATGTCGGTGAGGCCGTCTGCATCCTCGGATTCTCTGGCGTAGACTACGCTACAATCGATCTTGCATGCGTCTATGCCCAAGCGGTTAGTGTGCCTTTGCAGGTCACCGTCGGCGGCGAATTGCGTGGGATTGTAGAGGCTGTGGCGCCTGTTGCCATCGCAGCAACAATTGAAGACATCGCCACCGCAGCAGAGATGGCCATCTGGCAGCCTTCCGTGCGGAGCGTGATCGCCTTCGACTATGATCCCAATGCGGACGAAGAGCGTGAGCAATTTGAGCGCGCCGTGGCGACGCTGGGAAGCGGGGGCGCCAACGCCAAACTCATCACGTTGAGCGAACTCGGCGGTTACACCACCTCCAGCGAGTGGCGTCCGTTGCCGCCTACGGCGGATGGCCTCGATCGCGTGGCGCTTCTGGTGCATTCATCCGGCAGCACCGGGCAGCCCAAGGGCGCGATCATGACGGAGCGTCTCGCTTCGAATTTCTGGATCGGGGCGCCGGAGGCGCCTCTCGTTCGGCTCGCCTATGCACCGATGAATCACATGCTCGGACGGGGCATGATCTATGGGACACTTGCGCGAGGGGGGAGCGTTTACGTCACCGCCAAACCGGATCTGTCGACGTTGTTCGAGGACTTCAAGCTGGTGCGCCCCACAGATTTGGCGCTGTTTCCCCGTTTGCTTGAGATGATTCATCGGCATTTTCTGAGCGAGACGACGCGCCTTACCGCGAGCGGCGAGCCGGCCGATGCGGCGCGCGAGCGTGTGATGAGGGAGATGCGCGCGGGGTTTCTGGGAGATCGAGTTTGCCTGATGTCCTGTAGCGCGGCGCCTACCTCGCAAGAGGTGAAGCAATTCATGGCCGAGTGCTTTGGGTTGCCCTTGCATGAGTCATATGGGCTGACCGAGGCGGGGATGGTCATGCTCGATGGGCGCATCCGGCGCCCGCCCATCATCGACTACAAGCTGCGCGACGTTCCAGAGCTCGGGTATTTTTCGAGCGACAAGCCATATCCCCGAGGCGAATTGTGTTTCAAGAGTGAGACCGCGATCCCGGGTTACTTCAAGGCGCCCGAAGCCACAGCGAGGTTGTTTGATGAGCAGGGCTATCTGTGCACCGGCGACATCATGGAAGAACGCGCGCCCGATCATTTGGTCTTCTTGGATCGCGCCAACGATGTCGTGAAGTTGTCGCAAGGCGAATTTGTGGCGATCGGGGCGCTGGGCGTTTTGTTTGAGAGTGCGTGCGCGAGCGTGCTGCAAATTTATCTCTATGCAAGCGCAGAGAGGTCTTGCCTTCTAGCTGTCATCGTTCCGGATATGGAGGCAATCCAAGCCCGCTTGGGAGAGCGGCCGGACGAGATTGCCGCGCGCGCGCTTGTCCGGGCCGAACTGAACGAAGCAGCGGGCAGGAAGGGATTGAGGGCGGTCGAAACGCCCCGCGACTTCATTATCGAGTTGGAACCGTTCAGCTTCGAGAACGGTCTTCTGACAAGCGTGAGAAAACGCAAGCGGGCAGCGCTTAAAGAGCGCTATGGCGCGCAGCTTGAGCGGCTGTACGCAGAAATCGACCGCAAACAAGAAGAAGAATTGCGCGCCTTGCGCAGTGACGTCGGATTGACCGTTGAAGCGAAGATATTGAAAGCACTGGCGGCGACGCTCGGCGTTGAAGTGGCGCCTTCTTCCTTGTTGCTGACCTTTGGCGATCTTGGCGGAGACTCGCTGAGCGCGACGACCTTCGCGACGCTTCTCAGTGAAATATTCGGCGTAGACCTGAGCGTCAGTAGCATTCTGAGCCCTGCGGGCAGTGTCTCGACGTGGGCACGGCTCATCGAGGCGAGGCTGCAGGGCGAGACTGCCGGCGTGCGCGCCTTCGATCGGATCCATCGTGGCGACAGAGGTTTCTTGCACGCCAAGGATCTCGACATTGGCGCGTTTCTAGACGCGGACCTGTTGGACGCTGCCGAGTTCGGGCCTCCGCCAGATCGGACCCAGCGCGTCCTACTGACCGGCGCGACCGGATTTCTCGGGCGTTTCCTGTGCTTGGAATGGCTTGAGCGCATGCGGGCGCGCGACGGCAAGGTGATCTGCTTGATCCGCGGGCCGAACCAAGAAGCGGCGATGGCGCGCCTTAGGGCGGGGTTCGCATCCGACGCCGCATTGGCTGCGCGCTTTGCCGAGCTTGCCGGCGATGCACTTGAGATACTGGTCGGAGATGTCGCTGAGCCAAGACTGGGCTTGGACGATAACCTGTTTGATCACCTGGCTCGGAGTGTCGATCACATCGTTCATTGTGGCGCGCTCGTGAATCACATGCTGCCCTATTCAGAGCTCTTTGCGCCCAATGTCGCTGGAACAGCTCAGCTTGCGGGGTTGGCCCTTGCGCATCGTCAAAAGAAGTTTGACTTCATTTCAACCGTAGGCGTAGCCGCTCTGCTCGAAGCGGGGGCGGATCGAGATGAAACTACGCCCTTGATGGCGTCGGCGCCGGTCAGAGACCTGTATGCTGCCGGATACTCAAACAGCAAATGGGCAGCCGAGCACGTTTTGCGCAGTGCCAGCAATCGTTTTGGACTGCCGGTGAACATCTTTCGATGCAACATGATATTGGCTCATCCCAGCTATGCTGGACAATTCAACCTGCCAGATCTCGTTCACAAGATTGCTTTATAGCTTGGTCGTAACGAACAGTGCGCCGAACTCATTCTATGATTTTGGCGGCGAGAATAGTCGAGTTCATCCATACTACGACGGCTTGCCCGTTGATTATGTCGCCTCCGCAATCGTCGCCATCGGAAATTCGAAGCGGACGGCGGAAGCTCGCACCTTCCACGTAGTCAATCCCCACGCGAATGACGGCGCCTCCCTGGACGTCTTTGTGAAGTGGATTGAGGAAGAGGGATATCGACTCGACAGATCGCGTGATTACCAAGGTTGGCTCGTGCGCTTTGAAGCAAAGCTTCGTGCATTGCCGGAGGCAACACGCCAGTTGAGTTCCCTTCCAGTGCTCTCGGCATTGAACTCCTCAATTCGGACCATGCCGCACGTTGGCAGCCGCAATTTTCAAGGGGCCGCAAAGAGCGAACTGGGGGACGAAGCGCCCCAGATCAGCCGTGCGCTAATCCAAAAATACTTGCGAGATTTGCAGGCGCTGCAGCTAATTCCTGGGCCGAGCCCTTAAACTGCATGGCGGCGAGTGCGCTAGAATTGCTCACCCACCAAGCTTTCGCTCATGCGCCAAAGCGCCTCGGCGTTTGCGGGCTCGAGTGCATAGCCGCGAACCCCGGAGAAAGACGAAGGGTCTTCGTCCAATTCGGACACGTGGCAATCCTCGCAGTATTTGGCGCCAATGTCCTGCGCCGGCGCGACGAAGGCGGCCCAAACAATCGTCGAAGCTCCCTGGGCGGGTGTCTTTCGTACGATTTGATCCGTCTTTTTCGGCGCTGGGCGCAACTCTGCCGCCTCGGCAGCAATTTCTGGCGTGATATGGCGCATGAGCTCGGTTTGAACGGAACCGGGATGGATCGCCGTCGCCCGCACGCCATCGATGTCACGCCGCCGCGCATCAAATGCGACCGCAAGGAGCGCGGCAGCGGTTTTGGAGCGGCCGTATGCGAGAAAGGCCCGATAGGGCGAGCGCTCGAAATTCGGGTCGTCGAGATCGATATCGCTCAGCCGGTGTGCGACTGACGATAGTGCGATAAAGCGCCCGCCGGGCTGCACTAGATTGGCTATCCGATTGACGAGAACGAAATGGCCGAGATGGTTTGCCGCCAGCTGTCTCTCGAAGCCGTCTTCGGTTTTGCTGAAGGGGCAGGCCATGACGCCTGCGTTCGCAATAACTACGTCGAAGGACTTACCCTCAGCGAGCAAGGCGTCAGCGAACGAGCGCACGCTTGCCAGAGACTCTAAATCCAGCTGGAGAAAAGAAAGCTGGCCGCTTTCAAGGGCCTGATCGGCAGCGGCTCTTGCCGCGCTCGTGGTCTTGTCCAGGTTGCGGACGGCGCCGACGACATGCCCACCGTGCGCGACTATGGTGCGCGCTGTTTCCAAGCCTAAGCCAGTAGAGGCCCCGGTGATTAGAACTCGCTTGCCAGAGAGATCAAAGCCCCGAAGGACTTCATCCGTGGTGGTCAGCGCTCCAAACGTGCTCACATCGTCCCCTTCCCAACCCACTTGGATTCAGGATTTGCTCCCGACCGTAACGACTTGGACGGAAGCGCTGGTGTTACCTACCGTTAGCGCGCAAGTTAGCATGGGCGAGAGGGACGCTCAACGCTGATTGGGCGAAAGCAGGCCGAAAGATTTGGGCGGATTTGACCGCGTGATCACGCAGGGGTATGGGGCTAAACAACATTGTTAGTAGACGTTATCGTCGGCGGCATGAGGGGGAAGCTTTGGATGCTATAGATTCCGGCGCGTGCGCGGCCACGTTGGACCTGCTGCTGACCCGCGCCTCGGCGGTCCGGTTGGTCGATCCAGGTCCAACCCCCGAGCAAGTCGAGACCATGCTAAAAGCCGCCGTCACCGCGGCGGACCACGGGCGAATTCGGCCCTGGCGATTCGTGGTCATGCGTGGGGATGGAAGAAGGCGCCTCGGCGACTTGATGGTGCGGGCGCAGCGCGCGGTCGATGGCAATGTCAGCGACGAAGAGTTGGCGAAAACGCACGCCAAGGCGATGCGCGCGCCAGTCGTCATCGCGGTGGTATGCAAGCCAGATCTTGAACACAAAGTGCGTGTGTTTGAGCAACAACTCGCTGCCGCCGCAGCTTGTAGTCAATTGATGTTGGCGGCCAAGGCGTTGGGATTTGGCGCCACTTGGAAGACTGGCGAAGCCGCCTACCATCCGATCGTGCGTTCAGGGCTCGGGTTCGGCGCCTACGACGCAATCATCGGGTTCATCTACGTGGGGACCGAAGCGCAGTCATCGCCAATTCCGCGCGCGTCAATTGACTCGGTGGCTCAATACTGGAACGAGTGAGGTGCAGACTGTGAAGGTACTCGCGAGTTAGGACCCAGGGGATGCCCGAAGCAGCTGTTTTGACCGAACGCCGAGAGGGTTTGGCCGTTATCCGTATGAACCGGCCCGCAAACCGCAATGCGCTCGATGCTCAATTGCAAGCGGGGTTGGCTGAAGCGATAGAGCACGTGCGGCTTGACGAGACGGTCAAGGCGGTGGTGCTTGCGGGCGGGCCGGACTGCTTTTGCGCCGGGGGTGATCTGCGCGGTCTGTCCGCCGCGTCAACAGCCGGAGAGGACATCTTCGCCGCGCGCAAACGAATTGGCGAGATGCATCGCTGGTTCCTCGATTTGCTCGATCTTGAGAAGCCGGTTGTGGCAGCGGTAAGCGGCCCGGCGTTCGGCGCGGGTCTTTCGCTGGCATTGGCGTGCGATTTTATATTCGCTGCGCAGGGAGCAACATTTTGTTCGGTTTTTGCGCGCGTCGGTTATGTGCCAGATCTCGCTCAGATGTATTTGTTGCCGCGCCAGGTGGGCATCGGGGCGGCGAAAGACATGGTGTTTACGGGCAGGGTGGTGAGCGCGCGTGAAGGGCATTCCATGGGCCTCGTTCGCCTCGTCGCGGATGCAGGAGTGGATGTCGAGGTGCTCGCCGCTGACTACGCCATGAAGTTTTGCGGCGCCCCAACGGCCGCGCTTGGTCTGGCGAAGGCGATCATGAACCGGTCTTACGAGAGTCAGCGTGAGGCCGTCGTTCAGTCCGAGTTGATGATTTAAGCCCTCTGCCGGCAAACTGATTTTCATCGCGACGCTGTGCGTCGTTTCATGGCGAAAGAGGCGCTACCATATGTCTGGAAAGATGACCTCCCGTAGCGGACCGTCATCCGATGTCGCCGAGCGCTCTGCCTAGCTCATCAACCCCGCCCAGGCGATGCGCTGCAGTATTGGCCGGATGTCTTCCTTGAGCTGCAGTTCGTCGATGCGCAGGGCAACGTAGGTGATCTCGGTGAGCACCGCATAGATCGTCGCCAAGATGATGGGAGTGGGGACCTCGGGGCGGATCTGAGATAGGCACCGAAACCACTCGAATTTGTTGGCCTCGGCGGCAGCGCTCACCTTCTCGAGAAAGGTGCTGATATGTTTCTCAAGCGGTTCCCCTTCGCCAGATTCCGCCAAGACAGGTTAGGCCGCGTTTCGCGCAAGATGCAAACGACGCTAACGCACAAAGGGAAGCGCCCTTGAGTGCTACCCACCTGAACTCCTGAGGAAAAGGGGGGTGGCATCGTTGAGGCCACGCGCAAAATTAGATTGCGGGAACGATGGATAACATGTTAAAAAACTGAAGGATGCAGGACAGTGGAGGCGATTGATCATGGCGTTAGATTTGGCAAGGGAGCTTGAAAAGACACTCCATATCCATAGTCACGACTTGCCCTATGTTGAATTCGGAGAGGGCACGTCCATCTGCATTCTCCAGGCGCGGCCCGAAGATGGCATATTCACAGCGCTGTTTAAGGCCGAGCCTTTTGCCTTCACCGAATTGCACATGCATCGGACGAAGCAGCCCGTGGTGGGTTTTACGCTCAAGGGCGCCTGGGGGCACGATCACCAATACCTTTATCGGCCTGGAACCTACATTTATGAAACGCCTGGCGTTGTTCACCAATTCCTGAACGGTCCAGAAGTGACAGAAGCGATTTTCTTTGGCGCCGGCGCGGTCGACTTCGTGCACCCAGACACGCTTGAAGTCACCAAGACCATTACAACCGACCAGATATTGCAGGTCTACATCAGGCGTTGCGAGGAATTGGGCTTCAAGGCGCACTTCCTCACCTGATTTGCTTGCACGCCACGCCTGCGCGCCGCTTTTGCTCGGAGAGCGATATGCACGTTGTCCGCCTAGATCATGCTACAATAAACACCTCGGATCTCGCGGCGAGCCTCGATTTCTACGGATACTTTCTCGGCATGAAGCCGGGCTGGCGGCCGCCCTTCGACATCGGCGGTGCATGGCTGTATCCTGAAGGGGGCGACTACCCGATCCTGCATTTGATCGTGCGGGAGATATCGAAGGCGCGCAACAATTTCGATCATGTTGCGTTTCGTGGCGAAAACCTGCCAGCCTATCTGAAAAAGGTGAAGGGGCGCGGCGCACGCTACATTGCGGCGCCCGTACCGGATTTCCCCCTCGTTCAAGTGCAGCATATCGATCCCAACGGCGTGCTGATCGAAGTCAATTTCCACCACGAGACCATCGCGCCGGAGGAAATTCGCACCCAAGCGCTATGGGAGCGCTGATGGATCGTGACGGATTCGCTCAACGTTTCTGTCGCCCGCGTTCACTCGGCGCTGCACGCCGAAGCTTCGCTGGCAACCCACATACGCAACGATTAATGGCGGTCTCGCGAGACTTGCCGCTAAGCGCTGAAACCGCCAGAACTTCGTTCGCGAGAGAGACCGATGTTCGCAAAGCAGGGCTGGAACGAGGCTTCGAAGCGGCTTCTGAGGGCGTCCGTACAAGATGTGGCCCAGCGCGCAATTCTGAATCTCAACACACTTGGAGCGGCGCATCATGAGCCTGGACTTGCCTGAGATCGCGGGCTGCGGCTTCCATTTTGAGGAGACGCCCGTCGGGTGGAAGCGGCGCACCTTTGGGCGGACAGTGCGGGAGTCCGATTTGGCGGCGTTCATCGGTTGCACCGGTATGTTGGAAACACTGTTCACCAACCGCCAGGTCGACGAAAATGGTGACGCCGCGGCCCAAATTGTCCCAGGGGCCTTGGTCTACACTTTCGCTGAGGGCCTCGTGCTTGCGTCGACATTACAGGGTACCGGCGTCGCGTTCCTCGGGATGGACCTTAAAGTCGAGAGCCCGACCTATGTGAACGACACTATCCATGCCGAGATCGAGGTGCTCGAAGCGCGCCGGAGTCGCTCCAAGCCGGATCTGGGGTTAGTGCGCACGCGTATAAGCGTCTACAACCAAGTTGGAGAATGTGTGCTGGCGTATACGCCGCTTCGCATGGTCAAGGCGAAGGGGCCCTAGTCGCTTTTTCGGCGCGTCGAAAGCAGGTAGCCTCTCCGGGTAGATGTGCTCAAGGAAGATTCCAACGTGAAACTCGACGGCTTCCTTGTCGCGATGGCCATCGCGGTGCTTGTGGCGGTTGTCGCCCCCCAGCTGGGGGCGGAAGGCGGACTACTTCCCCTCCAGTCGATAACGACCGCAGGCATCTCGCTGGTCTTCTTCCTGCATGGCGCGAACCTCGACCCAAAAAACCTCCGCTCAAGTCTCCGCAATTGGCGACTGCACTTGTTTATCCAGTCCAGCACATTCATAGCCTTTCCAATCGCCGGCGTCGGCCTGCTCGCACTGTCGATCGCGGTCCCTGCCGAACTCAAGCTGGGCGTCTTCTATCTGTGCGCCGTCTGCTCGACGGTCTCTTCTTCGGTCGCGCTCGTTGGCATGGCGCGAGGCAACATCAGCGCCGCGGTGTTCAATGCTTCAATCTCAGGGCTGATCGGGATTGTCGTCACGCCCTTTCTTGTCGGCCTCGTCCATATGGCTGGCGCAACCGACTTCTCGATTCTGAACGCGATCGCCGGCATCTCCATGAAGTTGCTGTTGCCGTTCGCGCTTGGGCAGGGTTGCCGCCCCCTGATCAGGGGTTTCATCGGCAAGCACAAGCGCTGGATCAATATTGCCGATCGCGCCGTCATCATTCTCATTGTATTCACATCCTTCAGTGCTTCGACTGCCGAAGGGCTATGGACGCAATTCAGCCCGGCCCTCTTTGTCATGCTCGCAATTGTCGTCGCTGCAATTCTGGCGGCGGCGCTCGCGATGACGATGTTGGGCGCACGCGCGCTTCGACTTAATCGCGAAGACAAAATAACCGCGATCTTCTGCGGCACCCAAAAGAGCCTGGCGGCTGGCGTGCCGATGGCGGGCGTCCTGTTCCATGATGACCCCGCGCTTGGCGCGATCATCCTCCCCCTCGTGCTTTACCATCAGTTCCAACTCATCGCTTGCACAGTGCTGGCGCGACGTCTGGCGGCCGGCGACTCGGTTGAAAGGAATTGAGAGGGGAATTGACAGCAGCCAACGCAACCTCACCTAAAGAAACTTGGGTCTTCAGGAAGTCGTGTGGGTGAATTGGGGTGATTTTAGAGCGCTGGCAGCATGCAGGTGAGCACTTTGAGCCTTAGGGAACCTCTGAAGAAGGCGTGATTTTGGCGTGGGGCAAGGGTTTTTTGGCCGCAGCGTGGCGCGGGCGGGAAAATCGCGGCTTTTGCGGGCCGTTTTGGGCTCGGCGGAGCGTTTCTTCGCCGCGCTCGGCTCACGCGGCCATGAGTTTTCGCCTGGCGACGTACAGATTGGCCAGCGCGCAGGCGACGAACAAGCGATCGGCGTTCTTTGAGATGCCGCGATAGCGCACCTTGGCGAAGCCGAACACGCGTTTGATCACTCCGAACGCATGTTCGACGCGCGCGCGCACTTTCGATTTGGTGCGGTTCTTGGCGCGCTCGACCTCATCGACAATTCCGCGATGGCGATAGCGCTTGTTGGTGAAATCTTGCGCGTTCGGCGCGTGCTCTCTGATCGCTTCGCGCTGGCCGCGATAGGCTTGGTCGCCCCACACGCGGGTCTCCTCGCCGTGCAAGAGATCGCCAAGCATCGCGCTGTCATGCACGTTGGCGGGCGTGGCCGCGACCGAATGAATGAGCTTCTCGCGGCTATCGATTCCAATATGCGCTTTCATGCCGAAATACCATTGATTGCCCTTCTTGGTCTGATGCATCTCCGGGTCGCGGGCCTTGTCCTTGTTCTTGGTCGAGGACGGCGCGGCGATGATGGTGGCGTCGACGATCGTGCCGGTCGCGATCTTCAAGCCCTTGGCTTCGAGATGAGCGAGCACGTCATCGAAGATGCGCTCGGAAAGCTCGTGCGCCTCCAAGAGATGGCGGAAGCGGCAAATCGTGGTCTCGTCCGGCGCCGGCTCGCGCCCAGATCGATGCCGGCGAAGGCGCGCAAGGTCGGCGATTCGTAAAGCGCTTCTTCCGCCGCCGGATCGGACAGGTTGAACCAGTGCTGCAGGAAATGAATCCGAAGCATCCGCTCCAGCGGCAGCGGCGGGCGGCCATTGCCCGGCTTGGGGTAATGCGGCGCAATCAGCGCGACGAGCCGCTTCCAGGGCACGACCGTTTCCATCTCCGCCAGGAACGCCGCCCGCCGCGTCGTCTTCGCGTAACGCTCGAAACCCGCTGTCGCCAAAGTGATCTGCCGCATCGAAAAAGCCCCTCGCCGCTTGAAAACGCGATCAGAGTGGACTGCTTCGCCCCTTTCGTGAATCCCCAACTTGTTCAGAGTGTCCTTAGATATTCCTCGTCGCGCAAGCCGTAGGCGCGGCGCTGGATGACGCGGATTTTGTTGTTGAGGCCTTCGACGAAGCCGAGCGAGACTTTGTTTTCCGGTTTGCAATAAGCGGCGATGCCGTCCCAATGGCGATCGATCATGGCGGCGAATTTCTCGTAAGCGTTCGAGCCGCTGCCATTTGAGGCTGGCGCGCCAATTGTCGAAGAAGCGCCGCGCCCAGCCCTCGCGCTCATAGCCCCAAAGCTGGCCGAAGGATTCCTTGAGCAGGTACGCCGTGTTCAACCGCTTGTTCGCCGCCAGCAGCAGCTTGAGCGAGCGCTTGCCTTCAAGACCGAGGGACTTGCCGCCATTCTGCGTTCGGTAAAGTTCGCCGGCGCCATTTCCATACCAACCGATATCGGGAGACACGAGCGAGATGTCATCTTGCTTGCCGGGCTACGGCGCCGTTGGGAGCTGGCGCCAATAAGCCGTCGGGGATGGATTCACGCTGGCGCAAGACGCCAGGCTGTTTGCAGCCAACAGCGCGCAGGCTCGGCGATTTAACATGGCGCCATTCTAAGCCCGTGTTTTTCGGAATGCTTCCTTGCGCGAGATCAGCCCATCGCGAAAACTCAATACGTCGAAGCCGCGAACCTCGCCGCTTTTCCACTCCACGAAGCCGCGGTCCCCAAGGAATGTCGCCTCGGCCGGCGACATCGCCTTGCCACGGTCGTAAGCCATCATTATTCGAAAGCCCTCGCGCACATCGGGTTTTCCTACGTACGTGGCGCCAGGGTCGGGGCCGACCGAAGCGCCGTATACGATATCGTCGGTCACATAGGTCATAAGGCGCTCCAAGTCAGCAGCCGCCCAAGCCGACACGAACGCCTCATAGGTCCGACGGTTGTTCTCTTCGTGGTTCATGGGGGCCTTACGTTTCGCTGAGCTGAATTCCAGTGGACATTCTTGGCTGATCAGTTGAACGACCGCAACGGGCGTGCGCCAGCTTCGGCGGCCATATTATTACCGCCTTCCGCTCGACATTCCGGGACTGGGCGGCGGAGACAACCAATTTTCTCCGTGAGGCGGCGGAAGCGGCGCTCGCCCACGCAATCGGCGACAAGGTCGCGGCGTCACGCCGCCGCGACGTCCTCCGCTGGACATAAGGCAAGATGATGCTCATCCTGTAGGACGTGGGAGCGAAGCTTCTGGCTTCGACACGACAGGGACTAAGATGCTCAGTTACCAGGTTCACGCCTCGCCGCCGACGCCGCCCGCGGAATGGCTTGCGGCGCTTCGTGAGCTGCCGACCACTGTCATTAGCGATTGCCTTGGACGCACGCGCGGGGCCATTGGCCTGACGGCTTTCCATGGCGACCTTGGCCGTCTGGTGGCGTCAGCCATGACGATTTGCACCCGTCCTGGCGACAATCTGATGATCCACCATGCTCTCGATCTTGCGCGACCCGGCGAGGTTCTGGTCATCGACGGCGGCGGCGGTGAGGAGAACGCGCTCGTAGGGGAGCTCATGCTGCTCTACGCTATGCGGCGCGGCCTTGCAGGCTTCATCGTAGACGGGGCCATTCGGGACGTGGAGTCCTTTCGGAAGGCGCCGTTCTTCAGTTTCGCGCGAAGCGTCGTGCACCGCGGCCCTTACAAAGACGGGCCGGGTGACATCAACGTGCCGGTGACCATCGGCGGCATGGTCGTACACCCGGGCGACATCGTGGTGGCCGACGCCGATGGCGTCGTGGCCGTGCGACCCGATGAGGCTGAAGGGGTGATCGCCGCCGGACGGAAGGTGCTTGCGCGCGAAGACGAGACCAAGGCGAACATCGCCGATGGCCGTTTTCCTCGGCCGGACGTCGACGCGACACTGCGGTTGCGCGGGGTGATCAAGGAGTAAGCGTCGTATCACGGCTACCTGGTCCCGCCTGCCAACAGCATTTCCATGCCCGGGGTGGTTCAGTGGCTAAAGCCAGTATCCGACTGAAGTCGGAAGGGTTCCTCCCCAAATGAGACTCTAAATTCCAAGTATATGAATGCGATGATCGAAATTTAGGCGCGGGCTCGCTTATCCTGTTGCCGCCAGACCAAGCTTTGCAGCCAAGCCAATTCTCTGGATCTTGCCGGTTGCACCCTTCGGTATCTCATCGAGGATGACGACCTTGCGCGGCGTCTTGAAATCGGCGGCTCTTGCGCTGACGAAATCGCGAATTTCGCGTTCGGTTGTGGTGGCACCTTCCTTCAGGACAATCGCTGCGCCAACCTCTTCGCCCAGCTTGTCATGCGGAATGCCGAAAGTGATGGCTTGTCCGACCGCTGGATGGTCCATCAAAATTTCATCGATCTCGCGCGGGGAGATTTTTTCCCCACCGCGATTGATGATCTCCTTGATTCTGCCGCTGATCGAGAGATAGCCTTCACTATCCATCACTCCAAGATAAGGGGCGCTCATTCTCGAACGTGTTGACCAGTGTGCCTATCCCGTCAATGCTGATTTCAATGCGGCTACCCGATCGCATGGGAAGCGCTCAAAGCGACGTCCCGCAAGCGATAAGATCACCTGGCATCAGCGTCATTTCGCGCGCGAGCAGGCTGATAATGCGAGCAGGGGGCAGGATCATGTCATCCACCGGGTAGTTCTGACGCTCCCGTTCAGACCAGCCCGGTTAGCGGCCGCACTTCGCTCATGGGCATCATCCGATCGATGTAGGCTTCGGTGTCGCCTGCGGAGGCGAGATGCTCGAGCACAGCGCGCTGCGCGGCCAGGGACGCCAGCAGGGTCGACAGGGTGTAGATGACCGCGGCATGCCCCGCGCCGGATAGCTCGCCCGCGGTAAAGCCTTTGCGCGCCGTCTCGGTCACCACCAGCACCAGCGGCTGGCGCAAAGTGCGCGCCGCTTCAGCGACTTGAGCTCGGTCGGTAAGATACATGATCATCACCGCATCAGCGCCGGCCTCCTCGAGCGCGCGGGCGCGATCCAGGGCGGCTTCGAACCCGTCCGTCGCCATGGCGTCGGTGCGGCCGATGATCGTGAAGCCCTGCGAGGATCGCGCATCGCGAGCGGCGGTGATCTTGGCCGCCATCGCTTCGATTGGGATCAGAGCTTTAGAAGCTCCGGCTGGCCTTGGCAGCACCTGGTCATCGATGTGCACGCCCACCGCGCCAGCGGCTTCCAAGCGGCGCACGGTTTCGGCGGTTTTGGCGGCGTCGCCGAACCCGTCGTCGGCATCGACGAGCAGGGGTAGGGTGATGGCGCGCGCGACCTCCCCGGTGCGCTGCGCCATGTCCGCCAGCGACATCAGGCCGACGTCGGGAAGGCCGAGCGTGCCGCTCACCGAGAAGCCTGACATGTAGGCGACGGGAAAGCCCGCCTGCTCGATCAAGCGCGCGCCGAGGGCATCGTGACAGCCAGGGATGACCAGGCCATTGCGCTCCTCAAGCAGGGCCCGAAGTTTAGTGGCAGGAAGGATCATTATGAGGGCTCCGCGACGATGGTTTCGTTGTCAGGACGTACGACGGGGGAGGGGCGCGGCGTCTCGGCGAGGCAGCCAAGGCTGCGCAAGAACGCCTGCCTCTCGGCCGGATCAATCGGCGAGTAGTGAGGTCTTGGCTTCTTCATTGTCATTGCTCCATTCTCTTAGAGAAAAGAGCCTCCGACAAACCCGGAGCGGTTCATTCCCCGTTTTCGTCCACCCACACAAGATCGCGTGGGCGGATTGTTAGATGCTTTCATGCATCTGATCAGGGTCAGTCGATCTGTCAACAGCCCGGCGGGCGCCGATTGAAAACCTCGCCGGACGCGTACCAAGTGCTGATCGCAGTCGGGAAGATCGACGCCGACTGCTGTTTGGGCACCATCCCTCACGCCGTTTCTCGAGCACTACAAACCAGCTCAAGCACGCACATTCTCATAATTTTTCAAGTTTATAAGATTGTGAATCTCAGGCCTCTTGGTGACCCTCGTATCGGGAATTCCGCGCGTTCTGAGCAAGTCATTGCGCCTTTGCTCAGTTTCTTTGTCGATGGGAATCAGGAGCGCACCGTTTTTGCTTGTCAAGTTTTGGTTGGCTTCGACATATGGCCGTGCTTCGCGTTCATAAGAGGCCAAGGCCGTTGCGGGCTCATTGAAATTTGTGGCGAGCTCGCCGGCCAGAACATAGGCGGACGCGAGCGCCAAACTTGTACCCTGGCCAGTTACGAAACCAGGTGCGTGCGCAGCGTCACCGATGAGCGCGACCCTTCCTTTCGACCAGAAAGGCAAACGTGTTTGGCTCACCGTATCGGCGAAGACATCGTCAGCAAGTTCTAGATATTTCATCATGCTTGGAATGTACCAGGAATAATCTCCAAAATAGCGCCGTACTATCGCCTGACGATCGAAAGGATCGTTGAGCTCCGTCACCGTGATGGATTCATCCGCGATGGCAAACATGCAGAAAGCACGATCGCTCCCATTAGAATGTCCGACTGCCGCCATTCTTTTGACGGTGGACATAGTGAGCGTTTCATTCTCGATGTCGAAGATGTTTGGCATCGAGAATCCAACAAAGCAGTATCCCATATGGTATAGAAATTTTGCTTCGTCGCCGAACACGAATTGCCGGGTGGAGGAGTGCAAACCATCGGCTCCAATCACATAATCATATTCGCCGGCAGCTCCTGATGCGAACTGGACATAAACCTTTGAGTGGCTTTGCTCTAAAGATTGGATCCGCTCATTGAAACGGTAACTGCACATTTCTCTGCTGGTCTCGTAAAGCAATGACGACAAATCACCACGCGCAATCTCGACGTTGGAGGCGTCGGGGCTTCCCATCATCTTTTCGGCGTCGCCGTGCAATATTAGATCGCCATTGCCGTCGAAGATCGACAAGGTACGACTGCCGCAAGCCTTTGCACGAATCTGAGGCAGAATGCCAAAACGCTCCACAACGCCGACTGCGGACCCTCGGATATCGATGGGGTAGCCGCCACCACGTATTTGCGCAGCTCTCTCGACAATATCGACGTCGAAACCGTGGCGAGCCAACCAATAGCCGACAGTCGGTCCGGCTATGCTCGCGCCCGATACAAGTATGCGACCCTTATCTGGTAGCGCCATCTTGCGTCCCATCTTTTTGTTGCCACAATGGGAAGAGTTCAAGGCTCACGTTACACGCCTTGATTTTTTCTCGTGGAGACGGTTGGTAAGCATCCTCATTTCGCCACCTCAGCTTCCCCAAGCACCTTCAAATGCCGGCTGGCGCGCCAATAGAAAAAGGCGGCTCCCAATTTGAAAACCGTTGCGATGGCCAGCGCAACCCGAAGAGAATTATCTCCTACGATCGGGCGAAGGAGGTCGCTCATTGCGCCGGCAGCGAAGGCGCCAAGTGCAATGCCGATACCATTGATGCAAAAAAGGGCGACGGCGGATGCAAAGCTTCTGGCGCTCGGGTCGACCGACGACTGAATAGTGGCGTGGGTCGGCGCTATATAGAAAGCGCTGAGCAAGACCGTTAGTGCGGTGAGCACCAGGAAGGCCGTATAGTTGTTCACCCCTAGCGTCGCGAACTGGGTGAGTGTGGCCATCAACATGGCCATCGCTAAAGCGCCAAGCGCGAAATGAGCGCCTCTTTTTGTGAGTTGGCTGGCAATAATGCCGCCGAGCAGAATGCCCACTAGCGCCAACAGCCCGCTCACAGCGCCGTAGGTGGCGCCAGTTTCGGTGGCGGTGAGATGAAATGTACGCATGACATAGGCCGGGCCCCAGCTCCCCAAGCAACCGGACGAGACTCCGAAGAGTGTTCCTCCTATCATGATGTTTCGAATTACGTTGTTTCCCAAAAGGCTCTTGAAATTGCCCTTTGGAAGGGATCGGTTGGCGGGCGCATTCTCTCTTGTGGGCTCGCGAACAGTCAGAGCGACAAGCGCCGCTATGAAGACGCCCACACCGCCGACGCCAGGGCCAGGCAGTTTTGCGCCAGCAGGCGGGCTAGCAGGTTGCAGACGGCGCGCTAAAGATGGATCTTCAGCCTCTGCCGGGCGCGGTCTAACGGTCATCATTTCGTCGACTCTGCGGCGACGACCGACATGTGACGTCCGACCAGAATGTAGTGCCAGGCGGCCCAGAGCTTAAATCCCGAGAGGATCAGAAGGGCGATCTTCAGGGAGTTGGCCCCCGAGTATGGCGCAAACAAGTCACTGAGCAGCCCGCCGACAAAGGCGCCCGAGGCCAGGCCGACGCCATTGATGCAGAACAGCATGACCGCCGCCGCGAAGCTTCGCGCGCTGGAATCGACGATGGACTGCACGGTCGCAAAGGTCGGGGCAATGTAGAAGGCGACGAGGAAGATGCTTGCGCCCGTCAGCACCAAGAACAGCGGATAGCTGTCGGTCAGCAGCGAGGCCATCTGGGCGAGCATGGCGACGATGAAGGATAGCGCGAGCAGGTAGAATGCGCTGCGCGGTTCGCGACGCGCCATCCAACCGCCGATGAAGCCGCCGCACAGAATGCCGAGGATCGCGACGCCCCCTGCCACGGCGCCATAGGACGCGCCGGTTTCCGCAGCGCTGAGGTGGAACGTGCGCATGATGTACGCTGGCCCCCAGCTGTTCATGGCACCCGAGCTGATGCCTAGAATCGTGCCGCCGAGTAGCAGGTTGCGCACCGTATTATTGCGCAGGAGGCTGAGGATATCGCCCTTGGGCAACTCCTGCTTGCTGACGCTGGGCGTGCGCTTCGGTTCGCGGATCGTGGTCACGACCAGCAAAGCTAGAAGGATCCCGGTCGCGCCAATGATGAACAACGTGGTGCGCCACCCGAGCAGGTCGCTGAGATAGCCGCCGAGTGAAAGCGCCAGGAACGCCCCGACAGCGAGGCCCAGCGAATAGATGGCGATGGCCTTGGGCCGTGATGCCGGCGCGACATAGTCGGCGATGATCGAATGGGCGGCAGGCGTCAGGGCGGCTTCGCCGATCGCCACGCCGACGCGGCTCAGCATAAGGGTCGTCATCCCGGTGGCAAACCCGCCGAGGGCCGTCAACGTGCTCCACACACTGATCGCGCCTGCGATGATGCGCACCCTGACATGGCGGTCGGAGAGCTTGGCGATCGGTATCGCGCTTATCGCGTAGGTCAGCGAAAATGCCGGTCCGGTGATCAGGCCGATCTGGGTGTCGGAGAGATGCAGATCGTGCTTGAGAGACTCCACCAGAATGAACGGCAGTTTGGCGTCTATCGTCGCCAGCGCCTGGCACGCCATCAACATGAACACGACGTACCACCCATAGGCGGGACTGTTGGAGCGGGGGGGTGGGCTAGTCGTCAAGTTGGCGGTTCCTTCGACAATATGCGGTTGAGGCCACGCGGCCGCGGATATTCAGCGGGCGAGGGCCTGACCGTCCTTGCGGGGATCGGAGCCGGCGACGTAGCCGTCCGCGGTCTTCACAACGATCTGGGCTCCGCCGAACGAGAAAGTGGAATCGAGCGCCTCATGGACGAGTTCGTGGCCTCTGGCCTGCAGGTATTCGATGGAGGCCGCGTTGACGCCCGGCTCGATGCCGACCCGGCGGCCGCTGTCAATCCGCCAGCGTGGCGCATCGGCGGCGGCCTGCGGGTTCTGGCCGTAGCCCAGGATCCGAAGCGCCAGCTGCAGGTGGCCCTGAGCCTGCATCGGACCGCCCATCAGCCCGAACGCCATCAGCGGCTTGCCGTCCAGGTCCGTGGCGAAGCCGGGTATGATGGTGTGGAAGGGTCGCTTGCGCGGGCCGACCTCGTTCACATGGCCGGGCTCGAGCGTAAAGCCGATGCCGCGATTGTGCAGCGCGATGCCGGTGCCGGGAACAACGACGCCAGACCCGAAGCCCTGGTAGTTCGACTGGATGAACGAGACCATCATGCCGCTTTCGTCCGCTGCGGACAGGCAGACCGTTCCGCCCGGTCGCGGCTCGCCGTGGCCCGGATCACCGGCGCGATCGGGATCGATCAGCGTGGCGCGCTCCTTGAGATACGCGGGATCGAGGAGGGCAGCGCTGGGAAGCCGCATCGCATCGATATCGGCGACGTGGCGGTAAACATCGGCCAGGGCAAGCTTTGTCGCCTCGATCGCCAGATGCAGCTGGCGCGGATCGTCCGGCGAAGACGGCTGCCAGCCGGCAGCCTCCATTATGCCAAGACCGATGAGCGTGCCGACCCCTTGATTGGCCGGCGGCAATTCGTGCACGATGCCCTGGGCGAAGCGTTGGGAAATGGTCCCGACCCACTCGGCGCGGTGATCGCCGAGATCGGTGAGGGTGAGCGCGGCGCCATTGGCGCGGGCGTCGGCGACGATGCGGTCCGCGAGCGCGCCGCGATAGAAGGCCTCGCCCTTCGTCGCCGCGATCAGCTCCAGGGTCGCGGCGTGGGCGGGGGACCGGAACAGTTCCCCGGCGCGCGGCGCGCGGCCTCCGGGGAGAAAGCATTCCGCGAAACCCGGCTGGTCGCCAAGCTTCTTGCCGCCGCGCGACCAGAGGTCGGCGATGGTCGGGGTGACGAGGAACCCGTCGCGCGCATGGCCGATGGCGGGGGCCGCGATCGTCTCGAGCGGCAGCGAACCGAACCGCTCCCACAGCGCGATCCAGGTCGACACCGCGCCGGGCGTGGTAACCGCGTTCCACCCGCGACCAGGCATGGCGCCCTCGCGTTCGAAGCGTCTCGGAGTCCACGCGGCCGGCGACCGACCGGACCCATTGAGGCCATGCAGCGCCTTGCCGTCCCACAGGATGGCGAAGCCATCGCCTCCGATGCCGCAACCCGTTGGCTCAACCACTGTCAGCACCATCGCCGCCGCGACAATGGCGTCCACGGCGTTGCCGCCCTTGGCCAGCATGTCCATGCCGGCGATCGAGGCGAGATGGTGCGAGGTGGCGATGGCCGAGCGCCCCATCGCCGGCGAACGCCGCGACGGGTAGGGAAGGGCATAGTCGAGGGCGAGCGAGGGGTGGTTCGTCATCCGGTCAGATCAGCAGTGACGGGTCGACCCGTTCGGCGAAGATCACTTCGATCTTGACACCATCCGGTTCGAAGAAATGGACCTGGGTGTCGGCGGTGCCGGGCACAGGCTTGGCGTTGAACGCGACGGCGTTCGCGCGAAGGCGCTCAAGGAAGCCGAGGAGATCGGCGCCGCGGAAAGCGAGGTGATCAAAGGCGCCCGTCGGCCGGTGATTGGGTTTGCGGTCGATGATGTGCAGGATCGGGTAGTCGCCGTCCGGAGCGTAGAGCCACGCGCCGCCGACGCCCAGATCCGGACGGAAGCCCGGCCGCAGGTCGAGGATTTCTTCAAAGAACGCGACACTCCTGCCAAGGCTCGTGCTTGTGAGTGTCACATGGTCCAATCGGAGCGGCGTCATGCCTCTGTCCATCTCGCGCTGGCGGGCGTAAGACGCACCCCCCAATCCTTCGTCGCCGCACCTGCCGCGACCGATGCTGACATTGGCGCCTCCGCGTTCAACCGGGAGCGTACTAGGCTGAGGCCTGCTTGCGATTTCCGGCGTTGGCGGCAGTCTCCAGCGCGTCCAGGGTCGTACGCGGATATTCGCGAACCGAGCGAATGAAGCGCCCCAGATCGCGATCGGAGGCCACCAGGCGCAGAGCGCCGTAGCGCATATTGTTCAGGACCGGGAGATCCTCATTGATGATCCGGTTGTGCAACGCTTCCGCGCGATCAAAGAACGCTTCAGCGCCGGCTTCCTTCGTGGTGATGAGGGTCAGGAAAAACTTGGTCCCCTCACGCCCGCAGGGCGTGCTCGCGGCAATGTACCATTTGAGGCGGCCGTCCATATCGCCCTTCGTTCGGATGCAGTTCATGCCGTAAACGAAGATGTCGGGGTTCCACGTGCCGGTGTGCTTCTCTCCCGAATGCGCTGCTTGCCACGACATGCGGAATTTATAGGGATTGATTTCTTCAATGTCGGTATTGACTATGTTGACCCCGTGCAAGAAGCGCAGGTGCACGATGTCGTAGATGTTGGTGGTGAAAATCCAGGGCTCGACCTTGAGTTTCTCGTTCAGCTTCACTTCGAATGCGCGAACGACGTATTTCTCGGGATCGAAATCATCGAAGGTCGGCAGCTCATAGAGCGGCTGCTCCCCAAAAAACACCCAGATCACGCCAAGCTTCTCTTGCAGCGGCAGGTGAAAGAGGTTTGTACCTCTGGGGATTGGATCGCCCGAGGGGATGTGCTTGCACTGCCCACCATCGCCGAAGGCCCAGTGATGGTAGGGGCACCGGATGTTGTTGCCGATGACTTCGCCGCCGAAGGTGAGGTCCGCGCCCATATGCTTGCAATAGGCCGACATGGCGCGCGCCGCGCCGTCTTCGCCCCGGTAGATGACGATGCGCCCGTCACCTATGTCTGTGCCAATGGCCTTTCCCTTTGCAAGGTTGGCTGACAGGGCCACGGGGTACCAGCATTGGTGAGCCCCTGGACCGAGATCGGAGAAAGCCTCCCGCTGGCGCGCCTCGGGTGTCATGATGTGACCATCGTCCATTGTTGCCTCCGTGGCTCGCCTGCAGCCAAGCCTCACAATGCGCGTGTTATTGATCGTTCTGAATCCTTATGCACGCGCCTAACCATTGTAAAGCGCCGATCCCTCCCAGCGAGGGGATTGATCCAATTCCAAGATAAATCCAGCCAAACCCGTAATCAATCCCGGCCGACGAAAGCTTAGAACCGCGTGCCGTCAGCGCATCCCCGCGCGCTTGGCGAAATCGTAGGCGGCGTCGGTCAGCGGCGGGATGCGGGCCGCCTGCGCGGCTGCGTGAGCGCTATTGGCGTTGCCCTCTTTCACCCGCCCCTGGATGCCCCGCAGGATGCAGGCGAGACGATAGAGGTTGTAGGCGAAATACCAGTTGAGATCGGGCAGGCCGCGGCGGTCCGTCCTCTCGCAATAGAGCGCGACCGCCTCTTCAAGCGAAGGTGGGCGCCTACGACGCCGAAAGCGGCGAGCAGCGCTGAGAGCGGCCAGCGCTTGGCTTGGGCGCCTGAGGTAGACGTTGCCGCGCGGCCACAGTCTAGGCATGTTACGCAGCGTTCTCAAACGGCAAGCGGTGGCCTCGCCAGGCGTTTTCTAGCAAACGGAACAAGAATTCACCTAAATGCAGAATAACCAAAATATCTTATCTAGTATTACGGTATATTCGCATACGATGGGGGCCTCATATGACTTGGCGTTGACTTCCAATGGATCGGATCCCCCACCTGGTTATTTTTCTATTTTTATTTCTTAAGTAACGCAACGCTTGTTGATCAATGAAAAGTCCCGCGCAGCTTGGCGGCAATGGCCGTGCCGCCGTCCAACATGTGATTGACGCCGTCCAACATGTGATTGACTGTTCTCGAGGTTTATGGCGTGCTTTCGAACGCCTCCGGCGGAATTTTTGATAAAGCGATAGCAAGTCGAAAAGAGTGGGCGGAATGCGACTGTTAATCTCGGGCGCCGGCAGTTTGGGGAGCAAAATAGCTCGGGGAGCAAAGAAAGCGGTTTTTGTGGAGGGCCGTTTCGGCCGGAGATGATCACAACAAGAAATGCAAAGCATTTCAAAGGGGAGTTGAGCGATGGAATTGAATGATAAGCGGCGCGTGCGCGATCTGAAAACGCTCATTAGCGCGACGGTGGCGGCGGTGCCTTTGGTGTTGGCTGCCGGGCCGGCTTTCGCCCAGGAGAGCGGCGCCAGCGTGAGCGACGAGATCATCGTAACGGCGCAACGGCGCGAGCAAGCTCTGATCGATGTGCCGATTTCTGTGAGCGTCGTGCCCGCCGAGACAGTGCGGGAACTCAATCTTTCGACATTCACTTCCGTGGCTACCCTCGCGCCGAATTTCAACATCACGCAGGCGCGCGGCGGCAACACGGTCCCGAGTCTCACCATACGCGGCATCCGATCTGACAGCAACGACGGGCGCGTCAATGAAAGTTCGGTGGCTGTGTATGTCGATGATGTCTATCTCGGCGACGAAAGCATGCTGTCCGGGCAGATGTTAGACGTCGAGCGCGTGGAAGTGCTGCGTGGTCCGCAAGGGACGTTGTTCGGCCGCAACACGACCGGCGGACTGGTGCAATTCATCTCGGCCGCGCCCACGGAAGAATTCTCTGGCAATGCAAGCCTGTTGTACGGCGCGGACAATTGGGTGCATGCGACGGGGGCAGTCAGCGGTCCGCTTGGCAACGGCGCTCGTACGCGTCTGGCTGCAAGTTTTGAGCAGCACGATGGTCATTTCACCAATCAGGCAACTCTCCCTAACGCCCCATTGGAAAGTCTTGGCGCGAGGGAGGTTTGGAGTTTGCGCAGCACGACAGATTTTGATATTGATCCCAACTCCTCGCTTCGGCTGCAATTGACGCATTCTGAAACAGATTCCCAATCGACGCCTGGATACGGTTTGGGGATTTGGGATCCCACTGACGTCACCGCGCCGCGCAACGTTTGTACAAATGATCAGATTGTAGATGCGCAGTGCTGGGGCAGTGCTCAATTCGGCGGCCAGCCGCCGCAGTCGGGACGAGAGGCGGGATACGCGACTACTGAACAATCCGCGGAGGATCTGGCGGTTCAGCAAGAGTTGTCATCGATCACAGCAAGGTTCCAGACCAATTTCGATTGGGGCGCGTTAATATCCGTCACGAACTACACGACGTTTAACTCGCTGATGGGAATTGATGGGGACGCTGCTTCAACACCAAGCACGATTGGTGAAACCCGCCTGAATGCCAAAATCTACAACGATGCACAGCAATTCAGTGAAGAATTGCGACTTCAGGGAACAGCCGGTTCATTCGATTGGGTCGCTGGGTTATTCTACTACCAAGATCAGAAACGTGTCCAAAGTCATGCTCGACTTTCGCAACACGGCTGGCGCATCTATCCTGCACATAGTGTCGAACGCGCAAGTCGACACCGAATTGAGTGCTGTGTTCGGGCAGGTCGATTGGCATTTGGGCGATCAATGGACTCTCGCAACGGGCGCCCGGTACACCGTCGAAACTCGGGAACTTGTCGAAGCGAGGCTTAACAATGTTGTCGACGTTCGGGCCGCGGTGGCTGACCCGGCGCCCGAAACGCAAGACGTGACTGGGCGGATCAGCCTCACCTGGGAGCCCACGCCTGACAACAGTCTTTTTGCATCGTATTCACGCGGCGCCAAAAGCGTTGCTTACAGCGTCTTTTACACATCCGGCAGCGCCGCGGCCAACGCTTTGGCAACTGGCCCCGTCGGCCAGGAGCATTTGGACGCCTTTGAAATCGGCAGCAAAAACCGGTTTTTCGATCGTACGCTGACGCTAAATGCTTCGTTGTTCTATTATTTGTTCGACGGCAAGCAGGAGAGGCTGACCTTCGTAGACAATAGCACGACGCCCCCAACGATCAGCGCGCGTTTTTTAAACGTCGGCGAAGCGACCCTCTATGGAGCGGAACTGGAGCTGAACTATGCACCAGACGAGCACTGGGATTTTGCCTTCAATGCCGGTCTGCTGCAAAATGAGATCACCAACTCCAATGTGATTATACCTGCGAATCGATCTCCAGCCACGAGCAATCCGGGATGGCACCTCGAGTCGCCGGCAATCTGGCCTCCACGTTCACCGACACCACGGTCACGATGGACGCGCCGGCCGAGTACACGTACCGGGTGTGGGCGGTCAGCCCCAGTGGCGACTCCGCCGCCGCGGGTCCGCTCACGGTGCAACTCGCGGCATCCACCACGACGCTCGCGAGCAGCGCGAATCCGTCGACGTACGGTCAGACCGTCACGTTCACCGCAACGGTCGCGTCGGCACTGCCCGGCGAGGTGCCCACGGGCACCGTTGCGTTCGCCCTCAACGGCGGCACCTTCGAGGTCCCGCTGTCCGGCGGCATCGCCACGCTCACCACGTCGGCCCTGCCGGCGGTGAACGTGTCGGTCACTGCGTCGTACAGTGGCACCCCGACCGGCGCCGGCGGCGTGATGCTGCTGCCCAGCATCGACGGCCTGTTGCAACAGGTGAGCAAGGCGGCGAGCACGATCGCGCTCACCAGCGACGTGGCCTCCACGATCTACGGCGGGTCGGTCACGTTCACCGCCACGGTCGGCCCTGCGGGCACGACGGGCACGGCGACGTTCACGTTCGACAAGGGCCGTGCGTCCGAGGTGTCGAAGGTGGCCAGTGTCGTGGGCGGAGTCGCCACGTACACCACATCGTCGCTCACGGTGGGCGAGCACAGCGTCGAGGCCGTGTACAGCGGCGACGCGTCGTACCTGCCGGGTACGAGCAACGTGCTCAGCCAGACGGTGACGGCGCTCGCCACCACCACTGTCGTCACGTCGAACCGCAATCCGTCGATCGTGGGTGATTCCGTGTCGCTGCTGGCTCGGGTCACGCAGACGTCGACCGGGAACCCGGTGACGGTCGGTGTGGTCACGATCCGCGTCACGAATGTCGGCGCCCCCGACACCGTGCTCACGGTGGCACTCAGTAGTCAGGGGCGCGGTGTGCTCACCACCACGGCGCTGGCTGCGGGAACCCACACGGTGACCGCCACGTACAACGGAACGCTGCCGTACGCCGGCAGCGTCAGCGACCCGCTGGCTCAGGTCGTCAACAAGCGCACCTCGACCGTGTCGCTCACCCGCACACCGACCTCGTCGGTGTTCGGCCAGGCGGTCACGTTCCGTGCGACGACGAACGACCCGAGCGCCGGCGGCACGGTGACGTTCACCATCGACGGCACCCGCAACGTGACCGTCACGCTCGACAACAACGGCGAGGCGCGGATGATCGTCAGCAACCTGACGGTGGGGACGCACACGGTGCGGGCGCGGTACGACGGTTCGGCGCTCTATGCCCCGAGCACGTCCACCACCATCTCGCACACCGTGGCGAGAGCGAGCAGCAGCACGCAGCTGGTGTCGAGCCTCAACCCGGCGAACCGCGGGCAGCGTGTCACGTTCACCGCCACCGTCTCGGCGGTCAGCCCCGGGCTCGGTGTGCCCACGGGGCGGGTGCGGTTCTACATCGACGGCTTGCTGGTCGCCGACCTGCTGATGAACCAGGCCGGACGGGCTGCGATCTCCACCTCGACCCTCTCGGTCGGCAACCACACGGTGCGAGCGCAGTACCTCGGAAGCGGCAACTTCACGTCGTCGAACATCAGCACACTCACCCAACGAATCCGCTGACGATTCGGGGTTCCATCGCTCGGAGGAGAGGGGCTCGCCCCTCTCCTCCGACGTGTGCTGCCCGAGCGTCGGCGCTGGCCGAGTGGACTCGGATCGACGTTGGCGCAGCGCACCCCGTGGGGTAGCGTTGGCCCGCAATCGAGGGCGTGTAGCTCAGTTGGTTAGAGCGCCACCATGACACGGTGGAGGTCCCGGGTTCGAGTCCCGTCACGCCCACGAAAGTCCTGCTCAGGCAGGGCTTTCAACTCGCCGGGATCGTCAGGTCATCACGGGGGTACGTCGGGGAGAGCGGCCACCACCGAGGTGATGGCCGCTCTGGCGGTGAGGTGTGGTCACGTCAGCCGGCAGCGAGCTCAGCGGTGGCCAACTCGACTGCATCGCTGAGCAGCGTCTCGTGCGCATCGAACGAGATATCCGTCAAGCTCCCGACAACAAGTGTGATGTTGAGCAGCGATCGGTCGACCTGGACCCACGCGGTGTGCTTGTAGAACATCGAGGTTCCGTCACTGGCAACGTTGACGACCCACGCGACTTGCGGGTCGGCCTGCGACGCAGGTGACGGGGCATCGACGATCTCTGCCGTGATTCCGTCGGCAGGTGGCGCCGCCGCCAGAAGCCTGTCCATCGTCACTTGACACGCTTGGCCAGCAGGTGATGTGACGACGGCCATTGCGCTTGCGGCCGCTTCCTTCGTTGGATAGACGAGCACCCATTGATACCTGCTCCCGGAGGTCGATGCCGCGGCTTCGGCAGGGTCGAGCGCAGCGACGACGTCCTCGCACCCCTCAACCGACCTCATGATCTCGAACGCCTCGAGATTGCCGACGTCGCCGTTGGGGGGTTCCAGCAACAGAGCGGCGGCGAGCGTGGCATCGTCTCGCGGTGCGACCGTTGTTGAGGTTGTCGTCGAACTGGTCGTTGTGGCAGCCACGGTGTCGGCCACTGTCACCGTTGTTCCTTCGGCGGGTCCCGAGTCGGCGTCCTGGTTGTTGAGCACCACCGCGGTCAAGCCGACGACGACGATCACCGCGGCGGCGACTCCCATCAGCACTCCGGGGCCTCGGGGCCGGGATGGTGAACTGCTGTCGTTCGTGGCCACGGTGATCTCCTGTGGTGGATGGTTGGGAGTGGGGTGGAAGGTGACGGCTGCCTCGGGTGAAACCAGGTCGGCGAGCAGCTGCGCTCGCAAGTCGTCGCGAAACTTGGCTGAGGGCGGATCCGCGGCCTGGTCGAAGGCGGCGCTCACCGGATGCCGGTTCATGGGTTGGTCTCCTGGTAACTGGATGTCAGGGCCTTGCGAGCGTGTGCGAGCAACGACTCGGTGGCGTGGACCGAGCGTCCGATCTCGCTCGCAATCTCGCCGACCGAGAGCTCGTCGAGGTAGCGCAGCACCAGCACCAAGCGATGGTCCGACGTCAGATCGCGCATCAACGGGACGAGGTCCGCCGAATCGACGGAGGCGAGGTCATCGAACTGCTCCTCGTCCTGGCCGAGACCGCTCGACCATGCGAGCGACAGTCGACGTTCCTCGCGAGCGGCGTTGCGATAGTGGTCGACCAGCTTGTGGCGGGCGGCTCCGATCACCCACGGCAAGGTCTGAGCCCCGGGCGAGCCGTTACGGACCGCAACGACAACCGAGGCGAACGTCTCCTGCGTGAGATCCTCTGCGAGTGAGCGATTGCCCATCACAGCCCGTGACAGATAACGGTAGACCGCATCGAAGGTGGCGTCGTAGAAGGCAGCGAAGGCTTGCAATGACGGCGAAGGGTGGCCGTCGAGAGGAAGTTCCGCACGCATACCCAGTAGTCGTACTACGGGGCATGCATCCGTCGCGCCAGAGTCGAATCACCGGGCTGGTCCGTGTCAAGCGGTGTGAGAGAGATCTGGTTGGGGTTGGTTGATCCAGGTGATGCCGGGGACACCACCCTCTCAAAGTGGCGGCATGAGTCCACCACTGCAGCCGAGAGGAAAGGAGGGCTGCAGTCGGGGACGATGGGCCGATCAGCCGTCACCGCAAGCCGCCCCGAATGCCCGGTGTGTGCGCTGCGCGGCAAGGGCGTGTGGGGGTCAGGCTGCGTGTGGGTAGTGGATGCGGTGGATGGGCCAGCCGATCTCGGTGCCGTCGGGGCGGTAGGTGTGCCACAGGCCGTCTGGGTCGCGCCAGGTACGGAAGCCGTTGTTCTTCAACGGGTTGTGGTGGTCGCACAGTGGTCCACCGTTGTGCGCCGAGGTCGGCCCGGCATGCGAGTACGGGAGCACATGGTCGGCTTGGCAGTGTGTGCCGTGTTGGGGGCAGCCCACCCACCCGCAGTGATGCCCGGTGAGCAGCACCGCTTCGCGCAGGGCGCCGGTGAACAGGCGTCGCCGGCGCCCGAAGTCGAGCACGACACCCTGATCGGACAGCACCATCCGCCGCACCCGACCGACCAACGCCGCGGCGATCATCGCTCGCGGGTCGATCACGTTGCCACGATCGTCCTCACACCGTCGAGACAGCACCGTGGACGGATCGACCGCTGCGGGTTGACCGCCCAGGGCGTGCTCCAAGTGGTGCTCGAAGGTGGCCTGGTCGACCACGACGTTCACGGTGACGTCACCACCTGCCTGTTCCGATCCGGCAGCGGCGTCGAACAGGCGGCGCAACGCATCGAAACGACGCTGCGCCCCGGTACGGGCCATCAGCTCGGCGCGCATGCTGTCGCCGTGCTGGTGGACGCCGTGTTCCCAGTCGTTGCGCCACTCGATGTCGCAGAACCGGTCGAACACTTCGCGCATGAACACACCATCAGCCGCCGGCCCGGCCGCGTCGACGAACGACCGTTCACCGAGCACCGACACCGACGCATGTCGTTGCTGCGCGGCACGGTCGTGCTTGGAGCGGGCACCATCAGCGTCGGCGAACTCGACCCAATGCGCCAGCACCGTGACCAGATCATCGAACGGCAACGACGTCGCCTGACGCACGAACAACGAGTCTGCGTCAGCGAGGTGGTCCTGCACCCGCGGGTTCGACGCGACCGCGGCCACGGCATGCATCTGTGCGATCCCGACCAGGCCGGCCATGCACGCGGCAGCGAACTCGGGCATCGCGTGCATCGCCCGACCCAGCCTGACCAGGCGGGCGGCTTCGGCGCCGGACCAGTTGCACGCCGCCCGCCCCCACCCGGCCACCTGGCGGAACCCGTCGTGCACATGCGCGCTGACAGTGTCGATGCGCCACAACAACAACGCCTGATTCGCCTCCGACACCCGACGCTGCACATCCAACAGATGCGCGACGTCCATCAGCGCGGCCGACGACATCATCACGATCTCATCGGTGGTGGGCACGCCCGTCGCATCCATGAACCCATCATCACAAAGGGGTGTGACAGAGTCCCGCCACAACCCAACGAGCCACCTCGCTCACGACGAACTCCTTGCGCGTCGCGCACATTCAGGGCACTATCGGCGCGGTCGATGTCTCCGGCGCAGCGACGGGCATCGGGCTAGAGTCCGCGGCAGTCGAACGAGCCAGGAGTACGGATGCCGCAATGGAAAGTGCGACCCGTGCGCACCGACGAGTTCGAGTCGTGGGCACGCTTGTTCCGTGGCTACGCCGAGTTCTATCGCTGGCCGACGAGCGATGATCATCAGCGCCACATCTGGGGCTGGATCCACGACGACCATCACATCGAAGCCCTGGTTGCCGTCGCCGTCGACGATGCGGGCAACGAGGTCGGCGGGCCGCAGGGCCTGGCCCACCTGCGCGAATGGGTGCGGCCCCTTCGCGGCGTGGTCTGCGGTTATCTCGACGACCTGTTCGTCGACCCAGCCGCTCGTGGCGGCGGGGTCGTCGATGCCTTGTTCGCGGAGATCGACCGACTCGCCGTCGAACGCGACTGGCCCGTCGTACGGTGGACCACAGCCGACGACAACTATCGCGCCCGCTCCGTCTACGACAAGCTGGCCACGCGCACCACATGGATCACGTACGACATGACTCCGCGTTCGAAGACCTGACGACGGTTGGGCCCGGCGCGGCACGAGCGCCGAACTGCCGCTCTGGCGGTCGTTGTCCAGGGGCTCGCCCCGCTTTGACGTCCGGGGGTGATCTGTTCCGGCTTCCGAGGCGGGTGACGCCCAGATGGGTTGGCTGCAGCTTGACCATCGGCGTCCGCCGTGCGTCAATGGACGGCACCATCCAGACGGGGGGCCGCATGGACATCATCGATCGCTACCGGTCGGCACTGCTCACGTTCGGCGAGCACGTGCACGAGGTGGGCGAGCGGCAGTGGCACCTCCCCACGCCCTGCCCCGAGTGGGACGTGCGCGCGCTGGTCAACCATCTCGTGGGCGAGAACCGGTGGGCCACCGAGCTCTTCGCCGGTCGGTTCATCGACGACGTCGGCGACGCGCTCGACGGCGATCTGCTGGGCGACGATCCACTTGCCGCGTGGCGCTCGTCGTCGGCGGCGTCGCTCGCCGCAGTGCAGGCACCGGGGGCGATGGACACCGTCGTGCATCTCTCCTTCGGCGAGTTCACCGGCGCGGCGTACACCGAGCAGCTGTTCGCCGACCTGCTGATCCACGGGTGGGACCTGGCTCGCGCGCTCGGTGCCGACGAGTCGCTCGACAGTGAGCTCGTGGCGGCGTGCTCGGCATGGTTCGCCGAGTGGGAAGACGGCTACCGCGGCGCGGGCGCCGTCGGCCAGCGGACGGCCGTCGCCGACGAGGCCGACCCCACGGGCGCTCTGCTCGCCGCGTTCGGTCGGCATGCCGAGCCCGACGACTGCCTGTCGGTGCTCCGCCGCTTCAACGATGCGTTCGGCGCGCACGACGTCGACGGGGTGATGGCGATGATGACCGACGACTGCGTGTTCGAAGACACCTCGCCGCCCCATGGCAACCGGCACGTCGGTCAAGCCGCCGTGCGCGCCGCCTGGGCCGCGTTCTTCGCGTCGTCGCCGTCGGCCTCGTTCGAGACCGAGGAGTGCGTGATCGCCGGCAACCGCGCCACGTTGCGGTGGTGCTACCGCTACGACGGTGGCTCGGTACGCGGTGTCGACGTGTTCCGAGTTCGCGACGGCAAAGTGGCCGAGAAGTTCAGCTACGTCAAAGGGTGACGCTCGCCGGAACTGATTGACTGGGCGGCCATGCCCGTCCTGCTCGCCCTGTGCTCAGCCGTCGTGTACGGCGTGGGCGACTGGTTCGGCGGTCGGGCGAGCCGGCACCAACCGAGCGTCGTGGTGGCCGCCACTGGACAGACCATCAGCTTCGTCATGGTGCTCGTCGCCACGCTCGTCATGGGCACACCCGTTCCGGGAGCGTCCACGTGGTGGTGGAGCATGGCCGGTGGTGTCGTCGGCGCGCTCGGCATCGCCGGGCTGTACCACGGCTTCGCGCACGGCGAGGTCACGGTGGTGGCACCGGTGAGCGCCGTGGTGGGCGCGGCGGTGCCGGTGGTGGTGGGCCTCGCCACGGGCGAACGCCCCAGCACACTCGCGCTGGTCGGCATCGTCGTGGCGGTGGGCGCGGTGGCACTGGTGAGCGGTGCGCTGGGAACGCACCAGCACTCCACACCGCCGCGCATCGTGGCGCTGGCGGTCGCGGTGGGGGCGTGCTTCGGGCTGCTGTTCGTGGCGCTCGACCGCACCGACCCCGATTCGGGGATGTGGCCGCTCGTCATCGCGAGGATCGCGTCGGTGCCGCTGCTGCTCGGCATTGCAGCGGCAGCCGGCCTCCGGCCCGCCCCGCATCGCGCGTCGATGGGGCTCGCGGTGGTGGCCGGTGTGTTCGACATGGCGGCGAACGTGTTCTACCTCGCGGCGGTGCGCGGCGGACTGCTGTCGGTGGTGGCCGTCGTCGCGTCGCTCTACCCGGCAAGCACGGTTGCGTTGGCGTTCGCGATCGACGGCGAGCGCGTGTCGAAGTGGCAGGCGCTCGGCATGGGACTCGCCGTGCTCGCGCTCGTGATGGTGAGCCTCACTCGGGTGTAGGCGCGTGCCAATCGATCACGAGCGTCGTCGGCCCGATCAGCGCGGCAGGCCGAGGACCCGCTCGCCGAGGATGTTGCGCATCACGTTGGACGTGCCACCCATGATCGTGTAGCCGGGCGCGTACGACAGGCCGCGTGGTGACGTCGTCCCACAGCGTGCCGGCCGGTCCGAGCACCCGGAACACGAAGTCGGCGACGCGCACCTCGTGCTCGGTGCAGAAGCACTTCGTCGCCGCGCTGAACCCGGCCGGCGCCTGCTTGAGCACCTCGCGCACCACGAGGATTCGGCCGATGCGGTATGCGATCTCGATGCGACGCGATCTGGTCGCGCGTCACGGGGTCGGTTCGTGTCGGCGCGCTCGAGCGCCATCAGGTACAGCGCGTGGTTGCTGACACCAGCCGGTCGATGCCGCCGCGCTCGTGCTCGAGCTGGCGCATCGTCTGCTTGAACGCGCCGCCCTCCTGGCCCACGAGGTTCGCCGCGGGCACGCGCACGTCGGTGAAGAACACCTCGCAGAAGTGCCGGTTGGTGGTCATGTCCTTGATCGGCCGCACCTCGATGCCGGGGGAGTCCATCGGCACGATGATCTCGCTGATGCCCGCGTGCGGCGGGCCCTCGTGCGCGTGCGGCAGATCAGGTAGCAGTAGTCGGACGACCGCGCCGAAACTGGTCCAGATCTTCTGGCCGTTGATGACGTAGGTGTCGCCCTGGAGCTCGGCGGTGGTCTTCAGGCTGGCGAGGTCGCTGCCCGCGTTCGGCTCGCTCATGCCGATGCACCACGTGGTCTCGCCGGCGACGATGCCGGGCAGGAACGCCGCCTGCTGATCCGGCGTGCCGTACGCCAGCAGCGCGGGACCCATCTGGCGGTCGGCGAACCACGACGCGGCGATCGGAGCGCCGGCCTTGATCATCTCCTCGCCGACGATGAGGCGATCGATGCCGGGCACGCGCGGCACCGCTGTACTCGTTGTCGGGCCACGTCATGCCGATCCAGCCGTGCGCGGCGAGCTCCTTGGAGAACTCCTTCGAGTAGCCGTTGATCCACGAATCGTTGTGCCGGCCGAAGCGGGCCACGGCGTCGGCGGCGACACCCGCGGCACTCTCACGTAGCGCGATCTGCTCGCCGGTCCAGGAGAAGTCCATCGCGTCGAATGCTACGACCGCGGCGCGACCCCGGCTCAATCGATCGGTCCGCGGACTCCCACGGGTCGGTCGCCGGCGACGGTGATTCGGTGCATCAACCGCCGCTCGGTGTAGTCGGCTGCGGCGTAGTGCGACGTGGCGCGGTTGTCCCACACCGCGATGTCGCCGTTGCGCCAATGCCACCGCACGACGCGTTCGGGGGCGACGATGTGCGCGTAGAGCATGTGGAGCAGCGCGTCGCTCTCGGCTGCGTTGAGGCCTTCGATGGCTGCGGTGAACGTCTCGTTGACGAACAACGCCTTCTCGCCGGTCTCGGGGTGCACGCGCACCACCGGATGACGGACGGGCTCGAGCGCCGACAGCTTGGCGCGCTGCTCGCCAGTGGGGTCTTCGGCGCGGAATCGATTGAACGTGGCACCGGCGTCGTGCACGGCCACGAGGTCGTCGAGCAGACGCTGGATGGGGGGACTGAGCGTGGCGTACGCGTCGACGAGATCCGCCCACAACGTGTCGCCGCCGCGCCGAGGGATCTGCTTGCCGGCGAGCACCGCGAACGCCGGCGGCGTGGCCGAGAACGTGACGTCGGTGTGCCAGCGGTTGTTGTAGCTGGTGCCCTTGCCGCGGCTGCCCACGCCGAGGGGGTAGTCGGCGCTGTCGAGCTGCAGCACTTCGGGGTGTTCGGCGTCGAGCCCGCCGACGAGTGGGTGAGCCGGTGTGAGCGTGCCGAAGTGGCGGGCGAACGCGACCTGCTGCGTGGGCGTGATGTGCTGGTCGCGCAGGAAGACGACTCGGAACTCGAGCAGTGCCGCACGGACGGCGGCGACCTGGTCGTCGGACAGTTGCCGGGTGAGGTCGACGCCGTGGACGACGGCGCCGATCGTGCCGGTGAGTGGCTCGACGGTGGTCGTCGTCACGCCATGTCCCGGGATGGGATGTCCTTGGATGGGATGTCCTTGGCGTGGACATGGACCGTGGTGGTGACCGCGGTGCTGATCAGCCGATGCGGCGTCGATGGCGGCACGAGCAGGGTGTCGCCGGCGGGCACCTCGATGGTGACCAGCTCCGCGCCGACGTAGCGCTCCTCGACCACCGTGCCGCTGACCACGTGGAACGCGACGAACCCGTCGTGGCTGTGCAGGTCGGCGGCCTCGCCCGCCGGCCAGCTCATCACCCA